>UBOA01000006.1:0-56553 GCA_900466985.1 Hyphomicrobiales bacterium
GTATTGCTCCCAAGGGCGGGCGGGGGAGGGGCGTCGTCGCGATCCCCGACTTTGCGAAACCTTCAAAGAGGATCGGCGCGGCGGTGCCGTAACCCGTCAATCCCGGGACAGCGCTGTTGTCGGGGCGCCCGACCCAGACCCCGAGCACGTAGCGGCCATCGTAGCCAACGGACCAGGCGTCGCGATAGCCGTAGCTGGTGCCGGTCTTGTAGGCGATCCCGCGTTTCGGAGCGCCGGCCGGTGGAATGACGCCCGATAGGATGTCGGCGATATTCCAGACCGCCACCGGATCAAGCATGCCCTCGCCATCGATCTTGCCGGGGCGGTCGCTGACGCCATCGCCGATGCGGACCGGCTGGCCGCGATTGGCAAGCGCGGTGTAGAGTTGGACCAGATCCTTCAGCGTGATGCCGAGCCCGCCGAGACCGATTGCCAGGCCAGGCGTTTCGTTCGGGGGCAGGAGGGAACGCACCTCGGCGCGCCGAAAACGGATCAGCAGCTTGGCCGGATTGACGGCATCGAGAAGCTTCACCGCCGGGACGTTCAGCGACAACTGCAGCGCCTCGCGCACCGTGACGTCGCCCTGATAGCTCATGTCGAAATTCCGGGGCCGATAGCCGAAGAAATCGGCGGGGCGGTCCTCGATGATCGTCTCCTGGCTGACAAGGCCTTCTTCGAATGCGAGGCCATAGATGAATGGCTTCAGCGTCGAGCCTGGCGAACGGCTGGCGCGCGTCATGTCGATCCAGCCCGAACGGCTGGCATCGAAGTAGTCGGCCGAGCCGACCTCGCCGACAATGTCGCCCGTCTGTGCATCGGCCATGACCATGGCGATCGACAGCTTCGGGCCGAGTTTCAAGGCGGAGGCGCGCGCAACCGCCTCCAATCCCGCCTGCACCTGCTTCTTCAGGGTCGTCTCGTATTGCCGTGCTCTCGGATCCTTGCGTCGTGCCGCTTCGGCAACATGCGCCGCAAGGGCCGGAAGCTGAATGCGTTGAGATGGCACCGGCACGATCTCGGCACGCGCCGCCTCACCTTCGCCGACAGCCTCGGCGACCGCGATACGCTCAAGCACCCGTTTGCGCGCCGCTTCGGCCGCCTCGAGGTTGCGGTCCGGGCGGCGCTTTTCAGGCAGCTGTGGCAGCGCGACGAGGAGAGCGGCCTCTGCGACCGTCAGCCGCCGCGGCTCCTTGCCGAAATAGGCGAGACTCGCCGCCCGCACGCCCTCGAGATTGCCGCCGTAGGGCGCATGCGTCAGATAGAGATCGAGGATCTGCTCCTTTGATAGCCGCCGCTCGATCTGGATGGCGCGTGCCATCTGCAGGATCTTCGCCGAAAGCGAGCGGCCCTGTCGCGGCTCGATCAGCCGAGCGACCTGCATCGACAGCGTCGATGCACCGGAGACGATGCGACCATTGGTAACGAACTGCAGGGCGGCACGTGCCATTGCCTGCAGATCGACACCGGCATGGCTGTAAAACCGCCGGTCCTCGTAGGCGACCAGCATCTTGAGGAATTGCGGATCAACATCGGCGGCTGTGGTTTTCAGACGCCAGAGGCCTTCAGGCGTTGCAAACGCACGCAGCAACTGACCATCCGCATCGACCACTTCCGCGGAGACCGTTTCCGCCTTGTCGAGCGGCGGCGGATAGGCCCGGTCGGCGACATCAAGCAAGATCAACCCTGCGCTGGCAAGGATGATGCCGGCAGCACTTCCGATCGCGAGCTTCCTTCCCAGTCTCATTTCGACGCTGTCGTAACCTCCATCTTGCCGGTCGCGGTGCGTGCGGAGAGCTGCGGTCGATACATGTCCTCGACGACGGCGGCCGGATGATCGTAGATGCCGGGTGTCACGGCGCGCACGACATAAGCGACATTGATTTCCCGATTGTCGTCCGCCGACCGATTGAACGCGGCCACGAAACGGTCATTGCGGAATTCGGTGTGGGCCGCCGTGACCTCGCCGATCCAGTCGAAGTTTGTCAGTTGCGCGCTGTCGACCAGGCTCGGATTGTCAATCTGGAAGCCGGCCGGAAGCAAGTCCGTCACGACGATCCGCGACGGCCAGTCGTTGGTTTCCGTGATGTGCAGCACAACGACATAGCGTTCGTTCTGCTTGGCTTCGGTCACATTCGCCTGCTCGCCATCCATCGTGTAGTAGGTGCGCTCGATGGCAAACCCGTCACCGCCGGCGGGCGGCGGCACGACAGGGGCCGCGACTGTCGTCACGACCGCCGAGACGGGCTCGCCGGTCTGGTTGGTGAGTGTGAGCGCATTGCCCATCAAGGCATCCCCGGTCATCGTCGCCATGTAGGCGCCATTGTGCAGCGCGCCGTTGACGTCGATCTTGATAGAGTCATCACCGCCCTGGATGGCGCGCGCGGCGAGCAGCATCCAAGCCTGTTCCTGGGTGCTCGTGTATTTGCTGCTGTTCCATTCCTTGGCGACAGCCTTCGCCAATTCAGGAACCACCGGCGGGACCGGACGGCTCTCGGCTGCAAGCGCAAGGATTGCGGCGCCATCGCGCAGGATCGAGCCGTAATCCGTTCTGGAGAGATTGACGCGGGTCACCATCGACTGTTCCGACATCTGCAAGGCGTCGACGAAGATGTTCTTCGAGCGCGTCGCATCGCCATAGAGCGCCAGTGCTGCTGCGATATGAGCCTTGGCAAGCGGCGTCGGGAAGTCGTTGATCATCGTGTCGGCATAGTAGCGAAGATCGCTGATCGCGGCCTTCTTGTTGCGGGCGAGAACGTAGAGCGCGTAGGCAATCTGGTCGCCCTGATCCTTGACATTGATGTCATAGCTCAGCGCGTTCTGAAGGTTCTCCAGCGCTTGCGCGAATGCGCGATCCGGGACGTCGTATTTCTGCTCGCGTGCGCGTGTCAGGAAATCGGTGACATAGGAATCGAGCCAGAGGTCGCCACTATCCGGTCCCCAAAGGCCGAAGCTTCCGGCGGACGCCTGATAGGAAAGCACGCGGTAGATTGCGTCCTGAACGCGTTTCTTGACGTCGGCGTCATCCTCCAGGCCAGCCTCATCGGCAAGCTCGCTCAGATAGAGCAGCGGCAGCGCACGGCTGGTCGTCTGCTCGGCGCAGCCGAACGGGTAACGGTCGAGCGACATCAGCAGAGCTGGTATGTCGAAGGCGGCCGAACGTGTGACGCTGACGCTGACGGAGGCGCCTTGTAGAACGCTGTCTGCCAGCAATGCCTTGTCGACCGTCAGCCTGGTTGCTGGATTGAGCGCCAGGACGCGGCGTTCGGTCATCGGCAGAACTGCTGGTCGAACAGTGACGTCAACCGTCTGATCCAGCGACAGGCCGGCCGCGTCAGCGAGATTGATCGAAACGCTGCCATGGCCCGGTTTCGTGCCGGTAACAGCGAGCGTCACGGCTGATCTGGCGCCGGCCTCGAGATGGATCGTCTGTGATGCCTCGCCAATGCGCACGGCATCGTTGCCGGCAACGGTCAGCTTGAAGTCGCCTGCCGGCGCGTCCGTGTTGGCGATATCGAGCCGAAGCTCGGAGGTATCTCCGGGGGCGAGGAAGCCCGGCAGGCTCGCCGTCACCACGACAGGGTCACGAATGATGACGTCCTTCGTCGCATGGCCAACGCCGGCTTTCGACCAGGCGACTGCCATTACGCGGGCCGTGCCGTTAAACTGGGGAATGTCGAAGCTGACATTCGCCTTGCCCTCGGCATCCAGTTTCACCGGGCCTGAGAAGAAGGCAACCAGCTTTTGCGTCGGCGGGCTCCCTTGAAGTGCGACTGCGCCGCCATCCCCGCCGGTCCTCAGCTTGCCGGTCGAGCCGAGCGAACCGTCGATCAGCCGTCCGTAAAGATCTCGAATTTCGAGACCGAGCTGGCGCTGGCCGAAATACCAGTCTTCAGGGTTTGGTGATTCGTAGCGGGTCAGATTGAGAATGCCGACATCAACCGCCGCAACCGTCACATAGGCGTCCTCGTTGGCGCCTGCGCCGGCAACGGCAAGGCTGATCTGCAGCGGCGCGCGCGGCAGCATCTTCTCAGGCGCATCGATCGAAACCTCCAGTGCCCGCTCCGCCGGATCGACCTTCAGCCATTTCACGCCGATCGCGCGCATCGGCATGTGGCTGTCCTGAGCGTCGCCGGGGCGGAACAATGTCGCGGTGACATAGGCACCAGCCCCCCAATTTGAAGTGACGGGAATATCGACTTCACCACCGTTCTCGCCAATGGATGCGTTCTGGATGGCCACGAGGTTTTCCGTACCGGCCGCGATCATCAATTCGCCTGCGTAGCGCGATGAGACCTTCAGCTTCGCCGTCTCGCCGATCCTGTAGCTCTCCTTGTCGAGCGCGATCTCAAGCCCGTCAGGCGTCTCCGTCGACGTTGCCTGGACGAACCATCCCGCATCGAATTCCACGCTCGAAGCAGGGCCGTCGGTCTGCGTGCTTTCAACCTCGAGGCGGTAGCGCCCCCAGCCGACGGGAGACGATATCTTCGCTCCGTCCAGGGACGCATCGAGATTGCCGTTGGCAACCTGCTCGGCCGTATAGATCGGCTCGTATTTCCAGGCGGTGCCGTCGCGATACCATTGATAATCGCGGTTCAGCTTATAGAGTTTCCAGCGCAGGCCGCTCATCGCCTGCTTCGCCCCGTCTGCATCAACGCCGATAACGGTGAAGTTCGCGATCGAATTCTCGCCAAGGTCGCCGGAGAATTCCGGCTTGATGCCGATCATCGGGCTTTGGTTCTTGACGGGAAGGACGAGCGAACGCTCGATGGCGCGGCCACCGGCTTCCTGCATGCGGATATATACCGTGGCGTTCAGAAGCTGCGTCGTCGCCGGCAGATCGCCGACAGTCAAGTCGGTAATCCCTTCCCCATTTTCGTCGAGGTCGGGCAGGCCTTCGATGGACTGCCGCGTGTCTTCGCTGGCTTCCTCGTCGGCAAGGCCAAAGAAGTAGCCAGGGAAGGCGTCCGCCTGGCGGGTCGGCTTGATCACGACATCGCCTTCGAGCGACAGCCCTGCCGCCGGCGCGCCATAGAGATACTTGCCCGATATGTTGATTGTCGCTGACGTCTCCGGACCGATAACCTTCGCCTCTGTCTTGATCTCTATATCGGTACGATCGGGCACGAAGTCATCGACCAGGAAGGTTTTTGTCGCGATGGGCGAGCCTTTTGGGTCGGTGTGAATGTTCATCGTCCAGGTGCCCCGCATGGCATTTTCCTGAACGGGCAGGTCGATCGCATAGCCGCCGACATTGCTGGTCTGGCTGACGACCCGGCGGTCCTCGACACCATCGGGACGCAGGAAGATGAAGGTGAGCGGCAGGCTCTCGATGGCCTTGCCATCGGTATCGCGGGCAAGGGCAGCCGCGTGCACTGTCTCGCCAGCGCGGTAGATGCCGCGCTCCGTCCAGCTCAAGACATCGATGGCGCCGGGAGAAGCACGCCCGGTGACGCCGCGATCGGAGAGATCAAAGCCCGCGCGCGTCATATCGAGGAAGACATAGTCGGCGCCACCTTTCCGGGCGGTAATGACAGCGGGCGTCAGGGCAGCCGTCGCACGCATCAGACCGGCGGTGAACGTCGCCCGACCGTTCTCATCGGTCGTTGCAGTGCCGAGTACTTCATTGTTCTTCGCCAGAAGCTGGAGCTCAACGCCAGCGATCGGCTTTGCCGAGGCGAGCGATCGGGTAAAGACGTTGAGGCCATCGGTACCCGCGTATGTCGTGATCCCGATATCGGAAACCACGAACCATTGTGTCGCCTGGGCATTCCAATCCTGATCCGGCGCGTTCGGCGCCGTTGCCGTCAGCACATAGACACCAGGCTTGCGCTCGGGCAGCGCCTCATCCACCGAAAAGCTGGTGACGACATCCTTGTTGAGGTCGTTGGTCATCTCGATCGAGCCTTGCCAGACCAGTTCGCCGCTCTCGTCTTCGATGCGCTGTGCGCTGTATCCGTCGAGCTGGGTCAGGAATTGCGAGCTCGTCAAAAGCGGAGCAATGCCGCGATTGCCGATACGATAGAGCTTCAGATTGGCGGAAGGCATGTTGACGGAAACGATCGGGATCCCGCGGCGGGCCGTCGACGGCAGAACGAAGCTGTCGCCAGTGAAGCGTACGCTGGCTGTGCGGTCCTTGACGTAGATATCGAGGCTGACGGGGACCTCGAGGACCTCGTCGACCGAAGAGGGCAGGCCGGTGCGGAACGTGATCTTGTAGTTTTCACCGTGGGTCAGGCCCTCGACACAGACCTGCTTGTCCTTGGTCTCGAGCGCCTTGGGGGCTGCACCGTTCAGCGTCACGAAGGGCGTATAGTCCTGCGTCTTGACCAGGGTTTCGGAGAATGTCGCGCAGATACGGGGATTTGCACTGTCGGCATCGACAGTATGCTCGGTGATGCGAAATCCTTGCGTCGATTTCAGCTGCAGGAAAGCCGTCTGGACCTCCTTCGAGTTCACCAGCGCCAGGCTTGCCTTGTAGGCGTTGAGTGCGGCGCGATAGTTGGTGTTCTTGTCGAGTGCTGCGGCGAGTACGGAAAGAGCCTCGGCACGGGCAGAGGCTGTTCGTGTCAACTCATAGCCATTGACCGCGTCCAGCACAGCCTGTCCGTAGATCTCGCTGCCATCGTTGTAGTCGGTCTTAGTAAAGCTGTCGCCGGCGCGCGCCGTTTCCAGCCAAAGATCGGCATTGTCGGGGGAAAGTGCGAGCGCGCTTCGGAAGGATTTCACGGCATCAATGACATTGCCTGCCGTCAGGTCGAGACGACCGTTGGCGATCAGGCTGTCGGCGCTCTGGCCCTGCTGGTCGTCGGCCACTTCAAGGTTGGCCTTGTCGTCGCGCGCCTGCTGGAGCACATCGCCGGAGAGAAAACCGAGCCGCGGGGCAGCCCCGATATCCGGCTCCGGCTTTGCGGCGGCAGTCTCGACGATCTTACCGGCGATAGCGCCCGGGAAGGCGTTCATCGTCTTGAAGTCGGACTTCAGGAAGCACCACTTCACCTTCGGATTATAGGTGAAGGCCTTGCAGGACTTGTCGCCGATGCAGGATGTTTTGCATTGATCCAGCGTAAGGTTCTGTTCGGCCCGCAGATCAAAGCCGAAGTAATCGGCGTCCTGGATTGTCTGGATTTCGCGTTTTATGTCTGCCGCGAATGCGGGAAGGCTTGCGGTAAGAGACGCAAGAGCAACGGCGGTGAAGGCGAAAAACGCGCGTACAGACATAGTCCCCCCAAAGTGACTGGCGCTGATCCAGGGTGCACTCTCGGCACTCCACAACCGGTTGTCAACTTTGGCCAAAGCGCTGTTTTGAAATGGTCCAACGGCGGTCGATATCATTAGGGACTTTGTTTCTCGGAGTTGACATCCGAGTTTCCCATATCTTCCTCACCGCCGCTCTCCTAGCTCTCAACACATGCTTACCACCAGCAGCGACGCGGGACACCCGAGGCCATGCTAGAAAAGGGTGAACGCCGCTTAAGAAGCCAAAGCCGGAACTCAAATACACGCCTACGTCGAAAGGGTTTCTAGCTCGGAACTCCATTCGAGTTTATTAAATGAGCTAACCTTCGATATCGGGTTCTAAAATTCTCATGGCTGATCGAATTCCGTCGAATCACAAACTTCTGATGGACCTGCAGCCATCTCAGCCAAAAGGTGGAATCGCTTCCAAGGTGACAGTGCAGAGCGAAATACCGGCGCGGACCCTCCGATCCAACAGGAGCCTAATGTCAACGCCGGCAGGCCGGCGCGAGGGTCGTCGTGATGATATCGACGAGTCAGCATTTACCCCTCCCCAAATGGCGGCTGCATCGCTTCGACGCGCAAAACGTCTAACCGCGACAGTGGACCGAGGACGCGCAGCGCGACAATCGGAGGGTAGTTCTGACTCAGGATCGGTATGGCGCCGGCGGCTGATTGCGCTGTTTATCATATCGCTGGTAATTCCTTGGGTTTTTCCCATCGGGTCTGCCCGCATGTCGGTCTATCGCTTGACACTGTGCGTCACCATACTCCCCAGCGTATTTCTTTGGGTCACGGGCCGCTCGGGAAAAATGCGAACTGCGGATTTTGCGGTCATCTTCTTCACTTGTTGGAGGGCCGCTTCGTTTCTAGTCGTGGATGGCACGGTCGCTTTTCAAGCAATTGGAATATCCTTTGTGGAAACGCTTGGCGCCTATTTTCTTGCTCGGTGGTGTGTCCGTTCAGCCGATGATTTTCGGGCAATGGCTATGACGCTCTTTGTTGTGATTGTTATGATGATGCCGTTTGCGCTCCTTGAAGCAACGACCGGATCCAGGGCAATCTTAAGAGTTTTTGGTACTCTTCTCCCCACCTATCAAGATATTGGAATGGAATTCCGGGCAGGTTTAGTCAGGGTACAAGGGCCATTTGACCACTCTATACTTTTTGGGGCATTTTGTAGTGGAGGATTTGCACTCACTTTTCTCGTGGTCAGTTTTCGCAGTCGCTTTATCGGGAAATACGGGAAAGCTGGCATTGTTGCATTCACCGCCGCGCTTTCGCTTTCCGCCGGTCCTGTGTTGGGCATTGCAATTCAGTGTCTGTTGATTGCTTGGAAGCGACTGGCTGATGTCATCGGGGTGAAATTTCTCAGCATCGTCACGATGACCTCCTACTTGATCGTGCAAGGGGTTTTCTGGGTGGCGTGGAACCGATCGTTGGTCGAATTCCTGCTCGGCAAACTGACGTTTGATCCGATGTCATACTGGTCACGTCGCCTCATCTTCGAGTGTGCATGGCTATCGGTCGCAAATCACCCGCTATTTGGAACAACAACAGGTCGGTGGGACAGGCCCGTCTGGATGCCCGCCAGCATCGATAACTTCTGGCTTGCTTTTGCGGTAATGCACGGAATCCCGTCGGCGTTACTGCTGGGCTTGGCAGTTCTAGCCTCCGTCGTTCCGATCGGCCTGAAAAGCGGACTTGACGAGCAACAGGCGGAATGTCGCACTGCGTATATCATCACAGTTCTAAATTGGTGCGTAGTTGGGATGACGGTCTACTACTGGGACGCCGCTTACGCCCTCTTTTTGCTGGTTCTTGGAAGTGGGCTTTGGATCCGGGCCAGCGTGCCAAATGCGGCACTTGCACCGGGCGCGGCCTCGACTAGTTCGCGCTTGTTAAAATCGCCAAGGTCAAGATTGTGAAGTGCTACCCGATTTTGGGCCAGCGGGAGCTGGAATTTTCCGGGGGGTGAAGTGCTACCCGATTTTGGCTGCCCCTTCTAATCGTGCCTGCGAAAGCCTTTTTCGACGAAATGGGCTAAGCGACACGAACCCTCCAAGGTGAATGCGCGGGCTGCGCGGTATCTCACATATATTTTACTGCCAGCCGCCGTATCTGCTTCGCTAAGCGCTTGCCCCGAGTTCGGAGCAGCTGCATTTTCGTTTCTCGGAGTTTGGCTTATAGTGGAGACGTTGTGGGAGGCGTTTCGGTTTCCTGATGGCGTCGCGTGAATCGTGTCAACACGGCTTCAAAGATTTCTCTCCTAATCTCTTGGGATGTTTTCGAAGTCGATTGTACCAATATAGCTAAGTCGGACTGACTTACAGACGCGACAAACCCAGCAATGTCCTCGCGCTTAAGTGCATTGGCATCCCAATAACTGCTGCAGAGAGAGTTGTTTGAGACGAAGGAGCGGTCGATGTCGGTACCCAAGTGGTCTACATAGGACCCATAAATCGTCCATTCTGAAAATGTGAGCTCCCGAGCTAATACACTTGGCCAGTTCCTGTGGTTTATTTCCTCAAGCCGTTTTTGGATGGCTCGAACAATTGAAGGATCCCAAACGAGGAATGATGAAATGTAGTCCGCCATTTCACCAGGAAGTGGCTCCGGAATTCCGAGAATGCGCCGAGCGGTCCCATGCCAAGCGATGTGTTTGACCATTTCAGGCAAAACGGCCTTCGGCTTTCTGTAAAAGCGGACAACTCCGTTACGAACTAGAGCATCCGGCAGGATGCGATTAATGAGAACGACGTCAGAGTCCAGCATTAGGACCGCGTCGACGTTCATTGAGCCGACAGCGGCGAATTTAAGTATTTGCTGTAGTATCCAGCCGCGTATTGGAGGCCATGGCCGTGTTGTGTCAAGGAACAGTTCCCCACGGCTGAGCGATCTCAGTGCCGGAACGCTCTTAGCGTATGGCAGTGATCCCAAAAGCTTTGACAGGATTGATATCGAGAGAAAACCGTCCGGCAGTAAACTGCTCGTTGTGTGGATAGTCAACCGACTTGATTTCCAGCGAGAGAAAAGTGGGATGTCTTCATCCGGTATAATTATGTGATGTATCATGGTGCTCGGCGTGAACCTGAGAACAGATTCATGGAGCTGTTCGAAGTATTCGATGTCTCGCCGAAATGTCGGCGTCAACGCAGCTATTTCTGGCAAGGCTCCCCTCCCACTGGCGCGGCGCCGAAGTTATTTCGGAGTTACGCTCGCACGACATCGATTCACGCGCAAGCCCAAGAGTAATAGGCAATTTGGTTGGTATTGATGAGCCTAGCGCGGCGATAAGCACCTTTAATGATGATGCCCAGAGCTATTCGCGGAACATATTCTCCTCTACGCCGTTATCCGCTCGCCAACATGCAGTTGAGCGTAACCAGTGTTGCGAAATAAGCAAAAGCAAGGGGCAGTCATGGGCAGCGAAGTCGAAACACAGCGGCGAACCGGCGACGCTACGCGTGAAAGCGTCCTGATCGTCGAAGATGATTTCCTCGTTGCGCTGGACCTTGAAACGACAGTCAGGGACATAGGCCTTGATGTGGTCGGTGTCGCGACTGACAGAAAGCAGGCTCTCGAATTGGCGCCACGGGCCGACATAGCGTTTGTTGATGTCAACTTGGCTGACGGCGCGACTGGCCCAGAGATCGGGCAAAGCCTCGTCGATGAATTTGGCGTAACGGTGATTTTTATGACCAGCAACCCCGCGGCGGTCGTTGGCCGTGTTCGCGGTGCATTGGGGGTCCTGAGCAAGCCGGCAACGCCATCGATCGTGCAGAACTCCCTGCGCCATGCGCTTGATGCCCGCCGAAGTGCATGACGATGCTGATCGCAAGATGCTCGAGATCCACCAGCTAGCACTGTCACCGCGGCACGATCTATACCGCGTTAACGTCCAACTGATCCACGGCTGCAATCACGCCTCGGAGCTCTGCCAGGCCCTTGAGCCGGCCGATGCAGGAATAGCCTGGATTGACCTTCTTCGTCTGATCGTCGATCAGAAGATGGCCATGGTCGGGACGCATGGGAATGACGCTGTCTGTTCGACCGGCTGCCACCCGGCGGCGCTCCTCCCGACGTAGCACCGAGATCAGCGAGACCATGTTGACGTCGCCGTCGAGGTGCTCGGACTCGATGAAGGAGCCGTCCGTCTCCTTGCTGACATTTCGCAGATGCGCGAAGTGGATGCGCTCGGCAAAGCGGCTCGCCATGCCGACGACGTCGTTGCCGTGGCGCGAGCCGTAGGATCCGGCACAGAGGGTTATGCCGTTGGCAGTGTGGTCGACCGCTGCAAGGATGGTCTCGATATCTTCCGACTTCGAGACGACACGCGGCAACCCGAACAGCGAGAAGGGCGGGTCGTCCGGGTGAATTGCGAGACGTATGTTGTTTTCGACGGCCACGGGTACGACCTCTTTTAGAAACTCGACCAGATTGCTGCGCATGTCGTCGTCAGAGAGTTCGTCGAATGCCGCGATATGCCCGCGGATGGTTTCCCTCGTGTGGCTGTCCTCGCCGCCGGGAAGGCCGGCAATAATGTTCCTTTCGAGGGTTTCTACGTCTTCCGAGCTCAGCCGCGCCAATCGCACCCGTGCCGCTTCGACGAGCGGAGCGTCATAGCTCTCTTCGGCTGTAGTCCGCTTCAAAACAAAGACGTCATAGGCGATGAAATCGATCATATCGAAGCGAAGCGCCAAGCCGCCAACAGGCGTCGGGTAGAGCAGGTTGGTGCGCGTCCAGTCCACGACGGGCATGAAATTGTAGCAGACCACAGGCACGCCGCCTTTGCCGAGATTGGCCAGACTCTGCTTCCACGCATCGACATAACGGCGCCAGTTTTCGTTTCGCAGTTTGATCGCCGAATTGACAGGGATGGACTCGCAGACCGACCAGACCATGCCGGAATTTCTTACCAGCGTCATGCGTTCGGCAACGTCGTCTGGCGTCCAGACCCGGCCGTCATAGATATGGTGGAGCGCAGTTACGATGCCGTGCGCGCCGGCCTGACGGGCATGGGACAATGTGACAGGATCCTGCGGTCCGAACCAGCGCCAACTCTCCAGCATTACAGACTACCTCCCTAAAATGTTGGACAATTAATCGCACTTTAGTTGACTTTAGCAAGAGCAAAGCGACGATTGCCAAAATAAGGCCAACATATTAGATTTTCCGGAAAACGGAGCTTTTCACTGTGCAGTTAAGCAATCGCGCCTCGGCGGTAGATGATGTCGTCCGACAAATCCGTGGTCTCATCCGCGAGCGGGGGCTTGGTGTGGGCGACGTTCTGCCGAGCGAAGTCGAGCTGGCCGCGATGTTCGATTCCAGCCGAAATACGGTGCGCGAAGCCTTCCGCACCTTGAAGGCCTATGGGGTCGCCGAATCCAGGCAGAAAGTCGGCGCCGTGCTGACAGACCAGCATCAGAACGCCATGCGCGATCTCTTTTCCTTTGCCATGGAGATTTCGGTCGATGCCTTCCGCGATATCCAGGGCTATCGGCGACTGACGGAAATGAACCTGTTCGATCTGCTTGCTGACCTTCTGACCGATCAGGCTCTTACCGAGATGGAAGCAGTCAACGCAGCCATCCTGACATCGGAAGACGCCGAGCGAGCCTCCGAGCTCGATTTCGAGTTCCACCGCCTACTTGTGGAAGCTGCCGGCAATCGCACATTGTCGGAGACCTATGGAATGCTGAAGCCTGTCATCCAGCGATTAATGCTCGCGGGAAAATCGCAACGACTGACTTTGGAGACGGTTGTAGCCGAACACGGCGATATTTTGGAGGCTCTGCGCTGTCGCGACCGGATTGCCTTTGTCTATCACATGGATCGGCACCTCGGCGCCGGTCTTGAGTTCATTGTTGAATGAGCATGCCGAAAAGTGGGAGGGGCTGATGGGAGAATATGCCGGCAAGATCGCCATCGTTACTGGGACAACAGGAATCGGACGCGCGATCGCATTGCATCTGGCGCGCGAGGGCGCAGCCGTTGCCTGCCTCGGCATCGATGAAGAGGCGAATGCCGAGCTTGCGGAGATCGGCGTGGAGGGCGGTCTGGCCCTGCGCGTTATCCGAACGGATGTTTCCGCCCCCGAAAGCGTGGCTGACGCCTTTGCCGAATCTGTCGCAGCGTTTGGTGGTGTGGATATCATCGTCAATTCGGCGGCGGTGCACCCTTACGGCAATGCCACCGATACGCCCTTCGAGACGTTCATGCGCTGCATGGCGGTGAATGTCGGCTCGATCCATCTGACGGCCGAGCATGGCGTGCCGGAAATGCGCAAGCGCGGCGGCGGCGCGATCATCAATATTTCAAGTGTGCAAGGCTTTGCGTGCCAGCCTGGCGTCTCTGCCTACGTCGCTTCGAAAGGGGCGATACACGCGTTGACGCGGGCGATGGCGATCGACTTTGCAGCAGACAATATACGCGTGGTGTCGATCAGCCCCGGCTCGGTGCGCACACCGATCCTGGAGCTGGCGGCACGCACATTCGAAGGAGAGGATGCCGATATCGATGCGGTGTTTCGGCGTTTCGGAAAGGCGCATCCGCTTGGCCGTATTGCTGAACCCGAAGAGGTGGCCGCACTTGCGGCCTTCCTGGCGTCGGACAGGGCTGCGTTCATTACCGGATCGGATCACCGCATCGACGGAGGTCTGACGGCCGGTATCGGGGTGCGCCGAGGGCGTGCCCGACCCATTGGCCGGGCAGCCGATTTGCTAGATGAGACCGGTAAGCAGCCCGATGCCGGCGAGTGCCGCAGTGCCGCCAACCGAGCGCATGACGATTGAACCCTGCCGTTCGCTCATTTTGGCGAGCAGATAGCCGAGCGCTATGCCGGCAATGTGCAGTGTTGCCGTTGCCAGCATGAAGCCTGCCGCATAGGCAATGCCACCTGCAGCCGCGGGCATTTCGGAGCCGTGCGCATGTCCGTGAAAAATAGCAAAAAGGCCGACGACACCGGCTGCGATGGCGAGGGGAGCGCGGATGCCCAGCGCGACGACGGCACCGAGGACGATCACGGAAAAAGCAATGCCGGCTTCGACAAATGGAACGGAAATTCCCATCATCCCGAGTGCGCCGCCGATCGCCATGACCGAGACAAAGGTGGTCGGCACGAGCCACAGGGCACGGCCTCCGAGCTGCCAGGCGAGAACGCCGACGAGGATCATCGCCAGGACGTGATCGAGCCCGGAGACCGGATGCGCGAAGCCGTGGGCGAACCCAATTGTCTGGCCGACGCCGGTGTGGGCGAAAGCGAGCGACGGAGCAAGGACGCAAGCAGCGAGCGCGGCGTTAAATCTGGAAATCTTTGAAAACATGGGAGGCCCCTACTTTGTGCAAGTTGTCCCGAAAATGGCACGCGGGATCAGGGGGATAAAGCAAAAAAACAGCGACACCGTCATTTGACGTAGGTCGTTTCAACATCGGGCCGTTCAAGTCGGCCGCAGCATGCCAAACACGGCGACAAGGCCCAGCACGGCGAAGCCCAGGACGATTTCGGCGCCAGTCGCCCACGTCAGTGGTCGCAGTGAGGGGTTGCGAGCAAGCCGCGGCACAAGAAGGTAGCGATTGCCTATCGCAAGCGCGATCAGGGCGAACACGATGAGGATCTTGATGCTGAGCAGAAGCTGATACTCGAGCTGCCAGTTCAGTGGAGCAGATCCGACAATCAGGGCCGTATTGATGATGCCGGTTATTATGACGAGTGCCACCGCAACATGGCCGGCGCTCGAAAACCGCATCAGCGCCGTCCGTGCGTCCCCTTGCCATCGGGCATCTCTCAACATCGAGAACGTGACGACGATGGGCACCAAAGCGCCAAGCCAGGCGCCACCCGAGAGGAGATGAATCCCATCGTTGAGACGATGCATCATGCGCAACCATCCGCTGTGCATCGCGGCATGGCCGCTGATCGTGAGGCTGACGAGCAGGAACGCGGCGCTAACCGCGCGGGCGCTGTATCTGAAACGACCCGTTGCCAGGCAAGACATGATCAGAAGACAAGCGGCACCAGCCTGGGCGATCCAGGCCTGCCCGACATTGGTCCCTGCAAGGACGGAGGATAGCATTTGCGGCGCGAACGCGTCGGCCCAGCCCTCGCCGATCGCAGCCGCTCGCAGCGGGAGCAGGGACGCGGTCGTGCCGATGATCAGAAGCGTTGAGAGGCCATAGCAATGACGGAGCCGTCGGCTCACCTGTGCCGCCAGATCTGCTGGCGCAATCCAGCAGATGTAAGCTGATGCGCCCCACAAAAATATGGCGGAACCATAGAACAGGAAGCGGCACAGGACGAGCGCGGCGTCTGGTGTCACGGCTTGACCGTGAAGCCGTATGCGCCCGTGGTCTTATGGCCGTCTGTCGAAAGAACGTGCCATTCCACTTCATAGGCGCCGGGTTCGAGCTTTTCTGGAAGAGGAACCATCAGGGTCTTTCCTTCATCCATCAGTATGGCATCACCGGTCTTCACTGAGGCCTTGTCCGGGCCGATGATTTTCGCGCCGGAGAACTTAAGATCCAGCTCTTCGGAAAAGTGCAGGTCGAGCTCGTCGGGAGAGACTGCGACCGTTGCCTTGTCGGCAGGCACGCTCTCGGTCAAATGAGCGTGTGCGAAGGCCTGCCCGACAAAGATGACGAGTGCAATCGCCGACAGTGCGGCAAAGCGTGTATGTTTGGACATGTTCCTATCTCGTATTCTGGTCACGGTTCTGATGCGTTCGCGCATGCGAGCCTGGTGGTCGCGGCCCTACTGCGGCTTGGACATGTCCATGTCACCCATATCAGAGTGGCCGTCCTTTGCGGATGCATTCGCCCCGCCAGCACTGCCGACTGTAAACTCGACGTTCACCGATCCCGCCTTCTCGAAGGTCAGGGTGGCCTTGATCGTCTCCCCTTGCTTGAATGGCTGCGCGACGTCCATGAACATGATGTGGAAGCCGCCTGGCTTCAGTTCGACCGTCTGACCGGCGGGAATAATGAGACCACCGGCGACGGGCCGCATGGTCATTACACCGTTGTTGACGCTCATCTCATGAACCTCGGTTTTTGCTGCCCGGTCGGACGTGATGCTGACGAGCTTGTCATCGGCCGAACCGGAGTTGGTCAGTTTCAGGTAGCCACCGCCGACCTTGGCACCCGGCACCATGGCTCGGGTGCGGGGGTGGCCGATGTCGATGGCGCCCACCTTGATGTCATTGGCGTTAGCGATGGCAGCAAACAGACCGGCAAAGATCAGGCCTGTGATAAGTATGATTAGCTTTTTCATAGTGGCCATTCTCGGTTTGGCCGTCGCGTTGCGGTTGACAACGATTGTGCCGATCCTGCGACGTGCCTGGGTGTGAAAGAACATAAATTGCCTGGTGAGCCCCGGTCATCAGGCGTACTGAACCCGGCCGACCGACAAAGGCACTAGCGCCACGGTGTCGGCGCGACGCCGTCTATCCAAAAACAGGAGGGAGGCGAGGAGGCGCCCGTGGACCTTTGTTGGGCGGAAATCGCTCCACACTCCTTTCCTCAACCATTGTCGGCAGAGCGGTGCGGGAGCTGATCCGAGGGACTGGGATCTTGATCGTGTCCGGCATAGGTAGAAGGATCGAGGGGCTGATCCGGCACGCCTCGCAGCCACGGACATGCGTTTTGCCATGTTGATCAGCGGCGTGTTTGCTGCCATCCGTGCAGATGACCGGCAGCGTACCGTCCGGCAGAACGTATTCAGCAAGCTCCGCGGCGGCTACGGCGCTACTCGCGATGCCCGGCTCTTGATAGGCGAAGCCGGCAAACAGCAGTGCCATCGCGCAGATCACCCGCACGAGCCACTCCGTCAATCTCGAACCGACGACACACACCTGAGCCTTGCTCCTCCAGCTGGCAAAAAGCTCTACGGCAGATTCTCGCAAACCTCAATGCGGCAATTGGCCGGCAGGTGTAGTCCGGAGGAACCCCGGAGTTCCCATGGCTCAGCGTCGTTGGATGCCGGTCGTCGTTTGCGGACCTATGAAGGGTGCTTCCGCGCGCGGGTGACGAGTTCCTTCACGAAGAGCTGGGCGAGGGGCGCCACCGCGAACGCGTATCGCCGCCAAAGCCTCTTGGGGTCGGACGCCAGCCGGTGTGCCCATTCCATTCCCGCGCGGCGCATCCATAGAGGCGCACGCTTTTGTGCACCAACGAGAAATTCCAACGAGGCTCCGATGCATAATCCAACCCCACGCGCGTCCGGTCGCTGAGCGAGGGCGTGAGCGATTTTTTCCGATTGCGGGCACCCGATCGCGATGAACACGAATCGAGCCTTCTCGGCTGCAACGAAGTCGACGCATGCCTGCAGCGCAGGGGGATTATGAAAGACGCCCGGTGGAGGCACCATGCTTCTGAAGCGAACTTTTGGATAGGCGCTTTCCATGTCGCGCACGATCTGAGGGTTGGCAGCGATCAAGGTTATCAGGTCGCCGTCCTTGATCACTGTTTTGAACAGTCGCACGGTCAGGTCCGAGCCTGTGACAAGAGGCAGGCCAAGCGAAACGGCGCGCGACAGGGTCGAAATCGGCCTGCTGTCGCAGAGCGACATCCAGGCTTCGTCGTAGTATGGAGCAAGCTTGCGGTTTCCGCTAAGGCGAACCACGTGATCAACGTTGGGTGTCACGATGTAGCGGAATTTAGTCGAGCCATCGCTATCCGTGACAAGCCTGACGGCCGCATCCTGGCCGATGTTATCGAACGGCGCGCCAAGAAAGTAATGACGATTCCGTCGACCGACAGGAACATTTCGAGCGAGAGGACTGTCCAATATCGGCATGATCTTTCCCGTACACATTGAGTTGGCGAAAGAGTGCTTTTCCGATTGCGGTAGCGTGTGAGCCAAGCATTTGATTTTGTGCTCGATTTGCAGACTACGAGATCGCCGTATGGGCGCAATTCTCCCGCGTTCAGCAATTGGGCGTATTCGCGAGGAGGCGGCGGATCGGATGTCACCAGAAAGAATTACGCAGAAAGAACTACGTCATGACTGTGGGGTGAAGGGAGTAATGCGTGATAACGTTGGAGAACATGATGGCGTGTAAAGGGGAATACTTTGTTGTATATGGCAATACTGTTCGCCTCCGCGATCTTATCTTTCCTGCTTGCTGTTCCGATCATGGTGTTTGCGATCGAATGCCTGGCTGGAAGCTTGCTTGCAGGCAAAGCCTCGGCAGCGGCCATAGCGATCCGACCCGCAGTAGCGGTTCTTGTCCCGGCACATGACGAAAGTTCCGGCATCGCCGAGACTGTTCGCAATATCAGGCGGGAAATGAGGCAGGGCGATCGGCTCGTCGTCGTTGCCGATAACTGCATCGACAATACGGCTGATATCGCCCGCACCGAGGGAGCAGAGGTTGTCGAGCGGCAAAACCGGCTTGAGCGGGGGAAGGGGTACGCACTGGATGCGGGCATTCGATATCTAAGCCAAACGCCACCGAAAATTGTCGTCGTCATAGACGCCGATTGCCGCATTGGCAGTGGAGCGTTGGATCATCTGGTGAGCTCTGTCGCGACAAACAGACGTCCAGCACAGGCTCTCAACCTTCAAATTGCCCCTCCGGGTTCAGGTCACAAACTCGCGGCCGCGGAATTTGCCTATCTGGTCAAGAATCATGTTCGTCCTCTCGGACTCTTGCGACTTGGTTTACCCTGTCCACTCATGGGAACCGGCATGGCACTCCCGTGGTCGCTGCTCGAGGATGCGAGGCTGGCAAGCAGCCATCAGGTTGAAGACGTGAAGTTCAGCCTCGACCTGGCACGACAGGGGCATACCGCACGGTTCTGCCCGCAGGCGCTGGTAACGAGTTACTTCCCTCACTCAAAAGAAGGCACGGAGACGCAGCGCAGGCGGTGGGAGAGTGGCCATCTTTCGATGATATTCCATGCGAGCAAAGCTGTCATACAGCCCGCAAACTGGACGAAGTTCGGCTATATGGTCCTGCTCCTCGATATCCTTGTGCCACCCATCACGCTTCTCGGTGCTGCGACGTTTGCAATGACGTTGATCTCAGGCTTGCTGGCCTTGATCGGTGGTCCAACGCTACCCTTTGCGGTTGCGCTATTAAATTCGATGATGCTCTTGTGTTCGGCTGGCCTTGCGTGGGCCGTACATGGCCGTTCCGTTCTTCCGTTGCGAAACCTGGTGCAGGTGCCACTCTATGCCATGTCAAAGATCAGGCTCTATCCCAACATGGCGGTCAGAAACGACGTCTGGGTGCGGACTGACCGGGAAAGACGGGACCATACAGGCTGACCATCGTTATCGCACATCGTCTTATAGACTGACGGCACCACGCGCAGCTTGATCGTACTGACCGGAAAGGAGCCGCATCAGCGCCGCGAACTGGCTGACAGCGTCTTCATCGAGTGCCAACGAGGTCACTGCGGAGACCAGAAGTGCTTCGCGCACTTCATGGTAACGCCGGCAGATCCTTTCGCCCTCGTCGGTGACACGTATGGTCTTTTCCTTGCCGCGGCGGCCGCTTTCGACCAGGCCAAGAGATTGCAGCTTCTTGACCGCATAGGTCACGACATGCGTGTCTTCTATGTTGAACATGACGGCGATGTCGGCGAGGGTTTTCTCGCGGCTGCGATGATTGGCGGCATGCAGGATGAGGACGTCGGTGGACTGAAGGCCCGGTGCGCCTGCTGCGGCCATGCATCTGATGATCCACCGCTGAAAGGCATTCCCGGCAACAGTCAGTGCAAATTCCATCTCCGACAGCGACGGCATCGCCCCTTCTGCAAGATGAGACGCCGACACGACTGGCCCGATGGAATGCTTGCCACTTTTCATATTTGCGTCACTCACGATTTATCGATATTTTATCGGCAAATTACAGCAAATTGGATTGTTTAGAAAGAGCTGCAAAGGTGGTGGCAATGAGTGATGGAGCCTGGGATTTCTGGATCGATCGTGGCGGCACCTTTACCGACGTAATCGGGCGCGCTGACGATGGCAGTCTCCACGCCCGCAAGCTACTGTCGGAAAACCCGGAAGCCTATCGCGATGCGGCGATTCAAGGCATTCGCGATCTTTTGGGCATCCGGAAGGGAGAGGCAATCCCGTTCCAGCGCATTGGCGATATTCGAATGGGTACGACAGTTGCCACGAACGCCCTTCTTGAACGCAAGGGGGACAGGGTTCTCCTTCTCATCACCAAAGGGTTTCGCGATGCCCTGCAGATCGCCTATCAGGCGCGACCCGATATTTTCGCAAAGGAGATCATTCTTCCTGAGCAGCTCTATGAACGGGTCATTGAGGTTGACGAGCGCGTTCGCGCGGATGGCTCCATCGAGGCTGAACTCGACCTCGCAACGGTGAAGGACAAGATCGAAAGGGCCAAATCCGACGGGATCGATGCGGTCGCTGTCGTCTTCATGCACTCCTGGAGGTATCCACGGCACGAGGAAGCGATTGCCGACCTCTGCAAAGCAATTGGATTTCGACAAATCTCCGTCAGTCACCAGGTCTCTCCCCTGGTCAAGCTCGTTGGACGAGGGGATACGACCGTCGTTGACGCCTATCTCTCTCCGATTCTGTCGCGCTACGTACAGCAGGTCGCTGCCGAACTCGGCATCGACGAGTCAAACGACAGCGCGCCGCGACTAAAGTTCATGATGTCATCCGGCGGATTAACCGCGGCTGACCTGTTTCAGGGCAAGGACGCGCTTCTGTCAGGGCCGGCGGGTGGCGTGGTCGGAATGGTGGAAACCGCCAAACTGGCAGGCTTCGACAAGGTCATCGGCTTCGACATGGGCGGCACGTCAACCGATGTTGCTCACTACGACGGCGAGTATGAGCGTGCGTTTGACACCGAAGTTGCGGGCGTGCGTGTCCGTGCGCCGATGATGCGAATCCATACCGTCGCGGCAGGTGGCGGCTCGATCCTTCACTTTGAGGCCGGTCGCTTTCGCGTCGGCCCGGACTCTGCGGGTGCCAATCCTGGCCCGGCGTGCTATCGCCGGGGTGGTCATCTGGCGGTGACCGACGCAAACGTCATGTTGGGGAAGTTGCAGCCGGACCTGTTCCCGGCGATTTTCGGCCCGAACCAGGACGAGCCGCTCGATGTGGCAGTTGTCCGCGAGAAATTTGAGATCCTTGCCGCCGAGGCGGGCAGCGAGCTTTCCCCTGAAAGCGTGGCTGAAGGGTTCGTCAAGATCGCCGTCGAGAACATGGCGAATGCGATCAAGAAGATTTCGGTCCAGCGTGGCTATGACGTCACTGGCTACCTGTTGAACTGCTTCGGTGGCGCTGGCGGCCAACATGCCTGTCTTGTGGCAGACGCGCTTGGCATGTCGGCCGTCCTAATCCACCCGTATTCGGGCCTCTTGTCGGCATACGGTATGGGGCTTTCGACCGTGTTTGCCTCCCGCCAGCAAGCATTCCTGCAGCCGCTGTCCGAACAAGTCAGAGCCGAGATTGACGAGTTGATCGCTTCCCTTAGCCGTGAGGTCGCTGGGGAACTAATGGCTCAAGGGGTTGCGGGGAACGCGATTGATTTCAGGTTCGTCTTGCACATACGCTATGACGGAACCGATACGACGCTGCCGGTGAACTTCGAAGATGGATCGGTTGACCGCGCAAAGAGCGATTTTGAACGAGCTCACAAGGCGCAGTTCGGTTTCATCTATGACGCAAAGACAATTGTCGTGGACTCGGTAGGCGTTGAAGGAAGTGACAGGAGCAGTGCCACGCATGATGAGAGTGACAGAACAGTAGACAGCCGAGTTGCCGCTCCGCGCGAAACCCGGACTGTTTTCGTTGAGGGGTCATGGCAGGATGCGGGTGTTTTCCGACGCGCCGATCTGACCCCTGGAGCGTCGATCGCCGGCCCGGCGCTAATCATCGAAGCCAATCAGACCGTTGTCGTAGAGCCGGGTTGGCAAGCGCAGATCACGTCCAAGGATCATGTGCTGTTACGAAGGACCGAGAAGAAGCAAAACGCCGCGGCGGTGGGAACCGATGCGGATCCGATCATGCTGGAGATCTTCAACAATCTCTTCATGTCGATCGCGGAGCAGATGGGCGTCACGTTGCAGAACACCGCTTACTCCGTGAACATAAAGGAGCGGCTCGATTTCTCTTGTGCGGTTTTTGATCGTACCGGGGCGCTCGTCGCCAACGCTCCCCATATGCCGGTGCATCTCGGGTCAATGGACCGTTCGGTCGAGACCATCATTCATCTGAACCGAGGCAAGATCCGTCCCGGCGACGTTTTCGCATTGAATGCGCCCTACAATGGCGGCACCCACCTGCCTGACATAACGGTCGTGACGCCTGTTTTCGATGAGATCCGACAGGACATTCTGTTCTATGTCGCGTCTCGGGGGCACCATGCCGACATCGGGGGAACCGCGCCCGGGTCCATGACGCCGCTTGCTACGACGGTGGACGAAGAGGGAATTCTTTTCGATAACTTCAAACTCGTCGATCGGGGCGAGTTTCGCGAGACAGAACTCCACGATCTTCTGACCCGCCCCCCTTATCCTGCCCGCAATCCGCAGCAGAACATCGGTGACATCAAGGCGCAGATCGCCTCCAACGAAAAGGGTGTGGCAGAACTGCGCAAGATGGTCGCGCATTTCGGGCTTTCCGTCGTCGAGGCATATATGGGACATGTCCAGGATAACGCCGCCGAAAGCGTGCGCCGCGTCCTGGAACGCCTTCCTGATGCCTCCGAGTATGAGTATCCGACTGACACCGGCCAGATCATCAAGGTCAAGATTACGATTGACCGGACAAAGCGCGAGGCGACGGTCGATTTCACCGGCACATCAAAGGTTCAGAAGAACAATTTCAATGCCCCTGAACCCGTAACACGCGCGGCCGTACTCTATGCCTTTCGCGTGATGGTCGAGGATAATATCCCGATGAACGCCGGCTGCCTCCGGCCGATCAGGATCGTCATTCCGGACGGCTGTATGTTGAAGCCTGCTTATCCTGCCGCTGTCGTGGCCGGCAATGTCGAGACATCGCAACACGTGACGAATGCACTTTTCGGGGCCATGGGAGCGATGGCCAACGCTCAGGGGACCATGAACAATCTGACCTTCGGCAATGAGCGCTATCAGTATTACGAAACGATCTGCTCCGGGTCGCCGGCGGGCCAAATGAACAATGGGCGCGCATTTCGTGGTACATCCGGCGTTCATACCCACATGACCAATTCGCGCCTGACTGATCCCGAGGTTCTTGAGCTTCGTTTTCCGGTCCTGCTCGAAGACTTCCATATCAGGCAAGGCTCGGGTGGCGTTGGAAAGTGGAACGCCGGCGATGGCACCAAACGAACGATCCGTTTTCTCGAACGGATGGAATGTGCCATTCTGTCCTCTCACCGCAACCGACCGCCAAAGGGCGGCAATGGTGGTTGCGACGGGGAGGCTGGGTCGACGACGGTTCGACGCCTGGATGGGCGTATTGACACGCTAAAGGCTAGCGATCAGACGGTCTTGGAGGCGGGCGAGGCGGTAACCGTTACAACACCCACGGCAGGTGGTTTCGGCACGCCTTAGCCGGGTTAGCCCACGGAGTTCAAGCGTGCCTTCATGCCGATTTCGCCAGTCTTCTTAACGCCGCCGATTCGGTACATCTTTTAGGCGGTTAGCCAGAAGACTTATGCTTCGTCGCAAGAGACGCACTTCTCAATTGATCTTGCTTGCTCCATCCTGTCGCCATCGAGAAGGGCAGTCTCGGTTGCTGGCTGACAAGGGCGACTGCAGGAGAGGATCGATGCTCATGAAACGATCTTGGAACAAGCTCCGCCGACGGGATGCTCTCAAGCTTGCTGCATTGGCTTCGGTGGCGACGGGAGCGTTGGTGTTCCCCGGAACCAAGTCGATGAGCGCGAAAGGGCGCCCACTTTTCCCAGGGCCTGCCTTCTTTGTAAAGGGTGTCTACCAGCAGCCCGTTGAGAAGATGGCGGAATGGCATGCCCGCGGGGTTAATACTATCTTCACCGTGAACGGAGGTGGAAACGTCGTCACATGGACGAACGAGGCAATGAGGCAGGGCCTTTACATGGTTCGTGCTCCAGCCGGTGTCGACGACGATTACCACATCATTGATCGGGCGGCATTCGCGCAGGATGTCCGCAATCCGTTTCTTTTGGCAATTGCAATGGTTGACGAGCCTTCAAATCTCAGGCCCGGCGGCAAAGGAATCACTTATGAAGACGTCATGGTGCCGCCTGCCAAAATGGACGCGGTCGCCCGCGAACTGTTCGCCGGCGGAAAACCGCTATGGGTCAATCATATCGGAAACCACATTAACAATGTTTACCTCGAAAAAATCATGAGCGACTACGCTGACAGTCCTTATGTCGATTGGCTCGCGCACGACTGCTATCCTGTCGCATCCGGTGGGGACTTGACGCTCGATCTTGACGACTACACTTCCACACAACAGGGCCACTCGATCGACCGGTTGCTGCGATGGAGCAGTGGGCGGCCGCAATTCTCTTTCGTGGGTGTTACCAAATATAACGACGCCGACGCCGGCAGAGACACAACGCCGGAGGAGTTTCGCCTGCAGGCCTGGTCATCGATCATTCACGGTGCGACGGGAATCATTTACTTCCCCTTCATGTTCTCGCCGCAGTTTTCCTACGACGCGACGCCGGAGAATCTCGTTGCGGAAATCAAGATGCTTCACGCGCAGATTGATGAGATTGAACCCATCCTGATGGACAAAGACAAGGGCGGTCGCCGTCCTTGGGTTCTCCTGAAGTCGGTACGCGGCGAGGTCAATGGCCCAGCGTCTTTGCCCTATCCCTTCGAGGCCTGCTCGATCAGGACCGATCGCGGCGAATACAAGATAATCCTGAACCTCGCGAACGAACCGGCTGAACTGACCTATGAGCCCTGGAGCCTCACCAAGGTCTCGTTTTCTCCCTATCAATGCAAACGAGGATATTCCGCCAAGGAAATCACGTAGGTTCAAGCCATATCTACGCGCCATGGTGCCCGAGGATTAGTCTGTGAACGCGAACTGACCGCTTTCAGCGCATCTGCACAGCAGATCAGACGGCGGTTCGGCAAGGCCTTCGGCAGCTAGTCCTTCAAGTGCGGCAACAATGTCGGCAAGTCCGCGCCCTTCAGCATAATGCATCAGGCCACCACGCCAGCGCGGGAAGCCATATCCGTGGATTTCCACGAGGTCGATGTCCTCAGCCCTGAGCGCGACCTTCTCGTTGAGGATCTTTGAAGCCTCGTTGACCATCGGCAGGACGATGCAGTCGATGATGCTGGCTTCGTCCCACGCTCGCCGCGACGTTTCCCGGGCTTCTCCGGCAATGATGTCGGCCACGATTTCCGAGTTTCTGGGCGTGCGATCGCCCTTCGCGTAGTCGTACCAGCCGCCACCGCTTTTCTGCCCAAAGCGTTCCAGTGCGCAAAGCCGCTCAGCGATCGGCGCGAAGGGGGTGTCGCCGCGGGCGCGCGCCGCCCTGCGTTGGAATGCGGCAATGTCGAGGCCGCCGAGGTCCTGGGCCTCAAAGGGCCCCATGGGGAGCCCGAAGCTGCGCATCGCTGCATCGACCGCCTGTGGTGTCGCGCCCGCCAGCAACAGACGCTCGGCCTGAGCGCGCGTGACTTTCAGGATCCGGTTGCCGATAAAGCCATCGCAGATGCCGGCGCGCACAGGAATCTTGTTCAGTATCCGGGCAAGTGCAAAGCCCGTTGCAAGGGTTGCGGGCGCTGTATGAGCGGTCCGTACAATCTCCAGCAGCTTCATGACATGCGCGGGGCTGAAGAAGTGCAACCCGAGGAAACGCTCCGGGTGCCGAATGCCTGCCGCGATCTGCTCGGGATCGAGGTAGGACGTATTCGTGGCAAGCACCGCATCGGCGCGGCAGACCGTCGAAAGCCTGCTGAAGACTTCGCGCTTCACGTCGAGATCTTCGAATACCGCTTCGATGACCAGGTCGGTTGCAGCCAGCGAGCCGTAGTCGGTCGTTCCTGTTACGCCGGACAGGCGCTCTGCCGCAACCTCTGGACTGATCTTGCCGCGCTTGACCGCGCCTTCGAAGATCGAACGCAGGTTGGAGAGGCCGCGTTCGACCGCCGCCTCGTCGCGCTCCACAAGCGTCACCGGCAGGCCAGCATCGCGAAGTGCGGCTGCAATACCCGCGCCCATTGTGCCGCCGCCGATGACAGCAGCAGAACGGACCTTTCGGGGCTCGACGCCTGCAAGCTCAGGCGGCCTGGGTGCTGCTCGTTCTGCGAAGAAGACGTGGCGCAAGGCTGTGGCCTGGGGTGAGCCGCGCAATTCGAGAAATGTCTGCCGTTCGAAGGCCATCGCAGTGTCGAAATCGGCCTCGGCCGCCTTCCGCACGCAGGCGAGCGCACGAAGCGGTGCTTCCTCACGCCTGGCGCGGGTGGCGACTGCCTTTGAGGTCGTTTCCCAGAACGCCGCGTCGACGGCCGGCACGCCGCGCTGGCGGAGTGGAAGTGGCAGGGACTGATCCACGGCAGAACGCGCAAAGTCGATCGCCCCCTTTTCCAGATCACCCTCGACAACAGCATCGATCAGCCCTTGAGACCGCGCCTTCGGCGCTGCCACGGGCGTACCTGTTGTGACCATCTCGGTTGCAAGCGCCGGTCCGATCAGCCGCGGCAGGCGCACGGTACCCCCGGCACCCGGAACAATGCCGAGGCGGACTTCGGGCAACCCGACGCTTGCCGACGGCACGGCTATGCGAAAGCGGCAGCCGAGCGCCACTTCGAAGCCGCCACCGAGCGCGCTGCCATGAATTGCGGCAACCCACGGCTTGGCTGCCGTCTCGATACGAGCGACGAGGTCGGGAAGGTGAGGGGGCATCGGCGGCTTGCCGAATTCGTTGACATCGGCGCCGGCAATGAACGTCCGTCCGTCGCAGATCAGCACCACTGCGCGCACCGAAGGGTCGGCGTCCAACGTCTCGGCCGCATTCCACAGGTCCTGTCGCACTGCCTGCGACAAGGCGTTCACGGGCGGGTTGTCGATGGTGACGACGGCAATGTCGCCGTTGCGTTCGATGGTTACGGTCATGATGTCAAATTCCCAGATAGGCTTCGCGAATTCGTTCGTCGGCAATCAGGTCCTGCGCTGGTCCCGACATTGTAATACGGCCGGTCTCCATCACATAGCCGCGGTCTGCAATCGACAGGGCACCGAAGGCGTTCTGTTCGACGAGGAGCACAGTGACGTTGAGCGCACGCAGGCCTTTCACCACCTCGAAGATCTGGGCGACGAGGATCGGCGCCAGTCCCATGCTTGGCTCGTCGAGCAGCAGGCAGGAGGGGCGGGCCATCAGGGCACGCGCAATCGCAAGCATCTGCTGCTGGCCGCCGGAGAGGCCGCCGGCTGACAGATTGCGTTTTTCGCGCAGCACCGGGAACATGACGAATGCCTCCTCCATGTCCCGGTCGACCTTGTCGTCCGAGAAAAGGAAGGCCCCGAGGCGCAGATTTTCCTCGACGGAGAGATTCGTGAAGATCTGCCGTCCCTCCGGCGATTGTGCGAGACCGCGAGCCGGGCGGCGGTAGGCTGGAACGCTGTTCAGGCTCTCGCCGCGAAACACAATGGAACCCGACGACACCGGCTGTATGCCGGAAAGGCAACGCAAAAGTGTCGTCTTGCCGGCGCCGTTCGCACCTACAACAGTGACGATTTCGCCGGAGCCGACCTCAAGATCAATGCCGTGCAGAACCTCGATGCGGCCGTAGCGAGAGCGCAATCCTTCAACCGTCAACATCAGCCGCCTCCACCGCTTGCGCGCCAAGATAGGCTTCGATGACCCGCGGGTTGCGGGCGACCGCTGCCGGTTCTCCTTCTGCGATCTTCTCGCCGTGATCGAGTACGACGATATGGTTCGAAATGCGCATGACCATCTTCATGTCGTGCTCCACAAGCAGAATAGAGACGCCCTGTGCCGCGACCTCGGCGATCAGGTGATCGATCTCCTCCGTTTCGACAGCGTTGCAGCCGGCAGCCGGCTCGTCGAGAAGGAGCACACGTGGTTGCAGGGCAAGCGCGCGGGCGATCTCCAGCCGTTTCAGCGCGCCGTAGGACAAGGAGCCCGCGGTTCTCTCGGCTGCCTGGGCAAGGCCAACACGCTTAAGCAGTTCGCGGGCTCCGGCTTCCGAGGCCTGGCTTCTCAGGCGCGAGCCCGGGAGACCCAAGAGATCGGCGAGAATGGATCCCCGTTCGTGCAGGTGATGACCGACGGTGACATTCTCCAGCACCGTCATCGTCTGGAATATCTGCAGGTTCTGGAACGTGCGGGAGAGGCCGCGTTCGGCGAGCAGATGTGGCCCAAGGCCGGTGACATCCTCCCCTGCTAGCAGGATTCGTCCGCGGCCGGGCAGGTAGACTCCCGAAATCATGTTGAAGAGGGTCGTCTTGCCGGCGCCGTTCGGCCCGATCACTGAGACGATTTCGCCGGCCTTCAGGGAAAAGCTCACATCATTGACAGCCCGCAGGCCGCCAAAATCGATCCCGAGTCCCTCGACTTGAAGCAGGCTCATTCTCCCCTCCCTCTGATCAGGCGCGCAAGGCTCGGAAGTAGGCCGTCGCGCATGAAGATCATCACGAGCATCATGATCAGGCCGAGCACGAGCTGCTCATATTCCTGAAAGACGGTCAGGACCTGAGGCAGCGTCGTCAGGATGGCAGCCCCGAGGATTGCGCCGACAACAGAGCCCGCACCGCCGAGAACCGCCATGGTGACGAGCTCGATCGAATGCATGTAGCCGGCAACATCCGGGGTGATGAACTTGTTCTGCAGCGCCAGCAGGGAACCGGCAACCGACGCGTAGACGGCGGAGATCACGAAGGCTCTCAACTTGTATTTGGCGACATCGACGCCGACGGTGCGGGCAGCGACCTCCGAGCCATGAAGGGCCCGCAACGCCCGCCCGGTCGGGCTGTGAAAGAGGTTGAGTGCGAGCCAGGCGCCGATCAGCATGATGAAACCGGTAAAGGCATACCAGAAGACCGGGTTCGACATGTCGAGACCGAGTGACTTCAGGAGTGGCCGCAATCCGAGGTCGGCAACGGCAATGCCGTCAGGACCACCGGTCCATCCCGCTTCATTGGCAAGCACCATGGCAACCAGCGCTCCCAGCCCGAGGCTGGCGACGGCCAGATAGTATCCCTTCAGCCGGAGGATGGGCCGTCCGACCAGCCAGGCGACAAGGGCGGAAAGCACGGCTCCAAGGATGACGGCCAAGGCTGGATGCAGGCCGATGTGGAGAGGAGCAAGCGCACAGCTGTAGCCGCCGATCCCGACGAAGCCGGCATGGCCGAGGCTGATCTGGCCGGCATATCCGGTGAGGATGACAAGACCCGTCACGGCAAGTCCGTTGACGAAGATCAGCGAGCCGACGCGGAAATAGTAGGAGGATGGAAACACGAAGGGCAGTGCGACGACAACGAGCGTCAGCACAAGCAGCGTGGTGGTTTTCGAGGAGAGCTTCATCGTCATACCCGATCCGTGACTTTGCGGCCGAAGATGCCCTGCGGCATGGCGAAGAGGACGGCAAGGATGACGATGAATGCAGCCGCGTCCTTGTATTGAGAGCTTATGTAGCCGGCGGTCATCGCTTCGAGGACACCAAGAAGCAGCCCGCCCACGAGTGCTCCCTTGGGGTTGCCCATCCCGCCGAGCATGGCAGCGGCAAAGCCCTTGAGCGCCAGTGAGATGCCGACGTCATAACTGGTCAACGTGATCGGCGTGACGAGCACACCTGCCAAAGCGCCGATCGCGGCCGAAAGCGCGAAGCTCAGCGTCATGATGTAGCGCGTGTTGATGCCGACCAGTTGCGCGGCAATGCGGTTATTGGCTGTCGCGAGCACCGCGCGGCCCGTGAGCGTCTTCGTGAAGAACAGCCAGAGGCCAATGAAGACCGCCAGCGCGCCGGCAACCACCCAAAGGCTCTGCGGCAGGATGGTCGCGCCGCCAATTGCGATCGGTGTATCACCCGAGAAGGCGGGGAAGCGATGCAATTGCTTGTCGAAGGTGATCTGCGTCAGGCCGCGGATGAAGATCGAGGCGCCGATCGTGATGATGATCAGGGACACCACGGGGGCACCGCGTGCGGGTTCGATGGCGAGCTTGTTGAGCGCGACCCCGATCGCCGCCGTCACGAGAATGGCAAGGATCGCCGCCAGCGGCAGTGGAATGCCCGCCTGATAGGAAAAGACGGTGATCATGCCGCCGAGCATGACGAATTCGCCCTGGGCGAAGTTCACGACATCGGATGCGTTGTAGATGATGGTGAAGCCGAGGGCCACCAGCGCGTAGACCGCACCGACCGTCACCCCGGACAGCAGAAATTGCATGAACTCGGCCATGGCTGCCTCCCTTTGCACCGCGCCTGATCGGGAGCGCCACGCGCTCCCGAAAACACGGTTCAGCACTTAGTCGACGATCTTCCAGCTACCGTCACGGATCTCCAGCATGCGGAAGGCCGTGAGGTCGAGTCCGAGGTGATCGTCCGCCGTCATGGTGACGGTTCCGGTCGTTCCGACCAGGCCCTTCGTCTGCTCAATGGCTTCGCGGATGGCTGCGGGATCGGCTTTGCCTGCGCGGTTGATCGCATCGACGAGGATGCGGAGCGCGTCATGCGCATAGCCGCCGAAGGTCGATACCGGCTTGCCCGTCGCTGCTTCGAAGCTCTTCTTGTAGGCGGCAACGACCGCGCGCTGCGGATCGTTTTCCGGCAGGAGGTCGGCCACCAGCAGGGCGGTACCCGGCAGGCGAATGCCTTCGGCCGCACTCGCGCCAGCCAGATCGATGAAGCCGTTGGAGGCAACGCCGTGCGACTGATAAAGCGGCAGGCCAACGGCGAGCTGAGCGTAGTTGCGGGTGACGATAGCCGGACCCTGGCCGAAGCCCGGGTTGAGGATCGCCTGCACGCCTGAAGTGTTCTTGATGTTGGTGAGCTGCGGGGTCATGTCCGCATCGCTCGGGCCATAGGTTTCGTCGGCAAGCACTTCAATGCCATACTCGCCAACGATGGCCAGGCACTGCTTGTGCATGGAGGCGCCGAAGCCGTCGGAGCCGGAGATCATGCCGATCTTCGTGAAGCCCTTCTTCTTCATGTCGTCGAAGATCTTTGCGCAGGCCATGCGATCGGTATGCGGCGTCTTGAAGGTATAGGGCTTTACCGGGTCGACGATTTCGATGGCGCCAGCAAGCGAGATGAACGGGATCTCGGCATCTTCGGCAACCGGAATGATCGCCATCGAGGTACCGGTGGTGGTGCCGCCAATGACCGCAGTGACTTCGTCGTCCTCGACCAGACGCGTTGCGAAGGTGCGTGCCTTGTTCGGATCGCCGCCGTCGTCGTAGATGACAAGCTCGAGCTTTTCACCGAGAACGCCGCCTGCCGCATTGATCTCGTCGACCAAGAGCTTCAGCGTCTTGGCTTCAGGGTCGCCAAGGAACGAGGCGGGTCCTGTTTCCGAGACGGTCGCTCCGATGCGGATGTCGGCAAGGGCTTCGCCGGCAAAGCCAAGCGCAAGCGCAAGCGTACCCGCGAGCGCGGTGGTCATCGCAAATTTCATGTCAGTCTCCTCCCAAGAGAACAAAGGTTAAGTCAAAGTCGTCACGCCGCCTTCGGACGGCGCCACATGACCGTGCGGAAGCGGTTGGCCACGAAGGCCGCGTCTGTCAGGCTGGCATTGCCGGCCGGGTTGGCGCCGGTGACGTGGAAATCACTGAACGCAGCACTCTGATTGACGAAGATGCCGCCGGTCAGATTGATCGAGAGATTGACGCCGGCCCTGGCGAAGGCGTCGACAGCAGCGTCGATGCGGCGTTCGTCGGTGTCATAAAGTGCGGCGGTGATCGCACCCTTGCGACGGGCCAGGCTTGCCGCCTCTTCGACGCCCTCGGCGGCGTCGGCAACGGCGACGATGAAGGTGATCGGACCGAAGCGCTCTTCCTCATGCGCATCCGTCTTGTCGGCATCGACGGCAAGGACGAGGGGCGTTGCCGTGCGCGCATCGCCTGGTGTGACCGGGGCAGAGTCGCGAATGAGCGTTCCGAGGCTGCGGGCGGTCTCGATGCGCCTAAGCGTCGCCGGGTTGGCTATCGCGCCACAGACTCCCGCGGCGCGTGCCGGATCGGCAAGAAGGTCGTCGATGGCAGCGGCAATTGCCTTTGCCACGTCGTCGAAGCTTTTGTGGCCCTCATCGGTCTTAATGCCGCTCCTTGGAACGAAGATGTTCTGGGGGGCGGTGCACATCTGGCCGCTGTAGAGCGAGAGAGAAAAGGCGATGTTGGCGCACATGCCGGCAAAGTCATGTGTCCCGGCAACGACAATCGAATTGACACCAGCCTCTTCGGTGTAGACTTGAGCGTCTCCGGCATGCTTGCGCACCCAATCGCCGAAGCTGTTCGAGCCGGTGTAGTCGATGATCTGCACCGCATTGTTCTCAACGAGATCGCGGGTGATTTCGGCGCCCGGCGCGTCGGCCGCCAGAAGTGCGGTATTGGCGTCAAATCCCTCTTCGGCAAGCACCTGGCGAATGACCGAAACCGTGATCGCCAATGGCAGGATTGCCCCCGGATGCGGCTTGACGATGACGGTGTTGCCGGTCGCGAGGCTGGCAAACAGGCCTGGATAGCTGTTCCAGGTCGGAAACGTCTGGCAGCCGATGACCAGCGACACGCCGCGAGGCACGATCCGCCAGTGCTTTTCCAGAACGATCGGCTCTGCTTTACCCTGCGGTTTGGTCCACGTGGCCTGAGCCGGCGTGCGGGTCATCTCTGCGAAGGCATAGGCAACGGCTTCAAGGCCGCGGTCTTGTGCGTGCGGTCCGCCAGCCTGGAATGCCATGGCAAAGGCCTGTCCCGTCGTGTGCATGACGGCATTGGCGATTTCGAAGCTGATACGATTGAGGCGGGCCAGAACTTCGAGGCAAATGCCGACGCGGTTCTTTACCGCCGCATCCGCCCATGCGGGTGCCGCAGCCTGCGAGGCGGCGATCAGCGTGTCGACATCAGCGGCCGGATAGGTGATGTCGAGCGTCGGGCCGAATGGCGAGACTTCCGCGCCGACCTTCGCCGTCTCGGGATGGTCAGGCAAAGCAAAAGGCTTGCCGAGCCGAGCATTGTAGGATGCCAAGCCATCGTCCTTGGCGGTTTCGCCATAGATCTTGCCGCTTGGGATTTCAGGATAGGCCGACCAATAACCGCGTTCCTGCGCAGCCTTCAGGGCTGCGGCAAGCGTAGGCTGGTGGCGGTCGAAAAGGGCATCCATTCACATGTTCCTCTCATGCTGTGGATTTATAATTGACCGGCCGGTCGGTTTATGCAAGAGTTTTTTCATGAACCGCCCGATCCTGGCGGAACTGGAGGAAACATGTCCGAATCCGACACCGTCCTATCGGCATTTGCCGATGGCGTCCTTACGCTGACGCTCAACCGTCCAGACAAGCTCAACGCCTTCAACGAAGAGATGCACCTGGCGCTACGGGCAGGCTTCGAACGTGCGCATCAGGATGCATCCGTTCGGGCTGTACTTCTGACCGGCGCCGGCCGCGGCTTCTGCGCGGGGCAGGATCTCGGCGACCGCGATCCGCGCAAGGGTGGGGCGGCTCCCGACCTTGGACGCACGATCGAGCTTTTCTACAACCCGCTGATCCGGCTGATCAGGACACTGGAAAAGCCGGTCATCTGTGCCGTCAACGGCGTTGCCGCGGGTGCGGGCGCCAATATCGCGCTTGCATGCGATATCACTCTGGCCGCGCGCTCGGCGCGGTTCATTCAGGCCTTTGCCAAGATCGGCCTCGTACCCGATTCCGGCGGCACCTGGAGCCTGCCACGCCTGCTTGGCGAAGCGCGCGCCAAGGCGCTGGCACTGACCGCCGAGCCGCTTGACGCGGAAACGGCGGCAAGCTGGGGGCTGATCTGGAAGGCGGTCGACGATGCGGCACTTCTTGATGAAGCCAAGGCTCTTGCCACCAAACTCGCAGCCGGACCGACAAAGGGCCTCGGCATGACCAAGCGCGCCATCCAGGCAGCGGCAACCAATTCGCTCGATGAGCAGCTTGAGCTTGAGCGCGATCTGCAGCGCGAAGCTGGACACAGCGCTGACTATGCCGAGGGCGTCGCGGCCTTTCTGGAAAAGCGCAAGCCGGAGTTCAAGGGACAATGACCGACAGGATCATTCTCACGGCCCAGGAGCTTGCGGATGCCTGTGCAGACGCCATGTGGCGCGACGATAACGCCTCCCGTCACCTTGGCATGGCGATGGAACGCGTGGCGCCCGGCATGGCGGTCATTTCGATGATCATCAAGCCGGAGATGACCAACGGCCATGGAACCTGCCACGGCGGATACATCTTCACGCTGGCCGATTCCGCCTTTGCCTTCGCCTGCAACACCTACAATCAGCGGGCCGTCGCGCAGCATTGCTCGGTTACCTACATCGCACCGGCCTTTGCCGGCGACCGCTTGACGGCAACCGCGCGGGAGGTTTCGCGGCGCGGGCGTGGCGGCATTTACGATATCAACGTGACCAATCAGAACGGCGAGCACATTGCCGAGTTCCGTGGCCATTCGCGCACCGTCAAGGGCACCCTTTTGCCGGAAGTGGCGTAAAGCCGCCGGTAATTCATCTCGGAGGAGACAGACATGGAAGACCTTTCACCCCGCCCTGGCGACCTCGACGCGATAGAAACAGCGTCGCGTGACGAGATTGCCGCTCTTCAGCTTGACCGGATGAAATGGTCGCTGAGCCATGCGTATGAGAACTCGCCCTTCTACCGTGCGCGCTTCGACGAAGCGGGCGTCCATCCGTCGGATCTGAAGTCGCTGGCCGACCTGGCGAAGTTCCCCTTCACGACCAAGAAGGACCTTCGCGATACCTATCCCTTTGGCATGTTTGCCGTGCCGCGCGAGAAGCTGACGCGCATCCATGGATCTTCGGGCACCACGGGCAAGCCGACGGTCGTCGGCTATACGCAGAAGGACATCGACGTCTGGGCGGACATGGTGGCGCGCTCGATCCGTGCTGCCGGCGGCCGGGCTGGAGACATGGTTCACGTCGCCTACGGCTACGGGCTTTTCACGGGTGGCCTTGGCGCCCACTACGGCGCCGAACGGCTCGGCTGTACCGTCGTGCCAATGTCCGGCGGCATGACGGAGCGTCAGGTCACGTTGATACAGGATTTCCGGCCGCGCATCATCATGGTGACGCCGTCCTACATGCTCTCCATCCTCGACGAGTTCCACAGACAGGGCATCGACCCGCGCGAAAGCTCGTTGGCGGTCGGCATCTTCGGCGCCGAACCCTGGACGAACGCGATGCGCCAGGAGATCGAGCAGTCGTTCGACATGCATGCGGTCGATATCTATGGCCTTTCCGAAGTCATGGGCCCCGGCGTTGCCAGTGAGTGCGTCGAGACCAAGGACGGGCTGCACATCTGGGAAGACCACTTCTATCCTGAAATCATCGACCCGGCGACGGGCGAGGTTCTCCCCGATGGCGAAATGGGCGAACTTGTCTTCACGACTTTGACCAAGGAAGGCCTGCCGATCATCCGCTACCGCACGCGCGACCTGACGCGGCTGTTGCCCGGCACGGCCCGCTCCATGCGCCGCATCGAAAAGATCACCGGCCGCTCCGACGACATGATGATCCTTCGCGGCGTCAACGTCTTCCCGACCCAGATCGAGGAGCAGATTCTGAAGTGTCAGGGACTTGCTCCGCATTTCCAGATCGAGCTCAGCCGCGCCGGTCGCATGGACCAGATGACGGTTCACGTCGAGTGCACGCCCGAGGCCGCCGATGAAACTGCACGCGCCTCCTCGGCAAAATCCCTTGCCCACTACATCAAGAGCGTCGTTGGTGTTACCACGAAGATCGAGATTCGCGACCCGGGTGGAGTCGCACGATCCGAGGGCAAGGCAAAGCGGGTCGTCGACAACAGGCCAAAGGAATAGAGGCGATTGCTTCCCGGCGTGATGATCATTCCGGGAAGCGCAAATCACGAGCCCTTCGGCTCATCGCGTGGGGGCGCGGAGGAAAAACAGGAACGCAGGATAATATGGCACGAACGCGCGCGATCGATTTTGAAGAGAAACAACGCAGCCTCTTGAGCAGCGCCGCTGCCGTCTTTGCGGAGATGGGAATGGAGAAAGCCTCCATGGCCCACATTGCCTCGCGCAGCAATGTTTCCAAAGCCCTCCTCTATCACTATTACCCGAGCAAGGACGCGTTGATTTTCGACATCATTCGCAACCATCTCGAGGAACTGGAAGCTGCCGTTGCTGCCGCAGACGAACCCAGCGTGACGCCTCAGGAGCGACTTCGGCTGCTGGTGCGGCAAGTCCTGGAGAATTATCGCGATGCGGACAACGAGCACAAGGTGCAGCTGAACGGCACGAGCGCGCTGTCGCAAGAACAGCTGGACGAGTTGCGCGCCATCGAGCGCCGGATCGTCAAGCGCTTCTCCAATACCATCATCGAGATCAACCCCGACCTCAACGCCAGCAAGCCTTTGCTGATGCCAGTGACGATGTCGCTCTTCGGCATGATGAACTGGGTCTACATGTGGTTTCGCCCAGGCGGCCAGGTCAGCCGTGATGAGTATGCCGATATCGCCACGACCCTGATCCTCGAGGGCGTCAAGGCGGTACGCTAAAGCCCGGAAATGTTCGCTTATTGCGCTTTCGTCGCGCGCACATAAGGCCGCTTGGGAGGGTCATGGCCGAGGGGCCGGGCTGAAGGTTGATCATTTCGGTTTGGGAGCCATGAGATTGCCGAGCTCCATCGGGAAGGGGAACAGGATCGTTGAGGTCTTTTCGCTTGCGATGACATTCAAGGTGTTCAGGTAGCGCAGCTGCATGGCCTCCGGTTGCCTGGCGAGGACTTCGGCCGCTTCGAGGAGCTTTGCAGCCGCCTGTTGTTCACCCTCGGCATTGATGACTTTTGCGCGGCGCTCGCGTTCGGCTTCCGCCTGGCGGGCAATCGCGCGGATCATCGACTCGTTGATGTCGACATGCTTGATCTCGACAGTGGCGACTTTGATGCCCCAGGCATCCGTCTGAGCGTCAAGGATTTCCTGAATGTCCAGGTTGAGCCTGTCACGTTCCGCCAGCATCTCATCGAGATCGTGCTTGCCGAGGACCGAGCGCAATGTCGTCTGGGCAAGTTGGCTTGTCGCCATCATGAAGTCCTCGACCTGTATCATCGACTTTCCGGGATCAATGACCCTGAAGTAGATCACCGCGCTGACGCGGACCGAGACATTGTCATGAGAAATGACGTCCTGGCTGGGTACATCGAGTACTCGCGTGCGCAAGTCGACCCGGATCATTTGCTGCACGTAGGGTATGAGGAGTATCAAGCCGGGTCCCTTGACGCCGGTGAAGCGGCCAAGCGTGAAAACGACACCGCGTTCGTATTCCCGCAGGATCTTGATCGCAGATACAATGATCACGAGCAAGATAAGGATCGCCACAAGATAAAAGGCAAGATCTGCAAACATAGCCATGACGTCTCTCCTGCTTTCCTAAGGCCGCTAGGTCTTGTCGGGGCGTCTCTCTACCTCGAGCGTCAGACCGTTGCGGGCGATCACCTCGACATCGTCCCCGGCGGCGAGCGCCTCGGTGGAAATTGCCTTCCAGCGCTCGCCATGCGCGATGACGTAGCCTGCAGGCCCGGCCCAACTCTCGACCTGGCCCGAAATACCGATCATCTGCTCAGCGCCCGTAGCGACTTTGCGCCACCGCGAGGCAAATGCCAGGCGTGCAACGAGAAGGCTGAAAGCGAGGCAGGCAAGAGCGATTGCCCCCAGTACGGGGCGCGAAACCTGAAGGTCCGGCATATCCGTATCAAACAGAATGGTTGCGCCCAGGATTATCGCTACCCCGCCGCCGATGCCCAGAGCGCCGAAGCTTGGCGAGTGTATCTCGGCCACCGTCAATCCTACGCCGAGGACAATGAGCCCAATGCCGGCAAAGCTCACCGGAAGCAATGCCAGGGCATAGAGACCAAGAAGGAGACAGATGCCGCCGATCGTACCGGGAAGCATCGTTCCAGGCGCAAGAAACTCGAAAATCAGGCCATAGATACCGACCATCATCAGGATGATTGCGATGTTTGGATCGGTGATCACCGAAAGCAGGCGTGTTCGCCAGTCCGGCTCGAATTCCTGCACCGCCAAACCGGCGGTATCAATTCGCATGTCTGTCTGACCGACCCGCACCACGCGCGCCTGTGCCTGCGCAAGGAGATCGTTGACATCCACCGCCGTGAAATCAATGACATGTTCGCGCACCGCAGCAGTCGATGAAAGGCTCGCTCCTTCCCGCACAGCCCGCTCTGCCCAGTCGGCGTTGCGATTGCGCAGCTCCGCAAGCCCGCGAATATACGCCACCGCGTCGTTGATGATCTTCTTTTCGCTGGCGCTGCTAGGGGCCCCGGCTTGCTTGTCGTCTTGCTTGTCCGGTTCTTTCTCGGGTTTCGTATCGCCGCCAAAAGGGTTTACGCCGAGCGCGATCGGTGTCGCTGCTCCCAAATTGGTGCCTGGCGCCATTGCCGCAATGTGGCTTGCATAGAGAATATAGGTACCGGCGCTGGCAGCCCGCGCACCGCTCGGTGCGACGAAGCCGGCGACTGGTACGGGGGAGGCGAGGATGGCGCGAATGATGTCCCGCATGGAGGTATCGAGGCCACCTGGCGTGTCCATCTCAAGGATAATCAGGCCCGCCCCATGTCCTCCGGCACGCTGAAGGCCCCGTACAACATAATCTGCCGTTGCAGGTCCGATGGCGCCGTTCACCTTGAGGACGACCGCGGCGCGATTGGATTGCGCCGACGCCGACAGCGTGAAGATGCCTGGAGTTAAGAGCAGCGAGAACAACGAGATCAGGATTGGCGGCACCCACCGCCAACGCTTCAAACTCAGCGCTACCACTTGCGGAACGCTCATGATTTCCAGTATATCCCAGAAATCACAAAGAGAAAGAAAAGCGTCGCAGCGCGCTCAAAGACAACGGTAAGCCCAAGCTTTCGCTCGAACCGTCAAGCTGGCTGGCGAGGATGACGACTCAGGTCTCGGATGCTCGTGAGAGCAGCAACGCAATGGCGTTCGAATGCGGTAAACTACGCGCCCAAGCGTATCGCGATTTTTCCAGGCTTCTGTTTTCTTGCTTTCGTCTGTATCAGGATGTCTTTATCCGGAAAATCCGCCGCCCCTTTTGGGAAGTAATGCCTTGGCTCAATCTCGGAATTTCAGCCGTTCCAGGATCAATGGATCATATTCGGGTGCCTGGATCCGTCGTCGGTCTTCCTCCGGCTCGCTAAGCGGTTCGGCCGGTTGAAGCTTGTCTCTGGCCTCCAGGGCGAGACGCTGATAAACGCCTGTGCCCTGGCGTTTCCAGGCGATTTCCTTTTCGCTGAGCTCGCGGATGACCCGCGCCGGCGATCCGACCGCCAGGCTGTTTGCCGGGATGTCAGCCCCTGCCTTGACGAAGGCCATCGCGGCAACGATTGAATTTTCCCCGATGACGGCCTCGTCCATAACGACCGCATTCATCCCCACCATGGCGTTGCGACCGATCCGGCAGCCGTGCAGCACGGCGCCATGGCCGATATGGCCCTCTTCGCCGATCACCACCTCGACGTTGGGAAAGCTGTGAACGACGCAGGTCTCCTGAACGTTCGAACCGCGTTCCATGACAATGCGCCCGAAATCCCCGCGCAGCACGGCGCAAGGCCCGACATAGCAGGCCGGTCCGATGATGACGTCGCCGATTATCACCGCGGCCGGATGGACGAAGGCCGTTGGATGGATGACCGGCACGACGCCATCATAGGAATAGACCTTAGCCATCTGATCAGTCCCTTGTCTTAGTCTTTTGTCTTGGCGACCATAGTCAACACGTCATATTGCGCGACCGTCGCACCATTCTGGTTGGTCACATTGCAGTCCCAGCGCACCTCGCCGTGCTCGGCGCCGATGCGCGGATTGATCTCCTTGCAAGTCAATTTCACCTGCAACGTATCGCCCGGATTGACCGGCGTGAGGAAGCGCAGGTTGTCGACGCCGTAATTGGCGAGAACCGGGCCGGGGGCCGGATCGACGAAGAGGCCGGCAGCAAATGAGACGATCAGGTAGCCATGGGCCACGCGCCCATCGAAGAACGGATTGGCGCGGGCGGCTTCCTCGTCCATATGGGCGTAGAAGGTGTCGCCGGTGAAGTTGGCGAAGTGCTCGATATCCTCAAGCGTGACGGTGCGTGTGCCGGTGACAAGCTGGTCTCCGATTTGAAGTTCGGCGAGCGACTTGCGGAAGGGATGTTCACCGTCCTTGCGCACCTCGGCATCCGCAACCCAGCGGCCGGTGACCGCGGAAAGAAGCGTTGGCGAACCCTGGACCGCGGTGCGCTGCATGTAATGCTTGACCCCACGAAGTCCGCCCAACTCCTCGCCGCCGCCGGCGCGTCCCGGGCCGCCGTGCACGAGACCCGGCAGCGGCGAGCCGTGGCCGGTCGAGGTCTTGGCGCTGACACGGTTGCCGATCAGCACGCGGCCGTGGAAGGGCGCCATGCCGAGAACAACCTCTTCGGCGAAGGCCGGATCATTGGTGAAGACCGACGATACCAGGCTTCCCTTGCCGCGACGGGCAAGGTCGACAGCCTCCTCGGCGCTGTCATAGGGCATGACCGTGCTGACCGGGCCGAAGGCTTCGACGTCGTGAACAGCCCGGGCGTCCCAGGGCTTGTCGCAGTATAGCAGCACTGGATTGAGGAAGGCTCCGGCCTCAGCGTCTCCGGAGACGACGCGGGGATTGTCCGGATCACCGGCAACGATCTCGGCATCGGCAAGAAGATCGCGGATGCGGGCGCGGACCTCGTCGCGCTGGGCAAGGCTTGCGAGCGGGCCCATGCGGACGTTTTCATCGGCGGCATTGCCGAGCACCGTCTTGCCAAGCCGATCGCCGAGAGCGGCGGTAAGAGCGTCGCAATAGGCGCGGGGTGCGATGACGCGACGGATCGCCGTGCACTTCTGGCCGGCCTTCGCCGTCATCTCGCGGGAGACTTCCTTGACGAAAAGGTCGAACTCCTCGGTGCCAGGGGCCGCGTCGAGACCGAGGACAGAGGCATTGAGACTGTCGGCCTCCATGGTGAAGCGGACCGAATTCTCGATGATTGCCGGATGCGTCTTCAGCTTGCGGCCGGTCCAGGCCGAACCGGTAAAGGTGACGGCATCCTGTCCGTCGACATGATCAAGAAGATCTCCGACGGAGCCGCAGATAAGTTGCACGGCGCCTTCGGGAAGCAGGCCCGTCTCGACCATGCGGCGCACGACCAGTTCGGTCAGATAGGCTGTCTGGCTCGCCGGCTTGACGATAGCCGGCATGCCGGCAAGCAGGGTCGGCGCCAGCTTCTCCAGCATGCCCCAGACCGGAAAGTTGAAGGCATTGATGTGAATGGCGACGCCCTGCAGCGGCGACAGGATGTGCCGGGCGGCAAACGTGCCGTCGCGCGACAGGTTTTCCACGTCGCCGTCAACAAGCACGCGCGTATTCGGCAACTCGCGCCGTCCCTTTGAGGCATAGGACAAGAGAGTGCCAATGCCGCCATCGATATCAATCCAGCTGTCTGCCTTGGTCGCACCGGTGGCCGAGGAAAGGGCGTAGAATTCTTCCTTCCTCTCCATCAGCGCCTGGCCAAGTGCCTTCAGCATGGCGGCACGCTCATGAAACGACATGCGACGCAGGGCCGGGCCAGCCTTCTTGCGGCCGTAGGCCAGAGATGCGGCAAAGTCGACGCCGGTGGAGTCGATCAATGCAACCGGTACGCCTGTCGAAGCGTCGAGGAGTTCGGCGCCATCCTTCGTGCCGGGAACCCAGCGGCCATAAACATAGCTTTCGAGGCGGCGCGGCGGGTTTACCAGAACGTTCATCGTCTTATCCTTCCGGTCAGTTCAGATTGCGCGCAGCAAGCTGCGCATCGACGGCCGCCTGCCATTCGGATAGCAGCGTCTCGTTGGGTGTGTGGCGAAGGCCGAAGCGAGCCAGCGTTTCGTAGCGCGCCGAGCCGGAGAGCCCGAAACTTGCCGCAACGCGCGGGCGCCAATAGGCGATTGCCTTGCGCGCTGCGGTTGCTCCGTCTTCCGTTTCGGCAATTTTCTTCAGTCCCTCGATGCCGAGTTCGGTGTGATGCGCCTCGCTGGGTAGAATGGCGCGGAACACTTCGGCAAGTGGCTGGTAGGAAACGCGGGCAAGCTCGCGCAGCTGGATGGTACTTGCGGTACCCATCAGCACGTTCATGACAACCGCGTCGATCCAGCCATGCAGGGGATAGTGAAAGACCGAAAGGCGCATGTCGCCGCCCTGACGCGCCCCACCGATATCGGCGTCGCGCTCCAGCCGGGCGTCCCAGGGATGGTGGACGGCGTAACGGCCGGTGTCGGCGCCGAAGCTGCCCATGATCTCGAGGACCCGACCGGCATGGTCGGTCTTTTCGAGCACGATCTTGGCAGACGCGATGCGCTCCTTGATCCCCGGCGCGTCGTTGATCGTGTCGGCAAAGCCGGCTGCACCCGCAAGCTCGCTATCGACGAAACTTGCCATCAGGCGCAAAAGCTCGCCGCGATAACGCGGGGTCACATTGTCAGGCGACGTCAGCACGCCACCTTTCAGCAGGTATTCCTCGATCGGCATCGTATCGGACATGGGCTATTCCTCCCTCGCTTTCGCGCCTTATTGGTCGTAGCTGACCACGACCCGGTCGCTCAGCGGATAACATTGGCAGGTCAGAACATAGCCCTGGCGCACTTCGTAATCCTCGAGCGCATGGTTGACCTCCATCTCGGTCTCGCCCTCGATCACCTTGGCACGACACGTGGAACAGACACCTGCCTTACAGGCGTAGGGCGCTTCCATGTTGTTCTCGAGCGCGGCTTCCAGCAAGGTTTGCCCCTGCTTCGGCATATTGAAGACACGGGTTGCACCATCGAGGGTGACGGTTGCCTCGCACGCCGCGTGGCGATCCGCAGACGCAGCGCTTTCGGTCTTGCGTCGCGCGCGGCCAGGCTGCGAGGATGCAAAGAGCTCGAACTTGATCTGCTCGTCGCGCATCCCGTGGTCGCGAAGGGCAGCTGCGATCGTCAGCATCATCGGTTCGGGACCGCAGATGAAGGCGGTGTCGACGGACTTCAGGTCGATCCAGTGCTTGAAGAGTGCCGCGCACTTGTCTGTATCAATACGCCCCGTGAAGAGGTCGATATCCTGGGCTTCGCTTTCCAGCACGTGCAGGATGGACAGGCGACCGAGGTAGCTATTCTTCAGATCGTCCAACTCCTCGCGAAACATGATCGAGCTGATCTGCCGGTTTGCGTAGACGAGCGTGAAGCGCGAATGGGGCTCACGCGCCAAGGTGGTCTTGATGATGGAGAGCACCGGCGTGATGCCGCTGCCGGCTGCAAAGCCGATGTAGCTCTTTGAAACCTCAGGCTCGATCGCCGTGAAGAACGCGCCCATCGGCGGCATCGCCTCCAGCGTGTCACCAATCTTGAGCTCTTCGTTGGCCCAGGTCGAAAAGCAGCCGCCATCGACCCGCTTGATGCCGACCCTCAAGATACCTTCGTCGCGCCCGGCACAGATGGAGTAGGAGCGGCGCAGTTCCTCGCCATCGAACTTGCGGCGAAACGTCAGATACTGGCCCTGCGTGAAATCGAACGCACCGCGGTCCTCGTCCAGCGGGGCGAGGGTGACGACCACGGCATCGCGCGTCTCGCGCTTGACGTCGGTGACCTGAAGGGAATGGAAACGTGCCATATTGCGGACCTCACTAGGCAAAGGGTCAGATGCACTTGAAATAATCGAATGGTTCCAGACAGTCGGTGCAGCGATAGCTCGCCTTGCAGGGCGTCGAGCCGAACTGGCTGATCTTTTCTGTGTTTGCCGATCCGCAGCGCGGACAGGCGATCGTCAGATTGGAGCGACCGGAGAGCCGATCGACGCGCTGGCGCAGGATCCCGTCGATCGCGGTGCCATCGACAGGCGGCGCAATGCCGTAGGCCTTGAGCTTTTCGCGACCTTCGGCGCTGATCCAGTCCGTCGTCCAGGCCGGCGAAAGCTGGCGTTCCAGCCGCAGCTTTTCGATGCCCTTCTCATGCAGCGCCCGCTCGATATCGAGATTGATGATCGCGGTGGCCGGACAGCCCGAATAGGTCGGCGTTACCGTCACAACCAGCGTGTCGTCATCGAAGGCGACATCCCTGATAATGCCGAGATCGACCAGGGAGATCACCGGAATCTCGGGATCCGGAACCTCTGCAAGCCACTGCCAGACGTCTGATGTCGAAGGCAAAGTTACGGCCGTCATGACCGCCTCCTTCCGTTACCAGGTCGCGCCCGGATAAGCGCGCTGCAGGAATTGCAGATCGGCCAGGATGAAGCCCATATGTTCGGTATGAAGGCCGCGCTTGCCGCCCTTGTGCATGAAGCCATCGGAAGGCTTCTTGAGCGTTGCCTCGGACAAGGCCTCGCCGACAAGCTCATCCCAGGCGGGCTTCAGGCTTTCCGGCTCCGGCGCAATGCCGGCAGCGACAAGCTCCCCGTCGGACGCGTCGCCGATGAAGAGTTCGCCGGTATAGGCCCAGAGATCGTCAAGCGCTTCCTGCATGCGCCGATGGCTTTCGGCGGTCCCGTCGCCAAGGCGGATGATCAGATCGCGGCTGCGATCGAGGTGATAGGCAACTTCCTTCGTGGCCTTTTCCGCAATCTCGGCAATACGCTTGTCGGTAGAGCCGCAAAGCGCCTTCAGCATCAGGAAATGCCAGGCGTCGAACAGAAACTGACGCATCAGCGTCTTGCCGAAATCGCCATTCGGACGCTCGACCAGCAGGACGTTGCGGAAGTCGCGGGCATCACGCAGATAGGCAAGATTGTCGGCACTGCGGCCCCGGCCTTCGACTTCGCCAGCAAGACCGAGCCAGAGTTGTGTCTGGCCGATCAGATCGAGCGCGGTGTTGGAAAGCGCAATATCTTCCTCGAGCGCCGGTGAATGTCCGCACCATTCGGAGACGCGATGACCGAGGATCAGCGCATTGTCGCCCATGCGTGTCAGAAACTCGAAAAGTGCCGTCTGGCTGACGGCCGTGTTGGAGGCAGCGCTCATCACATATGCCCCACTTCTTCGGGAACGTCGAAGAACGTCGGATGACGATAGACCTTCGAATTCGAAGGATCGAAGAGCGGTCCTTTGTCGGAAGGCGCGCTGGCGGTGATGTCGCTTGAGCGCACCACCCAGATGCTCACGCCTTCGTTTCGGCGGGTGTAGACATCACGTGCGTTGTTGACGGCCATTTCGGCATCGGGCGCATGCAGGCTGCCGACATGCCGGTGATTGAGGCCGTGCTGGCCGCGGATGAAGACTTCCCAAAGAGGCCATTCGCTGGACATGGACATTTCTCCCGTCTTGCGTTTCTCACGGGCCGTGGCCCGGAAATCGCGTATTGTTAAGACTTGCGACTGCTTGGAGCGGACGCCGAGGCGTCCGGACGCATTATTCGGCTGCAATGCGCTGAGCAGCGCGACGCGACGTCATCTTCTCGGCGTGGGCAACGAGACCATCCCGGAACCAGGCGCCATCGTTCCATGCCTTCTGCCGGGCGCCGAGGCGTTCGGCGTTGCACGGGCCGTTGCCGGCGATGACGGCGAAGAACTCGGTCCAGTCAGGTTCGCCGAAATCGTAGCCGCCCTTTTCCTCGTTCCACTTCAGATCAGGATCCGGAACGGTGAGGCCGAGATATTCCGCCTGTGGCACGGTCTGGTCGACGAACTTCTGGCGCAGCTCGTCATTCGAATTCTGCTTGATCTTCCAGGACATGGACTGGGCGGAATGCACGGATGCGTCGTCGGAAGGGCCAAACATCATCAGCGATGGCCACCACCAGCGGTTCAACGCGTCCTGGACCATTTCCTTCTGGGCGGGCGTGCCCTTGACCATCTTCATCAGGATGTCGAAGCCCTGGCGCTGATGGAAGCTTTCTTCCTTGCAGATGCGGACCATGGCGCGAGCGTAAGGCCCGTAGGAACAGCGTTGCAGCGGCACCTGGTTCATGATCGCCGCGCCATCGACCAGCCAGCCGATGGCGCCGATGTCGGCCCAGCTCAGCGTCGGGTAGTTGAAGATCGAGGAGTACTTCGCCTTGCCGCTGTGCAGCTGTTCGTACATCTCGTCCCGGCTGATGCCGAGCGTTTCGGCGGCACAGTAGAGGTAGAGCCCATGTCCGGCCTCGTCCTGAACCTTGGCGAGCAGGATCGCCTTGCGCTCGAGCGTCGGGGCACGGGTGATCCAGTTGCCTTCGGGCAGCTGGCCGACGATTTCGGAATGCGCATGCTGGCTGATCTGGCGCATCAGTGTCTTGCGATAGCCGTCCGGCATCCATTCCTTCGGCTCGATCTTCTGGCCGGCGTCGATGCGCTCCTGGAAGGCGCGTTCGACCGGATCCATCTCATCGAGCGTCTTGACGCGGGCGCTGTCGGTCTTGACCATCTGTGCGTACATGGTTCGTCTCCTTTGCCTTGGCGCGTCAGACGCGCTCGAGAATGATCGCGATGCCCTGGCCGACGCCGATGCACATGGTGCAAAGCGCGTAGCGACCGCCCTGGCGATGCAATTGGTAGGTTGCCGTCGTGACCAGCCGGGCGCCGCTCATGCCGAGCGGATGGCCCATCGCGATGGCGCCGCCATTCGGATTGACATGGGGCGCATCATCGGGGAGGTCCAGATCGCGCAGCACGGCGAGCGCCTGGGCGGCAAAAGCCTCGTTCAACTCGATCACATCCATCTGCCCGATCGAAAGACCGGCGCGTTCGAGTACCCGCCGCGCGGCAGGCGCCGGGCCGACGCCCATGATACGCGGTTCGACCCCGGCTGCCGCCATGGCGACGATTCGCGCCTTTGGCGTCAGGCCTTGTGCCTTCGCGGCCGCTTCGCTTGCAACGACAAGAGCGGCTGCACCGTCATTGACGCCCGATGCATTGCCGGCCGTAACACTAAGATCAGGGCCATTGACGCCCTTCAATCTGGAAAGCTGGTCGATCGTCGTGCCTGGACGCGGGTGCTCGTCGCGATCGACAATGATGGGGTCGCCCTTCTTTTGCGCGACCTTGACGGCGACCAGTTCGTCCGCGAAGAGGCCGGCCTCCTGAGCAGCCGCCCAGCGGGCCTGGCTGCGGGCCGCGAAAGCGTCCTGGTCGGAGCGGCTGACGCCGAAATCGGCAGCCACATTGTCGGCCGTCTGCGGCATCGAATCGACACCGAACCCTGCCTTCATCTTCGGATTGACGAAGCGCCAGCCGATCGTCGTGTCGTAGATGGCGTTGGCGCGGGAAAAGGCGCTGTCTGCCTTCGGCATGACGAAAGGCGCGCGGCTCATGCTTTCAACGCCGCCGGCAATCACGAGGTCACAGTCGCCAGCGCGGATCGCTCTTGCCGCCATGCCGACGGCATCCATGCCGGAGCCGCACAGGCGGTTGACGGTGGTCGCAGGGACCGCGATCGGCATACCGGACAAGAGCACGGCCATGCGGCCGACATTGCGATTGTCTTCGCCCGCCTGATTGGCGCAGCCGTAGATCAGGTCATCGACCTTGCTCCAGTCGACGTCAGGATTGCGTTCCATCAGTGCAGTGAGGGGGAGGGCAGCCAGATCGTCTGCGCGAACCGTCGCCAACGCGCCGCCATAGCGGCCGATGGGTGTGCGTACGGCATCACAGATGAATGCTTCCGACATGCGCGATTTCCTCCTGCTCTCGCAAAGCCGATCAATTCAGTATTGATTAACCGACCGATCGGTCATGTTATTAGCATGCGATATGTCACAGAGCAATGCATTTTTGCGGAAAGTTTGTGATATTTAATATTCCGTAGAAAAAACCTTAGCACGAAAGCCGCGCCGGCGGCTGAAAAGCTGATCGTAAGATTGCTAGAAAGCCTCGTGGGCCAGCATCTCCAGCCGTAGCCCCGTCGCTGCGGTCGAGGCGGGCAACGGGCCGGAGGCCGTGACGAAGGTGCGGGCCACGTGGGCATCAGCGGCCGGAGAAAGTTGCCTGTAGGCCCGCGCAAACAGCTGCCGCGCTGCCTTTCCCGGCCAGTCGTCGGGGAGTGCGCCTGACGGCAATCTCGGATCGTGCAGATGAACGGCGCGGAAGCGATGCACCAGGAGGAGGCGAATGGTCAGCGCCATGGAAGACGAAAAACTGACGGAGGCAGCCGGGCTGAGCAGAGCGCCGAACTGTGCCAGAAAAACCGCATAGGCCTCTGCATGCACTGTCAGATCCCAGTATTCGGAGGCGAATTCTTGCAGGGCCTTCGGATCTTGTGGCGGTTCTGCGCGGAAAATCAGGGCAGGCATTGTCGCGGTCACCGCCGTTGCGGGGCCGACCGCCAGGCGGTCGTTGAGACGCGCGTGGCCGGCGCGCTTCAGCGCCTGCATGGTGTCTTCGACCGCTGGGCCCATTACATGAACGAACTGCCACCCGCTATCCTCGGGGGCACCGAACAGTACCCGGGCGGCCGCCGCGAACTCGCTACCGGCGGACCGTGACAGCCGGTAATAGCTGCGCCGCCCCTCTCTTTCTCCCGAAAGCTGGCCTGCGGCGACGAGCCGGGAGACGGCGGTGCGCACCAGCGTCTCGCTGATGCCAACGTCCGCGCAGGTCTCGATCAGGTTGCCGATCCAGGCAATGCCGCCGCGCGGCTCGACGACATCACCGTAGATGGTCACGATGAAGCTCGCTGCCTTCAGCGGGCTTTCATCCAGAATGCGTCGTATCAACTCGCTTGCCCGAGCATCTGCCGGATTGGTCGCTGCCGTCACCGATTCCTCCTTGGATGGTGCCAGTGCGACCTAACATATTGTTAAGGTCGCTGCATCCCCGCTCGACGCGAGGCGCCGAGGCGGTGAGGCGGTGAGGCCGAGCCATCAGCATCCGCCTCTGGAGCCGATTGTGCGAAACAAGCCACTTATGATTGTGACCTGTGTCGATTCTTTGAAAATCCGCGAACTGGCCCCGATAGCCGCACGCGATGGCGACCGCGTCGACTCTTGTCGCAATCGCTTGCATTACACGTCTGGTCAGTCGTCGCTTGCGTACTCTTGTCATACAAGTTCCATGCGTCCGCGTGGAAGCGTATGCTTGCACACTCTTGCAGCAATGTGCAGAGTTGCTGCAAACGGAGATTGAATCGCTGCCTGAAAAGCTGTTCGTAAGTGCCCAGAAAGTCGCCGACAGGGCGGGGGGTTCACGATCCGCTGTGTCGCGGACGTTTACGCCAGGTGCCAGCTCTCACCCGAGATCCGGCGGCGGGTGCTCGAGGCAGCCGAAACGCTCGGCTACCACGTGAATGCGCTTGCCCGCGGTCTTATGCGCAATGAGAGCGGCATTGTCTGCCTCATCGTGTCCGACGTGGCGACACCCAATCGTTCGGATGGCAGCGTGGACCGGGCCCTTCGCCAAGCGATCCGCTATCGCGCGGATGCTTCGATCATTCTGTCCGGAATGCCGGACAAATCCATCGCACAACTCTGTCTGCGAAGCGGACAGAGGCTTGTCCTCATCAATCGAGATGACGAACAGCCCGGTCCCTTGCGGATAATCTCGATGATGGCGAGGCGGCCGGACAGGTGGTGACCGCCTTCGTCAGAGCGGGATGCCGAAAACTGGCCTTTGCCAACTCGGAAGCCGGAACGCCAAGCTTGATGGCTCGTGAGTTCAGCGATGGCTTCCAAGGCGATCGACTGGCTCTCGCATTCGCAGCCGGATAATGATGGCGCCGTCCACGAGCAGTCGATCAGACTTCATACCGAACTGGTTTGGCGCGGCTCGATTCGATGCGGCTAAGTCGGCGCGCCCGACCGCATTATTTCCATTCCCAGAACAGCGCAGATGCAAAAGGCCTGCGCAGCACCAAACTGTCCATTCGAGCCGTCTGCTCGTAGGATGTGGCTTCCGCCTCCCCATTTAATCCAACAAAATGCATCCGGGTGGACGCCGTCTTTGGTTGTCCCTTCCGACGGTAGTCAAAATGCACAGCACAGGTCGGGTACTGCCAATTATCGGTTAGAAGCTCCGCGAACTGCTTGGCATCCTGCTCGCGCCCCTCTCCGGTGAAGGCCAGAAACTGGCCAAGATTGAAGAATCCGCTGAACAATGCATAGGCGCTTTCCTGCTGCATCCGGACAGCTTGCCCCGTCGTAAAGTCGCGTCGATAGGAGATGCCTTCCGTTAGCCCCTTCGCTTTCTTTGCGGAGTAGCTGACAAGGTTCTTTTGGGCCAGCAGTTCCATCGTCAACGCGTAGGTCTGATAGCTCTCCGCGTTGGTGTGCAGGTCATCGATCCTGGCCTTCAGGTCAGCGACGTAATCTCGATATAATGCGGCGGCCATCTCAACTGCTCCTGTGGGGGGAGCGCGCTTGCTATCAGATTGTGCGGCGTGGCCAAACCAATATCGCGCTTCCAAGCCGTGCCTGCGGAAAAATCGCATCAGATGTGCAGCGCGTGCCCCAACGCCTTCAGTGCTGCTTCCTGCACGGCCTCGCTCCGCGTCGGATGCGCGTGGATCGTGCCCGCGAGGTCCTCTAGCCGTGTACCCATCTCGATTGCCAGCGCAAAGCTCGCCGACAGTTCTGAGACACCCGCACCGACTGCCTGCAGGCCAAGAACGAGACCGGTATCCGCACGCGCGACGACCCGCACGAAGCCTTCCTCGGACACCATCGTCATTGCGCGGCCGTTTGCGCTGAACGGGAATTGTCCGACGCGGATCGCGTAGCCTTGAGCGCGGGCATCCTCCGGCGAAAGCCCCGCCGCTACGATTTCCGGATCGGTAAAGCAGATCGCCGGAATGCAACGCTTGTCCCAGGCACGCTGCTTGCCAGCAACAATCTCCGCAACCATTTCGCCCTGCGCCATGGCGCGATGGGCCAGCATTGGCTCGCCGGTGATATCGCCGATCGCATAAACGCCCCGCATCGAGGTGCGGCAGCGATCGTCGATACGCAGATATGGTCCAGTACGATCGAGATCGAGCTCCTCGATACCCGATCCCGATATTTTGGGCCGGCGACCGACGGTCACCAGCACGCGGTCGGCGGGAAGCAGTTGTTGCTGGCCGTCCGACGTCTCGACGGTCAGCGCATTGCCGTCGTCCGAAAGGCCCTTCGCTTTTGCGCCTGTCAGGACCCGAAGGCCAAGCTCGCCAAGTCGTCGGGCAACCGGCCGCACGAGATCGGCATCATATTGCGGCAGTATCTGCTGCATCGCCTCGACGATCGTTACCTCCGACCCCAGCTTGGCAAATGCCGTGCCGAGTTCGAGGCCGATATAGCCACCACCCACAACGACAAGTTTCTTCGGCAATTCGGCCAGCGAGAGCGCCTCCGTGGACGAGATGACCCGACCTCTGAATGGCAGGGCTGCGAGTTCCACAGGTTCGGACCCCGTAGCAATCACCACCGTCTCGGCACGAACGACCTGCGTGCCGACCTCGGTCTCGACCTCCACCGTTTTGCCGTCGCGGAAGGCCGCACGGCCGTGAACGATCTTGACACTCGCCTTCTGCAGCAGGGCGGAGACGCCTCCATTCAGCCGACCGACGATCCCGTCCTTCCAGGCGATGGTCTTTGCAAGGTCGATCGATGCCGCATCAACGCGAATGCCCATCGCATTCTTGCCGGCAAGCATCTGTCGTGTGGCGCCAAACTCCTCGGCCGCATGGATGAGCGCCTTCGAAGGAATACATCCGACGTTCAAGCAGGTGCCGCCAGGCTTGCCTGCCTCGACGATGACGGTATCGAGGCCGAGTTGTCCTGCCCTGATAGCGCAGACATAGCCGCCCGGCCCGGCGCCGATGACGAGAAGCTTGCAGACGATCTCTTTCATGGATGTTAGCCTTCGATGAAGATAAGGGCGGGGGTCTCGAGAAGGACCCGGACACGTTGGACGAAGGTGGCGGCATCCCATCCGTCGATGATGCGGTGGTCGAAACTCGAGGAAAGATTCATCATCTTGCGCGGCACGAATTGGGTGCCGTCCCAGGCCGGGCGCACGGCGATCTTGTTGACGCCAACGATCGCGACCTCCGGATGGTTGATAACTGGAGTCGATACGATGCCGCCAAGCGCCCCAAGCGAGCTGATGGTGATGGTCGAACCGCTTAATTCATCGCGGGTCGCGGTGCCCGCGCGCGCCGCGTCCGCCAGGCGGCCCATCTCGGTCGCGCAATCCCAGATGCCACGCGCCTCCGCGTTCTTGACAACAGGGACGACAAGCCCGGCGGGCGTCTGCGCGGCAATGCCGATATGGACACCGCCATGCCGGGTGAGGATGCCTTTGTCGTCGTCGAAGGTCGCGTTCACGTTCGGTTGTTCGGCGACGGCCTTCACGATTGCCCGCATCAGGAACGGCAGGACAGTGAGCTTCGGCTGCTCCGGCTTGCGGTCGCGGTTCATTGTGGCCCGCAATTCCTCCAGGGCCGTCATGTCGACTTCCTCGACATAGGTGATGTGGGGAATGCGAGAAGTCGACAACGACATCTTTTCGGCGATGCGGCGCCTGAGGCCGGTGAGCTTGATCTCCTCGGTCGACGTCCTTTTCGCGATCGCCACTGGATGGGAGGGCACTTCGCCGCGCGCGATGAATAGCTCGACATCCTCGCGAAGAATGCGGCCGGCGGGTCCCGATCCCTTGAGTTGGCGCAGGTCGACACCGCTTTCCCTTGCAAAGAGCCGCACGGATGGTGATGCCAGCGGCTTTTCTGCCGGTGCCGGAGCCTCGGGGCGAAGCGCGCGCACGGCCTTCGTGACAGACGGGATGGCCGCCTCGACAGCAGGGGGTGGCCTGTCGGCAGTTCTCGCGGGTGCTTCGGCAGGAGGTGCCTCGACCTGGCCGGTCTCCTCACCGCCACTCGTCTCGATCCTGACAAGCGGCGCCTTGACGGCGATCTTGTCACCAATTTCAGCGCCCAACCAGACTACGGTTCCCGTAACGGGCGAAGGTATCTCGACCGTCGCCTTGTCGGTCATGACGGCGGCGATGACCATATCCTCCTTGACCGGGTCGCCCGCCTTGACGTGCCATTCAACAAGCTCCGCTTCCGCCACACCTTCGCCGACATCGGGCATCTTGATCGTGAATTCGCCCATGTGTCAGGCCTCCATGACTTCGGCAAGCGCCCGTCCAACTCGTCCGGGGCCGGGGAAGTAGTCCCATTCCTGCGCATGCGGATAAGGCGTATCCCAGCCGGCGACGCGCACGACCGGCGCTTCGAGATGGTAGAAGCAGTGCTCCTGCACGAGAGATGCGATCTCTGCGCCAAACCCCGATGTCAGCGTGGCCTCGTGGACGACGACGCAACGCCCGGTCTTGTTGACGGACTGCACGATGGTATCGAGATCAAGGGGCAACAGGCTGCGAAGATCGATCACCTCGGCATCGATGCCCGTGTCTTCGGCGGCAGCAAGCGCCACGTGCACCATCGTGCCGTAGGCGATGACCGTCACAGCCGAGCCCGAACGCCGGATGTCGGCCTTGCCAATCGGGATCGAGTAATGGCCCTCGGGCACCTCTCCGAGGTCGTGCTTCGACCATGGCGTGACCGGACGCTCGTGGTGGCCATCAAATGGCCCGTTGTAGAGCCGCTTCGGTTCCAGGAACATCACCGGATCCGGATCCTCGATCGAGGAAATGAGCAGTCCCTTAGCGTCATAGGGATTGGAGGGTACGACGACCTTCAAGCCGCAGACATGTGTGAACAATGCCTCCGGGCTCTGGCTGTGGGTCTGGCCGCCGAAAATGCCGCCGCCAGTGGGCATTCGCAACACGATCGGACATGTGAAGTCGCCGTTCGAGCGATAGCGGATGCGAGCGGCCTCCTGGGTGATCTGATCGTAGGCCGGATACATGTAATCGGCGAACTGGATCTCGACGCAGGGTTTCAGGCCATAGGCCGCCATGCCGATAGCGGTGCCGACAATGCCGGACTCGCTGATCGGCGTGTCGAAGCATCTTGTCTTGCCGTACTTTGCCTGCAGTCCTTGGGTACAGCGAAACACGCCGCCGAAGTATCCGATGTCCTCGCCGAACACCACCACATTGTCGTCGCGGGCCATCGAAACGTCCATGGCGCTGCGCACCGCCTCAATCATCGTCATCCTGGCCATGTCAGAAACCTGCCTTCTGCCGCTGGCGACGAATGTGCGGCGGCATTTCCGCGTAGACACCTTCGAAGATGTCGCGCACCGAGGGCTTGCCCCCTGCATGCAGCGTGCCGTGGTGCTCGGCCTGCTTCTGGGCTTCAATCACCTCATCCATGATTTCCGCTTCGGCCTGGACATGCCGCTCTTCCGACCATGCGCCCCTGATGATCAGGTGCTTTTTCAATCGCAGTACCGGATCGCCCAGTGGCCAGGCTTCGGACTCCGTCTTTGGCCGATAGGCGCTCGGATCATCTGATGTCGAATGGGCGCCGACGCGGTAGGTGACATATTCGATCAGGGTCGGGCCGAGGTTCCGCCGCGCTCGTTCGGTCGCCCAGCGTGCGACGGCGTAGACGGCGAGGTAGTCGTTGCCGTCTACGCGCAGGGCCGGAATGCCGAATCCAAGTCCGCGCGCTGCAAACGTACCGGAGCCGCCGCGGGCAATCCCTTGAAATGTCGAAATCGCCCACTGATTGTTGACGATATTGAGGATGACTGGGGCTTTGTAGGTAGAGGCGAACACCAGAGCGGAATGAAAATCAGACTCCGCCGTCGAGCCGTCGCCGATCCAGGCAGCCGCGATCCTGCTGTCGTTCTTGATGGCCGAAGCCATCGCCCAGCCGACCGCCTGGACATATTGGGTGGCGAGGTTGCCCGAGATGGTGAAAAACCCGTGCTCCTTCGACGAATACATGATCGGAAGCTGGCGGCCGCGTAACGGATCGCTTTCGTTCGAGAAGATCTGGTTCATCATCTCGACCATCGGATAATCGTCGGCGATCAGGAGACCCGCCTGCCGATAGGTCGGGAAATTCATGTCACCCTTGCGAAGCGCCTTTCGGAAGGCGCAACTGACGGCCTCCTCACCGAGATGCTGCATGTAGAAGGACGTCTTGCCCTGCCGCTGTGCCATGAGCATGCGAGCATCGAAGGCGCGAAGCTTCATCATGTTGCGCAGGCCGGTCAGCAACTCTTCGTCGGAGAGCATGCCCGACCATGGGCCGACAGCCTCTCCGTCGCGGTTGAGGACACGAATGATCGAGTAGGCGAGGTCGCGGATCTCTTCCGGCGCAACGTCGATCTCGGGGCGCGGCACCACGCCTGCCTTGGCTATCTTCACATTGGAGAAATCGGGTAGGCCGCCCGGCCGGACGGCAGGTTCCGGCACATGAAGGCTCAGTTGAGCTGTGTCCGTCATATCGTATTTTCCCTCCCAACTGCGATGTTCGCATCTCTCCTCAAAGAGGAACGTCGCAGTTCTTGTTCTTATAGATTGCGCGCGATCACCATTCTCTGCACGTCGCTTGTGCCTTCATAAATCTGGCAGATGCGGACATCCCGATAGATGCGCTCGACCGGATAGTCCGCCATGTAACCGTAGCCGCCATGGATTTGGATCGCATCCGAGCAGACCCGCTCTGCCATCTCGGACGCGAAGAGCTTGGCCATCGATGCTTCCGAGAGGCACGGCAGACCATCGTCACGCAGCGCCGCAGCATGAAAGACGAGTTGGCGCGCTGCCTCGATCTGGGTCGCCATATCGGCGAGGCGAAAGGCGACCGCCTGGTGCTCGATGATCGCCTTGCCGAAAGCAGTGCGTTCGCGTGCATAGTCGCGCGCTGCCTCAAAAGCGGCACGTGCCATGCCGACAGCTTGAGCGCCGATGCCGATGCGACCGCCTTCGAGGTTCGCAAGCGCGATCCGGTATCCCTCACCCTCTGCGCCCAACCGCAATTCGGCGGGGATGCGCATGCTGTTGAAGGCTATCTGGCAGGTGTCGGTCGAATGCAGACCAAGCTTTTCCTCGACTCGGACGACTTCGTAGCCCGGTGTGTCGGTCGGCACGATGAAGGCGGTAATTCCCTTTTTGCCGGCATCCGGATCGGTCACCGCAAAGACGATGATCATCTGACCGTTCTTGCCCGAGGTGATGAATTGCTTGGCGCCGTCGAGCACGTAGTGACCGCCATCGCGGCGCGCACGGCTGCGCAGGTTGGACGCCTCCGAACCTGCTTGCGGTTCGGTCAGCGCGAAACCGCCAATCCATTCGCCGCTGGCAAGCTTCGGCAGGAAACGCTGCTTTTG
>UBOA01000005.1:0-334963 GCA_900466985.1 Hyphomicrobiales bacterium
TAAGCAATGATCCGCTCTAAGTTATTCTTTTGGTTGACTGTAACCGCCGATTGGCGTCATCTGATGGCGCAGAGTTTTGATTGCAGAGACATGTCGATGCGTACGCTCGTTTTAGCTCTCGCGCTTGCCGCGCTATCAATCGGCCTCTCGGCCTGCCAAACAATGACGCCGGAAGAGCGGCGCGCCGCCGACGAAGCCCAATGCTTACGCTACGGCTTCCGGCGCGGCACGGACGGCTTCGCGACCTGCATGCAGCGCATCGATCTCTATCGCCGTGCCCAGGCGCGTTACGACAGCGATATGCTCATGTTACAGATGTCCTATGATCTCGACCGTCCTTACTACGGTCGCGGATACGGGCGCCATTGGTAATGACCGCCTGCGCGGCGGCAAGCCGGGCAATCGGCACGCGGAAGGGTGAGCAGGACACGTAGTCCAATCCGATTTCCTCGCAGAAATGGATGGATACCGGATCGCCGCCATGTTCGCCGCAAATCCCGAGCTTCATGTCATTGCGCGTGCGCCGACCGCGTTCGGCTGCAATGCGGATCAACTCCCCGACACCATCGAAATCCAGCGAAATGAAGGGATCGTGCTCGATGATCCCCTTGCGCTGATAGGTCGGAATAAAGGCGGATGCATCGTCGCGCGAGATGCCGAAAGTCGTCTGCGTCAGGTCGTTGGTGCCGAAGGAGAAGAACTCCGCCGCTTCGGCGATGATATGGGCCCTGAGGGCCGCGCGCGGCAGTTCGATCATCGTCCCGACCAGGTAGTCGATCCGCATGCCGGCCTCCGCCATGACGTCCCCGGCGATGGCGTCGATGCGCTCCTTGACGTAGTCCAGCTCGGAGCGCAGCCCGACCAGGGGCACCATGATCTCGGGCACGACGGCAGCACCCGTTTCATGGGCTGCCGCGACCGCCGCCTCGAAAATGGCGCGCGCCTGCATCTCGACAATTTCAGGATAGGAAATCGCCAGTCGGCAGCCGCGATGGCCGAGCATAGGATTGAATTCGTGCAACGCATCGACGCGCTGACGCAGCGCTGCAGCGTCCATGCCCATTGCGGCGGAAACGTCGGCGATCTCCTCGTCCGTCTTCGGCAGGAATTCGTGCAGCGGCGGATCGAGCAGACGGATCGTCACCGGCAGGCCGTGCATGACGTTGAACAGGCTGGTGAAATCGTGGCGCTGCACCGGCAGCAGGCTATCGAGAGCGGCGCGGCGGCCGGTTTCATCCTCCGCCAGGATCATCTCGCGCATCAGATGAATGCGGTCGCCCTCGAAGAACATGTGCTCGGTGCGGCAAAGGCCGATGCCCTCGGCACCGAAGGAGCGAGCCGCACGCGCATCAGCCGGGGTATCGGCATTGGTGCGCACGGTCATGCGCCGCGCCCGATCGGCCCATTGCATGATGCGCCCGAAATCGCCGGAAAGCTCCGGCTGGATCATCTGCACGTCACCCTTCAACACCTGCCCGGCCGAACCGTCGATGGTGATGACGTCGCCCTTCTTCAGCGTGACGCCGACACCGATCAGCCGCTCATTGCGGGCGTCGATGCGCATACTGCCAGCGCCGACCACGCAGGGGATGCCCATGCCGCGTGCGACAACGGCGGCATGGCTGGTCATGCCGCCACGTGTCGTCAGAATGCCCTCGGCGGCGTGCATGCCGTGGATGTCTTCCGGACTGGTCTCGACACGCAACAGGATGACCTTGCGCCCCTCCTCGGACGCTGTCACGGCCTCCTCGGCGGTGAAGACGATCTCGCCGGTCGCCGCGCCGGGCGACGCCGGCAGACCGGTGCCGATGATCTCGCGGGTAACACGCGGGTCAATCGTCGGGTGCAGGAGCTGGTCCAGCGACGAAGGTTCGATGCGAAGTACCGCTTCTTCTTCGGTGATGAGTTTCTCATCCACCATGTCGACGGCGATCTTCATCGCAGCACGCGTCGAGCGCTTGCCCGCGCGGGTCTGCAGCATCCAGAGCTTTCCGCGCTCGATGGTGAACTCGATGTCCTGCATGTCGCGATAATGCGTTTCAAGCTCAGAACAGATGCCTGACAACTCCTTGAAGGCATCGGGCATCAGCTTTTCCATCGACGGTCGTTCGGAACCGGAGCTGATGCGGCCCTCCTCGGTAATGCTCTGCGGCGTGCGGATGCCGGCAACCACATCCTCGCCCTGCGCATTGACGAGGAATTCGCCATAGAGCGACTTATTGCCCGTCGACGGATTGCGCGTGAAGGCAACACCGGTCGCGGACGAGTTGCCGTGGTTGCCGAAAACCATGGCCTGGATGTTGACGGCCGTGCCCCAGCCTTCGGGAATATTGTGAAGTTGGCGATAGGTGACGGCGCGGACGCTCATCCAGCTGGCGAAGACGGCGCCTACGGCGCCCCATAGCTGCACCTCGGGATCCTGCGGAAACTCTTCGCCCAGCTCCTCCTCAATGAGGCTCTTGTAGAGCGAGACCACATGCTGCCATTCGTTGGCGGTCAGTTCGGTATCGAACTCATAGCCGAGCCGCGCCTTCTCGTCCTCGAGGATTTCCTCGAACACCTCGTGATCGAGGCGCATGACGACGTCGGCATACATCTGGATGAAACGGCGGTAGCTATCCCAGGCGAACCGTGCGTCGCCGGCATCGTGGCCGAGCGCTTGTACGGTTTCATCGTTGAGGCCGAGATTGAGGACGGTGTCCATCATCCCCGGCATCGAAACACGCGCTCCCGAGCGCACGGACAAGAGCAGCGGCCGATCGCCCGCGCCGAACCGCCGGCCGGTAATTTCCTCGATCCCTTCAATGCCAGCGCGGACCTGTGCCTTCAGCTCTTCTGCAATCTGCCGTCCGTTCTTGTAGTAGGCAGAGCAGGCGTCGGCGACGATCGTCAGACCAGGAGGGACAGGCAGACCCAGGTTGCACATTTCCGCGAGGTTTGCGCCTTTGCCGCCCAAGCGCTCGCGCTCAAGGGCGCTACCCTCTGCCTGACCATTGCCAAATGTATAGACCCACTTGGTCATATTCCCCCCAACACCAAATCCGGATCAACTTAATCCCTTGGTGTTGAAATGAAAATCGACAAATGCGGCCGAAATGTTGCGACGCACAATAACTGCGACAGACTGAAGCGATTGAGGGGAGAAAAAGCTTTGCGGGACTGCAACAAAGTCCCGCAAAGCCTTATGTCCGTCCAGCCAGGAAAACCGGACGGGGGGTTCCGTCCATACGGACTGTCAGAGCCAAAACCATATTGCCCCGAGCGCGTCGCGCAGGAAACCATGCAGCCGATACCTTTTCGCGGTAATTCGGCGACGACATGAAGCAATCTCTAATACAAGATCGGTAGGAAAACATTACCTGAATGGTGGACACAGCCCATTCGGGCAGACTTTTTTTGGGCTTTTCCCAGCCTGGCTCAGGCAATCTCACGCAGTTGTTCGGCTGTCTGAAGATCGACCGACACGAGCTGCGATACCCCCTGCTCCGCCATCGTCACGCCGAACAGCCTGTTCATGCGCGCCATGGTGATCGGATTATGGGTGATGATGACGAACCGCGTCTCGGTGGAGGCAGCCATTTCGTCCATCAGGTTGCAATAGCGCTCGACATTGTGGTCATCGAGCGGGGCGTCCACTTCGTCCAGCACGCAGATCGGGGCCGGATTGGTCAGGAAGACGGCAAAGATCAGCGCCATTGCCGTCAGCGCCTGCTCGCCACCCGAAAGAAGTGTCATCGTCTGCGGCTTCTTGCCGGGCGGGCGGGCGAGAATTTCCAGGCCGGCCTCGAGCGGATCGTCGGATTCGATCAGCTGCAGTTCTGCCGTGCCTCCACCGAAAAGATGGGTGAAGAGACGCTGGAACTGGCCGTTGACAACGTCGAAGGCGGCGAGCAGGCGCTCGCGACCCTCGCGATTCAGGCTCTGGATCGCGCCACGCAACTTGCGGATCGCATCGATCACGTCGTCGCGTTCCTTGATCAGCGCCTCGAGCTTGCCGCTCAATTCCTTCTGCTCTTCCTCGGCACGCAGGTTGACCGCGCCAAGGCGCTCGCGCTCCATCTTCAGGCGTTCGAGTTCGCGCTCGACCTCGCGAAGATCGGGTGCTGCCTGCAGCGACTCAAGTCCGGCAAGCCGAAGCGCCTCGTGCGGCGCAACGTTCAGCGCCTCACGAATTCGGGCCTCGGTTTCCTGTCGCTTTTCGCGCGCCGAGACCAGCCGCTCTTCGGCGCGACCGCGACGCTCGCGGCTTTCGGCGAGTTCGGAAAGCGCTGTCGCCGCCTTGTGGTCGGCGTCACGCTGGACGAGCTCGGCTTCGGCAAGCACATCGGCCGCGTGGCGACGTGCTTCCTCAGCCTTCTGGAGTTCGGTCAAGAGCGCGCGGCGCTTGTCGTCGAACTCATCGGGCGCCATTTCGAGCTCAGACGCTTCCTCCCGCGCCTCCTCCTCGCGGTCGCGAAGTGTCGCGATGTGATCCTCGGCGCTGGCAGCGCGCTGGCGCCAGGTCTCGCGCTCCTGCCCGATGGCAATGATGCGGCGTTGACGGGCTTCGTTCTCGCGGTTCAGGCTTTCATGGCGTGCCCGCGCTTCGGCGAGTGCGCCACGATCCGTCGCGACTTCCGCCTGCTGCGCTCGAAGCCGTTCGTCGATCGCCGTCATATCAGGGGCGTCTTCCAACTCGATCCGGGCGTTCTCTTCTTGGATCGAGAGATCTTCAAGCTGGATCTGAAGCTGGCTGACAGCTTCTGCAATGACATCACGGCGGCGGATGAGATCGCCAGAGGCCCGCTCGGCCGCTGCCAACGCTTCGCGCGCCTCGGCGAGTTGCCGCGCGGAGATGCGGCTCTTCTCGCGCGCCTCGGCGAGGCGCTGCTCCTGAAGGCGGATCGCATCGGCGGCACCCGCCAGGCGCTCCTCTGCTTCATCAAGTATGTCGCGGGCAAGCGCGGCTTCGCTTTCCAGTTCGGCGAGCCGGTTCTTCTGTGCCAATCGGAGTGCCGCCGCACTCGGCGCATCGGCGCCGGTGACATGGCCGTCCCATCGATAGACGGCACCCTCCTTGGTCACCAGACGTTGGCCTGGCTTGAGCTCCTTCATCAGAGTTGCCGCATCCGAGCCGGAGACGAGGCCGATCTGCTTCAGGCGGCGCATCAGTGCCGCGGGAGCGCGCACATGGTCAATCAGCGGCGTCGCGCCTGATGGCAATGCCGGGTCGGCGGCACCGTCACCATGGCCGGACCAATGCACCGGCGCCTTCGGATCGAGCGGGGATTCGATGTCGTCGCCAAGGGCCGCACCGAGCGCCGTCTCAAAGCCGCGATCGACGCGAAGTTCATCGGCAACCGGCGCAAATTCGCCTGCCGCGGCACCGGCGGCCAACATGCGCGAAATGGTCCGGGCTTCCGTTTCGATGGCGTTCAGCTTCGCACGCGCCTGATCGACAGGCGATCGCGAAAGAGCCTCGGTCTGGCGGGCAGCGGCCAAGGCCTGCTCGACGCCCTGGGTTGCGGCTTCCGCCTCGGCAAGCGCCTGCTCGCCCGCCTCGACCACGGCCCGCTTCTCGTCCGGATCGGGCAGACTGGCAATCTTCTCCCCGATGGCCGACAGCTCGCGGTTGGCCTCGTCCATCTGCCGTTCAAGGCGCATCTTGCGATCGGCAAGGTCGCGAATGGCGCGCTCGAGCTGGTTGCGCCCGGCCGCGGCCTCGGCGCGTTCGGCTGTCAACGCGGTAAAAGTGCGCTCACTGTCGGCGAGCTTCGCGGCAGCCTCCTCGAAGGCCTCGCGTGTTTCCTCGGCAAAGCGGCCGGAGTCGGCGAGGATCTCGGTGATCTCGCTCTCTTCGGCATCCAGCCGCGCCAGGATTTCGGCGTTGTCGGCAACCAGCCGCTCCTCGCGGCGGATGTCCTCGCCGAGCTGCGCAAGACGGCGGGTCAGTTCATCGCGACGGCGCAGGATGCGGTTGGCATCCTCCTCGAGCTGGGTCTTGGCGATCTGCAGGCGCTGCAACGCGGCAGCGGCACGCGCTTCGCCGTCTCGCAATTCCGGCAGCTTCAGGCTTGCAATGCCCTGAACCTTGGCGGCCTCCATCTGCATCTGCGCCTTTTCGGCGACGACGACGGTGGCCTGATTGAGCGCGCTATCGGCCTCGGCTTCGGCCTCCTTGGCCTGAACCCAGCGGATGTGCAGAAGCAGCGCCTCGCGGGCGCGTATATCCGCGGACAGCGACTTGAAGCGGCTTGCCTGGCGGGCCTGACGCTTCAGGCTCTCGATCTGGCTCTCCAGTTGAGATGTCACGTCGTCGAGACGTTCGAGATTGGTTTCGGCAGCTCGCAGGCGAAGCTCGGCTTCGTGACGGCGCGAATGCAGGCCCGATATGCCGGCCGCCTCTTCAAGCAACTGGCGGCGGGCCTGCGGCTTTGCCGAGATCAACTCGCCGATCCGCCCCTGCCCGACCATGGACGGCGAGCGGGCGCCGGTGGAGGCGTCGGCAAAAAGAAGCTGCACGTCCTTGGCGCGGCTTTCCTTGCCGTTGATGCGGTAGATCGACCCCTGCTCTCGCTCGATGCGGCGCGTGACCTGGATCTCGTCGCTGTCGTTGAAGGCCGCGGGCGCCGTGCGCTCGGCATTGTCGAGATAGAGTGCTACTTCAGCAGTGTTGCGGGCAGGACGGTTTCCAGAGCCGGAGAAGATGACATCGTCCATGCCGGACGCGCGCATGTTCTTGTAGGAATTCTCGCCCATCACCCAGCGGAGCGCCTCGACGAGGTTCGATTTGCCGCAGCCGTTCGGGCCGACGATACCGGTCAGTCCGCGCTCGATGATGAATTCGGTGGGTTCGACGAAGGACTTGAAGCCGACGACGCGAAGCTTGTTGAACTTCATGCCGCGTCCCCGCGCCTGATAAAGCAAAAGACGGGCGTACGGCTTCCGCCGTCGCCCGTCGATCGGATACGGTTCAGATTAGAGCAGGCTGTCGATAAGGGCCGACATGGTGTCAACCGTCATGTCTCCAGAAAAGCGCTTGCCGTTGATGAGGAACGTCGGCGTGGCATTGACTCCAAACTCCTTGGAACCTCGTTCCCGCGTTGCGTTCACTTCATCCAGCAGCTTCTGGTTCGTCAAGCACTTCGTGAAACTATCCTCAGTAAATCCAGCAAGTTTGGCCATCTGCAGCAATGCAGCGCGGCCATCATCGGCAGCGGCCCAGGTCTGCTGCTGCTTGAAGAGCATGGATACCATCGCGAAATACTGTTCCGGCGTGCTCATTTCTTCCGGCTTCTGCGGGTTGCAGCGAGCCAGCATGAAGGCGGCAGCGGCGCGCGGATCAAAGGGGAATTCGCGGATGATGAAGCGGACCTTGCCGGTGTCGACATACTTCTTCCTGATCGCGTCGAACGTCGTCGTGTGGAAGTGAGCGCAGTGCGGGCAGGTCATCGACATGTATTCGACGATCGTTACCGGGGCGTCTTCCTTGCCAAGCACCATTTCCGGCAGCGCGCCCGGCTTCAGCACGGCGGCCATGTCGACCTCGCCATCGGGCTGAGGCACTTCGACAGCGGCATGCGCGCTACTGAAAACCGCCAGGGTCGCGGTCGCGGCAGCCACGCCACCCAGAAGCTGGCGTTTCGTCAGTTGCATTTCAGAAATCGGCATGAAGGTCCCCATAAATGAGAGTAATGGCTGTGAGTCCGATATAGCGCCTCGAAGTCCTGAACAAGACACGGCTCGCGAACTTTCTTCAAAGAATTGTGACCTTGGTTGGACAGCCCGATTAAATTGCGGACAGAATTGCAGGGCCAACACTTGGAAGGCGTTAGCGACCGCGCTTGCCCAGCACGGCCGTGCCGAGCCGCTTCACGGCTTCGCGCAGCTTGTCGCCCTCGATCCCCTCCATCATATCCTCCAGCTTTGCCGCAGCCGCCCCCTTCAAGGGAGGAGGCGTGCGGGAGCGCTTCACCGCCGGATAAACGGGTTTCTGGACGATACGGATCTGGTGGACGGCCGCAAATCCGAAGAAGCTGTTGACGCGCTGGATCAACTCGCCTTGCGCATGGGTCAGGAACAGCGCGCGGGCGCCCTCGCAGGCAATCGTGAGCACACCGGGCCGAAAGCTGCCCTCGTCGTTGCCGCGCGCCCAGGCGATCTTTTCCGGACGCGTGCAGTCGGCGAACTCCGCACCAGCGATTTCATCCCACGAGCCAAGCAGCGCCGTGTTGATTCCGGCACGGCGCGCCAGCACGGGATCGATCAGCCCGTTGGCCAATTCGGAGATCTGCTTTTCACCTTTGCGTGGATAACTCATCGAAACCTTCAGATCGCGCTGCGTTCAGGCACCACTGCCTTGATCGCGCGGCATTGCTTCGCCAAGTATAGGGCACTTCCCCTCACGACGGCAAATGATGACATCGACGACACTGGACGCGCCTGCCGCCAAGCCCCTTCTCGACTGGTACGACCGCCACCATCGCGATCTGCCATGGCGCGTCTCGCCGCCGATGGCGGCGCGCGGCATCAAGGCCGATCCCTATCACGTCTGGCTTTCCGAGGTGATGCTGCAGCAGACGACGGTGCCGGCGGTGAAGCCCTACTTCGCCAATTTCCTGGCTCGCTGGCCGAGCGTGCGCGACCTCGCCGATGCCGCCAGCGAAGACGTGATGGCGGCCTGGGCCGGGCTTGGATACTACGCCCGCGCCCGCAACCTCAAGAAATGCGCCGAGGCCGTCGCGTCCGATCATAACGGCATCTTTCCCGATACCGAGGAGGGGCTGAAGTCGCTTCCCGGTATCGGGGACTATACGGCGGCCGCGGTTGCGGCGATCGCCTTCAACAGGCGAGCCGCGGTCATGGATGGCAACGTCGAGCGGGTGATCTCGCGCCTTTACGCGATCGCCACGCCCCTACCCGCTGCCAAACCATTGATGAAACAGAAGGTGGCGCTGCTGACGCCGCAGGATCGGCCCGGCGACTTTGCGCAGGCCATGATGGATCTCGGCGCCACGATCTGCACGCCGAAGCGGCCCGCCTGTTCGCTCTGTCCCTTCAGGGAATCCTGCGAGGCGCTACGCCTGCACGATCCCGAGCACTTTCCGGTCAAGGCTGCCAAGAAGGAAAAGCCGACCCGCCAAGGCGCAGCCTTTATTGCGGTCACGGCGGATGGTGACGTTCTGTTGCGGCGGCGCATCGAGAGCGGCCTGCTCGGCGGCATGACGGAAGTGCCGACGACCAATTGGACGGCGCGGCAGGACGGGGAAGCCTCGGCCGATGCCGCGCCTTTCCCGGCTGCCTGGGAGCCTTGCGGGACCATCACCCACGTCTTCACCCATTTCGAGCTCAGGCTGTCGATTTACCGCGTCGCGATCCACTCGCGAATTCAAGTGGATAACGGTTGGTGGGAGCCGGTTACAAATCTTGACTCGCAGGCACTGCCGACCGTCATGAAAAAAGCAATCACCGCGGCTATCCCGCTCGCGTTCAAACATGCCAAGGATTAATCGATGCCCATCGACCATATTGTTTTCGACATCGGAAAAGTTCTCATCCATTACGATCCGAATATTCCGTTCAGCCGCCTCATTCCCGATGAGGCCGAACGCAAATGGTTTTTCGAGAATGTCTGCACTCATGACTGGAACGTCGAGCAGGATCGCGGCCGCAGCTGGGAGGAAGCCGAAGCCCTGCTGATCGAGGTTCATCCGGATCGGGAGGAGCATATCCGGGCCTTCCGCAAACACTGGCACGAGATGGTCCCCCACTCCTACGACGACAGCGTCACCATCATGGAAGGCCTGATTGCCGATGGCCAGGACGTGACGATGCTGACGAACTTCGCATCCGACACCTTCCGCGAAGCACAGGTCCGCTTTCCGTTCCTGACCAAGCCGCGCGGCGTGACCGTTTCCGGCGACGTCGGTCTCATCAAGCCCGACATTGCGATTTACGAAACACACGCCAAGAGCTTCGGCCTCAATCCAGCGGCGACAATCTTCATTGATGACTCCGCCCCCAACGTCGAAGGCGCCAAGGCGGCCGGCTGGGATGCGGTCCTCTTCACCGGCGCCGACAAGCTGCGCGCCGATCTTGCAGCGCGTGGCGTGAGGCTCTGACCATGGCATTCGATCCGGTTGAAGAAATCAAGCGGTTCCACGGCGCTATCAACGCACTCGATTTCGATACGATCGAGAATTATTTCGCGGAAAACGCGACCTATGTCTCGAACGGTGTCGGAAGCCTGTCGGGGCGAGCCGACATCATGGTCGCCTTTCGCAAGTATTTCGACGACTACCCGGACCAGACGGCAATCAACACGCTGGTCGAGAAGGTCAGCCCGAATGCCGGCCGCGCCGTGTGGTCCGTTCGCGCAACGCACAGCAAGACGGGCAAGCCACTCGTCCGGGAAGGCGAAGAGACGATCACCTTCAACGACGACGGTCGTGTCACTCACGTCGAGGTGACGGACTATCAGGCGTTTTGAAAGAACGCTGCGGAAAGATAAAAAGCGAGCACGAAGAAGAGCCACAGGTCGGAGAACATCGCGATCTTCCTCGACCTGTTTCTCGGCCGCTCGAGAAGATGCTTCAGACCGGCGAGCCCGGAGAAAAGGCAGGCGGTGATCGCTGCCGGGACAATCCACCGCGGCTCGAAGAGGCTGAATATGCCAAGCATGCCAATCGAGAGATTGCCGAAGCCGATCTCCTGCACCAATGCCTGCGCCTTGTGATCGGTGACACCGAAGATCGTCTCCGCGGTGAAGGCCGGGTCGATGATCTGCTTCAGGCTTGCCACGAGCAGTCGCAGGCCGACGCCCCAAAAGACGAACCATTTCCCGACGAGGAAGACGAGGTTGGCGTCCGCGCTCCAATGGGCTTCGGCGACAACCGAGCCCAGGGGCAAGACAAGCATCAGCAACAGTATGATCGCAAGATACATGGCGGGTTCCTTGCCTCTTTCGGATCATCAGCCGCCGATACATGACACGGAATTGCGCTGCCGCGCGAGCCAAAATGAAGAGCGCCCGGGTGTTGATCCCGGGCGCCAGGCCTTCTTCCGTAACTGGAGGTACAAAACACCGGAAGAAGGGAGTCTCGATCAGGTCGAGGCGCGGTTCATTCCGCCTTTGCCAGATCACTGCGGATGACTGACCGCAATTCATCGATCGGGCGCAGGGATTGCCCGTCGTCGAAGTGCCAGAATGTCCATCCGTTGCATGCATCAAGGCCCTGGACCTTTGCCCCAAGGCGATGAATGGAACCGGCCTCGCCACCGGAAGCCACGGTGCCGTCGGCGCGAACGATCGCGCTGTAGCGGCGGCGGGCATCGGTAAGCACCTGGCCGGGCTTGATCAGACCGCTTTCGACCAGCACGTTGAAAGCCACGCGGACTTCCTGCTTCTTGCCGGTCATGACGGTGAGTTCAGCCTTACCGAGCGGCTCGACTGCTTCGATACGGGCGGCGGCCGCATCGATGTAGTCCTGCTCGCGCTCGATGCCGACGAAGTGGCGCCCGAGACGCTTGGCAACGGCGCCCGTCGTGCCGGAGCCGAAGAACGGGTCGAGGATGATGTCGCCGGGCTTCGAGGAGGCCATGATGACGCGGGCGAGCAGCGCTTCCGGCTTCTGCGTCGGATGCACCTTCTTGCCGTCGTCGCCCTTCAGCCGTTCATTGCCGCTGCAGATCGGGAAGAGCCAGTCGGAGCGCATCTGCACGTCGTCGTTTGCCGCTTTCATGGCGTCATAGTTGAAGGTGTAGCCCTTGGCCTTGGCGTTCGGGCTCGCCCAGATCATCGTCTCATGGGCGTTCTGGAATCTGCGACCCTTGAAGTTCGGCATTGGGTTGGTCTTCCGCCAGACGATATCGTTGAGGATCCAGAAGTTCAGATCCTGCAGCGTGGCGCCGACGCGGAAGATGTTGTGATAGGAGCCGATGACCCAGATCGTGCCGGTCGGCTTCAGAACGCGGCGGCAGGCGAGCAGCCAGGCGCGGGTGAAGGCATCATAGGCTTCGAAGGAGGCGAACTGATCCCACTCGTCATCGACGGCATCGACCAGCGACTGGTCGGGGCGATGCAGCGTACCGCCAAGCTGCAGATTGTACGGCGGATCAGCGAAGATAACGTCTACGGAGTGGTTCGGCAGGGCTTCAAGGGCAGCAACGCAATCGCCCTTGATGATCGTGTCGATCCAGGAGCCCGGCTTTGCGGAGGCCTTGAGATCGGCAAGCGGAAATACTGACGCCATCTGGAAACTCGCTCATACACAATTACACTTTTTACTGTCTGTTATGGTTACTCAGTTTGGTTACCAAAGCCTGAAGGGATGAGCGATTTCGGGAAAATAAGTCGCGACAGACGTCGGCGCCGAAGGAGCGGGGCAGCGGCCGCACGCCCTTCCGGCTGTGTTATTACGCCGCCGCGTCATGCACCTTGCGGCTATCGGCCGGAGCTTCGGCGCGCTCGTTCATGCCGTAGTCGCGAACGATGTGGCCTATGCGCAGCCGATAGTCCGCGAAGACGCCGTTGCGGCCGGCGTGCTGGGCAGCTCGGTGTGCCTCCACGTTTCGCCAAGCCTTGACCGCCTCCTCGTCGCGCCAGAAGGACAGCGACAGCAGCTTGCCGCGATTGGTGAGGCTTTCAAAGCGTTCGATTGAAATGAAGCCGTCGATCTTTTCGAGTTCACCGCGAAGTTCGCCGGCGAGATCGAGATAGGTGTGGCGTTCGCCCATGAAGGGCAGGACTTCGAAGATAACAGCGATCATGGCATCACCAGCTTTGAATGAGGAAGGGAAGCGTTCTTGAGGAAGATACGATCTTCTTTGAGGATGAAACGTTCGCGTTTGGCGAATTCGTAGTTTTGCCTGCCGAGCGGATCGGCGGCAAGGCGGGCGCGATAAGCTTCGTAGGCGGCGAGGCTTTCAATGTTGTAGACGCCGTAAGCCGTCGTCGCCGAGCCCTCATGCGGCGCGAAATAGCCGATCAGGTCCGCACCGTTGCGCGGAATTGCCTGCCCCCAGTTGCGAGCGTATTCGGCAAAGGCGTCCCTCTTGAACGGATCGATTTCATAGCGGATGAAGCAGGTAATCATCGTCGTCTCCTTGTTGTCTGGAGACTGTTTTCGCACATTGCCTGACGACAATGCTTCGGTTAGGATCGAAGTATGAAGGAAGGACCCGACATAGCCCAGATCGGCGCGCTGATCGGCGATCCAGCGCGCGCCAACATGCTGACGGCGTTGATGGGCGGCAAGGCGCTAACGGCAACGGAGCTTGCAGCCGCCGGCGGCATTACCGTGCAGACAGCGAGCACGCACCTTGCCAAGCTGGAAGCCGGCAATCTGCTCGCCCAGCGCAAGCAGGGCCGCCATCGCTACTTCACGCTGGCGGATGACAGTGTCGGCAAGTTCCTGGAGAGCATCATGGGGTTTGCGGCCGGGCGCGGTCACCTGCGCCATAGGCCTGGGCCGAAGGAACCGGCCTTGCGCAAGGCGCGTATCTGCTACGATCATCTCGCCGGCGACTACGGCGTGCGCATGCTCGACAACCTGATTGCCGAGGGCGCGATCGATGCACTCGGTGACGGTCTTGCCGTGACGGAGAGCGGCGAAACCGCGCTCAAGAATATCGGCATCGACGTCCACGCCCTGAGATCGTCGCGTCGTCCACTCTGCCGCTCCTGCCTGGATTGGAGCGAGCGACGGGCCCACCTCGCCGGCAGTCTCGGAAAGGCGCTACTTTCGAATTTCCTCGACAAAGGCTGGGCGCGCCGCACTGCCGAAAGCCGCTCCGTCATCTTCTCACCCGAAGGCGAACGGCAATTTCTTGCCTTGTTTCCTGCCGCCAAATAGCCGCGAAAGCGATCGTAAAATCGAAGCCGCCCGTGGCACGCAATCCAGCCATGCCCTGCTGTCGGTTGAGCTTCGCCGAGGCATCGTGTAAAGGGGCATCATCCCAAATAAGGCGCAAGTATATGGACGGCTTCGACCTCATCATCTTCGACTGCGACGGCGTTCTGGTCGACTCGGAAATTATCGCTGCGGATGTCGAATCCAAGCTTCTGACCGAAGCGGGCTACCCGATCAGCATCGAGGAAATGGGCGAGCGCTTCGCCGGCATGACCTGGCAGAATATCCTGCTGCAGGTCGAGCGCGAGGCCAGCATTCCGATTTCCGCATCGCTGCTCGACAAGTCCGAAAAGCTGCTCGATCTGCGTCTGTCCCAGGATGTGCAGGCAATTGCCGGCGTCGAAGCCGCTCTCGCGCGACTGAAGCTGAAGCGCTGCATCTGCTCGAACTCCAGCAGTGCGCGGCTCGACATGATGCTCGGCAAAGTGGGCCTGAAGCCGCTCTTTGCGCCGCATATCTTCTCAGCCAAGGATCTCGGTGCCGATCGCGTGAAGCCGAAGCCGGATATCTTCCTGCATGGCGCAAAGCAGATGGGCGTTTCCACAGACCGCGTCGTGGTCGTCGAGGACTCCGTCCATGGCGTTCACGCAGCGCGGGCTGCCGGCATGCGCGTCATCGGGTTTACCGGCGCCTCCCATACCTATCCGGCACATTCCGACAGGCTGACCGATGCCGGTGCTGAAACCGTCATTTCCCGGATGAGCGATTTGCCCGGCATCGTTGCCGCGCTCGCCGAATGGGAAGGCGCCCTGTAGAACGCGCGTTCTTGGCGCGACAGAGCGAACCTATTCGGATATCGGAGTGGTAATCACCGTCTGATGGGGCTGTCTCGTATGAACGTTTCCGTGGAATTGTGCTCTCCGCCCGAACTCGACGACCGGATCACCATTGTCAGGGCCGGAGACGAAGTTGATGGCATCTTCGTCCGCACCAAGAGATTCAACGTCCTGGTCGACACTCTCGCAACGCCCGAGCTGTGCCGGACGGCGCTGGACCTGCTTGGCGAGGACGTGCATGCACGTCCGCTGCTGGTCGTGAACTCGCACATGGACTGGGATCACTTTTGGGGGAACGCCGCGATTGCAGGAAAGGCGCCGATCATTGCCCATGCCGCATCGCTTGAGCGCTTGCGTGATCCTTCCTCGGTTCAAGTCCTGAAAGATAAGGTGCGCGAAGATCAGCGATTTCGAAACGTTGAACTCGTAGCGCCAGACATCACCTTCTCAGGCTCTATGACCCTTCACGGTGGCGATCTCACGCTCGAATTGTTTCACACGCCAGGTCATACGCCCGACCATGTCTCGGTGTGGATTCCTGAAATCCGCGTCTGCCTGGCCGTCGACGCGGTCGAGTATCCGATCCCCGAGGTGTGGAGCAGGAGCGCGCATGATCTCCGGCTGCTCTCCTCATCCCTCGAACGAATACGCGACCTGAACGCAAGGTTTGTGATTCCTGCGCACGGCAGAACGCTCTCTCCCGCGACGGTGGACGACAATTTGCTATATTTCAAAGAGTTGGCAAGCCGTGTCGAGAACTTGAGCGAGAGCGACCTATTGGGTCCCGGGCTCAACAAGGCGGTTGGGTTCCGACTTCAGGATTTCGTCGCCATTCCGGCCGACATGGCGACAGAGGTCGTGGCCTTCTACGAAGGGTTCCACGACACCAATCTCGGCGCGACAATTCAGGCGCGCTTGGACGGCTGAACGACGACACGGCGTTCGTTGTGCGACTCCGCGGGTTCCCTTCGCTATGAATACTCGTCTGAAATTACTAGATTTTCAGATTGATCGCGCCAGCCAGCATCTCGAACCGGGCCGGGAGCTGACCAGGTCCCTCGCCGTCGCTGTCGATCGGCACCCCCTCCTTGCCTATCGGCCATGCCTCGACGAGCGTGGCGCGATGGATGCTGACGAGCGGACTCTTGAGGTGGCCGCCGCTATAGATGCTGTTCATTAACGACAGCACTTTCAACCGGCCGGCGCCTCGAATGATGACCACGTCGAACAGGCCATCGCTGATATCCGCATCGGGGGCCACCTTCATACCGCCGCCGAACCAAGCGCCGTTTGCGACGGCAACCGCCGTGATCGGGCCCTCGTAGATGTCCTCTCCATCGAGTCTGAGGCGAATTGTGCGCGGCTCGTAGCGCAGGATCTGAAGCAGGCTATGGAAGAAGAAAACCATCGGCCCCGGCAGGCGCCTGCCCTTGCGTGCCTCGTTGACGGCGCGCACGATATGGCCGGAAACGCCAAAGCTTGCGATGTTGGCGAAGTGGCGGGTGACGGTGTCACCGTCCTCGTCGTCGCAAGTGAGCAGGCCGGCATCGATCTGCCGCACGGACGGAGAGTTCAGGCCGTTGGCGATCGTGGTGGGATCGCGCGACATCGGAAAGTTGCGGGCAAAATCACAGCCGGTGCCGGTTGGGATGAAAGAAAACGCAGTACCCGGCCGATGCGATTTGAGGATACCGCCAGCCACCTCGCCGATCGTTCCGTCGCCGCCGACGGCGATCACCAAATCGGCCCCATCATTCGCCAGTTCGCGCCCGAACCGCTCGGCATCGCCGAAGCCCTTGGTTTCACGCAGGCTGAGATCGGCAAATCTCGCCTCGATGGCGCGCAGCAGCGCCGACCAGAACAATTTCTTTCCGCGTCGGCCCGACGCCGGATTCATTACGATGCCGATTTTCAAGCGATCTGCTCCCCCGCGCCGATCAGCTTAGCGATGCGGAAACGTTCCTCAGGCCTTCTTCTTTTTCGTCGAAACCGGCCCCTGGTCGAAGCCGATGTTCACGCGCACCATTGAGCCGGAACCGACCGGAAGCTTGATACCGTCCTTGCGGAACAGCGCCTGCGTGGCTCCGGAGCCGACCTCGACCGGGAAATTCGTTACTTCGGAATAAAGCGCATCCTCGCCGTCAAAGACCGTGATGCGAACCGGGAGCGTGACCTTACCGGACGAACCGTTCGGGCCGGCGAGAACCCGAAGCTGGGCGACAACAGTCATCGTCAGGTTTGCATCGTTCAGGCTGCACTGGCGCGTATAGTCACCGATCGATGCCTGGAAGGCGAGTTTGTCCGCATCGCCGGTCTTGGCGCCGCCGGCATAGGTGCGGAAGATCGCGTCCTTGTCCTTCATGAAGATCTGCGGGCATGCTCCCTGGACAACAGGGGCAGTGTTGCCCGACGCGGTCTTGGCGGTGCCGATCGATGCGTCATTGGAGGACGGGTTGGATGGCGCCAACGGCATGATCTGGCCATTGCCGTTCGGCTGGGTCGGTGCCGTTGCGCTGTCTGAGCCACCACCGACGCCGAGCGAATTACAACCGGCAAGCATTGCCGCAAGGGAAGCCGAAACGATAAGACGCGAGACCTTGCCAAGCACGATTATTCCACCCTCTCCACAAAGTTTTTTGGCAGGCCCAATCACTTGATGGCAGGCCTTTCGTGACAGTTTGCGATGGTCTATATCAGCGGCGCAAACAAAAATCGATTGGGTAAGAACCGTTTTGATGCACATTTCGGGATCGCAGGCGAGCATAGCCGACAGCGCAAGCGAGATGCAGCGCGGGGTTTACTTTCCCTCAGCCTTTCTCCGACCGGCACATCAAGGATGACGACAGTGGATTATATTTCGACCCGCGGCGAAGCCCCTTCCCTCGGTTTCTGCGATGCATTGTTGACGGGTCTGGCGCGCGATGGTGGCCTCTATGTGCCGCGCAAGTGGCCGCATTTCTCGAAAAAGGAAATCCGCGCGCTTCGAGGAAAAAGCTATCAGGATATTGCCTTCACCATCCTGTCGCCCTTCACCAACGGCGAGATTGCCGACGACACCTTCCGGTCCATGATCGATGAGGCGTACGGCACTTTCCGCCACCCTGCGATCGCCCCGCTCGTGCAGACAGGGCCGAACAGCTTCGTCATGGAGCTCTTCCATGGTACGACGCTGGCGTTCAAGGATGTCGCGATGCAACTGCTCGCCCGGTTGATGGACTATGCGCTCGAAAAGCGCGGCGAGCGCGCGACCATCGTCGGCGCTACCTCCGGCGATACCGGCGGCGCGGCGATCGACGCCTTTGCTGGGCGCGAACGCACCGACATCTTCATTCTTTTCCCGCATGGCAAGGTGTCGCCGGTGCAGCAGCGCCAGATGACGACCTCCACTGCCTCCAACGTTCACGCGCTTGCCGTCGAAGGCAATTTCGATGACTGCCAGAACCTCGTCAAGGCGATGTTCAACGACGGACCGTTCCGCGATCGCGTCAGGCTCTCCGGCGTCAACTCGATCAACTGGGCCCGCATCATGGCCCAGATCGTCTACTATTTCACGACGGCAATCGCGCTTGGCGGACCGGACCGTAAGATCTCGTTTACCGTGCCGACGGGCAATTTCGGGGATATTTTTGCCGGTTACTGCGCAAAGCGGATGGGCCTGCCGATCGGCAAACTGGTGGTCGCGACCAACGAGAACGATATCCTCGACCGCACGCTGAAGAGCGGGCGTTACGAGATGAAAGCGGTCAAGGCAACGACCTCACCTTCGATGGACATCCAGATCTCCTCGAACTTCGAACGACTGCTGTTCGAAGCCTATGATCGCGACGCATCCAAAGTTCGCGCGGCAATGAACAGTCTCAAGCAATCCAATGGCTTCGAGATTGCGAAGGAGGCCCTGGCCTTCATCAAGAAGGACTTCCGCACTGGCCGCGCCAGCGAGAAACAGGTCGCCCAGACGATCAAGAAAACCCACGCCGAAACGGGCTATCTTCTCGATCCGCACTCGGCGATCGGCGTCTTCGTTGCGGGCAAACACGAAAAGCCAAACACGCCGATGGTGACGCTTGCCACCGCACACCCGGCGAAATTCCCCGCCGCCGTAAAATCCGCCTCCGGTATTGACCCCGCGCTTCCGACGTGGCTTGCTGATCTGATGCACAAGGAGGAGCGCTTTCAGATTGTGAAGCCTGAGCTCAAAGCCATCGAGACCTTCATCGGCGAGCACGCTCGGGCCTAAGTAACGCAGGCGCAGAAAGATAGCCAATGACAGTTGAGTGCACCCGGCTCAAATCCGGGCTGACAGTAGTCACACAGACCATGCCGCATCTGGAAAGCGTTGCGCTGGGAGTTTGGATCAAATCAGGATCGCGCAACGAGACGACAGACGAGCACGGCATCGCCCACCTGCTCGAACATATGGCCTTCAAAGGCACGGCGCGCCGCAGCGCGCGCGAAATCGCCGAGGAGATCGAGGATGTCGGCGGCGAGGTCAACGCTGCGACATCCACGGAAACGACCTCCTACTATGCCCGCGTCCTCAAGGATCACGTTCCGCTCGCCGTCGATATTCTTGCCGATATCCTGACAGAGTCCGCGTTCGAGGAAGAAGAACTCGAGCGCGAGAAGCAGGTCATCCTGCAGGAAATCAACGCTGCGAACGATACGCCGGACGACGTCGTTTTCGACAAGTTTTCCGAAACCGCCTACCGCGATCAGACACTCGGCCGGGCAATCCTCGGCACGCCGCAAACTGTGGTGTCCTTCACGCCGCCGCAGATCCGCGGCTATCTCAGCCGCAATTACACAACCGACCGGATGTTTATCGTTGCAACCGGCGCCGTGCAGCACGACGAGTTCGTTCGCATGGTCGAGGAGCGCTTCGCGAGCCTTCCGACTTCTCCATCGGCGACGCCGGTCATGGAAGCTGCGAAGTACATCGGCGGCAATATCCGTGAAACGCGCGACCTGATGGACGCGCAGATCCTGCTCGGTTTCGAGGGCAAGGCCTATCACGCCCGCGACTTCTACTGTTCGCAGATCCTCGCGAATATTCTCGGCGGCGGGATGTCCTCCCGTCTGTTCCAGGAAGTGCGTGAAATCCGTGGTCTCTGCTATTCGATCTATGCCTTTCACTGGGGCTTTTCCGACACCGGCATCTTCGGGATCCACGCCGCCACCGGTGGCGAGAACCTGCCGGAGCTGGTGCCCGTCATTATCGACGAACTGCACAAGTCTGCAGCGACGATCGAGCAAAAGGAAATCGAACGCGCCCGCGCCCAGATCCGCGCCCAGCTGCTGATGGGCCAGGAAAGCCCGGCGGCCCGCGCCGGCCAGATCGCAAGGCAGATGATGCTCTACGGCCGCCCGATCTCCAACCAGGAGATGATGGAACGACTCGAGGGCATAACGGTCAAGCGACTGACGGATCTTGCCGGACGCCTGTTCTTCGATACCGTGCCGACGCTCTCGGCCATTGGCCCGCTCGAACATCTGGCTCCGATGGAGGATATTACCGCGTCTCTTTCCTCGCCCGATCACCAGGGCAAGCAAGCCCTCGTCTGATCCCAGATCCATCCTGCCGGGAGTGATCGATGCCAAAATCGGTTTTTCGGTTTCTGTCGCGACAGCCGGATTCGGTCGAGCTCGAGAACGAGCACTATGTGCTGCGCCTGCCGCGCTACCAGGATTTCAACCAGTGGCACAAGCTGCGGGCGGCGAGCCGGCAGTTTCTGGAACCGTGGGAGCCGACATGGCGGCGCGACGAGCTGACGGAGGGCTCCTATCGCGCCCGTGTCATTCGCGGCAAGCAGGAGTACGCTTCCGGCCAGGCCATTCCGCTCCTTCTGTTTCACAAGCAGGGCATGACGCTGCTCGGCGGCATCACGATCGGCTACATCAGGCGCGGGGCGGCACAAAGCTGCATGATCGGCTACTGGATGGGCGAGGCTTATGCCGGCCAGGGTCATATGTTCGCCGCACTTCAATTGGTTATACCCTACATCTTCGCAGGGCTTGAGTTGCACCGTATCGAAGCAGCCTGTATTCCAGACAATGCTCGGAGCATCCGCCTGCTTGAAAAAGCCGGGTTTCAGCGGGAAGGCTATCTGCGCGGATACTTGAAAATCAACGGTCAGTGGCACGACCATGTGATGTTCTCATTGCTCGCCACCGACACGGATAAAGGCAGGATAACCGACAGCCGATGACCAACAACCGCATGCTGCTCCCATCACCGGCCGGACGATTGATCGCGGTGATCGCAGCTCTCTTGCTGTCGGCTTTTATGCTAGCGGCAGGCAATGTCCAGGCAGCCGAGCCGGTGAAGATCTCGCGAGACGACACGGCACTCGACCTGACTGCCACGACAGAAATCTACGCCAACCAGGGCGAAGCCTTTCAGGTCTCGACCGCTGCCGGTGCCGACGGTATCCGCCGCCGTATTGAGGTACGTGCCAGCTCCGACAACCATCAGGGCGACTGGGCCGTCTTCGCGCTTGCCAACGTCTCCGACGAGCAGCTTGAGCGCGTGATCGTGGCGCCCCATTTCCGCCTCGTGAATTCAAAGCTGTTCTGGCCGGACCTGGGCTCACAGCGCATCATCGCCATCACCCCGAGCGAAGGCTTTGCGCTCGACCGGCAGCCGAGCGACGAGGCGGACGTGTTCCGCATCACGCTCAACCCCGGCGCCGTCATCACCTTCGTCGCGGAATTGACGACGCCGGAGCTGCCGCAGATCTATCTTTGGGAGCCCGACGCCTACAAGGACACGATCAACGCGTTCACGCTCTATCGCGGCATCGTGCTCGGCATTGCCGGCCTGCTGGCGGTGTTTCTGACCATTCTTTTCGTCGTCAAGGGCACGTCGATGCTGCCGGCAACGGCGGCACTCGCCTGGGCGGTCCTCGGCTACATCTGCGTCGACTTCGGCTTTCTCGGCAAGCTGATCAGCATTGCTTCCGCCGACCAGCGAATATGGCGCGCCTGCGCCGAAGTCGCCCTCGCCTCCAGCTTTGTCATTTTCCTGTTCACCTATCTCAACCTCAACCGGTGGCACACGCACCTCGGCTACGTGACGCTCGCCTGGGTGCTCGGCCTGGCGTTGCTCTTCGGCGTCGCCATCTACGACCCGGCAATTGCCGCAGGCATCGCACGCCTCTCCTTCGCGCTGACCGCGACGTTGGGTCTTCTGCTGATCGTCTACCTCGGGCTTAACCGATATGACCGCGCGATCCTGCTGGTCCCGGCCTGGGCCCTGATCCTTGTCTGGATCTTCGGTGCGTGGCTGACGATCACCGGCCGGCTCGATAACGACATCATCCAGCCGGCACTCGGCGGCGGCCTTGTTCTCATCGTCCTGCTGATCGGCTTTACCGTGATGCAGCACGCCTTCGCCGGCGGCGCGTTCCAGCAAGGGCTGTTTTCCGATCTCGAGCGTCAATCGCTGGCTCTGACGGGCTCGGGTGATACGGTTTGGGACTGGGATGTGGCGCGCGATCGTATCGTCACGATACCCGATGTCTCCGTCAAGCTCGGCCTCCCGCCGGGTGCGATGCATGGCGCCGCGCGCAACTGGCTGCCGCGGCTACATCCCGACGATCGCGACCGCTTCCGCGCGACGCTCGATGTGCTCCTTGAACATCGCCGCGGCCGGTTGAACCACGAGTTCCGCATCCGCGCGGAAGACGGTCATTTCCACTGGCTTCTCATCCGCGCGCGGCCTGTGCTTGGCTCGAACGGCGAGATCATCCGCTGCGTCGGCACCATCATCGACGTCACCGAACAGAAGAATTCCGTCGAACGGCTGCTGCACGACGCGCTGCACGACAACCTGACTGGCTTGCCGAACCGCCAGCTGTTCCTCGATCGCATGCAGGCCGTGCTGGCATTGGCGCCCGGTGGCGAGACGCTGCGCCCGACTGTCATGGTGATCGACATCGACCGCTACAAGCTGGTGAACGATACGCTCGGGATCGCCGCCGGCGACAATATCCTGATTGCGCTCACGCGACGCCTGCGCCGGCTCCTCAAGCCGCAGGATACGCTCGCGCGCCTCTCCGGCGATCAGTTCGGTCTCATCCTGACGTCCGAACGCGATCCGACGAAGGTGGCCGACTTTGCCGATGCGATCAGCAAGGCGATCATGGTGCCGATCAACTTCTCCAATCGCGAGATTATCCTGACGGCGTCGATCGGGCTGGCCTCCTTCGTCGACCAGCAGGAAAGTGCTGCGGGCATGCTCAGCGACGCGGAGCTCGCGATGTACCGGGCCAAGCGCGCCGGCGGCAATCGCGTCGAGCCATTCCAGCCCGCCTTCCGCGATTTCGGCGCCGACCGGCTGCAGCTTGAATCCGATCTGCGCCGTGCGATCGAGCGCAAGGAACTGTCGATGGTCTACCAGCCGATCGCCGGGCTTGAAGACGTGGAGATCGCCGGCTTCGAAGCCTTGATGCGATGGGAGCATCCGAAGCGCGGCAGCATTCCGCCTTCGGAGTTCATACCGATTGCGGAGACATCCGACATTATCGACATGCTCGGCCGCTTTGCGCTCGAGCAGGCGACCAACGACCTGATGGGCTGGGAGAACCAGACGGGCGAACTGCCGATCTTCGTCTCGATCAACCTCTCCAGTGCGCAGCTGCTTAACAACGAGCTTTACGACGACGTCCGCTCGGTGCTGGCGAAGACCCATTGCGATCCGTCACGCCTGAAACTCGAGCTGACGGAATCCATGGTCATGGAGAACCCGGAACAGGCGCGCCTCGTTCTCGAGAAGCTGCGCGAAATGGGCCTTGGCCTTGCTCTGGATGATTTCGGATCCGGCTATTCGTCGCTTGCCTATCTGACGCGCTTCCCGTTCGACACGATCAAGCTCGACAAGACGATGGTGTGCGACACCAGCGACAAGAAGGCGACCGTGCTTCGCTCGGTGATATCAATGGCGCGCGAACTGGATATGAAGGTCGTTGCCGAGGGGATCGAGTCCAACGAGGATGCGATGGAACTCGCCAAGATGGGCTGCACCTTCGGGCAAAGCTATCTGTTCGGACCGCCGATGGCCCCGGAATCCGTACTGCGACTGCTGAAGGAGCGGTTCCCGCTGACGAAGCGCGCCTAGGCGACCCGCGACCCAAGCTATGCCGCTCCCTATTGCGGCGTAGCGGCTCCCGCTATCAGCTGATGCATGTATTCGAGCTTGGCGACCACCGGCGCTGAGAGCACGAACGGATAGGAATCGGGCTGTCCCATGCTGCGCTGTATCGAGTTGATCGCAACGCTGAGCGGCACCCACTCGTCGACGAGCTGATCGGCACTTGCTGCCCTGTAGGGGTCGAAATCCACCTCTGCCGCCATCTCTTCGTGACCGCGGGGATCGATTGCAATGCCGAAGGCGCGAGCGGTCTCCAAGGTATCGACGATGTGGAGGTAATGAGCAAAACACTCAGCGAAGTCCTCCCAGGGATGGACGCTGGCATAAGCACTGACGAAACTCTCTTGCCAGCCGGGCGGAGCGCCATTCGCGTAGTGCCGTGCAAGGGCTTCGCCGTAGTCTTCGCGTTCATCGCCGAACACCGCCCGGAATCCATCGAAGGCGTTCCTGTCGCGCACGAGGCGGTTCCAGATGAAATGACCCGTCTCGTGGCGGAAATGACCGAGCAGCGTCCGGTAAGGTTCGTTCATCGAGGTGCGCGCCTGTTCGCGCGTGACGTCGTCGGCCTCGGCGGCCCGGATTGCGATCAGGCCCTCCTCGTGTCCAGTCATTGCCGGGACGACGCTGCCGTCTTCCTTGACGGTGTCTTCGAGGAAGTCGAAAACCAGGCCGCCTACGGGATCCTGCGTGCGGTCCGGGTGCGGCAGCCGCCAACGTAAGAGGGAGTAGAAGAGGTGCCGCTGTGCCTGGCTGATGCGGCGCCACCGATCGACGCCATCCTGCGTCGCTGAATTGGGCACAAGCCTGTTATGCCGGCAGGCGACGCAGTAATCACCCGCGTCTCCGTCCTCCACGAGCCAGTTGCAAATGTCGAGGCCGGCATTGGCGCAGAAGCGCACCAGGTCCGGCTGAGCGACGTATTGCCAGAGATCGCCGTCCTGCTGCAGAACAGCATGCATGCGCAGACCATTCGGCAGGAAGCCAAGGCGATGACCACACCGGACACACTGGCGATTGTCGAAATGAACAACCTGGTCGCAGTTGTCACATACAAAGAGCCTCAACGCGCGCCTCCCTCGGGATCGGGATCAAAAAACCGTTGCGCAAAAATGGACGGCGGGCAATTTCCGGTCGTGGTTTCCATGAAACCTGCTTCTCCTGACTGGGCCTTATTGCCCGCGCCAGCAGAGAACGCGCCTTTTTTTGCAGATCGTTCCGCCGATCAGGCGTGGCCGGCTTCGGCTGAAAGCATGGCGGCATTGATACCCATTGCGGCCAGTGCTCGCTCGTACTTGTCGTCGAGGCTGCGATCGAAGATCAGCTCCTCATTCGCCGCGCATGTGAGCCAGCCATTGTTGCCGACTTCGGCTTCCAGCTGTCCCGCACCCCAGCCGGCATAGCCGAGCAGCATGGTCGCCCGCTTCGGTCCCTTGCCCTTGGAAATGGCGCGGATGATGTCGAGCGTTGCCGTCATGCAGATATCGTCGCTGACGGGAATGCTGGATTCGCAGAGATAGTCATCGGAGTGGAGCACGAAGCCGCGGCCGCTTTCCACGGGCCCACCCGTCTGGATCGGGCAATCATGCTGAGGAAGGAGGATAGCTTCTTCGTCCTTGATCATCTCGAGATGCAGGAGAACGTCAGTAAAGGTCAGCTCTTGCGGGCGGTTGATCACGAACCCCATCGCGCCGGCATCCGAATGGGCGCAGATGTAGATCACCGTGCGGGCGAAATTGCGATCCTCCATGCCCGGCATGGCAATGAGAAACTGGCCATCGAAGAAGCCGCGTTCTCTTTTGTTTTTCACGGTCGCCAAGGACATCACTCCTCTTTCTGCCAGACCGCGCAAGGCCCCGACACCATGAGCATGAGCCAATGTCACGGATCAATCAACTGAAAATGAAAACTTAAATGTGCGCGAGTTCTAGCCGAGCATAGGGATTTTCAATACATCATTGATCCATGCAGACTATTTCACTCACCATCCGCCAATTCGGTTCCGCCCTGTGCCTGTTCGTCGCCGTGCTGCAGTTTTCTCAGCCCGCCAGGGCGGAGATGAGCGCCTGGGCCCACAATGAGGGCGGTCGGATGCGCCTGATCGCGCTTCCGCCCGATGCAAACGGAAATATTCGCGCCGGATTGCAGATCGAGCCGAAGCCAGGCTGGATCACCTATTGGCGCGAACCGGGCAACAGCGGCATCCCGCCTCAAGTCACTCTCTCCTCCGAAGGCGTGTCGCTCGACAAGATGAGCTACCCCGTCCCGAAGCACATTGTCGCCGACAAGATCGATGAGGTTGCCTACGACGCGCCTGTCACCTTCCCGCTGCAACTGACGGCGAAAGACCCCGCTCTCCATGAGCTCAAGGCAAACGCCTTTATCGGCATCTGCGAGGAAATCTGCATCCCCTTCCAGGCAGAGCTATCGCTGACCTTTAAACCGTTGGCCCAGTCGCGTCCGGCTGAAGAGGCCATTCTCCGGGATGCCGAGGCCGCTTTGCCACAAGCCGCCTCCTCCGCATTCAAAGTCGACGACCACGCGCTGTCGGCCGACATGAAGCAACTTTCCCTCAGCATTACCCTGCCGGAGAGCGGCGAGAGCGCGCCTGAGGTGATCGTCACAGGCCCGAGCGGGCGCGTCTTTACCAAACAGACGGCAACGCATCGCGACGGTCGCAACTTCACGACAACGCTGTCCGTGGACAAGCTTCCCAAGGCATATGACCTCAGCGGAAAGACATGGAGCGCTCTTGTCATCGACGGCTCGCGCGCCATCGAGACACCGCTTGCCTTTGAGTGATCGCGTTCTATAGTCGCGCCAAAATCGCGGCATTTGCGCCGCCATATGACAAGGAGACGTCCATGACCATCGCAATCGGCGACAAGCTTCCTGCGGCCACTTTCAAGGAAAAGACGTCGGATGGCCCGGTCGAAATTTCGACGGAGCAGCTTTTCAAGGGCAAGCGCGTTGTTCTCTTTGCGGTCCCCGGCGCGTTCACGCCCACCTGCTCGCTGAACCACCTGCCGGGCTATCTCGAGAACCGCGACACCATCCTTTCCAAGGGCGTCGATGACATCGCCGTCGTCGCCGTCAACGATTGGCACGTGATGGGCGCCTGGGCCCAGTCCTCCGGCGGCATGGGCAAGATCCACTTCCTCGCCGACTGGGACGCGGGCTTCACCAAGGCGCTTGGCCTCGACACCGATCTCTCGGCAGGCGGCCTCGGCGTTCGCTCGAAGCGTTACTCGATGCTCGTCGAAGACGGCGTCGTGAAATCGCTGAACGTCGAAGAAAGCCCAGGTCAGGCCACGGTTTCCGGCGCCGCCAGGATGCTGGAACAGCTGTAAGGCTTCGAGCCTCAACCAAACTGAAAGCGGCCCATGCGGCCGCTTTTTTGTTTCGTCGTCAAAGTTCACAGAACGCCACTTTTTTGCCTAATTTGTTATAACATAACTGTAATGTTATTACATATTGGTGTTGCTATGACGTTTCGGGAGCTTCGACATTCTTCAGGCCTGATGGCGCTCTCTGCCGGTCGTCGCGTCTTCTATGTTGCCTTGATCGGCATCCCGCTGTGGGCGGCGATCCATTGGGCGACGCTGCTGCCATGAGCGCCGTTGCGATCGAGCTTGAAAATCTGACGGTCGCCTATCGGCGGCATCCAGCCGTGCATCATGTGACCGGAACCATCCCGGCCGGAAGCCTGACGGCGATCGCCGGCCCGAACGGAGCCGGCAAATCGAGCCTGCTGAAGGCGATCATCGGTGAACTCCGTCCCTCCTCCGGCACGATAAGGCACCGGCTGAAGAGCACGGATTTCGGCTATCTGCCACAGGCAGCCGACATCAACCGCCGCTTTCCTATCTCGGTGCTCGACACGGTTCTGCTGGGAGCCTGGCGACAGTCTGGGGGCCTAGGGCACATCGCATCAGCGGAGTGGCAGAAAGCGCACGACGCACTGGAGGCAGTTGGGCTGGGAGGCTTCGAACGGCGCGGCATCGGATCGCTGTCGGCGGGCCAGTTTCAGCGCGTGCTCTTTGCAAGGCTGCTGCTGCAGGATGCGAGCGTCATCCTTCTCGACGAGCCGTTCACCGCCATCGATGGCCGCACCACGCGGGATCTTCTGGATATCGTTGCCCACTGGCATGGCGAAGGCCGAACGGTGCTCGCGGTTCTCCACGATTTCGAGCAGGTCCGCGCCCACTTTCCGCAAACACTCCTGCTTGCGCGCGACGTCATCGGCTGGGGAGCAACGGCGGATGTCATGTCCGAGGCGAACCTTCGCAAAGCGCGGGCGATGGCCGAGCGATGGGACGAGAGCGCCGGCATTTGCGAGCCCGCCAGATGACCGCCTACGATCTCCTCCTCGCGCCCTTCGCGGATTATGGTTTCATGCGCCGTGCGCTCGTCGCCTGCCTGTGTCTCGGGCTTGGCTCCGGGCCGATCGGTGTGTTCCTGATGCTGCGGCGAATGAGCCTCGTCGGCGATGCCATGAGCCATGCCGTGCTGCCCGGCGCCGCCATCGGCTATCTTATCGCCGGTTCGCTCTCGCTTACGGCAATGGGATTGGGCGGGCTCGTTGCCGGGCTTTCAGTTGCACTTTTGTCGGGCATGGTCAGCCGCGTGACCTCCTTGCAGGAGGATGCGAGCTTCGCCAGCTTCTACCTCTCCTCGCTGGCGCTCGGCGTGCTCATCGTTTCGCTGCGCGGTTCGAATATCGACCTGTTGCACGTTCTCTTCGGCACCATCCTCGCGATCGATGCATCCGCCCTTTACGAGATCGGCGCGATCAGCACGGCGACGCTGGCAACGCTTGCGATCATCTACCGGCCGCTGGTCGCGGAATGCTTCGATCCCGGTTTTCTCCGGGCGATCGGCGGGCGTGGACCGATCTATCACTTTATCTTCCTGCTGCTGGTCGTACTCAATCTGGTCGCCAGCTTCCAGGCCCTAGGGACGTTGATGGCGGTCGGCCTGATGATGCTGCCGGCGGCGATCGCCCAGCTCTGGTCGCGTCGCCTCCCGTCGATGATGGCGATCGCAGCGGCGAGTGCCACAGCCTCCGGCTACCTCGGGCTCATCGCCTCCTACCATCTCGAACTCGCCTCCGGACCGACGATCATCATGACGGCGGCCCTGCTCTACGGCTTTTCGATCTTCTTGGCCCCGTCTGGCCTTGCCCGGCGGTATTTCCCACGCCCGCACCTGAAGGGCTGACAACCCCCGGAGACCCCAATGATTTCCCGCAGACTGCTTTTCTCAGTGATGCTTCCCGCACTCGTGGCGCTCTCGACGACATCGGCTTCTGCCGCGACCCTCAAGGTGGTCGCGTCCTTCACCGTGCTTGCCGACGTCATCCGCCAGGTCGGCGGCGACCGCGTCACGGTCACAAGTCTCGTCGGCCCGAACGGCGACCCCCATGAGTTTGAACCATCGCCAAGCGACGCGAAGAACCTCAACGCTGCACAGGTTGCCTTCGTTAGCGGCGAGGGTCTGGAGGGTTGGATGGACCGCCTGATCAGCGCCTCGGGCTACAAGGGCACGCCGGTCGTCGTCTCGGAAGGGATACAGTTCCGCACCATGGACGAGGATGGGCAGACGGTCACCGACCCGCACGTCTGGAACAGCCCGGTCAACGTCAAGGTCTGGGTCGCCAACATCGAAGGGGCGCTTGCGAAGGCCGCGCCAGCCGATGCTGCGGCGTTCAAAGCCAATGCCGAGACCTATCTGAAGCATCTCGCCGCGCTCGATGCTTACGCACATTCGAAGCTCGAGACCATTCCTGCCGACCATCGCAAGGTCCTGACCAGCCACGACGCCTTCGGCTATTTCGGCCGTGAATATGGCGTGCAATTCCTCGCTCCGGTCGGCGTCTCGACGGAGAGCGAAGCCTCTGCCGCCGATGTCGCCAAGCTGATCGAGCAGATCAAGGCCGAGCACGTGAAGACGTATTTCTTCGAGAATTCCAACGATCCGCGCCTCGTCAGGCAGATCGCGAAGGCGACGGGGGCAGAGCCCGGCGGCGAGCTTTACGTCGAGTCTCTTTCCGACGCCAAGGGGCCGGCTCCGACCTACGAGAAGATGTTCCGTTACAACGTCGACCAGCTCGTGGCGGCGATGGCGAAAGCTAGCTGACGGCGACGGCTGGGTCGCGCCAAGGCGCGGCCCAGCCTCAATAGTTGAGATCGAAGACGATCAGGCCGCCCAAGCCGCCGTCGGTCGAGGAGACGATGCGCTCGCCGACGCCGACGTGCTCGGGATGCACGAGGTAGACGTCGCGCGCTTCCGCGCTTTCAAAGGTGACCGCAAAACCATCGAAGTAGCCCGCATGCAGCCCCTCCGGCGAGACATTCGGGCCATACTTGATGTCGATGATGCCGGGGATCACCTGCTTCAATGCGACGATCGCGTCAAACAAGGACTGCTTCTCTTCCCCTGTCATGGCAGCCTTAAGCCGCATCAGCACGCAGTGCAGGATCATGTGGTAACCTCCCGGATCCGTTTTCAGGCGAGCATAAGGAGAAACGTCGCGGGGGCAAGTGACAAGGATGTGCCGTTTTGCGGAGATCCCCATCTGAATGGCCACGGCAAGACCCGCGTGCGAGACGTGACCAATTCGACGCCCTAAACCGTCGTAAACGGAACGGCGCGTCCTACATTCTCGTCTAATCTGTCGGTATCCAGTGCGCGGGGAAGAGGAGCCCCGCACGAGGCAGCATTTTCAACGGAGGAGATGGAAATGAGCAAAAACCGAGGCGTCGTCTACATGCGGCCCGGCAAGGTCGAAATCCACGACATCGACGATCCGAAACTTGAGGCACCCGATGGCCGCAAGATCGAGCACGGTGTCATCCTGAAAGTGATCTCCACCAACATCTGCGGATCGGACCAGCATATGGTTCGCGGCCGCACCACCGCCATGCCCGGCCTTGTTCTCGGCCACGAAATCACCGGCGAGGTGATCGAGAAGGGTGTCGATGTCGAGATGCTTGATATCGGCGATCTCGTCTCCGTTCCGTTCAACGTCGCCTGCGGCCGCTGCCGCTGCTGCAAATCGCAGGACACCGGCGTCTGCCTGACGGTCAACCCGTCGCGCGCCGGCGGCGCCTACGGTTACGTCGACATGGGCGGCTGGATCGGCGGGCAGGCCCGCTACGTGACCATTCCCTATGCCGATTTCAATTTGCTGAAATTCCCTGACCGCGACCGCGCGATGGAAAAGATCCGCGATCTGACCATGCTCTCCGACATCCTGCCGACTGGCTTCCATGGTGCGGTGCGCGCCGGCGTCGGCGTCGGATCGACCGTCTATGTCGCCGGTGCCGGTCCGGTCGGGCTTGCGGCGGCTGCATCCGCCCGCATCCTCGGGGCTGCGGTCGTGATGATCGGCGACTTCAACAAGGATCGCCTTGCCCATGCCGCCAAGGTCGGCTTCGAGCCGATCGACCTGTCGAAGAGCGACCGGCTCGGCGACATGATCGCGCAGGTGACCGGCACTAACGAAGTGGACAGCGCCATCGACGCCGTCGGCTTCGAGGCACGCGGGCATTCGGGCGGCGAGCAGCCGGCGATCGTTCTGAACCAGATGATGGAAATCACCCGCGCGGCCGGCTCGATCGGCATTCCCGGCCTCTACGTGACCGAGGATCCGGGCGCCGTCGACAACGCTGCCAAGCATGGCAACCTGTCGCTCCGCTTCGGCCTCGGCTGGGCGAAGGCGCAGTCGTTCCATACGGGCCAGACGCCGGTGCTGAAGTACAACCGCCAGCTCATGCAGGCGATCCTGCATGACCGGCTGCCGATCGCCGATATCGTCAACGCCAAGGTCATTCCGCTTGAAGATGCTGTTCAGGGCTACGAAAGCTTCGACCACGGCGCTGCGATGAAGTTCGTGCTCGACCCGCACGGCGAAGTCGCCAAGGCGGCGTAATCAAAAAGCCTCCCGAGGCTCGGCGCAGCGGGTGCATTCCGCATCCGTTGCGCCACCCCCAAATTGTTACGCGATATCCAGCAAGAGAGCCCGATGGTCGGATACCTCGGGCTGCTCAACGACGTCGAACCCCACGACGTCAACATTTGCCGTGACCAGCATATAATCGGCGTAGCGGCCTTCCTTGGTGTAGTGCGAGGTTCGCGTATCCTTATGGCCGCGCGAGGTCACGAGATCGGTGAGACCGAGTTCGGCAAGCGCGTCGAACATGAGGCTGTCAGGAAGCACATTGAAGTCGCCGCAGACGACGAGCGGCTCGCCTTCACGCCATACGCGGCGGATCAGACCGACCAAGGCATCCGCCTGCCCGCGACGCGCTGGCGTGTCACCCTTGCCGGCAAGGTCGCGCAGGCCGTGCAGCTGGGCGATGGTGATCGGACGATTGGCACGGTAGTCGAACAGGCGAAGGCACTGCGCGTTGCGCGCGCGGGGATGCACCCCATAACCATCGCTCGAGAAGTCGCCGTGTATGAAGTCCATCGCCTGGCCAATGACCGGATGCGATTGGCGCACGAAGGTTGCAAGCCCGAATTCCGACACGACAGAGGTCTCGCCTTCGAACAGTTCGCCCCTTGCGGTCGGCGCGTAGAAGGCGTAATGGGCGGGAAGGATCGCCTTGATCTCGGCAAACAGATTGGCGCGTTGCGGCAGGATATGACTGCCGTCGCGGTAGACCAGCCAGTCACTGGAAACGGTCACCGATCGCGTGATTTCCTGCAGGCAGAGAACATCGGCGTCGATCTCGGCGAGGTAGGGAATGAGCGGCGCATGCAGCTTTCCGCCCCATGCATTCAGCGATATAATCCACATCACATCCCTCCCCGACCTGCGTCGAACGTTTCCTTGCAGATTCAGGGAAACGCGCGATGTCCTTGTTTCCGCACCATTCCGAGCGGCAAGTTCTAGCGCTTCTTGAACGGCTCCATGCCCTTGCGGGCGAGTTCGTCGGCGCGCTCGTTTTCCGGATGGCCGGCGTGGCCCTTGACCCAATGCCACTTGACCTTGTGGCGCTGGTTGGCGGCGTCTAGCGCCTGCCAAAGTTCGCCGTTCTTCACCGGCTTCTTATCGGCGGTCTTCCAGCCGTTTTTCTTCCAGCCGAAGATCCACTTGGAGATGCCGTCCATTACGTATTTGCTGTCGGTGTGGAGGTCGACCTCACACGCGCTCTTCAGCGCCGTCAGCGCCGAGATGGCGGCCAGCAGCTCCATGCGGTTGTTGGTCGTCTCCGCCTCACCGCCCGACAGTTCCTTTTCGACTTCGCCATAGCGCAGCACCGCGCCCCAGCCACCGGGGCCGGGATTTCCGGAGCAGGCGCCGTCGGTGTAGATATCGACGTGCTTCATGCCGAGAGTCCGTATTCCGCGGCGTTGGCGATCTGCCGGTGGAAGCGCAGCTTGCGCAGATATTCGAGCGGGTCCTTCTTGGTGACCATCGCGCCTTCCGGCGTCGTCAACCAGTCGTAAAGCCGCGTCAGGAAGAACCGCAGCGCCGAGCCGCGCGAAAGGGTCGGAAGCGCTGCCAGTTCGGCATCGCTCAGCGGCCGCACACTCTGGTAGCCCTCCAGCATCGCCATGCCCTTGGTAATGTTGTAGGCGCCATCCTTCTCGAAGCACCAGGCGTTCAGGATGATCGAGACGTCGTAGGCCAAGAGGTCGTTGCAGGCGAAGTAGAAATCGATCAGGCCCGACAGCTCGTCGCCAAGGAAGAAGACGTTGTCGGGGAACAGATCTGCATGGATGACACCGTCAGGCAGGTCCTTCGGCCAGTGGGCCGCGAGGAAATCGAGTTCGGTGCGGATCTCGTTCTGCAGGCCCTTTTCCACCTCGTCGGCGCGCGCCTCGGACTTCTCCCAGAGCACTTTCCAGCCATCGACGGACAGCGCATTGGGGCGCTTCAGCTCGAAGCCTTCGCCGGCGACGTGCATCTTTGCCAGCGCCTTGCCGACCTCGCGGCAATGCTTGGCTTCCGGCTTGCGCAGCCACATGCCTTCCAGGAAGGAGATCAGTGCTGCCGGGCGATCGGACAGCGTACCAAGCAAGGCCCCATCCTTGCGCGGCAGCGGCAGCGGGCATGACAGACCGCGAGCGGCCAGATGCTGCATCAGCCCCAGAAAGAACGGCAGATCGTTCTTCTCGACGCGCTTTTCGTAAAGCGTGAGGATCAACGGGTCCTTGGTGGTGTGCAGCAGGAAGTTCGAGTTCTCGACGCCTTCCGCAATGCCCTTGTAGGAGAGCAGCGTTCCGGTGTCGTACTCCGTCAGGAACCACTTCAAATCGTCTTCGGAAATATCGGTATAGACTGCCAATTTACGTCCCGCGAAAATGTTTGATCAGTTAGACCACCGCCCTAACCGGGCGCTGGCAGGCGCTGCAATCATCCCTTCGACAAATGCTCCCGCATCGCGGGATGCGCCTTATCCGTTTACGAAAGCCATGTCGGCCGACGTCAGCTCTATGTTGCGCAGTTCGCGGTTGACGAGGAAATGCTCGTTTTCCTGAACCGTCTCGGCCAGCTCGACCTTGGCGTCGAATCGCGCGCGGAAGGCCTCGATGATCTCGTTGACGATCACCTCGGGCGCCGATGCACCGGCGGAGAGACCAAGTGTCGAGATCGGGCCGATCTCATCCCAATCGAGTTCCGAGGCGCGTTGCACGAGGAGCGACTTCTTGGCCCCTGCCCTGAGCGCGACCTCGACGAGCCGCTTGGAATTCGAGGAATTCGGCGCTCCGACGATGATGAAGAGATCGCAGCCGGGGGCTGCCTGCTTCACCACTTCCTGCCGGTTGGTCGTGGCGTAGCAGATCGAGTCGGCCGCCGGTGCGGTCAGATTGGGGAAGCGCTCCTGCAGGCGCGCGATCACGCCGGCCGTATCGTCCACCGACAGGGTCGTCTGCGTCACGTAGCCGAGATTGTCGGGATCGGTGGGCTGATAGACGTCGGCGTCCTCGACCGTCTCGATGAGAGAGACCGTGCCCTCCGGCAGTTGGCCCATCGTGCCGATCACTTCCGGGTGGCCCGCGTGGCCGATCAGAACGACATGGCGACCGAGCTTGTTGTGGCGCATCGCCTGCTTGTGCACCTTGGAGACCAGCGGGCATGTGGCGTCGAGATAGAAGAGGTTGCGGGCACTTGCATCCTCTGGCACGGATTTCGGCACGCCATGCGCGGAGAAGACGACCGGCTGAGCGCGGTGCTCTTCCGGGATCTCGTCGAGCTCCTCGACGAAGACGGCGCCCTTGGCTTCCAGGCCTTCGACCACATAGCGATTGTGAACGATCTCGTGGCGGACATAAACGGGCGCACCGTAGGATTTCAGCGCCAGCACGACAATCTGGATGGCACGGTCGACGCCGGCGCAAAAGCCGCGCGGTCCGCAGAGCCTGATCGTCAAGGGAGGTTTCGCCGCAATATTCATGTCTGTTCCGGTTCGTAGGGATAGGGCTGTCTAGCCCAATATAGGCAAGAATTGAAGCGATACTATTGCGCCGGCCCCCGCTTACGGAAGCGAGCGACCACGACGATGATCAAGAGCGTTGCCGCAAGCCCATACCATGTGAAGGCATATTGCAGATGGTTATTGGGCAGATCGACATCGGTAACCCCGCCGATCGGCAGCCCCTTCGGATTGGGGGTATCGTCCGCATCCACGAAGAAGGGAACCACCTCAGCCTTGTCGAGCCCGACGCTAGAGGCCATCACGTCGAGATCCTTCCAGTAGAAGATATTCTTGGTGACGTCATTGTCGGGCACCACCCACGACGGCTTGCCCGGGAGCTTCGCGCGCGCAAGACCGGTCACCGTCTGCTGATCGGTGAGCTGCCCCTGCATGCGCATTTCCGGTTCCTTGTTGTCGTAAGGAACGAAACCTCTGTTGACGAAGAGATAGCGGCCATCGGCTAGCTGCAACGGCGTGTAGACATAGAAGCCGGTCTGGCCATGCCAGGTGGCGAAGAAGTGCCGCTCCTTGCTGTTGACGTATTCGCCGCTGACCGTGATGTGGCGATAGTCGATATCCTCGCCCTTCGCGCCCATTCCTTCGATATCGGCAAGCGATGCCGGCGACGCCTGCCGGCGCTCGGTGATGTCGGCCAGCAGCTTTTCCTTCCAGTGCAGCCGTTCGACCTGCCAGGTGCCGAGCGAGAGGAGGATGGCAAGCGCAATGAACACCGCGATGCCGGTGAAGACCGGTCGCTTTCGGCGTGACGCCGAAACGTGAAATTCAGTCACGGGAAATGCGCCCTTCACTGGCATTGTGGCGATACTGCATCGCGATCAGGATCCCCTTGCACCAGCGCAGGGCAAGCAGGGAAAGAATGACGGTCAGGGGGCCGAACAGCAGAATGTGCAGCCAGATCGGCGGCGCATAGTTGACCTCAAGCCACAACACCGAGCCGATGACGATGAAGCCGACGATCAGAATGACGAACACGGCGGGGCCATCGCCGGCATCGGCAAAGCCATAGTCCAGACCACAGGCCGAGCAGCGGGGCTTCAGCGCGAGCAGGCCATCAAAGAGCTTCCCCTGGCCGCAGCGCGGGCAGCATCCCCTGATGCCTGTCTTGACCGGATCGACCGGTGGAAAATGCGCGCTATCCTCGTTCATGCCATCCTTCCAATTGCCTATGGCCAACCTGTGCGTCTGCCTTAACTCACCCATAAAGTATTCGCAGAGGGAAAGGAAATACCTGCGCTCTTTCGCCTCAGCGATTCGCGCCAAACAGAAGAAGAAAACTGATGACATACGACAGCTCGGCCGGACAGATCGTCATTCTGAACGGCGCCCCGCGCAGTGGAAAATCGTCGATCGCCAACGCGATCCAGGAGCACTTCGACGGCCCCTGGATGAACCTTGGCGTCGACACCTACAACGACATGACCCCGGAACGCTATCTGCCTGGCATCGGGCTCCGCCCAGGCGGCGAACGCCCCGACCTCGAGGAGATGGTTCCGTTCTTCTATGCGGCGCTTTACGAGTCGATCGCAATCCATGCCGGGCTCGGCCTCAATGTGGTGGCCGATCTCGGTCATCACGACAGCTACTCTCGGCCGCTCGGTATTCTTTCCGATTGCGCGCGTCGGCTTGAGGGATTGCCGGTGCTTTTCGTCGGCGTCAAATGTCCGATCAAGGTCATCATGAAAAGGCGGAACATTCCTGCGCCCGGACGGCATACGCTCTATGTGCGCGCCGACGAACACGACGCCGTCCCCCATCCCGTCCAGCTCTGGCAGGAGCAGGTGCACATCCCCGGCATCTACGACCTGGAGGTCGATACCTCGGTATTGACGCCTTTCGAATGCGCCGAAGCAATCCGGCACCGCCTGGACCTCGGCATTCCGGAACCTTCCGCGTTCGAGCGCATCGCCGCCATGCGGTAATTCCAAAAACAAAAAGGGCGGGTGCCGTGGCACCCGCCCTTTCCAATTCCAGACAGCCCGCTCAGCCTGCCGCCAGCGGCGCGCCCCAGCCGCCCCAGACGTAGATGCAGAAGAACAGGAAGAGCCAGACGACGTCAACGAAGTGCCAGTACCAGGCCGCCGCTTCGAAGCCGAAATGCTGCTTCGGCGTGAAGTCGCCGCGGATCGCGCGCAGCAGGCAGACCAGCAGGAAGATCGTACCGACCAGAACGTGGAAGCCGTGGAAACCGGTCGCCATGAAGAAGGTCGCGCCGTAGATCGAGTTCTTGAAGGCGAACGGAGCATGCGCGTATTCGTAGGCCTGCACGCTGGAGAACAGGATGCCCAGCAGCACGGTCAGCGTCAGGCCCTGGATCAGGCCCCTGCGGTCGTTGTGCAGCAGCGCGTGGTGTGCCCAGGTGACGGTCGTGCCCGACAGCAGCAGGATGACCGTGTTGTAGATCGGCAGGTGCCAGGGGTCGAGGACTTCGATGCCCTTCGGCGGCCACTGGCCACCGGTGAAGGCAACGCGCGAGGCCTGGATCGCTTCATTCGGGAACAGGCTGGCGTCGAAGTAGGCCCAGAACCAGGCGACGAAGAACATCACTTCGGAAGCGATGAACATGATCATGCCGTAGCGAAGGTGCAACGAGACGACGCGCGTATGAGCGCCGTCATTCGCTTCCTTCACCGTGTCCGACCACCAGCCGAACATGACGTAGAGGATGAGCGCGAGGCCGATGAAGAACAGCCACGGATGCGCCCATTCGACGCCGAAGAGATGCAGCGAGCCGCCGTTGAGGTAGCGCATGAAGCCAACGCCGCCGAAGGTGATGATCAACGCGCCGATCGAAGCCAGCAGCGGCCACGGGCTCGGATCGATGATGTGGTAGTCGTGATGTTTCTGATGCGCATCAGCCATGTAAGCTATCCCCGGATCTCTTCCTCTCCGCTCCGGCATCGCCGGACACGAACCTCAATCAAAGTTTCTTTTCAAGCTTTACCGTTCCACCCTCATTCGAAGCCACCGGCTTCGGACCCTCTTTAGGGTAGAACGTATAGGACAAGGTAACGGTGTGGATATCCTTCGATTCCACGGCCTTGGTAATGTCAGGGTCAATGTAGAATACGACCGGCATTTCAAGCTTTTCGCCCGGCTTCAACACAGTCTCGTTGAAGCAGAAGCACTGCACCTTGTTGAAATAGACGCCAGCTTCGCCGGGGGTGACGTTGAACACCGCCTGGCCGCGCTGTGGCTCGTTCGACTTGTTCACCGCGGTGAAATTCACCTGAATGGTTTCGCCGATGCGCGGGTTGACCTCGCGCTCGACCGGCTTGAACTCCCAGTCGAGACCCGGCGCAATGTTGGCGTCGAAGGTGACGCGCATCTTGCGGTCGAGAATCACGCTGGAGGCCTGCTCGACGCGCTGCGTCGTGCCGTTGTAGCCGGTGAGCTGGCAGAACATCCGATAGAGCGGAACAGCCGCATAGCTCGCAGCGCCCATGCCGAAGACGAAGGCGAGGCACATGAAAACGACGGCGCCATTGTTGCGCTGTTTCCTCGGCGTGCTCTGCATCCCGCTCATCTTACATGTGCCCCGATGTGAACTTCACGATCGTGACCGCGTAGAAGAGCACGACAAGGCCGGCCAGAACCAGGCCAAGTGCAACGTTGCGGTTGCGGCGCGACTTGCGTTGCGCTTCCGTAAGCTTGACGACGTCCATCAGAAGATGCCTCCCGCATGCGAAACGAGCACGGCGGCCAACCGGTCGAACATCAGGGCGGAGAAAATTGCGAAAAGATACAGGATCGAGTAGCCGAAGAGCTTCTTGGCCGGGATCATCTTCTCATCGCCGTCCGGCATCCGCCAGACGGCGATGGAACAGTAGATGAAGATTGCGCCAAGGACTGCGGCAACCAGGCCGTAGCCGAGGCTCGCAAAGCCAAGGAAAGTCGGCAGCACGCCGCACACGGCCGTCAACACGGCATAGGCAACGATCTGATGCTTGGTGGTGCGCTCACCCGAGACATTGGGCAGCATCGGCACACCGACGGCCTCATAATCCTTCATCTTGAACAGAGCCAGCGCCCAGAAATGGGCCGGCGTCCAGAGGAAGATGATCATGAAGAGCACGAAGCTTTCGATCGTGACGGTACCCGTCACGCAGGCCCAGCCGATCATCGGCGGAAAGGCGCCGGCGGCACCGCCGATGACGATGTTCTGCGGCGTCGAGCGCTTCAGCCACATCGTATAGATCACGGCGTAGAAGAAAATCGTGAAGGCGAGGATCGAGGCTGCGAGCCAATTGACGGCGAGCCCCAGTATAACCACCGAAAAACAGGAAAGCACCAAGCCGAATGCCAGCGCCTCGCGCGGAGCGACACGACCGGCCGGTATCGGACGCTTTGCTGTGCGGGTCATGATCGCATCGATATCGGCGTCGTACCACATGTTGAGCGCGCCCGAAGCGCCAGCGCCGATGGCGATGCACAGGATGGCAATGAGACCGAGAACCGGATTGATGTGGCCCGGTGCCAGAACGAGACCGGCAAATGCCGTGAAGACCACGAGCGACATGACGCGCGGTTTCAGAAGCTCAAAATAATCGCGCGCGCTCGCCTCCGACAGGCGGAACTCGCCGTCGTGTGCAAGAGCTTTGCGATTGCCGATAACTGTCATTCTATTGTCCTGCAAACTTGTAGGCCGACCGCCGCACTGTAACACGCGGCGGTCGCGATTTCTCGCATCTTACTTGATGCGCGGGAGCTGTTCCCACTGGTGATACGGCGGCGGCGAAGACAGCTGCCATTCCAGCGTCGTTGCGCCTTCACCCCACGGATTGTCACCGGCAACGCGCTTCCTGGCGAAGGCTTCGAAGACACCGACGAGGAAGATCAGCACGCCGACGGCCGAGATGTAGGAGCCGATCGAGGAAACGTAGTTCCAGCCGGCAAACGCATCCGGGTAGTCGATGTAGCGGCGCGGCATGCCCGCGAGGCCAAGGAAGTGCTGCGGGAAGAACACCAGGTTGACGCCGATGAACATGACCCAGAAGTGCAGCGTGCCGATGAACTCGTTGTACATGTAGCCGGTCATCTTCGGGAACCAGTAGTACCAGGCAGCGAAGATGGCGAAGACGGCGCCAAGCGACAGAACGTAGTGGAAGTGAGCCACGACGTAATAGGTGTCATGCAGCGAGCGGTCGAGGCCGGCATTGGCGAGCTGGACGCCCGTCACGCCACCGACGGTGAACAGGAAGATGAAGCCGATCGCCCAGACCATCGGCGTGCGGAAGCTGATCGAGCCACCCCACATCGTCGCGATCCAGGAGAAGATCTTCACGCCCGTCGGAACGGCGATGACCATCGTTGCGAACACGAAGTAGCGCTGCGCGTCGAGCGACAGGCCGACCGTGTACATGTGGTGCGCCCAGACGACGAAGCCGACGGCGCCGATCGCGACCATGGCGTAGGCCATGCCGAGGTAGCCGAAGATCGGCTTGCGCGAGAAGGTCGAGATGATGTGGCTGACGATGCCGAAGCCGGGCAGGATCAGGATGTAGACTTCCGGGTGACCGAAGAACCAGAACAGGTGCTGGTAGAGGATCGGGTCGCCGCCACCTTCCGGTACGAAGAAGGACGTACCGAAGTTGCGGTCGGTCAGCATCATGGTGATCGCGCCGGCAAGAACCGGAAGCGACAGCAGAAGCAGGAAGGCGGTGATCAGAACCGACCAGGCAAAGAGCGGCATCTTATGCAGCGTCATGCCCGGAGCGCGCATGTTCAGGATCGTGGTGATGAAGTTGATCGCACCGAGGATCGAGGACGCACCGGCAATGTGGAGCGCGAAGATCGCAAGATCGACAGCCGGACCCGGCGTGCCGGAGCTCGACAGCGGCGGATACATCGTCCAGCCGCCGCCTGCGCCGTAAGCACCCGCCGGACCTTCGACGAACATCGACATGACCAGCAGGAGGAAGGCCGGAACGATCAGCCAGAAGGAGATGTTGTTCAGACGCGGGAACGCCATGTCAGGCGCACCGATCATGATCGGCACCATCCAGTTGGCGAAGCCACCGATCATCGCCGGCATGACCATGAAGAAGATCATGATCAGCGCGTGCGCTGTGGTGAACATGTTGAACATCTGCTTGGCGCCGTCGATGGCGGCGTCGCCTTCATAGCCGTAAACCATCGATGCCAGACCGTGGAAGATCTGGATGCCCGGCTCCTGCAGCTCCATGCGCATGGCAACGGAGAGCGCGCCGCCGACGATGCCGGCCATGATCGCGAAGATCAGGTAAAGCGTGCCGATGTCCTTGTGGTTCGTCGAAAAGAACCAGCGATTGATGAAGCTCGGCTTGTGCGAGTGATCGTGATGGTCGTCATGGGCGTGTGCGCCATGACCGTGATCATGCGAATGATCGTGTGCGGAAGGTCCAGCCATGTCCCGTTCCCTCTTCCCTTACTGTGCGACGTTTTCGGCGACGTCGACGGTCTTTGCGGGACCATCGGTTGCGGCCATGAGTGTCTTGTACGCCCCAGGCAGATCAGTAGCAGCACCGGCGAGCCACTGCTTGTACTTGTCCTCGGAAACGACGTGGATAGCGATCGGCATGAACGCATGGTCCTTGCCGCAGAGTTCGGAGCACTGGCCGTAGAACAGGCCTTCGCGCTCTGCACGGAACCAGGTCTCGTTCAGACGGCCCGGAACGGCGTCGATCTTGATGCCGAAGGACGGCATTGCAAAAGCGTGAATGACGTCGGTCGGGGCAGCGGTCACGAGAACGCGGACGGTCTTGTTGACGGGCAGAACAAGCTCATTGTCGACCGTCAACAAGCGCGGATAAATCGTCTTGTCTTCCTTGCCGGCGGCTGCACGGTCCTGATCCTTCAGCAAGAAGGAATCGAAGGCGAGCGGGTTTTCCCCCGAGCCTTCATATTCATAGTTCCACTGCCACTGGGTGGCCGTCGCCTTGATGGTGACATCCGGATTTTCCGGCAAAGTCAGCTGGGCGGTCAAAAGGTTGAACGAAGGCACCGCGAGGAAAAGAAGCACGAGGACCGGTCCCACAGTCCATGCAACTTCGATCAGCGTATTGTGGCTCGTTTTGGAAGGCACCGGATTGGCGCCGGCGCGGAACTTCAGACAGACGACAATAAGAAGGACCAACACGAAAAGCGTGATCGGAACGATAAACCACAGGGTATATTGCTCAAACCAATGAATGTCTCGCATGATCGGCGTGGCTGCCGGCTGCAATGTTGCCTGCCACGGCTGCGGCTGGTCGGCATAACTGCCGGAAGCAAAAAGCAGACAGACCAGCGCGGTCAGAGCTGCAGAAGCCTTCTTAATCACCTTAATATCTCCCTCGAGCGCTGGTCCGTGCAAAATCGCGCACAGAATCCTTGCCATCTCAGCGCTTCAAACCACAGTTTGTCATTGATCGCAACCGCCCAAAGCGTTTGTTCGTGCGGCATTTTCGCATTCAAACAGCTTGATCCAAGCATAAAGAAACATTCCATCTTTTCGCTATCACCGACGAAATAAAGCTTGTGCAGCGCGCGACTGCGCCAACATTCTCGGATAAACGTCCCATTTCCGCCGTAGTCCCCGGCTTTTCAGCGGGTGGGGCTTTTCATTTTTGGTGGCGCGCCCCAATTTAGCGGCACTGATTCGAATTGCAGAGGTTTTCATGGGTTTCCGTTCCCTCGCACGGCCGTTCGTGCTGACAGCGTGCATTGCGGCCGCAGCGACTGCTCCCGCTTTCGCCCAGCAGCAGCCCGCGCCGGCACAGCCCGCGCCCCAAGCTCCCGCCACGCAGGCAACGCCCGGCCAGACGCAGCCGCAGGCACCCGGCACCGTAAAGTCGAACCACGGCGCATGGTCGGTCGTCTGCGACAAGCCGGCCGGCGCCTCGACCGAGCAGTGCGCCTTGATGCAGAACGTCATAGCCGAGGATCGGCCTGAGGTCGGTCTCTCCGTCGTGGTGCTGAAGACCGCGGACCGCAAGTCAAAGATCCTGCGCGTCCTCGCCCCGCTCGGCGTCCTGTTGCCGAACGGCCTCGGCCTCAATGTCGACGGCAAGGATATTGGCCGCGCCTATTTCGTCCGTTGCTTCGCCGATGGCTGCTACGCTGAGGTCGTTCTCGAGGACGAGCTGCTGAAGACCTTCCGCAGCGGCGCGAGCGCCACCTTCATCGTCTTCCAGACGCCAGAAGAAGGGATCGGCATTCCTGTCGACCTCAAGGGTTTCGCCGAAGGCTACGACGCCCTCCCCTGATCGTCTCGCCTTCGGGGCTTGCTGGAACCGTCCACCGAACCTACATCGGCTGATAGCATTCCTGCTTCAGCGGAGCATAAAGATATGAATACGGATCTCCTGACGCTTTTCGATGCCGACGAAGCGAAGATGCGCTCGCTCGTTGCCGAAGCGCTTTCCGGCGCTGATGACGGGGAGCTCTACATCGAACACTCCCAGGCGGAATCGCTGATGTTCGATAACGGACGCCTCAAGGGCGGCAGCTTCAACACCGAGCAGGGCTTCGGCCTGCGCGCGGTTGCCGGCGAAGCGGTCGGATATGCGCATGCGGGCGACCTCTCCGTCGCGGCCCTGAAGCGCGCCGCCGATGCGGTTGGCGCCGTCACCCGCGGTCATGCGGGCAGCTATGCGGCGGCTCCCCAGCGGACCAACAAGAAGCTCTATTCCGACGAGAACCCGATCGGCGCGCCGACCTTCGAAGAGAAAGTCAAGGTGCTGCAGGACATCGACGCCTATCTGCGTGGCAAGGACGCCAAGGTGCGCCAGGTGACCGCATCGATCGCCGCCAGCTGGCAGGTTGTCGATATTCTGCGCGCCGATGGTCACCGCGTTCGCGATATCCGGCCGATGACGCGTATCAACATCTCGGTCATTGCAGGCGAAGGCGACCGCCAGGAGAGCGGTTCCTACGGCAGCGGCGGCCGCATCGGCTTTGGCGATTTCATCGCCGAGGAAAACTGGCAGTACGGCGCCGACGAAGCCTTGCGGCAAGCGCTGGTGAACCTGGAGGCGATCGAGGCGCCCGCCGGCACCATGGACGTCGTGCTTGGTTCCGGCTGGCCGGGTGTCATGCTGCACGAAGCGGTAGGCCACGGTCTCGAAGGCGATTTCAACCGGAAAAAGACGTCGGCCTTTGCCGGTCTCCTCGGCCAGATGGTTGCGGCGCCCGGCGTGACCGTCGTTGACGACGGCACGATCGACAACCGCCGCGGCTCGATCACGATCGACGACGAGGGCACGCCATCCGGCTACAACGTACTGATCGAAAACGGCAAGCTGGTCGGATACATGCAGGACCGGCAGAACGCCCGCCTCATGGGCATGACACCGACCGGCAACGGTCGTCGGCAGGGCTATGCACACGTGCCAATGCCCCGCATGACCAACACCTACATGCTGGGCGGCGACAAGACGCCGGAGGAAATCATCTCCTCCGTCAAGAAGGGCATTTACGCCGTTTCGTTCGGCGGCGGCCAGGTGGATATCACATCGGGCAAGTTCGTGTTCGGCTGCACGGAGGCCTACCTGATCGACAACGGCAAGATTGGTGCGCCGATTAAGGGCGCGATGCTGATCGGCAACGGGCCGGACGCCATGAAGCGTGTTTCGATGGTCGGCAATGACATGAAGCTCGACACCGGCATCGGCAATTGCGGCAAGGCCGGGCAATGGGTTCCAGTCGGTGTCGGCCAGCCGCACCTCAGAATGGATCAGATCACCGTCGGCGGCACGAAAGCCTAGTCTAGAACGAGCAGCGGCGATGAGCGAAATCGAAATCAGACCCTTCGCTGCTGGCGATAGCGATGGCGTTTTCTCGGTAATCCTGCCGATTCAGCGCGAGGAATTCGGCTTCTCCATCACGGCTGACGACCAACCGGATCTCGCTGTGATTCCCGATTTCTATCAGTCGGGAAAGGGACAGTTCTGGGTCGCAGCGCGCGGCGGCAAGGTTGTCGGCACGATTGGGCTGAAGGACATCGGCAACGGTCAGACAGCGCTGCGCAAGATGTTCGTTGCGGCCGATGTGCGCGGCCGCGAGCATGGCGTCGCGGCCCGGCTCCTTGCGGAACTGGTGGCGCATGCCGAGGTTCAGCAGGTCAAGGACATCTTCCTTGGAACGACGGACAAATTCCTCGCCGCGCACCGCTTTTATGAGAAGAACGGCTTCATCGAGATTTCGAAAGGCGAACTTCCGCGATCGTTTCCGCTGATGGCCCTGGACACGAAATTCTATCGGCGCAGGATCACTGCGGCCTAGCGCTGCTCCGGCTGGAAGAGCCATTTGCGCTTGATTGCCGCTGGGAGATCCAGATCGTTCCTGTGCGCGAAAAGAAGGATGTGGCCGAGGACATCGGCCGCCTCGTCGGCAAGGTCCAGCCGCAGTTCCTCATCCGACCTGCCCTTCTTGCGCCCTCTCCCGCTGACACGGTTCCAAGCCTGGGTAAGCTCGCCGATTTCCTCCTGAAGCTTCAGCAGAAACCAGTCGGCGTCGCGCTCGATACCGTTGGCATCGGCATAGTTCCGCGACGCGCGCTCGAACTTTTCGGCGAGATCACTCAGCATAATGTTCTCCTTTTGTTTACAAAGGAGAACCCTGATTCTGTCGGAAAGTCGAGATGGATCAGCCGTGATCGGGCAACAGCATGCAGTCGTAGGAACGCTGCTTCAGCGCGTCGCAGGCAGATGTAGCGGCCTCGCGGCTCTGGAAGCCGATGAAGCGGGCGCGATAGACCTTATTCGCACCATTGCCTACAGCCTCGGTATAAGGCGACGCGGCCTTCAGTGCCGCACCGCCCTCGGCCTTGGCCTGGGCCAGAAGGGCACGGGCGGCATCGTCGCTCGATGCAGCCGAGATCTGGATCTGCCAGTCGCCGGATGCCGACGGCGCGCCCGCGGACTTGGCGGCGACCTTGCCGGCATTGGCCGGTTCGGCGGCGGCGAACGGGCGCTCCAACGGCACAGTCGTATCGCTCAGAAAACCGAGCGCCTTCGGCGCGAGATCATTGCTGCGCGGCGCGGTTCCCGGGACCGGCAGACCGGCGTCTGCTGCGGCCGAAGCAACTTCGACTGTCTGGCGCGAGTTGGTGCTCGCGACGAGGTTTCCGCCCGCCGAGCGGCCAAGATACTTGTCGAGCAGACCGGCCATCTTGGCGTCGCGGCTGCGGGCAGTGCGGCCACCCAGCACCACGCCGACGACGCGGCGGTCGCCATCCTTCACGGCGCTAACCAGATTGAAGCCCGACGCATTCGTGTAACCGGTCTTGATGCCGTCCATGCCCTGGTAGCGGTACATCAGATTGTTGTGGCCGCGGATCGTGCGCCCACGGAACGTAAAGCTCGCCGTCGAGAACAGGCGATACTCGCTCGGGAAATTCCGCATCAGCGCCACGGCGAGCGTGGACATGTCTCGCGCCGTCGTAACCTGGCGGCCATCCGGAAGGCCAGACGCATTGTAGAAAGCCGTGCGGGTCATGCCGAGCTGCCGTGCCTTCTGCGTCATCATGGCTGCAAAGTTGCTTTCGGAACCGCCAAGCTTCTCGGCCATGGCCGCGGCAGCATCGTTGGCAGACTTGGTGATCATGCCAAGGATTGCTTCTTGGACGGTAATGGAATCGCCGGGCCGAACACCGAGCTTTGTCGGCGGCCGCGAGGCGGAGTATCTCGACATGACAAGCGGAGTGTTCCAGCTGATCTTGCCGCGCTTGATCGCCTCGAAGGCCATATAGATGGTCATCATCTTCGTCAGCGACGCGGGATGATTCAGTACGTCGGCATTCTCGGCACTGAGCACCTTGCCAGTCCGGGCATCCAGGATCAGGGAGGCGCTGCCTGCCATCGCGGTCAACGGCGCCGCAACGACGAGCGTCGCTGTCATAATCGCGGCCAACAGCTTCTTCATGAAATTTCCCCTCAATGAACGAATAGCCGGCGCCATTCGGATTTGTCCCGTTCCACTACAGCAGTCGCCGATATGGCGCGACTTTGCGGCAGCCGGTACCATTTTTGTCAAGTTTTACCTTTCATAGTGAAAATCCCGTAAAGAGGACACTCAAAAATCTTCATTCAGCAAGACTTAACCGCAGGCTTGCTAGTTTCGCGGCTCCAGAAACCAGCGGGCAGTTGAGATGGCGGCGAGCATCAAGGGGCTTGCAAAGCAGATTGCGATTGCAGGCGGTCTCGAGACGGCCAACCTCCTGCGCGCAACAGGCGTGATGCGCGGCGCGCGCGGACTTGGGGCCATCTTCACGCTCCATCATGTCCGTCCACACGAGGAAACCGCTTTCGCGCCGAACGCGCATTTGGAAATCACGCCTGAGTTCCTCGATCTCGTTCTCGATCGCCTGAAGAGCGACGGCTATCGTTTCGTGGCGCTTCACGAGATTCCAGCGCTGCTTTCGCAAACCGGGTCCAGCCAGCCCTTTGCCGCCTTCACGCTCGATGACGGCTACCGCAACAATCTCGTCTACGCTCTGCCGATCTTCGAAAAATACGAGGCGCCTTTCACGGTATTCGTCGCCAAGGGCCTTGCGGAACGCACGCATACGATCTGGTGGGAGACGCTGGCAGCGCTTCTGCGGAAAGAGGAGAGGCTCGGTTTCGATTTCGGTAGTGGCCACGAGATGCTTGACATCACGACGACCGAAGCAAAAGGCCGCGCTTTCGCGCGCATCGCCAACCATCTTCATCGACATGACGAACGCGCCGCCGTCGCGGCCATCGACCTGATGGCGCGAAAGCACGAGATCGATCCGGACGAAATCGTCGACGATCTCGTCATGACACCGGCAGAATTCAATCTGCTTGAGGCGAGCCCCCTCGCCTCACTCGGCGCGCATACAGTCAGCCACAGGGCGATCTCACGCCTCTCTGACCAGGCGGTTCGCGACGAGATGGAAGTGTCCCGCGACTACGTTGCGGCGATCACCGGACACCGGCCGGGCTCCTTCGCCTACCCTTATGGCACGCGCGAGGCGGTAACCCAGAGACAGGCACAGATCGCGCGCGAAGTCGGTTTCGACCTCGCGGTGACGACACAGGCGGGTGTCGTCACGAAGCGCTCGCTCAACAGCATGACCTATCTGCCGCGGCTCTCGATCAACGGTCTCTATCAGAAGGTGCGGTACGTGTCCGGCCTTGCCTCCGGTATTCCCTTCCGGTTTGCGCCAAACAGGAGCTGAGCGCGTCACGGATACATGCGAACCTTCGTCCAATCGCCTTCCGGCGAAGCCCGGCGAAACTCGATGCGGTCATGCAGGCGGAACTTCTGGTCCTTCCAGAACTCGATCGACACCGGCCGGATCCGGAAGCCCGACCAATGCGCAGGGCGCGGGATCTCGCCGATCGCGTAGCGGGCGGTATATTCGGCAACAGCTTTCTCAAGCGCGAACCGGCTCTCCAGCGGCCGCGACTGCTTCGACGCCCAGGCGCCGATCCGGCTGCCGCGGGCGCGCGTCTTGAAGTAAGCGTCTGCTTCTTCGTCCGTCACAACTTCCACAGGTCCGCGCAGCCGAACCTGGCGGCGCAGCGTTTTCCAGTGGAAACACATGGCCGCCTTCTTCTGTCCGAGAATTTCCTGGCCTTTCTGGCTCTCGAAATTCGTATAGAAGACAAAACCGTCGTGATCGAATCCCTTAAGGAGAACCATGCGGACATTGGGAAGGCCGTCCTCGTCGACCGTCGCAAGCGCTACCGCATTCGGGTCATTGATCTCGGACGCCTCTGCCTCTTTCAGCCACTCGGCGAAAAGATCGAACGGTTCGTTTCGCTCGGTGAAGTCACCGCTTGTTAACTCATTTGCCGACATATTAGCTCAAATGCCCCGGGTTTATTCGAAGTTTGCCCAGCTTTTAGCTACTGGACAGGACGCAGGGTGGAAGTCATAGCAAAGTCAGATCGTCATACAAAGGGTCTGCTGCGTCGCAGCGCGGCCTTCTGCGTTGTCGGTACGGCGGTGCTCTCCCTCTCCGGCTGCGTCTCCAGCGGATTGGACCTCTTCAGCAGCTCGAAGGTCGATCGGTCGGTTGCGACCGGCACCGTGCCACAGCCAGCGCCGACGAGCGACTCGATTTCCGACGAAATGACCGTCGGCAACGCCGTGACCTCGGCCGATATCCAAAGGTTGGAGGGACGCCCCCTCCCCTGGGCGAATGCCTCGACCGGCAGCGCCGGCGTCATCGACACGATCGTCGAGAACACGGATTCCGGCCAGGTTTGCCGCCAGTTCCGCACCACGCGGCACTCCTATGTCGGCATCGCAAAATTTTACGGCAAGACCTGCCTGGTCGGCGGCGGCAACTGGCAACTGATGAGTTTCCAGCCGGAAAGCTGAGCGCAGCGCGGGCTTAACACGCGTTTCGTCCTCCCACGATGTTTAGCAAAAGGCTAACCATTCGGCGCAAAAGCGAGTTGTCCGACACGCGGACTAAGAACTGATTAGCAACTTCTACTCACAATCCGCCTCAGGTGCGCACGGCTGCTTCCCTGGGGGAATGAGGCCGGGCGCCAAGTCAGAGGCTTCGGGGTGCTAGGGCAAGGGACAGGCACACCGCATCGGAACACCGGCGGTTTGGGGACATGCGCGATCCTTATAAGATTTTGGGCGTCAAGCGGGACGCGGGGCAGGACGAGATCAAGGCAGCCTGGCGCCACATGGCCAAGGCAGTTCACCCAGACCACAATCAGGGTGATCCGACGGCGAGCGCTCGCTTTGCCGAGATCGGCCGCGCCTATGAGACGTTGAAGGATCCGAAGAAGCGGAGCCTCTTCGACAATGCCGCGCGCATGGCGGAGGCCAAAGCCAATGAGAACACGATCATGCAACAGCGCCAGGCGGCTCGCGAAGCTGCCGCGCGTGCCAAGGCAGCGCAGGCCAATGCCGAGCGCGTGATGGAAGAACTCGCGCGCGCCGCCGCCCAGAAGGCCGCGGCCGATGCCGCCAACCAGCAGAAGACGGGTGCTGCCGAACCGGCAGAAGAAATGATCGAACGCATTTTCGGCACGCAGGCACGCGCCGCAGCCGGTGGTGGTCGCGCTCAAGGCTTTAACCCTGGCGCCGCGAGGCGGCCGGAACCGGAGGCCGCGATCGCAGACAAACAGCCGGAGGCCGGCAAGGCCGAGGCTGAGCAGCAGGCTGCCGAGGACGCGGCCGCTCAGGCTTCTGCGATCATGCAGCCGCTCAGCTTGCTGACTTCGCTGGTGCGTCGCTTCACCGGCAGCGGGACGCAGCAGGCACCGGAAAAAGTGCCCGACCAGTTCGCAACGAAGACCGTGAGCATCGACGATCTCATCAAGGGCAGCTGGCTGACGGTCGATCTCGGCGAAGGCCGGGAAGCCGGATTTGCGCTGGCCGCCGGTACGACGGAAGGCCACCAGGTACGTCTCAAGGGCCAAGGCCACAAGCTGACCGGCATGCAGCGGGGCGACGCAGTCATCAATATCCACATTGCGCCCGATGAGCGATTCACCGTCAGCGGCTTCGACCTCCACACCGTGCTGCCGGTGACGATCGAAAATGCCGTGCTCGGAACCGATGCGCGCATCGAGGGCCCTCGCGGGCCGATCAACGTCACGGTTCCCGCCTGGTCGGGCTCCGACAAGACGATCCGGATTTCCGGTCAGGGACTTACGAACGCAGATGGCGGCAAGGGAGATCTCATCGTCGAGCTGCGCATTATGTTGTGGGAAAAACCTGACGACAAAGTCACCGATCTGATGCGAAGCATGAAGAACGGGCTGTTTCTGTGAAATTTTGGTGACAAGCGCACCCTTTGTTACGATCCCTAACAGTTGATGATTGCTACTAATCTTGAACCGATTAGCAGCCTATGCCATAGGCAGGACCAATCAGAATTCCTTAGGGGGCAAAATATGGCTCAGGCAACAGGCCTCATGTCAGGCAAGCGCGGCGTCATCATGGGCGTTGCCAACAATCGTTCGATTGCGTGGGGTATTGCCAAGGCTATTCATGCACAGGGCGGCGAAATCGCATTTACCTACCAGGGCGATGCACTGAAGAAGCGCGTTGAGCCCCTGGTTGCAGAGGTAAACGGCGTTCTTGCCGGACATTGCGATGTCAGCGACGAGTCGACCATCGATGCCGTCTTCGACCACGTCGAAAAGCTGTGGGGCAAGATCGACTTCATCGTTCACGCGATCGGCTTTTCGGACAAGGACGAGTTGACCGGCCGCTATGTCGATACCTCGGCCGACAACTTCGCCAAGACCATGCAGATCTCCGTCTATTCCTTCACCTCGGTCGCGCGTCGCGCCGAGAAGCTGATGACGGATGGCGGCTCCATGCTGACTCTGACCTATTACGGCGCCGAGAAGGTCATGCCGAACTACAACGTCATGGGCGTTGCCAAGGCGGCGCTCGAAGCCAGCGTAAAGTACCTGGCGGTTGACCTCGGACCCAAGAACATTCGCGTCAACGCCGTCTCCGCCGGCCCGATCAAGACGCTTGCGGCTTCAGGCATCGGCGACTTCCGCTACATTCTCAAGTGGAACGAATACAATGCGCCGCTGCGTCGGACCGTGACGATCGAAGAGGTAGGCGATGTCGGCCTGTACCTGCTTTCGGATCTTTCTCGCTCGGTCACCGGCGAAGTCCACCATGCCGACAGCGGCTATCATGTCATCGGCATGAAGGCGGTAGACGCACCCGACATTTCCGTCATAAAGGACTGATCGCACTCCTTTGCTGCGTCGTGCTCGCGACCCCTTCTTCGCGACAGCGATTGAGGGGTTGCGTGCCGTAAACGGAGCCGATCATTGCTTATCTACGTCGTCAGACACGGCCAGACAGACTGGAACGCCGAACGCCGCCTGCAAGGGCAGAAGGACATCCCGCTCAATGCCATCGGCAGAGCGCAGGCGTGGCAGAACGGTATCGACCTCGCAGAAATCCTGAAAGTCGAGGCAATCCCCTTTGACTTCGTCGCGAGCCCGCTCGCGCGAACCCGCGCCACGATGGAGATCATGCGCGAGGCGATGGGTCTTCCGTCGAAGGACTACCGAACCGACGAGCGCCTGGTCGAGGTTTCCTTCGGCGATTGGGAAGGTTTCACGATCAAGGAATTGAAGGCAACGGCCCGGGACCGCGTCACCGAGCGCAATCTCAACAAATGGGATTTCATTCCGCCGGGAGACGACGCGGAGAGCTACGAAATCATGTCCTGGCGCGTGGCGTCCTGGTTGAATTCGGTCGACAAGCCAACGGTTTGCGTGACCCATGGCGGAGTCATACGCAGTTTCTTCCGGACGATTGCCGCATTGCCCAAGGATGAGGCCGCCGAAGGTGAGATTCCGCAGGATCGCATCCTGAAGATCGATCGCGACAACGGATTGATCAGCTGGATCTAAAACGTTTCAGGGTTAAGTCAATTATTGGACGACATCGAGATCGTTGATGACGCGCTTGCCGTCGACCTCGGTATAGAAGACGATAACCTTCACGCCCGCCTTCAGCCCTTCGAAATTGAACTCTTCCGGAGCCTGGTAGGTTTTTCCGTCGTCCAGCGTAAGGCTGAGATTGGTCATGTCGACCTTCTTGATCGTCGCCTCGACGTCCGCGCTTTCAGCAAATCCGCCGATCGGCGACAAGAAACTCGCTGTGGCCAAAAGCGTAGCTACTACGAAGCGCATGGCGGACTTCCCTCGAAAACGCGACTCGATAACCCAACTGCGCACAGATAACCCCCCGAATATGGCGAAATTTGCCCGGAAGAATGATCTTCCGCGTCCAATTGGTGAATAGTACTTTAAAAATAACCGCATGCATTCGTTAATTATTTTCCCCGTATGTCCGCCTTTCTGGCAAAGAGGATTTCCGGGAAATCGTAAATTAACCGCCCCTATCTAAAGTCTCCCTCGAACATGGGAGACTGGGTTTTGCTATTCCGCCACAAAGACAGCAACACGTTGCGGCGCGTCTTCAGGAATACACGCCTTGCCCTCCTAGTCTCCGGCCTCGTTGCTATTGTCGTCGTCATCGTCGGCTTTGGGCTCGACCGCGCCAATACTGCCGCTCACCTGCGCGAACTGACGATCCGGACGGAAAACGAGGTGAGTCTGATTCGTGCACGCATCAGCGCGCAGACCAACATGGACATCACCGTCGTACGCGACTTGGCCAACATGGTCGCGGTCAATTCCAGCGTAAATGCCGAGGAGATGGAGCGGCAGATCAACTGGCTGCTCATCCAGAACCCCCACTTCCTGGATGTCGCCATCGCGCCGAATTTTACCGTCGGCAATGTCTTTCCCTCGCAAGCGGGCAAAGATCGCATCGGCAAGGATGTCCGCGAGGTCCTCCTCGCCCGTCAAGCGGTAACGCGCGCCAGCGCCGAGCAGGCACGTTTCTATGGACCTATCGCCGCCAGCGACGGCAAGGAAGCTTTCGGAATCTTCTTTCCCGTCTTCGTGAAGGAAAATGGGCAACGCCGTATCTGGGGCGCAGTCGAGGTTATGATCGACGCGAACATGTTCTATCAGAACACCGGATTGAAGCCCGCGCACAACAGTGAAAATCAGGAGAAATATCCGCACCTCGATCATCTCTCGATAGCGGTTCGCGACCTCGCTCTTGCGGACTCGGCCCCACCCTTCTTCGGCTCGCCGGATTTGCGTGGCAAGCAGCCGATGACGCGAAAGATCGCCTTTGCCGGCGGGCGCTGGGAAATTGCCGCGGCTCCGAAGACCGGCTGGAACGCGATTCCGGAAAACCAGTCGACGCTTCGGCTGATTATCGCTGCCGCCGGCTGCATCACCATCGTCCCGGTCTTCTTCGCGACCTTGCTGCTCGGCGAGCGCAATCGCAATATCGCGCAGCTCAAGGTGCGCGAGGCGACGCTGCTGAAACTGTCGCAACGCCTCGATCTGGCATTGGAGTCGTCGAACATCGGCATCTGGGAGCTGCATGACCACGGCGAAACGCTCTTCTGGGATGCCCGGGCAGCAGCGCTCCATGGGAAGCCGGCAGAAGATGGCAGTCACTCGCTGGAAGACTGGCTTGCTGCGATCGTTGCCGAAGACCGGCACCTCGCGGAGGTCCATTTCTTCAACTACCACGTCGCCGGTTCGGCCTACGAGACACAGTACCGCGTCATAGCCGAGGACGGCAGCGTCCGACACCTGAGGTCGATCGGTTCCTTCTACACCGACGCGGCCGGCGACGACAAAACCGTCGGCATCGTCTGGGACGTCACTACCGACGCTGAAGCGGCCGAAACCCTGCGCAAAGCAAAAGATGTCAGCGACGTCAAGAATGCCGAACTGGAGATGGCGCTGGACGAACTGTCGCGGCGCGAGGCCGAACTCGCCGAACTCTCAGGTAAGCTGGACCTGGCCCTCGACACCTATCAGTGCGGGATATGGGAGGCGACGCTCGGTGATGAAGGCTCGATCTGGGACGACCGGATGCACGAGCTCTATGGACTGAAGCCAAGGATCGGCTTCATGACCGAACCGGTCTGGCTTTCCTGCATTCTGCCGGAGGACCAGGCGCTGGCTCTCGAAAGCGCACGTCATTTCAAGCAACTTGGTGACACTCATACCCTGATCTGTCGGGTTCCCGTCGAGGACGGCTCGATGCGCTACGTCCGCTCCACTGGCAAGGTGCATCAGACCTCAGGCGGCAAACTGAAGATTATCGGCGTTGCCTTCGACATCACCGAGGATGCGCTGATGACGGTACAGCTCAAGGCCGCCAAGGACGAGGCGATCGCCAAGAACATCGAACTCGAGATCGCCAAGAACCGCATCGAGCACAATTCGCTGCACGACCCGCTGACGGCGCTTGCCAACCGCCGCAAACTTGACATCGCGCTTGAAAGGCTGACCCTCGACGGGCGGAGCGAGCGGCAGAAATTCGCCATCCTCCACATCGACCTCGACAGGTTCAAGGAGATCAACGACACGCTTGGCCATGCCGCAGGCGACGCAATGCTGATCCATGCATCGCGGGTACTGTCGAGGAACCTGCGCCAAGACGACCTCGTGGCGCGCATCGGCGGCGATGAGTTCGTGATCCTGGCGCACAACGCCAGCGATACGGATATGTCTGCCCTTGCAGGCCGGATCATCGAGCAGATGCGCCAGCCGATCGACTTCGAGGGGTTCGCCTGCCGCTGCGGCGTTTCCATCGGCATCGCGCTCGCCAATGGCGTGCACGTCGATGCGCGCAAGGTGCTGATCAATGCCGACATCGCCCTTTACCGCGCCAAGAGCCAGGGCCGGAACCGCTACGAGTTCTTCAATCACAATCTCCAGGCCGACATCATCAACAACAAGCGCCTGGCCGACGAGATCCTTGCCGGCATCGAGAACGGCGAGTTCACAGCCTGGTACCAGCCGCAATTTTCCGCGCGTACCATGCAGCTCACCGGCGTCGAAGCTCTGGTTCGCTGGCAGCATCCGTCTCGCGGGCTGTTGACGCCGGACAAGTTCCTGAAGATCGCCGACGAGATCAACGTTGTCCAAACGCTCGACCGTATCGTGCTCGACACTGCTCTGAGGGACAAGATGCGCTGGGCAGCACGGGGCGTCACCATTCCGAAGATTTCGGTGAACGTTTCGGCACGGCGGCTGCATGACGAAATGCTCGCGCAATCGCTGAGCGGCCTGCAGATCCGCCCCGGCGAACTCTCCTTTGAACTGGTCGAGTCGATCTTCCTCGACGAAAGCGAGGATGTGGCCGCCCATAACCTCGAGCGGATCAAGGCGCTCGGGATCGATATCGAGATCGACGATTTCGGAACGGGTCATACGTCGATCGTCAGCCTCCTCAAGCTGAAGCCGAAGCGGCTGAAGATCGACCGGCAGCTGGTCCAGCCGATCATGAATTCGCCGCAGGAGCGCGCGCTGGTCAGCTCGATCATCGACATCGCCCGCTCGCTCGGCGTCGAAACGGTGGCAGAAGGTGTCGAAACGGCAGCGCATGCCGCCCTCCTCGACGAACTCGGCTGCGACCTTCTGCAGGGCTACGCGTTCTCCCGCCCGCTATCCTTCGAGGATTTCACGCAAGTGGCGATCGAAAGCTCCTGGCGCGTCGCCTCCTGAGGCCATCGTTTACAATCCACGGAAACACCATTTCCTTTCGCTGGCCATTTCGAGCAAAGAAAGGCTTTTGCCGCTGCGTTTTTTTGGCCTATGAGTGTCGCGCATTTTCAGATGAAGGACGCCGCCGGTGACGACCGGCTGGCGTGATCCGGTCGGGACACATGTCGCACAATACATTCGGTCATCTCTTCCGCGTAACCACCTGGGGTGAGAGCCACGGGCCGGCGCTCGGCTGCGTCGTCGACGGCTGCCCTCCGGGCTTGCGCTTCAAGCTCGAGGATATTCAGGTCTGGCTCGACAAGCGAAAGCCCGGCCAGTCGCGCTTTGTAACGCAGCGTCGCGAGGCCGATCTGGTCAAGGTGCTCTCCGGGGTGATGCTGGATGCCGACGGCGAGACGATGATTTCGACCGGCACGCCGATCTCGATGATGATCGAGAACACCGACCAGCGCTCCAAGGATTACGGCGAGATCGCACGGCAATATCGGCCAGGCCATGCCGACTACACCTACGATGTGAAATATGGCATCCGCGACTATCGCGGCGGTGGCCGCTCCTCAGCCCGCGAAACGGCGGCGCGCGTGGCGGCTGGCGGCATCGCCCGTCTCGTTGTGCCTGAGGTCAAGGTGCGCGGCGCGTTGGTGCAGATCGGCAAGCACAAGATCAACCGCCAGAACTGGGATTGGGACCAGGTCGACCAGAATCCGTTCTTCGCGCCTGATGCCGCGATCGTTCCCGTCTGGGAAGAATATCTCGACGGTATCCGCAAGAACGGCTCCTCGATCGGCGCCGTCGTCGAAGTCGTGGCTGAAGGCGTGCCGGCAGGTCTCGGCGCGCCGATCTATGGCAAGCTCGACCAGGACATCGCCTCGTTGCTGATGTCGATCAATGCCGTCAAGGGCGTCGAGATCGGTAACGGCTTCGAAGCCGCCGAGATCACCGGCGAGGAAAACGCCGACGAGATGCGCATGGGCAATGACGGCAAGCCCTTGTTCCTGTCGAACAAGGCCGGCGGCATCCTTGGCGGCATCTCGACCGGCCAGCCGGTTATCGCGCGCTTCGCCATCAAGCCGACCTCGTCGATCCTGACCGAGCGCCGGTCGATCGATGCCGACGGCAACAATGTCGATATCCGCACCAAGGGACGGCATGACCCATGCGTCGGCATCCGTGCCGTGCCGATCGGCGAGGCGATGGTCGCCTGCGCCATCGCCGACCATTACCTCCGTGACCGCGGCCAGACCGGCCGGCTGAAATAGGAAATACAGATATGCCTTACGATCAGAAGCGCGTCGTCGATGCGATCCGGGCCTTCGAGGCCGGCGAAATCGTCGTGGTGATGGATGACAACGACCGCGAGAACGAAGGCGACCTGATCGTCGCGGCTGTTCACTGTACCGCGGAGAAGATGGCGTTCATCGTCCGTCACACGTCCGGCATCGTCTGCACACCGATGCCGAAGGAGGAAGCCCGCCGGCTCAACCTGAATGCGATGGTTGCCGAAAACGACTCAGCGCACACGACGGCCTTCACCGTCTCGGTCGACTTCAAGCACGGCACGACGACGGGTATTTCCGCCGATGACCGGACGCTGACCGTTCGCAACCTCGCCAATCCCAATGTCGGCGCCGCTGATTTCGTGCGTCCCGGCCACATCTTCCCGCTCGTTGCGCGGGAGGGCGGAGTGCTCATGCGCTCGGGCCACACGGAAGCTGCTGTCGATCTCTGCAAGCTCGCCGGCCTTCCGCCGATCGGCGTGATCTGCGAACTCGTCAACGATGACGGGACCGTCACGCGCGGGCAGCAGGTCGTCGAATTCGCTGAAACGCACAGCCTGAAGCTGGTGTCGGTTGCCGATCTGATCGCCTATCGCCAGCGTAAGGAAACGCTGATCGAACTCGGCCAGAGCTTCGACATCGAAACACCCTTCGGCAAGGCCAAGGCGCATACCTATTCGCTGCCCTGGGATACGATGCAGCACCTCGCCGTCGTTTTCGGCGACATCCGCGACGGCATCGACATTCCTGTGCGCCTGCACCCTGAAAATGTCGCCGAGGATCTTTTCGGCAAGCGCCGTCCCGTCGATCACTACATGAAGAAGATTGCCGAGGAAGGCCGCGGGATCATCGTCTACCTGCGCGAAGGATCCGTCGGCGTCGGTCATTCGGACAGCGGCCGCAAGGCACGCAGCCAGGGGCGTGAGGCCCATGTCGAGGCGCAGGTCCGTGACAGCGAATGGCTGGAAATCGGTCTCGGCGCACAGATCCTCAAGGACCTCGGCGTATCGTCGATCCGGCTCCTGACGAGCCGCGAGCGGCACTATGTCGGTCTAGAAGGCTTCGGCATCAAGATTTCGAAGACCGAGATCTACTAAGCCCGCCATCCGTCGAGATAGGCGACTTTCTCGACGCCGGAGAAGCGCGCGATGCGTTGCAACTCGGCGTCGAGCCGGTCCAGGCGACCGGTCGAGGGGCGCACGCCCGGCTCCAGCCATAGACGCTTGACGTCGAGGCTCCTCCTGGCGACCACCTGCTTCACGCTTAGGCGGCGATGCGCTTGAAGCGGCCGCTGACGTTCTCGATATAATATTTTCCCGGCGATTGGGCGGTGACCATGGCGATCACCTCGGTTTCCGCCACGCCCTCGAACTGCCGCTCTTCGCCGTTGCTCAGGCAGACGCGAAGCCGGCCATCCTCCTGGCTGAAATAGACCGCATCGATCAGCGTTGACTTCACTGCCAACGGCTCCATCTTCGCCTGCCGTCCGGCCCGTGTGACGATCGTGGCGGCGCGCGCATCGCGCCGCTTGCGCAGCAAGGCCCTCATTTCACGGCGAAGGCTGTTCAGTGCCGCCAATGCGGCGAATTTGATGGCTCGTGTTTTCATGCAGCCATCCTACGCAGGCGGCTCTTAAAGAGTTCAAGACAAGCATGGTAAAGCGCGCATCAACATTAATTCTTTGTAATTACGACGCAATTTCCTAAAATACCTGGTATCGACGAGCGCCGCTCAGCCTTGCCAACCATCGATTAGGACGACCTGCTCAACGCCGGTGAATTTGGCCAGTCGGTCAAGTTCGGCGAGAAGCTTTTCGATCCGCCCGGCCGACGGGCGTACGCCCGGTTCCAGCCACAGACGCTTGACGTCGAGGCTTCCGCCTTTGCGATCGGCCTTCATGTCGATGCGGCCGATCAGCTTGTCGCCTTCAAGCAGCGGGAAGACATAGTATCCGTATTCCCGCTTCGGCTCGGGCACGAAAACCTCGATGCGATAGAAGAAGCCGAACAGACGTTCGGTGCGATTGCGGTCGCGGATCATCGGATCGAAGGGACTGAGCACGCGCACGCGTGGTGGTGCGCCGGGATAGTTCTGCATGCTCGTAAGCAGGTCGGGGACGGCCCAGGAGGGGCGCGGCTTACCGCCGAGTGCCGGCTCGATCAGAACCTCGGTCAACTCGTCGCGATGCGCGTTGACCCATGCTTTCGCTTCATCGGGCGACAACAGATCCCAGAAGGCGGCGATTTCGCCATGCGTGGCAAAGCCCAGCCGGGTCAGCGCGCTGCGGCAGGCCCAGTCGACAAACTCCTCGTAGCTGACCTCCGGCTCGTGAAACTCTGCGGGAATGACGCGTTCGACGAGATCATAGATCTTCTGGAAGTTCGAGCGTCCTGCTATGGCGAACTTGCCGGTGCGCCAGAAATATTCGAGCGCCGTCTTGTTGGGGTGCCAGTTCCACCAGCCGCCGGAAACGTGCCCGTCCGCCTTGATCTCGCGCGCCATGATCGCGCCGTCGCGCGTGACGCGTTCAAATGTCTCGTCGAAGGCGTGTTCGAACCCCTCCCCCTGCCATTTTCGCCAGCGCTCGCCGATCACCTCTTCCTCGTGGCGGAACTTGTGTTTCCAGTATCGGAAGAAGGCGCTGGGCAGGATCGACGCATCATGCGTCCAGTGCTCGAAGAGCGAGCCTTCCTTCTCCAGAAGCGCCTTCAAGTGCTCGCGCTTGTAGGTCTGGTTGCGGGAAAACAGGATCTGGTGGTGCGCTCGCTCCACGGTCTGGATGCTGTCCACCTGCACGAAACCGATTTCGTGGATGAGCTCCAGCAGGCCGGCCTTCGTCAGCGCCTTGCTCGGCGGCGCGCTCAGCCCCTGCTTGGCGAGGAATATGCGACGGGCATCGGAATTCGAAATGAGATTCGTCATGTGCGCATCATAGAACGGAAAATGTTCCTAGCCACCCGATAAGTTAGGACCATCATCAGGTAGGAACAGCCGGTATTCATTGCGAGATTTTGCGCTTTCAAACTGCGAAATTCGTTATAGAACGGCCTCTCAATTCACGAGGGACCAGGTGGATATCCGTTTCGAAGGCGCAGGGGTCAGCTATGGTGCGCGCGTCGCGCTGGCGCCGGTGACGCTGCAGCTCACAGAAAAGCGCATCGGCATCATCGGCCTCAACGGCTCGGGCAAGACGACCTTTGCGCGCCTCATCAACGGCCTGACCAAGCCGAGCATCGGGCGGGTGATCGTCAACGGCCTAGATACGGCCGACGCGAAGGCCATTCTCACCGATGTCGGTTTCATCTTCCAGTCGCCGCAAAACCAGATCATCCTGCCGGTCGTGCGCGACGACATCGCCTTCGGTCTGAAGAGCCGCGGCTACAAGCCGGCGGAAATTGCGGCGAAGGTGGAGGCGGTCCTGCAGCGTTTCAGCGCCGCCCATCTAGCCGACCGCCGGGCGCACGAGCTTTCGGGCGGAGAGCTGCAACTCGCCGCTCTTTGCTCTGTGCTGGCTACCGGGCCTGATATTCTTATTTTGGACGAGCCGACCAATCAGCTGGACCTCAAGAACCGTGGTCTCGTACAGAGGCTGGTGGAGGGCCTTCCGGAGAGCGCGATCGTCATCAGCCACGATCTGGAATTGGTCGCGGATTACGAGCGCGTACTGGTTTTCCATGAGGGCAATCTCATTGCCGATGCGCCCGCCGGAGAGGCGATCCGCCGCTACAGGGAGATCGCAAGCCGATGAAGTCGCTTTTCGTCGAAGGCAACAGCCGCATGCATCGGGTTTCGGCCCGCGCCAAGCTGCTTGTTCTTGCCGCCCTCGGCGTCATGCTCTTCCTTACGGCGAACCTGATGCTGCTTGGCTTGGCAGTGCTTGCGACGTCAGCGAGCTACTTCAGCATCGGCCTTCCGGCACGATCAGCGCTTGCGCGACTGAAGCCGATCTTCCTGACGATCCTCATCGTTGCCTTGTTCAGCCTGGCTTTCAATCCCTGGCATGTCGCGATCGTTGCCCTGCTGCGCCTGACGGCGTTGATGCTGTTTGCCGCTGCCGTGACTGCAACAACTGCTATTGCGCAATTCATCGACGAAATTACCCTGCTGGCCAGGCCACTGGAGCGGCTCGGACTTCTTCGGGCCGACGATGTCGGGCTGGCTGTCGGGCTCGTCGTCCGCTTCGTTCCCGAGATTCTCGATCGTTATCGTGCCATCCGCGAGGCGCACGCCGCGCGCGGCCTCAAGGTGCGACCGACAACCGTGCTCGTGCCGTTGATCATTCTGACGCTGAGGGATGCGGATAACATTGCTGCGGCAATTGACGCGCGCGGCGTTCGGCGGCATGTCAATTGAGAACTCGCTAACAGGAGCCCTGCATGAGCACTCGCGACCTCGTTCTCTCCGCCCTCTTCGCGGCCATCATCGTCGCGCTCGGCATTCTGCCGCCGATCACGCTCGGCTTCATTCCGGTGCCGATCACGGCGCAGTCGCTCGGCGTGATGATGGCGGGTGTCGTGCTCGGCGCACGCCGCGGCACGATCGCGGTCCTGATCGTTCTCGTGCTTGTCGCGATCGGCCTTCCTGTGCTTTCCGGCGGTCGTGGCGGACTTGCGGCCTTTGCCGCACCGACGACCGGCTTCCTGATCGGTTGGGTGCTGGCAGCTTTCGTCACCGGTTATCTCAGCGAGCGGCTGGTCAAATCCGAACAGTCGGCGCTGGTGCAGACTGTCGGCTTCTTCTTCGCCGCGATGATCGGCGGCATCGTGGTTCTCTACGCCTGCGGCATCGTCTATCTGGCGTTCGCCGCTCAGCTTGGCCTCTCCAAGGCCTTCCTCGGCTCGATGGCGTTTATCCCCGGCGACGTCGTCAAGGCCTTCGTCGCGGCACTTGTCGGCCGCGCCGTCATGGTCGGCTATCCCCTGCTGCCAGTGCGCAGCTAATTGACGAAACCATACAGCCAGTCACGCGTGTCTTCGGGAAGCGGGACTGGCGAACGATCGTCGCGCGAGCGCGCCTGCCAGATAATTTCGACCTCGGCGGAGCGCTCGTCGCCGATATCGGCCGAAATGATGAAGCCGACCGAACGCATGCCGATCTTGTCGACCGACGCCGTGAACACGACCCGCTCATCGTAATGCAGCGGCCGATGGAGGATGCAGGTCACCTTGCTGGCGATATAAAGCGGCTCATTCGCCAGTTGCGGCCTCGACGACCAGAAGGTCGCCAGCACCGACTCGGCATAGGAAATGTAGGAGCCCAGGAAGACCTGGCCGTTCATGTCGACGTCGCGGAACGGCACATTCATCTCAACGGTACGCGTGACCTCGTTCATTGATCTTTCTGCCAATTTTCCCCTCCCCAGAGATTAGCCGCGGGGCCGGACGAAGTAAACGCAGGACTGGCCCCATGACCAAGGCGCGCGCTTGTTGAAATTGCCGCGCCGAGCCCCATCTGCTGTGGATCATGACGGGACGGAAAGATAGAGTGACACCATGAGCACCCGCCTTTACGAGCACCCGATCTTCCTGGAACACGTCACGCCCGCCGGCCATCCCGAACGGTCCGACCGTCTGCGGGCGATCAATGTGGCACTGGAACATCCGAACTTCGCAGGTCTTGACCGCATACGCGCACCGCAGGCCGCCGAAGAAGCCGTTCTGCTCGCCCATCCCGAAGAGCACCTGCTGTCGGTGCTGCGCCAGGTGCCCGAAGAGGATGGCGAGATCAATCAGCTCGAGGCCGATACTTACGCCAGCCGAAGGAGCTTCGAAGCGGCACTGACGGGGATCGGCGGCGCGATGGCCGCGGTCGATGATGTGTTTACCGGCAAGGCCGATAACGTCTTCGTTGCGGCCCGCCCGCCGGGCCATCATGCCGAAAAATCAACGGCAATGGGCTTCTGCTTCTTCAACAATGCCGCGATCGCCGCCCGCCATGCCCAGAAAGCGCATGGTGCGGAGCGTGTGGCGATCGTCGACTGGGACGTGCATCACGGCAACGGCACGCAGGACATCTTCTGGGACGATCCCTCCGTGCTCTTCTGTTCGACGCACCAGATGCCGCTTTACCCCGGCACCGGCGCGAAGGAGGAAAGCGGCAAGCACGGCACCATCGTCAACGCGCCGCTGTCTCCGAATGTCGGCAGCGATCACTTCCGCGAGGCGTTCAAATCGCGGGTGCTGCCGGCGCTTTTCGATTTCCGCCCGGACCTGATCATCATCTCCGCCGGCTTCGATGCGCATCACCGCGATCCCTTGGCGCAGATCAATCTCGTCGGCGAGGATTTCGACTGGGCGACCGGGCGGTTGCTCGAGGTCGCCGACAAAAGTGCCGCAAACCGGGTCGTCAGCCTGCTGGAAGGCGGCTATGATCTCGAAGGCCTCGCCGAGTCGGCTGGCCTGCATATTCTTAGAATGATGAAGGGTTGAGTATGACTGACAGCGCCAAGCCGGAAGTTTCCGGTCTTTCCTTCGAGAAGGCGGTTGCCGAGCTCGAAAGCATCGTGGCCCGGCTGGAACGCGGCGACGTGGCGCTGGACGAATCCATCGAGATCTACGAGCGCGGCGAAGCGCTGAAGAAGCACTGCGAAACGCTGCTTTCGGCCGCCGAAAACCGCATCGAGAAGATCCGCCTCGACCGATCAGGCAAGCCGCAGGGCGTGGATCCGCTGGACGGCGCATAAGCAAAAGCTTTGCCGAAACCGTCGTCGTGATGAACAGAGCGTCGCCTCCTGGCGATCAAGTTTTCCTAGTCCGCCATCGGTAATCGGTCTAGCCTAGGCACAACGCTCATCGGAGACGCTTTGATGTCCTTTTTCCCCGGTAAAGATCCCCTGCCCGGCGATGCTTTCGCCTGCGACGCGATCGAGAACCTCATCATTCCGCGCACCAGCGATATCGGCGGCTTCGAGGTGCGGCGAGCGCTGCCAACGCGGCAGCGGCGACTGGTCGGGCCGTTCATCTTCTTCGACCGTATGGGGCCGGCGATCCTGAAGCCGAACGAGGCGCTGGACGTGCGGCCACATCCGCATATCGGACTTTCGACGGTCACCTATCTCTTCGACGGCGAGATCCGGCATCTGGACAGCCTCGGCACCGAAAAGGTCATTCGCCCCGGCGACATCAACCTGATGACGGCAGGGCGCGGCATCGTTCACTCCGAGCGCACGCCCGATAATTTGCGTGGTCATCCGCTGCTGATGTCGGGCCTGCAGACCTGGCTCGCACTGCCCGATGACAAGGAGGAGATTGATCCCTCCTTTGCGCATACCGAAAAGAGCGACATGCCCGTGATCGACGAACGCGGCGTGCGCGGGCGTGTCGTCATCGGATCGTTCGAGGGGATGTCCTCGCCGGTGAAGGCGTTCTCCGACACGCTTTATGCCGATGTCAGCCTGGAACCGGGCGTGAAGTTTCCCTTCGCGGCGGGACACGAGGAGCGGGCGGCATACGTACTGTCAGGCGAAGTCGTGATATCGGGCGATCGGTTTGCAGCCGATCAGCTGCTCGTCTTCCGCCCCGGCGATGCCATCACGCTGGAAGCCGGTAGAGAGGGTTGTCACTTGATGCTGTTCGGCGGAGCGGCGCTGAACTCGAAGCGGTACATCTGGTGGAACTTCGTTTCCTCCTCGAAAGAGCGCATCGAAAAGGCCAAGGAAGAGTGGCGGACCGGCAAGTTCGACATCGTTCCGGGGGACGAAGAAGAATTCATACCTTTGCCCGAAGGCTGATCTCCTTTAGAAAGGAGTTTCAGCCATTCTTGAAATCGACTTTTTTCACAGCAATTTATGGCTTAAAGGCATCCTGCCCAAGAAAGACAAGAAAGAGCGCCCGCCCGTGACACAATCGCCGAAGACGCCGCTGCTGGATAAGGTTACCTATCCAGCCGACCTCCGAAAGCTTGACGATCGCGACCTGCCGCAGCTTGCGCGCGAGGTTCGCGATGAAATGATCGATGCGGTGTCGCGCACGGGCGGTCATCTCGGCGCGGGACTCGGCGTGGTGGAACTGACGATCGCGATCCACAGCGTCTTCAACACGCCTGAAGATCGGCTGATCTTCGACGTCGGGCACCAGTGCTATCCGCACAAGATCCTCACCGGTCGCCGTGACCGTATCCGGACGTTGCGCCAGGAAGGCGGCCTCTCCGGTTTCACGCGCCGCGCGGAAAGCGCGTATGATCCCTTCGGTGCGGCTCACTCCTCCACTTCCATCTCCGCCGGCCTCGGCATGGCGGTCGCCTCGGACCTCGACAAGACCGACCGCCGGGTGATCGCGGTGATCGGCGACGGCGCGTTGTCGGCCGGCATGGCCTACGAAGCGCTGAACAATGCCGGTGCGCTCGATGCCCGCCTGATCGTCATCCTCAACGACAACGACATGTCGATTGCGCCTCCAACAGGCGCGATGAGCGCCTATCTCGCGCGCCTTGCTTCCGGCCGCACCTACATGGGTTTCCGCGATTTCGGCAAGAAGCTGACGGCCTATCTCGGCAAGAATGTCGACCGCGCCATCACCCGCGCCGTGGAGCATGCCCGGGGCTATGTGACCGGCGGGACGATGTTCGAGGAGATGGGTTTCTATCATATCGGCCCGATCGACGGTCACTCGTTCGAGCACCTGCTGCCGGTGCTGCGCAATGTGCGCGACAATGCCAACGGCCCCGTGCTGATCCATGTGGTGACGCAGAAGGGCAAGGGCTACGCGCCCGCCGAGGCGGCAGCCGACAAGTATCACGGCGTCAACAAGTTCGACGTCATCACCGGGGCGCAGGCCAAGGTGAAGCCGAATGCGCCGAGCTACACGAGCGTATTCGCCGAAGCGCTGGTGCAGGAAGCGGAGCACGACGATAAGATCGTCGGCATTACCGCCGCCATGCCGAACGGGACTGGCCTCGACAAGCTCGCAAGCGTCTTCCCGTCGCGGTGTTTCGATGTCGGGATTGCCGAGCAGCATGCGGTGACATTTGCCGCCGGCCTCGCCGCCGAGGGCTTCAAGCCGTTTGCTGCGCTCTACTCCACCTTCCTGCAGCGCGCCTACGACCAGGTTGTGCACGACGTTGCGATCCAGGGCCTGCCGGTTCGCTTCCCGATCGATCGCGCCGGTTTCGTCGGCGCCGACGGCCCGACGCATGCAGGCTCGTTCGATACGACGTTCCTCGCCACCCTCCCCGGCTTCGTGGTGATGGCGGCGGCCGATGAGGCTGAGCTAAAGCATATGGTGCGAACGGCGGCAGCCTATGATGCCGGTCCGATCTCCTTCCGATATCCGCGCGGCGAAGGCGTCGGCATAGAAATGCCCGTCCGTGGCGAAATTCTTCAGATCGGCAAGGGCCGCGTCGTCAAGGAAGGCGCGAAAGTGGCGCTGCTCTCCTTCGGCACTCGCCTTGCTGACTGTCTGCTTGCCGCCGAGGACCTGGATGCAGCCGGGCTTTCGACGACGGTTGCCGATGCGCGCTTCGCCAAGCCGCTGGATCACGACCTGATCCGCCAGTTGGCGCGCCACCACGAAATCCTGATCACCGTCGAGGAAGGCGCGGTCGGCGGCTTCGGCAGCCAGGTCATGCAGTTCCTGGCCATGGACGGCCTGCTCGACAACGGCCTGAAGATCCGCTCGCTTGTCATGCCCGATATCTGGGTGGAACAGGCAAAGCCGGAAGTGATGAACGCCCATGCCGGCCTCGACCGCGCGGGCATCGTTTCGACCGTGTTCAAGGCGCTTGGCCGGCCTGCCGCATTTGGCGTCGGCGCTGCCGGATAGTTCAATCTCATCGCGTTAGATGAAGACGGCCCTGGAGAACGGGGGCGTCTTTTTTATTTGGCGAAAGGCCGACGGAAGTGTCGATGAACCGCTGCCATTCGACTGCCAGCGACGCCTCTCCAACAAAAGGCTTGCAACTAACGGCTTTGCCGGTCATGGACAGCCGATGTCCGATCAAAACACACAACGCCTCGACCAGTTGCTCGTCAGCCTTGGTCTTTTCGCCAGCCGTTCCCGAGCGCGGGATGCGGTGCAACGCGGCACCGTGAAGGTCGACGGCAAGATCGTGACGAAGGCCGGTGCGCTGTTTGGCGAGGATGCCCCAATCGAAATCGACGATCCGGCGCAGGACTATGTGTCCCGCGCGGCGCTGAAGCTCGCCGCAGCGCTTGATCACTTCAAGCTCGACCCGTCGGGGCATCGCTGTCTCGATGTCGGCGCATCGACCGGCGGCTTCACCGAAGTGCTGCTGGCCCAAGGCGCAACCCATGTCACCGCGATCGACGTCGGCCACGGCCAGATGCATCCGCGGATCTCGAGCGATCCTCGCGTGACCAACATCGAAGGCCTGAACGCCCGTAACCTGACGGCGGAGGATATCGGCCATCCGATCACCTTTATCGTGTCGGACGTCTCCTTCATCTCGCTGAAGCTGGCGCTTGCCCCTGCCCTTGAGATCGCGGAAGCTGGCGCTTGGGCAGCTCTCCTCGTCAAGCCGCAGTTCGAGGCCGGGCGCGAGGCGATCGGCAAGGGCGGACTTCTCAGGGATCCGTCTTCGGCGCCAGCTGTCGCGGCCGAAATCGAGCGCTGGTTCGTCGAGGATATGGGCTGGAAGAGCCTTGGCCTCATCCCCTCACCCATTGCCGGCGGCGACGGTAATCAGGAATTTCTACTCGCAGGGACAAAACCGTGAGCACGCAAACTGTTACGATCGAAAAGCTGGGCGCCCAGGGCGATGGCATCGTGCACGCGGATGGCGGGCCGGTCTACGTGCCCTTCACCCTGCCCGGCGAAACCGTCGCCATCGCGCGCGTCAAGAACCACGGCACGCTGATGTCGATCTCGGAACCGTCGGCGGATCGGCAGGCGCCTCCTTGCCGGCATTTCGGGCCGGACGGACTGAACGGCACCTGCGGCGGCTGCAGCCTCCAGCACATGAACGATGCTGCCTACCGCGGCTTCAAGCGTCAGCTTGTCGTCGATGCGCTGAAATCGAAGGGACTGACGGCTGACGTTGCCGACCTCGTCGCCGCTCATCCCGGCGAACGGCGGCGTGTCGTCTTCGCCGCGCGGCGGACCGAGAAGGACATGCTTATCGGCTTCAATCAGGCCGAAAGCCACCACATCGTCGCCATCGAGGAATGTCCCATCTCGTCGGCGGGCATCATGGCCAGGCTGCCGGCGATCAAGGCGATTGGTGCAGCGCTTGCCAATAGCGCCGAGGCGTTCCGCATCACCGTGTTGGAGACCCTGTCGGGTCTCGATCTCGCGGTCGATGGCATCAAGAAACTCTCGGATCAGCAGCGGCGCAAGGCGATCGAGACGGTGCTTTCCCTTCGCGGCATCGCCCGCGTCTCGCTCAACGACGAGATTCTCGTCGAGCCATCGAAGCCGATCGTCGATTTCGGCGGCGTCAATGTCGTTCCGCCGCCCGGCAGCTTCACGCAGGCGACAAAGCCGGCGGAAGATGCCATGGCCGAATTGGTTCTGGCGCATGTCGGCAAGGCGAAACGCATCGCCGATCTTTTCGCAGGCGCCGGCACCTTCTCGCTTCGCCTTGCCCGCGTCGGCCGGGTCCATGCGGTCGAGAGCGAGGACAAGCCGCTGGCGGCGCTCGATCACGCTGCTCGCAACACGCAGGGTCTGAAGCCGGTCAGCGTCGAAAGGCGAGACCTCTTCCGCCGGCCGCTGATGACATCCGAGCTGAAGGTCTACGACGCCGTGGTCTTCGATCCGCCGCGCGCCGGCGCCGAGTTTCAGTGCAAGGAACTGGCGCGCTCGAATGTCAAGAAAGTCGTCGCCGTCAGCTGCAATCCCGTGACGCTCGCCCGGGATCTCGCTCTGCTCGTCGAGGGCGGCTATCGTATCACCGGCGTAACGCCGATCGACCAGTTCCTGTGGACATCGCACGTCGAGGTCGTGGCGACGCTGGAGAAGTAGCAGCGCGAAAAACAAAACGCCCGCGACGAGCGCGGGCGTTCCACTTTGTCTGTATCAATCAATCAATCAGGCGGCGTAACGGCTGTAGGATGATGCGCCGTGGGATGCTGCCTGCAGGTTGAACTGGGCAAGGAGTTGCATCAGCTTTGCTGCTTCCTGCGCCAGCCCATGGCTCGCTGCCGTCTGCTCCTCGACCATGGCGGCGTTCTGCTGCGTGCCCTGGTCCATGGTGTTGACGGCCGTGTTGATCTCCGCAAGCCCCGTCGATTGCTCGCGAGTCGCCGTGACGATCGCGTCAACGTGACGGCTGATCTCCTGAACCTGGCCAACAATCGCCTCGAGCGCCGTGCCGGTGTCGCCGACGAGCGTGACGCCCGAGCGAACCTGTGAGTTCGACGCAGTGATCAGGCTTTCGATTTCCTTCGCAGCCTGGGCCGAGCGCTGCGCCAGCTCGCGCACTTCCTGGGCGACGACAGCAAAGCCCTTGCCGGCTTCGCCGGCGCGTGCCGCTTCGACGCCGGCATTCAGCGCCAGCAGGTTGGTCTGGAAGGCAATGTCGTCGATGACACTGATGATATTGGCGATCTTCTGCGACGACTGTTCGATCTCGGTCATCGCCGAAACCGCCTTGCGGACGATGTTGCCGGACTCTTCGGCGCCGTTGCGGGTTCGAGTGACCAGCGTGCCGGCTTCCTCGGCACGGCGCGCTGTGTCCTTGACGGTCGTCGTAATCTCTTCGAGCGCGGCTGCCGTTTCTTCGATGGAGGCGGCCTGCTGTTCAGTGCGGCGGGCAAGCCCGTCCGCGGCGGTGCGGATTTCTCCGGCGCCCGCGTCAATGGCATGAGCGTTGTCACCGACCTCCTGAAGAACAGCCCGCAACTTGGCCACGGAGGAATTGAAATCACTGCGCAGCCGGTCGAGGTGGTCGGCAAAAGGCGTCTCGATCGTCCGCGTGAGATCGCCTTCCGAGAGAGCGCCCAGCGCTTCGGCAAGCGCATCGACGGCATGTTGGATCTCGCCGGCTTCGCGTGCCTTCGAGGCTTCGTTACGGGAACGCTCCTGTTGAGCCTGCTCGCGGGTGTGCTCGGCGCTCCGTTCGAGATCGAGGCGTGCGAAGGAATTGTCGCGGAAAACTGCAACGGCAGCCGCCATGTCGCCGATCTCATCCTTGCGCCCGGCATAGGGGACGGCCGCGTCGAGATCCCCGTCCGCCAGACGGGCCATGCGGGCCGCGATCGTCGAGATGGGTTGAGAAATGCGCTTCCAGGCGAGGAAAGCGGCAGCGACGGCGACGGCAAGCGCGACGACGAGGCCTCCGACGATAGACAGGATGCCAGCGTTGTAGTTGCCGGCCGCGGCAGCAAGAGCGGCATCGGTCGATTGCCGATCCTTTGCCAGCATTCCGTCGACGAGAGTTTGAATGTTGTTGGCGGACATGGAAAGTTCGCCACGATAGAGGCTGTTGGCCTGGCTGCGCTTGTTGTCGAGCGCCAGCGCAATGATCTTGTCGGCAAGCGCAGCGTCATTGGTGAGCGCCTTCTGCAGCCGGCCGAAATTCTGGCTCATATAATCGCTCTTCGGCTGCTTGTCGAAGGCGTCAATGGCAGTGGCAAGGCGCTGGCGGCGGGTCTTCAGTGTGGTCTCCGCGTTACGGAAGTCCGTCTTGCCGGTTGCAAGGAGGTAGTCGGCGTAGCTGCGACGAACGTCGTTCAGCGTCGTGACGATCGCATGGAGCCGTTCAGTGTTCGGAATGTTCTGCGCCCCGATCTGCCTCGTGTTGGCCTCCAGATTGGCCAACGAGAAGGCCGCGATCGCACCCTGCACCAGGGCAATGACGACAAGGGACAGAAAAAGAAGCGGAAGAAGCGTCTTGATCTTCAATTTGGACATAGAGCGGCCTCGGAGCGGCTGAACGATGTGCTTCAGCCATCTCTTGTTGATCGCCTGAGCAGACACTCGTTTTGATGGTGTGGGGAGAACGGTACGGACAACGTCCATCCTGCATCATGCATTGCACGCCACTAAAGCCCAAGATCCGTAAGATTTGATTAAAAGTAATATTTTTTGATCACCGCAGGTCGCGCCCTCCAACGAGTACGCCCGCGACGAGCGCGGGCGTCCGGTCTTCGCAGGATTACATCAGGCCGCGCGACGGCTGACCGCAGCGTGGGATGCTGCTTGCAGGTTGAACTGGCTCAGCAACTGCATCAGCTTTGCCGCCTCCTGCGCCAGCCCATGGCTCGCTGCCGTCTGCTCCTCGACCATGGCGGCATTCTGCTGCGTGCCCTGGTCCATCGTGTTGACGGCCGTGTTGATCTCGGCAAGCCCCGTCGACTGTTCGCGGGTCGCCGTGACGATCGCATCGACATGACGACTGATTTCCTGGACCTGACCAACAATCGCGTCCAACGCCTTGCCGGTGTCGCCGACGAGCGTGACGCCCGAGCGAACCTGACTATTCGACGCAGTGATCAGGCTTTCGATTTCCTTCGCAGCCTGGGCCGAGCGCTGCGCCAGTTCGCGCACTTCCTGGGCGACGACAGCAAAGCCCTTGCCGGCTTCGCCGGCGCGCGCCGCCTCGACGCCGGCATTCAGCGCCAGCAGGTTGGTCTGGAAGGCTATGTCGTCGATCACCCCGATGATGTTGGCGATCTTCTGCGACGACTGCTCGATCTCGGTCATTGCCGAAACCGCCTTGCGCACGATGTTGCCGGACTCTTCGGCGCCGTTGCGGGTGCGCGAGACGAGATTGCCGGCCTCCTCAGCGCGACGCGCCGTGTCCTTGACCGTGGTGGTGATCTCCTCGAGCGCTGCAGCCGTTTCCTCGACCGAGGCTGCCTGCTGCTCGGTGCGGCGGGCAAGGCCGTCTGCGGCCGTGCGGATTTCACTCGCACCGGCATCAATGGCGTGCGCGTTGTTGCCCACGGCATGCAGAGCACCGTGGAGCTTGGTAACGGCGTTGTTGAAGTCATTGCGAAGGCGGTCGAGATGCGGGGCAAACGGCGCGTCGATGCGATGCGCAAGGTTGCCATCCGACAGCGCGCCGAGGGCACTGGCAAGCGCGTCGACGGCATGACGGATTTCGGTTGCCTCGCGGTTCTTCTGCTGCTCGCGCTCATGACGCTCACGCTCGGTGAGGGCACGGCCGGTTTCGGCTTCACCCTCAAGGCGTTCGCGATCAACGGCGTTCTTCTTGAAGACGGCCACTGCCTCGGCCATCGAGCCGATCTGGTCGCGGCGCTGCTCGCCAGGGATGGCGACCGACAGATCGCCGGCGGCAAGCTTTTGCATCGCGGCGGTCATATCGGTGACGGGACGGATCACCAGGCCATGCAGCAGCCAGGCCATGGCGCAGATCATCAGGCCGACGGCGAGGATCGTGGCAACGGTAGCGGCAATGCGGAACTCGTTCAGCGAAGCGAAGGCGGCGTCGCTGTCGACAACGAAGCCGAGGTACCATTCGACCGACGGCAAACCTGCAACCGGCATGAAGCTGACGAGGACATCCTTGCCGGCAAACTCAGTCGGAACGAGCCCGGCCTTGATCGCCGGTGTCTCAGCCGGGAAAGCGTCGGCAAGCGTCTTTGTCACCAGCTTTGCATCCGGGTGGATCAGGATCTGCCCGCTCTTGTTGACGAGGAAGGCCGTGCCTTTGCCACCGAGATCGATCTCCTTGATCATGTCGACCATGGTCTTCAGCGAGAAGTCGCTGCCGACGACGCCGGCCAGCTTGCCGCCGTGGCTGACGGGAACGGCCGAGCTGATGATGAGATCGCCGCTCGACGCATCGACATAGGGCTCGGTCATGACGCTGGCGTTGGCCTTGAAGGCATCCTGATACCAGGGGCGCTTGCGCGGATCATAGCCGTCCGGCATCGGCAGCTTCGGCCACATGGTGAAGACGCCCTGCTCGTCGCCAAAATAGGTGCTGACGAACTGGCTGGTCAGAACATCGTTCTGGAGCACGGCTTCGACGCCCTTCTGATCGGCGGCGCGGCCGATGGCGTTCGCGACCATGGCGGTCAGCGTCACACGACCATTCATCCAGTTGGCCAGGCTGTTTGCAGCCTGTTCGCCGGACGAGCTGATGTTGGCTTCGATCGCGGCAGTCGCGGTGCTCCGTTCGACGGAATTGATGTAGTAGGAAAAGGCGGCAAAGGCCACAAGAACAACGGCAGACGCGGCAACGAGGATGCGCGTCATCAAATTCGTCTTCTTTTTCAAGGATTTTCCTTTCGTGAGTGGTCCGCGCCGTACTTGACGAAGCGCGGGCTACTCGATGCGCAGGCTATGGGCAAAACGGGACAAAGCGCCTCATGCGCCCGGACGACTGCGCCATCAGCGCGCCGTCATACCCCTAATATTAGAGGGGTATTTAAAACTGGCTTAAAATCTCACGAAACTCGAATATTCCCCGGTCAGCGCCGCATGAAGGCTTCGAACGCGGCTCTTGCTTCGGCGCTGTGCAGGCGGTCGAAGAAGTGACGCGCCTCGTCATCGATGCGCGCAATGACTTCTTCCCGATCGCCCCGGATCAGGTTGCGCGCAATCTTCAGCGCTTCCGGCGGCTTGGCGGCGAGCCTGGCAGCGGTGGCGAGTGTCGTCTCGTCGACCTCATCGGGCGCACAGACCTTCCAGACAAGTCCCGCCTCCCGTGCTTCCTCGCCGGAGAAGTCTTCACCGAGAGCCAGCATCGCGAAGGCGCGCTGCTGTCCCATGATGCGTGGCGCAAGCAGGCTGGACGCCGCTTCCGGAACGAGGGCGAGGTCGACGAACGGCGTGCGGAACTGGCTGCGCGCGGAGGCGATCGTCAGATCGCAATGCATGTGCATTGTGGTTCCGATCCCGATCGCCAGCCCGTCGACGCCTGACACGATCGGCTTTTCGGAGCGAACCATGGCGTAGAGGAATTCGACGATCTCGCGAGGCATGGCACCGCCCATCGCCGCAGCGAGGAAATCGCCGAGGTCATTGCCCGCGGAAAAGCAACCTTCGGTGCCAAGAAACGCCGTCGCCTTGATCGCCGCATCGCCATTGGCGGCAATCAGCGCCTCCGCCATTTTCCGATACATGGCGCGGGTGATGGCATTCTTCTTTTCTGGCCTGTTGAAACGGATGATCTGGATGCCGGGGTGGACCGCATCCTGCTCGACGATGACCTGCTCTGTCATGATGGTTCCTCAGGCGAGAACAATTTTGGCAGCCGCAAGGCTTGCGGCCCCGTTGATGACGCTGTCCTTCAGCGCCGTCACTTCCGAAAGAAGATTCTCCGCGGCAAAGCGGCAGAGCGCGATGCGCCCTTCGGCACCTCCGTCCGGCGCCTGCGCGAGCCCGCCCTTGGCAAGATAGCAGCCGGTCAGCACAAGGCCAAAGAGCCGCTGATACGGTGTCGCGCCGGCCAGCGCTTCTGCCACCTTACCATCGCGAACCTGCGCCAGCAGCCAATCCGTCGCCTCGCCGAGGTCGGTTATTGCGGCATCGAGACGGTTTGCCGTCGCGCCGAAGCCGCCGAGGTTGGATTGGCGGACCTGGTCGGCAATCTGTTTCAGCTCGGCGATGAAACCGTGCACCTGGTCGCCGTCCGAAAGCGTCAATTTGCGGGTGACGAGATCGATCGCCTGGATGCCGTTCGTGCCCTCATAGATCGGCGCAATGCGCGCATCACGCAGATAGCGCGCGGCTCCCGTCTCCTCGATGAAGCCCATGCCGCCATGCACCTGAATGCCTGATGAGGCGACGTCGACGCCGACATCGGTGGAAAAGGACTTGGCGATCGGCGTCAGCAGTGCTGCGCGCTCCTGCCAATGCTGCTTTCGATCCGCCGCGCGATGCGACATGTCGATGGCATGGGCGCAGGCATAGGAAATGGCGCGCGCGCCTTGCGTCAACGCCTTCATCGTCAGGAGCGTGCGGGTAACATCGGGATGGTCGATGATCGGGCTCATGCCGCCGCCCGTCCAGGATGGCGCCTTGCCTTGAGTGCGCTCTCTCGCATAGGCGACTGCCTTTTGCGTCGCTGCCTCGGCGATCGCGACGCCCTGCATGCCGACGGCAAGGCGGGCATTGTTCATCATCGTGAACATGCAGGCGAGGCCCTTGTTCTCCTCGCCGACCAGCCAGCCGATTGCCCCCTTCTCTTCGCCGAACTTCCCGTCGCCATAGATCATGGTGCAGGTCGGCGAGCCGTGGATGCCGAGCTTGTGTTCCAGCGAATGCGCGAAGAGATCGTTGCGGGCGCCAAGCGACCCGTCCGCATCGACGAGGAATTTCGGCACGAGGAACAGCGAGATGCCACGTGTTCCGGCCGGTGCGTCCGGGAGGCGGGCGAGAACCAGGTGAATGATGTTGTCGGCGGCGTCGTGTTCGCCCCAGGTGATGAAGATCTTCTGGCCGAAGATGCGGTAGGTGCCGTCGTCCCGGCGTTCGGCGCGGGTCTTGAGCACGCCGAGGTCGGAGCCGGCATGCGGCTCCGTCAGGTTCATCGTGCCGGTCCACTCACCCGAGACGAGCTTTGCGAGGTAGGTATTCTTGAGTTCGCCGGACGCATGGCTGTTGATCGCTTCGATCGCACCCATGGTCAGCGTCGGGCAGAGCGCGAACGCCATCGATCCGGAATTCCACATTTCCAGGGCCGCGACGTTCAGCATATGCGGCAGCGCCTGCCCACCGAAGTCTTCTGGTGCGGTCAGGCCATTCCAGCCACCGGCGATCCAGTTCTTGTAGAGATCGCGCCAACCATCGGGCGTTACTACCCTGCCGTCGACGAGGCGCGAACCCTGACGGTCGCCAACCTCGGCGAGCGGCGCAACTTCATCCGTGGCGAATCGTCCCGCTTCATGAAGGATGGCATCGACGAGATCATCACCAAGGTCGCCGAGCAAACCAGCTTCGATTGCATCGCCCAGGCCGGCAACATGCTTCAGCGTAAACGCAATCTCTTCGACCGGCGCCTTGTACATCAGTGATCTCCTCGCATCGCTGGCCGCCGATTGAACAGCCCTCCAGCCTCTCCAAGGGCAGAGCTAATTGATTTTTACGTAAACGTCAATTTCAAACTTCCAGCGACAAGCTGCCAGGGAGTTACACATGTCTTGAATTATTACGCACTTGCACAAACAACCGTCATAGAGAATCTCTAAGGACACTCACCGCCATCGCAAGAGGACCGGCGCATCAATGGATACTTTGCCCGCCAACATCCCCGGACTCGTGTGGGCCTACCGCTTTCCGCCGGAAGGCGGCAAGGCAATCCGTCTCCCAAACAGCGCGCTGCAGGCCGAGTTGACCGACGGCGGCGGCTTCTATTGGCTGCATCTCAATCTCGCCGATGCCAGGGTGCCCGGCCTGCTCGACAGCATCGACGGGTTGAACGACGACGCCAAGGCAGCCTTGGCCACCCGTGACACGCATGCCGCGATAACGGTCGATGAACAGCTGCTCTACGGCACGCTTGTTGATTGCCAGCGCGAATTCGATCGCGAAACCGCCGATCTTGGTTGGCTGCATTTTGCGATCTCCGACCGCTTTATCATTACCACGCGGCTGCAGCCGCTACGCAGCATCGAGCGCGCCCGCGCGCTCGTGGAGAAGAACCCCGCAAAATTCGAACGGCCTGTCGACCTGTTCGAGATCCTGGTGATCGAGTTCCAGCGGACACTGATCTCCATCGTCATGGAAATGACCGAGGAGCTCAACGTTATCGAGGATTTCGTTTACGACAACTCGCCACGCGACGAACGCCGGCGGCTGGCGCCGGTGCGACGTACGGTCGTCCGGCTGCACCGGCACCTGAGAACCGTGCTGGCCCTGATGCGTCGCGCTGCCGCCTCGCATGACGATGAAATGCCCTTCGGCTTCGATGATGTCGCGGGACGGTTGACGAGCCGCCTCGAAACCGTCGATCACGACATTTACGCGCTGCAGGACCGCGCTCGGCTGCTGCATGAAGAAATCGACTCGAAGGCGTCCTCGGAGACGAACCGGCACCTCTACATTCTGTCGATCATGACGGCCTTCCTGCTGCCGCCAACCCTGGTGACGGGCTTCTTCGGCATGAACACAGCCAATCTACCTTTTGCTGAAGGAAGCGGCGGCACCGAATATGCCGTGGCCATCATCATCGCCTCCATCGTGCTCGCATGGTGGCTGCTGAAGCGCGTCCGTATCCTCTAAAACGTCAAAGGCCCGGCATTGCAGCCGAGCCTGAAAGCGCAAGCTTGCTTCACTCAGTAGTACGGCGAAACGCACTGCTGGCGCGGGCCATTGTACGGCTGGAAGGTGTTGTCGTAGACCCGATAGGAACGGTAACGCGCCTGGCACCAGGCCACGTGACCCGAGCCGAGGGAAGCAGATGGCGGAGCCGCATAGGTCGGCTGCGAGGCAATAGCACCACCGATTATCGCGCCGGCGCCGAAGGCAGCCAGCGGGAACCAGTAGCCGTCATAGTAGCGGTAGCCACTGCGATAGTAGGGATACCCGCGATAGCCACCATACCAGCCGGGGCGATAGGCTGGGCGATAAGCCGGACGGTACCCCGGATAATAGCCAGGGCGATAGCCTGGATAGTAGCCCGGCCGGTATCCGGGGCGAAAACCGGGGCGGCAATACGGGCCACGGCAATACTGGACGTTCTGGACGTCGCCAGATTTTTCGACCTGCGGCAGAGCCGGCATCTGCATCGCCTGCGAGGGCGCATAGCCGCTTGCCAGCGTGACAAAGGAAACGGCGGCAATCGCTATCTTCTTAAAAAACCCAGTCATGGAAGCTCCCTTTCCAGTTGGAATACGCGCGCACGATAACGCCAAGGCGCTGAAACCGTTCCAATGACCAGTTTTCATGCTGTCGGTGCGACTTTCCGTTTTTAAGTGATCGCGGATTAACTGGACATTAACCGCCTTTCACCACGCTCATTCCATGAAGCAATCCTGGAGAAATCTTCTGCTTCGCTTGATGGTTCCGGCGCTTGTCGCGGGACCTCCGACCATGGCTGTGGCGGCTGACACCCTGCCCTGGAACAACCCCCACAACGCGCTCGTCATCGACGCGTACGAACTGAACACGATCGACTGGGATTCCCTGCTTTCGGACAAGCGTATCGCCGCCTTCATCTCGAAAGCCTCGGACGGACTCCCGGAGAGCTTCTCCTGCACCGGCGATCACGCCGGGGACACGGTCGCGCATTGCAAGACCATGTGGCGCAAATATGCGGTGAGCCGCGAGCTCTTTCAGACGCGGCGATTGGTTGCCCGGGCGGCCGGCCTCCTCTGGGGCTCCTACCACCTCGCCCGTCCCGGCAACCCGATCGACCAGGCCAACCATTTCCTCGAATACGCCGATCCCAAGGACGACGAGATGATGATCCTCGATCTCGAGGGCATCGATCCTCAGAAATTCATGTCGCTGGAGGACGCGCAGATATTCGCAGGCCATATCAGGGCAAGGACCGGACGATACCCGGTTCTCTACACCAACCACAACACCGCCCGATATATCGCCGCCTATCGCAACGACTATCCGGTGCTGGCGCGGCTACCGATCTGGTATGCGCGATACAGGCCCGACGTGAAGGGCGTGTTCCCGATGGGAAACTGGGACAACTACCTGATGTGGCAGTTCTCGTCGGGACAGAACTGCAGTAAGCGCCGCTGTCCTTACCGCGTTCCGGGTACCCTGTCAGATATCGATGTCAACGTCGCGCCCATGAGCCGCGCCGAACTCGCAAAGGTGTGGGCGCGGGGCAACCTCTTGCCGGCGCGCGAACCGGACCCGCCGCTCATTCTTGCCAAGATCGAGATGGAGCCGCGCGGAATGCCTGCCCAAGGCCCGGCAACCGTCGCACAGCTTCCGCCGGATCCTATCGTCACATCCTCGATACCGCAGAGCGACGTCGTGCGCACGCGTCGAGACTTCTGAGAAACATGCGCACAAAAAAAGACCCCGTCTCGAAGAGACGAGGTCACTTGGGAGGGAGTCCTTTGGATCAGGCGACGACGGAGAGCTTCGCCTGATCGCCCTGCAGGCGGTTGACCATGAAATTCGAGTACCATTCGAGGAACTGCATGACGCCGCCTTCATGCGCCATCGAATAAGGCCCGGGCTCGTAGGCCGGCGAGTGAATACCGAAGGCGTTCTCCTCGACGATGCGACGGTCCTGATCGTTGGTTTCGGTCCACACATGCGTGAGCTCGGCCAGATCGTAGTCGACACCCTCGACGGCATCCTTGTGCACGAGCCACTTCGTCGTGACGGCCGTCTCGTTGGCACTGAGCGGCAGCACGCGGAAAGAAATCGCATGGTCGCCGAGAATGTGGTTCCAGGTCGTCGGGTAGTGGAACAGCAGCATCGTGCCGATGCGATCAAGCGTCACGTCGTCCGAAAGAGGCCTCTCGACGGCGCGCCTGCCGGACATGGTGTAGCTCTCTGCGTCCTCGATCAACGGCATGCGGGCGGTCCGGAACTGACCGTCGGGGGAAATCTGGAACTTGCTCGGCAAGCCAGCCGCCTCGCAGCGTGCCCAGTGACCCGCAATCTCGGGATCGTCGGCACCGCCGTCCGTGCCGGTGACGCTCGGCGCTTCCGGGTAGGTGCGGCAGAGTTCGGGGTGGTTGGCCGCGCAGTGATAGCATTCGCGGTTGTTTTCCCAGACGAGCTTCCAGTTGCCCTTCTCGATGATCGTGCTCTGGAAGGCGACCTTCGCCTCGCTCAGACGATGCGGCAGCATATAGGGCGCGACCATGTCGCGGATCGGCTGGAAATCCGGCGCATTCTGCGCGAGACAGATGAAGATGTAGCCGCCGAAGCTCTCGCAATGGACCGGCTTCAGGCCGTAGCCGCTCTTGTCGAAATCATCGCCCATGTGGCGGGCAAAGGCGAGCTTGCCATCGAGATCGTAGGTCCACTGATGATAGGGGCAGACGAGGCGAACCGAGGAGCCATGCTCCTTGGTGCAGACGCGCGAGCCGCGATGGCGACAGCTGTTGTGGAAGGCGCGAATGACGTTGTCACGGCCACGGACGATGACAACGGGATAGTCGCCGATCTGGACCGTGAAATAAGCGCCCGGCTTCGGCAACTCGCAATCATGGCCCATGAACAACCAGTCGCGATAATAGATCATCTCCATATCGAGCTTGAAATAATCCTCGTCGATATAGAAGGGCCGCTCGAGACTGAAGCCTTCCCGGCGGGTCTTGAGTTGCCGCAATACGTTGCTGCGAATATCCATCTGCATATCCTCGTATAATGGGCCGCCGCTTGATCGAAGGCGAGAGCCGCCGGAAGCTTCGCTCCCTCTCCGTCAGGAGACTTTCTTGATAGACATTTAAACACCGCTGGCGCGCGGCGTTTGGTTGTAAAGCGACATCGGCTTCGAAAATGACGACAGGCGGCAAAGGAGTGCGGAATCGAACACGGTTCCAGCCTAACAATGCTTCATTCTCGGCCAGCAAGGCCAATTACGACATTGCCGCAACCCAACTCACACTTGGGCTTTCGGCGCGATCTTGCCACAGCTATCGTATTTGCGACATGGCGGCGGTGGCCAAGGCCCACCAACCCGCGCATGACGGCCAAATTTAATCTGCCATTAAGCATGATTGCCTATCCTTTCCACATCAGTCATCCATGCGGATATCTCTCATGGCGAAGCTTCGCTATTTCGACGCCACCAATAGCAATTCCCGCAACGCGGCACCGGTCATTTCGCATTCGGAATTTCTGCGCACCGGAAAGATCACGCGCACCCGGGCCCACTGGCTCGCCGAGGAGCGGCGCTACCTCACCCATGACGAAGTCGCAGAGAAGACAGGCCGCAAGCTGGAGACAGCCGGCGCCAAGACGCATCAGCATATCAACGGATTTCACCGTTCGATCCAGTTTCCGAAGCTGCTCTTCCACCGCACGCTGCAGGACAGTCCGCATCTCGGCTATTGCCATGTGACGGCGTCGCGGACGAAATTCGCCCGCTACGAAGAAGTCAGCTGGGCGTTCTACATCGCGAATTTCTACGCCGACATCGGCGACAACGACAATTTCTTCCACAAGATCGATCTGAAGTATTCGCGCATGTATTTCGCGGTTGCGATCAAGCCGGGCGAACATACGCCGGAGAAGATGACGATCGACCGCTCGGTGCGGGGCAACGGGGTGCTTTTCCGCACCGACGATCCGCAAATCGCCATCAAGAACGTATTGCTGCTCGGCGCGCGCAACGAGCAGCTGCGCGAGATCATTCGCCAGCTCTGATCGCGATCATCCGCCAGCTCTGATCGGCATCATCGGCCCGCTCCGATATTGATCCGATCGCCCGGAAGGCATAAGGACTGCCGGACAGCAATCCGGACAGCGCATGGCACGATCGATCGACATCACGAAGGACAGGCAGCAGGCTATCGACGCCGGTTGCGCAGTGCTTGGCGAGGGCTTCCCGATCGCGATCCCGACGGAGACCGTCTATGGCCTCGCCGCTGACGCCACCAATCCGGTTGCGATTGCCCACATCTACGAGACCAAGGGCCGCCCCCGCTTCAACCCGCTCATCTGCCACATGGCCGACCTTGCCATGGCTGAGAAGCACGCGGAGTTCGACCCCGTTTCACGCGCGCTGGCCGAAGCATTCTGGCCAGGCCCGCTCACGCTCGTTCTGCCGTTGAAGCCAGAGAGCGCCATTCATTCGCTGGCAACCGCAGGGCTTGATACCGTTGGCATCCGCGTGCCGAAGGGTTTCGCGGGAGAGCTGATCCGCGCCTTTGGGCGGCCGCTCGCCGCGCCCAGCGCCAATACGTCAGGCAAGATCAGCGCAACGAGCGCTGCCCATGTTGACGCCGATCTCGGCGAGCGCATCAGACTGATCCTCGATGCCGGCGCAAGCACCGTTGGCGTCGAGTCCACGATCGTCAAGGTCGAGGATGGCAAGCTCAGGCTCTTGCGGCCAGGCGGGCTGCCTGCCTCGGAGATCGAGCGCGTGGCCGGACAGAAACTTCTGAGATCTCGCAAGGCGTCCGCTGCCATCGAGGCGCCGGGGATGCTGGCATCCCACTACGCGCCCGGCGCAACCGTCCGGCTGGACGCAACGCATGTCGATTCCAACGAGGCGCTGATTGCCTTCGGCAAGACGGCCGTTGCCGGTGCCGACGACGCCAGGATCGTCCTCAATCTCAGCCGGGACGGCGATCTCGCGGAAGCTGCGGCGAACCTGTTCGACTATATGAAGAGGGCCGACGCCAGCGGCGCGCAGACGATCGCCTTTGCAGCCATTCCCGACGAGGGACTCGGCGAGGCAATCAACGATCGGCTCCGCCGCGCCGCCGCGCCACGCGAGTAAGCAAGAAGGATCATGTTTCGATGAGCAGCGTTTCCCCCGAACTTCTCGACCGTTTCGCCGCCATCGTCGGTGAGAAGCATGCGCTTAGGAGCGAAGCCGATCTCGCGCCGCATCTGATTGAAAACCGCGGCCTTTACCACGGCTCGTCCCCCCTTCTCCTGAAGCCCGGTTCGGTCGAAGAAGTGTCGTCGATCCTGAGACTCGCAACCGAGACCGGAACCGCAGTCGTGCCGCAAACCGGCAACACGGGTCTCGTCGGTGGCCAGACGCCGCGCGAAGGCAAGTCCGACATCATCATCTCGCTCGAACGCATGAACAAAGTTCGCGATGTCGATCCCGTCGCCAATGTCCTTGTCGCCGATGGCGGGGCGATCCTCGCGGACGTGCAGAAGGCGGCGGAGGCATATGGTAGGCTGTTTCCCCTCTCCCTTGGCTCCGAGGGTTCGTGCCGGATCGGCGGCAATCTGTCGACGAATGCCGGTGGCACGGCGGTGCTTGCCTATGGCAACATGCGCCAGCTCTGCCTCGGCCTCGAGGTCGTGCTGCCGACCGGCGAAATCTGGAACGGCCTGCGCCGCCTGAAGAAGGACAACACCGGCTATGACCTGCGCGACCTCTTCATCGGCGCGGAAGGCACGCTCGGCATCATCACCGGCGCCGTGCTCAAGCTCTTTCCGCAACCTCTCGGAAAGCAGGTCGCTTTTGCCGGCCTTAACTCGGTCGAGGATGCCCTTGCCTTCTTCAACCTCGCATCCAGCCTTTGCGGCACCTCGCTGACCGGCTTCGAACTGATGCCGCGCTTCGGCGTCGAGATCACCGCCCGCAACATCGAGGGCGTGCGTGATCCGCTGGAATCGGCGCACCCCTGGTATGTCCTTGTCGATATTTCCACGTCCGATTCTGCCGAAACCGCCGAGCGCATGATGACGGCGCTGCTTGAGCAGGGCTTCGAGGCAGGTTTGGTTCAAGACGCAACAATCGCCTCTTCGGTCGCGCAACAGCAGGCGCTCTGGCACATGCGCGAGAGCATGTCGGACGCGCAAAAACCCGAAGGCGGATCGATCAAGCACGACGTTTCCGTGCCGGTTTCGGCAATCCCGGCTTTCATGCACGAGGCCGGCGATGCGGTCATGGCGGCCATGCCCGGCGCTCGCATCTGCGCCTTCGGCCATATGGGCGACGGCAATATTCACTACAATATTTCCCAGCCTGTTGGCGCCGACAAACAGGCCTTCCTGGCGCGTTGGCGTGAAATGAACCACATCGTCCATGGCTTCGTGCTGGCGCACGGAGGATCGATTTCCGCCGAGCACGGGATCGGTCAGCTGAAGCGCGACGAACTGGCCTCGATCCGCCCGCGGATCGAAATGGACCTGATGCGCAGGATCAAGCATGCCTTCGACCCGGCCGGCATCATGAACCCCGGCAAGGTCGTCAGCGTCGACTAAGGGGCGACGATTTAGAGAAGACTGGTGCTGGTGGTGCCGCCATTGGTCAGGATGGTGAGCGCCGGGGATGTGCCAGAATTGTTCTGCAGATCATACATTGCCGTGAAGCGCTTCATGAGCTTGTCGACCTTTTTTGAATCCTGAAGATCGTCCAAATTGACGAACTTTTGCAAGAGACTGACCTGCTTGTCGACGTCCATGCCCGAGATCCCGCTCGGCAGGCTAAAGGTGGTCGTGATAACCTGGAACAGCGCTTTGTCACCGAGGATGCCGTAGAGTGAGGTGATGTCAGGTGCCTTGCGAGCGAAGTAGAGCGCGAGACGCACGCCTTCGTTGGTTTCGCCTTCCTGATTTTCGAGCGTTTGCTGCAGATAGTTTTGCTGCGTCCGTTCCGTGGCACCCGTGTTCTGGATCGCCCCGATCTTCGCGCGCGTCAGGTTGCCCTCGGTATCGAAGTTGAAGTCGGCGACGATTTCCTTGAACTTTGAATCTGCCTTTGTGTTCAGATAGCTCTTTTCATCGGACGGATCAGACGTGAAGATCTTCCTCAAGGTCTCCTCGTCATATTTCTTGGGATCGAGACCGTTGGCCTTCAGCACGAAGCTGGTCAGCTTATCGTCCTTCAGGAAGTCGTCGAGCGATTTCACCGTCGCCATACCCTTGGCGAAGTCGTCGACTGCTTTCGTCGCATCCTTCGCCGCCTTGTCCTTGAGCGGGCCGTCGTTCATTCCCATGGTCGCGCGCGACTTGAAGTTTGTCGCATACTTGGCCATGACGGCGTCCGGCAACGCCTGCAGCTCCGAGCTGATCTTGCCATCGCTTCCAAAATTGAAGGCGCGAGCGAAGTTGGTGATGCGATCATCCTTGAAGGAGGCAACGTAGCCCTTCGGATCGTAGGCGTCGCTTGTCAGAAGCTTGCGGACGATCGACTTCGGAAGTTCGGCTTCCGTCAACCCGAATGCCTGCAGGACGACGTGATACATATCCGGCAGATCATCGTTCCTCTTGTTGAAGTCGATGCTCTTGTTGTCGCGCAGGAAGTCATTGATATTGTTGATCGCGGAAAAGTTTCCGCTCGAAGCGCTCGAGTTGATGAGGGTCTTATAGTTGGCGGTTATATCGTCGATGAAGTCCTTGGCCTCATCGTCGTAGCGAACCATGTACTGTTTCGACGTCGTTGCGATACCCGCATCGTTCTGCGCGCCGCCGGACGCCTGTAACGTACCGTCGGACTGGAAATTGAAGGCGGCGACCGCATCGGGATATCCGGCCGCCGGATCCAGCAGCGCCTGCTTGAAATCCGCATCACTCATTTCGGAGGCCATGCCGTAGGCAACCTTCACGATATTTGCGAGGTTGGAATCCGCAAGCAGCGCATCAAGGCTGGAGACAGAAACGCTCGAACTGAAATAACTCAGTTTTGTTTCAAAAGCGGCAAGCGCATCACTTTTCGCTGTCATCAGCTGGTAGGTACCGCCATTAACGGTTCCGTCCGGATTGAAGCTGAAGGCATCGTGGACGTTAGTATATCCTTGGGCAGCCGCGAAATCCGCATCGACAAGAATGCTCTTGAAATCGCTATCGGTCATGCTGGTGGGTATGTTGTATGCCGCCCGGTAGAAGTTCACGAGCTTGGTATCGGCCATGAACTCGTCAACTGTTTGCGGCCCAGCACTGTTTATATTTGCAATGAAGTAGGCTTTGCCGTTCGTCGAAGCCGCCTGGAGGGTCGCCGCCGTCTGATCGGCATTCTGCGCCCTGGCACTTCCGGAAACCGTTCCATCCGCATTGAAATTGAAGGCGTCGTGAAGGCCAGTCAGTCCGAGCTGGCTTGCCAGATTGGCATCGGTCAGAACCTGGCGCAGGCCGAAATCGCTAAGCTCGTCACTTATACCCTGGCCATAGCCGTGCTTACCGAGACTGTAAGCCGCCTTGATATAGGACACCATGCGGGCATCGCCCATCAGTTGATCGACGCTCGTGATCGTCTTGATCGTCTTTTCGTAGTAGGCCTTATTGTATTGAGCCGCGGTCGACGTGACATAATAGACGTCGGCCGGCTCGCCCGGCAGATCGTCGTAATCGACGACCTTCTCAAGCGAATTCAGCGTGTACTTCTCGATGAGGCCACTCTCCTGATCCGGCGTCTGCGCCGAGCCGGTCACCGAACCATCGGCGTTGAAATTGAAGTATGAGGCCATTTCCTGATACTTCGCATTCGCCTGAGTGTTGACGAAGCTCGTTGGATCGCTGACGTCGCTCGTCAGCACGTTCTTCAAAAACGTGTTGGAGAGATAGGTGGGATCGATGCCAAAGGTCGTTAGCACGTAGTTCTTCAGTCGGGGATTCCCGAGCAGGCCATTGACGTTCTGGACACCCTTCATGGCAGACTTGAAATAGTTCGACTCGGTCGAGGCTGCCTTGCCGCTGTCCTGAAACGACTGCGTATAAAGGCCGATCAGGTCATCCTCTTGCGCGTCACTTTGGGCGTCCGCGGCAGGGGTATTGAAGTTGAACGCCGCAGCGAACTCCTTGTAACGCGTGTCCGTGAGCTTGTTGGCAAAGCTATTGGCGTCCGTCAGATCGCTTTCGAGGACCTTCTTCATGAAGGCCTTGGCATAAGTCATGTCATCGAGGCCATAGGCCGTCATGGCATAGCTATAGAGCCGATAGTTTCCGATGAAATCGTCGACGTCTTTGACGTTGTTGATGTTGTCCTTGAAGTATTCGGCGTCGCGTTTGACCGTTGCCTGAGAGGCAACGCGATCCAGGCTCTGCTTCATATTCCCGGACAATAAATTGTAGGCCATCGAAGCCGAGATCATAATGCGTCCTTTTCCGGCAAAGTCTTCAAGCATGACAGATTGGTTCTGCGCCATTTTGCGATAAAAAGCTTACCCGAGACTTACCCATCCTGCGTTGCAATATGGCACAGCCGGCGTTCACCCTACGGAAACCTTGCCGGCTTCGGTTTTGATAACCATCCAGGGAGGCAAAGTTTTCTTAACCGCGATTTTTAAGCTGTCTCGAACAGGCGGCGCCTATTGTCGGGCCATAGAGGGCGAAAAGCCCCGAGGAGAAGACCGGAAACCGGCTCTCAGGTAAGACAAGGGTAGAATGAACATGAACAACACCGTTATGAAGCCCGTATGGGCTGGAACGACACTGCGTCTCGATCCGTCTCGCTTTCCCCAGCAGGTCAGCTACGCCATCCATGACTCCTCAAGTGACGTGAACATAACGATCGACGAACGCGGCGCCATCCTGCGCAAGGTTCTCTCCTCCAGCGGCCTGCCGCTTTCGATTGCCCTGCCCAAGCGCGCCTTCAAGGGCGTTGCGGCCCGGGCCATCGACCATGGCAACGGCGAAGTCACTGTTACGCTGGAACTTCACCACGAGGACCCCGAGCTCTGCATACCGCTGCTGGTCGCCCACGACCTCGCAGATATCGCAGCCGACTGGCGAAGCTGGTCGGAGGCCTTCCGCATTCCGATGCTGATGGTCGAGGCCGACGGGGTTGCCCGCCCGCTGGAAGAGCATCTCGGCGACCTGCGCACCAGTGCATTGAAGCCCCGTCGCCGGCATTCCTACTTCGCCAACCGCCGTCCGCGCTTCCTCGTGCGCCGCACGACGGGCAAGCTCGGCGTCGCCATGAAGATCGAAGGCAAGGAAATCATCGCCCGCAGCTAAGCGGTGCGTCATTTCAGACCATCAATGCCCGGCCATTGTGCCGGGCATTTTCGTTTCCGCCTCAGGGCAGGACGAAGAGAAGCGACAGGAAAAGGCCGAGAAAGATGATCATGCCGACGCGATTGTTCGACTTGAACAGCGCAAGGCACTGGTCGGCATCGTCGATACTAAGCGTCACGATCTGCCAGGCGAACATGCCGGCCGCGATAAGCAGGCCGAGATAGCCGAACAGGCCGACGCCTGCGGACAGGAAGGCGCAGAAGGCAAGCACGAGCGTCAGGCCATAGAGGCCGACCAGCCACTGTTTCGTCTTGTCGCCGAACAGCCGCGCGGTCGAGCGGACACCGATCAGCTCGTCGTCCTCCTTGTCCTGGTGGGCATAGATCGTGTCATAACCGATGGTCCAGACCACCGAGGCGACGTAGAGCAGGATTGGCGCCAGCGAAAGGCTGCCGAAGATCGCCGCCCAGCCCATCAAAGCACCCCAGGAAAAGGCAAGGCCAAGGAAGAACTGCGGCCAGTCCGTAAAGCGCTTGGCAAAAGGATAAAGCGCCACGATAGCGAGCGAGAGGACGCCGAGGATGACGGCAAACCAGTTCAGCTGCAGCACGACCAGCAGCCCGACCAGCGCCTGCAGGACGATGAACGCCTTGGCCTGCGTACGCGTCACCCGACCCGATGGCAGCGGTCGCGAGCGGGTGCGCGCCACTTCCATGTCGATCTTGTGGTCGACGAGATCGTTGTACGTGCACCCAGCCCCGCGCATCGCGACAGAGCCGATGAAATAGAGCACGAGATGGAAAATCAGCTGGCCGCCGGAAAACTGGCCAATATGAGCCGCCGCATTCGCGGCCATGGCAGCCGACCAGAAGCAGGGCCACATCAGCAATTGCCAGCCGATCGGCCGATCCCAGCGCGCAAGCTGCGCGTAGGGCCAGAGCCAGGGAGGCAGGACCCGGTAAACCCAGTTGTTCGAAGGCGCATCCGCAACACGCCCGTTTATTCCGCCGATCTGTTGCATGACGCCATCTAGCGAGCCGTCGAGGCGCGGGTCAAGGTCAATTCACAGCCGCCGGGGCGACCTTTCAGCGCTGGTTCCACCGCCTGATCACCGGCTCCGTCAGGTCGTGCTCATAGCCGAGAACGCTGATGCTTGCCGTGTCGAGGATGAAGCGCGCGCCATCGGCCGGCGGCAGCCCGAGCCAGCGCGCGCCAAGGACGCGCAGGAAGTGCGAGCTGGAAAAGATCAGGATCGGGGCATTGGCCAGCCGCAACTCCGATATGATCCGATCTGCTCGCCCGCCGACATCGCCCGCCGCCTCGCCCTTGGGGCAGCCGTCGCGAAACAGCTGCCAACCGGGTCGGCTCGCTTGGATTTCCTTGGTGGTGATACCCTCGTAGGCGCCGTAGTCCCATTCCGCCAAGTCATCCTTGACGATCGCGCCGGCGCCAAAGCCCGAGAGTTCGCAGGTGTTGCGCGCGCGCTGCGACGGGCTCGACCACACGGCCGCAAAACCTTTGCCCGCAAGGCGCGAACCGACCTCACGTGCTGCAGCCTCGCCTTTTGCCGTGAGCGGAATGTCGCTGCGACCGGTGTGCCGCCCAGACAAACTCCATTCGGTTTCGCCGTGACGCACGAGATGGATTTCCGGAAGGGTGCTTGCCATTGTCATCAAGCTCCGAATTTAAAGGGGGCGCGGCTTTTGCCGCGCCTTTTGATCTGGATCAGAGAATGACTTTTTCGAGCGGCGTGCGCGTCGCTTCGAACTCTTTCAGCTTCGCCTCGTTCTCGGCGATGTAGTCGCGGTTATCGGGGGTGGAATACTGGTTCTTGGAAATCTGGATCTGCATGACGAACAGTTCGTCCCAGCGAAAGCCGATCTCGGAGCCGGCGAGATAGAACTCCCACATACGGAAGAATTGCTCGTCGTAGAGTGCGACCGCTTCTGCCTTGCGCGCGACGAAGCGGTCGCGCCAGTGGCGCAATGTGTAGGCGTAATGCAGCGGTAGCACTTCGACATCGCGAACCAGCAGCCCCGCACTTTCGATGAACGGCAACGTCTCGCCGATCGAGGGGATGTAGCCCTGCGGGAAGATATACTTCTCGATGAAGGCATTGGTCGCGAAACTCGGCTTCGGACGCGCGATCGAGTGCAGCACCATGACGCCGTCATCGGCAAGGAACTCATGCACCTTCTTGAAGAACTTACCGAAATTGCCGATGCCGACATGCTCGAACATGCCGACCGAGACGATGCGGTCAAACTTCCTGCCCGTCATCGTGCGGTAGTCCTGCAGCTCGAAGCGCGCGCGGTCGGCAAGGCCACGCTTCTGCGCACGCTCCCGCGAAATCTTCAGCTGCTCCTTGCTGAGCGTGATGCCGGTGAGCTCCAGCCCTGGCGTGGATTCCACCAGGTACATGCCCATGCCGCCCCAGCCAGAGCCGATCTCCAGAACGCGCTGGTTCGGTTCGAGCAGAAGCTTCGCGGCAATGTGCCGCTTTTTGGCGACCTGCGCCTCCTCCAAGCTGATGCCGGGCGGGTTGTAGTAGGCACAGGAATATTGCCAATCCTCGTCGAGAAAGAGTTCGAAGAGTTTTTCGGACAGGTCGTAGTGGTGGGCAACATTGCGCCTGTTGCGGTTGATCGGTATGCGGCTTTTCAGCTGCTGCAGGGCAATCCGTCCGATCAGGAGGGCTGCCATCGGGATATCGAAGATCTCGTTGGTGGTGTTCTGTTTCACCATAGCGAGGAAATCGTAGATGTTGCCCTGTTCGAGAATGAACCGGCCTTCCATGAACATTTCCCCAAGCTTCAGGGTGGGGTCGCGGCGGATCAGCTGTTCCGCCTCTTCATCGGCCATGCGAACGACAACCAGTTCACCGGTGCCGTCGCCAACCATATGCGTCTCGCCGCTGGCGAGAGTCAGTCTCAGATTACCCTTACGGATGAGTTTTTGGACGATCGATAAGAAAGCCGACGCCATAAGCAAGGCCTCGCATTGTGACAGGATGGTCCAATCAACTTAGTACCTCTCTGCCGCCTTACAAGCGCCGTATTTTACACCTCGGCAACATGGTCGCCAAAGTGTGACATTTTTGCAAATTCGATGGCTAAGCGCTTATTTTCGCTTCATCGCTTCGGCCAACGCGGCGCCAAAAGCGCCCTGGCTTTCCGGCTTTGAGGGGGCCGAGCGCCGGTCGTTCTGGCCGCGGACGGGCTGACCGCGTGACTCGCCACGAGGGGCCGGAGCCTGCGAACCGTCGTCCTTTCGCATCGACAGACCGATGCGCTTGCGCTTGGCATCGACCTCGACGACGCGCACTTTCACCACGTCGCCTGCCTTCACTACTTCGTGAGGATCTTTGACGAAGCGGTCGGCGAGCTGCGAAACGTGCACCAAACCGTCCTGATGGACGCCGATGTCGACGAAAGCCCCGAAGGCCGCGACGTTGGTGACCGTGCCTTCCAGAGTCATGCCCGGCGTGAGGTCGGAGATCTCGTGAACGCCCTCGGCGAAGGTCGCGGTCTTGAAGCTCGGACGCGGGTCGCGGCCGGGCTTTTCCAACTCGGCCAGAATGTCCTTCACCGTCGGCAGGCCGAATTTCTCATCGATGAACTGACGCGGATCGACGGCTTTCAGCGCCGCGCTGTCGCCCATCAGTGAACGCAGGTCGCGGCCGCAGGCGGCGACAATCTTCTTCGCGACGCCGTAGGCTTCCGGGTGGACTGAGGAGGCATCGAGCGGCTCCTTGCCATCGCGAATGCGCAGGAAGCCGGCGCATTGCTCGAAGGTACGCTGGCCGAGTCGGGCGACCTTCAACAGGTCGCGGCGGGTCTCGAAGCGACCTTCGCTGTCTCGATGCTTGACGATCGCGTCGGCAATCGAGGCGCCCAGGCCGGAGACACGTGACAGCAGCGGCGCGGAAGCGGTGTTAAGATCGACGCCGACGGCATTCACCGCGTCTTCGACGACGGCATCGAGCGAGCGCGACAATTTCTGCTGGTCGACGTCGTGCTGATACTGCCCGACGCCGATCGACTTCGGCTCGATCTTGACGAGTTCGGCCAGCGGATCCTGCAGGCGGCGGGCGATGGAGACGGCGCCGCGCAGGGAGACGTCGAGATTGGGGAACTCGAGGGCGGCGGTCTCCGAGGCGGAATAAACCGACGCGCCAGCTTCCGAGACAATCACCTTGGTCGGCTTCGGCGCCGGCAGGTCGGCCAGCATGTCGGCCACCAGCTTTTCCGTCTCGCGGCTGCCGGTGCCGTTCCCGATCGAGATCAGTTCGACATTGTGCTTACGGATCAGCGAAGCAAGCTCCAGCTGCGCGCCGCGCACGTCGTTCCTCGGCTGAAAGGGATAGACGGTCGAGGTCGCCACGACCTTGCCTGTCGCATCGGTGACGGCGACCTTGACGCCGGTGCGGATGCCCGGATCAAGGCCCATGGTCGGGCGCGAACCGGCCGGCGCTGCCAGCAGCAGGTCCTTGAGGTTGCGGGCGAAGACGTGGATCGCCTCTTCCTCGGCACGTTCGCGAAGTTCGCGCATCAGGTCGAGCGACAGCGACATGGAGAGCTTGACGCGCCAGGTCCAGCTCGCGACCTCCATCAGCCAGCGGTCGCCCGGACGGCTGTTGCCGATCTCGTAGGCGGCGGCGGTCATGCGCTCGACAGGCTTGTTCGGCGAGGCGGTCTCGGCATCGGCCTCGATAACAAGCGTCAGCACTTCTTCGTTCCAGCCGCGCAGCATGGCTAGCGCGCGGTGACCGGGGGCGGTCGCCCAGCGCTCGGAATGGTCGAAGTAGTCGGAGAACTTCTCGCCAGCGGCCTGTTTGCCATCGACCACCTTGGCCTTCAGCAGGGCAGCGCTGCGCATATGGGCGCGCAACTTGCCAAGCAGATCGGCATTTTCGGCGATACCTTCGGCGACGATGTCGCGTGCGCCTTCGAGTGCCATCTTCACATCCGGCACATCGGCGGTGATGTAGCCCTCGGCCAGCGTCGCAGGCTCCTTTGAGCGATCAGCCAGGATCGCCTCCGCCAGCGGCCCGAGGCCACGCTCGCGGGCGATCTCGGCGCGGGTGCGACGCTTCGGCTTGTAGGGGAGATAGAGATCTTCAAGCTCGGCCTTGGTGGCGGCACCGGCGATTTTGCCAAGCAGTTCGTCGGTCATCTTTCCCTGGCCGTTGATGGACTCGACGATCGTATCGCGCCGCGCTTCCAGTTCGCGCAGGTAGACCAGTCGCTCCGCAAGGTTGCGCAGCTGCGTATCGTCCAGCCCGCCCGTCACTTCCTTGCGGTAGCGGGCGATGAAGGGCACGGTCGCCCCTTCGTCGAGCAGCTCGATCGCCGCCTTGGCCTGGTCCGGCCGGGCGTTGATTTCGGAGGAGATGACAGCGGCGAGCGAGCGGAGGTCAGCGGCCATGAGAATTCCTGCGTTTTCACAAAAGTTGCGGGACCATAGCGGCGAAAAACGGCAAGGCAATGCCCGACGTCCCTATCCACAGCAACATAGCACGGCTGGCGGCCGTTTTTGCGGTTGTGCAGATGCGGCATTCTTTGCTAGCAGAGGCGACCGTTTTTAGCCCCGCCTTTGTGGCGCCTTCCCCAGAGAAGGCAAGGAAAGTGACATGCCAGATCTGCTCCTAGAACTCCGCTCCGAAGAGATCCCGGCCCGCCTGCAGCGCAAGGCTGCCGGCGACCTGAAGAAGCTCGTGACCGATGCGCTTGTCGAGGCAGGACTTTCCTACGAGGGTGCGCGCGAATACTGGACGCCGCGCCGGCTGACGCTCGACATCCGCGGCCTGACGGCGCGCTCCGCCGATGTGCGCGAAGAGAAGAAGGGGCCCCGCACCGACGCCAACGAAAAGGCGATCGAAGGCTTCCTGCGCGGCGCCGGCCTGTCCTCGGTTTCCGAGGCGCAGATCCAGAGCGACCCGAAAAAGGGCGACTTCTACATCGCCATCATCTCCAAGCCCGGTCGCGCCGCTGAAGAGATCATCAGCGATGTCATGCCCGGCATCATTCGCGATTTCCCCTGGCCTAAGCCGATGCGCTGGGGTGCAGCATCCGCTCAACCCGGCTCACTGCGCTGGGTCCGCCCGTTGCAATCGATCGTCTGCACCTTCGGCACCGAGCATGAAGAGACCGTCGTCATTCCGTTCTCGATCGACGGCATCGTCGCCTCCAACGTGACTTACGGCCATCGTTTCCATGCGCCCGGCGCCATCACCGTCAAGCGTTTCGGCGATTACATCGCGAACCTCGAAAAGGCCAAGGTGATCCTCGACGGCGAACGCCGCAAGGACATCATCCTGCATGATGCCCGCGATGTCGCCTTTGCGAACGGACTGGAACTGGTAGAGGACGAAGGCCTGCTCGAAGAAGTCTCGGGCCTCGTCGAATGGCCGCAGGTGCTGATGGGCAGCTTCGAGGAGGACTACCTCTCGATTCCGGCAGAAATCATCCGCCTGACGATCAAGACGAACCAGAAGTGTTTCGTGACCCGCCCTGTCGGCGGCGATGCACTGTCCAACAAGTTCGTCCTCGTATCGAACATCGAGGCCAGCGACGGCGGCAAGGAGATCATCCACGGCAACGGCAAGGTCGTGCGCGCGCGCCTGTCCGATGCGCTGCACTTCTGGAAGCGCGACCAGGGCGATCTGCCTGATCTGGAGACGCTGGAGGCTTCGGCAAAGAAATTCGACCTCGACCTCAAGAAGCCGCTCGACCAGCGCATGGCGAAGCTCGATGCGCTCGGTGTGACCTTCCATGCCAAGCTCGGCACGCAGGGGGAGCGCGTCGAGCGTATCCGCGCCATGGCCGCAAAGGTCGCCTTCCCTCTCGGCGCCGACTACAAGCTGGTCGACAGGGCCGTCGTGCTTGCCAAGGCCGACCTGCGCACCGAGGCCGTCGGTGAGTTTCCGGAACTGCAGGGCGTCATGGGGCGCAAGTATGCCGCCCTCCAGGGCGAGGACGCCGTTGTCGCGACCGCGATCGAGGAGCATTACAAGCCGCAGGGACCATCCGACCAGTTGCCGCAGGACAAGGTCGCAATATCAGTGGCGCTTGCCGACAAGCTCCACACTCTGATCGGTTTTTGGGCCGTGGACGAAAAGCCGACCGGTTCGAAGGATCCGTTTGCGCTGCGCCGCGCTGCCCTTGGCGTCATCCGCATCCTTCTCGAGCGGCGTGTGCGCCTGACGCTGCTGCCGCGCATTACGAGCCACATGGGCCGCATCGATACGGATATCGGCAAGGCTGCTGACGACAACGACCTGTCACGCCAGTTCGACCTCCTCTCCTTCTTCCATGACCGCCTGAAGGTCTATCTGCGCGACCAGGGGGCGCGCTACGATCTCATCGATTCCGTGCTGACGCCGGAGGCCGACGACCTCTTGATGATCGCCCGCCGCGTCGAGGCACTGACGGCCTTCATCACGTCGGAGGATGGCAAGAACCTCCTGGTCGGCACCAAGCGCGCGACGCAGATCCTGGCTGCCGAGGAAAAGAAGGGCACGGTGATTGCCGACGGCGTCTCCGAAAATCTCTTCCGGCTCGACGCCGAGAAGCAGCTCTTTGCCGCCATCACCACCGCTTCCGCGGAAGCCTCTGCGGCCGTCGACAAGGAAGACTTCCGCTCGGCGATGGAAGCGCTCTCCAGGCTGCGTGCTCCGGTCGACCGCTTCTTCGACGACGTGTTGGTCAATGACGAAGACGCTGCAATCCGCGCCAATCGCCTTGCCCTGCTTCGCCTGATCCGCGAGGCAACCGGCACGGTCGCCGACTTCTCGAAGATCTCGGGTTAAGCGCATCAGATGCGGCGTGCGGATGACGCCTTAACATCCGACATTTGCTGCAGATTCCATCCTTGCTCAGATTTTGATTCAAGGATGGAAATCTCTGATTTCCGTCAGCCAGCAACTCCGATTGTAGCCGCCGAGAGAACCGCATAACGCGCGGCCTTGGCAATGGTCACAAGCAGCAGGAACATCGGAAGCGGTTCGCGCAGCACACCGGCGACGATGGTGATGGGATCGCCGATAACAGGCATCCAGCTCAGAAGCAGCGACCACTTGCCATAGCGCCGATACCAGCTTTGCGCCTTGTCGAGCGCAGGCTGGCGGACGGGAAACCAGTGCTTGTCGCGAAATCGTTCGATGCCGACGCCGAGCAGCCAGTTGACGGCCGAGCCGAGGACGTTGCCTATTGTCGCCACCGCGATCAGCGCAATGACCGGATGCTGCTTCGCCAGGATGAGCGCGACGAGGCCGGCTTCCGACTGCATCGGGAATATCGTGGCTGCCGCAAAAGCCGCCAGGAACAGCGCGGCATAAACCGCAAGATGGGTCATGGCTTGTCCGCACCAATGCTTCGCACCCTGCATCCCTTCATCAAGTCTTGCGGCGGACTGGAACTATCACGTCCTTGGCATTATGCCAAAGTCATGAACAAGATCCTCGTCAGCGCCTGCCTCATGGGCCATGCCGTCCGTTATGACGGCCAGTCGAAGCCGCTCGCCCATCCCGCGGTCGCGCGCTGGATCGAGGAAGGCCGGCTGGTGACCATCTGTCCCGAGATGTCTGCTGGAATGCCGGTGCCGCGTCCGCCCGCCGAAATCGAAGGCGCCGCCACGGGTGAGGATGTGCTCTCCGGCCGTGCGCGCGTCGTCGAGGTCAGCGGCGGCGATGTAACGGGCGAGTTCAAGCGGGCGGCCGAGAACGCACTGGCGCTCGCGATCGAAACCGGCTGCCGTTATGCGCTGCTGATCGATGGCAGTCCCTCCTGCGGCTCGGGCTTTGTCTATGACGGCACGTTTTCCGGGCAGAAACTCGCAGCAAATGGCGTGACGGCCGCGCTTTTGAAGCAGGCTGGCATTGCCGTCTACTCCGATCGCGAAATTGAGGAACTTGTCGCAAGGCTTGCGGCCGACGAGGCCGTGACGGCCGACTCCCCTTAATGCAAAACGGCCGTCGGATCGCCCGACGACCGTTTTCTTGCTTGGCGCCCGAACCTTAGGCGGCGCGGCGAACCTGCCCGCTGTAATCCTGGCTGCCACCAACGCGGAAACCGCGGATGAGGTTGAGAAGCTCGTCGGTATCGCTTGCCAGCGACTCGGCCGAAGCGGTGGTTTCCTCCGCCATCGCAGCGTTCTGCTGCGTGGCAGCGTCGAGCTGGTTCATCGAGGAAGAGATCGACCGCAGCGTGGTGTCCTGCTCGGAGGCGCTGTGGGCGATCTTCGCCACGATCTCATTGGCGGCCTTGATCTGGTCTGAGATGCGCTTCAGCGCCTCGCCGGCTTCGCCGACCAGACGGACGCCTTGGTCGACCTGGCCGGACGAGCGGGCGATCTGATCCTTGATTTCCTTGGCAGCCGCAGCCGAGCGCTGTGCCAGCTCGCGGACCTCCTGAGCGACGACCGCGAAGCCCTTGCCGGATTCGCCGGCGCGGGCGGCTTCGACGCCGGCGTTCAGCGCCAGCAGGTTCGTCTGGAAGGCGATGTCGTCGATCACGCCAATGATCTTGCCGATCTCGGCAGACGACTTTTCGATGCCGCTCATCGCCTCGATCGCTTCGGAGACGACCGCATCGCTGCGGCTCGCCTCGCCGCTGACGGCTTGGACACGTTTGCTGGCTTCGTGGGCGCCTTCGGCGGTCTGGCGGACGGCGACGGTCAGTTCGTCCAGCGCTGCGGAGGTCTCTTCGAGGCTCGCGGCCTGACGCTCTGTGCGCTGCGACAGATCGTTGGAGGCGCGACGGATCTCTTCCTTGCTGACGGCAATGTCGCCGCCCTTGGCGCTGACCTTGGCCATGGCAGCTTCGAGATGCGCGAGCGCATCGTTGAAGTTGTCGCGAAGAGCTGCGTACTTCTGGCCGAGATCGGCGCAACGGACCGTCAGGTCACCGCGGGCGATCTGCTCCAGCGCCTGGCCGATGGTGGAGACAACATGGTTTTGCGCGATCGTTTCCTCGCGCTGCAGGCGCTGGCTGTTCTCGCGCTCGCCGTCGAGGGCCATCTGCTGGGCGGCCTCGCGCTCGGACATGGCGTGACGCTCCTTGACCTTTTGCTGCAGCGATTTTGTCGCCTTGGCCATCATGCCGACTTCGTTATTCATGTCGGCATGCGGGATGGAGACTGCTACGTTCTCGTCGGCCACGGCTTCCAGCGCCTGATGAACATCCTGCAGAGGCTTGGAGATGCCGCGGATGAAATAGAAGGCGGCGGCGACACCGGCAACCGCGATGATCGCGCAGGCAATCAGAGCCTTCCAGATCGCATCATTGATCTGTGCCTGCAGGTCATCGAGGTAGACGCCGCTGGACACGACCAGCTGCCACGGCTCGAAGGCTGCCGAGTAAGAGCCTTTCTCGAACAGCTTGTCGTCGGGCTGGCCCGGCTTGCTCCAGTAGTAGATCGTGCGACCGCCGCCGCCGCGGCCCTTGGCGACCATGTCCTTGCTGAAATAGGTGCCGTTCTGGTCCACCTGCCCGCTCATGTTCTTGCCGATATTGTCAGGCTTCGGGTGGAAGCGCTGGACGACGTCGTAGTCGTAGCCGAAGAGATAGCCTGCCGGCTCGAATTTGACCTTGGAGAGCACCTTGAAGGCTTCGGCCTGCGCGGCCTCATGCGTCATCTCACCGGACTTTTCGCGCTGGTAGTAGGAATCGAGGACGGAGATACCGGATTGGACCTGCGCCTGCAAAAGATCGAAGCGGTCGTCGTAGATCGCCTGCGACGTGGTCCTGATCTGGAGATAGGTGGCAATGGCGAAGGCCGCCATGAGGACGCCCACAAGGGCGAAGAGTTGATGGGCGATCTTAAGTTTCTTCATGAAGATCTCGCAAAATCGTTGGGTTTGGCAATCCCGGATCGGTGAACTCCCGACCTCTGCGCTGACCACGCGTGGCGACGACAATCATGCGTCTTCCGGCTTTGGTTGTTAGAGTTAGGGTGAATGAATTAACAATTGCCAAGTGCGGGCGCTCAAAGGATTATCAAATATAATCAGTGCATTCTTGCAGTGTGCGGCAAGTTTGATTCATCTGCGCGCCCTTAAGTTGAAGTGGTGTCGCAAGGCACGCCGTACAGTTTTCCGACTCTGGCGGTTGCGCTATACTTGCTGCATGGCTGAGGCTTCGCATGCCTTCGGTGAATTTGTTCTCGATCCCGGCTGCGGCTTGCTGCGGAATGGGCGGGCGGTCGCGCTCGGCCAACGCGGCGCGGCTCTTCTTGAAATGTTACTTGAAGCCCGGGGTAATGTTGTTTCCAAGGATGCGCTGATGGAGCGCGTTTGGCCCGGAACCGCAGTCGAGGAAAGCAACCTGACTGTCCAGGTGGCGGCGCTTCGCAAAGTGCTCGGTCTTACACCCGATGGGCAGGAATGGATTGCGACGGTGCCGCGTGTCGGTTACCGCTTCATCCGCGCGAACATCGAAACGAAAGCCGCTGCTCCGGCCCCGGAGTTGAAGCCGACCCTGGCTGTCCTCCCCTTCAGCAATCTTAGCGGCGATCCAAACCAGGACTACTTCGCCGATGGGATCGTCGACGACATTATTGCGGCCTTCAGCCGATTCCGAAGCTTTGCCGTCGTCGCCCGGGACTGCTCCTTTGCCTACAAGGGCAGCGGGATGGATGTGCGCAAGATCGCGGCGGAACTCGGCGTCAGCTACGTGCTTGAAGGCAGCATCCGGCAGCAGGGCAACCGCTTGCGCATTGTCGCCGAACTCGTCGAGGGTCAAGGCGGCACGCATATGTGGGCGCAGACCTTCGACGGGACGCTAGACGAGATATTCGACTTTCAGGATCGCATCACCGAGCGCGTCGCGACGCTGATCGAGCCGCTGATCCAGACGGCCGAGATCGAGCGGTCACGACGTGAAAGGCCCGGAAGCGTAGCCACCTACGACATCTACCTGCAGGCGCTGGCCAAGATCTCGACCGAAATCGAAAGCGATAACGCTGCCGCCTATGCGCTTCTCATGCAAGGGCTGGCCGTCGAGCCTGACAATGCGCAGTTGCTTGCCCATGCGGCATGGGCGCTCGAGCATCGCTACACGATGGGTTGGCCGTCGCTCACCGAGGACGACGTGCAAAACTGTGGCGCACTGGCGCGGCGGGCGCTGGAGCACTGCACCGGCGACGCCATGGTCATGGCTCATTGCGGCGTCGCCCTGATGCAGACGGTGAAGGACTACGATTGGGGTCCCGCAGTTCTGCAGGCGGCCGCGGAATCCAATCCCAATAACCCGATGGTCGTTGTCAGGGCTGGCATCGGGCATCTTCATTGCGGCAACGTCAGCGACGCACTCAGCCACTTCCACAGGGCCAACCGCTTGACCCCAGGTGACCGCGGCGCGCATTTCTCGCATTGCGGCATCGCGCATGCCCACGTGATCCTCGGAGAATACGAGCAGGCGGTGGCCTGGGCTTCGAGAGCGCTGGCCAGCAATCCGAATTTCGAGCCAACGCTATGGGTGCTCATTGCTGCGAGTGCGCATCTCGGCCGCATGGAGGAAGCCCATCGCCACCTAGCGGCGTTGAGACGACTGACGCCTGATATAACCGTCGAGCGCATCCGCGCCGGCCAACCCGGCAAATATCCGGATCGCATTGCTGCCCTCCTCGACGGGTTGAGGTTGGCGGGTGTCCCTGAGCGTTAGTTTCGGATCGTTTCGGAACTTTTCCTTGGGCCTTTCAGGACCGGAAGGCCGCAACCGGCAGAGACTGCTTCCCACAGCAAAACCGCAAGTGGGAGACGGCCATGATTACGACGCTGACCATCCTTTCCCTCGATCAGGGACGCATCTACTCCCCTCCGCCGGAGCCGGTTCCCGAGCTGACGGCTGTTGAAGCTGAAGCTGCCACTGCCGTTGCTGATAGCCAGGGCACCAAACACCATTTGCGTTGGCTGGATGTTTCGACTGGATTGCACGCACTTGCGCGCCTGCTTGCGCCGAGCTTTGGCAACTCCCCGTTCGGCAAAGCTCACTAGAAATAAAAAAATGCGTCCCTGCTTCTCTCAGGGACGCATTTTATCCACCGCGGGGTGGACCCCGGACGACCGAAACTTTGGTCAGGCTGGGGCAGGGAACTGGAAATCAGGGTCGAAGTTCGAAGTTGGAAACGTCGAGCGGCGCCGTTTGTTCCTTCGGCGCGCCTGCCACGCCTGCCGCGACCGGCTTGACGTCGCCACCGATGACAGCAGCGGTCGTCGAGGCGCGGTCGATGTTGTCTGCCGGCTGTGTGGCGGCTGTCATTGGTTCGGCTGGCGCCTTGGTCACGAAGACGACGGGCGAGCCGCCCATCCAGCCTTCGGTGCGATAGAGCTTCTTCTCGCCGTTGACGTCGCGAATTTCCGAGGATTGCAGCGCGCCAGGCGCCAGCGTCGGGACGGTGTAGTCCTTCTTGCGCTCGACGGATTCAAGCGGCGGGCAGCTTTGGCAGCTTTTCTGGCTGATGCTCCCGCCATTGGCGCGCGCGTCCTTGCCCACGACCTCGATCGAGGAGGCACAGGCAGACCCTGCCGTAAACACAGCTATCGCACCCAAGATGACCTGACGCATGGAACACTCCGTCTCACGTTGAGAAGAGACTAGCGTGGCTTTGTTTCCATCCCGTCAGGGGAAAGTGTAAAAATTTAGAGAACTGACCCGATTTCGGGTTTGCTCACGCTTTTTCGCGGTCGATCGCGCGCCAACCGATGTCACGGCGGCAGAAGCCGTTGTCCCAATCGACCTTGTCGAGGAGCGCATGGGCACGCGTCTGCGCCTCGCCAACCGTCTTCCCCGTGGCGGTGACGTTCAGCACGCGGCCACCCGTTGCGACCAGCGCTCCGTCCTTGAGCGCTGTGCCGGCATGAAACACCTTGGCGCCCTCACCCGCTTCCGGGATATGGCGGATCGGCGTGTTCTTGTCGTAGGAGCCCGGATAGCCCTTCGATGCCATGACGACCGTCAGGGCCGGATCATCAGTCCAGTCCGCGGATACCTGGTCGAGCGTGCCATTGGCGGTGGCAAAGAGGAGCGGCAGGAGATCGCTCTTCAGCCGCATCATCAGCACCTGGCATTCCGGATCGCCGAAGCGGACGTTGTATTCGATGAGCTCCGGCCCCTTGGCGGTGATCATCAGGCCGGCGAAGAAGACGCCGGAGAAGGGATAGCCGCTCTCGGCCATGCCGCGCATGGTCGGCTCGATGATTTCCTTCATCGTGCGCTCGACCATCTCTTTGGTCATCACGGGCGCCGGGGAATAGGCGCCCATGCCGCCAGTATTCGGGCCGGTATCGCCCTCGCCCACCCGCTTGTGATCCTGGGCGGTTGCGAGCGGCAGGACATGCATGCCGTCGCAGAGGCAGAAGAAGCTCGCTTCCTCGCCATCGAGATAGGCTTCGATAACGACCTCGGCGCCGGCAGCGCCGAAAGCACCCTCGAAGCAATCGTCGACGGCGGCGAGCGCTTCATCGACAGTCATGGCAACGGTCACGCCCTTGCCGGCAGCAAGGCCATCGGCCTTGACGACGATCGGCGCGCCCTGCTCACGGATATAGGCCTTCGCCTTCGGGGCGTTATTGAAGCGCTGGTAGGCGCCGGTCGGAATGTCATAGCGGGCGCAGATATCCTTGGTGAAGCCCTTCGATCCCTCGAGCTGGGCTGCCGCCGCCGACGGGCCGAAGACTGCAAAGCCTGCGGCGCGCAGCTTGTCAGCAATGCCGGCGACGAGCGGCGCTTCCGGGCCAACCACGACGAAGTCGATCGCCTTGTCCTTGCAGAAGGCAATGATGGCATCATGATCGTCGACATTGACGGCAACCAGGGTCGCGTGGTCGGCTATACCCGGATTGCCGGGCGCGGCGTAGAATTCTGTCATGAGAGGCGATTGCGCCAGCTTCCAGGCCAATGCGTGCTCGCGTCCGCCCGATCCGATCAACAGAACCTTCATGCCCGTCCCTTTCGCGTTTCCGTCTGGCGGTTAAGGGGAGAGCGTCGAAAGGTCAAGCAGGAATGCTTGCCCGGGGTCAAGCAGGAATGCTTGCTAGGTCAAGCACAGTCGCTTGCCGGGGGCTCAAGCAGGAATGATTGAGCAGGACGCCTTACCAGCCGCCGCCACCGCCACCACCACCGCCGCCGCCGGAAAAGCCGCCCGACGAGCCGCCGCCGGAAAAGCCGGAGGACGAACTGGACGGCGGTGCCGGAATGGTGGAGGCGATCGTCGAGGCCATCGACGAAGAAAAGCCGCCGATGCGATCGGAGAAATTGCCACTGCCAAAATTACCGAAATACCAGGAGGGAGCATAAGCCGCTGCAGCGGCACCCGCCGCCGCAGCGGCAAGCCATGTTTCAAACGCGCGCGACCAGGGCTTTTCGACGCCGAGCGCCACGGCATAGGGCAGCAGCTTCTCGAAATGCTGGGGCGACATCTCAGGCGCCCCCGCCATGTTCATGCGGTCCTTCTCGGCCAGCGTCATGTACTGGCGGAGACCGTCGATGCCATCCATCAGCTTGGCACCGAGCGGGGTCGGCGCACCCATAATGAAGACGTAGAGCAGGTTCAGGAGAATGATGCCGCCGATCGCAAACAGCATCGGCGTCTCATGCAACTCGACCAGCGACGAGAACAGCGCCAAAGCCAGCGACGAGACGATGCTGAAGCCGATAAAGACGGCAATGGCGATCGCGATCACCGACATGATCTTCGCGCCGAGCGATCTGCCGGGGCGGAACGACTTGGCGAAGCCAGCGACGAACACCGAGATGAAGACGACGACGCCAATCGGAATGATCATCAGGGCGATCGCATCGGGTTCCAGCGTTCCGAAGACGAAGAGGGCCACCAATGAAGCGGCGCTGAGCGCGATGCCACCGGTCGTGTAACCGGCATTCGCGTTGTAGTACTTGCCGCGGTGCTCGCGCTCGATGGCGGTGCGGAAGCTGTCGCCGACCGACTTCACCTTCGTTCCGTTCGCTTCATCGATCGTCAGCGAGCCCTTGGCTCCGACTGCGTTAAGCAGGCTGGCTTCCCCTGCTTCCAGCTTCTCCTTACCGACCGGCTTGTCGGTGCGGCGGATTACGATCGCGTTCTTGAGGTCCTCCAGCACGACAAAGCCGCGCACCGCGAGATTGAGGGCCGTTGCCGACAGTGCCGTCCAGCCCTGCCCGGAGAAGCCGCGGTTGTCGATATAATTCACCAGCGCTGGCGAGATGCCGTCGGGCGGATCCCAGCGTGGTACCAGCACGCCCCTCGCGGGGTCACGGCCGACCTTCAGCCACGAGCGCGTGTAGTAGAGGAAGACGAGAATGAGACCGCCGAAGCCGAGGAAGTAATCGCGGTTGTCGCTGAGCCACCAGCGCCGCTCATCGTCAGCGCTCGGCGGATTGATCGAGCCCTTCGGCATCTTGACTGCGATCGTCAGCCCTTCGCCTGAATTGAGCGGCTGGGTCGTCGAAAAAAGCAGTCGACCGCCGTCGCCGGAAACCTTTGCATTCCTGTCCGTCGCGCCCTGCGGGCCGGTGAAGAAAGCGGTATCGATCGCGCTGACCCCATCCGGAAGGTTCACCGTCGCCGTCGCAGTCAGGATCGGGAAGATCCAGCCATTGCCGGTGACGTTCCAGTAGAGTTCGTCGTGATCGTCGAAGTAGCGGATCTGGCGATTGGTGCGGTAGGTGAAGACATACTCGTGCCGGCCATAGCTCACGGTAACGTCTTCCGCGCCGGCATAGATGCGGATGCCGCCGCTGATGGATTCGGTGTGCCAGGGCTCGTCGCGGCCATCGCGCTTGACCGCGATGACGTCGAAATCGACTCGGCGAAGGCGGCCCTTTTCATCCTGATAGGTCAGCGGAAAATCGCGGAAGATGCCGCGCCGAATGCGGTTGCCTTCAGCGGTAACTGATATCGTCTCCGTCACCGTCATCGCGCCGCTCTTCTCCAGCGCGATGTTTGACGCGAAGGTGTTGATCACCTCCGCAGCGATGGCGCCGCCAGGCGCCGCAAGCATCAGAAACAGAACGAAGCAAAGGCCGGAAAGCCGTCGGATCATCATACCCCCTCGCCTGCGGCGTCCCGGCCGCGTCAGATAATGTCAGCTCTCATCGGCATAAGTCACGCCAAGCCCGGCCAGCGTCCGCCAATAGGCCGGAAAGGTTTTGCCGACGCAATCCGGATCAAGGATCGTTATGCCCGCGATCTTCAGACCGGCGAGCGCAAAGCTCATGGCGATGCGGTGATCGGCGTAGGTATCGATCTTGGCGGGCAGACGTTGTCCGGCGAGCGAGGGATCGGACTGGACGATCAGGTCGTCGCCTTCCTCATGAGCGAGACCCGGGCGGATCTGCGTCAGGCCGGTCGAGACGGCGCGGATGCGATCACACTCCTTGACGCGCAGATTGGCGATGCCGACGAAGCGGACCGGCGTCTCGTTGAAGGCGGCAAGCACGGCAAGGGTCGGAACCGCATCCTGCATCTGCGAGCCGTCAATAACCGCGGGAAGATGCGGGAACTGGGCGATCAGGTCATAGGCCTTCGCGTCCGGCTGTGTGAACGCGCCGTTTGCAACGCCGAGGTCGATCTTGCCTGACGTCAGCACCTCCGCAGCCCAGAGGTAGGTCGCAGCAGAGGCATCGGGCTCGACCACGAAGTCGGCCGCCGTGTAGCCGGTCGGCTCGACACGCCAGGTTACGGGGCTGGTCTTCTCGACCTTGGCGCCAAAGGCTCGCATCGCCGCCGTCGTCAAGTCGATATAGCCGAGCGCACCGATATCCTCGCCGAGCAGTTCGATCGTCACCGGCCTGTCGCCGCCGGCGGCCATCATCAGCAGCGCCGAAACATACTGGCTCGACAGGCCGCCATCGATCTGGATGCGGCTCGCCTCGAAACGGCCGGTGCCCTTGACGGTGACGGGCGGGCAGCCGGTTTCGGTCGAGGCGTCGATGCCAAGCGAACGCAGCGCATCGACGAGCGGGCCGATCGGGCGCTTGCGCATGTGCTGGTCGCCATCGACGATAACGGTGCCATCCACCAGGGCGGCCGCGGCCGTCAGGAAGCGCGTTGCTGTGCCGGCGTTGCCGAGGAAAAGCGGCACCTGCGGCGGCAGCAGCTTACCCCTGCCAGTGACGACAAAGCTCGTATCATCAGGCTCTTCGATGATGACGCCCATGGCGCGGAGAGCGTCGGCCATATAGCGGGTATCGTCGCTCTTCAAAGCGCCGGTCAGGCGGCTCGTGCCCTTGGCGAGGCCTGCCAGGAGCAGCGCGCGGTTGGTAATCGATTTCGAGCCGGGCGGGACGGCGCGGCCTGTCAGCGGCTTGTCCGGCGGGATGATGGTGAGCTTGTCTTTACTCATTACCTTGTCTTTTCCGTCTTTGCGCGAAGGCCATGTCAGGCCACGATCATGCCCTGCTCATAGCAGTTTTTACGCAAAGGCAAATGGCGGATATCAGAACTTTACTGTCGGAACGGCGCGATCCGCTTCGTTGGTGATCTCGAAATAGTCCCGCTTTTGGAAGCCGAATTGGCCGGCGACCAGATTGGACGGGAAGCTTTCGACCTTGACGTTCAGATCACGAGCAGCGCCGTTATAATAGCGGCGGGCCATCTGGATTTCACTTTCCATGGTCTCGAGCGAGGTTTGCAACTCACGGAAATTCTCATTCGCCTTCAGGTCGGGATAGGCTTCGGCGAGTGCCAGCAGACGTCCAAGCGCCTGGCCGAGCAGGCCTTCTGCCTGGGCGCGACCGGCAACGTCGCCCGTCGGAACCGATTGCGCCTTATTGCGGAGGGCAACGACCTCTTCGAGTGTCGTCTTCTCGTGGGCGGCATAGCCCTTGACCGTCTCGATCAGGTTCGGGATCAGGTCGGCGCGGCGCTTCAGCTGCACATCGATGCCGGACCAGGCTTCCTCGGCCATCTGCCGCGCGCGAACAAGGCCGTTGTAGACAAAGATGGCATAGAGCGCGACCAGAACAATAAGGCCAAGAATTACATACATTCGCGAATCCCCCGCAACGACCCAAAGTATGTCGGGAGACTAAGCGGGTTACCGCAGATTGTCATCCCGCATTTCCGGCCTCCTTCGGGGCGGCACCGGACCGGGTAATCAAAAATCACGATACCGTCGCGCCGGACTGCCGCTCTTCAAGCGGCAGTTCAGACTGCTGACAAAGCCGTCAACTCGATTGATTTTCTGGAGGGGCGAGATACCCATCGCCGTCATGCCGACCTCGTGCCGGTATCGAGCGCGATTAAGTCCTTGATCGCGAAAGACTCTTTAGCCGCGCAGGCGCGCGGCGGGCTGGATTCCGGCTCAAGGCCGGAATGACGGAGAAGCAAGGGGTGTCACAGCAAGAGGTTTGTCAGCCGTCTGGACTGCCGCTCTTCAAGCGGCAGTTTTCTCCGGGTTCACTCCGCCCGCATCGGTCAACAGAAATGCCTCGCCACAAGCCTTCGCCAGCGTCCGCACCCGCAGAATATAGCTCTGGCGCTCGGTGACCGAGATGACACCGCGGGCATCGAGCAGATTGAAAACGTGGCTTGCCTTGATGCACTGGTCGTAGGCCGGGAAGACGCACTTGTGCAGCAGCTGGTTCGCGTTGTCGCCCGGCGCGCCGGCAGCGAGAAGCGCCTGGCATTCCTTCTCGGCATCGATGAAGTGGCGATGCAGCATTTCCGTATTGGCGTATTCGAAGTTGTGGCGTGAATATTCCTGCTCCGCCTGCAGGAAGACGTCGCCGTAGCTGATCTTCTCGTCGCCTTCGCGGCCGTTGAAGTTCAGGTCGTAGACGTTGTCGACGCCCTGCACGTACATGGCAAGGCGCTCCAGACCGTAGGTCAACTCGCCGGAGACGGGCGAGCATTCGATACCGCAGACCTGCTGGAAGTAGGTGAACTGCGATACTTCCATGCCGTCGCACCAGCACTCCCAGCCGAGACCCCAGGCGCCGAGCGTCGGGCTTTCCCAGTCGTCTTCGACGAAACGGATATCGTGCAGCAGCGGATCAAGGCCGATCGCGGCCAGCGAGCCGAGATAGAGTTCCTGCAGGTTCGACGGGTTCGGCTTCAGGATGACCTGGTACTGATAGTAGTGCTGCAGGCGGTTCGGGTTCTCGCCGTAGCGGCCGTCCGACGGACGGCGCGACGGCTGCACATAGGCAGCCTTCCATGGCTTGGGACCGAGGGCTCGCAGCGTCGTTGCCGGGTGGAACGTGCCGGCACCGACCTCCATGTCGTAGGGCTGCAGCACCGCACAACCCTTGTCCGCCCAGTAGTTATGGAGCGTCAGGATCAGCGCCTGGAAAGAGCGCTTCGGGTTCATGTGGTCGGGGATGTTCGTCATCGGTCGATTGCCATTCAATTGTCCTGTTGGCGCGACTGGTGCCACGAACAGACCACGAGGGTCAAGACTCGTCCGCCCGATGCTCGCTGACGGAGGCAAGTTATCGAAATGGATTGATGACAGTCAGAGTTTTCTCAATCACCAACCCGTCATGCAGATCCTCGGAATAACATCGCTCGCAATTTCCCTGAAGCGCCGCAGCGAGCATCAGCGCGTCGTAGAACCCGGTGTTGTATCTTGGAGCTAATTCCAGCGCGGAAAGCGTGGTCAGATTATCGATTGCAAGGACGTGAACGGACACCGTCGCAATATCGACTACCGCTTGTCGAACTTCGGTCCACGACATTCCTAGCTTCTTCTTCCCGACGTTGGCGAACTCGTTCAAGGCTTGCGCGCTGATAACGAACGGCTCGGCCATCAACGATTGCGCCGCCGGCGCTCGCGCGTCATCCGAGAACGCATAGATCAGGACATTCGTATCGAGAAAATTGGCAGCGACGGCCATCAGCGGCGGTTCGCTTCATCACGGTCGAACGTCCAGCCCGCCGGTAGCTTGAGCCTCAACGACTTGATCCGCTCCAGGGCCTTCCTGCGGGTGTCGTCGCGACCGATTTCAAAAGAGCGATCATCGGCAACGCGCACAACGATGTCATCGCCTTCCTTCAATTCCAGCGCGTCCACGACCGCGCTCGGAATTCGGATCGCCAGGCTATTGCCCCATTTTGCAACTTGCATCGCTCACTCCATGATACACATCCGCCAATGTATATCATAACCTGATCTGGGGCCAACAGGCTACTCGTCCTCGTCCTTCTTCAGATGGTACTCGCCGGTGACCGGATCCTTGACCAGCGTGCCGATGGCGCCCGTCTGGCGCTCCTTCTCGGCACGGCGGGATCGCTCGGCGAGCCGCTGTGCATCGGCAACGAAGCGGCGGTAGAGAAGCCAGGCTCCGACCACCAGCACGATGATGATTATCAGTTGCGGCATGATGCCAGCCTTTTATCCCTCAGAGCCCATAGCGGCTCCACAACGCCTTCTCCTCGGCGGCCTCGACAAGTCCGGTCGCAAGGCCAGCTCCGGCGCCTTCCAAGTTGGCTGACGATATACCCGGAATGCGCCTTCCGAAAAGGCCGCGCGCGGGCATCACCAGCTCGAGCTTGGTTTTCGCCCCATAGCGACGCTTCAGCTCCTGCCGCATGTCGCCGAGCCCGTCGATGAGGCCGAGTTCGAGACCACGCGTGCCGGTCCAGAAAAGGCCTGAGAAGACCACTTCGTCGCTCTTCAGCTTTCCAGCGCGGCGTTCGCGAACCATGGAGATGAAGACCTGATGAATCTCCAGCTGCAGGGTCTTCAGGTACTCAATGTCCTTCTCCTTCTCGGGCTGGAACGGATCGAGGATCACCTTGTTCTCCCCCGCCGTATAGACACGGCGCTCCACGCCGATCTTCTTTAAGAGTTCCGGAAAGCCGAAGCCGCCGGAGACGACGCCGATCGAGCCGACGATGGAGGTGGGGTCGGCAATGATCTCGTCGCCGGCAAGGGCGATCATGTAACCGCCGGAAGCAGCGACGTCCTCGACGAAGACGAGAACCTTCTTCTGCTTTTCACGTGCGAGTTCGCGGATGCGCGTGAAGACGAGGCGCGACTGGACAGGAGAGCCGCCGGGAGAATTGAGCGAGATGGCAACTGCCGGTGCATCCTTGAAGCTGAAGGCCTTTTCAAGGACCTGCGCTGCGGAGGCAAGATTGAGGGTCGGCCGGAACTGGCTTCCGCCGCTCATGATCGGACCGTGAAGCCGGACGACGGGGATCACCACGCCTTCCCTGCGGAAACGCTTCGGCAGCAACCTCTTCAAAAATCCGGCCATTTTCCATCCTTTGCGACAAGATCAGCGAACGTCTTCCATGTATGCAACGGCGCGACAAACGCAATGGCCGGCGCAGAAAACATCTGCCAGTTCAGAATTCTTGTTGCGAATGACTTGCATTATCATTCTAATCAGACATACTGGCCGCATCGATAGTAGGCGGACACTGCATGGACATCGTAAATCCGAACGCAAAGACCGGCTGGCGACACGAGCGCGAAGAGGCATCGCTTTCCGATGTCTACCGTTCCGTCCAGACGCACAAACATGGGACTCGCTGGCGCCGTATCGCCGCGTTTCTCGGGCCCGGCTACATGGTGGCTGTCGGCTATATGGATCCTGGCAACTGGGCAACCTCGCTCGCCGGTGGTTCGAAGTTCGGCTATGCGCTGCTGACCGTTGCTCTGCTGTCCAATCTGATGGCGATCGTTTTGCAGTCGCTCTGTGCCCGCCTTGCCATCGGTTCCGGCCGCGACCTCGCCCAGGCCTGCCGCGATGCCTTCCCGAAATATGTGTCCGTGCCGCTCTGGGCCTTTGCCGAAGTCGCCATCATCGCGACCGACATTGCGGAAGTGATCGGCACGGCGATCGGCCTCAATCTGCTTTTCGGAATCCCACTCGAGCTCGGTGTGCTTATCACGTCACTCGACGTATTCCTCATTCTCTATCTGCAGAAGATCGGCTTCCGCTGGGTGGAAGCCTTCGTGATCGCTCTGCTCGGTATCATTGCGGTGTGCTTCGGGGTGCAGATCTTCCTTGCCGATCCGGAATGGGGCGCGGTGATCCGGGGCTTCTTCCCGACGACCGAGATCGTTTCCAATCCCGAGATGCTCTACCTCGCGCTCGGCATTCTCGGCGCCACGGTGATGCCGCACAATCTCTATCTGCATTCCGGCATCGTCCAGACCCGCGCTTACGGCCATTCGGTGCCGGAGAAGCGCGAGGCGCTGACCTACGCCACGATCGACTCGACCATAGCGTTGTGCTTTGCGCTGCTGATCAACGCATCGATCCTGATCCTTGCAGCAGCCGCCTTCCACGCCAACGGCAAGACGGATGTAGTGGAATTGGGCGAAGCGTCTGCGCTGCTCTCGCCGCTGCTCGGCCTGGCAATCGCGCCAACGCTCTTCGGCATCGCCTTGCTCTGCTGCGGCCTGAATTCGACGGTGACGGCAACCCTTGCCGGCCAGATCGTCATGGAAGGCTTCCTGAAGATCCGGCTTCAGCCATGGGTTCGTCGCCTGATCACCCGTGCGATCGCCATCGTTCCGGCCGCCTTCGTTACCATCTGGTACGGGGATAGCGGAACGGCTCACCTGCTGATCCTGACGCAGGTGGTGCTCAGCCTGCAGCTTTCCTTCGCGGTCTTCCCGCTGGTGATGTTTACGGCGAGCAAGGGGAAGATGGGCGCGCTGGTCGCCCCGCGCTGGCTGAGCGCCATCGCCTATGTGATCGCGGTCCTGATTGCCGGCCTGAACGTCAAGCTGCTGTTCGACTTCGTGACCGGCTAGCGCCTGGCATAGGCCGCCCGGCCATTGTTGAGATCGTCCACGAAGGGGGAGAATTTATGCGTCCCCTCCTCGTGCATGATGAGTGGCGCGCGCAGCGAAAGCCGCGCGCGCGATCCTTTTATCGCTGTGACGAGGATGCGCACGGCGTTCTCGCCCTCGCGCGGATGGATTGCGGTGACCTCGATGCCGCCGAAACGGCGCCCGCAGGCATCGATGATTTCGGCGATCGATTCCGGCCTCGCAATCAAGGACAATTGTCCGCCGGGGATCATGATCGCCCCGGCCGTCCGCACCCAGCTTTCGAACAGTCCGTCCGTCATCGCATGCGCCTCCGCCTTCAAGGCATCGGGCGTCCGGCGATCGCCTGCGTCGTTGAACGGCGGGTTCATGATGACATGATGGAAACTCTCGTCGACAAGACCGGCTTCGTTTCGCGCCTTCGCCCTTAGCGTCACATCCGCCTCGACGACTGAAACGCGGCCGGCCACATGCGCATTGTCAGGCAGGAGGATGCTGCGGCGCGCATAGTCCGCCATCTCGCCCGAGCGCTCGAAGAGCACGACTTCCGCGGCTAGCAGCCGTGACGCGACGGCCAAGCCTGCGGCACCCGCGCCGGCACCGAGATCGGCAACCTTGATCGGACGATCGTCGGCAACGAGCGCTGCGAGCAGCATTGCATCCATGCCGGAGCGATGCCCCCTGCCCTTCGGCTGCACGACATGGAACAGCCCCCGGTGAAAGGCATCTATGGTCTCGGCAACATCTTCCGTCATCAAAAGCTCACTTCGGCATCCGCAGTTCGCCGCCAAGCCCGGCATCCACGAGAATGCGGCGCGCCCGATCCGCCTCGTCATCATCGACGAGAAGCCGGCGCGGCAGCATGCCGAGTGACCCTTCCAGAATGCTCATGCCCTGATCGGCGATGAAGCAGTGAATCCCCGCATCCTTCAGCAGACTTTCCGCAAAGGAGAGCAGTACGGGATCATTGGCGCGAATAAGTTCATGCATTTGCGGGAAAATCCCTTTCAAATTTGCGCGACGCGACAATTCACCCCTTGCCGCGCCAATCGCCCCTTTCTATTGTCGAACCCAATAATTTAACAGGAGTCCGGGTCGTTGGGCGTGGTCATACCGCTTGAAGAAAGCAAAAACAAACTGGCATCCGTCAAGCCGCTGGTCGATTTGACCAAGGCGGACATGCAACGGGTCAACCAGCTTATTCTCTCTAAGGCCGGTTCCGACGTCCAGATGATTCCTGAGGTGGCCAACCATCTCATTTCGTCCGGCGGCAAGCGTCTGCGCCCGATGCTGACTTTGGCCTCGGCTGCGCTGTTCGGCTACAAGGGCGAAAACCACATCAAGCTCGCGACGTCGGTCGAGTTCATGCACACCGCAACGCTGCTGCATGACGATGTGGTCGACGAGAGCGACCTTCGCCGCGGCAAGTCCACGGCTCGCATGATCTGGGGCAACCAGGCCAGCGTGCTCGTCGGCGACTTCCTGCTCGGCCAGGCGTTCCGCATGATGGTCGAGGTCGGCTCGCTCGAAGCGCTCGACGTGCTCTCCTCGGCGGCCTGCGTGATCGCGGAAGGCGAAGTACTGCAGCTTTCCGTCGCCAAGAACATGGAAACAACCGAGGACGACTACCTCGCCGTCATCCGCGCGAAGACGGCTGCATTGTTTGCCGCGGCTGCCGAAGTCGGCCCGATCGTCGCCGATGCCGGCAAATCCGGCCGCAACGCGCTGAAGTCCTACGGCATGAACCTCGGGCTGGCCTTCCAGCTGGTCGACGACGCGCTGGATTACGGCGGCAAGGCAGCCGATCTCGGCAAGAATGTCGGCGACGACTTCCGCGAGGGCAAGATCACGCTGCCTGTGATCCTGGCCTATCGCCGCGGCACCGAGGAAGAACGCGCCTTCTGGCGTCAGGCCATCGAAGGCGGCAAAAGCAGCGACCAGCATCTCGAAAAGGCACTTGGCCTGATTACCAAGTACGGCACGCTGAACGATACCATCGCCCGGGCAGTTCACTACGGCACGATCGCACGCGATGCGCTTGCGCCCCTTCCCGACACGGCATGGAAATCGGCCCTGATGGAAGTCATCGACTTCTGCATCGAGCGCGTCAATTAATCGACGGTCACTGATCGCGGGCTGATTTTATTGCAGGACCGCTTCAAAAAAGCCATCCTGTTGTGAGTCAGTCATTTCAACTGATTTGCAGTCGGACGAGGCCGGCTGCCACAAGAGAGGTTTTCTAATGCGGCAAAAACTTGCCATCCGTCTTCTTTCGAGCGCAGCCATGGCAGCGGTCATATCGCTGGCGGCGCTCGGCGGCGTGAATGCCGAAGAGACGGCCAAGAAGGAGGATGCCGCGACCGTGATCTTCGATCCGGATAGCGTCACGAGCTTCTCCGGTGCGTTTTTGGCTGCCCGCACCGCCGATGTCGATCACGATTACGAGACGGCGATCGAACTCTACAAGAAGGCGCTGCAGATCGAGCCGGGAAATCCGGAAATCCGCCAGCGCCTGATGATCTCGCTGCTTTTGAACGGCGACATTCAGGACGGCGTGAAATACGCCAACGACCTGAAGGGCGATCCGACGGTCGAGCGCATCACGACCATCGTGCGCAGCATGGATGCCATTCGCCGCGGCGAATACAAGACGGCTGAATCGCTTCTGAAATATACCGGACCGAACGATCTCGACCGGATGATGAACGATCTGCTCGCCGCTTGGGCCCGCGTCGGCGCCGGCCGTGGCAAGGAAGCCCTCACCACGATCCAGAAGATGAAGGGACCGGATTGGGTCGGCATCTTCAAGTCATACAATGCCGGCGCGATCGCGATCGTGAACGGCGACATCAGGGCCGCTCGCCAGAACCTCAACGACGCCGTGCTCGACAAGGACGGCGGCGCGACCGCTCCTGATACCTTCATGCGCGCCGTCATCGCTCTTGCCCGGCTCGAAGCCTCACAGGGCAACAAGCAGAAGGCGCTCGACGCGATTTCCGTCGGCGACAACCTGCTGCCCAACTACGCGCCGCTCAAAGCGCTGCGCCAGAGCATCGAAAAGGGCGAGAAGCAGGAGCAGCAGATCCAGACGGCCAAGCAGGGCGCTGCCGGCGTGCTCTTCTCCATCGGTGGCGCGCTGAACCGCGACGGCGCCGAGGATATTGTTTCGCTCTACCTGCAGACCGCCAAGACGCTGGATCCCGATAGCGCCGATACGCTCGTCATGCTCGGCGGCATTGCCGAGAAGCAGGAGCAGATGGACCGCGCCATCGCGCTCTACCAGCAGGTGCCCGAGAACTCGCCGATGCGCCGCATCTCCGAGCTTCAGCTCGGCCTTGCGCTTGCACAGGGCGGTAAGGTGGAAGAGGCACGCAAGCACCTTCAGAACCTGATTGCCTCCGATCCGAACGACGTTCGCAGCTACCTCGCCTATGGCAGCGTGCTGTCGGACGTGAAGGATTACGCCGCGATGGCCGAAAACTACGACAAGGCTGTCGAAGTTATCGGCCCACTGCCGGGCAAGGGCGCATGGACTGTCTTCTTCCAGCGTGGCATTGCCTATGAGCGCTTGAAGAAATGGGACCAGGCCGAGCCGAATTTCCGCAAGGCGCTGGAGCTCAACCCGGATCAGCCGCAGGTTCTAAACTACCTTGGCTACTCGTGGATCGACATGAACCGGAACCTCGACGAGGGGCTGGCGATGATCAAGAAGGCGGTCGACCTGCGTCCCGACGATGGCTACATCATCGACTCTCTCGGCTGGGCCTATTTCCGGCTGAACCGCTTCGCCGATGCGGTGGAGGAGTTGGAGAAGGCTGCGCAGATCAAGGCCGGCGACGCGACGATCAACGACCATCTGGGCGATGCCTACTGGCGCGTCGGACGCAAGCTCGAAGCCGTCTACCAGTGGAACCGCGCGCTCGGCTCCGACCCCGAAGCATCCGAGATCCCGAAGATCAAGGACAAGATCGCCAACGGCCTGCCGCAGGATACGGACAACTCCAAGGCTGCAGACAAGAAACAGCCTGACCCGGCGCCGATCCAACCGAAGCCTACCGACAAGAAGTCCTGATAGGCGATGCCAGAGGCGAGTATGGGCGATGACGTAACGGTCATCGAGGACGCTCCGGCAAAAATCAATCTGGCCCTGCATGTGACGGGCCAGAGATCCGATGGCTACCACCTGCTGGACATGCTCGTGACCTTCACCAGGCATGGTGACCGGCTGGGCTTTGCGCTGGCGGATAAAGATGAATTCGTGATCTCCGGGCGTTTTGCCGAGGCGCTTGACGATGGCCGCGACGACAACCTCGTCCTGAAGGCTCGGGACTTTATGCGTGAGGCGATCGCTCGCGAGGGCGGCTCCGCTCCCGCCGTCCGCATCCATCTCCAGAAGAACCTGCCGATTGCCTCCGGTATCGGCGGCGGCTCGGCCGACGCGGCGGCTACGCTTCGCGGTCTGATGCGGCTCTGGAATGTCTCGCTTCCGAACGCGACCATCGAGGCAATCGCCATTCGACTTGGCGCCGACGTGCCTATGTGCCTGGCGAGCAGACCGCTGATCGCCCGGGGCATTGGCGAGCAAATCGTGCCTGTCAACGACATGCCGGCCTTTGCCATGGTGCTGGCAAACCCGTTGAAAGGCGTATCAACGCCCGAGGTTTTCCGAAGGCTGACGAACAAGGCCAATCCGCCGCTCGACATGACGCCACGTTCCAGCTGGGTCGAGGCGATACGCGCGATGCGCAATGACCTTGAACCGGCCGCTCGCGACCTGCTGCCCGAAATTGCCGAGATCTCGACGATGCTCAAGAAGCAGGGCGCACCTTTCGTTCGCATGTCTGGTTCCGGTGCGACCTGCTACGGCATCTTCCCTACGCTTGCGGCGGCGGAAGACGCCGCCGCCGCGCTTCACAGCGAACGGCCGGACTGGTATTTCGAAGCGACGGAAACGACTGCGGGAGATCACGATGCCGGGTTTGGATGAAACGCGTCCCTTCATTCCTGTCGGCATTGCCGTGCTGACGGTCTCGGATACACGCACGCTTGCCGATGACCGCTCCGGCGATACGCTGGCCGCCCGGATCAAGGAGGCGGGGCACAGGCTGGTCGACCGCGCGATCGTCCCCGATGATCGGCAGGCGATCGCTTCCCGCGTGAAGGCGTGGACCGAACGCGACGATATCGACGTCGTCATCACCACGGGGGGAACCGGCTTTACCGGCCGCGACGTTACCCCGGAAGCTCTGGAGCCGCTCTTCGAGAAGAGGATGGATGGCTTTTCGGAAGTGTTCCACCGTATCTCCTACGACAAGATCGGCACCTCGACGATCCAGTCCCGCGCCACGGCGGGCGTTGCCAACGCGACCTTCATCTTCGCGCTGCCGGGCTCGCCTGGCGCCTGCAAGGACGCCTGGGACGGCATTCTGAAATCCCAGTTCGACTACCGCCACATGCCCTGCAATTTCGTGGAGATCATGCCGCGCCTCGATGAGCATCTGAAGCGCGGCGCCGGCAAGTAACGGACTGCTTCGGCAAGGCGACACCGTCTGCCGCTCTATGCCCCTATGCCCGGCAGAGCAGGCATCGTATCCCAGCTATCACCCGACAGCAGGATGCAGCTTACGCCGTGAACATCCGTGATGAGCAGCGTCCACGTGCCGCTCTGCGCGGCGTAGACCTCAAGCATGGCGTTCTGGTTGATCAGCCCGACCGCCGTCAGTCTCTCGGCAAAATTCTTGTCGAGGAAATTGACGACCTCGGATCGGCCTGCGCAACTGCGCATCATCTGCGATGCTGCCGAATGCGGATGCGCGATCATCGATGTCGTCAATATGACGGCCGCTACCAGGCCGCGGATCATATTGCGTTTCATGACGCACCTCCTTTTGCCGGAAACCGGCAGAAGAGGAGACTTCCGCTGACCTGTTCTGCCGTCTGCCGGCATTCCATGGTCGACCGTCACGAAGCGAGGCGCTCGGGCGGCGCCATGACGGAATTATAGCGCAAAATTGTATCGGGCGCCAATTATCTGCGTGGGTGGCACGTGGAGCAGCGCCCTACCTACTATCGCGCGGCGCGCGCGACCCAGGATGGAATCAGCTCGCTGCTGAGCTTGCGCAGCTTTTGCCCCTTCGCGAATTCCGCGAGACGCATTCCGCTTCTTGCGGCGGTGATCGCCTGCGTCTTCGAAAGGAGAAGCCCAAGCTCCAGCGGCGACGAAGCACGACCGATACGCTGCAGGAAAGGCCGCCGGTATCCACGCGACGCGGTGAACCGCGCCGGCAGCTTGTTGAGGGCCATATACTCAGCAATCTCATCGATCCAGCCGGTCTGCGGTCGCGCCCCCGGTTCCACGAAAAGGAGCCACTCGCCTCGCGCCGAATGCACTATATCCTTGATATCCCATTGTGAATGAAAGCGGCAGCCGGCGGCGTCGGCCACCCTCGACGTTCCATCCCGCGAGTCGTGGTCCAGCACCACGACGTCGCTGACGAGCCCCTCCACTGCGCCTGCAACCAACACCGATAACGTCTGCGCCAGTTCCGGTTCCTGATCCTGGCATTCCAGTACAACTGTCAACATTGCCTATTCATAGAGCGCCGCACAAAATATTGCCAGCGGCACTTTCCTCATTTTGTTCTTGCATTGTTCTCTTTTTGCCGATAGGAATTTAATCATCAAAACGGATGGAAGCAAAGCTTCCGCCAGCGGAGAATCCGATGAACGAGCAGTCCCTTGCAGGGCAGGCCGCATTCGCGCCTGCCAATACGGCAGATATTGCCGATGCGATGATCGTATCTGCCGGCCTGCGGATCGATGTCGACCGTCGCCGTGGGCGTGCGGCCGGGCTCAATCCGAGCGGGCGTTTCGAGCCTCTGCGTCGGGAAGCGTTCGACGATGGCTGGCAGAACCTTGAGGATCTGCCGCCGTTCAAGACCGACGTACAGATCGAGAAGCCGCGAACGGTCATCACCCGCAACGAGTCGCCGGACATTCCCTTCGACCGCTCGATCAATCCCTATCGCGGCTGCGAGCATGGCTGCATCTACTGCTTCGCGCGGCCGACGCATGCCTATATGGGCCTTTCGGCCGGTCTGGACTTCGAAGCCAAGCTGTTTGCCAAGCCGGATGCGGCGAAGCTCCTAGAGCGAGAATTGGCGAAACCCGGCTACAAGCCGCGGGTGATCGCGATCGGTACCAACACCGATCCCTATCAGCCGATCGAAAAGGAATGGCGCATCATGCGGCAGATCCTCGAGGTGCTGGAGAAGGCGAACCATCCGGTATCGATCGTAACCAAGTCGGCAATGATCATGCGCGACCTCGACATTCTCTCGGCGATGGCGGAGAGGAACCTTGTCCGTGTTTCGCTGTCGGTGACGACGCTCGACCGAAAACTGGCGCGGACCATGGAGCCCCGCGCCTCGACGCCGACGCGCCGGCTGGAGGCCATCCGCGCGCTCTCCGAGGCAGGCATCCAGACCTCGGTCCTGGCTGCCCCGATGATTCCGGCGCTCAACGACCATGAGCTTGAGCGCATCCTGGACGCGGCGCACACGGCGGGTGCCACGGAGGCGGGCTATGTCATCCTGCGCCTGCCGCTCGAGGTGTCGCCGCTGTTTCGCGACTGGCTCCTGCAAAACTATCCGGACCGCTATCGTCACGTCATGTCGCTGGTCCGCTCGATGCGCGGCGGAAAGGATTACGATGCTGAGTTCGGCAAGCGAATGAAGGGCGCCGGACCCTATGCCTGGCAGATTGCACGCCGTTTCGAAATGGCGACGAAACGGCTTGGCATGACCCGGCGCAGCATGCCGCTGCGAGACGACCTGTTTGTTCCGCCCGATGGCAGCGGCGTCCAGCTCTCGCTGCTCTGACATTTCAGCTTCGCGGACGGTCGCCCTGCCCTTCCGCGCTCGAGTCCCCGGCCCGCCGCCCTGATCCGGGGACTTGCAGGAAATCGGGTTGGCGTGCGAGGGTCAGCCGCATGAGCCGTCGCACGTCACCCGATTCTCCCATGCTTTTCGAAGATGTCCCCCTCGTGCCGGATTTCCGGCTGGAGCTGAAGGCGCGCAAGGCCGGTCACTGGCCGGTTGCAGGTGCCGATGAGGCCGGACGGGGGCCGCTGGCCGGTCCCGTCGTGGCGGCAGCCGTCATTCTCGATCCGAAACGCATTCCTGAAGGCCTGAACGATTCGAAGCAGCTCTCGGCCCTGAGGCGCGAAGAGCTTTTCGTTCAGATCCTCGCAACCGCGACCGTCTCGATCGCATCCTCAAGTTCGACCCGCATCGACGAGACCGATATCCGCAAGGCCAGTCTGGATGCCATGCGCCGCGCCATCTGCGGCCTGTCGATACCAGCAAGCTTTGTCCTGACCGATGGGCTCGACGTTCCGCCTGGGCTCGCCTGCCCCGGCCAGGCAGTCGTGAAGGGTGACGCGCGCTCCGTCTCGATCGCCGCCGCATCGATCGTCGCCAAGGTGACGCGCGACCGGATGATGGCCCGCGCCGATAGCACCTTTCCGGCTTATGGCTTTGCCGCCCACGCCGGCTACGGCACCGCGCAGCATCGGGCCGGCATCGAGAAGCACGGTCCCTGCTCGCTGCACCGGATGACCTTCAGCCCACTGAAGAAGGTGCAGGGTATCGAGCTCGACAGCGATTGATCCCGCACACGACGTACCAATACAGCTTCAAAACAAAAAAGCCCCGCATTGCGGGGCTTTTAAGAACTTGGCGCTCAGCTTAGTTGAGGCGGCTCTTGACCTGACCGACCGCGTCGCTGAAGAGTTCGGACCGAACCTTCGTGTCGGCCTTCTTTGCCAGAACATTTTCGGCAGCAGCGATTGCCAGATCGACGGCAGCGGAACGCACCGCCTTCATCGCATCGGCTTCCGCCTGCTTGATCTTCTGCTCGGAAACCGCGGTGCGGTTTGCGACGAATTCTTCCGTCTTCTTCTTGGCTTCGGCGGTCAGCATTTCGGCCTCGCGCTCGGCTGCGGCAACGATGTGTGCGGCTTCGGCTTCGGCTTCCTTACGCTTGCGCTGATATTCGGCCAGCAGGTGCTGGGCTTCTTCGCGCAGGCGCTTGGCTTCCGAGAGCTCGTTGCGGATCTGATCGGCGCGGTCGTCCAGCGACTTGGCCATCATGCCCGGAACCTTGAGGTAAACAACCAGCGCCAGGAACAGGACAAGGCCGACAAATGCGAAGAATGTTGCGTCGAATGCAAATTCCATCGATCAAGCCCCCTTCTTGATATCAGCGACTGCGGCGGCAACATCTGCCTTTGCCGAGGTGCCGATCAGCTGCTCTACGACAGCCGTTGCTGTTTCTTCGGCGATGGTGCCGACGTCAGCGAATGCCTTCGCCTTAATGTCTGCGATGCGACCTTCGGCAGCCTTGAGCTTTTCGGCCAGACCTGCTTCCACGGCCTTGCGGTCGGCTTCCGCCTTCAGCTTGGCAGCGTCGCGGGCGGCTGTGCCGATCGCGTTCGACTTGGCGCGCGCGGCGGCCAATTCGGCTTCGTAAGCGGCAACATCGGCGTCCGCTTCCGCCTTCAGCCGGCCTGCCTCATCGAGGTCCTGCGAGATGCGGTTGTGACGCTGCTCGAGGATATTGCCGATGCGCGGCGCGATGACCTTTTGCATGAGCACGAAGAAGACGACAAACGTAATTGCCAGCCAAAGCAGCTGCGAAGCGTAGGTCGTCGAATCGAAAGGCGGAAATACGCCGCCACCGTGATGCTCGGCTGGTACGCCGGTCTCGGTGTGGACATCGCCTGCTGCCGGGGCGGCATGCGTGTCTGTACCGGTTGCTGCACCAGTTTCTGCGGTTCCCGCCGGGGCCTCTTCGGCGTAAGCCGGGGTCACAAAAAACATGCTCACCTCCAGGTGTACTGCAAATGCAAAGGATCACGGCATGCGGGCTGCAGGCCGTGATCCTTCAATGCGCCTGTATTAAACGGCGAAGAGCAGGAGGAGAGCGACGAGCAGCGAGAAGATGCCCAGAGCTTCCGTAACGGCGAAGCCGAAAACCAGACGGCCGAACTGGCTGTCAGCAGCAGACGGGTTGCGCAGAGCGCCGGACAGGTAGCTGCCGAAGATGTTGCCGAGGCCGAGAGCCGTACCGGCCATACCAAAGCAAGCCAGACCTGCACCGATGAACTTTGCTGCTTCCGCTTCCATGTTGAACTCCTTTGAAATGGTTGTGTTGCGGCGAAATTGACTGACGCCTGAGGGACGTCAATGTCGGTATCCCTTAGTGGCCACCCGGATGGATCGCGTCATTGAGGTACATGCAAGTCAGCACCGCAAAGACGTAAGCCTGGAGGAAGGCGACGAGGAACTCGAGACCGGTCAGGGCGACCGTCATAATCAGGGGAAGAACGGCTCCACCAACACCGACCGCACCCAGCGCTCCAAGCGAGGCAACGAAGCCTGCGAACACCTTCAGGGTGATGTGACCAGCCAGCATATTGGCGAAAAGACGAACAGAGAGCGAAATCGGGCGGGACAGGAAGGAAATGATTTCGATCGACACAACAAGGGGCAGAAGAATGCCAGGAACGCCTTGCGGGACAAAAACATTCAGGAAGTGGAAGCCGTGCTTATAAAAGCCATAGACGAGAACCGTGCCGATAACGAGCAGCGCCAGCGCGAAGGTGACGATGATCTGGCTGGTGACCGTAAAGAAGTACGGGAACATGCCGAGCAGGTTTGCCGTCAACACGAACATGAAGAGCGAGAAGACCAATGGGAAGAATTTCATTCCCTTGGATCCGGCGCCTTCCTTCAGCATGTTGGCGATGAACTCGTAGGACATCTCCGCGACCGACTGTGAGCGGCCCGGCACGATCGCCCGGTTGGACGTCGAGAAATACAGGAAGCCGGCGGCAACGGCAGCCGACGCCACCATGAAGAGCGATGCGTTCGTAAACGAGAAATCAATTCCGCCGACTTCGATCGGCACAATCTTCTGGATCAGGAACTGATGGGTCGGATCGTTAGACACCGCTTGTTCTCTCTATCTTTAGCCCGCGCGAGACGGGATTATTGTACTGGATCGAACGCCGGAGCGCCCTGCCCTATTTTCCACCATTCTGGCGCTCGGCAGGATCCGGTTTTGCAACCTTCCCCGCAGCGCGCAGAACGTTCAATACGCCGGCACAAAACCCAAGAAGAAGAAGAACGATCAATCCCCAAGGCGCCGTGCCGACAAAACGGTCGAGGAGATAGCCAAGAACGGCGCCTACGACGATAGCGGAAATGAACTCGCTCGAAAGCTTCATCGCCTCGGCATAACCTTTGCGGCTTGCCTCGGCGCTGGCTTCGATAGCCTCTTCCTTCCCCGCTTCTACGCGCTTGGTTGCGAGTTTCGCTTCCAATTGCGCACGGCGCTTCTCAAGACTTTCCTCGCGGTCTTCCGCCATGGTGCTCTCCTCCGCCAGCCGCTGTCCGCGATCCCGCTACCCCGGTTTTCCGGACAACGACCCCAAGGTTTGAGAACCTTTCGGCCCGTTTTGAAGTCGCGCGCAACATAGTTTTAGCAAAAAGCATAGTCAAGGCGTGAGCGGTGGATGTCCAGCCATAAAATAGGCGATAAAAAACATGGGCTTAGGCCGATCTTGGCGCACTTATCCAAAATCGACCGAAAGAATCCGCTTTCCTGTGCCGTCAAGAGACGCAAAATCGCGTCAGGATCGGCTTTTTCCTCAGCTCCAACCGCCGCCATAGGTGCGATAGAAGACGTGCAGGCCGATGCGGCCGACCTTTTCCATGGTCTTTGCCCATTTCGGACGAACGTAGACGGCATGGTAATGCGTGGCGGAGCCAACCTGCGGGAGCCAGATCTTGCCGGCGGTGACCGCCATCGCGACTTCGCGGGCGATTCTCCAGTGATACTGCGAGTTCACGCGGTCCTTGATGTTGTCGCAGGCAAAGGAGAACTGGCATCGGTTGCGCCAATCCTCGTTCTGGTAGACGACGCCGCAGATCGTCTTCGGGTAGGCCGGATTGCGGACGCGATTGAGAATGACCTGCGCGACGGCGGCCTGCCCCTTCACCGTTTCGCCACGCGCTTCGAAATAGATGCCGGATGCCAGGCACTGCTGCTCGGCCGCCGAAAACACCGAAGGCGCCAAGATGCTTGCGGCCCAGGCGTGATCCCGCGGGCCGATCTGTGGCACGAACCGGCCGTCGTCGGCCTTGTCGGTGAGAATAGAATCGAACGGCGACTGACGGGAGTAGTCGGGAGCGGCAGGCGCATAGGCCGTCGCGAGCACGTCAGCCTTTGCGTTGGTCACGAGACCAGCCAGCATTGGCGAGACGCCGCGATCCGGCTTGGGCGGTTCCTTCTTATAGAAATTGGTCGCGATCTGGATTTCCTTGCCCTTGATCTTCGGCTTCACGAAGGCGGATTTGTCCTTCAGGTCGAAGGTGGGCTGAAAGAGCAGGCGCGTTCGCTGGAGAATGGACCCGGCGGAAAAGTCCTTCGGCGGCTGCACCGTTTCGACAGCAACGACGCGGCCTTTCTTGGCCGGGCGATTGACGCGGTCCTCGTCCGGTGTCGCCTCGTGTCCCTTGTCCTTCGCCATGAAGGCGACCTTGCGGCCGTCGGGTAGAACCATGCCGGCCCCGGCGGCAATCGTTCCCGTGATAACGGGATCGGCAAAGGTCAGCTCGGCCTGATGGATCGAACCGGCCGGCGAATTGGTCAGAACCATGCGCCAGTTTTCGCGACCCTGGTCGAGGCCGGCAAGCAGAGCGGCGAGGTCTGCATGCGACGCCATCGTCGGTGACATCAGCCACCCGCAAACGCCGAAGAGCGCGGGTGAACTCCAGTTTTGAAGCAAGAGGCGCAGCTTGCCACGGGAAGGGCTATTTCGACGCAACGCGGGACTCCGGCATGAGACGCATGAACATGCCGTTGAAAATGTCTCATTAACCTTGATGCTTGGTTAATGCCGAGGCCCTCCGGAGACGAAAGATTAGCGCGAGGGAAAATAAAAAAGCCCGGCGGATCGCCGGGCTTTTTAGAAGCGCATTTGCTCTTCTAGATAATGACGTGCGAGCCGAGTTCCACCACGCGGTTTGCCGGCAGGCGGAAATAGTCCGACGGATTGGCCGCGGCATTGGCAAGCGCGATGTAAAGACGGTCCTGCCAATAAGGCATGCCGGACTTCGCATCAGGAACGAGCTTGCGGCGGCCGAGGTAGAATGAGGTCGACATGATGTCGAACTTCAGGCCGGTCTTGCGCAACGTCGCCAAGGCCTGCGAGACGTTCTGCGATTCCATGAAGCCGAACATCAGCTCGACGCGCGAGAACCGCTCCGAAATCTGCTCGACCTTGTAGCGATCGGCACTCGCAACGCGCGGCTTGTTGATGGTGCGGATCGTGAGGATCACGTTCTTGTCGTGCAAAACGTGATTGTGCTTCAGATTGTGCAGCAAGGCCGCGGGCGCCGATTCCGGATCGCTCGTCAGGAAGATCGCGGTGCCGGGTACCTGGGCGGGCGAATGATCGCTCTTGCGCTCGATCGAACTGACGAAAGAGGCGAGCGGGATATCGGTGTGGCGCGTCTTCTCCATCAAGAGGGCCGTGCCGCGACGCCAGGTCCACATGAGGATCGTAAAGGCGGTCGCCATCAGGATCGGAATGTAACCGCCGTCGTGGATCTTCAGCAGGTTTGCACCCAAGAAGATCATTTCCAGGCAGAGCAGCGGGGCAAGCGCCAACGTGGCGACCGGAATCGACCAGTTCCATCGCGCGCGCACGAACTCGAAGGCCATGATCGAAGTGACGACCATCGCGCCCGTAACCGAGATGCCGTAGGCGATTGCCAGCGCGTCCGACGTCTTGAAGCTGATGACGAGGAAGATGACGCCGACGAACAGCAAGGCATTGACGGAGGGCAAGAAGATCTGCCCGGTATTCGTCTCCGAGGTGAAGAGGATTTCCATGCGCGGCAGGAAGCCGAGGTTGATGCCCTGGCGGACGAGCGAGAAGGCACCGGTGATGACCGCCTGGCTGGCAATGATGGTGGCCGCGGTCGCGAGAATGACGGCCGGCAGCAGCGCCCATTGCGGAAAGGCCAGGAAAAACGGATCGGACACGGCCGCGGGATTGCCGAGTACCAGAGCGCCCTGCCCCAGATAGTTCAGTGTCAGTGCCGGGAAAACCAGCACAAACCACGCCCACTGGATCGGCCGGCGACCAAAGTGCCCGAGATCGGCATAAAGCGCTTCGGCACCAGTCACGCTCAGGAAGACCGCGCCAAGCACGACCACGCCGTAGAACCCCTCATGCAGCAGGAAGCTGACGGCATAGTAAGGGTTGAAAGCGGCAAGGATGCCAAAGTCATCCGAGATGTGAGAAATGCCGGCGGCGGCCATCACGATGAACCAGAGCGCCATGATCGGCCCGAAAAAGCGGGCGACGGCCCCGGTCCCGCGAGACTGGACGACAAACAGCAAGGCCAGGATGAAGACCGAGATCGGCACGATGTAGCTCGTCAGAGTTGGAGCGACGAGCTTCAGACCTTCGACAGCCGATAGCACCGAGAGCGCCGGCGTGATCATCGCGTCGCCGAGGAATAGCGCCGCGCCGACCAGGCCAAGCAACATCAGCAGCGCGGTGTGCCCGTTGGCCGTCTTCATCAGCAACGCCAGCAGGGAAAGCGTGCCGCCTTCGCCTTCGTTGTCCGCGCGCAGCAGGAAGAGCACGTACTTGATGGTGACGATAATGGTCAGGGTCCAGATCATCAGCGAGATGAGGCTGATCACCTCGAAGCGGGTGAGGCCGTCGACCATGACGGGCTTCAGGGCTTCGCGGAACGCGTACAGCGGGCTGGTACCGATATCGCCGTAGACGACGCCGATGGAGCCGAGCGCAAGGTAGGCCAGTTTGCGCGGCTTCATGTGTCGTTCGTGTGTATGGCTACCTTCGTGCATGAAATGAAAACAGGCTCTTCAGAGCCAGCCTTTCCATCGGAAAAAGAAGAAGGGAATGATGGCGGACATCACCATTAGCCCAATCGAAAACGGATATCCGTGGGCATAGTGCAGTTCCGGCATGAACTCGAAATTCATACCGTAGATGGAGGCGACCAGCGTCGGCGGCAAGAACACCACGGACGCGATCGAAAATATCTTGATGATCGAGTTCTGCTCGATGTTGATCAGGCCAAGCGAGGCGTCGAGCAGGAAGGTGATGTTGCCGGCGATGAAGGAGGCATGCTCGTTGAGCGACTGGATGTCGCGCGAGACCGTTTTGCACAGTTCCTTGGTATCGCGATCCTGCTGGACTGCCGGGATGGTGAAGAAGAAGGTCATGAGCCGGGACAACGAGGCAAGGCTGTCCCTGACCTTGCTCACGATACGATGATGGCCCGCAATGTCCCGGAGCTTCTCTTCCAGATAGTTCGACGGCTTGCGCACCTTCCTGGCGCGATCCCCGAAGACATGCGTCGACAGGATGTCGATGCGGGCAACGGATTGTTCCAGAATCTCGGCAGTGCGATCGATGATCGTTTCGAAAAGCTTTGCCAGCAATGCGGCACCGCCGCGCCATTGCTGCGGCACGCGGTGGAGCGCGGCAATGAAGAGCGCAAAGGATTTGGGCTGTGCGTAGCGGATCGTGACCAACCGCTTGCCGGCGAGGATGAATGCCACGTCCGTCAGCGTCGGTGCATCTGTCTCGGCCTTCCAGACGAGGGAAGCGGTCATGAAGACGGCATCGTTTTCGACGTAGAGGCGGGCTGACGGCTCGATGTCCTTGAGATCGTCCCGTGTCGGAACCTCGATGCCGAGAGCTTTCTCAACGAAAAGCTCCTCTTCGCGCGAAGGCTCGATCAGGTCGATCCACATCACATCGTCGCGTAACGTACCTCGCGACAGATCGCCGACGTCAACCGACTTGCAATTGGAACAGTATGCCGTGATCACCCGTTGGGCCTCCGGCAATCCGGGCTTGTTGCGCGCATCGCTGTTTTCATCGAAACCCCTTCCACGGCGCGCCGCCTGCGAGAGCGCGCGGGATGCAAGTTCCCGATCTTAACGAAAGCGATTGAAGAAAGCTCATACGACTCCTGGCACATCCGGCAACTGCCAGGATATGCAACGTGCTCAACCGCATCGCAGTCACCAATCCTTCGACCAAGATAACTCCGACCATGCAGCTGGCCGCCCCGGCGGGGTGGCCATCATCGAGCATTCGCAAAAAACCGCCTCATGGCGACGGCGCGCCATATGACGGAAAGCTGCGAAAGAATCAAGACATCTTACGCTTACTGCGCCGTTTCACCACATTTCCTCCGCAATTGGGAGTCTGGCGGCGACGAAGCATTTCACTCGAAAACGATCGCCGGTGCGGCCCGCTGCGGCTGCCCGCCGAGCTGCTGCCAGACCTTGGTCGCGATGTCGCGATAGATGCCGGCAACAATGCCGTTCGGTTCCGTCGCGACAAGCGGCGTGCCGGCGTCGGACGTCTCACGAATGTTCATCGTCAGCGGTACTTCACCGAGGAAAGGAACGCCGATGCGCTCGGCTTCCTTGCGAGCCCCGCCATGACCAAAGATATCGTAGCGGGTGCCGGTATCGGGCGCGATGAAATAGCTCATGTTCTCGACAATGCCGAGCACGGGAACCTCGACCTTCTTGAACATGTTCAAGCCCTTGCGGGCGTCGACGAGGGCGAGATCCTGCGGTGTCGAAACGATGACGGCGCCGGCGAGCGGCACCTGCTGCGCCATCGTCAACTGCGCATCACCGGTGCCGGGCGGCATATCGACGACAAGCACGTCGAGTTCGCCCCAGGCAACCTCGCGCAGCATCTGCATCAGCGCCGATTGCACCATGGGGCCACGCCAGATCATGGCGGTCTCCTCATCGACGAGGAAGCCCATCGACATGACCTTGAGCCCGTAATTCTCCATCGGGTTGATGATGCGCCCATCGATTTGGGTGGGGCGGCCGGAGATCTTCAGCAGCCGCGGCATCGAGGGGCCATAGATATCGGCGTCGAGAATACCGACCCGCAAGCCATTTGCGTGGAGGCCGAGTGCAAGATTGACGGCTGTCGTGGATTTTCCAACGCCCCCCTTGCCGGAGGCGACGGCGATGATCGCGCCGATACCGGGAACGCCGAGCTTGCCCGCGCGCGGCTGCTGTTGCGGCGCGTGCGCATGGCCATGATGGTCGTGCCCGGCCTGTGGCTGCGGCCGCGAGACCGGTGCCGAGCCGGAACCGGCCTTCTTGTCTGCCGTCAGCGCAACCAGCGCTCCCTTGACACCCGGCATTTCCTTGATGACCCGTTCGGCAGCCAGGCGAAGCGGCTCGAGTTCCTTGGCCTGATCGGCCGGAACAGTGATGGAAAAATAGACCTTGCCGTCGGAAATGAAGACATCGGACACCATGCCGAGCTCGACGATATCATGCTCGAGATCGGGGCCGCGCACGGTCTTCAGCGTTTCGAGAACCTGTTCCTTGGTGACGCCCGTCATTCCATCCTCACTGCCTGTGTTTGGCATTCTAGATAGAGGAGCGCCGCCTCTTCGCCAAACAAAATCGGCGATCGGAACCGCATTTGAGGAGGCGAGGCTCACCGGAAGGCCACTATGTCCACCAAGTCCGCCGGGCTTTCGCCCTGATGGTCACAACAGCCTTCCAGGATAGCGAGCTAAGCCTTGCGAACTAGAGCAAGCGTCACAAAAGGCCAGCGCAAAATGTCCATGGGAAGAGCAAGCGTGAGGGATGCCGTCGACGGCGTGTTCTAAAAGCAACAACCGCCGCCGACGCCCTACGCCCGAGGTCGGGCCTGTGGCATCGGCTGGCGGTATGCAGGCCGCGCCGTTTATCCGGCGTCGTGCCAGGTCCCCTCTGGACCGCTGAATGTAAGCAAGCAGAAAACATGCCAATTGGCAAACCACCCGCATATGCCGGCGCGGCCCCGGTGCCGGGTCGCCGGTATTGGCGAGAAATTGGGCGCGAATGACTGACAAGCCCACAATTTGCGCAACGCTTACTTTATGAGACCGATCCGCAGCGCCTTGGCGACTGCCTGCGTCCGGTTTGCCGTATCCAGTTTTTTTGTCGCGCGGTTCAGGTAGTGGTTCACCGTATGCTCGGACAGGGTGAGGATTTCGGCAATCTCCACACTGGTCTTGCCAGCCGCGGTCCAGTTCAGACAATCGATCTCCCGATCGGTCAAGGTATCGGTGACGCAGTTGTCTTGGTTGCGGATCTCCGCCAGCCGGTCGAAGACGTGGATGGAGATATAGTGGAGTTCGCGCATTTCTTCCGCGGTGAATGCCTCGCGATCGCCTGAGAATGAAATGGCGCCACGACCGCCTGAGGGCTCGTGGGTTGGAAAATAGGCGCAACGCATCATGCGAAAGCGTTCGAAAAGTGCCTTGACGATGCCCGCCTTCCCGTCGGGGCGATCCAGTTTCGCCTGCGACACGTCATTGAAGAAGGGCGTTGTCGAAGTCCGAAGCCGCTTCATGACCGGGCTATTGGCCACAAGCCCCTCGTGGTCGTAGGCAGCCAGAAGTTCCACCGGCCAGCTCGAGATGACCGTGCTGCTCTGCAGGTCCCGTGCTGTCACGGAGGGAAGATTGAAAACCATAAACGCCCGCGCCCGATAGGCTTCCGTTACCTTCTTCATGAAGCGGAAAATATCAAACTGCGTTTTCAGTCCGGCGATCTCACTGACGTGGACGTCTACGGAAGATCCTGGCTGCGATGAAGTCATTTACTTGTTCAACTCAAAAAAGATGGAAGCCTGATGGACGGCGATGCCTCCGCGCCGTCCCTAGTTTGTATCGCCGGTGACGATCTACCAGCACATACACCCCAAGACGGGGGATTGACGAGCATCAATTGTGACGATTCGTCAGAAAATCTCAATATTATGCTTTGGGCCATGCCGGCCGTCAGCAGATCAGCGACGCGGACCAAGCCCGATACGCATCGCCTCCATAATCCGTTCAGCCGACTGCTGGATCGGAGCCGCCCATTCGGAAAGTTTCTCCATAGTGAGCCTGTAGGCCGGACCAGTCACGGAAACGCCGCCAACAAGCGACAGAGTTTCCGACCAGATCGGCGCAGCAATACAGCGAATCCCGATTTCGTGCTCCTCACGGTCGAAGGCATGGCCCTGTTCCCGTATCTGCTCGATCTCAGCAAGAAGCGACTCAGCCGTATGGGTGTTTGCCGTGAACCGATGGAAGGAGAGGTCCGCCACCAAGGCCCTGACCCGCTCTCTGGGCAGGATGGAAAGGGCCGCCTTGCCGACGCCGGTGCAATAGACCGGTGAGGCGTTGCCAATCTGCGAATACATTCTGACGGGCTGCTGCCCTTCGAACTTGTCGAGGTAAATGATCGAGGTGCCGCGCAGCACGCCGAGATGGACCGTTTCACCAGTCAAATCCTGGAGAGCCTTAAGATGCGGCTCCGCAACCAGACGGAACTCGTTGCGCGCCCAACTGCGAGACGCGAGGTCCAAAAGCCGCAAGCCCGGCGAGTACCTGCCCTCTGCATCGATCTCGAGCAGGCCCTCCTCCACGAGATGGCTGAGCTGGCGATGGAGCGTGCCGCGGGGCTGATCGGCGGCTGCCAGTATATCCGTGAAGCGCATGGGACCGTCGGCGTGGGTCACCAGGTCGAGAAGGACCATCAGCTTGCCGAGGGTGCCCGTGTCGCGCCTCTCGGGCGCACTCCCTTTTGCCGCACTCATTGTTGCCCCAAACGCCTTGACAGAAATGCCAGGATAGTCGGATAATTCCACATAGTCAAATTAGGTTCCAAATAATAGAACAATCGAAAGCCGGGAGGAAATAGTGACGGGTATTGTTGCGCAGTTTCCGGAATTCAGGGACCGCACGGTCCTGATCACGGGAGGCGGATCAGGCATCGGGGCAGCGATTGTCGAAGGCTTCGCCCGACAAGGCGCCAAGGTCTCCTTTATCGACATCGCGGAAACGGAAAGTCATGACCTCGTCGCGAGGCTGTCGCGCGACACCTTGCATCCCGTTCGCTTTCACAAGGCCGACCTTCGCGATGTCGCCGCCATCCGCAAGACCGTCGACGAGGTTGTCGCTCACTCCGGCCCGATCAGCGTGCTCGTCAACAATGCAGCCCGCGACGACCGGCACGATTTCGATACGGTGACCGAGGAATATTGGGACAACAACCAGGCGACCAACCTGCGGCATGTGTTCTTCACCACGCAAGCGGTCGCGCCCTCGATGCGGGCGGCGGGCGGCGGCGCGGTGATCAACATGTCGTCGATCGCCTTTCTCCTCAACATGCCCGAATTCCCGGCCTACACGACCGCGAAGGCCGGCGTGATCGGGCTGACGAAAAGCCTGGCCGGCAAGCTCGGACCGGATAACATCCGCGTCAATTGCATTCTGCCGGGGATGATCGTCACGGACCGCCAGATGAAGCTCTGGCTGACCGAGGACGGCATTGCGCAAACGGTGCAGCGTCAGTGCATCAAGAAGGTTCTGCACGCCGATGCGATCGTCGGTCCGTGCCTGTTTCTGGCGTCTAGCTGCGCGGCAGCGATGAGCGCACAATCTCTTATTGTCGATGGAGGCATTTTCTGATGGCGGATCCCGCTTATGTCGCGGTGGATTGGGGAACGAGCAGTTTTCGGCTCTGGCTGATAGGCAAGGATGACAGCGTCCTGGCCGAAAGCCGTGGCAATGAAGGCATGACGACGGCAGCGAAGACCGGCTTTTCCGACGTCCTCGCCTCGCACTTGGCCAAGGCGAATGCGCCGGAAAGTCTTCCGGTCATCATCTGCGGCATGGCAGGTGCGAAGCAGGGATGGGTCGAAGCGGGCTATGTCGATGTCCCGGCATCGCTATCCTCGATCCTGACCGGCGCCGTATCCGTCCCCGGCCAGCGCCGGGACGTCCGCATCCTGCCCGGACTTGCACAGAGGGATCAGGCGCGGCCAGATGTCATGCGCGGCGAGGAAACGCAGCTCCTCGGTGCGCTTGGCCCGCAAAGCACTGGGTCGCAGGCGGTCTGCATGCCCGGCACGCATTCGAAATGGGTGCATGTCAAGAATGGGCGTGTCACCGGTTTCTCCAGCTTCATGACCGGCGAACTCTTCGACGCGATCTCCAAGCACACGATCCTGTCGCATGCAATCGCCGGTGCCGATCAGAGCCCGGCGGACGAGGCAGCCTTCGAGAGCGCCGTAAAAGCGGCCTATGACCGACCCGCGATGGCGACCAACCTCTTCTTTACTGCGCGCTCGGGCCAGCTGCTCCATGGTCTGACCGCCGCCGCTGCGCAGGCGAAGATATCCGGGACCCTGATCGGCCTGGAAATCGCGGGCGCAATGTCAGATGCGGGGACGGGCGTCGACATCACTCTCGTCGCCGCCGGCCGGCTACAGGGCCTTTATGAAGCGGCCTTCAAGGCATTATCTTTATCCTACAACACCATTGATGCTGACACGGCCGTCCGTGGCGGCCTTGCTGCCGCCGCCAAAGCTATTTGGCCGAACTGAGAAAGTAACAAAGCGATGAACCGTATCCCCTTCCCTACGATGAAGCGTCCACTGATTGCCATTCTTCGTGGCATCAAGCCTGAAGAAACCGAGGGCGTGGTCGGCGCACTGATCGAGAACGGCCTGACCGCGATCGAAATCCCGCTGAACTCGCCCGAGCCGTTCAAATCGATCGAGATTGCCGCGAAGATGGCACCTGCCGATTGCCTCATCGGCGCCGGGACCGTGTTGACGACCGAGGCCGTCGACAGCCTCCATTCGGCAGGCGGCAAGCTGCTGGTCACGCCGAACGTCGAGCCCGAGGTCATTATCCTCGCTCGCAACTACGGTATGGTGACGATGCCTGGCGTCTTCACGCCGACGGAGGCATTGGCGGCTGCCCGTGCCGGCGCCACGGGGTTGAAGTTTTTCCCCGCCAGCGTTCTCGGACCGTCGGGCATCACCGCTATCCGCGCAATTCTGCCGCCGGAGCTCGTGATTGCGGCCGTTGGCGGTGTTTCGGACAAGAATTTCTCCGATTACACCAAGGCCGGCATAAATGCCTTCGGCCTCGGCACCAGCCTCTACAAGCCGGGAATGACCGCCGCAGAGGTTGCCGAGCGTGCCAAGGCGACCATTTACGCCTATGACGCAGCCGTAGGAGCTTAAGGCATATGACGGAAATTCATGAGTTCGCGGGCAGGACACTCTGCAGCACCAACTCCGTGCTTGGAGAGGGGCCGACCTACGATCCGGACACAAACACGGTCTGGTGGTTCAATATTCTCGGCAAGGAACTGCACGAGCTGAACCTTTCGACCGAAGAGAAGAAGGTGCATGCGCTGCCGATGATGGCGAGCATGCTTGCCCGTGTCGATCCTGAGCGGCAGCTGCTTGCGACCGAACAAGGCCTTTTCATTCGCGATATCAAGAGCGGCAATCTGACCTTTTATGCGGCACTTGAAAGCGACAAACCGGAAAACCGCTCGAACGACGGCCGCACCCACCCCTCCGGCTCGCTCTGGATCGGCACAATGAGCAAGCGGGCGGAAAGCCGTGCAGGCGCCATCTACCACGTCGCCGGCGGTCGCGTGACCAAGATATTCGATGGCATCAGCATCCCGAATTCGATCTGCTTCTCGCCGGATGGAACGATGGGCTACTTCACCGATACACGCATCAGCCGGCTGATGCGTGTGATGGTCGATCCGCAGACCGGTCTCCCGACAGGCGAGCCGATCGTGCTTGTGGACACGATGGATGAGCCGGGTGGCATCGACGGCTCGGTGGTGGATGCCGACGGATACATCTGGAATGCCCGTTGGGGTGCCGGTACCGTCGATCGCTACAGCCCTGATGGACTGCGTATTGGACGCTACAAAGTGCCGGCGGCCCAGCCGTCATGCCCTGCCTTCATCGGGACAAACGGTGACCGCCTTGCCGTCACCACGGCGTGGGAAGGGCTCGATGAGCATGCCCGCTCGATGCAACCGCAGGCGGGCTCCCTGCTCGAACTGGATGTTACCGTGAAGGGCGTTTTCGACCCGGTTTACGTGATGTGAAGAAACATAATCAGGCTTCGAGGGCGCCATTTGGCGCCCTTTTTTTGTCGACCGAACCCCGTGTGGCCATACATCGTATGAGCTAAAAGTTCCGTGGAATTAGCAATTTTTGCGCGATTTTTTTCGGGAACCAATTGAAATCCCGTTCATTTCAATAGGGAACCGGCCGCAAACGCCGAGCATGGCGGGAGCGGGCTAAAGATCCCTCAGGAACGCAAAGGTAGGTTCAAAATGACAAGCAAACTCCTGACGACCGTTGCCGCTGGCGCGCTGTTTGCCACGGCATTTGCACCGGCGGCATTCTCACAGACTCAGCCGGCAACACCAGACGCTCCGGCAACACAGGCCGCACCGGCCGACCCGGCAGCTCCGCCGAAGGTCCCGGACGCCACAGCACCGATGGACAACGCCGCTCAGGCTCCGGCGCCGGCCGCAACGGCTGACACCGCGCAGGCGAGTGGTGGATATCTAACGGAGCAGGCCGCCGATCAGATCAGTGCCAACACCTATATTGGCCAGTCGGTCTACACCGGCCAGAACGAGAGCATCGGTGAGGTCAACGACCTGATCATGAAGAAGGACGGAGGCCTGGTCGCAGCGATCATCGGCGTCGGTGGCTTCCTCGGAATGGGCGAAAAGGATGTTGCCGTTCCAATGGATAAAATCACCGTCGCTCAGAACACGCAGGACGGCACAGTGAAGCTGACCACGTCCGAGACCGCAGAAACGCTGAAGGCGGCTCCGCAGTTCAAGACGCTTCAGATGATTGCAGCCGAGAAGGCCCCTGCGCCGGGCGGTACAACGGATACCACGGCCACGGGTTCAACGACGAACAAGTAAGATACTGCGCAGTGAGTACCGCGTAACCGGTGGCGTCCGAAAGGGCGCCATCGGAGTTTCAGGCGCTGACGCGATCAGACGTGTCGTAGTAGTTCTCGTGCAAGAACCGGAGCGTGGCAATGCTGTCAGCGGGCTTGCCGAAATGGTAGCCCTGCCCCATACCGCAGCCGAGCGAACGCAGCTTGACGGCTTCCAGATAGTCCTCGATCCCTTCGGCGACCACTTCCAGGTCGAGCCCCTCGCACATGGTGAGGATCGCCTTGATGATGTGCTCCGAGGCGCGATCGGAATTGATGCGCGACACGAAGGCGCGATCGATCTTGATCTTGTCGAACATAAAGTCGCGGAGGCGACCGAGGCTCGATTGACCCGTCCCGAAATCATCCAGCGAGATCCGCACCCCCGCCTGACGGAGATCGGCGATGATCCGGTTTGCCGTATCGGCCGAGCCCATCACCGCAGTCTCGGTGATTTCCAGTTCGAGCCGGTGCGGATCGAAGCCGACACGCCCGAGGATCGACAGGATGCTGCTGCTCGTCCCAGGATCCATCAACTGCGCCGAGGAGAGGTTGAAGGAGAGGAAGAGTTCGCGCGGCCAGGAAAGGGCAGCCTCGGCCGCCTTGCGCAGGAGCGCCTCGGACAGCGCATCAATGAAGCCTCGCTCCTCCGCCAGCGGAACGAAAACGCCCGGTGACACAAAACCCAGATCAGGATCGTTCCATCGCGCCAGAGCTTCAAAGCCCACGACCTGGTTATTGGAAAGTGCGACGATCGGCTGGAAATGCACGTCGATCACATCGGAGATGATGGCATTGCGCAGCGCCTGTTCCAATTGCGTCGCGCGCTTCATTTCCTGGGCGATCTCGCGGGAATAGACGGTGATCTGGCCGCGGCCGCGACGCTTTGAACGGTAGAGCGCGGTCTCGGCGCTTTTCAGCAGTTCCTCGAATTCCTCGCCCGCGAAGGGATAGATCGAAAAGCCGAAGGATGCCGACAGGCGCACATTGCGGTCGCCGAGATCGTAGGGCGCCGACAGGACTTCGCGTATCATCTGGCCGAACTTCTCGGCGCTGGCCCGCTCGAACACCAGCGGCAAGACAAAGGCAAATTCATCGCCGTCATGACGCGTCACGAGGGCACCGTCCGGAATGCAGGCCTTCAGCCGGTGGGCGACCTGGCAGAGAATTTCATCGCCCGCCGATGAGCCGAATAGATCGTTGATCGGCTTGAAGGAATCGAGATTGGCGATGCCGATCGTAAAGGGTGCTGGATCGCTCGCGCGTTCGGCTGAGATCTGGGCAATCCGGTCGCGCATGCGGTAGCGGTTGCCGAGCCCGGTCAGTGGGTCGGTATAGGCCATCGTCTGAAGTTCATTCTGACTTACGGGCACCAGAGGCATTTCAGCCGACATCATCATTCAGACCCAGACCGCACCAACGGCAGGAAGGATGGCGGGCAAGTCTTAAGAATTCGATAGTGGATCGGTCACGTTGGAACCGTGTTTTGTCCCAAGATTTAGGGAGTTGACGAGCTTTGTTCGTCACATGCTGGCCTGTCTGATGTCCTCGGCAAGGTACTGTTGAAAGATCCCCTGGAGAATATCGGGGCTTACCGGCTTCATGATTACGTCGTCCATTCCAGCCTTTGCGCACTCAGCTCGATCGCGCTCGAAGGCTTGCGTCAGAACACCGATGATCGGCGTTCTTGTACTGCCACCTTCCTCTGTCTGGCGGATCAGCCGCGCCGCTTCGAAACCGTTGAAGCCCGGCAGCGAGATATCCATCAGGATGATTTTCGGCTGGTGCTCTGTCCACAGGCGAACGGCTTCATCGCCGCTTGGGGCGATCATGTAACGGTAGCCGAGGCCTTCGAGAATCTGCGAGAAAACGATCTGGTTGATGTCGTTGTCTTCGGCAACGAGCACGTCGAGCGTGTTCGCCTCCTCCACGGCAGTGATTTCCCAGTCGGTGTCGATGCCTTCGGCCATCTGGCCGCGGTTGCTGCGGTTGAAATGACGGGCGATCTGGAAGGTGAGCTCATTGGCGAGCTGGAAGCCGTCCATCGCCAGTGCCGGAATGCCGTATTGCTCGGCGAGCTCGAGGCAGCGCATGCCGAGCTGGTTGTCGATCACGAGCAGGTCGAGCGCGATGCCGGAAGAGCTCGCGATTTCCAGGAACTGTTCCTCCTCGTCCTCGCCGCGGACCGAACAGGCCTCAAAACCATATTTGGCGAGGGTCCGCAGGGCCGCGCCTTCTGCCACGACATCCGATGTCACGACGAGGATCTTGCGGCCGGAAAAGTTCTCCGGGACGATCGCCTCCATTGCCGCCGGCTCGCGCCGTTCGCCGTTGCCGCTCATCGGTACATAGGCGCGCCGATAGGAATTCTTGCTTGACGTCGTGACCGTCGATGCGAACCGGAACTCTTCTAGATCGTCGCCGTCGCGCGGCAGATCCTGCATGGTCGAGACAAGAAAATAGCGCCCCGGCTTGCCGATCCGATGCTTGCGCGTGACGATGTCGCGTTCGACACCGTCGCGGGAGACCTGCCGCTGACGCGAAATCGACATTTCGCCCGTCTCGAGAACATGACGGTCGCTTTCCTCGAAACGCTGGGCGACGTCCTCGGAGAACAGGTCGCTGCTCTTGCGGCCGAGCACTTCATCGACCGTCGTCTGATACTTGTCGCAGAAGGCGATGTTGACGGCGACGTAATTCAGATTGCGGTCCTTGACGAAGAGCGGGAACGGCAGGTTGTCGAGGATATCCTCGGTGAGCTGCACGCGCTCGAGATCGGAGCGCCACTGTTCTTCGCGCTTCTTGTTCTCGGAAATGTCCTGGATGACGCACACGCCGTAGCCGCTCGCAAGGCGCCGCTTGCCAAACCTGATCCACCGATCCGCACCATGCCGCTCGACGGCCTCGAAGCGCTCGCGCCAGTGCGAGGCGATCTTCTGGGACAGCCAATCCTCACGGCTCATCGCACCTTGGTTGCTGGCCGACTGCGTGCGGATGCCGGTGTCGTAGATGGCGCCCAGGAAGTCCCGCAACCGCATCCCCGGCTTCAGCATCGCCGCCGATATCGGAAAGAAATCGAGAACCTGGCGGCTCGCAAAGACCATGTGGTCGGTCTTGTCATAGACGATGAAGGCGGCGCCCAAGCTCTCGCATACCGCGTCAAACAGCACCGTCTGCAGGCTTGATTCAGCCGGCATTTCGCTGCTTGCAGATGATGTGTCCGCTTTTTCGAAGCCGGCACCCATTCCTACGCGTCCCACATCTGTCCGATTTAAACCAGTCCTCGGAATAAGTCGCAAAATGGCACCTTTGTCTTAAGGCGCGCTTAATATTAAGCAGCCGGAATTAGGGCGTGCAGAACGGAAAGGCGGTGGCGCTTTCGCCCTTCCCTCGGACCCGCGAATCCAAGAGAATAGGCGCATGGCCATCAGACAGCTTTCAGAGACCCTCATCAATCAAATCGCCGCCGGTGAAGTCATCGAGCGGCCCGCGAGCGCCGCCAAGGAGTTGATCGAAAACGCCCTCGACGCAGGGGCCACGCGCATCGAGGTTGCGACATCCGGTGGCGGCAAAAGCCTGCTGCGGGTTTCCGACAATGGCTCGGGCATGGATGTTGCGGATCTGGAGCTTGCCGTACGACGCCACTGCACCTCGAAGATCTCAGATACTCTGGACGATATCCGCACGCTGGGCTTTCGGGGCGAAGCGCTGCCATCGATTGGCTCGGTAGCCAGGCTCAGCATTTCGAGCCGCCGACGGGACAGCGCAGGCGGCAACGAAATCGCCGTCGAGGGCGGCAGAATTACGCATCTTCGCCCCTCACCCGGCAATCCGGGCACGATCGTCGAAGTTCGCGATCTCTTCTTCGCGACGCCGGCCCGCCTGAAATTCCTCAAGACGGAAAAGGCGGAGGCCGCGGCGATCACCGAGGTCGTCAAGCGCATGGCGATTGCCTTCCCCGGAGTACGCTTCGTGCTTTCGGGGACTGATCGAACGACGCTGGAATTGCCGGCGACGGGTGACGACCATCTGGCGCGAATGGCGCAGATCCTGGGCAAGGATTTTCGCGACAATGCGATCGAGATCGATGCGGAACGGGAGGGCATATCGCTGACCGGCTTTACCGGCGTGCCGACCTTCAATCGCGGCAACTCGGCCCACCAATACGCCTTCGTCAACGGACGCCCGGTGCAGGACAAGCTGATCCTGTCGGCGATCCGCGGCGCCTATGCCGAGACCATCCCGGCCGGGCGTTACCCGGTCGCAGTACTGTCGATCAGGCTCGATCCGGCCCTTGTCGACGTCAACGTGCACCCGGCCAAATCGGATGTGCGCTTCCGCGACCCGCAACTGGTGCGCGGCCTGATCGTCGGCGCCGTGCGCGAGGCGCTGGCGCGTGACGGCAGCCGGGCAGCCACAACGGGTGCCGACGGCATGCTGCGCTCCTTCCGGCCCGGTTTCCAGCCTGGCGCCCAGCGGCCGCAACAGCCTTGGTCGGCGGCGACCTCGCCATCGCGTCCATTCTACCAGGCTACAAACGGCGGCTTCGGCGAACGGCCGCAGGCCTCCTTCGACGGCCTTGCGACGCCGACGGCCCGCAGCGACACCGCCCCCACCCCAGGAATGCCGGTTGCGCCGGAAGAGCCGCCGCAGCGCTATCCGCTGGGTGCCGCCCGAGCACAGATTCACGAAAATTATATCGTGGCGCAGACGGATGATGGCCTGGTGATCGTCGATCAGCACGCCGCGCATGAGCGCCTGGTTTTCGAGGCGATGCGCAAGGCGCTGCATTCGAAGCGGCTTGCCTCACAGGTGCTCCTCATCCCCGAAATCGTCGACCTGCCGGAAGAGGATTGCGATCGGCTCATGCAGTTTGCCACCGAGCTTGGCGAGCTGGGGCTGGCCATCGAGCGCTTCGGCCCCGGCGCGATCGCCGTGCGCGAGACACCTGCCATGCTGGGAGAGGTGGATGCCACGGGACTTATCCGACAGCTGGCGGACGAGATCGCCGAATGGGATACCGCCTCTGGTCTCTCGGCCAAACTCGAATATGTTGCGGCGACCATGGCCTGCCACGGATCGGTGCGTTCGGGCCGACGGCTGCGACCCGAAGAAATGAACGCTCTTCTCCGTCAAATGGAAGTTACTCCGGGTTCCGGGCAGTGCAACCACGGACGGCCGACCTATATCGAGCTCAAGCTTTCGGATATTGAACGGTTGTTCGGCCGTAGCTGAAAAAGCTGGAAAAGGCCGCTGCGGCGCGTTATGGCAGGGTATGACAGCCTGCAAGGAATGGAGCGCATGAACTTGTTCGAAGGAAATGGGAACCGCGAAGCGCAGATACGCTATCTCGATGCGGATTTTCAGATCCTGTCACCGGGCTCCTATGTCGTATGTGCAATTACCGGCAAGCAGATCCCGCTCGACGAGCTGCGCTATTGGAGCGTCGCGCGCCAGGAGCCCTACGCCGATGCCGTAGCCTCGCTGGAGGCTGACAAGCGCGCTGGCGTTTTGCCAAACCAGAAGCGCTGAGCAGCCCAGAGACTCCTGCCTAAGCCTTCCGCCCTGCCTTCAAGCGTCGGTCGCGGCAGGCATTGATGGCGCGTTCGATGATCAGCGCTGGCGCCTGAGCATCCTCGAAGGCCATCTCCACTTCGATCACCCGGCATTTCGCGGCGAGTTCCTCGGCCTTGCCATGATGGCCGGCGAGGCGGACGAAATCCTTGGACGTCGTGACGACCTGAAGGCCGTCGCTCTCTGCCGTCGCCAGGATGTCGTCGATCTCGTCATCGGTCAGATGCTCGTGATCACCGAACGAGCGGCGAGCGGCGATATGCGCGCCGACGGATTCGACGGTGCGGAAGAATTTCGACGGATCGGCAATACCGGCAAAGGCCAGCACGTTGCGGCCGGAAAGATCGGCGCTGTCGCACACCTTCAGTGAAGCCGTGAAATAGGGTTTGGCGGCGCGCGCCGCGATCCGGACGATACTATCGGCGGCCTCGCCCCCCCCAACCTTCAAAAGGGCCGTCGCGTAACGCAACTGCTGGCGGATGGGCGCGCGTACAGGCCCACCCGGAACGATGTGGCCGTTGCCGAGGCCGCGCGTGGCATCGATGACCAGCAATGCATAGTCAATCGCCAGCCGCGCGCTCTGAAAACCGTCATCCATGATGATCAGGTCCACGCCTTCCTTGACGAGGCGCTGGGCCCCTTCGACACGGCGGCGGGAAATCACGGTGAGCGCCTCTCGAGCGAGAAGCAGAGGTTCGTCCCCGACAGCCAAGGCACGGTGATGGGCCGGATCGACAACCGTCGTGACATCGAGGGAACCGCCGTAGCCACGGCTCAGAAAACCAGGCTTCAGCCCCTTCGCCTTTGCCGCGCGGGCAATCGTCAGCGCAGTCGGCGTCTTGCCGGCGCCGCCGACCGTGAAATTGCCGACGCAGATGACGGGCACGGGAACCGAGGCACGCTTGGCGTTGGCCATCCGATAGCCGGCAACTCGCCCATACAGGAAGGAAATCGGATAGAGCGCCCAGGCACGCCAATCGGCTTTCGACCACCAGAAGGGTGGCGCTTCGGATACCATTTTCCCCGCCCTGCCTTTCGGACCCCGAGCGTCATGCTGACGGGCTGTGTCCTCGACCGGGCGAAAAGAGAGGGTAATTTTCAAGAAAAAGCAAGCCCTTGGTCAATCAAGCAAGCTGGCGGTCGGGCAGCAGGCCTTCGAGCTCGGTGATGTCGTTCAGGCAGTAATCGGATGCGGCAGCGAGCGTTTCACGCGATCCGGTGCCAGTCAGTACGGCCACGGTGACGCCGGCCTTGGCGTTGCGGCCCATATGCAGATCGTGGTTGTTATCGCCGACGACGGCGACCTCGGAAGGATCAAGGCCCGTCGCCGCGCAGAAGCCAAGCACCATGCCCGGTTCCGGCTTCGTGCCGAAGCCGCTATCGTATCCGGCCACATAGTCGATGAAGGGCGCAAAGCCAAAGCGCTGGGCGGTTTGCCTGATCGAGCGCTCGTTGTCGCTCGAGGCGACACCGAGCCGAAAGCCGCGTGCATGCAGCCGACCGAAAAAGGCGGCCAGATCGGTGACCGCGACGGAAAACTCGGCGGCGTGAGAAAAGAGCTCGTCCAGCTTGATCGTCAGCTCGATCACGTCAAGCATCGAGCCGGCCGCGATCAGCCCCTCCGAAATCTGGCGGGTGTTACCGGCCGCCAGCAGACTGTCGGGAACGATGTGGCCGGTGACGGGATCCATGCCGCAAGCCAGAAGCAGCCGGTCCGCAAGTTCGGGATCGCCTTCCGAAGCAATGCGTGCCAACTCGCGGTTCACCGGCAGCCAGCTCTCGTCGTAGTCGAGAAGCGTGCCGTCCTTGTCGAAGAGTATTCCCTTGATTGCCTTCATAGCCGCCCTGCCCTCAGCGCTGCAAAGCCGCCTTCGGCAGCAGCCTCGCCTTCACGGTGAGCGGATTGATGTAGGGCTCCAAGCCCTTCACCGTCGCCGTCAACGCGCCACGCATTTCTTGCACGGCGCCGATCCCGGCTTCGATCATGGTGCGACGTGCGCCGTCGTTGGTGAGCAAGTAGTGGACGCCCTTGGCGAGCATCTCCGTATCGCGGACCATGCGCGCGCTGCCGCGCCGCGCCAGCTTCTGATAGGCTTCGCGGAAGTTCTGCACGTTGCTGCCCGACAGCACCGCGCAACCGAGCATCGCCGGCTCCAGTGGGTTTTGCCCACCTTCGGCAAAGAGCGAGCGCCCGACAAAAGCAACTTCTGTCAGGCGCAGGTAGAGGCCCATTTCGCCGATCGTATCGCCTAGGAAGATATCGACATCAGGGGTCAGCGCATCGCCGCGCGTGCGGCGGGCAACCTTGAGACCCAACTTGACGAGTTCGGCTTCGATGTCGTCGGCGCGTTCCGGATGGCGCGGCACGATGATCGTCAACTGCCCGTCTCGCTCCTTCAGCGCCCGGTGGACGATGCCTGCGGCCTTTTCCTCACCGTCGAAGGTGGAGATCGCTGCCCAGGTCTTGCGGCCGCCGAGCTGCTTCTTGTAGTCGGCGAATACCGCAGCATCGTAAGGCGGGGCATCGGTATCGACCTTGAGATTACCCGACATCATGACGTGGCGCGCCCCGAGGTCGCGGAAGCGCTCGGCATCGACATCCGATTGCGCAATAACAAGCGCCAGGTTCTCGAACAGGGCTTCGGCAAGTGCCGGACGCCGACTCCATCGCGCGAAGGAGCGGTCCGACATGCGGGCGTTGACGAGGATCTGCGGGATGCGGCGGCGGCCAAGTTCCATCAGGGTCGCCGGCCAGATTTCGGACTCGGCGATCAGCACGCAGTCCGGTTGCCAATATTCAAGGAAACGGCTGACGGCCGGCTTGAGGTCGAGCGGCACATACTGGTGGATTGCTTCGTTGCCGATACGCTCAGCGGCCAGCTTGGCTGACGTGATGGTTCCGGTGGTCAGAATGACGTGGATGTCGCGGCGGCGAATTTCGCGGATCAGCGGAATGACGGCGTTGGTTTCGCCGACGCTTGCGGCATGAAACCAGACCAGCGGTCCGGCCGGACGGTCGGCGCTGGCATAGCCCGAGCGCTCCAAACGGCGCGCACGGTCTTCCTTGCCCTTCGCGGCCCGATAGGCGAGGTACCCTCCGACGAACGGCGTCAGCAACGTTCCCGTTGCCTGATAGGCGCCCAGCGCAAACCGCGCCATGCGACCGCTCATCTGCCAAATCTCCGATCACAAATGATCGACATCAACCCATTCCCAATTATTGTTGCGGCCGCAATGGCCGATCAGTTTGTCCAGAATGCGTCAGGCAGTCAGTCGGCTCATGGCTCTTAACGAGCCGCGCTCGGGGGAGGGTTACTGCGCAGACTTGCTTTCCGGGTCCAGCAAACGGTGCATGTGGACGATGAAGTAGCGCATATGCGCATTATCCACAGTCGATTGCGCCTTTGACTTCCAGGCCGTCAATGCCGTGGCATAGTCCGGATAAATGCCGACGATATCGAGATCCTTCAGGTCCCTGAACTGAACATCGTGCAAGCTTTCCAGTTCGCCGCCGAATACGAGATGCAAGAGCTGCTTTTTGCCGCCGGATTCCGTCATTTTCTTCTCTTTCTGCTCTATTCTCCTCCGCCGCTTCATCTGAGGGATTTTGACGGAAACGTCAACTGCCTCGTCGTTCACCGATCCCGGTTAAAAGATCGGCGAGTCGCGGCCCAGCGGCGGCGCAGAGTTCGCCGTGGCTGACCTGCATGCGGTTATAGAGCGGCACGTCACCGTGGAGATCGACCAGCCGGCCTCCGGCGCGCTCGAGTATGAGATCCGCGGCAGCGAGATCCCAATCATGTGAATTGTGCTTGATGAAAGTGCCGTCAATTTGACCGTCGGCAACCATGGCAATGCGATAGGCAAGGGACGGCACGTGCTTCACGCGCTCGATGCGATGCTTGAACGGTTCCGGGAATGCCTTGAGCACATCCTCGGCGATGGCAAAGCGCCCTGGTGCATCGAGCGGTTTTGCCGATACGGTGATCGGTCGGCCGTTCTTCAACGCCACGCCACCTTCGACCGCCTCGTAGAGTTCTTCCAGAGCAGGAGCGTAGAGAACGCCGGCGACAGGTCGCCCGTGGCGCACGACCGCGACACTCACGCACCACAGATCCATTCCTGCCAGGAATGCCCGCGTGCCGTCGATCGGGTCGATGATGAACAGCGTGTCCCGTGAGAGCCGATCGCCGCTGTCCTCGGTTTCTTCCGAAAGCCAGCCATAATCCGGCCGGGCTGCGCGGAGAATGGATTCAAGCGTCCGGTTGGCCGCGAAATCGGCGGCGCTGACGGGCGATCGCCCCTCGTTCTTCCACCAGACCTCAGGCGCTTGATTGAAGTAGCCGAGTGCGACTTTGCCGGCCTGCCTGGCAGCATCGGCGATCAACTCCAGATCGCTCCGCCAGAGGGCTGTGTCCACGTCAGTCATTTCGGCAATCCAATCCATCAGCGCCCGGCGAGCGTCATTCCCTCGATCGCAAGCGTCGGAGCGGCGACACCAAACTTGCGGTCGATGTCGTTTGCCGGCGTAACCCGCATGAACATGTCCTTGAGGTTCGAAGCGATCGTCACTTCAGACACGGCAAAGGTCAGTTCGCCGTTCTCGATCCAGAAGCCGGTCGCGCCGCGGCTGTATTCGCCGGTGATCATGTTGACGCCCTGGCCGATCAGCTCGGTCACATAGAAGCCGTTACCGACACCGCGGATCAGATCCTCGGGTGAAATGTCGCCCGGCTCGAGAGCGAGGTTCGTCGCCGATGGCGTCACCGAATTGCCGCCGCGCACGCCACGGCCGTTGGTTTCCATTCCGATCTCACGGGCTGTCGAGGTGGAGAGGAACCAGTGCTTGAGGACGCCGTCTTCGATCATCAGCAATCGTTCGCCGGATACGCCCTCGCCATCGAAGGGGCGCGACGACGGGCCACGGACGATCAGCGGATCGTCGGAGATCGAAAGCCCCGACTTCAAGACCTGTTGTCCCATCTTGTCGCGCAGGAAACTCGTCTTGCGCGCAACGGAGGCGCCATTGATGGCCCCGGCAATATGTCCGACGAAGCCACGAGCAACACGGGGATCAAAAACGACGGTGATATCCTTGCCCGTGTCCACCTGGCGCGGGTTGATGCGCTTGACCGTGCGCTCGCCGGCCCGGCGGCCGATTTCGGCGGCATTATCCAGCTCGCCGAAATAGATGCGGCTGTCGAAATCATAGTCGCGCTCCATCGCCGTGCCTTCGCCGGCGATGACGCTGACGGATCGGCCGAAGCGCGAGGCCATGTAGCTGCCCTCGAAACCGTGGGAGGTAACCAGGACAAGGCCGCCCATGCCGGCCGAAGCCCCGGCGCCGGACGAATTGGTCACGCCATTGACGGCAAGGGCCGCGGCTTCCGCCTCGAGGGCGGCTTCGCGGAGCTGGTCGGACGACACCTCGGTCGTATCGAGGAGCTCGAGGTCCGGATAGGACTTCGCAAGCCTGTCCTCGTCTGCCAGGCAGGCGAACGGGTCTTCCGGCGACACCTTGGCCATCGCCACGGCCCGCTCGGCCAAAGCAGAAAGATCGAAGCCCGGATTTGCCGAGACGCTGGCAACGCGCTTGCCGATGAAGACGCGCAGCGAAAAATCATCGCTTTCCGACGATTCCGTGCTCTCGACCTTGCCGAGGCGTACGCTGACCGATTGCGAACGCGAGCGCACGACCACCGCATCGGCGGCATCGGCGCCAGCCTTCTTTGCCAGGTCGATCAATTGGCTTGCGCGGGAAAGAAGCGTCGAGGAGTCGATTTCTGAAGACATGATTTGGCCTTTCCTTCGCGTTCCATTTATTGTGCACTACGAAAAGCATCAAGGTCGCGTGAGCCGATTCTTTTGCCCGCCGCTTGTATGCCTCCCTGCATTGAAAGAAACTTGCCTGATGTCAGAGCCCAACACTCTCTTCGCCGAGACGATCCTGCTCCTCGGCGGCGCCGTGGTTTCGGCGCCCATCTTCAAGCGCCTTGGTCTCGGAACGGTGCTCGGTTACCTGGCTGCCGGCGTCGTCATCGGCCCGATCTTCCATGGATTGACGGATGGCGAAGAGATCCTGAATGTTGCCGAACTCGGCGTCGTTTTCCTTCTGTTCATCATCGGGCTTGAGCTGAAGCCTTCGCGCCTCTGGCAAATGCGGCGTGACATCTTCGGGCTAGGAACCGCGCAGGTGGTGGCGACCGGTCTGCTGCTGACGCTGTTGAGCAGCCTTTCCGGCATTCTCGACTGGCGTGGCAGCATCGTTGCGGGTTTCGGGCTTGCTCTCTCCTCCACCGCGTTCGCGATGCAGATCCTCGAGGACGAAGGCGATGTGAATACGCGCTACGGGCAGCGTTCGTTCTCGATGCTGTTGTTCCAGGACCTTGCGATCGTGCCGCTGTTGGCCCTGATCAGTATTCTCAACGGCGGCAAGGGCAGCGGAACGCCCCTGCTGGACTTCGCGATCGCCATTGGTGCTGTCGGCGCGATGATCGTCATGGGACGCTACTTGCTGACACCGCTCTTTCAGATCATCGCCCGCACCGGGGCCCGCGAGGCGATGATCGCGGCTGCCCTCTTCGTGGTGATGGGATCGGCGAGCCTGATGCAGCTTGCCGGACTGTCGATGGCCATGGGCGCCTTCCTTTCTGGCGTGATGCTGGCCGAATCCTCCTATCGCCACGAGCTGGAAGCGGACATCGAGCCCTTCCGCGGCGTGTTGCTCGCTATCTTCTTCATCGCCGTCGGGCTTTCGATCCAGCTCGAGGTACTCAGAGACAACGCACTCTTCATCATCGTCGCCGTGCCTGTTGTCATGGCAGCGAAGGCCTTGGTGATCTACGTGCTCTGCCGCGCAACCGGCTCGCCGCATGACGACGCTATCAGGATCGCTTTCCTGTTGCCGCAGGGCGGCGAATTCGGCTTCGTCCTGTTTTCGGCAGCTGCCGTTTCCGGCCTGATGCCGACGAGTACCGCCTCGCTGCTGATTGCGATCGTCACCCTGTCGATGGCCCTCACGCCGATCGGAACGATGCTCGCCAAGCGGCTGCTGTCGGGCAATCAGGAAGAACAACTGGACGAGGATTTCGAAGGTGCCGGCGCGGATGTGCTGATGGTCGGCTTTTCGCGTTTCGGACAGATCGCCGCCCAGATTCTGCTCGCCGGCGGGCGCGCTGTGACCGTCATCGACTTTTCAGCCGATCGTATCCGGCAGGCTTCCTCTTTCGGTTTCCGGATCTACTTCGGCGACGGCACCCGAAAGGACGTGCTCAGGGCCGCCGGCATCGACCGGGCGAAGATCGTCGTTGTTTGCACGCAGAAGCGTGAGATCACCGACAAGATCGTCGAACTGGTGCAGGCGGATTATCCGCACGCAAAGCTCTTCGTGCGCTCCTACGATCGCATCCACTCGATCGCGCTGCGCAATCTTAACGTCGACTACGAACTGCGCGAAACGCTGGAGTCCGGCCTGCTCTTCGGCCGGCGAACGCTCGAGGCATTGGGCGTCGGCGAAGCGGAGGCCTATGAAATCGGCGAGGATATCCGCAAGCGCGACGAGGCGCGCCTCGTGCTCCAGGTCACCGAAGGACTGCAGGCCGGCCGCGACATGCTTTTCTCGCAGCCGGTCAAACCGGAGCCGCTCATGAAGCCAAAGCGCGCCGCGAGCTTCGACGAGGACCCGCTGGCGGGCACGGCAGAGGTGACCGCCGACGCTTAGAACCTTTCACGTTAGACCAACATCAAAGGCAAAATCAGCCTCAATACCGGCGAGCGGATTTACCATGTCCCGGGCCAGGAATATTACGACGACACCAGGATATCGTGACGCCACGGCGAGCGATGGTTCTGCAACGAGGCTGACGCGCGGGCAGCTGGCTGGCGGAAGGCAATGCGATAGAAAATCAGAGCCCGCTCACCGGTAAGGCTGCATCTTTCGCTGATCTCAAAAGTCACATGAACCGCCGCCTTTGGGCGTGAAGCCATCTGCGCAGGCGGGGTTCGCGGGTTCATTTAGCGAGCGGGCTCCCGGCCCACCGGTGGTACATGACGAACTGATTGCAGTGAGCAAGAGAAAAGCGAGAGCTGCGATTGGCTTGTGCAAGCGGGTCATGGGAACTCTCCAATTGAGCATCCTACAAAGCCTGACCGCCGAAATTTCCCGATGCCAAGTTCCGGGCTCGGTGGGCTACTGCAACAGCTAAGCGGCGGCAAGCATCCCATGGCATGATGAACCTGTACTCGCCCGTTGGAAAGAGGACAGGCGACGGGCTCTCTGGCGCGATCATATTTATGGCCCTTGGGGCCAGAAGCGCAACTTGTGGAGTGCTCCCAACCCGGATTTCATTCGACTTGTCTACTACGCGTTGCAGGTTGCGTTCCCGGCTGCAGCAATCCTCAGCGGTCTGCAGATAAGGCGTCTAGTTGTACGCCCACTCGAGATACCGAGGTCTATGTATTGCTCGATCCATCGGAAGACGGCATCAGCCACCTCTTCGGGCCCGGCACCGACTTTGTCGAAGGCCCGTGTGAGGAACGGCTGGGTCGTCGAGTCATCTCTTGTATTGAGCCACAACTTAGGCGATTTTCTCATGCCCTGCCTTTCTCAGGTGGGCTAACCCGGAGGATGTTATGAGTCTCAAGGCTATACTCGGATCTTCGCTTCTCTCATGTGCTCTTGCTCTGGTCGTACTCGTCTCACCGGTCGCGCTTCCCCAGGAAGCGAGCGCTCAGATCATCATCGGCTCCGGCAGCAGCCTGAACCACGGGCGACCGATAACCTGCCCTCAGGGTGCGAGGCTGCTTCGTACCCGGGGATTTCGCGACGTCATTCGGGATAATTGCCGCGGGAGGTACTTTACCTATCGCGCAATCCGCAATGGGAACCGCTACGAGATAGGGGTCCGTCAAAGGGATGGGCGCATCGTCGACGTGCGCCGCACTAGCCGACGCTGGTAACCTTCTCCTGCCGGGCACCCACGAATGCTGGCTACGACAAAGCCCGCCACGGCGAACCGGGGCGGGCTGTGTTGATGTCCGAGCCGTAGCCCGGACGAGTGAGGATGCATCCGCAGATCAATCCGGGCAGCGCGTCGAACCTACGCTCTTAGCTACCCGTTGCCATCGCCATTGATTTGCGGGAGTATCCGCTCCGGCCCCTGAGGCCCGCGCAGTCTTCGATGATAGGACAATGCCATGCCTCTACGCTGTCTTCTGGCCGTCGCGGCCATCGCGATCCTTGCCCTTTCCGGGTGTACAACCACCGGCTCGGGCGCAGGGAATACCACCTACGCAACTCCCGCGGGGATTGGCCCGGTTCGTGGGGCCGGCATTAACGGCTACTAAGCCTGGGCGAAGCCTCTAGGAGGCGATCCGCGCCTCGATCTCCCGATCGAGTGCGTATTTCAGTTCGTCCTTGACGCCTGCTGACATGGACAGGACTTGGCGCGCCTTGAGGAAATCCATCACGCCGATGCGCCCGACTGCGGGGCGAAGGAAGATGTGCGGCGCCTGCAGCCGCAGCTTCAGGGAAATCGCGGTCTGCATCATCAGCTGGCCGGAGCCGAAGATACTTTCCATCCGGTTTGGAATGTGGGCGCCATCTCCTTCCGGCGCGCCGACGACGTCGATGCCGATGACGATGTCGGCGCGATCCATCAGGCATTCGTAAGGCACCGGATTGCTGATGCCGCCATCGATCATCACCCGTCCGTGCAGCCGCACCGGCATGAAGACGGCGGGGATCGCGGAGGAAGCCGCCAGCGCCGGGAGCAGCGCTCCCCCGCTCGTCAGTACCTCGCACTGGCCGTAGTAATCGGTCGCCGTCACTGTCATCGGGATTGACAGGTCCTCGAAGCGATCCGGCAGATCGGCGGGCAGGAAGGCTTTCAGGATACGCTCGAGATTGAACTGGCCGATGCGCACGCCGTTGGCAACGGCATCGCGCACCGTCTGCGGTCGCAGGCCCCACAGGCGGCTGACAACGGCAGCCTTGTTGCCGACCGTCATCATCACATGTTCGCGGATGGCTTCGCCGGTCATTCCGGCCGCCATCCCCGCGCCCATGATCGAGCCGATCGAGGATCCGGCAATCGCCACGGGACGAATGCCGAGCTCATCCAGCGTTTCGATGATGTGGATGTGGGAGAGGCCGCGCGCGCCGCCTCCGCCGAAGGCAACAGCAACAGTGGGCATAGCTCGTGATGTGCCGCGTGGGGCAGGCAACTCGGTTTCCATCGTCCCTGCCTGCTGCACCGCTGCCCCCGATTTCCTCAGCCCTTATTCGGGCTGATAGCGGAAGAAATGAACCTTGGTATCGCCGAACGTTCGGTTCTCCAAAAACAGATAGGAAGGATCGACCGAAACGGCAACGTCCGCGCGTTCCTCAAGAACCGCAATCGCGCCCGGTTGCAACCAACCGCCCTTGGCGGCGGCGGCCATTGCCTTTTCGCCGAGACCCTTGCCATAGGGCGGGTCGGCAAACAGCATCTGGAACGGCTCGAGATTGCCGACGCTGCCGAGATCGGTCGCGTCGCGCCTCAGGATGCGCGTCCTGCCATGCAGGCCGAGCGCATCGATGTTTTCCCAGAGCAGGCCCCTGCCCTCGACACTGTTTTCGACGAACAGCGCATGGCGGCAGCCGCGGGAGACGGCTTCGAGGCCGACGGCTCCGGTACCGGCAAAGAGATCCAGTATCCGGGTGCCATCAACGCATTCCGGATAGGCATGGCTCAGAATATTGAACAGGCTCTCACGCGTCCGGTCGGCTGTCGGCCGGATGTCGTTTGACTTCGGTACGGCAAGCGGCCGTCCGCGAAATTCACCGCCGACGATCCGCACCGCGCGTCATTCCCTTTCCTTTCGGTCCACCCCGCGACGGCCCGCCCGAAGGCTTGCCACCGCCGCCCGGCCTGTCGCCCTTCGGCTTGCCGGAGAAATTCTTGCCGCCGCCGGGCTTGCCGCCGAAGCTCTTGCCGCGTGGCTTGTCGCCAAAGGACTTGCCGGCCGGACGCTCCGAACGGGCCTCGCCCGAGAAGCTCTTGGCGCGAGGACGCTCGTCACCCTCGGCGCGCGGGCGCCGATCGCCGCGTGGCTTGTCGCCAAACGGGCGGTCGCCACGGGGACGATCCCCAAACGAACGCGGACGCTCGTCACCCTCTTCGCGCGGCTTGCGATCGCCGCGAGGGCGGTCACCATACGGACGGTCACCACGCGAAGGGCGATCACCGTGCGGTCTGTCGCCACGAGCCGCCGGACGGTCGCCAAACGAGCGTTCTCCACGCGCCGGACGATCCCCGAAGGAGCGCTTTCGGCCGAAGCCCTCATCGCCTTCATCCTTCGGCTTGCGAACGATCTCGCTGGAACGGATCCACTCGCCCTCGTCATCGCGGGCGCGGTTGATCTGAACGCGCGGTCGGTCGTCGCCGTAGCTGGAGCGCTCGGGCTTTGCGGAACCCGGAGCCTCGCCGCGCTTACGGGCGGTCTTCGCATTCTTCTCGGCCTTGGCGGCCGCCTTTTCGCCGAGCGGTCGGGCGCCCGGCGCCATCCAGACATTGGCGTTGCGGCGGCTGCCGAGCGCGGGGCGCTTCGGGCGATCATCGTCCATGCGGCCACCATCGCGACGGTCGTCACGGCGGTCGTCCCGCTTGGTGTCGAGGCGGCTCAGCGCACGCTCGCGCTTGTCCTCAGGCTTGCGGGGGCGTTCGCGGCGCTCCGGCTTCGCTTCCGGCTCTTCTTCGGCAGCAACAGCAGGCGTGTTGTAGATCGGCGCGTCGAAATTGGCCTTCGCGTCCTCGATCAGGCGCGGGCCGAGCTGGTCGCGCAAGGTGCGGCCACGCACTTCGACGACGTCGCGCTCCGGCAGGTCACCGAGCTGGAAGGGGCCGTAGGAAATGCGGATCAGACGGTTGACGTCGAGACCGAGCGCGCCGAGCACGTTCTTGATTTCGCGGTTCTTGCCTTCACGCAGACCCATGGTGAGCCAGACGTTCGAGCCCTGCGTGCGATCGAGGGTCGCTTCGATTGCGCCGTAGAGGACTCCATCGACGGCAATGCCGTCCTTGAGCTTGTCCAGCGCGTCCTGGTCGATCTCGCCGTGGGCGCGCACGCGGTAGCGGCGCAACCAGCCCGTCGTCGGCAGTTCCAGCGCGCGGGCGAGGCCACCATCGTTGGTCAGAAGCAGCAGACCCTCGGTGTTGATGTCGAGGCGGCCAATCGACATGACGCGCGGCAGGTCTTCCGGCAGGTTATCGAAAACCGTCGGCCGTCCCTCCGGGTCCATGTTGGTGGTCACGAGGCCAGCGGGCTTGTGATAAAGCCAGAGCCGTGTGCGCTCGATCCCGCGGATCGGAACGCCGTCCACCTCGATCTTGTCGGCCAAGGTGACGTTGACGACGGGCGTGTCGAGGAGCTTGCCGTTCAGCTTGACGCGGCCGTCCATGATCATGCGCTCGATATCGCGGCGCGATGCGACGCCGGCGCGCGCCATCACTTTCGAGATGCGCTCGGCCTTGGCATCGCCCTCGGCGACGTCGTCCGCCTCGGTCTCGACGAGCGCCTTTGCCGGCTTGGCACCGGATTTTGGGCCGGCATTGCGCGGGGATGGCTTGCCGCCTGGCCGTTTTGGCTTGTCTTTGAATGTCATTTGTTGTTTGCCTGCCTTTTCGGGCCTTCCTATCAGGTCGCGCCCCTGCGGTTAAGTGGAAATTGTCGGATCGTGAAGACAAATCAATTTATGGAGCTGGCGCTGGACCAGGCCCGCGCCGCCGGAGAGCGCGGCGAGGTGCCGATCGGAGCGGTTCTGGTGATTGACGGGGCCGTGGTCGCCGCGTCAGGCAACCGTACGCGCGAGCTTAACGACGTGACCGCCCATGCCGAAGTCGCCGTCATTCGAATGGCTTGCGAAGAGCTTGGTCAGGAACGGCTGACCGGTGCCGACCTCTACGTCACGCTGGAACCCTGTACGATGTGCGCAGCGGCCATATCCTTCGCGCGCATTCGCAGGCTCTATTATGGTGCCGAAGACCCGAAGGGTGGCGCCGTCGACAACGGCGTGCGCTTCTACAAGCAACCAACCTGCCACCACGCCCCGGACGTGTATTCCGGTCTGCAGGAAACGACATCCGCCGATATCCTTCGGACATTTTTTGCGCAGAAGCGGGATATGACGTGACCGAAGCACGATGAACGAGCCCGATTAGGCTGCCAGCTTCCGTACGTCTTGCTGATTGACAGGTGGGCAAAAGCAAAGCGGGGCTGACTGCCCCGCTTGAAACCTTACTGGAGGAGATTCCACCACTGCTTGCCGGTACCGGCGATCGCAGCTTCCTTTTTCTTCTTCTTCGCCTTCTTCAGCTCCGGTTCGCCGAGATCGTCCAGCTTTGCCGGATCGTCGACCGCGCGATATTCGGTTGGCGGATCCGAGATGTAGCGGCGATCTGTATAGGTACCCTTCTGGGCGGCGCGAGCCTCGCGATAAGCCTTGGTCTGGGCTTCGGTCGTTTTCCGGCCACCTTCAACCTTGTCGCTTGCGAGCGGCGAGCGATAGTTCGGGTTGTCGCTGTTTTCGTCAGCTTCCTTGACCAGACGGGCACGCGTTTCTTCCGGGGATTCGATCCACTGCGGATTGTCCTTGCTAGCGATAGTCTGCTGCGGCTCGGCGAGGGTTTGCTTGGCTGCTTCGGACGGCAGAACGAGGCCCGGACGAGCGCTGTACTTGACGCCCTTGTTCTTCGGACCGTCGCCGGTGAGGGAAACGGACTGACCAATGTCGTCGGTCAGCTGTTCCATGGCGGTCTTGTCCGTTCCGTAGCGCGGGCTCCCCACGCAGCCGGAAATCAGCGAGCCGCCTGCCACGGCAACGGTCAGGCAGACGCCCAAACGGAACCAACGCGTTGATAACATGAAAACCCTTCCAGCCATGCCGGTGCAATCATCGCCCTACCGGACAATCGTCCCCCTGACGCAAAAATCCGGCCATTTTCAGGCAGCTTTTACCGGATGAACCACCGTTAGGCAATTCACCCGGCAATATTCTTCAGTTTTGCACCGATAGTTCGCGCAATGCAGCCGCATCACGGGCCGAGACGTCCGGATAGGCGAGGTCGGAGCCGACATCCGTGGTGATCCGCCAGGAGCGAGCGCACTTGGTGCCTTCGGCCAGTTTCGGCTCGACGCTGACACCTGGAACCTCGGACAGACGGAAGGCATCTGCCGGTCCTTCGGCGCTGTCTACGACAATTCCCGAAGTGATGCAGATTTCCTCGAAGTCCTGACCCTCAAGTGCCTTCAGGAGCTCCGCGTCGGCGACGTGGACAACCGGGGCAGCCTCCAGCGAAGAGCCGATGCGCTTGTCCTTGCGCTCGATTTCCAACGCGCCGGTAACGACCGTACGAACGGCGCGGATCTTCTTCCACTTCTCGGCGAGCGCCTCGTTCTTCCATTCGGCCGGAATGGTCGGGAACAGCTCGAGGTGAACCGATACAGCCGAAGAATTGCGCGACAGCCAGGCCTCTTCCGTCGTGAACGGCAGCATCGGCGCCAGCCACGTCACCATGCATTCGAAGATGGTGCGGATGACATGCAGAGCCGAACGACGGCGCAGGCTCGACGGCGCATCGCAGTAGAGCGCATCCTTGCGGACATCGAAGTAGAAGGCCGACAGCTCGACGTTGGCGAAGTCGATCAGCGCACGGGCAATCTTCTTGAACTCGAAGGCGTCGTAGCTTTCGCGGACGAGCTGATCGAGTTCCGCCAGACGATGCAGCATCAGCTGCTCGAGCTCCGGCAGCTCGGCAAGCGCGACAACCTCGCCCTTGTCGTGTGCCAGCGTGCCGAGCATCCAGCGGATCGTGTTGCGCAGCTTGCGATAGGCGTCGATATTCGTCTGGATGATCGCCTTGCCGAGGCGCTGGTCTTCCCAATAGTCCGTCGTCATGACCCAAAGACGCAGGATGTCGGCGCCGGCATCCTTCATCACCTCTTGCGGGGTGACGGTGTTGCCCTTGGACTTCGACATCTTTTCGCCCTTCTCATCCATGGTGAAGCCATGGGTGACGACGGCATCGTAAGGCGCACGGCCGCGCGTCGCGCAGCTTTCCAGCAGCGACGAGTGGAACCAGCCACGGTGCTGGTCCGATCCCTCGAGATAGACATCGGCCGGCCATTTCAGGTCGGGACGATCTTCCAGCGTGAAGGTGTGGGTCGAGCCCGAGTCAAACCAGACGTCGAGGATGTCCATCACCTGCGTCCAGGGCTCATTCGCCTTATCGCCCAGGAAGCGCTCGCGAGCACCATTGGCGAACCAGGCATCGGCGCCCTCGTTCTCGAAGGCTTCCAGGATGCGGGCGTTGACGGCATCATCCTGCAGGATGCCGCCGTCATCATCAACGAACAGGCAGATCGGCACACCCCAGGCGCGCTGACGCGACAGGACCCAATCGGGGCGCTGTTCGATCATGGCGCGCAGGCGATTCTGGCCAGCTCCCGGCACGAAGCGGGTTGCGTCGATCGCGTTTAGGGCGCGCGAACGCAGCGTCGTGCCGTCGCCGAGTTCCTTGTCCATGTAGACGAACCACTGCGGCGTGTTGCGGAAGATGACCGGCTTCTTCGAACGCCAGGAATGCGGATAGGAGTGCTTGAGGCGACCACGCGCAAACAGCGCATGGCGGCCGATCAGCGCCTTGATGACACGCTCGTTGGCATCCCCCTTCTTGCCCTTGTCGTCAATGACGCGAGCAGCGCCACCCTCGGCGTCCGGACCGAAGCCGGGCGCGTCGGCCGTGAAGAAGCCAGCGTCGTCGACCGGGAACGGGATCGCGGACGAGATGCCGCGCGCTTCGAGCGCCCGGGCGTTGTCCATCCAGGCGTCAAAGTCTTCGCGACCATGGCTCGGCGCGGTATGAACGAAGCCGGTGCCCGTCTCGTCGGTGACATGGTCGCCGTCGAGGAGCGGCACCTCAAAGTGATAGCCACCGCCAAGACCGTGCAGCGGGTGTGCGCAGGTGATTGCCGCAAATTCCGCTGCCGCGACATCGCGGACGAACTTGAGGGTCACCTTCGCCTTCGCGGCCGACTCTTCTGCGAGACGCTTGGCGAAGATCAGCCGTTCGCCGGGCTGCGGTCCGAAATCGTTCTCGGCCGCTTCGACCTCGTAGAGGCCGTAGCTATAGCGCGAGGAATAGGCGATCGCGCGGTTGCCCGGGATCGTCCACGGCGTCGTCGTCCAGATCACCACGAAGGCGTCCTTGAGTTCGTCGGGGCCGTCAGCCACCGGGAACTTCACCCAGATCATGTCGCTTTCGACATCGGCGTATTCGACTTCGGCTTCCGCCAGCGCCGTACGCTCGACGACCGACCACATGATCGGCTTGGAGCCGCGATAGAGCTGGCCGGACTTCGCGATCTTCAGCAGTTCGCCGGCGATGCGCGATTCAGCGTGGAAGTTCATCGTGGTGTAGGGGTTGTCGAAGTCTCCCTCGATGCCGAGGCGCTTGAATTCCTCCGACTGCACCTTGATCCAGCTGGCAGCAAAGTCACGGCATTCCTGGCGGAATTCGTTGACCGGAACCTCGTCCTTGTTCTTGCCCTTCTCGCGGTACTTTTCCTCGATCTTCCATTCGATCGGAAGGCCATGGCAGTCCCAGCCGGGAACGTAGTTGGCGTCGAACCCGCGCATCTGGAACGAGCGGTTGATGACGTCCTTCAGGATCTTGTTCAGCGCGTGGCCGATATGGATGTTGCCGTTGGCATAGGGGGGGCCGTCGTGGAGCACGAACTTTTCGCGGCCAGCGGCGGAAGCGCGCAGCTTCTTGTAGAGGCCCATCTTCTGCCAGCGGGCAACGGTTTCCGGCTCCTTCTGCGGCAGACCGGCGCGCATCGGGAAGTCTGTTTCCGGCAGATAAAGGGTCTTCGAGTAGTCAACTTTTTCGGCTGTATCGGTCATGTCTAGCAATCGTCTCTAGGCGCCACGGGAGCGGGCGCAACGGGCTTGAAAATTGGTGACGGAGGCGCTCGTCGTCCAAGCGCCGAAAACCCGGACCTTCCGGCCGCTTAGCGCGCGCGGAAGGCCGGGCCGATAATTCGTATCGTGAGCGCCAGCCGGAACTTGTTCATCGCGCCGGTTCATAGGCGCTTTTGCCGGGAAAAGGAAGAGGGATTCCATGAGGTCGAGGGCGACCACCCATGATCTCGCGGCAAGCGCCGCTGTCCCGGAATCAGGCAAAGCAGATCTTGAGGTCGAGCTCGCCGAGCGGCTGTACGCCTGTCAGCAGCGCCCTCGCCTCCTCCTTGTCGCGGTTCATCTGTTCCACGAGGGGATCAAGGCCATCGAACTTCAGTTCCGGGCGCAGATAGCCGAAGAAGGACACGGAGCAGAGCTGCCCGTAAAGGTCGCCGCTGAAATCGAAGAGATAGGTTTCGAGCAGTGGCGCGCCGTTGTCGGTGACCGTCGGTCGGCGACCGTAGCTGGCGACACCATCATAGAGCGTGCCATCGGCAAGGCGGAAGCGCACGGCATAGATGCCCGCCTGAATGTCTGCTTCGGCGGGCAACCGCATATTCGCGGTCGGAAAGCCGAGCTGGCGGCCAAGCTTCTCGCCGCCGATGACTTCCGCTTCCACTGTATAGTGATAGCCGAGCATCGCCGCCGCCTCGCTGACATTGCCGTCCTTCAGCAAGTCGCGAACGTGGCTCGAGGAGACGACGTCGGTATTCTCGTCACGAAACGCGTCGATCAGCGTCACGCCGAAGCCGTATTTCTGGCCGGCATCCATCAGGAAGGCCGGGCCACCTTCCCGTCCGCGGCCGAAATGAAAATTGAAGCCGGTGACGACCTCGGATGCGCTGAGCCAATCCTTGAGGATCGAATGAATGAAATCGTCTGCCGAGCGCTGTGAGAATTCCCTGTCGAAGGGATACTCGATGACGGCATTGAAGCCGATTGCTTCGAGGATGCGCGCCTTGAGCGGTGCCGGCGTCAAGCGAAAGACCGGCTGATCCGGGCGGAAGACCGTGCGGGGATGTGGCTCAAACGTCAGGACAAGTGCCGGAATGCCCCGCTGCCTCGATATCTCCAAGGCCCGGTTGAGCACGGACTGATGGCCCCGATGCACACCGTCGAAGTTGCCGATGGCAATCACGCCGCCATGCAGGTGGGCCGGCAAGGGTTCGCGGGTTTCGTTGCGGTGAAAAACGGTCATCGGCTGACTTTTCTCTTGCGAGGCTCTTTATGCGAGGCGGGGCATCCACCACTTCGGCGTCGCTCTTTCGCGCTCCAGATAGGCGGTGAGGATCGCCTCGTCGGTCACTCCGTCAAGCGTATATTCCATCGCGTGGATGCCGCCGCTGATATAGAGGAGATCAAGGCCGTAATCGAGAGCGCCGCGAACATCGGTCGGCATACCGTCTCCGACCGCAAGCACACGGGTCAGCGGAAAGTCCCCGTGGGCTTCGCGAGCGGCAGATAGCACCGCCTCATAGATCGGCTTGTGCGGCTTGCCGGCGATACGCGTTTGGCCACCGAGCTGATTGTAATAAGCCGCCATCGCGCCGGCGCAGGGAATGATCTTGTGGCCGCGCTCGACAACCAGATCGGGGTTGGCGCAGATCATCGGCACGCCACGCGCCTGAAATGCCTTCAGCATCTCGGTGTAGTCTTCCGGGGTCTCGGTTTCGTCGTCGAAGAAGCCGGTGCAGACGACCGAATCCGCGTCCCTGGCCTCGACCCGCTCGACGCCAAGACCCTCGATGATCGCCTCGTCGCGATCCGGTCCCAGCAGAAATACCTTCTTCGGGCCTTCGGCGATCAGGCCCCGCGTGACGTCGCCCGACGTGACGATGCGGTCATAGGCGCCATCCTGGATGCCGATCTGACGAAGCTGCGTCACGACCTGCGGAGCGATGCGCGGCGAATTGGTGATGAGAACAACGGTTAGCCCCTCGCCGCGCGCCGCTTCCAGCGCCGCAGCCGCCTTCGGAAAGGGATCGACTCCATTGTGCAAGACGCCCCAGACATCGCAGAACACCGCGTCATAGTGGCTGGTGATTTCCGCAAAGTTCTCGATCCGCTTGGCCATTCCGATTTCCCGCTGTCGTTAAGTCACGGTGACATCGCAAAGGCATGCCGGGATGGCAAGGCATTTTGCAGTGAGCAACGGCAAAAAACTGTACTCGTCGATCAGAGAAGGGCCTCTGCCGTTTTGATTAGCAGGCCTGCGGCAGTCGACACAGCAAGTATCGTCATGATGCCTTTCTTGAATCGAATGAGCAGCACAGACGCCATCGCAAAGATCCCGAGCGCCGCGATATCGAGCGTCCGCCACTCCGGCCATGCGACGCTGACGAATGGCAGACCGGTTTTCCCAGACAGGAGCGCGGCACGGCCAACCTCGGCGAAGAGCACCTGCAGGCCGAACCACAGTGCAAGGTTGAGGATGACGCCGACGACCGCCGCGTTGATCGCCGAAAGGGCGGCCGAGAGGTCTTCGTTGCTGCGCAGCTTCTCGATGTAAGGAGCCCCGGCGAAGATCCAGATGAAGCTCGGCACGAAGGTCGCCCAGGCGGCAAGGAAGGCGCCAAGGAAGCCACCGGCAAGCGGCGCCATGGCGATCGGGTTGCGATAGCCGGCGAGAAATCCGACAAAACAGAGAACAAGAACAAGTGGCCCGGGCGTCGTCTCGGCAAGTGCCAGTCCATCGAGTATCTCGCCCGGCTGAAGCCAGGCGTAATGGCCGATGGCGACCTGGCCTACGTAGGAAAGGACGGCGTAGGCGCCTCCGAAGGTGATGATGGCCATCTTGGAGAAGAAGATGAAGACCGCGCCGAAAACATTGGTCTCGCCGCTCAGCGTTTCGGCGATCAGGTCCGTCGGTGCATCGAGTCCGCGAATGAGAAAGAGCGGCGATTGCCAGACAAGGATCCAGAAGACCAGCACCACGAGAGGCCTTGCGATCACATGCGTCGTAACCGCGGGAAAACGCCTGCGCGAAGAGGCTTGCGGCAAGACCGGCGCTGCGAATCGACGCTTGGAATACTTCATCCATAACAAGCCTGCTGCTCCGGCCAGGATGATAACCAGAGGAAACGGCAAGTTCAGGAAGAAGAGAGCCAGGAACGACGCTCCGGCCACATAGTAATGAAAGCGCTCCCGCAGCGCTCGGCGCCCCACCCGGAGCACGGCCTCGATGACGATTGCCAAAACGGCAGACTTTACTCCGAAGAAAAGCGCGGGAAGCCACGCGGCCTCCTGAAAGACGGCGTAGAGGCTCGACAGTATCAGGATGACAAGGAAGCCCGGCAATACAAACAACAAGCCGGCAATGAGGCCGCCGCGTACGCCATGCATCAGCCAGCCGATATAGGTGGCCAGTTGCTGGGCCTCCGGGCCAGGCAGCAGCATGCAGAAATTCAATCCGTGCAGGAAGCGCTCCTCGGAAATCCAGCGCTTCTCATCGACAATGGTCCTGTGCAGGAGAGCGATCTGACCGGCCGGCCCGCCGAAGCCCAAGCAGCCGATGCGCGCCCATACACGCGCCGCCTCCCCAAGTGTCGGTACCGCTATGATTTCGTCCGCCGCGATCGTTTTGTTCACGGTTGCCGCCCCCTGCCCCAAGCTGCTCGATACCATCGGCGTGCTTGCGCGGCAATCCTGACACCACTCGCCCTGTGGGGTGCCGCAAACGTTCCGGGGATACAAAAGCCCTCCAGCGTCAGGACGTTCGGAAATCTCGGAGAGAACGCAGCCTGTCGCACTTCCGACAAGGATCTGCTGTTAAGGCTGTTTGTGAGGACGGCGAAGAAAAATTGCGGCCGTCCTTGACTCCCCGTTAGGCGACTCCTAAATGCTGCCTCGCTAGCACTCACCAAGCACGAGTGCTAACACCCATCCGTGCGGGCCGCTCTCGGCCTGCGAGTGTCATTTGATCGAGGGATTAGACAATGGCAAGCACCAATTTCCGCCCCCTTCACGATCGCGTCGTTGTCCGTCGCGTTGAGTCCGAAGAAAAGACCAAGGGCGGCATCATCATTCCCGACACCGCCAAGGAAAAGCCGCAGGAAGGCGAAATCGTCGCTGTCGGTTCCGGCGCTCGTGACGAGTCCGGCAAGGTCGTCGCTCTCGACGTCAAGGCTGGCGATCGCGTTCTGTTCGGCAAGTGGTCCGGCACCGAAGTCAAGATCAACGGCGAAGACCTTCTGATCATGAAGGAAGCCGACATCATGGGCATCATCGGCTAATCAGCCGCTTTCCCTTTCCGATTTTAGCTACGGGCCCAAAGCCCGGACAACTCGAATTCAGGAGTTTCAATCATGGCAGCTAAAGAAATCAAGTTCGGCCGCACCGCGCGCGAAAAGATGCTGCGTGGCGTCGACATTCTCGCTGACGCAGTGAAGGTAACGCTCGGCCCGAAGGGTCGTAACGTCATCATCGACAAGTCCTTCGGCGCTCCGCGCATCACCAAGGACGGCGTTTCGGTCGCCAAGGAAATCGAACTGGAAGACAAGTTCGAAAACATGGGCGCCCAGATGGTCCGCGAAGTTGCTTCGAAGACCAACGATATCGCCGGCGACGGCACGACCACCGCAACGGTTCTCGCTCAGGCAATCGTTCGCGAAGGCGCCAAGGCTGTTGCAGCCGGCATGAACCCGATGGACCTGAAGCGCGGCATCGACCTCGCTGTTGCTGAAGTCGTCAAGGATCTCCAGGCCAAGGCCAAGAAGATCAACACCTCGGAAGAAGTTGCCCAGGTCGGCACGATCTCCGCAAACGGCGAAAAGCAGATCGGTCTCGACATTGCTGAAGCAATGCAGAAGGTCGGCAACGAAGGCGTTATCACCGTCGAAGAAGCCAAGACCGCTGAAACCGAACTCGAAGTCGTCGAAGGCATGCAGTTCGACCGCGGCTACCTCAGCCCGTACTTCGTCACCAACCCGGAAAAGATGATCGCTGATCTCGAAGACGCCTTCATCCTCCTGCACGAGAAGAAGCTCTCGAACCTCCAGGCCATGCTCCCGGTTCTCGAAGCTGTCGTTCAGACCGGCAAGCCGCTCCTCATCATCGCTGAAGACGTCGAAGGCGAAGCTCTTGCTACGCTCGTCGTCAACAAGCTGCGTGGCGGCCTGAAGATTGCTGCTGTCAAGGCTCCTGGCTTCGGCGATCGCCGCAAGGCCATGCTCGAAGACATCGCGATCCTCACGGGCGGCACTGTCATCTCCGAAGACCTCGGCATCAAGCTCGAGTCGGTTACCCTCGACATGCTCGGCCGCGCCAAGAAGGTTTCGATCTCCAAGGAAAACACGACGATCGTCGACGGTTCGGGCGCCAAGTCCGACATCGAAGGCCGCGTTGGCCAGATCAAGGCCCAGATCGAAGAAACCACCTCCGACTACGACCGCGAAAAGCTGCAGGAGCGTCTTGCTAAGCTCGCTGGTGGCGTTGCAGTCATCCGCGTCGGCGGTTCGACGGAAGTCGAAGTGAAGGAAAAGAAGGACCGCATCGACGACGCGCTCAACGCGACGCGCGCTGCTGTTCAGGAAGGTATCGTACCGGGCGGCGGCGTTGCCCTGCTGCGTTCCTCCGCCAAGATCTCCGCCAAGGGCGAGAACGACGACCAGGAAGCTGGCATCAACATCGTTCGCCGCGCTCTGCAGGCTCCGGCCCGTCAGATCGCCGAGAACGCTGGTGACGAAGCTTCGATCGTTGTTGGCAAGATCCTCGAGAAGGGTCAGGACAACTTCGGTTACAACGCCCAGACCGGCGAATACGGCGACATGATCGCCATGGGTATCGTCGACCCGGTCAAGGTCGTTCGCACGGCTCTGCAGGACGCAGCTTCGGTTGCTTCGCTGCTGATCACCACCGAAGCCATGATCGCCGAGCTGCCGAAGAAGGACGCTCCGGCTGGCATGCCGGGCGGCATGGGCGGCATGGGCGGCATGGACATGATGTGATAGGCGAAAGCCTGTCGCTGAAGCGTCCATAAAGCTTCACCGATCGATCTCCGGTTTTCCCGGAATAGGAAGGGCGATCTTCGGATCGCCCTTTTTCGTTCCGGCGCATGATTCGCCGAGCGAGCATTTTCAATCGTCAGGTGAAACGTTTAACCGCATATCTGAATGCGCCTCGCATTCGGCGAAGCTTTCGCAAAGCTTGTGAGCCTGCATTATTTCTTCCAAAAGCTGTGTTATCCGTTCGCGGCAATTTTATGCACATTTCAGAGCTCAGGAGAGCATTGAAACCGGTTGCACTTCGGCAGCTGCGCATTTTTTTGCTCTTTTTCGCGTCCCCCATACTTTCACGGTTGTTTTTCCACTCACAGTAGCGATCGGCATCATGCAAAAAGCGGATTGCCGTTTGCATGAAAGTGCCTATAAATCCCCTCGCATTCGGCGCGTGTCATTAGCCGATGGGTCACGATGCGCATCGATCCTGACCACGAGAATGCGACGTAGGATTCGGGACAACCCCTTCCCGGAAAATACATTAGAAGTTGAGTAACGCCCCCCGTGAAATTGGAAGCGGTTCCGTGAGAAGAACCGGCAATCCAAACCCCATTTCCCGGTCGCCCGAGCATGATGCGCGGTGCAACATGAACCTGCTCATTTTTGCCGGACGTGCGGCGGGGGAAGCCGCACCTAAGCTGGGGAAAAATTTGTTCAAAATCGCGAGAACCAACGCCGCGGCACCGCTTATGCCGGGCTCACTGGATATCAGCAATCATGATCCTGAAATGCTGGCGCAGTTTTCCATTTCGGAAACCTGGGTCGGAGACCTGTCCAGCGGCGTGATCCGCCTCAAGGAATGGAGCGCCCTGCTGCACGGACTGCCGGCACGGGAATGCGGGCTTCTGAGCCTCATGCGCTGCTACGAACCGAAGGATCACGACCACATCCTGGAACTCTTCGAGCAGGCTGCGACGCTCTCCTCATCCTTTTGCTTTTCGACTACCATCATGATGCCGAACGGCTTCCGTCAGCCGTTGTTCTGTATGGGCGAGTCGAACGGCCATGACGATGCCTATCACGGCAGCATGCTCGGTGTTTTCATCTTTCCTCGTTTCAAGACGAATACCGGCGGCGAGTTTACCCGGCGCCAATAGACGCGCCCGCGCATGAAGAAAGCCGACCCTTTGGACCGGCTTTTTTGCATGCTTGCCTGAGATTTACGCAGGCCGTGCCGGGATATTCAATCCCTTTTCCGAGGCCGGCCGGGCGATGCAGCGCTCGAGCCAGTCCATCACGGCCGGGAAGCTCTTATAGTCCAACACCTCTCTGCCGCCGTAGAAGATGTCGGCACCGCGAAGCCACGGGAAGGTGGCGATGTCAGCGATGGTGTAGAGATCGCCCATGATCCACTGGCGGCCCTGGAGGCGCGCTTCCAGCACGCTCAGCAGCCGCTTTGATTCGTCGCGGTAACGCTCCATCGGATACGAGTTGTTGGCGACCTTGTCGGCCGCGAATTTGTAGAAGTGCCCGAACTGTCCGAACATCGGTCCGATACCGGCCATCTGGAAGAAGACCCACTGGATCGTCTCGTAGCGCCCGGCTGCATCTGATGGAATGAGTTTGCCCGTCTTCTCGGCCAAATAGAGCAGGATGGCACCGGATTCGAAAATGCCGATCGGCTTTCCATCGGGGCCGTTGGGATCGATGATCGCCGGAATGCGACCGTTCGGATTGAGCGACACGAATTCCGGAGACTTCTGGTCGTTCGTGCTGAACGAGATCAGATGCGGCTCGTAGGGCAAGCCAAGCTCTTCAAGCGCAATCGATATCTTCACGCCGTTGGGCGTCGGCAATGAGTAAAGCTGGATGATGTCGGGGTTCGCTGCTGGCCAGCGCGTCGTGATCGGAAAAGTGGAAAGATCTGCCATTGGGGTCTCCATCTTGGGCGACCGACCATAGTAGAGGCGTAACGCCGATGGCAAGACGACTTGGCCACCGATCAGTCGTTCAATAATAGCGAACGAAGTGTCCCTATCCGTCTATCTTTCCACGACAGCAAAAAAAGGCGACAAAGTGGCATCCGAGGTTGCAACCGTGCCGGGGCACAACAACCTCAAACGCCATTCAACGGAGAGAACGTCCATGTCGAACACCAACAATATTGTCATTCTTGTCGCTCGTGTCCTCTTGTCCTTCATGTTCATCCTTGCCGGCTTCGGCAAGCTGACCGATCCGGCTGGCACCGCTGGCATGATCGCCGGTGCTGGTCTTCCGGCGTCCACTGCCCTGACCTACCTCGCCGGCGCCTTTGAATTCGTCACCGGTCTAGCTGTTCTCCTTGGCTACCAGACCAAGATCGTCGGCTGGCTACTCGCCGCCTTTTGTATCTTCACCGCTGTCGTCTTCCACCTGCCGACGGTTAACGTTCCGGATTTCCCGGCTGCGGCTCTCGGCTGGATCAACGCCCTGAACCAGATCATGGTCATGAAGAACTTCACGCTGGCCGGCGCTTACATCTTCCTCGCCATCGTCGGCCCAGGCCTCTACTCGCTCGACGCACGCCGCGGCGCCTACGCAGTCGCCTGAGCGATCAAGCATCCTCCCAAGCATGAAAAACCCGCCGTCACCCGACGGCGGGTTTTTTCGTGTGTTGATTTGGCGATGGTCAGAGTGCCGAGCGAACGGCGTCGATCAGCCGCTGAACGGTCGCGTCGTTCGCGTGGCTTTCCTTGCGCGCCCTGACGAAGCAGGCCTGGGAGCGAAGGATGACACCGTCGGACAGGATCTTCAGGTTGTTGGCGCGCAGCGTCGAGCCGGTCGAGGTGATGTCGACGATGATATCGGCCGAGCCGGAGGCAGGCGCCCCTTCCGTTGCCCCAAGGCTTTCGACGATCCGGTAGAGCTGGATGCCGTGCTGGCTGGAGAAGAATTGCTGCGTCAGCCGCCAGTATTTCGTGGCAATCGCCAGGCGCCGGCCGTGACGGGCGCGAAAGTCGGAAGCAACATCGCCGAGATCGGCCATGGTGTCGACGTCGAGCCAGATTTCAGGAACGGCAACCACGACATCGGCGTGGCCGAAACCGAGACGCGCGCAGATCTCGACACGCTTGTCCGCCTCCGCCAGGCCCTCGCGGACAAGGTCTTCGCCGGTGACACCGAAATCAACGGTGCCGCTGCCGAGTTCGCGGGAAATCTCGGAGGCGGAAAGGAAGGCCACTTCGACGTCGTCCCAACCTTCGACGCGTCCGCGATAGGAGCGATCGTTGCCGACAGCGGTGATCCTGATCCCGGCGCGTTCGAAGATCGCCGAGGCATCGTCCTTCATCCGGCCCTTGGAGGGCAATGCGATGGTAATCGTCATCAGACAGCCCTCTCGGCTTCGATACGATCCAGCCAGAGCGAGAAGCCGACGGCGGGAATGCGTTCCTTGGCGCCCAGGAAGGTCATCAGGCGATCGAAACGGCCACCACCGGCGAGAACCGCCGACGTGCCCTGGACGCCGATCTCGAAAACCAGGCCGGTGTAGTAATCCAGCGGACGCCCAAAGGCTGCGCGGTAATCGATCAGCGCCAAATCGACGCCGGCATTGGCCAGAGCGGCCACGCGACCGTCGAAACGCGCCAGCGCGTTGCCAAGCTTGAGACCAGCAGCATCGGCAAAACCGGCCAGCGCGGCCGAAGCATTGATCAGCGGTACGTTCAGCGACAGGAATTCCTCAAGCACGCGGAAGGCCGCATCATCGAGGCGCGTTTCGGAGAGGATCAGCTTCTCCTTCAAGCGGCGCGCTATTTCGAGCGGCGAGCGGCTTGCATTCGTCGAGTAACCCGTCGCCTGCATCGTCGCATCGATGTGTGCAACAAGTGCTGCTTCATCGTCGGCGGCAATCAGATGCGCGATCTCGTCACTCAGCCCGGTCACGAACTGGGGGCTGACGAGGCTCGCCAGCAAAGCTTCCAGCTGGCTCATGTTGCCAAAGGCATGGATCAACCGCTTCTGCCAGCCGAGCGGCAGGCCGAGCGCCTGCACGACCGCTTCGAAGACTGCCTGATCGCCGAGCGTCACCGCAAGACGCTTGCCGGGAACGACGCGCTCCAGCACGCCGATCGCATCACTGATCGCCCGCGCGTCAGCAGCGGCAATATTAATGTCACCAAGATCCTCGATCCCGGCCTGATAGAACTCGTTGCCGCCTTCGCGCCGCTGGCGGAAAACTTCGCCGAGATAGGAATAGCGCTTCGGCGTGCCGGTCGCGCTCTCTATGTGGCGCAGGCAGACGGGGATCGTGAATTCGGGCCGCAGGCAAAGGCTGGCGCCCGTCTCGCTCTCGGTCATGAAGATGCGCCGGCGAAGATCCTCGCCGGCGATATCGAGAAACGGTTCGGCCGGCTGGATGACGGGCGTATCCACCCGCTCCGTCTTTCGCGCCGCAAACTCTGAGAGGAGCTCGCCGGAGAAGTCCGGCAGGTTGATCAGGGCCATCTCAGCCCGCCCTGTTCCGGTCTTCGGCCTGCGCCGCCAGAATTTCCTTTACCTTGGCGACGAAATCGCCTTCGGCAACGGTCTCCTGTGCGACGCGCGCTTCGCGCCAGCTGGCGTTGTCCTCGATCTCGCCCGACAGGCGCTTGCCCTCGATCAGGTCCTTGATCTGCACGACGCCGTCAGCTCGCTCGTCGCCGCCCTGGATGATGGCGACGGGGCAGCCGCGGCGGTCGGCGTATTTCAGCTGGTTGCCGAACTTCTTCCAGTTCCCCTGATACATTTCAGCCCGGATGCCGGCCTTGCGCAATTCCTGCGTCATCCGCTGGTAGCGGCCCATCGACTCGACATCGCCGTCCATGACGGTGACCAGAACCGGCTCGATGACCTCGGCCTGGCCGAGCTTGCCGAGGTTCTTCAACGCCGTCATGAGGCGCGAGACGCCGATAGAGAAGCCAGTGGCCGGCACGGGCTGGCCCATGAAGCGGGACACGAGACCGTCATAGCGACCGCCGCCACCGACGGAACCGAAGACGACCTTCTCGCCCTTCTCGTTGGTCACGTCGAAGAGGAGCTCGGCTTCGTAAACCGGGCCGGTGTAGTATTCGAGGCCGCGAACAACCGACGGGTCGATCTTGACGCGGTCCGACTGATAGCCGGCGCTTCGCACCAATGCGCCGATGAAGTTCAGCTCCTCGACGCCTTCCGCACCCTTGGACGTTCCGGCAACCAGCTCGGCAAGCTGCCCAGCGCTTTCGGTATAGTCCTTGATCCCGACGAAGAAGAGAACCTTGTCGATCTGTCCCTGGTCGAGACCAGCACCCTTGGTGAAATCGCCAGACTCGTCCTTGCGGCCGGGACCGAGCAGGAGAGCAACGCCCTCGGGACCGAACTTGTCGAGCTTGTCGATGGCACGCAGCACGTTGAGGCGCTGGCCGGCCTTGTCGTCGCCGCCGAGGCCGATCGCCTCCAGCACACCGTCGAGAACCTTGCGGTTGTTGACGCGGATGACGTAATCACCGCGCTTGATGCCAAGCGCTTCCAGCGTATCGGCCATCATCATGCACATTTCCGCATCGGCCTGCACGCCCGGCGCACCGACCGTATCGGCGTCGAACTGCATGAACTGGCGGAAGCGACCGGGGCCCGGCTTCTCGTTGCGGAAGACATAGCCGGCACGATAAGTGCGGTAGGGAAGCTGGATCTCGTTGAAATTCTCGGCGACATGACGGGCGAGCGGCGCCGTCAGGTCGTAGCGGAGCGACATCCACTGCTCGTCGTCGTCCTGCAGCGAGAAGACGCCTTCGTTCGGCCGGTCGGCATCCGGCAGGAACTTGCCGAGCGCGTCGGTATATTCGAAGAGCGGCGTTTCGACAGGATCGAAACCATAATGCTCATAGACTTCGCGGATCTTCGCGGTCATTTCGTTGACGGCGCGAATGTCGGCTGCCGAACGATCGACGAAGCCGCGTGGAAGTCTGGCCTTGAGCTTTTGTGGTTTCTTCTGCTTGTCGTTCATTTCCAAGGTATTCCGCTCGCTGTGACAGTGGCGGTTACCTAGCGGAAAGGGCCGGGTGCGGCAAGGGCGAAGGCCCTTGATCAGGAACACAGAATCGATTGAACGAGAGAGAATGGATCGAATGGCGGGAGCTACACGATGATTGCCGAGGCGCTTCTCTATGCTGCCACCGTTCCGATGACATTGAAGGCGCATCGCCGGTTCATCCGATACTCCGTCAATCTCTGGTCCCGCGCCGGCCGCTGCGGCCGGCAATGGGCGGAGCACGAGGAGCGAAGCCGGAACGCGGTGAGAAGCGCCATGGCGGAGTTGCGGCAGAAGAGGACGGCGGTCGTTCTGGGCTCGGGCCTGCTGCGCGATGTGCCGATCGAGGAGTTGGCCAGAACCTTTGACACCGTCGTCCTCGTCGATCTCGTGCATCTTGCCTCGGTGCGCCTCTGGCTGCGGCTCAAGCGCTACAGCAATGTTCGGCTGATCGAGCGGGATCTCTCCGGCTACGACGAGCTTGCCGCTGGCAGACAACCAGAGCCGCTGGCGTTCCTGAGAAGCGTTCCATATCTCGACTTCGTCGTCTCGGCCAATCTCCTCTCCCAGATCGGTCGCGGCGCACAACGCCGCTACGAGGCGGAACAGGCCGGCGCCATGCCCGCCGATACCGTTGCGCAACTGATCGAGGCGCACCGGTCTGCGTTGGAAGCGGCGCCCTGCAAGACATGCCTGGTTACCGATGTTTCCTATGCCGTGATAGACCGACAGGGGAAGGTTCATGACGAGACTGACCTGCTGCACGGCGTGGCGCTGTCATCGGCTCGGGCCAGCTGGCAGTGGCCCGTGGCGCCACTCGGCGAAGAGAGTAACGACTATCAGATCGTGCATCAGGTCGTTGCCGCGTATGCGCCAGCCTCCGCACGTCGGCCGACGCTAGGCTCTCGCCAAAGTGTATAAAGTGGGCTTGGCTTCTTCGCGCGCTGCACCTATTTTGACGATATGCGGTTTCTTGCAATCATAGCGATGGTTTTCGGCTGGTTTGCCTTCGGCACCATGTCCGCGTGGGCTGGCTGTCCGACATGCCTGTCCATGCAGCCGGTCGCTGCGACGCCCAGCGCCGAGCATCAGCATATGGCCGGCATGGACATGGGCGAGAGGGCCAAGCCGTCGCCGGCGCGGCAGGATCCTTGTTCGGCCGCCGGTATGGTGCACATGCCCTTCTGTTCGGCCTGCCTGGTCATTCCGCCGTTGAGCATGATCGGCGCGACCGGCAAGCAGATGTTTTCCTATCCTGCGCCCGGACCGACTCACGCCATACAGGATGCCCGCCCAGCACCGCTGGCGCCGCCTCCCCGGCTTGTCTGACGGTTTTCATGAACGATGCGGCTCCGGCCGCGCATTGAATTCCAATATCAGACAGAGGAAGGAAATCCCATGTCTCTGAAAGTTCTCGCCATAGCGGCCACGCTCGCACTCTCGTCCGCACCCGTCTTCGCAGAGGAGATGAAAATGGACATGAGCAAGCCAATGGGCGACCACGGCGCATCGAGCCACGCCTTTGCGCAGGCGAACGCGAAAATGCACAAGGACATGACGATGAAGTATAGCGGCGACGCCGACGTCGACTTCGTCCGCGGCATGATCCCGCACCATCAGGGTGCGATCGACATGGCGAAAATCGAGCTGCAGTACGGCAAGGATCCGGAAATTCGCAAGCTCGCGGAAGCCGTCATCAAGGCCCAGGAGGCTGAGATCGCCGATATGCAGGCCTGGCTGAAGGCTCACGGCAAGTAATCGCAAAGGACGCCGGAGCACGAAGCCCCGGCGTCCGCCCTCACAAGGCCTTGATCAGGCCTTCGGTTCGAAAGGTTCCGGCCGTCGGGCTGCCCCCTGCCGCGCCAGCATCCAGCCCGGATATTCAGGCGCCAGTTCGCTAACCTCGTCCAGCTTCTTCAGGTCGTCCACATCGAGCTTCAAGTTGACGGCCGCCAGGTTCTGGTCGAGCTGCTCGACGCGTTTTGCGCCGATGATGACAGTCGTCACGAAAGGCTTCGCCAGGATGTAGGCAAGCGCGACGGTCGCGACGCTTGTGCCGTGCTTCGCGGCGATCTCGCGCATCACGGCAACGCAGGCCCAGGCGCGATCCTTGTCGACCGGCGGGAAGTCGAACGAGGCGCGACGTCCTTCCCCGTTGCCCGGCGCTCCCGGCCCGTACTTGCCGGAGAGAAGGCCGCCCGCCAGCGGCGACCAGACCATCAGACCAAGCTTTTCTTCCTGCATCATCGGTACGATGTCGCGCTCAAGATCACGGCCGGCGATCGAATAGTACGCCTGTACCGTCTCGAACCGGGCAAGACCGCGACGTTCCGAGATGCCGAGCGCCTTGGCAATCCGCCACGCCTGCCAGTTGGAAACACCGACATAGCGCACGAGACCGCGGGATACGAGATCGTCCAGGGCTCGCAGCGTCTCGTCGATCGGCGTGACCGGATCGGTGGCATGGATCTGGTAGAGATCAATATGATCGGTCTGCAGGCGCTTCAGACTGGCCTCGACCGAATCCATGATGTGGCCACGCGAGGCGCCGCGGTCGTTCGGCTTGTCGCCCATGGTGCTATAGACTTTCGTGGCGATGACAACATCCTTGCGGGGAACGCTGAGGTTCTTCAGCGCCTGGCCGAGCAGCTTCTCGGATTCGCCGAAGGAATAGACGTCGGCCGTGTCGATGAAGTTGACGCCCGATGCCAGCGACTTTGCAACGATTTCATCGGCGGCCTTCTGGTCGACGTCGGCGATCGAGCCCCAAAGGTTATTTTCGCCAGCGGCGCCGAATGTCATCGTGCCGAGGCAGATTTCCGAGACGAACAGTCCCGTATTTCCAAGTTGATTGTAACGCATGGTCGAAGATTTCCTTGTGACGACCGCAGGCTTGCCCACGGACAGATGAGTTCATTTTTTGGTTATTGGCCTGCGCATGACAGGAACAGCCGGAATTGCGGCCGCGTGGAAGGCACTATCGATGTAAGGCGAGGCGGCGGCATTTCAACATGCCGTGTACTCGCCTCACGGCTTTGCGATGCTCTTGTTTCGCGGCCATCTTTCAATAGATTCAAATCAGATTACTCGGAGATGGGCGATGACGACCCGCATGCTGACGACCATCGGTTTCGATGCCGACGACACGCTCTGGCAGAACGAGCAATACTATCGGCTTACCGAGGCGCATTTCACGGATTTGCTGTCCGATTTTGCAAATGGTCCAAGAATTTCCGAGCGCTTGTTGGAGGCAGAGAAGCGCAATCTCCGGCAGTACGGTTTCGGCATCAAGGGATTTACGCTGTCGATGATCGAGACGGCGATCGAGGTCACCGAGGGCAAGGTGCCCGCCAGCGTCATTGCCAATATCCTCGACACCGGCCGCGACCTGCTTTCTCACCCGGTCGAGACCCTGCCGCATGTGCAGGAGACCTTGGCGGCGCTCTCGGAAAACTACCTGCTGGTGATGATCACCAAGGGTGATCTTTTCGATCAGGAGCGTAAGCTCGCGCAATCCGGGCTTGGCGACTTCTTCCACGCCGTCGAGATCGTCTCCGACAAGACCGCCGTGACCTACCGGCGGATCTTCTCCAAGGTCGGCGGTGGCCCGGAACGGGCGATGATGGTCGGCAACTCGCTGAAATCAGACATTGTCCCCGCCATCGCCGCCGGCAGCTACGGTGTCTTCGTGCCACACGAACTCACCTGGGTCGTCGAGCATGTCGAGGAACCAAAGGACGCTCCGCGCTTTCGCAAGATCGAACATCTCGGTGAACTGCGCCGGTTGATCGAAGGCCTGGGCTAGCCCCTCATTATTGCCTTGAAGGGAAGAGTGGCGACGGCGATTGCTGTTCAGCCGGAGCCGTGGGCTGCGGGCCTGTTGCCTGCGGCTCGACCAGAATGCTGTAGGGCGCGCCCAGGCCGCGGCGCGGCGACGCCTTGGAATAATAGGGCCGCAGCAGCCAGGTGGTGTTGTCCTTCACCGTGACGGTGTAGCTGGTGCCATCCTCATCGGTACCAAAGATCGCCTCCTCGTCGGGCGTTGCCAGATCGAAGATCGAAAGGAAGGCAAACTTGCTCTTGGTCGCAAAGCTGATCTTCACATGCTGGCCAGCCTTGACGGGAAGTGTGTAAACCCGCCCGTTGCCGAGCTTCGTCCAGCCCTTGAGCTCCATGGTTGCAGCCGGAAACTGCAGCTTCTCCAGTCGCTCGCCGGGCTGCAGCTCGGGTGACTGGCCGAACGCCACGGATGCCACCAGGTAAAAGGCGACGGTTGCCGCGAGCGCCTTCATGGACGCACCAGCGCGTTGCGCATCGCCTCTACCTCGACGCGGCAGAAGCAACCTTCGACGTGATCGTTGACGAGACCCATTGCCTGCATGAAGGCATAAACTGTGGTCGGGCCGACAAACGTCCAGCCGCGCTTCTTCAGATTCTTGGAGATGACGACCGATGTCGGCGTTGTCGGGTTGGCCATGACAGTGGCACGATCGACCACCTTTGGCCTATCGTTATGACCGGGCTCGAAGCTCCAGAAATAGCGGGCAAGCGACCCAAACTCCTGTCGCAGCTCGATCGCACGCCGGGCGTTGTTGATCGTGGAGACGATCTTGCCGCGATGGCGCACGATGCCGGGATCGGCAAGGCAGCGCTGGATATCGCTGTCGTCGAAGAGCGCAACCTTCTCGAAGTCGAAGCCGGCAAAGGCAGCGCGGAAATTCTCGCGCTTGCGCAGGATGGTGAGCCAGGAGAGACCGGACTGGAACCCCTCCAGGCAAATCTTCTCGAAGAGGCGGATGTCATCCGTTACCGGCCGTCCCCATTCCTCGTCGTGATACTTGAGGTAATCCGGGAGGTTGGCGTGCCAGTGACAACGGCTCTTGCCGTCTTCGCCGATGATGATGCCCGTATCGCTCATGATGCCGCTTCGCTTTCCTGCTGCGAATCCGGCTTTACCATTTGCAAACTCTCTTTCCAAACCGAACGATAACCCTGACGAAAAGTTTATCTCTCGCTTCGGACTTGAATGAATTCAAATTTACCATTCGCTGGCGGGAACGGTGGCAGCGTAGCGGCAGGCGGCCGCTGCCGTCCGTGCATTTTCGGCCATTTGTAGAGAGTCCGTCCGATGATGAAATCCCTTTTGCTCGCCGCAGCGATGCTCGGCGTCTTTTCCACCGCTGCGCTTGGCGACGACCGTTATGCAACGCGCCCGCCGGTCGTGCTAAGCCCGGACCTTGCAGCCCCATGGGTCATGCAGCTCGGCGGCAAGGTTCGTCCCGTCGTCTACCAACAACCGGCCTTTCCGAAACGCGGTCTGTTCACATCCGGCGTCTTCGGCCGCGCTCCCGCCGCCGTGGCGCAACCGGTGTCCGCCATCAATCCCGGCGTCCCAGTCGTCCGCCGCCAGCTTGAGCCACAATTTCTGCCGCAGATCGTCACCTACGACACCAAGGAACGGCCCGGCACGATCGTCATCGATACCAACAGCCGCTTCCTTTACCTGGTAATGGACGGCGGCAAGGCGCGGCGTTACGGCGTCGGCGTCGGCAAGCCAGGCTTCGAATGGGCCGGCGTGCACAAGATTACCCGCAAGTCCGAATGGCCGGACTGGACGCCGCCAGCCGAGATGGTTGGCCGCGAAGCCGCCAAGGGCCACTATCTCCCGGCGCGCATGGACGGCGGTCCCGAGAATCCGCTTGGCGCACGCGCCATGTATCTCGGTTCGACGCTCTACCGCATCCACGGTACCAACGCCCCCTGGACGATCGGCAACGCCGTTTCCTCCGGCTGCATCCGGCTACGCAACGAGGATGTCGTTGACCTTTACGAGCGCGTAAAGGTTGGAACCCGCGTCATCGTCATGTAAAGGCTCCCGAATATCGGGCGCGCGGCCAAGAATAGTTGCAATTAGACATCGCAGCTGTTTCATTCCGCGCCGACATCTTGAACTGGATCGAAGTTAAGGTAGCTTCGGTCCGGTTTTGCTTTGAGGGAATCAACCATGCTGAAATTCGCGACGGCTCTTGCGGCCACCGGCCTTCTGGTCACTTCCATGTCCGCATCGGCTTCGGCGCAGCCGATTACACCCGCTCACGATGGCGCGCCTGTTGTTCGGGTCGCCGCACCGCCGAAGTCGGTCAAGCCGCAGTTCAAGCGCCAGCGCGTGCACCTCGTCACCAACGAGGCACCCGGCACGATCATCATCGATACCAACCACAAGTTCCTGTATCTCGTCGAAACCAAGGACCGCGCGACGCGCTATGGCATCGGCGTCGGGCGCGAGGGCTTCGGCTGGTCGGGCGTGGTGAAGATCGGCCGCAAGGCAGAATGGCCGGGCTGGACGCCGCCGGCTGAGATGCGTGTTCGCGAGGCGGCGAAGGGCCACATCCTCCCGACCTTCCAGGAAGGCGGCGAGGACAATCCGCTTGGCGCCCGCGCCATGTATCTCTACAAGGGCGGCAACGATACGAGCTTCCGCATCCACGGCACCAACCAGCCGTGGTCGATTGGGCTCAACATGTCGTCCGGCTGCATCCGCATGATGAACAAGGATGTGATCGATCTTTACGATCGTGCGCCCGTCGGCACGAAGGTCATCGTCGTCGGCCCCGGCAACAAGCAGGGCGAAATCAGCTTCGAAGATCGCGGCATCGACGTGCTGCGGACGATTTTCGGCGGCTAAGCCAAACAATCGGGCGGCCGGGCAACCGGTCGCCTGTCTCAAGCCGTAGCTGCGGGGTCGCAAGCGCAAGGGCTATGCGATGCATGGCGGGCTGCGAGACCACCGGACGATCCGGCACCTCTAAGCCAGCGGCAGATCCTTTAGTTTCTCCGGCATATCTCCGCCGTAGGCCCAATCCAACAATTGCACCGTGTGAACGATCGGAATGGCTGTTCCGGTCGCGATCTGCATCATGCATCCGATATTGCCGGTTGCGATCACACGCGGCTTCGTTGCTTCGAGGTTCTTGACCTTGCGGGTCTTGAGCGCATCGGAAATGTCGGATTGCATGATGTTGTAGGTACCCGCCGACCCACAACAGAGGTGACCTTCGGCAGGATCGCGGACATTGAATCCGGCCGCCTTCAACAGCTGCTTCGGCGCCATCGTGATTTTCTGGCCGTGCTGCATCGAGCAGGCAGAGTGATAGGCAACGATGATGCCCTTCGGCATCTGCGCGGGGAGTTCGAGCGATGCGAGATATTCCGTGATGTCCTTCGCCAGGGACGAAACGCGTGCCGCCTTTTCGGCATAGGCCGCATCCAGCCGCAGCATATGGCCATAGTCCTTGATCGTCGTGCCGCAGCCGGAAGCGGTGATGATGATTGAGTCGAGCCCGCCTTCTTCGAGTTCACGCGTCCACACATCGACGTTGGCGCGTGCGCTCGCCAATGCCTGCTCTTCCCGTCCCATGTGGTGGACGAGCGAGCCGCAACAAACCTCTCCCTTAGGAACGACGACTTCAACACCAAGCCGTGTCAGGAGCCTGATTGTCGCTTCGTTGATCCCGGGATCGAGAACCGGCTGCGCGCAGCCAGTCAGGATCGCGACGCGACCGCGCTTCTCGCCGACCGGCGGGTGGCTTGCCGGCGCGGCATAGGCGGAGGTGGGAGGAATGCGACGCGGCGCCAGCGCCAGCATCGCGGCAAATGGTTTCAATACGGGCGCGCGCCCTAAAAGACCTGCGAACGGCCGCGCCGCTGACGACAGCTTGATCGCGAGGCGAAACCGATCGGGATAAGGCAGGACAGCGGCAAGGATCGCGCGCACGAGCCGGTTCATGAAAGGACGCTTGTAGGTCTTTTCGATGTGCGCCCGTGCATGGTCGACGAGGTGCGTATAATCGACACCGGAGGGACAGGTCGTTACGCAGGCGAGACAGGAGAGGCAGCGGTCGATATGAGTGACGACCTCGGCGTCGGCCGGGCGCCCGTTTTCCAGCATGTCCTTGATCAGATAGATGCGCCCACGGGGGCTATCGAGCTCATTGCCGAGCGTGACATAGGTCGGACAGGTCGCGGTGCAGAAGCCGCAATGCACGCATTTGCGCAGGATCTTCTCGGATTCGGCAACGTGCGGGTCGGCAAGTTGGGCCGGGGTGAAATTGGTCTGCATGCCTCAAGCTCCTGCCATCTTCCCGGGATTGAAGATGCCGGCGGGATCGAATTTCAGTTTCAGTCGCTGCGATAGCAAGGCCACAGCCTCCTGCTGGGGCTGAAAGGCCGCAATCCCTGATCGCATCTTTTCAGGTGCGCGGATCAATGTCGCATGGCCACCGCCCAGCGCCTTGATGAACCGGCGCAGAAGATCCGCATCCGCGTCGGCCTCCATCCGCATCCAGATCAGGCCACCCTGCCAGTCATAGTATGCGTCAACACCGGCTTCGAGGCGAAGTGCTGCGACAAGCTGATGGCCGGTCCCTGGGGCGACGGAGACGCGCCACACCGGCCGAGCCGTACCGTCGGCATAGGGCGCGACATCGCGGATATCTCTCCACAGACGGACACTGTCTGCCTGCTCGAGGCGCGTGACGGATCCGAATGCCGCCATGGCCGCGGCGAGCTTGGTTGCCCTGGCATCGACTGAGCCGGGCAGGCCTTCGATCCTGAGACAGGTTCCCTCGCCTTCGGAGAGCGTACTGTCGAGAAATTTCCAGGCGACGGTCATCGGCAAATGCGCGGCACCGGAGACTTCGACCGGCAGCGCCATCGCCGCCGCCATGGCGTTGGCGGCCTCCGCATCGTTCAGCCCCGAGATGACGATCGTTGCTTCGGTTCTCGGCCGCGGCGGCACGCGGAAGGTTACTTCCGTCAGGAAGCCCAGCGTGCCGTGCGAGCCAGCCATCAGCTTGACGAGATCCAATCCGGTGACGTTCTTCATCACGCGGCCGCCTGCCTTGATGATCTCACCCTTGCCGTTGATGAAGCTCACGCCAAGCAGGCTGTCGCGCGCAGCGCCGGCGACGAAACGGCGCGGCCCCGAGACATTGGCGGCAAAGACGCCGCCGATTGTCGGCTCGCCTCTCGTTCCCATGATCGGCCGATGGTCCATCGGCTCAAAGGCCATCATTTGACCGTTCGCGGCGAGTGCGGCTTCGATCTCGGACAACGGCGTTCCCGAGCGAGCGGTCAAAACCATCTCGCCGGGATTATAGGCCGTGATGCCCCGCAGATTGGACGACCGCAGGCGGCTTTCCGCCACTACGGCATTTCCGAATCCGGAGCGGGTGTCCCCGCCGCAGATCGCCAGTGGCTTGCCTGCCTGCGCATGGCTGCGGACGATAGCCGCGGCTTCTTCGTCCGTTGTAGGCGATAGATCGATCATGCGGCCGGACGTCCCTCGAGCGGGAAAACCTTGGAGGGGTTCAGGAGCCAAGCCGGATCGAACGCGGCGCGTGCCGCCATCTGCTGTTCCAGGTCCGCCTCCGAATACTGGTGACGCATCAGGTCGCGCTTTTCGATGCCGACGCCGTGCTCGCCCGTCAGGCAGCCACCGGCATCGACGCAGAGCTTCAGGATTTCCATCCCCGCAGCTTCCGCACGGGCGGCATCATCAGGATCATTCGCATTGAACAGGATCAGCGGATGCATATTGCCATCGCCGGCATGGAAGACGTTGGCGACGCGAAGCCCATAGCTGTCGATGATTTCAGAGGTTTTCGTCAGCACATAAGAAAGCTGGCTGAGCGGCACGGTTCCGTCCATGCAGATATAGTCTGCAATCCGGCCAGTCGCGCCGAAGGCGGATTTCCTGCCCTTCCAGATCAGCGCCGCCTCGGTTGCCGATTGGCATTCGCGGACGGTTTTCACGCCATGCCTGCGCGCGATTTCGACGATGCTCTTCAGCATGTCGTCCATTTCCGCTTCCGACCCTTCTACCTCCACGATCAATAGCGCCCCCACATCCAGGGGATAGCCAGCCTTGGCGAAAGCCTCGCAGATTTCGATTGCCGGTTTGTCCATGAATTCGATGGCGACGGGAATGATGCCTGATGCGATGATGTCGGCGACGCAGGATCCCGCCTCCTCCGACGTGTCGAAGCCGAAAAGAACCGGCCGCGCGCCCTCCGGCTTGGCGATCAGGCGGACCGTCGCTTCGGTGACGATCCCAAGCTGGCCTTCATGTCCGCAGACGAGGCCGAGCAGGTCGTAGCCTGCGGCATCGAGCGCCTTGCCGCCGAGATCGATGACGGTGCCATCGGTCAGCACCATCTTTACGCCGAGCAGGTTGTTGGTCGTCACCCCATATTTCAGGCAATGCGCGCCACCGGAATTCATGCCGATATTGCCGCCGATCGTGCAGGCCAGCTGCGAGCTCGGGTCGGGCGCATAGAAGAAGCCGTCCGCCGAGACGGATTCTGAAATATTCAGGTTGGTCACGCCGGCTTCGACGACCGCCACGCGATTGGGCAGATCGATTTCGAGAATGCGGTTCATCTTGGAAACGCAAATGACGACCGCATCTTCCTGTGGGATTGCTCCGCCCGAGAGTGACGTCCCGGCGCCGCGCGGCACCACGGGGACGCCATAGCGATGACAGTATTTCATGACCGCGGCTACTTCCGCGGTCGTCCGCGGCAGGGCGACCGCAAGCGGCATCCGGCGATAGGAAACGAAGGCATCGGTCTCGAACGGCATCAGTTCACGCGCCTCGTGCACCAGGCATTCCGGCGGCAGCAGGTCGATGAGATCTGCGACGATCTGCCTGCGGCGGGCAAGCACGTCGGCACGCGGGGCGAGAAACGAAATGGTATCGGACATGGCTCTCTCCCTTCGCTCCGACAGCGAAAACCGGACACATCCTCTACGCTGCCGGTTCAATCGGGCTTAGCACTTTCCCGATTATGGCGCAAATGCTAAGCACTTATTCCAAAAGGATAAACAATCTAACGAATGACCAATCTCGGTGATCTCGAAATTTTCGCGAAGGTCGTTTCGACGGGGAGCATGTCGCTTGCCGGCAGGGCTCTCGGCTTTTCGCCGGCGGTCGTGTCGAAGCGGATAAAACGGCTTGAAGATCGGCTCGGCACGGCTCCTGCAGCGCACGACGCGGCAGATCTCCCTGACGGAGGCAGGCCAGGGCTTCTACGATCGCGTGCTTGGCATTCTCGCTGGCATCGAGGAGGCCGAATACTACATTTCCGGACGCTCGGCGCAGATGCAGGGCACGCTGAAGGTGACGGCACCCACCTCATTCGGGCGCATGCATGTCGCCCCGCACCTGAAATCCTTCATGGATATGCATGCCGGTCTGGCGATCAATCTCGTGCTCAGCGACGAATTCACCGATATCATCGGCGAAGGCTTCGATCTTGCCATCCGTATTGCGGAACTGACGGACTCAAGCCTCGTCGCGCGGCGCCTTGCCCCCGTGCGTCGCCTGCTCTGCGCATCGCCGGACTATCTCGCCGCCAACGGCACGCCCCAGACCATCGAAGACCTCAAGCACCACCGCTGCCTGCCCGCCCACAACAACGATGCCTGGCGCCTGGAAGGGCCTGAGGGTCCGCTTTCCCTGCGGCCGGAAGGAATGCTCGTCACCAATTCAAGCGAGGTCATCCGGGAGGCCGTCATATCGGGGCTTGGCATCGCGCTGCGCTCCACCTGGGACATTGGCAGGGAGCTCCAAGACGGACGGTTGATGCACATCCTTCCTGCCTACGAAGGATCGCGCAACGTGACGCTTTCCGCGGTCTATCCCAGCCGCCAGTTCCTGCCGGCCAAGGTACGGCTGTTCATCGATTATCTCGCCGAGATCTACGGACCGGTTCCCTACTGGGAACGCTAGCTGTGGGTTTCAGGAGCTTGTCCATTCTGAGCGGATTTAGGAGACTCGGGATACCACACTCAGTCTTGCGGGATCGCTCCGACTGGACATCCATGAGAACGCCCGCTTGACGCCGCTTCGTCGAGCGGAGATGGCGCGCAACGTCGTCGAACACCGTTGTTCCAACGCCCAGGCGGCAGGGGTTTACGGTGTCACTTCAAAAATAGTTAGCCGCTGGGGCGAGCGGTTCTTGGCCCGTTCCCGCGCAGACGGCCAAAGCGGAATGCATCCGGGACGGCCGAACGGACCATCAGCATCTCGCCGATCGTTTCGTGTGTCAGGAGGCCGATAAGCCGTCCGGTATTGTCGGTCGCGGCGACGGCCGGAGCGTTTGCCTCCTGCATGAGACGCAGGCTTTCCTCCAGAGATTTGCGATAATGTATCCTGGGAATGTCGCTCCGCATTGCGCTGGTGACGGGAGCGGCTGGCCCCTTTTCCTTCAACGCGCGGATCATGTCGTCGCGGGTCACCAATCCTTCGAGATGGCCGGCGGAGTCGACCACCGGGAACTCGTGCTGCGTGGTGGCGAGCAGCATCTCGACCGCCTCGTCGAGCGTTGCGGACCGTTCCAGCCGGGCGAACTCCGTGACCATCACATCCCCGACCTGCACGCTGGTCGCCACCTGCCGGATCTGGGCGTTCTGTGCTTCCGCCGCCGCGGCGAGATAGACGAAGATGCCGATGAAGATCAGCAGCGGATTGTAGAAGAGCCCGACGAAACCGAAGACGAAGGCCAGCCCCTGTCCGATCGTGGCGGCGATCTGGGTCGCGCGTGACCAGGAGAGGCGCGAGGCCAAAGCGGCCCGCAGGACGCGTCCGCCGTCCATCGGAAAGGCCGGGATCATGTTGAAGAGAACCAAGAATACATTGACGCCCGCCAGCCTGACGAGAAAATTCGTGCGTGGATCCTCGATCTCCGCCATCTGCTCGACGGCCGCCGGCCCTCCCAGCGCGATGAAGATCAGCACGGCGATCGCGACATTCACCAGCGGCCCCGCGATCGCGATTGCGAACTCCTGTCCCGGCTCTTCAGGCATGCGTTCGAGCCTGGCCACGCCGCCGATCGGCAGAAGCGTGATGTCAGGCGTGCGAATGCCGAAATACCGGGCGGCCGTGATGTGGCCGAATTCGTGCAGGACCACGCAGACAAAGACGGCAAGGATAAAGATAACGCCTTCCCACGCGGCCGCCGTGCCGCCGATCTGGTAGTGCATCAGCCAGATCCAGACGAGCAGAAGCAGGAAGGTGAAGTGAACGCGAATGGTCGTGCCAGCGATCGTGCCGAGATTCAGAGACCAACCCATCTTCATAACTCCAGGAAAAGCCGGGTACACTATAAGCCCTTGCCGGGATCAGAGCACCTCGGGATGAAACAGCGACCTGTGGCTTGCAATCTTCACTACCCCTAATAGAGGTCTAGTGCGATTAATGCGCAATACCGTGTCGCCTTTTCCAGTCACCGCGACAGGCAGAATTTCAGGGTTGATCGAACCGGGAGATTGGATCCTAAGGACCGGCGCGCGGCGGACCTGGCACCCCAACCCACAGGCCCGCTTATTCTTAAAGCCCCTGCTCACGAGGCCGGGGCTTTCTGCTGTCTATCCCATCCGCCAGTTCTTGCCGGCCAAGGTACGGCTGTTCATCGACTATCGCGCCGAGGTCTACGGACCGGTCCCCTACTGGGAACGCTAGAGGCTTCCAGGGCTCAATTCGCCAGCCTCTTGATGACGAGATCAAGCAGCGCCCGCAAGCGCGCCTGCCGTTTCATATCGCGGTGATAGCCAATCCAGGTGTCGCGCCCGGGCGGCGCTGCACCGAGGTCGACCGGCCATCGGGTTCAAACAGTTTCTCACCGAAATAGTTTTCCAGGATCGAGATCTGCTGGCGCACGGCGCCGCGTACAACACCAAGCTCGGCGGCAGCGCCAAGAATGCTTCCGTGACGGCATGCGGCTTCAAAGGCGCGGATGGCTTTTAAGGGAGGAAGACGCATGATTACCATAGTATTGACATAACAGTGTATGAGATGACGCCGCCGTTGATTGAAATGCAGGGCCGGCCCATATTGAACGCCTGTGCATTGGCGGAATCAGGATAGTATCTGACGGATTTTTTGTTACCCGGCGAAACAAAAAGTTCCTATTGATAGTTATCAAATCCGAGCCAAAAGCATGAAATGCGTATGGATCGCGCAAGCTTTCCAGCGGATACTAATATAGACGACTCACTCGAACAGAACGCAAAGGTGACCCGACCGTTGACTCTTCTCGCCCGCCTCGCTGCAGACGTCCAGCTCATGTTTCGGCGCCCTCCGCGTCAACAGTATGCTGCGCTCTGCTATCGGGTCAAAAAGAGGACCAACGACGTTGAAGTACTTTTGCTGACCAGCCGCGACACCGGCCGCTGGGTCATCCCCAAGGGATGGCCGATGGACGGACGGTGCTCGTATGAGGTCGCCGCACGCGAGGCATTCGAGGAAGCCGGCGCGCGCGGGACCGTCGAGAACGAGATCCTTGGCTCCTACTCCTACCCCAAGGTGTTGAAGAACGGCCTAAAGGTCACCTGTAAAGTGCAGGTCTATGCTCTCGAGGTTCTGGAGATCGCCAAGAACTTCAAGGAAAAAGGCGAACGCAAAGTGGAGTGGGTCTCCTGCGACGAGGCTGTGAAGCGTGTTCATGAGCCTGAACTTCGCAATCTCATCCTGCTGTTCAAGCGCCGCATGACGGAACAGCTTGCGGCAAGCATGCCAAAGCAAATTCCGGCGGAATGAATACTGCCATCTTGTGCTGCTAAACTTGGCGGCGCTAAAGCAGGATTCAACGAAGGAATAGCATGCCCAACCGATCAGCCGTCCTCACGAAACGAACGCTCGACAAAGACCTCGACAAGCTTACGCATGTCGAGGATGCGACGAAGTTCGTCTCGCGCAAACTGGTGGCGCCGGGCCTCGGGCTGATCTTCCTTGGGCTAGCCATGCTTTTCGCGGGCGTCTATGTCTTTGACCGGCCAAGCGCCGTGCTGGTGATCGCCGCAGCGGCGCTCGCCGCCTACATGGCCATGAACATCGGTGCGAACGACGTTACCAATAACGTCGGCGCCGCCGTGGGCGCCCGAGCGATGACGATGGGGCAAGCTCTTGTCATCGCAGCCATCTTCGAAATTCTCGGGGCGACGGTTGCCGGCGGCGATGTCGTCAAGACGATCTCCTCCAGCATCGTGGATGCCGTGCAGGTCCCACCAGGCACACTCAGCTGGATCATGATAGCGGCGCTGATGGCCGCCGCATTGTGGATCAACCTCGCGACCTGGATGAACGCACCGGTCTCGACCACGCACGCGATCGTCGGCGCGGTGATTGGAGCGGGTATCGGCGCGGTCGGTCCGGACCCGGTGAACTGGCGGGTGATGGTCGAGATCACATCGGCCTGGGTGACTTCGCCGCTGCTTGGCGGCGTGATTGCGGCCGGCCTGCTTTTCCTCGTGAAGAGCCTGATCATCTACCGCGACGACAAGATTGCCGCGGCGCGGCGTTGGGTCCCGGTTCTGATCGCGATGATGCTCGGTGGCTTTGCTTCCTACATGCTGCTGCAGCTTACGCCCGCTGGCGCGTTTTCCTCGTTCACAATCCTCCTTTTCGGCGTCGCGGCCGGCGGCCTCGGATGGTTTGCCGCGCGTTCATTCGTACACAGGCAGGCCGTAGGGCTCGAAAACCGCAACAGCTCGCTGCGCGTCCTCTTCCAGATTCCCCTGATTGGCTCGGCAGCTCTGCTCTCCTTCGCACATGGTGCCAACGATGTATCCAACGCAGTCGGCCCACTTTCGGCAATCGTGCGCGCGGTCGCGGGATCCGCAGCCGGCCCGAATGGCCAGCCCCCGATCTGGGTGCTGCTCATCGGCGCCTTCGGTATCTCGGTCGGCCTACTGTTGTTCGGGCCGCGCCTGATCCGGCTGGTCGGTGAACAGATCACCAAGCTCAACCCCATGCGCGCCTATTGCGTTGCCCTGTCGACGGCCTTCACGGTTATCGTGGCCTCGTGGCTCGGCATGCCCGTCAGTACGACGCATATCGCGGTCGGTTCCGTGTTTGGCGTCGGCTTCTTCCGCGAGTGGTACACCCGGAACTCGAAGCGACGCATCCGGTACGTGCGGCGCAAGGCGGAAAGCTGGGCGATTGATGAACCGGAAGATCCGAACACGCATGAGGTTCGTCGCCGCTATCTCGTTCGCCGTTCGCACTTCATGACGATCATCGCCGCCTGGATCATCACGGTGCCGGCCTCGGCAGCGCTTGCAGCGATGATCTATTGGGTTATGTTCGCGCTCTTTGTATGAGCAGGACTTTTCGATGCGCGCCAATTTTCGGATGCAACGGCTGTATGTGGACGCTCCCCTCGCCGCCGGAGCAACGGTCGAGACGACGGGCGACCACTTCAACTATCTCGCCAACGTACTGCGCATGACTGATGGCGCCGAACTGCTCGTCTTCAATGGCCGCGATGGCGAGTGGAAGGCGCGCCTCACCTTTCCAACGCGGAAGCGGATTGTACTGGTCGCCGAGGAGCAGACCCGGCCGCAGCCGGCAGCGTCCGATCTGCACTATCTCTTTGCACCACTGAAGGTCGGGCGACTCGACTACCTGGTGCAGAAGGCCGTCGAGATGGGCGCAGGCCTTCTGCGTCCAGTGATGACCCAGCATGTGCAGGGCAAGATCACCAATCTCGACAAGCTGAGAGCAAATGTCATCGAGGCAGCGGAGCAATGCGGCATACTCGATATCCCCGACGTTGCCGAGCCCGTGAAGCTGTTCGACCTGCTGGACACCTGGCCGAGCGACCGCCGCATCATCTATTGCGACGAGGGCGATGCGGGGCAGAACCCGCTACCACTGCTGTCCAAGATCAGCGAGCGACAGCTGGCGCTCCTTGTCGGCCCAGAGGGCGGTTTCTCCGAGGAAGAGCGCGCGCGGCTGCGCGGCCTCGATTTCGTGACCGCAATCCCGCTCGGGCCGCGGATCCTCAGAGCCGATACGGCTGCGGTTGCTGCCATGGCCGTCATTCAAGCGTCGATCGGCGACTGGAATTAACCTTAGGATCGGTCGCGGCCAAAATATCCTGCTATTTTTTTGATGGACCGTTGAAACAATTTCACTTGCAACATACGTGGGAGCGGTCCTAATCACCCTTCCAATTGCCCGGGTTTTTCCAGGCGCTCTCCCATTGCAGGTAGACTTGAATGGCTCGCGATACCACCGACCAGACGCCACTCTCTTCGGTTCAGGAGCTGACCGATTATCTTGCCGCGGGGAACAAGCCGGCGGAAAGATTCCGCATCGGTACCGAGCATGAGAAGTTTGCCTTCTTCCGGGCGGATAACGGCCCTGTGCCGTATTTTGGCGAGGCCAGCATTTCGGCGTTGCTGAGGGGTCTGCAGCAGAAATCCGGCTGGGATCCGATCATGGACGGCGACAACATCATCGGTCTGGGCGAGCCGAACGGCATGGGCGCGATATCGATCGAGCCTGGCGGCCAGTTCGAGTTGTCCGGCGCGCCGCTGGAAACGATCCACGAGACCTGCAAGGAATCGAATACCCATCTGGCAACGTTGCGCGAGATCGCCGAGCCGATGGGCATCCGCTTCCTCGGCATTGGCGGCAGCCCCAAATGGACGCTTGCCGAAACGCCTGTCATGCCGAAATCCCGCTACGAGATCATGACCCGCTACATGCCGAAGGTCGGCGCCAAGGGTCTCGACATGATGTATCGCACCTGCACGATCCAGGTGAACCTCGACTTTTCCTCCGAAGCCGACATGCGCAAGAAGATGCGCGTTTCGATGAAGCTTCAGTCTCTGGCAACCGCGCTGTTTGCCTCGTCGCCCTTTACCGAAGGCAAGCCCAACGGCCTGCTCTCCTGGCGCGGCGACATTTGGCGCGACACCGACAACAATCGCTCCGGTCTGCTGGACTTCACCTTCCGCGACGACTTCGGTTTTCATGACTATGCCGAATGGGCCCTCGACGTGCCCATGTATTTCATCGTGCGCGACGGGCACTATCACGACTGTACCCACATCACGTTCCGCCAGTTCATGAACGGCGCGCTGAAGGGCGCGGTTGCCGCCTGGGAGCCGACGATGGGCGACTGGACGAACCATCTGTCGACGCTCTTCCCTGACGTGCGCCTGAAGCGCTTCCTCGAGATGCGCGGCGCCGATGGCGGCCCGTGGCGGCGAATCTGCGGGTTGCCGGCCTTCTGGGTCGGGCTTCTTTACGACGACGCGGCGCTCGAAGACGCCGATATGCTGACCAAGGATTGGACGTTCGACCAGGTCAACGCGTTGCGCGATGCCGTCCCGTCTCAGGGTTTAAGGGCAAAGTTCCGCGGCCATGAGCTTTATGAGACGGCGCGCGAAGTGATCGCCGTTTCGAAGTCCGGTCTCCGAGCGCGCAACAAGCTCAACAAGGAAGGCCAGGACGAAACCATCTTCCTTGCGCCGCTCGACGAAGTCATGGCCAAGAAGGCGACTTTGGCCGAGGATCTGCTGGCGCTGTATCACGGCCGCTGGAACGGTTCCGTGGAGCCTGTCTTCGAAGAGTATCAATACTAGGGTCTACCCTAAGCCCTTCTGCAAAAAGCGGTTTGCGCATTCCTTTTTCCGGCTATAGTGACGCAATTACGCGTTGCGAAACCGGGAAAGGGATTACCATGCTGCCACTCTTCGACATGATGATGCAGGCCCAGAACGGCGCGGCGATGGATGCGGTCTCCAAGCAGTTCAATCTTGCCCAGGAACAGGCCACAAAGGCGATGGCCGCGCTGATGCCGGCATTTTCCGCCAGCCTGAAACGGAGCAGCAGCAACCCCTACGACTTCATGGGGCTGATGCAGGCGGTCGCCTCCGGCAACTACGCCAAGTATTTCGAGGACATGGGCAAGGCCTTCACCCCGCAAGGGATCGATGATGGCAACACCATCCTCGCGCAGCTGTTCGGCTCCAAGGAGGTCTCGCGGGCGGTTGCGGCGCAGGCGGCCCAGATGACCGGGATCGGCCAGGAGATCTACAAGCAGATGCTGCCCGTGATGGCCGATACTTTGATGGGCGGCCTGTTCAAGCAGTCGATGGGGCAGATGAACGCGCCCGTCAATCCGTTCATCAACACCGCCATGGGCGAAACCATCCAGAAATGGCTCGAAAGCACCGGCTTTGCGCCGAAGCAGAAGGCCGCTCCGGAGCCCACCATCTTCGACAATCCTTTCACTCAGGCCATGCAGCAAATGTTCGGCATGCAGAAGCCGGAGGCAGAGAAGACGGTCACCAATCCGTTTTTCGACAATCCATTCGCAAAGGCCTTTCAGGAAATGATGGGCTCGCTCGGAAAGCCGGTTGAGCCGAAACGAGCCGAAGCCCCGAAAGAGCAGGCAAAGGCAGAGGCGGAAAGCTACGTCGACATGCTGAACAAGATGTTCGACAGCGGGCTCGAGGTTCAGAAGAGCTACCAGAAGAGCATGGAAGCGATCTTCGAGACCTATATGCCGAAGGCGCCCTCCACTCCCCCGAAGGCATAAAAAAACCCGGAGACGGCTGGGAGGCCGACCACCGGGTAAGAGGCAGGGCTATTGGCTATCACCCTGCGGGGAAAAACTGGGCCGGTCCTAATCCTTTTGGGACCGGAAGAGCGACTTCGGTCCGCGGTTGCGCGCGGATTTAGTCAGGTGTTCCGACGGATCTTCAAAGAAGGTGGACGCCAGGAACGCCGAAGTGAGATCGGTCCGTGAAAGGCCGATATCCTTCAATTGATTGTCATCGAGCTCGTTCAGCTTGTTGATCTCCATACGGTTGCGGATCACGCGCAGTACGGATGACAGCGTTGCAAAGCCATTTACGAGACGCTGGGAGAATGTCAGCGAGGTCTGGCTGCAGTCGAGTTCGAGTATCCGGTCTGTCGTGCGCATGGGACGATCCTTTCATTGGCGCGCAACAACCCACCCCTCCCGCGAGGTCGAGCGGGAAGGCATCGGGTTGAAATCGGAGCGGACAGGCAGGGTGTCTGTCCTTCACTTTGCTTGATTTGCACCGCGAAGATGCCAAACACCTATTGATCAGTCCAACGAATGTTTCTAATGATTAACATCAGAGATCTTTATAGGTAAACTCATGTCAGCGCCTCTCGATATTGATCAGTTGCAGACCTTCATTGCGATTGTGGATTCCGGCAGCTTCACCAAGGCTGCCGACAGGGTCTACAAGACGCAGTCAGCCGTCTCCATGCAGATGCGGCGACTGGAAGAGCGCATCGGCAAGCAGCTTTTCATCAAGGACGGGCGCGGCAACCGCCTCACCGTCGAAGGCGAGAAGCTCTTGAACTATGCGCGACGCATCATTCGCCTCAACAACGAAGCGATCGCAGCCTTTGATGACAATCGTCTCGAGGGAATGCTGCGCATCGGCACACCCGATGACTACGCCGACCGCTACATGCCCGAGATCATCGGCCGCTTTGCCAAGACGCATCCGAACGTCGAGCTCTACATTGTCTGCGAGCCCTCGGTGGGTCTCGCCGAGCGTATGAATCGCGGCGAGCTCGACATTGCGCTGGTGACCCACAATCCGCGCGAGCGCATGTCGGATGTCGTGCGAACGGAACCGCTCTGCTGGGTCGGCTCTGCCAACCATCCGATCCGCGACGATGCGCCTGTACCGCTCGCCGTCGGCCGTCGCGACTGCCAGTGGCGGCAGCTCGCCTGCTCGGCGCTCGACGCGGTCGGTCGCGAACACCAGATCCTGTTCACCAGCTGGTCGTGCACCGTCGTCGCGGCCGCGGTCCTCGCCGGCATGGCCGTTTCCGTCATGCCGGAATCGGCGCTGCGCACGGGGATGAAGGTGCTAAGCCAGGCGGACGGCTTCCCTGCCCTGCCCCCGGTCCAGATCGGCATCATGAAGCGGCCGGGTGTCTCCATCTCGCTGATGAACGCGATCACGGCGCATATCACCGCCTGCCTCGACAACATCACGCCCGCTGTCGTCGACGACAATCTCGACGCTGACGTCAAGAACGCCTATGGGCGGGCCCAGCCCCGCCTCAAGGTCGCTGGCATCGTCCCGAGTTGGTAGGCTCAGGCGGCAACCGGTGAGAGGAAGGCTGTTCGGATCACGCGCTTCCACTCATCCAGGATGCGTCTTGCAAGGGAATCCTCGCTGACGACCGCAAGGCGGATCGACGCCCCGAGCAGATGGCTGAACAGATAGCTGCGGGCCTGCATGTCGGCTGCGGAGAGTTCCGGTGCGACGCGGCGGACGGTATCCTGAAAGATGTCGGCAATCCGCTTGCTATGCTCGATGTTGAGCAGCAGCAGGTCGTGGTCGGTTTCGGTACCCATCCAGATGCCGAGATAGGCGGCATCGTTGCGATAGTCGGCGTAGTGCCAGTCGATCGTCGCGACGAGTACCTCGAGCGCATGGTCGACGGAGTGCACGGACGCAAAGGCCTCGGCGATGCGCGTCTGGAGCGCCAGCGCATGGCGGTCGAAGAGCGCTTTGACGATCGCCGCCTTCTCGGGAAAATACTGATAAACGGAACCAATCGGAACCTTGGCGGCGACAGCCAGTTCCGTCATCCGCATGGCGCTTACGCCCTTTTCAGCGATGATTGCGGCTGCGGCCGACAAGATGAGGTCGAGCCGCTGAATACTGCGTTCCTGCTTCGGCTTCCGGCGGAGGCCAATACGATCCAAACTTCCGACCTTCATGTCGTTCCCATTTGTTCTATGTGGAGCGACGGAGGTGGTTCATACCGGCGCCATCTCGCCGATATGACATGCAGGTCTTCACGACTCGTAAACGAGATGCATCGGATTGTACGGATCGGGAAAAGTATAAGAAAATCGGGGTGATACACCCTTATTTGGTCGACTCCGCGTGTTGTTTTGCTCACTTGGGACGGGTTGGACGTTAATCCTTGTGGCCGTGGCTTCTCGGTCGCTGCGCGCACCGATTCGCGCACGCTACATGTGCCTCAAGTGCCCTCAAATCGCCGGCCACTGAGATGCCGCTGAAGAGCGGCCTTGCTCGTAATTCCATTGACCTTCGATAATCTCAAGTCGTATTTAATGAGATTATCGATTGGAAGAAATTATCATGCTGACCTTACGACAGATGCGTTATTTCGATGCGCTGGCAACGACGCGCCATTTCGGCAGGGCCGCCGAAATGGTGCATATCAGCCAGCCGGCGCTGTCGACCCAGATCATGGAGATGGAAGAGTATCTCGGCGCCAAGCTGGTCGAGCGAACGCGGCAGAGCACGATCCTGACGCCGAAAGGCGAAGAGGTTCTGCACTATGTCCGCGCCATCCTCCATCAGGTCGACCTGCTCGAGCAGACGGCCCGAAAGGGCGAAGGCACACTCGAAGGTCTGATCCGCATTGGAATTATTCCGACGGTCGCACCCTACCTCGTCCCGCAGTTCGTTCCGCATCTGCGCAAGACTTACCCCAGCGTTGAGGTGGAACTTCGGGAGGCGGTCACCGATCGGTTGATGGCGGACCTCCTGACGGGAAAGCTCGATGCCGTGATCGCGGCCTTGCCGCTCGATATCGAAGGCATCCAGACGCGACCGCTCTTCACCGACCGCTTCTTCATGGCCGTAGCGGACAACGGCGAGGCGGTGCTGATGTCGCCGCTCACCGAGCATGAAGTAAATGTCGATCGCCTGCTACTGCTCGAAGAAGGACATTGTCTACGCGATCAGGCCCTTGCCGTTTGCAGCGCCGGCAAGCGCAGCCTCGTCAACTTCGGTGCGACCTCGATGGCGACGCTGCTGCAGATGGTGTCTCATGATATGGGCATGACGCTCATTCCCGAGATCGCCATTCCGACCGAGACCAGCCGTAATTCTATCCGCATCGTGCCGTTTACCGATCCACAGCCGTCGCGCGAGATCTGCCTTGCCTGGCGTCGAAGCAATCATCGTGGCAAGGAGATGGAGGCGCTGGCAGAGGCGATCATCGCTGTCGCCCCTGCGCCGCGCGAGCTGGCGGCCTGATCAGGCCAGGTTCTTCTTCAGGAATTCGACAGTCCTGCTCCAAGCGAGGTCCGCCGCCTTCTTGTCGTAGCGAGCCGCCGACGTGTCATTGTTGAAGGCGTGGTTGACGCCGTCATAGACGAAGATCTGGAAGTCCTTGCCGTTGTCCTGCAGCGCTTTCTTGTAGGCGTCGATGCCGGCATTGATACGGTCGTCGAGGCCGGCGTAATGCAGCATCAGCGCAGCCTTGATACCAGGCACATCGGCCGCCTTCGGCTGGGCGCCGTAATAGGCAACGCCTGCCTTCAGGTCCGGCGAGGCAACGGCGAAATCGTTAACCAGCCCCCCACCCCAACAGAAACCGATCACGCCGACCTTGCCATTGGAATTGTCGAGTTTGCTCAGATAGGTAAGCGTCGCCTCCGCGTTCGCCACCGTGGCCGGTCGGTCGAGCGTGCTGAACATCTCACGGGCCTTGTCCTCATTCTCCGGCGTGCCGCCCTGGGGCGAGAGGAAGTCCGGCGCCAGCGCGATGAAGCCCTCCAGCGCCATGCGGCGCGCGACATCGCGGATGTGCGGGTTCAGACCGCGGTTCTCGTGGATGACGATCACGGCGCCGAGTTTTCCCGATGCATCCTTGGTTTCGACGAGGTAGCCCTTCATCTCGCCGGCTCCACCGGGATAGGTGACGTCCTTGGCCACCAGCCGCTTGTCGTCAGCGGCGATCATTTCGGCGCTCGCCTTGTTGGCGGCAAGCATCGGTACGATGACTGCGGCGGCACCCGCGGAACCGGCCAGTTTCGTCAGCTTGTCCATGAAGTTGCGGCGATCGAGCGTCAGATGCGTGTATTCGTCGTAGGCGTTGATCATCGCCTGCGTGATTTCCGGCTTGTTCATTTGAGGCCTCCCGTTCCCTACCTGTCGGCTTTCGCCTGTCGGGGAAGATAGGTCAGCGGCCAGTAACGCAGGAACAAAACTGCGTTACTTCAAGTCGCTCAACCGTTCGGGAATGCCATCCAGGCGGCAAGCCACATCCACATGGCGCCGAGCACCACATAGCCGCAGGCAAAGAGCGGGCTGCGATAACGCAGATTGTTGCTGGTCACGTGGATGAAGGCGTGCAGATAGCGCGATGCGACAAAGATCCAGGCAAGGACAACGGCGACGAGGTTATCGGCTTCCGTCATGTAAAGAAGGACGCAACAGGCGTAGAAAAGCACCGGCAACTCGAACTGGTTGGCGAGGCAATTTTTGACGACGAGGCCTTCCAACGGCTCGTCGCGATTTTCCCGGTAGTTCGATCGCCGGATCTTGCCCGCCTGAACCAGTTTTTGCCGGCGGTAGGCGAGAAGCATGTAGAGGAAATAGACCAGGGCTACGTGGGCAATAATGGGCCAGAACATCTCGTAGCCGGTCATGCTGTCTCTTCCTTGCGGTTTTTCCGTTTGATTTCCACGCTGTAGAGGAAAACAACCGGCGCCGCAAATGCCCGTCGCGATTGTGCGACGGGCGTGGCTACTGCATCAGACCTGGGCGGTGCCGCCATCGGCGAAGAGTTCTGCGCCAGAGACGAAGCTCGATTCATCCGAAGCCAGGAACAGAGCTGCGGAGGCAATTTCCTCGGCGCGACCGACACGACCCATCGGAACCTGCGAACTGAGATAGTCGAGAAGGCCCTGCTGGTCAGCCTTGTCCTTGCCGGCGAGTTCGACCAGGCCGGTCGTTTCCGTCGGGCCGGGGCTCAGCGTGTTGACGCGGATGCCGCGGTCCTTGAGATCGAGGATCCAGTTGCGCGCGAAGTTGCGGATCGCCGCCTTCGAGGCAGCGTAGACGCTGAAGGCGGGCGTGCCCGTTGCGCCGGCCGTCGAGCCCGTCAGAATAACCGACGAGCCGTTGCCGAGCAGCGGGAGTGCCGTTTGCACGGTAAAGAGCACGCCCTTGACGTTGCGGTTGAACGTGTCGTCAAACTGTTCTTCGGTGATCTGACCGAGCGGCGCAAACGAACCCCCGCCTGCGTTGACGAAGAGCACGTCGATGCGGCCGGCCTCTTCCTTCACGCGGTTGAACAGACGATCGAGATCGGCTTGCTTGGCGGAGTCGGCCTGGATGCCGATGACGTTGCCGCCGATCTCGGCGACGGCCGCGGCGAGCGCATCGGCGCGGCGGCCGGTGATGAAGAGGCGAGCGCCTTCGGCGACGAAACGCTTCGCCGTGGCGAGACCGATGCCCGACGTGGCGCCGGTTATCACTGCAATCTTGCCATTCAATTTCTGAGTCATTGCCGTCGTCTCCTTTTGTTCGACTGAGCAGAAGATATGGACGAGCCGATCGTTTCGAAATAGAAAGGAATGAAAAGCATTATTGCAGATATGAAACAATGAAGCTGCCTGATTTCGAAGGCCTCGCGATGTTTGCCAAAGTGGCGGAGGAACGGTCGTTCGCCCGCGCGGCAAAGACGCTTGGTATCTCCGTAGCGACCGTTTCACGCGGCGTCGCACGCCTGGAAGAGCGACTGGGTGCCCGGCTGTTCAATCGCACATCGCGCCAACTCTCGCTAACGGAATTCGGCCTTCGCCTCGCCGAACGTGCCTCGCGAATCTACACGGACGCTGAAGAAATCGAGAATGCTGCGCTCGAACTGTCGAGCCGTCCACGCGGCTTGATCCGGCTGGCGGCACCGATGACGTTCGGCGTGCATTGGATAGCGCCGATCCTGCCTGACTTCTTCGAGCTTTACCCCGATATCAAGATCGATCTGCACATGAGTGATGCGAGCGTCGACCTCGTTGCGGAAGGCTTCGATGCCGCGTTGCGCATCGCGGTCCTGCCCGACTCATCGTTGATTGCTCGCCGCCTCGCGTCGGTTAAACCGTTCATTCTGGCGTCGCCTGCCTATCTCGAGAAATACGGATGTCCTGGGCATCCGCGAGAGCTGGTCGCGCATCACTGCCTCGGCTACGCCTATCGCCCGCGCCAGGACATATGGCGGCTGACGAACAAGGCAGGCGAGGAGGAATTCGTCACCCCAAGCGGCCCACTTCGGGCGACCAATTCGGAAGCATTGATCCCAATGGCGTTGCGCGGCCTCGGCATCTGCGAACTGCCGGAGTTCATGGCCAGCGAATATCTAGCTGACGGGCGCTTGAAGGCGATCCTGACCGATTGGAGCCTGCCCAGCGGGGCGCTCTATTTTGTCACGCCGTCTGCACGCGCACGACCGGCAAAGGTTGAAGTATTGTCGGAGTTCATGGCGGCTCGCCTTTCCAATCCGCCATGGCGGTGGCCGCGGTAAGCTACTGCTCGCCCTCTTCGCCGCGCATCGCACGTACCACGGCGAAGCGGACGATGACGACAAGGCAGATGGCGAGGCTTGCGAATTTCAGCCGTGTCATCCACGGCAACAGCTGAGCGGCCTGATCCGCCCAGGCACTGTCCCCGAACGCGATCAAGCTGGAGACATTCTCGCCGTAGTCGGCGAGGCCATAGATGAAGGGGAGCGCATAGATCAGCTTGGCGAAGAACGGCCGAATCGGGCGGTTGAAGTATGAGCCGCCGGGTCTCAGCTTGATCAAGACCAGCAAGAGGAGTGCAGTCAGAAGTGCCGGAAAGATCAGCTCGGGACCAGCGTACATGGCCCGCAACAGATTGTTGGCAATCTCGTTCTCACCGAGGAGCCGCTGCATCCGGCCGACGGTCAATTCGTCATAACCGGCGAAATAGATATCGAGAACGGCTTGCCCGGTTTCGTGCTTGAAGGGGACAACAAAGCCGAACGTGGTCCACGCAAGCACACCAAGGCAGATGGCCGCGAGCAGCGCAATAATCCAGAGCGGAATACGGCTGCCCGCGTTCATTTTCAGCCGCCGGAGCCCGGATAGTTGGGGCTCTCGCGGGTGATCGTCACATCGTGAGGATGGCTTTCGCGAAGGCCGGCGCCGGAGATGCGCACGAAGGTCGCGCGCTCCTGGAAGTCCTTGATATCCTTGCCGCCGACATAGCCCATGGCTGCCTTGAGGCCGCCTGCAAGCTGATGCAGGACGCCCGAGACCGGACCCTTGTAGGGAACCTGGCCTTCGATACCCTCGGGCACGAGCTTCAGCGTATCGCGCACTTCCGCCTGGAAGTAGCGGTCTGCCGAGCCGCGCGCCATTGCGCCGACGGAGCCCATGCCGCGATAGGCTTTGAAGGAACGGCCCTGGTAGAGATAGACTTCGCCCGGGCTCTCATCCGTGCCGGCAAGCAGCGAACCGATCATCACAGCGGAAGCGCCGGATGCGATCGCCTTGGCGACGTCACCCGAGAACTTGATGCCACCATCGGCGATGACGGGGATATCCTGCGCCCGTGCTGCCTCAACCGCCGACATGATGGCTGCGAGCTGCGGAACGCCGACACCGGCGACGATGCGCGTCGTGCAGATCGAGCCCGGGCCAATACCGACCTTGACGGCATCGGCACCTGCATCGATCAGCGCCTTGGTGCCGTCAGATGTCGCGACGTTGCCGGCCATGACGCGGACGGAGTTGGACAGCTTCTTTACACGTCCGACGGCATTGAGAACGCCCTGCGAATGGCCATGCGCGGTATCGACGACGAGAAGATCGACGCCAGCCTCGATCAGGCGTTCGGCGCGCTCGAAACCATCGTCACCGACGCCGACAGCGGCAGCGGCGCGAAGGCGGCCCTGCGCATCCTTGGATGCGTTCGGGTTGAGCTGCGACTTTTCAATGTCCTTGACGGTGATGAGACCGACGCAGCGGCCTTCGCCGTCGACCACCAGCAGCTTCTCGATGCGATGCGCATGCAGCAGACGCTTGGCTTCCTGCTGGTCGACGCTTTCCTTGACCGTGACGAGATTCTCACGCGTCATCAGCTCGTAGATCTTCTGCTTCGGATCGGAGGCGAAGCGAACATCGCGGTTGGTCAGAATACCGACAAGACGGCCGGACTTTTCAACGACCGGAATGCCCGAGATGCTGTAGGTCTTCATCAGCCCGAGCGCATCGGCGAGCGTCGCGTCGGGGCCGATCGTCACCGGGTTGACGACCATGCCGCTTTCGAACTTCTTGACCTGGCGGACCTGCTCGGCCTGCTCGGCAGGCGTCAGGTTCTTGTGGATGACGCCAAGGCCCCCGGCCTGCGCCATGGCGATGGCAAGGCGGCTTTCAGTGACGGTGTCCATGGCCGAAGAGATGATCGGGATATTCAGCTCGAAGTCAGTGGCGATGCGTGTTGCAACGCTCGTCTGACCGGGCAGGACCTCGGAATGACCGGGCTGCAGGAGCACGTCATCGAAGGTGAGTGCATCCAAACCGGTTGGCGTTTCTATGATGCGAGCCATGGCCAATTTCCTTCAATTAAGAAAAATGCAACGCCTCCCGGAACGAATCGTCCGCACCGGCAGTGTGCAAGGGTTGCTTTGGAAGTTGGCGAGGGCTGGTAACACGTCTATGACAGGAAGTGAATAGCAAAAAGCCCGACGTGTTCGCCGGGCTTGGTATGGCTGCCATGCAGCGGTCTCACAGGTCGAACTGATAGGTCTTCGGAACGAAGCGATATCCGTCGTCGTGTGCCTCGACAAAGCCGACGGCGGGGAACGGCATGTGGTAGCCCAGGAAGGCAATCTTGTCGGCGGCGATCATGCCGAACACCTTGCGGCGCGTTGCTGCTGCCTGCGCCTTGTCCATGTCGAAACGAACCTCCCAATCCGGCTTCTGCAGCGACAGAATATAGTGATTGGCGGTGTCGCCGGTTGCCACGAGGCGCTTGCCCTCGGATTCAATGTGAAAAACCATGTGGCCCTGCGTGTGGCCCGGCGCCAGCATCGCCGTGATGCCGCTTGCAACGGTGCCGCCATCGCCGATGAACGTCGCTTTCTCGGCGAGCGGCACGACGTTGGCGAGAACTGCTTTATGGCCACCTTCGGCGGCCGTGCCTTCACGCGCTTTGTCCGTCCAGAAATCGTATTCGATCTGGCCGATGACGTAACGCGCGTTCTTGAAGGCCGGTGCGCCCCCTTCCATCAGGCCGCCGATATGATCGCCATGCAGATGGGTCAGCGCGACCAGCGTGATGTCGTCGGGCGAATAGCCGGCAGCCTTGAGCCCATCGCCAAGCAGCCCGCTGCCGCGGGCGCGACCGCCTTCGCCAAAACCCGTATCGACAAGGATGACATCCGATCCTGTGTCGATCAGCGTCGGTGCGTAAGTATTGACGAACTTGTCGGTCGGCAGGAAATTCCTCGCAAGCAGCTCCTGAACCGTTTCCGGCTTCTGGTTGGTTCCGAAGGTTTCATAGGGCTTTTCGGCAATCGTGGCGCCGTCCTTGAAGACGGTAAATTTGTAGGAGCCGAGTTTGAACTGATTGAACTGGGGCTGCGGCGTCGCATCCATCTTGGTCTTGTCTCCACCTGCGGCCATTGCGGCCGTCTCTTTCAAAATCATCGGCGTTGCCAGCAGGCCGATGCCCGCAGCAAGCAAAGTGCGCCGTTTCATCCCCGGTAGTGCCATTCCCCGCCTCCCAATAACGTGCAGCATCACTGCCGCATACCCCCAAATGACCAACAGCCGCCGCGTTTCTTGCACCCGGCCAAAACAAGCATCTGTCAATCTTGGCCGTTGAATTTGCTGAGCAAGCGGTCTCACGCAGACGTGATGCAAACGTGCTTCGGAAGCGGAATGAAGGGTTGGCAGAGCCTGTCGCGAGGACTACAGAGCACGGGCCCCCACCGCCTTCGCAAGACCTCCAAGGCATTTCGCGTATGAACCGCATCGTTCCGCTGATCCTCGCCGTCGCTCTCTTCATGGAGCAGATGGACTCCACCGTCATATCGACCGCACTGCCCGCCATCGCCAACGATCTCCACGTCGGGCCGATCACGCTGAAGCTGGCACTGACCTCCTACATGGTGTCGCTTGCGGTTTTCATTCCGATCAGCGGCTGGATGGCGGACAGGTTTGGCGCCAAGCGCATCTTCCGTCTGGCCATCTGCGTCTTCGTCGTCGGCTCGATCTTCTGCGCAATCTCGTCCGGCCTGATCGAGTTCGTCATTGCGCGCTTCCTGCAGGGCATGGGCGGTGCGATGATGACGCCGGTCGGTCGCCTCGTGCTTCTGAGAACGACGAAGCGAAGCGAGCTTGTCTCGGCGATGGCCTTGCTGACCATTCCGGCACTCGTCGGACCGCTGGCGGGCCCGCCGCTCGGTGGCTTCATCACCACCTATTTCACCTGGCACTGGATCTTCCTGATCAACGTGCCGGTCGGCATTGTCGGCGTCTGGCTGGCAACGATCTTCCTGCCGGAGGTTGAGGCGACGGCGCCGCCGAAGCTGGATTTCACCGGCTTTTTGCTGACATCGTTTTCGGCCGCCGGCGTCGTCTTCGGCCTTTCCGTCGTCAGCCTCCCGGCCCTGCCGCCCGTTATCGGCATCATGGCGACGGCAATCGGCCTCGTCTGCGGTTTTCTTTATGTGCGCCATGCCAAACGGCATCCAGCGCCGATCCTCAATCTGAACCTCTTCCGCAATCCGACGTTCCGCGCATCGACAACTGGCGGCACGCTGTTTCGCATCTGTATCGGCGCCATGCCCTTCCTGACGCCGCTGATGCTGCAGCTCGGCTTCGGCCTGACGCCGTTCCAATCGGGTCTCATCACTTTTGCCGGCGCGATCGGGGCGATCACGACCAAGTTCATGGCGCGTCGCGTTTTCGCGGCCGCCGGCTTCCGCACCACGCTGCTTTCGGCGGCAGGGGTGACGACCATGGTGACGGTCGCGACCGGCTTCTTCACGCCACAGACGCCACATCTCGTCATCATCGCCATTCTTCTGGTCGGCGGCTTCTCGCGCTCGTTCTTCTTTACCGGCGTCAATGCGCTGGCCTTTGCCGACATCGACGATGCACAGGCGAGCCAGGCAACGTCGATGAGCTCGGTGATGCAGCAGATCAGCCTGGCGCTTGGCGTCGCGGTTGCCGCGGCAATCCTTGAGACATCGATCTATTTCCGCGGCGAGGCGCTGCAGGTCGCCGACTTCCATGTCGCCTTCTACGTGATCGCGATCCTGACCGTCGTGGCGACCATTCCCATTATCCGGATGGACAGGAGCGCCGGCGCGCTTGTTTCCGGCCACCATGCGAAGCGCATCACCCCGGCGACAATCGAGGCGGAACAACAGGCCGTGAAGTAAGGCCTATTCCGGAGTCTCGCAGACGGCGCTCAGCTTGTTGCCATCCGGATCGCGCACGTAGGCGGCGTAGAAATTGGCATGGAACGGCCGCAATCCTGGCGCGCCTTCGTCAACGCCGCCCGCGGCAAGCGCTGCGGCATGAAACGCATCGACGTCCGCACGGCGCTCGGCATGAAGCGCGACCATCGAGCCGTTGCCAGTTGATGCCCGCCTGCGGTTGAACGGCGTTACGATCCAGAGCCGGCAGCGGGTGTCGCCATCTGCGGCGTAGCCGATTTCCTCCTCGGAGTAGCGCTGGCGTCGATAGCCGAGCAACGGCAGAACGATATCGTAAAACCGCCGCGCTTCATCAATGTCGTTGGTTCCGAGGGTGACGTATAGGAGCATGATACCCGGGCATTCCAAGTCTTGGGAGACCGATCATCACCCGAGACCAGCCCAAAGATCAAGCTTCCGTGACGTCGGGCTCCATCTGGCGGCCCTTGAAGCCTTTCGCCAGCAGGAACATCTCCACGGATTCGGCGCGCGATGACGGCGGCTTGACGTGGACAACCTGCTTGAAATGCCGCTTCAGCATGTTGAGAAGATCGCGTTCGGTGCCTCCCTGGAAGGTCTTTGCCAGGAAGTGGCCACCCTCCCCCAGCACTTCGATGGCAAAGTGTGCCGCCACTTCGCAGAGATGCATGGTGCGCAGATGGTCGGTGCGGTGGTGGCCGGTCGTGGGCGCCGCCATGTCCGAGATCACCAGATCAGGCGTGCCGCCGACAGCCTCGATCAACTGTGACGGCGCCGACGGATCGAGGAAGTCCAGCTGCAGGATCTTCACGCCCGGCAGCTGATCCATCTCCAGGAAGTCGATCGCCGCCACGCGGATATCTTCATCGGTAGAACCGGTGACCTTGGCAGCGATCTGCGACCAGCTTCCCGGTGCGGCACCGAGATCGATGATGCGGCGGGCACCCTTCAGGATGCCGTGCTTCTCGTCGATCTCGAGCAGCTTGAAGGCGGCACGAGCGCGATAGCCCTCGAGCTGGGCGCGTTGCACGTAGGGATCGTTGATGTGGCGCTGCAGCCATTGCCGCGACGACGCCTTCATCTTCTTGTTCTTGACGCGCTGGCCGAGTTTGCGGCCGGTGCGGCTACCCGCAATCGTTGGCTTCGCCATGCTTGTCCCCTATTTGCCGCGCTGGCCGCGGCGGTTGCGGTGGCGCCGCCAGACGCCGTCGTCCGCCATCATGTCCGTGAGCAGGCCTTCCCTCAAGCCGCGATCGGCAACCCGCATGCGCGGGCTCGGCCAGCGGCGACGGATCGCCTCCAGAATCGCGCAGCCGGCGAGCACCAGATCGGCGCGATCCGGCCCGATGCAGGGATTGGCGGCCCGGCTTGCGAAGTCCCACGACAGCAGCTTTGCCTGCATTGCCGAGACCTCGTCGTCGGAAAGCCAGATGCCGTCGACCTTGCGGCGGTCGTAGCGCGGCAGGTCGAGATGAACGCCGGCGAGCGTCGTTACCGTTCCCGAGGTGCCTATGAGATGGAAATCATCCGCATGACCGATGTCGATCGCAGGGCAATCGAAGCTCTCGAGCATGCCCGCCACTTCCACCACCATGCCCTCGAAGACATCCGGGGTAACATCGCGCCCGCCATGGCGCTCCGACAGCGTGACGACGCCGACGGGAAGCGAGGTCCAGTGGGTGATATGATTTGCGAGGCGATTGAAGCGGTTGTCGCCGATACGAATGACCGCGATTTCAGAGGAGCCACCGCCGATATCGAAGAGGACGACGGAGCGCGTCTCGCGTCCGACGAGCGACGAGCAGCCGGAGACGGCAAGCCGCGCTTCGGTCTCCCGATCGATAATCTCGAGTTCGAGGCCGGTCTCGGCAATGACGCGCTCGAGGAACAAGGCCCCGTTGCTCGCCTGCCGGCAGGCCTCGGTCGCGATCAGCCGCATGCGGCGGATTTCGCGGCTCTTCAGCTTGGAGGCGCAGACGCGGAGCGCATCGACGGCGCGATCCATCGCATCGTCGGAGAGGCGGCCGCTGGCCGCCAGTCCCTCGCCCAAGCGTACGATCCGGGAGAAGGCGTCGACAACGCGAAACTGACCCGGCCGCGTCGGTTGCGCTATCAGAAGACGGCAATTGTTGGTGCCGAGATCGAGAGCGGCATAAAGCTCATCCGGCCACGGATATTCGTGGCTGCGCTGCCCTCCTTCGGACGGGCGTGCCCCACGATTATCGTTCTGGCCGGCTCGCGATTCGGCTGCCCCGGTCCGCCCGGCGGGCGCTGGCTGCTGCGGCTGGGCCGGACGTCCGGTCGGCTTTTCATGGACCAGCGGGCGTCCCTGGAGGCCGCGCTTGCCGCGATGCTTGCGGCGATTTCGGCGGCTCGGCACCGATTCGCCGTCACCGCGAACAGCGTGCGTCGCGCTTACGGCATTTTCGTTGCTTGCCTGCTGCTGTTGAGCCGCTTCGCCCGAAACGCCTGCGCCGCGACGGCGACGCTTTCGCTTGCGCGCGACATTGTCGGCTTCAATTGGGCGTGCCGCCTCTCCGGCATCGCCGGACAGGACATGCTGAGCGGACTGGTTCGCATTGCGGGATTGCCCGCCACGCTTGCCCTTGCGGCGCCTGGATTTCTTGCCATCCCTGCGCCCTGCCGCCGACGCCCCGTTACCTTGCGGCCTTTGGCCGCCTTCGGGGTCTTCCACGTTCTTTTTCCATCGCGCCGCGCAAGTCCAAAAGGTATGCAGCAGGCGCTCATTCGATTTTGCGTTGGCGCGAAGATACCAGCGCATGGCGAAATCACCAAATTCTTTTTGGCACTAGCGAAATGGGTCCCCTTTCGCGATCAAAAGCCGCGGAAAAATCCCTGTTCATTTTTTTCGAAACAGGTATTTGCAATCCGCCAGCTTTTGTTTATAAGCGCCGCACACCAGCGGAGCCGCTTCGAGCGCCGCACCTGCTGGGGAATAGTTCAATGGTAGAACAGCGGACTCTGACTCCGTCGATCTTGGTTCGAATCCAGGTTCCCCAGCCAATTCTCCTAAATGCCCTTAATTCCTTGATTTTCCAGTCGTGCCGGATATCGTTTTGGCATCATGCGCGACCTGATGCCCAGAACTGTAGCCCACAGGTGATGCCCAGGCCTAATGAGCGCTGGGGCGTCGCACTGGCAGGCAAGGGCAACTATCCCATGGCGGCCCGCCACGACGTCGAGAACCTTGTTCGCCGCGGCAACATCTTTTACCGGCGGGCTCGTGTTCCCACTTCATTCGCGCGGTGCCAGCCGGGCAGCCGGCTTTCACTGAGCCTTCATTGTTCGGACCATAAAAAGGCTCAAGCCGTCGGTCGGAAGCTCAACACGCTTATGGCCGAGCTGAAGATGAACTCGAAGGAACCGATGTCCAAGGCGCAGCTCCAAAAGCTTTGCGAACACGAACGCGACGTGATGCGCTTGCATCTTGAAGACGTCTCGATCGCCGCAAGACGCAACGGCCGTCCCGCCGACATCGAAGAGCTGGAACTCAATCTGGAGAATGGCTGGGCTTACAAGCTGCTCGCGATGTTTGGCATCCAAAACATCTGACGCTGAAGGATGGCTGCAGCGGATCCACATACCTGCTCGACAACGGGGTATCTGCATCTCATATCTTTGCGATCAGATCGAACTATCTAGAGCTGCTCCATGAGGCGAGCACTCGCGGCTTCCAGGATGGCATCAGAATGCTGATGCACCGGTCTGTAGCCGGTCGGCGCCCGCTCGTTTCGACCCATCTCTGCCTTCCTTCTATCCGCCATCAGCGATCATTACGTATGAAAGCCCGACCACGCTTGGCCGGCGCCGAATTCTCGATATCGCTGTTGCCCCGGCGATCGGTGCCGCTGCAGTTGCACCGTTCCTTGATGACGCGCTCAGCAAGCTTTCCTACTCCGCCAAGGTCGGTCATGACCTGTCGTAGGAACTGCGCGCAGGGTCCGTCTTTCGCAGTGAGCCTCAAGACGTCGACCAGCGGAGCAGCCAACAAAAAAGGCCGGGGCGAAACCGCACCGACCTTCCTCACATCGCTACTCATACCAGTGCCAGTACATCCGTGGTCAAAAGCAGAAAGCGACTGCGGCAAATTGCGAGCGGCAGACATATTCCAGCGCTCATCAGCAATGCCGATAAGAGGCATATAGGCACTCGCTGCATGAAACGCAAGCGCAATCTTTGGTTTTGTTCTCGAAGTCTGATAAAAATAAAAATTGCACGAATTGCGTTGCATCCGGAGCCACGCTCAGGCATGCTCGCTTCTTCAGCAGCCAATGTCACGGGCGCTGCTGCATCAGGGCTCAGAGCCCTCGCCCCAAATTGAAGGAGGACCGAAGTGTCTTCCGAATTCGGCTATGTCTTACATTCCAGGGACCTTACTATGCTGCAAGGCATCTTGGATGCGGCTGGATACAGTGCTGCCAGTAGTGTTGCTCATCCTGAGCGATACAACATCGCAGCCAAGCTACTTTTCGAACGTTTCCAACATGGGATGACCTCCCCCGACGACCTATCCAGGGAACTGGAAAGGCATTTTGGCCGGGTGATTTCGGCAATATCTCCACCAAGCTTCGAGCGGACACGCGCCTCCATTCAGGGACGGCCTCCCCGGTAGAAATTTCCTGGAGCTGTAGGACTCTCCGCCTTCCCGATGTAGCAGGCCGATAGCATGGAACAACGCGTCAAGGCGGGGATTGAGGGAGTGGATCGCACGGGTGAGGAATGTTTCTCCCTCATGTCGTACGCTGGCTAACTGTGTGATCCACTATTCTCGAATGTGGATTCGGAGACCCTGTGTCGGTACCGGGTTGGCTAGTCTTAGTCGTTGAACGCAACCGGGTGCTGCATCCTGTTGCATCCGCAGAAGAAGCCCTTGATTTGCTTTTTTGCGAATTGGCCGGTGACGAACGGCCGCGCCTTTCTTCTCGGCAATGCAGGCCTACGCTGGTACGATGACGGACACAGTCACTCAGGGAGACGCGCAGTCCGCATTTCTCGCAGCGGCTCTTGACGCAGAGGTGGTGTTCCGGATGGCCTAACTCCTCACTGTGAGGACGGCCGAATCCTTTGTCATGAAGATTCCGAGATCTCTGTTCTCCGTCGCGTTCGTTTTTAGTCAACATGCGTGCCGCCCACGCTTTGCTTTCGCCTTCAGTGCAGGCACGGAAGCCTCACGTTCCAGACGGAGGAGTTTCAGCCGCTCCGTCTTCTTGGAAGCCCAAGAAGGAAAAGGCCGCCGACAAAAGCGGCCCGCCCATTTTAGGTTCTCAGCCAAAGGCCAACCAAAGCGCCCCAAAGAAGAATTGCGGTTCGGAAGGGCGATCGGCATCTGTATCGGTCGCCTTGTCGTCGCCCACGAAACACCGATCACCGTTCCTATTTGAGGCACTTGGCGACCTGCCATCCATTTCTTCCCTTTGATTGCCTGCTGCGAATACCCATCTATCTGACGGCGGAACGAATACTCGATGGCGCCGATAACGGACCCTCACATGATTGGAGTGTGGCCATGCTGGTACACCGATGGGAAACACCTCTCGTGCTGGGAGACAACCGCATTCGTATTGTCGTCGGCTCCCCGGAGGAGGCATTGACCTGGCTCGTCCATGAACCGAACCAGAGTGCGGCCAAGTGGCAACGAGCCTGGAAGGCGTGCCGAGCGGTCGTTGAAGGTCGGATGAAAACGGAAGACGCCAAGTCCGCCGTTCAGCTCGCGGCCACGCGCTAAGTCGTTCGAGTGCACCAATTTCGGTGATCCGGTCCTCAGGCGGCTGCCGGGTCGAGGTCTTGGCTGCTGCCTCTGCTTGATACAAGCTGGACGGCTGCGCGTTTGGCCCTCACTGGTGCGCGCCATCAAGGTCTACTCGCCTTCACCTGATGATCAGCAGCCCGACACCGGTGGCGAACAGAACCCCCGTCCACAGCAAGTCGACGTTGATCCAGGCACTGCGCAATATTTCGAGCCCGACCCAGCGATAGACTGTCAGCGCAATGAGGCTCGTGACCGCCAACATCGCGAGCGTGTGGACGCCGACTGCGGCGAGCGTCATGACCGCGGAACCGGCGCCGCCAATGTCCGGCAATGGCGGCTGGGTCAGACAGAGGGGCATCAGGGCGGGCAGGATCATGAGGCCGGCGCCATGGGCCGTTGCCATCAGGAACGACCAGAGCACAAGGCCGGCCAGTCCCGTCCGCAAGCCGACGCGAACGCGGCGACTGTGTCCGAAGACTTGATGCCAGATCGCCCAGGCAACAAGCGTCACGCCGGTGGCCATGCGCACAGCATCCTGGTTCACGAAAAGGCCGGCCGCGACCACAGCTCCGGCCACCAACGCGATGGAGACAGCATGCCCGAGGGCGATGGCGGGTACGGCCTGAACCACGGCCGTGAAACTCTGCCGGTGAACGCCGAGCGCAACGGCAAACAGCCATCCCATCGCGGGATTGAGACCGTGAAAGGCGCCCAGTCCCGCCAGCAGCATCCAGGGCCAGAGCTCGTTCATCGGCGCCTCGTTTGCCTGATGTCGTTTCCCTAGGGATAACAATAGGAATCCGACGAGCAATCTCCACCTTGCAGGCGGACCTGATGCGGACGGTGCGACTTCGGCCATTCGACGAAGAACTTCTCGTCGAAGGAAATGCCGCCTTCCGGCTTCGCGTCGAGCTTCACCATCCAGCCCGTGATGCCATCGGGATAGAACTGCTCATCGATCGCCCCGTAAAGCGAGTTGGTGAAGTAGATGCGGCGGCCGTCGCGGCTGATCTCGACCATCTGCGGGCCCCCGTTCAGCGCGCCATTCTTGGCCCCTGGGTGCGACGCACGCGAAACGATACCGCCAATGCGGACCTTGCCGGTCAGCTTCGGTTTGAACGGATCCGAGACGTCGTACTGAAGGAGATCGCCGGTTCCCCAGCAGGACACGTAAAGAAATCTGTCATCCATCGAGAGATCGATGTCGGTGACAAGCGGCGGCACGGCCTTGAAACCCTTGAGCATTGGCGGCAGTTGGTCGGCTTCGGCGGGCTCCGCCGGAATGTCGATCACCTTTGTCACTCCCCATTTCTCGCCATCGCGGTGCCAGACCCAGATCGAGGAGGAGAGATCCTCTAGGCTGAGCACGCAGTTGACAAAGCCATAGGCTTTCGTCGGGTCGTGTGCGGGCCTGAGCTCGAATACGAGCTGGTACTTGTCGCCGAAATCGATCGTCTGCAGGTGCTTGCGCGTGTGCAGATCCCAGAAATGCAGACGGCGTCCGTATTTCGCGCCGAGCAGGATGTCGGGGACGAGACCGTTTTCGAAGGTATCGGGCGTGCCCCACTCGCTGGTAACGAGGGTATCGTGGCCTAGGTGCCACCAGACGTCATAGGAGAGCTGTTGCTCTCCTCGATCTATCTCCCACTGGCCGCGGACCTCGAACGTCTTGTGATCCATCAGAAAAATGCCGCCCGGGGCCTTGCCTTCGGCATTGCCCAACGCGGCCACATAGATGCCCTCGGGGCCGCAATGGATGGTGTGCGGGCGGGAATAGCCGGCGCGTTCGGCCACGTCCGCGGGCTCAATCACCTTGACGATCTGAGGATTTTTGCCGTCCGGCTTGGTGTCGATGATATGGATGCGGGAAGATTTCAGTCCCGGCACGACCAGATAGCGGCGTTCAGCGTGCGGGTGCGGCGCGTTCGGGCACAGACAGGACGAACAGGCATTCCAGCCGAAATGATGCAGTTCGTCGCCGACATTGGGCATCGCGAGCTTGTTTATGATCTGTCCATAACGGGCCGATGTCGGGTCTACATCGACGACGGCAAGTTCATCGGGAACCGCTCGCGTCGGATCGAAGGCGACGACATAGGCAAACGTCTCGGGCGCCGCCTTCATGGCCATGCGTGGTGACGGATAAAAGCTCGGATCAGGTTTCCACGTTTCCATGTGAATTGCTCCTGGCTAGCGTGTGCTGAACAGTAAAAAATGCTCGCTAAATGCTTGCCGACAGCCGACTCACGCTGCGGATGGGGCGGGTCCAAGGACGTTCAAGGGATACCAATTCGAACCGGCTACGCGAGCCGTAGAGGCCATCCTCCCCACGCAACTATCTCAAAAAATCGCGGGATTGGGCAGTCCTTTTTTCGTAACAGCTCTCGCCGCCACTCCGCCTCGGGCCTCATGCAGTCCTTTTGCGGACATCCTCCGCCAGTTCCTGCATCCGGTCGATCGGAATGCGACCGATCAGCATGAAGGCGTGCGTGTCGTTCGACCAGTACACGACGTTCATGCCGCGTCGACCTTCGACGTCGGGATTCTGCTTTCCGACGTCCGAGCGAACGATGCAGAGCGCCAGCGGCCCCGTCTCCGGGTCCAGATAGGCAATCTGTGCAAGCGGCTTTTCGTCGTATTGCAGCAATTGGGCGCGCTTGAACTCGATGCCGGGCAGCGACACCGCTTCGGGGGACAGGGAGATGCCAAGCTTGTCGACGAGCCTGGCGAGCTGGGCTGCCTGCGCTTCGCCTGACGGCGACGGGCCGGCCAGGGTATCGACAGTATAGAGGGCGAGGTATTCGGCAACGACGGCGCGCCATTCGCTGCTTTCGTCACGAGCATCAACACGATTGCGGATGCTGATGAAGGCCCGGTCAGCCACAATTCCGGCGACGAGGCAGGCTGCAAGCGCACCAAGGAAAGCGCGGCGGCCGAAGCGCGCGGGAGCCGGCTTCGCGTCGGCCGGAGTACGGAGCATGGTGTCGAGCTTTGCCTTCGGAGCTTCGGCAAGCAGCGGCTCGAAGGCTTGCTTGAAGGGGAGACTGCTCCGCGACAGCAACTCCAGCCTTGCGGCCGCACGCGCGTTCGAGTCGAGAAGCGCCTCGATGCGCGAGACCTCGGTATCCGACAGCTCACCGTCGATATAGGCCGTCAACTCCTCATCGGAGAGGATTTGGTTCTTGTCGTTCATGTAACCCCCTCTCCCAAGACACTGGCGGCTATCTTGGCGCGCGCGGCGGCAAGGCGGCTCATCACGGTGCCGATCGGGATATCCAATACGCTTGCGACCTCCTTGTAGGAAAGACCTTCCACATAGGCGAGAAAGACCGCGGCACGCTGCGCATCCGGCAGCGCATTGACCAGCCGCAGAACCTGGTTTGCCATGAGACGGGTTTCCGCGTCGCGGGCACCATCGACGACAAGGGCCTCGTCTGCATCGACGAAGCCCTGACCGAGACGCACGCGTTGCGACCGGATCTCGTTTAACCAAATGGAATGAAGGATGGAGAAGAGCCAGCGGTCCAGCCGTGTTCCCGTCTCGAACTGCTCGACGCGCTCCAGGGCGCGAACACAGGTCTGTTGCACGAGATCGTCGGCAACGTCGCGGCGATGCGAGAGCACAAGGCCATAGCGCCACAGCCGCAGCAGATTGTCCGCCAGGCCGCTTCTGATATCGGCTTCGCTTGCGATGAGAGCCTCCGCCACGATTTTTCCTTCCAAAGCCGCCGGTTGCGCCGGCGGCTTTGGTACTGCGCGACTATAGGCAGGAAATGTGGTGTACGCGACCGGCATTGGAAGGTTCCTGTTCAACCGTGGTTGCGCATTCCCGCTGTTCGGCAGTGGTCAAGGATTGAGGATCGCTTCGTTCAGGTCGCGATACGCCTCGCAGTCGGTGCCGCAGATCGTCTTGATCGTTTGCAGCTGCTCCTTGGCCAGATCGAGTTGCCCCTTGATGACGTAGGCTTCGCCGAGATATTCGCGAACCTGCGCATACTTGGGATCAAGCTCGACGGACTTCAGGTAGTAGGAAATGCCTTCATCCGTGCGGCCGAGCTTGCGGGTGGCGTAGCCGCGATAGTTCAGAGCCTCGGCGGTATTCGGGTCCTTCAGCGTATCGAGCATGGCGAGCGCTTCTTCATAGCGTCCGGCCTTTGCGAGCGAATAGGCGTAGTCCGTGCGGTTTTCTTCCGTCACGTTGGCGCTGCTCTGCTTGACGCACCTCTTCGTCCTCCTGTCATACATCTGGCCCTTCTTGCAGGTCGGCATGGTGCTTTCGCTGCTGCTGCCTCCTGAGCCGCTGGAGCTGCTGCTGCCACCGCTGCTACTGCCGCCGCTGCTGCCGCCGCCGCCGCCCATCGAAAACGCGGGAGCGGAGAGTGCAAACGCGGCAATGCAGCCGCCGACCAGGATGGAAGCAATACGAACAGTCGCGATCGTCATGGGATATCTCCTACGAAAATGACGTTGGCCGCGAATGAACACCGTTGACTGGCACTTTATTCGATTGCGTGTTCTTCTTTTTTCCGACCCTGCGATCTCGGTGCGGGCGAATAAATGCGGGGCTGACGTGTTAGCCGCTCACGCGCCGGGCAAAAGGAGCATCCCGTGAGTGATACCGTAAAACTGTTGAGTCTTGCCGTCGCGACGCCGGAGCACGTCATCACGCAAAAGGAGGCGGCGGAAACCTCCGCGCGCCTGTTTTCGTCCCGCTTCAAGGATTTTTCGCATTTGGCAAGCGTCTTCGAGAATGCCGGCATCAAGAGACGTTATGCCGCCCGTCCGCTGGAATGGTTCATCGAACCGCACGGTTGGCAAGACAGAATGGAGGCTTATGGCGAAGTGGCGCGCAGCCTGTTCTTCGAGACTGCCACCAAAGCGCTCAAGCAGGCCGGTCTAAAGGGATGCGACGTCGATTGCATCGTCACCATCTCGTCCACGGGCATTGCGACACCGAGCCTCGATGCACAGCTCGCAGAGAAAATGGGCTTCCGCTCGGACATCGAACGGGTTCCCGTCTTCGGACTCGGCTGCGCGGCAGGCGTTTCCGGGTTCGCCATCGCCTCGCGATTTGCCCGTGATCGGCCGGGCGCAACGGTTCTTTTCGTGGCGATAGAACTTTGCACTCTGGCTTTCCGGCTGGACGAGCTGACGCGCGCGAACATCATCGCCACGGCGCTTTTCGGCGATGGCGCGGCGGCCTGCATTCTCCGGGCGGGGCGAGAGGGTAAGGCCGAAGTCGAGTCGACGGGGGAGCATCTTTTCCCCGATACGCTCGGTATCATGGGCTGGAAGATCGACGACACCGGCTTCGGCGTGGTTCTCGCTCAATCGCTACCGCCCTTTGCCGAGACGGAACTCGGCCCGGCCGTCGACGGGATATTGGCGAGAAACGGTCTCTCTCGTCGCGATATAGGTCGCTTCATCTGCCATCCCGGCGGCGCGAGGGTGCTTATGGCCCTGGAGAGCGCGCTGTCGCTTGAATCGGGAACCCTGGATCACGAGCGCGCGGTGCTTGCGGAATACGGAAACATGTCCTCGCCGACGATCCTCTTCGTGCTGGAGCGCGCCTTGAAGGAGGGATTGCCGGAACGCAGCGCGATGGTCGCCCTAGGACCGGGTTTCTCCGCCAGCTGCGTGACCTTGAAGAGAGCGGCATGATGTGGCCCTCCCTTGCACTGCTCGCCTTCGTGACCGCACAGCGCCTCGCGGAACTCGCCCTTGCCCGCCACAATACGCGGGTGCTTCTAAACAGCGGCGCGAAAGAGGTCGCGCCGCAGCACTATCCTTTCATGGTAGCGCTGCACGGCTGCTGGATCGCCGGATTGTGGCTGCTGGCGATCGGTCGTCCCGTCGACGCGATCTGGTTTGCCGTTTTCATGGTTTTGCAGGCTGGCCGGCTCTGGGTTATCGGCACGCTCAAGGGGCGGTGGACGACACGCATCATCGTTCTGCCGGGCGCTCCGCTCGTCAGCAGCGGACCCTACCGGTTCATGGCTCATCCGAACTATGTCATCGTGGCTGGCGAAATCGCCGTCCTTCCGCTTGCCTTCGGGATGCCCCTCTACGCGGCGATATTTTCCATGCTGAACGCGGCCGTACTTTACGTCCGCATCAAAGCCGAAAACGAGGCGCTCAGAACGACAATGTTTTTGAAATAAAACGACATTTTTCGTTTGCGTGCAGCCTGCCGTAGTTGCATTTTCATTGCTTGGAATAGTTGGAATGCACGGCAATGACAAAGAATGCAATTGTACTGGGCGCCGGTATCGTCGGCGTATCGACGGCCATTCACCTACAGCGCAGGGGTCGGCAGGTGACGCTGATCGACCGCAAGGCCCCAGGCAAGGAGACCTCGTTCGGGAATGCCGGTCTCATCCAACGCGAAGGCGTCGTACCGTACGGTTTTCCGCAGCAGCTCGGGCTTCTGATCCGCTACGCTTTCAACAACCGGATCGACGCCCACTACCACCTCAAGGCGCTGCCCGGACAGCTCGCCTTCCTTGCGCGCTACTGGTGGAATTCCGGCGCGAAACGCCATGAGATGATCTCCCGCGCCTATGCCCCGCTGATCGAGCACTCGATCTCGGAGCACAATGATCTGATCGAAGCGTCCAATGCACAGCACCTGATTCGCAAGAACGGCTGGATGGAGATTTTCCGCACGGCTGGCCGGCGCGACGCGGAATTTGCCGAGGCAGAGCGCCTTAGAGCCGAGTTCGGCGTCATGCACGAGCAGCTGGACGCCGCAGCCGTCGCGCGGCTGGAGCCACATATCAAGGGAGATTTCGTCGGCGGCCTGCGGTGGCGCGATCCTTGGTCCGTGCTCGATCCGCACGGTTTGACGATGGCCTATCGCACCTACTTCGAGAGCCTGGGCGGAAGGTGTGTCACTGGCGACGCCAATTCGCTCGGTCGCTCCGGCTTGAGCTGGCGGGTGGTCACCAGCGAGGGGGCGCTGGACGCGGAAGACGCGGTTTTGGCGCTCGGCCCCTGGGCCGCTGTTGCAACACGCCGGCTCGGCTATGCCTTCCCGCTCGGCGTCAAGCGCGGCTATCACATGCATTATGCCGCGGCAGGCGATGCGACCCTCAACAACTGGACGCTCGATGCCGAGCGCGGTTATTTCCTCGCACCTATGAACCGGGGCATCCGGCTGACAACAGGCGCGGAATTCGCGGCACTCGATGCGCCGAAGACACCGGTGCAGCTCGATCGCGCCGAGAAGGTAGCACGAACGGTCTTTCCGCTCGGCGAGCGGCTCGATCCGGAGCCGTGGATGGGCGCCCGACCGTGCACGCCCGACATGATGCCTATCATCGGCAAGGCGCCCCGGCACGACGGGCTGTGGTTCGCATTCGGCCACGCTCATCACGGGTTGACGCTCGGGCCTGTCACCGGCCGCGCCCTGGCGGAAGCGATCACCGGCGAGGCACCGTTCATCGATATTTCGGCCTATTCGCCGCAGCGCTTCAACCCATAAGCAACGCACGCATACCAAACAGGCTCATAGAAGGACAACAATCCGCCAGACCGGCGGAAAGGAGAACCTGATTCCTCCAACGTTCACGGTGAGTTGCTATAAGACGAGGGAAACTCTCAGGAAATCCATCATGTCTATTGCATCCTCCCCCGCACTCGATACACGGCAGCCCTCGCTCGGCACGCCGGGTCTCGGCGCGCTCGTTGTTCTCGTCCTCGGCACACTGCTGCTCGGCTACTACTACGGCCCGGCTCAGGGCGCACTGTTCCTTGTCGGCGGCGCCCTCGGCATAGCCCTCTATCACGCCGCCTTCGGCTTCACCTCCGCATGGCGCGTCTTCATCATGGATGGTCGCGGACGCGGCCTGCGCGTGCAGATGATCCTGCTGGCGATCGCCGTCGTGCTGTTCTTCCCGTTCCTGGCGAGCGGCACGCTGTTCGGTCATGAGGTCAAAGGTTCGGTCTCGCCCGCAGGCATCGGCGTGCTCGTCGGTGCCTTCATGTTCGGGATCGGCATGCAGCTCGGCGGCGGCTGCGCTTCCGGCACGCTGTTTACCGCCGGCGGCGGAAATGCGCGGATGCTCATCACCCTCTTCTTCTTTATCGTCGGCTCGGTGCTCGGCACCGTGAATTTCGACTGGTGGGTGAGCCTGCCGTCACTTCCACCGACCTCGCTGGTACAGAGCTTTGGCGCCATCGGCGGCATCGCGGTCTCGCTGATCATCTTTGCAGCGATCGCCGCACTGACTGTTGTCGTCGAGAAGCGCTGGCACGGCTCGCTCGAAAAGGAAGCGCCCTCCCCGCGCCGCGGCTTTTCGCGTTTCCTGCGCGGACCGTGGCCGCTTGTCCTCGGCGCCGTTGCCCTTGCCTCGCTGAACTTCGTGACGCTGTCGATCGCCGGCCGCCCCTGGGGCATCACCTCGGCCTTTGCGCTTTGGGGCGCCAAGGGCGCGCAGCTCATCGGCATTGACCCGACCGCCTGGGCCTATTGGCAGACGCCCGCCAATGCCAAGGCGCTGGCCGACAGCGTCTTTGCGGATATCACCTCCGTCATGGATTTCGGCATCATTGCGGGTGCAATGCTCGCCTCGTCGCTCGCCGGTCGATTTGCACCGAGCTGGGATATTCCGCTGCGTTCGGTTCTAGCTGCTGTGATCGGCGGCCTACTGCTCGGATACGGCGCACGCATCGCCTACGGTTGCAACATCGGCGCCTATTTCTCCGGCATCTCGTCGGGCAGCCTGCATGGCTATCTCTGGGCCGTGGCCGCATTTGCCGGCAATGTCATCGGCGTTCGCCTGCGGCCCTATTTCTTCTTCGAGAAGAAGGTCCTGCTGCGGACCGACGGCTAAACAACGCCCAAAGATTTGAGATCGCGGAGCGCCGTTTCCGCGATCCCTTCGATCGTATTGTCGATATCGACGGTCACGACGCCGGGCTCGCCGGTCGGCACTTCGAGTGTCGCGAGTTGGCTTTCCAGCAAGGATGCAGGCATGAAGTGACCCTTGCGCTCACCCATCCGCTTCGTGAGCAGCTCCTTCGAGCCTGACAGATAGACGAAAAAGAGTTTTCCATTCACCGCCTTGCGCAGCCGGTCGCGATAGATGCGCTTCAACGCCGAGCAGGAAACGATGACGCCCTGCCCACGATCAAGCGACGCTTTCATTGTCTGACCGATGAGGTCGAGCCAAGGCATCCGGTCGTCATCCGTCAAGGGAATGCCCTTCGACATCTTCTCGACATTCGATGCAGGATGCAGCTGGTCGCCCTCGACAAATTGCATGCCGAGGGCGTCCGAAATCTTCAGGCCGATCGAGGACTTGCCGCAACCACTGACCCCCATGACGATGATCGCGTAAGGGGTTCCTGTGGTCTCTGGCATTGCTTGTCTCTCTCAGTTCCGGCACTCCCGAGGACGGGAGAACCACGACCTTATGAAGCAGCGAGCGTTGCGCTCTTGCGCGCAAGGCGAGCCTTGATGGTGTCAACATCGGCGCGCGGCGTGGCCGCAAACAGGGTCTTCGTATAGCTGTGCTGCGGATCATTGAAAACCTGATCCCGCGCGCCATACTCCACAGCTTCACCGAAATACATCACCATGACGTCGTCGGCCATGTAGCGGACGACCGAGAGGTCGTGGCTGATGAAGACATAGGTGAGGTTCAACTCGTCCTGCAGGTCCGCGAGCAGGTTGAGCACCTGAGCCTGGACCGAAAGATCGAGCGCCGACACCGGCTCATCGAGAACCAGAAGCCGCGGCTTCAGCATCAGAGCGCGGGCGATCGCGATACGCTGTCGCTGACCACCGGAGAACATGTGCGGATAGCGATTGAAATGGATCTCCTGCAGGCCGACCTTCTTGAGCATCGCCATCGCCAACTCGCGCCGCTCGGCGGCGGGCGTATCGGTGTTGATGATCAAGGGCTCTATCAGGATGTCGCCGATCTTCTTGCGCGGGTTCAGCGAACCATAGGGGTTCTGGAAGACAATCTGCACCTTGCGGCGAATTTCCGGTGTCAGATCGCCTGCAGCGATATCGACCTTCTTGCCGTCGATGAAGAGATCACCGCCGCTTGCCGGGTCGATCATGGTAACGATGCGAGCGAGGGTCGACTTGCCGCAACCGCTTTCGCCGACGATCGCCAGCGTCTTGCCCTGCTCCACCTTGAAGCTCACACCCTTGACGGCGTGTACGGTTCTCTCCTTCTTGAAGAGACCGCCCGGCAGATAATAGTTGCGGACAATATTCTTTGCTTCGAGGACTGGCGTCATTGGGCCGCTCCCTTGAAAATCTCGCCGATGGTCGGCAGTCGGTCACCGGTGGCGTTTTCCGGCAGGGCGGCGAGCAGTGCTCTCGTGTAGTCGCTCTTCGGAGACTCGAAGAGCGACAGGACGTCGGCCTCTTCCATCTTGCGGCCCTTATACTGCACGATCACGCGATCGGCTGTCTCGGCGACAACGCCCATGTTGTGCGTGATCATGATCAGGCCCATTCGGTGCTCCGTCTGGAGCCGCATCAGGAGATCGAGGATCTGCTTCTGAATGGTGACGTCGAGCGCGGTGGTCGGCTCATCGGCAATCAAGAGCTTCGGATTGCAGGCGATTGCGATGGCGATCATAACGCGCTGGCACTGACCACCCGACATCTGGTGCGGGAAATGGCCGAGGCGCTCGGCAGGATTGGGAATACCAACGGCCTCGAACAGCTCGATGGCGCGCTTGCGCCGTGCAGCCTTGTCCAGCCCCAGATGGATTCGCAGAACCTCCTCGATCTGGAAGCCGACAGTGAAGCAGGGATTGAGGCTGGCGATCGGCTCCTGGAAGATCATCGACATATCCTTGCCAATGATCTTGCGCCGCTCGCTCGCCGACATGCCAAGCAGGTTGCGGCCGTCGAAGACCATCTTGTCGGCCGTTACCTTTGCCGTCCAGGGCAGAAGGCCCATCGCCGCGAGCATGGAGACCGACTTGCCGGATCCGGATTCTCCGACGATGGCTAGAACTTCGCCTGCATCCACCTTGAGCGACACGCCATCAACTGCGCGAAACGGGCCCGTGGACGTCTGAAACTCGACGGCGAGATTTTCGATTTCAAGAAGTGCCATATCAGGACCTCTTCAGCTTGGGGTCGAGCGCATCGCGCAGGCCGTCGCCCATCAGATTGATGGCAAGAACGGTGATCAGGATGCAAAGACCCGGGAAAGTGACGAGCCACGGGGAGCTCTGGAAGAATTCGCGCGCATCGGCAAGCATCGTGCCCCACTCCGATGTCGGAGGCTGGGCGCCCATGCCGAGGAAGCCGAGGGCTGCGGCATCGAGGATCGCGGCGGAGAATGCGAGCGTTGCCTGAACGATCAGCGGAGCCAGGCAGTTCGGCAGGATCGTCTTGAACATCAGACGGAAGGTGCCGGCGCCGGCGACGCGCGATGCTACGACATACTCCTTCTCACGCTCGCTGATCACGGCCGCACGCGTCAGGCGCACGAAATGCGGCTGGTTGACGATCGAGATGGCGATCATGGCATTGAGCAGGCCCGGTCCCAGAACTGCGACCAGCACGAGGGCCAGCAGCAGCGATGGGAACGCCAGAATGATATCCATGACGCGCATGATGAAGGTGTCGACGCGGCCGCGGAAATAGCCTGCAACGAGGCCGAGCAGCACGCCGGCGACAGCCGACAGCGAGGCGACGACGAGGCCGATGAACAGCGAGAAGCGCGTGCCATAGATGAGGCGCGACAGCATATCGCGACCGACGGCATCCGTTCCGAGCAGGAACATCGGATTGCCCTTGTCCGACCAAACCGGCGGGACGCGCTGCATGCCGTCGAAAGGAACGTTCGGATCATGCGGGGCAATCAACGGCGCGAAGATCGCTGTCAAAAGCACGAGCAGGAAGATGCCGAAGCCGATGACGGCACCCTTGTTGCGAGAGAAATAGTACCAGAACTCAGAGAGCGCTGACGGCTGGGTCGACTTGGTGGTTATCGCACTCATAAGCCGCTCCTAGTGACGAATACGTGGGTTGATCAGACCGTACATGAGGTCGACGATCAGATTGACGATCATGATGATGCCGGCGATGAGCAGCAGGCCACCTTGAACGACGGTGTAGTCGCGCTTGAAGACCGCATCGACCATCCACTTGCCGATACCAGGCCAGGAGAAGATCGTTTCTGTCAGGATCGCGCCGCCGAGCAACACGCCTACCTGCAGACCAATCGACGTCACGACCGGGATCATCGCGTTGCGAAGCGCGTGCAGGCCAACGACGCGGATGGGGGCGAGACCCTTGGAGCGCGCGGTGCGAACATAATCTTCGCCGAGCACTTCCAGCATGGCCGAGCGCGTCTGTCGCGCGATGACCGCAAGCGGAATGGTGCCGAGAACGATCGTCGGCAGAATGAGCGAGACGAACGCCGACTTGAATGCACCGGCCTGGCCGGAGAGCAGGCTGTCGATCAGCATGAAGCCGGTGACCGGCTTGAAGAAATACATCAGCGAAATGCGGCCGGACACGGGAGTCCAGTGCAGCGTATTCGAGAAGAGAACGATGAGCAGCAGGCCCCACCAGAAGATCGGCATCGAATAGCCGATGAGGGCAACGCCCATCACGCTCTGGTCGAACCAGGTTCCTCGCTTGACCGCGGCGAAGACGCCGGCGGGAATGCCAAGCACGATCGCAAAAATAATCGCACAAAGCGAAAGCTCAAGCGTCGCCGGAAAGAGCGAGCCGAACTCCTGCAGAACCGGGCGCTTGGTAACGATCGACGAGCCCAGATCACCCTGCACCACGTTGCCGAGGTAATCCAGGTATTGAACGTAGACCGGTCTATCGAGGCCGAGATCATGCATGACCTGGGCATGGCGTTCCGGCGCCATCACACGCTCGCCCGACATCAGCATGACCGGGTCACCGGGCAGCAGGCGGATGAACGAGAAGGCGATGAGTGAAACGCCGATGAAGGTTGGGATCAGGATCGCAAGGCGTCCGATGAGAAATCGCAACATTGGCAAGTGTCCATAGTATTCCGGCGGTCAGGTATCAAACCTGACCGCCGGCCAAGCCCGGAGTTGCCGGGCATCTTTGCATAATTTTGATTACTCGGCGATATCAACGCCGTCGAAACGGTGAACACCGACCGGATCCTGCACGAAGCCGGAAACCTTGGCGCTCATCGGTACGAATTCCGTGGAGTGATCGATCGTCGCCCACGGAGCTTCCTTCTTGAAGACGACCTGCGCCTGTTGGTAGAGCTTGGTGCGCTCTGCAACGTCAGCGGTCTTCTTGGCCTTCTTCACGAGATCGTCGAATTCCTTGTTGCACCACTGCGCGCGGTTGTTGCCGCCGACGGCTTCGCAGCCGAGCAGGGTGTCAAGGAAGTTGTCCGGGTCGCCGTTGTCGCCGGTCCAGCCGAGGATCGCAGCGCCGTCACGGGCCTTGTCCTTGGAGAGCTTGAGGTATTCAGCCCATTCGTGGGTGACGATGTCGACCTTGACGCCGACCTTGGCAAGGTCAGCCTGCATCAGTTCAGCGGCGCGACGTGCGTTCAGCATGTACGGACGCGAAACCGGCATTGCCCAGATCTTCATGCTGAGATCCTTGACGCCAGCCTTTTCGAGCATCTTCTTTGCTTCGTCCGGGTTGTAGACGTCATCCTTGATGTCGTCGTTATACGACCACATCGTCGGCGGGATCGGGTTCTTGGCAACCTGGCCGGCGCCCTGGAAGACGGCCTGGACGATCGCCTGCTTGTTGATCGCCATGTTCAGCGCCTGACGCACTTCGGCCTTGTCGAACGGGGCCTGGAGCGTGTTGTAGGCGAGATAGGAAACGTTCAGGCCCGGCTGTTCCAGAACCTTCAGGTTCGAGTCCGTCTGCAGGTCCTTGATGTCAGCCGCGTTCGGATACGGCATGATGTGGCATTCGCCGGCCTTCAGCTTCTGAGCGCGGACAGACGCGTCCGGGGTGATCGCGAACACGAGATCGTCGATCTTTTCCTTGCCCTTGAAGTAGGTTTCGTTGGCCTTGTAGCGGATGACGGCATCCGGCTGGTAGGCAACGAAGGTATACGGACCGGTGCCGAGCGGCATCTGGTTCATCTGTTCCATCTTGCCGTCAGCCTGCAGCTTGTCGGCATATTCCTTCGACAGGACGGACGCGAAGTCCATTGCCAGGTCGGCGAGGAACGGTGCTTCCGGATGGTTCAGCGTGAACTTGACGGTCAGGTCGTCGACCTTCTCGACGGACTTGATGAGTTCCGGGAAGCCCATGCCGGCAGCGTATTCGTAGGAAACGCCTGCGACGTACTTGGCCCAGGGGCCGTCAGCCTTGAGCTGGCGCTCGAACGAGAAGACGACGTCGTCAGCGTTCAGATCGCGGCTCGGCGTGAAGAATTCGGTCGTCTGGAACTTGACGCCCGGACGCAGCTTGAAGGTGTAGACCGTACCGTCGTCGGAAACCGTCCAGCTTTCGGCCAGGCCCGGCTCAATTTCGGTCTTGCCATGTTGGAACTCGACGAGACGGCTGTAAACCGTACGCGAGGAGGCATCGAAGGTGGTGCCTGCGGTATAAATGCCCGGATCGAAGCCTTCCGGCGACCCTTCAGAGCAGTAAACGAGCGTTTTAGACCAGGCTGCGGATGCCATGGCCGAAGCCAGGACCGTCGCGGCCAGCAAGACAGACATCTTTTTCATGATATCGTTTCCCAGGTTTGTTCTTTTATTTGAGATCCCGGGGAACCCGGAATGACGGCAGATGGAACGACATTTGTTTGCTGAAATCAACGACCGAAGTGGAAAATTCTTCCAGATGGGCAACTTTAGTAATTTTCCGCCAAAAATGGGCCGCACTTAGAAATAAACGGACTGAATAAACGTGATTCTTGTCGCATTTGGTATAATTTCGCGCCAGCTGCGACCTTTTCACACACGCGTCACGCGAAACTCTCGACAAAAAACTCCCCTAGAACGGAACGGCCGCGGCATCTGACGCTGCTGCGGCCGGATCAAAATTTCGTCATCGCCGATCAGGCAGCGGGTGCCACGACGGGGGATTTGCGGCGTACGTGCTCGCCGGTCAGGCCCAGCAGGAAGTTGATCTGCGGCCGCGCCTTGACGAGGTCGTCGATCGAATATTGCGCCAGCACGTCGAAGAAAGCGTTGAGGGCCTTGCGCAAGGCGGAGTTCAAACCGCAGCTGTCGACAAGCGGGCATTCGACCATGCCGTCATCCTCGAAACACTCCGCCATCGCAAAGCTGTCTTCCGTGACGCGAACCACGTCGAAGAGGCTGATGTCTTTCGCAGGCTTGCCGAGTCGAACGCCACCGTTGCGACCGCGAACCGTCTCGACCAACCCTGCCTTGTTCAGAGGCTGCAGGATCTTGAACAGAAAGAGTTCGGAAACACCGTATGCCTTGGCAATCTCCGGAATCCGGCTCAGCTGCCCCTCATTGGCAGCACAATACATCAACATGCGAACCGCATAGTTGGTCTGCTTGGTCAAACGCATGCCGATCTCCAGAATCGTCAGTTGCACGTGGTCTATATAGTGGCTTTGCTAGTTTTGAACAATTCCAAAATATGAAAATCATATTCATCTTATATGAGACGGATTGCCGCGAGGCTATTTGGTCTCGAACCCGCCGGCACTTGCGGCGGGATCATGCCACACGAAATTGTCGGTGACGGCCAGAACCAGCCTCAACGCAAATTGGGGGCCGCGGCCCCCAATTCGATAATGTCGTCCGTTCGTCTTATTTCATCGTCGGCATGACGAATTCGGCGCCGTCCTTGATGCCCGAGGGCCAGCGAGCGGTGATTGTCTTCGTCTTGGTCCAGAACTTGATCGAGTCCGAACCATGCTGGTTGAGGTCACCGAAGCTCGAGGCCTTCCAGCCGCCGAAGGAATGGTAGGCGAGCGGAACCGGGATCGGGACGTTGATGCCGATCATGCCGATGTTGATGCGCGAGGCGAAGTCGCGGGCGGCATCGCCGTCGCGGGTGTAGATCGCGACACCGTTGCCGTATTCGTGCTTCATCGGCAGGTCGAGGGCCTCCTCGTAGTTCTTGGCACGGACGACGGAGAGGACAGGCCCAAAGATCTCGGTCTTGTAGATATCCATGTCGGGCGTGACATGATCGAACAGCGTGCCGCCGACGAAATATCCGTCTTCATACCCCTGCAGCTTGAAGCCGCGGCCATCGACGACGAGCTTTGCACCCTGCTCGACGCCGCGATCGATCAGTCCGTTGACGCGGGCGTAGGCTTCCTTGGTAACGAGCGGACCCATATCGGCCTTCTCGTCCGTGTAGGGGCCGATACGCAGCGACTCGATCTTCGGCGTCAGCTTCTCGACGAGGCGATTGGCGGTTTCCTCGCCGACCGGGACGGCGACCGAGATCGCCATGCAGCGTTCGCCGGCAGAGCCGTAACCTGCGCCCATCAGTGCGTTGACGGCCTGGTCCATGTCGGCATCAGGCATGATGATCATGTGGTTCTTCGCGCCGCCGAAGCACTGGGCGCGCTTGCCGTTCATGGCGGCCGTTCCGTAGACGTAGCGGGCGATCGGCGTGGAGCCGACGAAGGAGACCGCGCCAATATCCGGATCCGTCAGGATAGCGTCGACAGCGGCCTTGTCGCCATTGACGACGTTGAGGATGCCTGCCGGGAGGCCCGCTTCGATCATGAGTTCAGCGAGACGCAGCGGCACGGACGGGTCGCGCTCCGACGGCTTCAGGATAAATGCGTTGCCGCAGGCAATTGCCGGCGCGAACATCCACATCGGGATCATGGCCGGGAAGTTGAACGGGGTGATGCCCGCACCGATGCCGACCGCCTGGCGCATGGAGTACATGTCGATTGCCGGGCCGGCGCCTTCCGTGAATTCGCCCTTCTGCAGATGCGGAATACCACAGACGAATTCGCAGACCTCAAGACCACGAACGATGTCGCCCTTGGAATCTTCGACGGTCTTGCCGTGCTCGGTCGAGAGGAGGACAGCGAGTTCATCCATGTGCTTGTTCAGCAGTTCGACAAACTTGAAGAAGACGCGGGCACGGCGCTGCGGGTTCATCGCCGCCCACTTTGGCTGAGCGGCCTTGGCGTTCTCGACTGCGGCGCGCAGCTCCTCGACATTTGCCAGTGCCACAGTGGCCTGGACTTCGCCGGTTGCCGGGTTGAAAACGTTGCTGGTGCGGCCGCTGGTGCCGGCGACGTGCTTACCGCCGATGAAATGACCGATCTCACGCATGGATGTGCCTCCTCCTGTTTTTGGATGCCGAAACAATCACACTTCAATTTGCACAAATCAATGCGCTGAGATAAGCAACCGTTGTGCGTAAATTGAAGCCCAGCCAATCGAGCTGATGCTTCTCTCAAGGTCCACGCAGGACTCCGCTAGACTACCACGGTCGATGCAAACTGAAGAGGAGATAGTGCTTCGATGAGCAGGAAACTGGTTGTCAGAATGGCCGAGCTCGAAATCGATCCCGACCAGCTTGAAATCTATCGCCTTCTGTTGACCGAGGAGATCGAGGCCTCTGTCGCACTGGAGCCCGGCGTTCTGTCGCTGAACGCCGTTTCCCTCAAGGACCGTCCGCACAAGATCCGTATCCTCGAGGTCTATGCGAACCAGGCAGCCTACGAAGCGCATCTGCAGACACCGCATTTCCTCAAATACAAGAACGGAACCGCGGGGATGGTGAAGTCCCTGACGCTCATCGACGTCGACCCGATCATTATGCGTGGCAAGCCATGAACTGGGACGATGTCCGCATTTTCCTGGCCGTGGCCCGCACCGGGCAGATCCTTGCCGCCTCGAAACGTCTGGGGCTCAACCACGCCACGCTCTCGCGACGGCTCACCTCGTTGGAAGAGGCGCTGAAGAGCCGCCTCTTCGTCCGCCGCACAAATGGCTGCGAGCTGACGGCCGAGGGCGAGGTTTTCCTCGCCTCGGCGGAGCGGATGGAAACCGAAATGCTGTCCGTGCAGGCAAATCTCGGCCGTACCGATACGGCAATCGCCGGGACGGTGCGCGTGGGAGCGCCCGACGGCTTCGGCGTTTCCTTTCTCGCACCCCGCATGGGTCGGCTGATCGAGCGTCATCCGGAACTGAAGATCCAGCTTGTGCCGGTGCCCCGATCATTCTCGCTTTCACAGCGTGAGGCGGATATCGCCATCACGCTGGAGCGGCCCGAACAAGGCCGGCTCGTGTCGGCCAAACTCACCGACTACACGCTCGGCCTTTATGCATCACGAAGCTATGCCGAAGTTAACGGCCAGCCCGCCAACGTCGAGGCGCTGAAACAGCACCGGCGGATCGGCTACGTCGAGGACCTGATCTTTTCCCAATCGCTGAACTTCACCGGCGAGGTGATGCGGAACTGGAACGCCGCCTTCGAGATTTCTTCGGCGACCGGCCAGACAGAGGCCGTGCTTTCCGGCGCCGGGATCGGCATCCTGCACGACTATATTGCCCGGCAGAATCCCGAACTGGTGCGCATCCTGCCCGATATTTCGATCCGGCGAGCGTACTGGACGACGTTTCATGAAAGCGCACGCGAACTCGTGCGGGTGCGTACGGTTTCCGATTTCCTGCAGGAACTCGTGGCCGCCGAGCGGCACATATTCCTGTGACATCGGGTCAGCGCGGCAAGGATCAGTCGCGCTTCTCAGATTCTTCGCTCGTCTGCTGCTTCTCTGCCGCAACTTCGGCAGCGCGCACCGGCATGCTGTCGATGATGGCAAACAGTTCGGCGCTGGTGATCGGCTCGCTCACCTTGAGCTTTACCGTTCCATCCTTGCCGACGAGAAGGGATGCGAATTCTCCAGCCGTCGGATCGCCCAAATCGCGGGTAATCGCCGCGGCGTCCAGCTTTTCGCCAGCGCCGAAAAGTTCCCTGACACTGCCGCCGACAATCTTGAGAATGACCATATCGCGGTCTTGCAAGGCATCGCGATCGGCAAGCAACTGATTTTCCTGGCGAGCAGCCCGCGCGTTTCCCTTGTCTGCAAAGATGACGAGGACACGGTTCCGCCACTGGAATTGCTCAAGGCTCGCAATGGCGGAATAGGCTTCGTTGCCTTCATCCACCTTGGTCGCGCCATATAGAAGCGTTTTCGACATGCGCATTTCTCCTATCAACTAGAACGTCCAAGGAGCGAGCGCGGTTCCATCCCAGAAGAGATCGCTTAGCTGCGCCAGGATTTTCGCGACTGCCACAAGGCGCCGACCAGGATGAGCAACAGCGGAACGCTGCCATAGGACAAGGAGACCTGCGCCAACTGATCCAGCCTCTGCGAAGGTGCATCAACCGCGATCGGATTGCGCATAAGGCTCGCGCTCAGACTGTAGGCAGCGCGCGAAACGGCCGCGACAGCGATGATCAATCCGGCCATGTCGATGAAACGCGAATGTGCCCGCATGCTATCGATGACAACAGTAGAAAGACCGCACAGAAAGGCCACCAGCAGCAGATAGGCCGCCCCGCCCAGCAGCCGGAAATCCCCGAGAACGATATCGTCCGACTCGCTGACCAAGCTGACTTTCAGGACGGGGAGCAAGACCGCGAGAATGGCAAGGACGGCAAGCGCGCTGCGCTTGATGAGTTCGTTCAAATCAATCCGCGTGGCGCCAATGCGTCGAGCTCGGCTCATTGCCCTCTCCTCTTTACAGAAAACCGCCGCAGTGCACAGGCACCCGGCTCGTTCGAGGGCGGACATTTGCGATGAAGTTGCTAACGCACCGGACAATCAACGGCGGTAAAATTACCCTTCGCGGGCAGGAGCGTTCAGCGGTTCGGAGGGGATGGTTAAGAAAAGATGAAGGGCGGTGTTACAGGCGTTTTTGGGAGAGGCAAGGCCAGGCGGGCGACTGCCTGCCCGGCCCTGAGGTCATTATCACATCGGAGCAAACGATGAGAGCGGCACCTGCAATGCAGAGGCGATCCGCTTGAGCTTGGCGGGATCAGCATCCTCACCACTCTCGATTTCCTCAATCTCATTAACAACCAAGCCGCAAGTCACTGCGAGGTCGTCGAGGCTATAGCCTACGGCCTCTCGAGCGGCACGTACAGCAGCGGCTACATTCACGGCCGAAAAGGCGGTAGCCTTGGATGCATCCAGATTGCTGAGCGAAATGGACATTTACGTCTCCTTCTGAAATCACTCTGAATTAGCCCCCGACCGGAAAATGACACCCCCGATCACGATTTGCAATGCAGTATGGTTAATCCGTGATCAACGAGAGCGCGGCAGCGGAACCTCGGGCAAGTCCGTAAAATCTGATTGCCCTTTGTTAGCAAAGCACATTTTCCCGACCACCTCGCCCTTCACATGGACGTTCTCATCTGTTGAAAAAACGTCTCGCACGCGGCGATTTGTCACCTATTCTTAGGCATGGGCGCATGTTTCGGGCGAATCATTTGCGGCCGAAACTGGGCAAATGAGACGACAAGGCCGGGAGACGAGCTCTCGATGAAAGCGCATCCGCGGTTCATGTGACACCGCCCCTAGGTTACTGCCCGGCCCTCATTCACTCGGCGGGCGCACGCAAAAAGCGACCACGCTTCGAACGCAGCAAAGCCCACGCCCAGTGTCACAGGAGGTTCATTCTAAGGGAATAAATCCGACTAAGGATCTGCTGGAAGATGACGATTGTTCAGGGTGAGGACATCGTCGCCATGCCGCCACGTTTCAAACCGCGCCACGAACGCATCGAGGGTGAACGCCTATGAACAACATATCCGACATCAACCAGTCCGATTGGCTCGAAGCCGAACTGGCCGACACCATCGATGAGGACTACGAGCTGGAACTCTCGGAGCCGGCGCTGTCAGACGCGATCCGCAAGATCTACCGCAACGCCCATCCGGCATCGATCCCGCGACTCGACTATTTTCGCGCGCTGCTTTCGCTGCAGGCGGAGTTGATCAAGCTTCAGGATTGGGTGGTCTATAATAAGGAGAAGGTCGTCGTGATCTTCGAGGGTCGCGACTCCGCCGGAAAGGGCGGCGTGATCAAGCGCATCACGCAACGCCTCAATCCGCGCGTTGTCCGCGCCGTCGCCCTGCCCGCGCCTTCCGACCGCGAGAAGACGCAGTGGTACTTCCAGCGCTATGTCCCGCATCTGCCTGCCGGGGGCGAAATCGTTCTTTTCGACCGCTCCTGGTACAATCGCTCGGGTGTGGAGCGGGTGATGGGCTTTGCGAGCGAGGACCAGGTCGAGGAGTTCTTCAACGACGTGCCGGAATTCGAACGCATGCTCGTTCGCTCAGGCATCCGGCTTGTCAAATACTGGTTCTCGATCACCGATGAAGAGCAGCAGATGCGCTTCCTCGTGCGCATCCACGACCCGCTGAAGCAGTGGAAGCTCTCGCCGATGGACCTGCAATCGCGCGTCCGCTGGGAAGGCTATACCAAGGCGAAGGAAGAGACCTTCGCGCGCACCAACATTCCGGAAGCCCCGTGGCATATCGTCGAAGGCAACGACAAGAAGCGGGCGCGGCTGAACTGCATCGATCACCTGTTGCATCAGATCCCTTACACAGAAGTCCCGCACGAGGAGATCACCCTGCCCGACCGCGTCTTCAATCCGGACTATGAGCGCAAGGTGCTGCCGCCAGAACTCTACGTTCCATCGAAGTATTGATTGGTATGCATCTGGGAGGGACGGGGCATTCGCCTTGTCCCCACTCGCGCGGCAGGCGAAGCGGTGCTCGGGCTAAGCTTTCCGGGTGAGCATTGCCGAAGAGTCGGCCGTGGCCAAAATTACGGACAGCAAGCAGTGCGCGAGCATCGAACGCGCAGCTCGTCGAATTGCGAGCACAAAGCGCAAAACTCGGATGTCAAAGGGAGAATAATGGTACGGTTGGGGGGTCTCGAACCTCCGACCTCAGGTGCCACAATGAAGAGGTTTCAGATTCGACCCTCTCTACCCCTTCGCCAAACCAGTTGACAAGCGTCGAAATTGCTCGGCATCATGAATGTAACCTCTTGGAATTCCACGGCATTGTCAACAATTAGTCGTGAGCACATGAGGGAGTTCCAATGAGAAACACCTCGTCATTCCATCGCTTGTCCACAAAGTTTGAACGGTATGGTGACGGTATGGCGGTATGGAGACGGTATGGCGACAGTACGATGCCTCATCGCTGAGAAGCACATTAAGGAAGCTGCGGCGATGGCTTCCTCAGGCGAAACACCGCCTGGAAACATCCACATCTATTCGGACGAGCGCGCGCAGGGCCTGCGGCTCATCGTGCAGAAGAACCGCGCAAGCTGGGTCGTGAAATATAAAGACAAGAGCCTGACGATAGGCTGGATCTGGCCTGAAGGCCTCCGGCCCCTCAAGACCGCGACGGCCGCGCGCGAGATGGTGCCGATCATCAAAGGACTTCTGGACGAGGATCCCGCTCAGGTCGAGCCTTTCCTTGTTGCGAAATACGCTGGTCGCGACAACAAGGCAGCGATAGCTGAGATGCGGCCCGTGGTCACGACCTGGACACTGCAGCAATGCGCGGATGCAATGATTGAAGGGCGGACGAAGAAGACGTCGCAGTCGCCGCTCCGCAAGGCGTCCGTCGAGGAGATCCACCGCACCCTTCGTCGCCCGGAGATGAAGGATCTTATCGAGACCCCGGCAGTGCTTCTCAAGCGGGGCGAGGTCGAGAAGGTCAGAGACAAGATCGAAGCTTCAAGTGGCATCAGCGCGGCGAAGAAATGCGTTTCGAACATCCGCTCGATCATGAACTACTGCTGCGAGTACAAAAGCGGCGAGAGTGGCCTTGATCACAAGGACATGTGGTGGGAGTTGCTCAAGACGGACTCGAAAATCATCGCCCGGACGCGCACGCCATCGATCACTGATATCGTGAAGACCCTGCAGCTCGCGGCCCACTATCTGGATCGCCCCCTCCCCGGTCGCGTCGATGGTAAGCACGGCCTCCGCGACAATGTCTACGCCGCGTTCTGGTGGCTCGTTCTTACCGCCCAGCGCACGACTGCCGGGCTGGCGCTTCGCAAGGTGGACTTCTATCCTGAGCCGCGCGACCCGGACTACTATCTTGCGGCATGGGACGAAGGAGTTACCAAGAACAAGAAGACCCATGTCCTGCCCGTTCCGATGCGAGCCGTCGATCACATGCTCCCGCTTATAGAGGCTGCCAAGGATCACGGATCCGAGTGGGTATTCGCCTCCGAACGCGGTAAGGAAGACAAGGACATCAGCATTTCGCGTACGGCCGTGAGGCAGTTTATCGTGCGCCTGCAGGGTCGGGATCCGCTGATGAAAGGCAAGGAAGCCGCACGCGATCTGCTCGCCGAGGCCGGAGTGATGCACTGGACTCCGCACGACCTGCGTCGCTCGATCACCGCCGTCATGGACGATAACGGCATTCCCGGAGGCGCGAGTGCTGTACTCGCCCACGAGATCAAGCTCAGCGAGCATCTTGGCGAGGACGCTCTCACCGAAGCGCAACGCGAAGAGTGGGCGGCCAACCGCATGGCAAAAATCACCAAGCTCGCTTACGGCGGCGGCACGTTTTTGAAGCTCAAGAAGACGGCGATGACGGTCTGGACGAATGCCGTGCTGGATGCTTGGGAAGCCATCCAGGCACCGAAGGAACAGTTTCTCGAAGCCGCCGAGTAATCCCCGCCGTATCCCAGTGCCGAGCATTGACCTCGTTCGGGCACTGGGTGTCAGTTTTTCAGTGTTTCACCGTTGCCTCGTCGGCATCGTCCTCATCGGCAGCAGCCTGAAGATCCTGCATCATGTCGAGTCCCGCGCCATAGTCGGCGAGGAAATGCGCCATCGCCTCGTCAGTGGACTCGAACATGAAGCCGACAGGGTTCCCGCCCCACTCCACCGCGTCGACGACATACTCGTGCCGGACGCAGCGCACGCGCGCCGTCTCGCCGGCATCGACGAGCTCTCCCTCACGGCCGCAGCACTCGCACGTCTGCAGCGACCGCGCGCGAGCCGCCTCCCGGATCCGCATCTCAGAACGCCACGGATGCGGCAGCTTGCGCTCGGGCGGCAGATGATCATCGAGCGGGACATCGAACGAGTTATAAGTGGCCGAGAGTTTCAGCGTGCCGTCGACGGTCTCGGCCTTGGAGATCTCGAAACACCACTCCTGCGGCAGCGCCTGTGCCTCGGCGATGGCTTCGGCGAGAATGTGCTGCCAGCCGTAAGCGAGGGAAATAACCGACATTGTCCACTCCTTGGTCGGAAATAATCGACATCATTCGTTTTTGTTGTGTTCGGCCTGCTGCTTGATCCGGATCCGCTCGTATTCATCGTCGATAAGTCCACGGAGATATCCATGCAGGAATTCCTCGTCGGACGCGGTCAGCGGCTGCGCGGCGTACTCACGCCAACCAGCGACCTCATCGCGAACGTAGCCGTCGAGATATTCGACTTTCACGGCGGCACCATTGACCGCGTCTTGGATGTACCAGCCAAATTCAATCAGGAGCTCCTTCTCGCGGCCGCTTATGTTCCAGGTGTCTTCATCGATGCGCATGCCGATCGGTGTCGAGCGAAGCGGATCGTCGCTCTCGTCCATCACATGCTGCGTCGGTCGCGGCCGCACGGGGTCCAAGCCGCGGCGCAGCTCGGCGGTTTCGGCGGGATACTCAGACATCAAAGCGCGACCCTTCGCGAGCAGGTCGTCAATGCGTGCGGCGTCGTCGTTCCAAGCCCACGGATCCGCCCAGCGCCCATCGTCTTCCCGGAACTCACCCATTACGACTGAATGCTGATCGCACACCGTCTTCGCGAACCCCGACAACCGCAGCCGGCCAGACTCTCCGCAGAGCTCACACATGCCGAGCGATCGAAGCCGAACCACCTCGCGGAGCCGTTCGACCTCCGAGCGGCAGCCGCGCTGTTCGTAGTCGCAGCCGATGTGGAGGACGCAGCAACCATGCTTCTCTTTGCCTCCGACAAGCAACGCATTCCACGCCTCCGGATACGTACGAATGCGGTCGGCAGCGTGCTGCAGCAAGGAGATCCATCCGATGCCCATCGCGAAGTTGGCGTCGGCATCGATTACATCACCGTTGTCGTGGTGGAGCTTTGCGAATGCCGTCTGGCTTGCTTCAGACAGCGCCGCGCGGATCCGCTTCCAAGCTTCATATCCTGCCTGTTCGCGCAGATATCCATGGTCTTCCACCGTCAACTCGGTGAGATACGAGAACTCGCCGTCGATGTAGGCTTCCCACTCCACATCGGCAAAATGTGTGTGATTGGCAGCATAGGTCTGCGCGACTTCGGTGATGCGATCCATATAGGCTCCACGGAGCCACTGCTTTCGTTTGTCATCCATGGTCATGCGGACATCCTCTTCCCTAACCGAATCCATCCGTCCATAGTCCGCGCCATCTGCTTTTCCCTGTTCAGATAAAGCAGACGCGTCCATACCCACACGCAGTCGTGGTCAGGATGATAGACCGTCCCGCCCAACTTCCAGAACGCCGGCGACGGTCCACTCTGGAAAAGGAGCAGCGACCAGGGCTGCAGCGTCGGCGCCGCGAACATCTCCTCATCTGTCGGCTCCGTTTCGAGGCAGAGGCGGAATTCCGGCGGCGGCAGCAGCGCGCCTCCAGGAGACGTGAGCTCGAGCAGACGGCGGCCGAGATGAAAAAGGCTGCCAGTGTGCTTGACCAGATGCCAGCCTACGCGGCGGCAGGTCTCGTCATCCGGCTGCCAGCAGACGTCGATGATGGATTCGATGGACTCGTCGAGGAGGATCGCCTCACAGATCAAGGATTCGCGATCCATTCCTTCGATGGAAACGCGACGCGGAACACCGAGACTGGTGCGGCGACGTCGAAGTGCGATTGCTGTCATCACCAATCTGGCGCCTCCGCTTCGACAAATGCATCGAGATCCGGATCGTAGCGTTTCCATCCATCTTTCGACCCGATGTGTAGCTCAGCGGGCGGATCGAGAGGCACGGCTATTCTACCCTCGTAGAGCGCATGCTCGTCGCACGTGGTCGTGTAGTAGCCTTCCCGATTTCGAAGAACACCCGACTGTCCGCACCATTCGCATGCGTAATAGCTGCGTGCCTCGGCCAGCTCGCGCGCGTCCGCGATGGTGCTTGCGACCTCTTCGGACACGCCCTCGACGCGATCATAGATGCGAAGCGTGCCCATTTTTTCTTTAATCTGCCGTATGCGATAGATGCCGTCTGGTGGCAGGACATGATCAACGACGGCGAAAAACGCGTCCAGCAGATCCGCCCAGCCATCGCGATGCTCAAACCACACGCCTTTGAGCAATCGCGGATATTTCGCTTTCAGTTCTTCCAGCGTCATCGTCATCTGAACCTCTCCGGCGGCTCGCTCGCGATCATCGAATCCGCGCCTTCGTCGTAGCGGTACCACTTCCCATCGCGGGTCTGCATGTAGCCGTACATCGGCCCTTGGTGCCGTGTACCCCAAGACCGCTGATCTTCGGACGCATGGTCGTCGCACAGGCAGCGCCACCAAGCCATCCGATCCGGAGGCGGTCGACGGACGTAGCCGGCGGCACCGCAGATCTCGCAGACGTAGCTGCTTTTGATCTCCGCCTTGGCCTTGGCCAGACGCGCGGGCAGAACGTCGGTGTCAGCCCAAATCCTCAGAGTCCCCCATTTCTCTTTCAGCTCGTGAACGAAGAGCGACGGATCATGCGGCAGCGCTTCCGTTACGAACTCGCGGACAAGTCCGAGCCACCCGATGCCGACGTCGGTGTAGCGAGCCGTGTCGAAAACGTTCGGGAATTCGGCACGCAGATCTTCCACCTTGATCCTAGGGAAATCATGCATCGGCATCGCAGCTCTCCTTCTCGCAGTCTTCGCACGTGATTTCCTTGCGCTCTCCGCGGTCACGGCCATGATGAGACCCGCAACACATGCATGTCGTCAGCGACTGGGTGACAAAACCTTGCACGAGACGATCCATGCGGAGGCGCGCTGCAGGATCGAGTCCCCCGTCGTCGACACGGACGTGCAGCCAGCCGCGGTCGGCAGTCATTTCGGTGACGGCGACGGTCGGATATTCATTGCTAAGCGCGAGGTGCATATCTGTGATCAGATCAATCCAGCCGACCGGCAGCGGCGCGTATTCAATCATCAGCAGTCTCCTCTTGGAAAATTTCTTGAAAGCGTGTTTCGAACCGCCAAAAACTGATCTCGTGGCACAACGCCGCCGCGCTGCGGGGATCGACGACGTCAGTGAGTTCGATGTCGATTTTCGTCTTCCCGGATGCCGTCGCGAAGATTCCGACAACACGGACTTCGCGGTCGACACCGTCTTCACGCATGACCCGTGGGAGGCTGTCGAGCGCGGGCAGTTGGCAGTCGTGCAACCGTATCCGCTCGCGCGCAGGGACTGCGGATCCATGGCTGGCGACGAGAGAATCGTACTCTTCGTCAGTCACGACGGTCCGCCTCCGACAGGTCCATTTCCCAGTCGACGCACACTTCATCGGCCGCACGGCGCTCGGCGGCGGACAGACTGGAATCGAGCTGTCGTGTGACAGTCAACCAGCCACGCTCGCGCGTCTCGATCCCGACGATCCGCATCGACGAGTGCAGACCGCGTGCTTCGAGATCGGCAAACATGGCCCACAACATCGGCTGCAGGATCGGGCGGCAGCGGAAGGATTCCAGCGGCGGCACGGATGCGCCGAAAGCGGCAACAAGGGACTGATGCCATGATGGATCTACGGACATGATGGTCTCCCTGATCTCCGAGAAAGTCATCGGCGCGAAATGCGCGTCTGCGCAGTCAATGCCGACGTCGCGGCTCCGCCCAAACTTCGGCAGATTGCCGTGGCTATGGCCGAACAGGTGGTAGCTGCCGTAATGCGCAGCAGGCCACGTTCGGCAGCTATAGTGGTGCAAGTAGAGACGACAGCCTTCGTCCTTCGTTTCGACAGCGTGCGTCGGCGGCTGGTTCCATGGCAGATCTCGGATATTGCGATTCACACGACCCTTCTTGTCGAGGTCGTGGTTGCCAAGCACGAGAACCTTGCGGCCGCTGATCGCGTGGAACAGATGGCGGACATACTCGGCATCGCCGCTGATCGCGAAGTCACCGATGATATAGAGGATGTCGGATGGCTCGACGCGCTCGTTGATGCGGCGGACGATCTCGGCGTCCATCGCTTCGACGGTGTCGAAGGGGCGCGTTGCAGGGCAATGGCGGAGGATGCCGTGATGGCCGAGATGGAGGTCGGCGGTGTACCACTTGCGGGCGAAAGGCATGAAAGGACTCCTGGAAGATAGACATACGAAAGCGGATCCGCGCGAGGCGGGTCATGCGGCTATTCGTGCTATCTCCAGTCCAGTCATTTTGTGGTCCTCTTATCCGGGAATCCGTATAGCATGGACCCGGAGGAGTTGTGAGCCCCTGCCGGAAAGAAAGGCGCCGGCAGGGTTAAGGGAGTGCGATCGGACTACTTATCGAGAATGCTTGAGACCGTGTCGTCTGGGTGAACGCCGCGACGCACGCCCATCGCCATCTTCTTTATGAAGTCCGGGCGCTGTGCATGCGGGATCCTGCGCCACAGGGAGATGTCGAGGGACGGAGGCTTCTTGACCGGAGCAGGACGAGCCTCCTCCACCGAGGCTTCCTCGAAAGGATTCGTCGGCAAGTCCTTCAACCCGTCGGCGAACATGACGACATCCAGAGTATCGATTGGGCCAGGAGTGAGGATCGAGCGTGCAAGGCTCATCATCTCGGACTTAGCAAGGGCCGCTGCCAGTGCGGTGAGCATTGCCGTTGGATCAATCTTCACCGTCACACCCGCATCGGCCGGAGCGTGGCCGTCCTTCCGTGAACGCACGAAAGCCACTCCACCATCTCGGCCGGGTACAAGGGACAGCCATGTGTCGGAAGTATCGGCAAGATAGCGGTTCTCGACGACGCGCATCGTGTCGTCCTCTGCGGCGGTCGCTTCAACGTCTGCGATGAAGTCTCTGTAGCGCATGTATTCGGTCATCGCCTCACTCCCGCCTTGTCATGGTGTGCTTGCCATTCCTTCGTGCGTCCCGTCGCCGTTCCTCTTCCCGGATCAGTTCAAGAACCGTCGTTCTCCTCGGCTGCCAGACTGTGCCCGGTTTCTCCTCCACTTTCAGGTCGTGTCTGCAATGGTCGGAAACGGGGTGCACAGTTCGTTTAGGAGCATTTGCCGTATTGACACTCGCCTGAGCGTTACGGATGCCCTCTTCGGGCTTTCCTTGGCCTTTCTCCTGTTCGATTACCGAAGGGATGGTGGAGATTGGTTCTGCCGTGTCTGTTCCAGTCATCTCAACCCTCTTCTTCTTGATCCTTCCAAACCGTTTCATCGCTCCTCCGTTCTTGCTCCTGGTCTTCGTCTTCCCGGTCTTCCTCGTGCCTGCGGTCTTACGATTCAGATTCCGATTCTCTCTACGATTCCGGTTGGATTCTGATTCTGAGTCCGCGGCACGGGCACCACAACCCACCCGGCGCACCACCCGGCGGGAAGCTCCCGTATTTAAGATGGCACGACCGGAAGTCTCTGAAACGAAAGAGGTATTCTGGATGTTTGCCGTGCATTTCGTGAACACGGACGACATGACACGGACAAGCTCGTCAGCAGCCGAAGCACGGACGATGAACGAGTCGTGAATCGGCATGACGGTCTCCCCGCGCTTCACGGTCATCTCGTTCAGCACCTCGCGGCACATCTCGGCATCCAGGCGCTGGAGCTTGAGGCCAACGTCGCTGAAGAAGTAGTGGCTGATGTCGGCATGCTTGAGCTTCACCGCCTCGACGAGTTCCTTCGCCTCTTCGTACGTTCCCGATGCGACGTGCTCCCTGACCGCTCCGACGGCTTTACTGTAGTCCCGAGCGTTGAGCATGATATTGAGCGCGCGCTTGCATGCCTTGCGCTGGTCTTCGAAGCCGGCGATGTCATACGCGTCGTAGCCGGAATCGAGATCGAGCGGCTTGCCCTCGGCGATGTACAGGATGCTCGGGTGGTTATTCCTGTAGTCGTGCTCGATGACGCTCTCGCCGTTGATGACGAAGCACTTCCGTTCGCCCTTGGGCATTCCCTGCCAGCATCCGCCGTAGAAGCGGCCGCCGAGGCTCCAGAAGTCGCTGAAGACGCGATACAGGGACATATCCTCGAGGTCGACGGCCGACGTCTTCACCCTGCCCTCCTCCTCGTCGAAGTTCTCGAAGTAGCAGATGGATCCGTCGCGGCGAGCGCCGCCTCTGAACTGGATGTCGGCTTCCCAGAGGTGGCCGTTGATCTTCGCCACGAACTTGCGCATGCGGTCGACGGCTTCGGTTTCTTTGTATGGCATCAGGACGCGCTCCTTCCGGTCGCGGAGCCGGATGAGCTCGCCGACGGGCTTCTTCGTCTTCGGCAGTGTGATGCCCTGGAACTTCGCCGGATCCGGGATGAAGCGCGACTGCTGGCCCTGAGCCACGGACATCTGCTTCTTGCGGTCGTGGACGGAGAACCAGCCGTTGTCGGCCAGCGTGTCGATTGATCCAACGACAGGGCCATATCCCCAGTCGTTGCCGTAGTAGACCTCCTGCCCCGGATAGACAGAGTGGTCGCGGCTGTAGGAGATGAACTGATCGGCGGGGCGCATGCGGACGTGGTGCGCCATGCCGGCGACGAGTCCAGCCATGACGCGCTCCTGGCGCCTGGAGCCGCACTTGGGCATCGGCAGGACTTCCGCCAGCTCGGCATAGCTCGCCTCGGAGAAGAACGGCAGTGCTCGATCTTGTGGAAAGTCGGATGGGGTGTATTCGTTTGAGTGCATTCTGGCTGTCCCTGGTCGTCTGGAAGTCATCGATCGGGGCCTCTTGGCAGACCCTCGGACTTGATGGTTCGAGACGGGCGGACGCGTTGCAAGCAGCAGCCGACGGCCGGGACGAGCAGGAATGTTGACGCGGCGAACATCCCAAGGCAGCGTCAACTAACTTTTATTTTCAAAGCTTTGTGAGATGCGCGGCCGGCGGCGATCCTGTGCCTGTTCCTCACGTAGTGAGGGCAGACAACTCACATAGTGAGGAACGGAGGAGACGATGCCGAGACCGAGGAACCCCGCGAACGAGGCGCACAGAGCCGAGCAGGAGCGATACCGCGATAGGCTGAAAGCCGCGCGCAAGCCCGAGGCGCCGCCTGTGGACTGGGCGGTCGCGGCAGCCTTTGCTCTGGCGCTTTCCCGTCTCCGGGATACCGGGCAGTCGAATCCTGTCCTGGAATCTGTTGTCGCCGATTCCAAGGCTATTCTGCTGGGCGACGGCTATTCCCCGAACCATGCCGTCCGAAAGCTGATGTCCCGGCTCCTGTATCGCGACGATCTGGAGGCGCTGAAGACCATCGCCACGAAGCCGGCAACGGGTCTTTCTTCCCCCCATTACTTCGCACTTCAGAAACGCGGAAATCGGGTTTCACGTAGTGAGGACGCAGGTGCCGCATGAGACGTTTCCGCCCTCCGTCCAAGCCTACCGCCGACCCGCACGGGTCGAAGGTGAAGGAAGCCCTCATCGTGCTGGCCACGGTCGCCGCCGAGGACGCGGACCACGCCCAGGTCCAGAATGGTGTCGGCTTCTCGCGGCCCGATTCCGCGAAGGGCCACGTCCTGGCCCGGCTCAGCGTCCGTGCCGTGCTGCAGGACGAAAGCACGTGCGCCGAAGTCCTGAAGATGGCCGCCCGGTATAGGCGCCAAGCTTCACGCGCCTCTCAATGCAACCTGCTTTGATTTAAAGCAAATTGCGTAAATCCGATTCAGCCGCATGGCCCCGCCGCGGCAATCGAATCTTTCCGCCACTCCGCCCGGTGATGGATTCGTCTGGGAGATGCAGCACGGCCGAACACCCGCAGACACCCCAACACTCGCCCCACGCCTCTCCACAAACTCAACGACGAACGAATCCTGCCGACAACGTTTACTTGCTCGAAACGGTCCAACGCTATCTGTTCATGGAAACATCCGTGAATGGGGACAGGACATGTATTTCGTGGAGCTTTTTGCCGGTGCCGGCGGCATGGGACTTGGCCTTGAAGCCGCTGGCATGGAGCATCTACTGTCCTTCGAGAAAGAGGAGGCTCAACACAGCGTCCTGATGCACGCGGGTAAGGACGCCGTGCGGATGGACCTGAAGGACATCGCGACCGCTTGTTTTGCGATGAAAGAACGCCCGGACCTCATTGCGGGTGGGCCACCCTGCCAGGATTTCTCCCGAGCCGGCCAGCGTCAAATCACCGACCGCGCGCAGATGACGAAGCACTTCGCGCAGATTATCTGCCTGCAGCGCGTCGAATGGTTCATCTTCGAGAATGTGACCGAAGCCGCAAGGTCGTCACAGTACAAATGGGCGCGCGCCTTGTGGAAGAGACACGGCTATGGTCTCACCGAGATACAGCTCGACGCGCAGGATTACGGTGTTCCGCAACGCAGGAAGCGTCATTTCTGCATCGGGAGGCTGGATGAGATCGACGGCTTCCTGTTCAATGACCTCATCGAGGCTGCGACGGAGAAACCCACGACCATCAGGAATATGTTGAATCCGCGAGAGTTCCCGGAAGACCGCGAGCTGCTCGAAAAAGGTTGCTTCTTCGCTCGGCCATGGATGGGCAAGACGGGAGAACCGAATGGCCGTGGCATCCTGGGCATCGACGAACCATGTGCGACGATTACCAGAAATACCCACGAACATCCTGGCGACGGATATATCGCTCATCCAGAGGACGCTGGAAAGCTGAAGGATGCGCATATCCTGACACACGCGCAAGTAGCTCGAATTCAAGGCTTTGCAAGCGGTTACGATTTTAAGCGCAAGACGTGCAGATACGACCGCGATGGGTGGCCGAACAAAACCGTCAACATCATGGTCGCTAATGCTGTGCCGGCTCCGATGGTCCAGCGGATCGCGAAGGTTATCTTCGAAAGGCATCACGGCATCGCCTCGACGAAGCTTAAAAAGACCTTTGCCCTGCCGAAATTGGACAAGTCCTTCGCCGCACATCTGAAAGAGCAGCGTCCACATCTGTACCGCGCGGATTTCAAGAGGATTCAGGCTGACGTAGATTGTGCTAGGAAAATGATCGGCGATCAGCCCTATGTGGACACAGCCGCGGCATTGAAGGCTCTCAAGAGCAGCAGCAAGACCGGTGTTGCGTTCTCGAAGCTGCCGGCAAAGGAGAAGTCAGGCTTGATCAAGGCGCTGACGGAGCATCGTAAATACGAATACAATCAGTTCAACGCTTTCATTGAGAGACGGCGCCCTGATCTGACGAAAGCGGCCGTCTACAATATTCGATCGAACATCGTGCGCGCTCGTAAGATGATCGACGGGCGTATATATGCAAACTTCGCCGTCGAGCTGCAGGCGCTAGAAAACAGCATCGAGAATGGCGTCCGATTCAGCGACATGCCGTTCAGGCTCCAGTCCGATCTGCGCCAGGCGCTTTCTGACTATCGCGCATTTATGGAGGAGACCTGGATTCCGTCGGTGTGGGCACCGAAGCCGGCGAAAATGCCGAACCGCGGACATGGCCATAAGCGCAAGCCGCGAAAGCTCCGGATTAGGAAGAAAGGCGACGCCCTGTTGCAGACCACACCGCGCCGAATCCTCAAAGGGCCTATCGACCTCAACAGCAGCAAAAAAGAGGATAACCCGGACGCGCTCACGACGATGTTCAACGCCGAGTTCTTCCATCTCGATGTCCTACCTGAGCCGCGTCGCCGCACCAGTGACGAAGAAGAGTGGCGCCCTGACGACTATTGGATTCCCGAGCCCGAGGAACTCGAACCCGAAGGCTGACTTGCTTCACGCGCGGCCGGCACAAACAATCTTCCTACGACAAAGGAGGATTGTCATGCACGCAGCCGTTGAGACGCGTAGTGGCATCTCGCAAGCAGAAGCCTGCTGCTCCTGCCATCATCGTCCCGGATCCGGCTCCTGCGCAGCCGGCCATGACCTACATCACGAATCCTGTGACGGTGGCCGGCATGACACCGCAGACAAGCGACGACATCGTCATCCGTGATGGCGTCCGCGCTCGAGTGGCAGTCATCGAGCGTGCGATCACGGCGTTTGTGGACGAGAAGCTCCGGGAGGGTTTCACCCCCGCAGAGATCGACCAGCTCTATGCGCTCGAGTTGCCGATCCTATTCGATATCACGTCCAGGCGGGCGTGTGCGGGCATCGTATGATGCTCAGATCGTGGAGCGGGGTGGTTAGAACAAAGCCCCGAACAGGAAACCAGCCACCAGAACCAAGACTGACCAGAAATCGCCGAGGGTCAGGTGAGCGAGGTTCTTCGCTATAGAGGTCAGCGAGAAGATCGCGTACAGCATGAGACCAGTTGAGATAAACGCCATGAACCTGAAATACCCACGTCGATGAAATTCAACGGTATTCAAGCCATCATGAGTCTTCCCGATTTTCGCGAGTAGTAGGATGCCGGCGAGCGCCATCGTGCACCAAATGGCAACATCGAACCCGAGTATCAGGGTGATAAGTGATCCTACGATAAGAGCAATGAACGCGGCGAATTTGCTGTCCAGAAAACGCTCACCGGCATTGTGGAGGAACCTGATGATCCCGTTCGATTGTTCATCTTTCGATACTGGCGGAGACACCACAAAGCAGGGTGACGTTGCGGCGCCGACAGCGAGAAGGCCAATACAAGCCGCAACCAACCTGTAACCGGCGTCATTCAGCTCTAGTGCGAGCATCATCGCGAAGAAGACGCCTACTGCGCGTAGTATGGATGCAAACGGCTTGATTCCATACTCCGACGAAGCCCGATAAGGAACAAAAGTCGCCCAAAAAAGACCAAGCATCAGTATCACGGAGGCAGGTAGCAGATCCGCCTTTCCGTACGAATTCATATCGAACGCTTCAACAATCAGTTCCCACATAACCGCCCCCAAAAAGCCCCACAACGCATCTTATCGATACGCGCGGCTGGTACAACCTATCCCTGTTGCATAGAGCCGGGGATCAAGCTCCGGCGATCGGCGAGAAAGGACTCGCCCAAGCCTCACGCCGATCTGACCGACAACATCGTGCCGCCTTTTGCAATCAAGCCGGCGACCACGCAGGAAGCCATTTCCGCCGTCCTCTCGGTGCTTCCGGCAGGCTGGCAGGCCACCGCACTTCCGGGGCGCATAATTATGTATCGCGAGCACCGCGACTATAGCGCAGGCGTCGTCATCGGACGCTCTTGACCCTCAGTTTGCGAATCTATCCCGCTCAGTCTCCAGAATTGCATATGCGTAGCCGAGGTCGAAGTTTTCCTTCGGAGGCGCAACGCCCATTCTGGCGGCAAGGATCTTGAGTGTGGGGAAGATGTTCTCGATACCCTCGATTGCAGGTTCAAGAACCGTCATCGTGCTGTAGCTGAACTTGCGTTCTTTATTCTCCACGAGCTGTGGAAGCCAATCTCGCACTGCTTGGACATTGTTGTGAAACGTTACGATCGCAAGCAAGACATGGGCATCAAGGAGTCCAACCTTTCCAGCAAGAGCCTTGTAGAGCGATGGATCCTGTAGATGGATCCGCTCGAGGAAGTGCGCATCGAATTCGCGATGGTTCGCTTCGAAGCTTGCAACCAGCTTCGCAATTCGAGCAAGCTCCTCCCTGAACAGCACGATCTCTCCGAACAGCGCCGCAGCCACCGCATTCGACTCTTCAGACCGGATCCTCGCATCGCGTCGCCGTGTGAGCCAGAAATTAAACAGGGCACCGATGACGAGCGCGATGATGCCGAACAAGGAGCCGGTGACAGACCCCACGAAGGCGGCCTGCGCTCCTTGAAGATTCGATAGCCATTGCCAGGAGCACCCCATGATACCCATGTCGCACATCGGCTATCTTTACCCATCATTGTGAGGCCGCAACGACTTCAGTGATGTCGTAGAAGGACTTGAGGATCCGGTAGCCGATGAGAACGCCGAACAGCCCGGCGATCAGCCCACCCAACGACACGCCGATGGCGACGAGTTGCACGAGAGACCAGATGCCAACGAATACGATCACGTAGAGGGAATAGGCATATGGGATCAGACCGCCAAAGCCAGAGACGGCCTTGCCCCAGCTTCTTCCGGGGCCGCCCTCGATGCTCTTCATGTAGGCGATGATGCAGACTGCATAGACGATGCCGCCGACAACCAGGATGGTGCCATTGGGCCATGCCGGCCAGACGCCTTCCTGCACGATCCGATAGATCCCGTATATGACGACCAGCAGGATCGCGAACAGTGGCTTGCCAATCATCTCCGCCTGCTGTGCCGCTTGCGATTGTTGGACCTTATCAGTCATTCGATTCCCCAATGCCCCAGAGTTGTCGAACAGTAGTCATCGACAACTTCTACAGCAAGTTAGATTTCGCCGGCGTTTGCGCTGGGCAACGGGAGCGCTCACCACGGCACCCAGTTACAGAGAGAACGTGATGTTGAAAAAAGGGGGCCGTCGCGAGCAGGACGGAAGGATTCGACTCCGTCGTCGAGGACACGCGGCCGTACGCCGAGATGGATTCGTAGGAGTCAGCGAGTTCACATTCCGAAGTCATCTGAAGGATCATCCTCTGCCTCAGCCTTGGGCTCGGTGATGTATCCGTTCTCGATGAGATGGGATTTCCAAGCCTGGTCGAATCGTAGTTCGGCAGTGCTGCTCGGAGAGATTACAATGACATTCGTAAGATCGTCTGGAGACACATTGGCCGCCATCGCAGCGACGGCGTCGGCGGGGGATACAAAACGATGGCTGCTGGGCGCCGTTGTGACCAGTCGCAGTATATAGTTTGCCAGCGGAAGGCTGCCGGTGAGAGCAGAGGTTTTCTCTGGTGTATCGGAGTAAGCAATGTCGTGCACATTCTTCACGAGTGGAGGCAATGGCCTCTCGATACGCCGGGTCTTGCTGTTGTGGAAGAAGATGTATGCAGTCGGCAGCCAATAGTCTCTCAACGTGTGAAACTGGTATATTTCGCCATTCCGCTGCGATATTTTGGCATCTTCGCGCGCGAAGCGTTTGGCCTGCAGTATAAGCGGTATTGTCGCGAGGTCGCCGTTGTCATTCTGGCTTTCAATGAAGACGGCTGTGTCGCCGCCCGTGGCCTGTTCTCTCTTCTTCACCTGAAGGTCAATCTTCGAGAAATGGGCTGAACCTGCCTTTCCACCCAGAATTGGCCTGATATCGCGCGCCCACGATATGGACATGCCGCGTACCTGCCCGAACAATGATCCGTTGAGCGTGCTTTCTTCCTGATAGGCGGGGAGCTCCATCTGAGCAAAGGCCGATGCCCCGGATTGTAGTGCGTTGAAAAGAGCCCACATTGACGTGTCTTCAAACCGCGCCGGGAACGCCAGTTCTTCAGTAATCTCCTGCAAAGATTTGCCTTCTAGGCCCCACGACCGAACTTCTGGCGATGTCATGATGCTCTGAAGGTAGACCGATCTCCAGGCTGCGTTCTGATCTAGTTTTCGAAGGAACTCGGTGTGGCTGACGGTTCCAAGATCTTGCAGAAATAGCCTCTGAAGGCGGAAGGCGCTCTCGTAGCTATAGCCATGCCGTTCACGGAAGGCGTCTAGCGCCTCCAGGAACTCTTTAGCGCTCATTTCGACTTCCATCCAATCAGTCTCGCACAATTTGTCAACGTTTGCGTCACCACAGCGATTAGCTTTCCTTATCCGGCCCGAGGTCCTCAAAGAACCGCTTTGCTTGGGCGTCCCGCATCGCGTTCTCCAAAGACTGCGCCATCTCCTCGAAGATCGATCCCATCTTTCTCAGGTAGTCCTGAGTGATGTCGGTATGCTTATTTCCGTCGGTGTTGAATCCATTGCGATGGACGCAGTCATGTCGCTTCTGCACCGAGCTGACGGCCAGTGCGCGGTAATCCTTGTCCTTCGGCAGGATCGGTTTCCCGAATGCCGTCTCCGAGATGCGGCTGACGAGGATCAGCTTGTGGAACGAGAGGCCCTGAAGCGTCGCCCGGAGCATGTCGCGGACGATGGTTGGCTTGTCGAGGACAGTATCGAGACTGAGCTGCTTGTCGTGCAAGCCGAGCGCTTCCAGCTTGATCAGTTGCCGCTGCACCTTCACATCCGCGAGCGCGGATCCGATGATGGCGTCAGCGAAGTAGGCTTCAATGATAGAATACAACGTGCCAAACAGCATGCGATTTCGACTGCTGCCGCCGTCAAGTTCGCTTAATGCGCTGACATTCGCTTTCCATTCCCTCATCGCATCCAGGAAGATGCCATAGGCCCCCGGCTCCGGAAGCGGCTCGTCCCAATCGTCGTCGGATGTGTCGAGTTCGTGTATGGAGACATCGAAGCCGGGCTGTCCCTCGAGATAGGCCGTGCGGATGCCGTTCCTCTTGCGGAGCCTAACGGTCCACTCGTGATCCTCTTCGGGATTTAGGCACGACACTTCCTCGGCGTAGTCGTCATCGTCCCCCGGAACCTTCAGCCACGCTGCTGCAGGATGGCCGCAATGAGGGCAAAGAAAGGTGACTTCGATATCGACGGGTTCAGCGGCCCATTGCTCGATCATCAGCTCGCTCATCGCTCCCATAGGCCGCTCCTAGTCAGCGCTTGCGCGTCGTTCATCATGCTTCATTTCCACCATTCAGTGCCGATGTCGATCCACGCCCCTTTGAAGCGGCACGGATCATCGCTGGGAACCGTGACACCCTCTGGAACGAGATACCCGAGCAGCCAGCCAAAAGAGCTGTCCGTCGCAAGGTGCCCCGGAGAGAAATGTTCGGGAACGTAGGCCACCTGCGCACTGCTGTCGATGATCCCAACAACGGTGTAGCACGCGACCACGAAGGCCGAGCAGATGAACCTTTTCTGCGCATACTCTTCTGTAGTCGAGTACTTGCCGTAGTTCTCGCTGATGAACTGCAACTGTCCTGCGAAGTACTCGCGGCTCTTCGCAACAAAACGGACAGCGGTGGCGACGTCGTAGAATCTCGCCTCTTTCACGACCGCGTCGACGAATTCCTTCAGGCGGCGCGGTCGATCACCGCCGAACCCGCATTGGCTTCGTAGAACAGCAACGTATTCCGCCCCATCAAGGATTCCTTCGACAGGATTCTTCTTCACTCCGCCTGGAACATTGGATTCCGCAATTTCTCCATCCCCGACGTAGATCGCCGCGTGCGTGTAAGGGCTGTTGGTAGAGCGAGAGATCGCGGCTTGGTGGAGCTGTGCAGAACTCGGTTTGTATAGGAGGATGTCGCCGTGCAGCAAATCCGAGAGCTCTATGATCAGTTTGCCGTCACCAGCCTGTAATTTCACTCCCACTGCCTTCGCGTCCTTACCATTCCCACTCATCTACAGCCCCCTGCGTTGTACGGTTACCTCGAATTGCAGAACGCCTATCACCACACGCTTTCAGAAGCATGAATTTCCGCCGGCGTTTGCGTAGGCACATCGGGCGCACACCATTGTCGTATCGAATGCGAAGGAGGTGCGCCGATGGTCGATGACGAGTTGGAGAAATTGGACGGCAGCGGGGGCAGCGGATCCGGGTCTTATCCTATCAGGGGGGCGGCACAACGAGTTTACAAGCGCCAGGAATATCACGGAGAAATCCTTGAGTGCTGAAAAAGCACACATCGTAAGCCATTGCTACAAAACGGCAATTTCTGAACGTTATCCTGCCAAAACGTGTTGACGGCGGCGATGTGGTCCGGTGTTTCTGTGTGCGTACTCAACAGCACAAGGAGCAGTACAGTGTACCTTGCAGACTTCGTTACATACGGCGGCGAGCGCTACTTCGTCTCGACCAACCCGAAAGAAGGCAAGACCCGTATCGAGCGCGTCAGCAATGAGGCGTTCGAACGCTTCATTCGCAACGTCTTGACGATGCCCGATCCGCTCAATGCGACCTCCGACAAGGAGGTGTCGGCATGAGCATGCATATCGACACCTTGGTTGCGATCGCCGAAGCCTTCGAAAATGGCGTCCGTGACATGAGCCGCGGCATTGAGTTGATCCTCAATGATCTCGCTGATGAACTGGCGGAAAAGCACCGCATCGGCGCTCCGGGTTTGGATCAGCCGACTGTTGCGGCCTATGCAGATCTTTCTGCAGATGGAGGGGTCGGCGTGCGCGTTTGCTTCGGCGAGCTTGAGTGCATCAAGACTGTACCGATGGACGCACGTGGTATCGGCTTCGATAGTGCCTTCACCAACGCTGAGCTGTCCGAGAACATTCGCGCGCTGATCCCTGTCATGTCCGACCGCGACTTCGTCGTGGAATTGCTGCATCGCGGCCGACCGCGCCTGATGCAGCGCTCGCAGGAAGGAGTGGCAGCATGAGCTACCGTCTCGCTATGCCCATCGCTGAGGTCGATCAACGCTTCAAGTTGAAAGATCTCGAAGATTCCTTGCTCTGGTTGGCGCGACGTATCCGCTGGTGGGTCGGCACGCGATCTTCCAACGAGGTCGACGAGGAATATACAGATCTCGGCCTCTACGTCTGGCTCGTGCGCGACGGTGAGGAGTATATTGGCAACATGCTGCTCACCGAACGTTCGCACGCCGAGAAGCACCTGCCGTCTCGTGCGCTGAAGATCGAATACAGCGGTCTGCAGAGCCTGCGTGCGGTCGAGGCCGCTCTGAAGACCTGCGACGAGCAGATCCTGGCAGCCGACGTGCAGCACCACTTGCTCGCGTCGGCTGGCTGGGAGCTGCGAGCATGAGCACCCTCGACGAATTCCGTGCGGCGAACGCCGACACGATTGAATGGATGGAGAGCCACTCTGGCTCTCCATTGGAAGAATCCGAAGAATTCGATGCGGTCATGGCCATCGTCTTGGAGCTCTCGGGCGGCGTGTGGGACATGTTCTTCAGCTCCGATATCGACGAACCCGAGGACGACGTCATCCGGTATATATCGTCACCATACATGTGTGGTGCCCGCACCCGGGCGGATATCGTCGACTTGCTCAAAAGCGAACGGTGGGATCAGATGCTGGTCAACCTCGCGGTCGAGCACGACTCCACCCGCGCCTGAAACCCTGAAGCTCTCAATTCCCGGGGCTTCATATTTCTTGGCTGTCGTTCGCGAATCTTGCAGAGGGCTAGGTGACGGTCGCCTCACAGACGAGCGGGAATGCCCGCAAAACCTCGCACATCGCTGACACCTGACCAGCGCGCATCGCGTCCTGGTTCCGTTGCATCCGGTCAGCCGCTTCTTGCCGGATCCCCGCCAGCCCAATCCGATGTCCGACGGCATGGACTGCTGCTTATATCGAGGTCGATGGGATTCTTGTCGCTGCCGGCGTTGGGAGAGCCGCCATCGGTTCGGAGGCGAAGGCGTTCATGCATGGGATATCGTTGTCGATTTGACTAATGATCTTGCTGGCAAGCGATCTGACGGCGTGATCTTCGTCGCCGCTCAGCAGAGGTCCGTGCCCGTATCTCGATGGCCAACCATCGCATAGAGTTCCACGGAAGGCGTCGAAACGATCATGCTTCACCATCAGCAGCAATTCCCTGCAGCCGGACGCGAGGTTCCGGAGCAGCGAGGCATCCAGAAAAATTCCGACCTCCGGAACGCCGTTCAGCACAATGCTGCCTGTGCAAGCGGCCGGCAGCCGCTCCTTTTGATGCAGGACGAGATCGGACAGCAGATACAGAGCCTCGGCATGATCCAGCAACTCGATCTGCCGAAATCTTTCGAACGCTATCAATAATGGCCGCCATTCGGAAACGCTCCCGATATAGCGGCGCGCAGAATAGAAAGCCAGTATCTGGTGCGGGTCATGGTGATCGTCGCTGCGGCTCTGCATCATGTTTGGTCCATTCTCTTTTGCTGCGGCCCGTACGATGTTCCGACCACCGGCTGTATGAAGCAAGGGCAAGAAAGACGAGGGGCCGAGGTGCAAGCGGCCCTGTGATAGACGGTCATTTCTGTACGCTGCCAAATTTGCGAAGTTGCGAGTGTCTGCAGCGCACCACTTTTTTGCAGCCAACGTGATGCCAAGCCGATCACGCTTTGCTAAAGCTGTCGGTGCGTAGCTTACGCAAATATGGCGCGACTTCGCCAATGTCGGCGAGTTTGCCTTTTTGCTTCAAAAAGCGTCGAAAGTCCTCCCGCGCGGCAGGGAGGGAACGTTTGCCCGCGGCGGCATCTCGGCAAACCCTGAGTGCCGTTTCATAAGAGAGATCGCGCTGCTCCGTCGGCCATTCGTCCAGAAGGTCGAAAGCGTCATCGAGCCCTGTTATTTCCTGCACAAAATACTTTCTCTGAGCGAAAAGGGGTGAGTCAAACAGATCGAGTGCCATGGTTACCTCCTTTCAGGTTTGCTTGATGGTTGTGAACCTCGGCGGCTGGTGGCCTCTAAAAGTGCCAGTCTGAGGCCGCCAGCGCGCCTATCCTTTCATTCTTTGTTATTTGACGACGTGCGCACTCCGGTATCTGTATGCATCAGGTCACCCTGCAAATCGGATGATCGCATGGCGGCTGACAAAAGATCATCGCGTTCGCGCAGCCCGCTGTTGAAGAGCCGCGCCACCAGCACGGTTAACTTTCCGACAGCGACCGGATCCTTGGAAACTCCCCTTGTCTGGGAGATTTCCTTGACGACACTCGCGCACAAGCGCGCCTCCTCCTTTGTTGGCAAAGACGTCGGACTCATTTCTCACTCCGGGAACGGCCCGCCCGACGGGCTGGCCTGGCTGATCCACCTAGAAGTCCATGCCGGCGCCAGCGGGGATCGCCGGAGCGGCTTCCTTCTTGGGTTTTTCGGCGATCATGGCTTCCGTCGTCACCAGCAGGCCGGCAACGGAGGCTGCATCCTGAAGCGCGGTGCGCACGACCTTGGCCGGGTCAATGACGCCCTGTGCGTAGAGATCACCATACTCGCCGGTCTGGGCGTTCCAGCCGTAGGAGAAGTCGGACTTCTCGCGCAGCTTGCCGACGATGATCGAACCTTCTGCGCCGGCATTCTCGGCGATCTGGCGCACCGGCGCCTCGATCGCGCGACGCACGATCTCAATGCCGACCCGCTGGTCCTGGTTGGCCGTGTTGAGATTGTCGAGGGCCTTGACGGCTCGCAGCAACGCCACGCCACCGCCCGGCAGAATGCCTTCCTCGACGGCCGCACGGGTGGCATGCAACGCGTCGTCGACGCGGTCCTTCTTCTCCTTCACTTCGACTTCCGTCGAGCCACCGACGCGGATGACGGCAACGCCGCCGGCGAGCTTGGCGAGGCGTTCCTGCAGTTTCTCGCGATCGTAGTCGGAGGTGGTTTCCTCGATCAGGGCGCGGATCTGCGCAACGCGGCCGTCGATCTCGGCCTTGGAACCGACGCCATCGATGACCGTCGTGTTCTCCTTCTCGATCGCGACCTTCTTGGCGCGGCCAAGCATGTTCAGCGTCACGTTCTCCAGCTTGATGCCGAGGTCTTCGGAAATGACAGTGCCGCCCGTCAAGATAGCGATATCTTCCAGCATAGCCTTGCGACGGTCGCCGAAGCCCGGTGCCTTGACGGCGGCGATCTTCAGGCCACCACGCAACTTGTTGACGACGAGGGTCGCGAGAGCCTCGCCTTCGACGTCCTCAGCGATGATAACAAGCGGTTTGCCCGACTGCACGACGGCTTCAAGGACCGGAAGCATGGACTGGAGGTTGGAAAGCTTCTTCTCGTGGATGAGGATGTAAGGATCCTCGAACTCGACGCGCATCTTCTCGGCATTGGTCACAAAGTAAGGGCTGAGATAGCCGCGGTCGAACTGCATGCCTTCGACGACTTCAAGTTCGGTTTCGGCCGTCTTGGCTTCCTCGACGGTGATGACGCCCTCATTGCCAACCTTTTCCATTGCCTCGGCAAGATAACGACCGATCTCTTCGTCGCCATTGGCCGAAATCGTACCGACCTGGGCGATCTCCGAATTGTTGGAGATCTTGCGCGCGTTGGTCTTCAGTTCCTTGACCACGGCGTCGACGGCAATGTCGATGCCGCGCTTCAGGTCCATCGGGTTCATGCCCGACGCCACCGCCTTGGCGCCTTCCTTGACGATTGCCTGGGCAAGCACCGTCGCGGTCGTTGTGCCGTCGCCAGCGAGATCGTTGGTCTTGGATGCCACCTCGCGCAGCATCTGGGCGCCCATGTTTTCGAATTTGTCTTCCAGGTCGATTTCCTTGGCGACCGAAACGCCGTCCTTGGTTATACGCGGCGCGCCGAAGGACTTTTCGATCACGACGTTGCGGCCTTTCGGCCCAAGTGTCACCTTCACAGCATTGGCGAGCACATCGACCCCACGCAGCATGCGTTCACGGGCATCGGTGTGGAACTTGACTTCTTTCACAGCCATTTCTTTAACTCCTCAATAGGCAGCTAATTAATGATGGATTGGCCTTCAGGCGGCTTGCTTCTGCTCTGCCGGGGCTTCGATGATGCCCATGACATCGCTTTCTTTCATGATCAGCAGGTCCTCGCCGTTGATCTTGATCTCGGTGCTGGACCACTTGCCGAACAGGATGCGATCACCGGCCTTGACGTCGAGCGCCTGGATCTGGCCGGCATCGTTGCGCGCGCCAGGGCCAACGGCGATGACCTCGCCTTCCTGCGGTTTTTCCTTGGCGGTATCTGGAATGATGATGCCGCCCTTGGTTTTCTCTTCGGACTCAACCCGGCGGACAAGAATGCGATCATGAAGCGGTCGGAACGACATGTTTTCCTCCGATGGACAAACAATGATGACGTTGTTCCCCTGGCCGGACCGGATGACCAGTCCGGGCGGGTGCAAAACCTCGCTCGAGCGTTTTGCGCGAAATTATCTGGTTTTGCGATTTTTCGATTTCAAGAGGTCAAAACAAAAATTAGCACTATTCAGAGGCGGGTGCTAACATGCTGGAAAGAAACAAGAACCTGGCCTTGGGCGTTCAAAAATTCGTTGATGGCGGCAAAAAATTGCGCCACCTTCAGACTGTTACGAAACGGAGACGAAGCATGCGATTTTCATCGGATCTGGAGCGTCAGATCGGATCGCGACCAACCGGCCAGGTTGAATTCAACCGCCGATGCTTCCTCGCACCTATGACGGTCATGCGAGCGTGCTAAACTTCGGATGTCGGTGTGGAAAAGAGCCCCGCGTGTTCGGCGGGGCAAGGTCAGGGCTCCTTAGGTGGTCACGTCCCGAAGGCCGTGAGCGAAGCTCAAAACGCGGTAAGCTACGCCTTGGTTCCATCTGCGCGGAGATCGAGGCCGCGCGCGGCATCAACGATGTGCTCCAGGTGCCTAACGTCACGCACCCCTGTTGATAAAGCTCGATGGTAATTGCGGCTATGCGATCTGCCTCCTCGGAGCCCGGTTCTATTCCGGAATCGCCGCAGATCGCATTCAAAACTGCCTGGCATTTGCGTAAGTCGTCGGAATTCAGGGGCTCATCGTGGCGACTGAAGTGTTTGCGAGGCATCACAACATCCTCCATGAAGAACATCTCTTTGCCATCGCCAAAATGGCCCCGCGAGAACAGCGGGGCACGCATTTGGACTTAGGAAAGGTCGAGGCGAATGGCCTCTTACCGATAAGTGCGGTTGCCGGTCATTTGTTCCAGCTTTGTCGGGTTCAGAAATGTCGGTGAGCGGTTTCTGATAAGCGTTGGCCGCTCGCTCGCCTGCTACCGCCTCGAACCGCAAGGCCTGCCTCCAGGCATGCCGCGAGGAAGAGCTCTTTGCTGACCGCGGGAGGAGTTTGTCGCCCGAGGGCATTTCGGCAGCTCGCTACTGCTGCGTCGTGATACGCACCGTGTACCTTGGGCCATTCGTTTTCAAGAAAGTCCAAGGTGTCGTGGATACTTTGGAACGACTTCTCAGTACCATTCGGAAGCCGAACATTTACGGGACTACTCCAAAGGATATCTGACGTCGGCATTTTTTCCTCCTTTTCCTACCAACGACAAATAACAAAAATTTAGGATTGGAGACGGGCGCGTGCAAGGGCTAGCGGGTGGGCACTATCAGGCGGTTCAAGACCACCTATACGCCGCGGGGGTCTCGGAGAGCCAGCCCCTCAGCCCAATGCCTCGGACTTCGGCAGCCGATGTGGCTCCGAGGCGGATTACGCCCGCATGCGGATCCGGCTGGTCGACGACTTCAGAAAGGCGGCCATCGCATTCGGCGACAGATCTCCGGAGAGCTTTCGGTTAACGGCTCGAAGGGGCATGGCGCGGCAGCAGAGCGATAGGATCCATGACCAGCTTTCGTATGGAATCAGACAGCCTCTCCTCGCCGCGAGGCGTTCCGATGCACCCGAGCCCCCCGGAAGCCTTGCCGAGATAGGATGTCTATGGAGGTTTGGAGCGGTCGGCGGAAGGAGTGGCACATAGTTCCAAGCATACACGCGATCTTACAAAATCGATGTCAGCCGCCGTCTTGTCTTGGGAAACCCGCCACACCAGATCTTCTCGCGCCATAGCCAGGTCGAAAGGTCTCAGGATGTGGAAGGTCGAAGAACGGGTTTCTCTTTTACCAAAACTCAACACGGTGAATGCCGTCGCAGGAGCGGTATTGTTTGTCTGCCCGTGGGTTCTGAGCTACGAAGGGTCTTTGCTCGCATCAATCAACGCATGGATCGGTGGGCTGGCATTGACGGTTCTCGCCGTCGCTGCTGCAACGGACATCTGGCCAAAGCTAAATCTGGCATGTCTGTCGATCGGCGTCTGGATCTTCGCAGCGCCATGGCTCCTGGACTTTTCGAACAACGCTGACCCTGCCACCTCACATCTCGCGGCAGGGGCCATAGCGATTCTTGTCTCCCTTGTATGCTTAGGTGGCAGATGGATCACGAGACCGCATCAATGAAGTTGCCGCCGCAAGTCAACGGCTCGAACCGTCGGTATAGGAATTCGGCGGTGGTTGCCTGAGCGCAATTGAACACCGCCGCAGCATGGGTATGAGGAGGTCAACGAACAGAATAGGCAAGTGATCGACATGATTGGGGTTATGACAGCCAGGGACGTGCAAGGAGCTCAAAGCTCGCAAATTTGACCTGGACCCAATCCGCGTATCGCTATACCGGCCCGCGTTGGGCGCAGCCGGACAGCGCCGACGCAACGACGGTTTTGTATTCCATACGATTATCAACCTGGTGGGCTCAATGCGGCCGAGTTCGCCCAGCGCTTCGGCAAGGGGGCTGGATTTCGATAAGCTGACGACCTTGAGGATCGTCGATGGCGCAACGTTGCGCGTCGTGATCGAGGTGGCCCGCCGCAGGAGATCAAGGCAGCGTAAACATAATGCAGCCGAATTGCCTAAGGTGCCCCGCGCAGCGAACGTTCGAAGGTTGGGGCACTAAGAGGTGCCCCAACCCAGCCATTCTAGGCAAGCGAGTGTTGACCGCCAGCGCCGGTCTTCGTCCCGAGCGGTCCATCTGCGCCCGTTGACAATCCCGCATCGCGGCAGGCGTCGATGAACGCTTCGCGCGCGATGGTGACTGGCGTCATTCGGTTTAGTGCACGGCGGCACGTTTGAACCGCCCGATTGTAATTCCGGCCTCGATATATGGCCCAATCCCCTTCCAGAAAGTCGAGCGCGTCGTTGACAGAAGCGAAGACCTGGGAGCCCCCATCCTTCATGCGGACGGCGACGGGCGTCATCCAAACCAGTTCCGGGTGAAGCATGATGTCCTCCTTTCGCATTCAAACCGGATGAAAAAGAAGTAAAGAAAATATCGGTGCCGACAGAGTGAATTTCAAGACCTCAAAACCTGTCACATCGTCGACGCCGACTGACCATCCGAGCGAACAGATCGTCACCTCATCCCTTCCATACACAATGACAGCGGAGGCGCGGGGTATCCTTTCACCGCCTCGACGATCTCCCCCAGAACTGTGTCGGACGCGACACCTCACGTCGGCGACCCGCTAAGCTAATTGGGCGCGTAGGTAGATGGGCTCAAAGCTGATTGACAGCTCAGCGGCCATGTAGCCTCGGGAGTGCCGTATTGGAAGGTTGCCGCTTGCGCACCTGGCAGAGGCAATCAGGATCGCGCGACGCCGATCGCCAGCCGCTAAGTTCTCCAAAGCCCGAGATGGCCGGCGCTCATTCGAGAATCTTGGGGACCAGGAAGAAGTTGCTTTCACTGAGCGGTGCATTCGCAACGATCTCGTCGGCATTGTTGCCTTCAGTCACGACGTCCTGGCGCATTTTAATGGTTGCTGGCACAACCGAATTCATCGGAGGGACGCCTTGGACATCAATCTCCGAAAGTTGCTCTATAAAGGTCAGAATCTCGTTAAGCTCGCCGCACATTTTTTCGGCCTCGTCTTCAGTGAGTGCTAGGCTGGCAAGGTGCGCAACATACCTGACGGTCGCGATATCTATCGACATGATCTGCGTCCCATGTGGCAGTCGACAACGAATGACTATGACTGAACCGGATGCTGGCTGCGGCGGGGATCGCGACGCCAAAGCCGGCAGTCACGTTCGCCCACGTGGCTGCCGTCCCGGCTGAGAAGCCGAGGCCTCCTGGAGTGACTACGGCCTATGGCCGAACACCAAGTTTGCCGCCTTCGCTTCGATCAGCCCCGCGCGCGTTCAACATTCCGATGCTCGACCGAATAAGGGTGAGAAATCGAGGTTCGTCCTCATAGCCATAGCCATATCCTCCTTATAAGCAACATGGATACAAGGCGACGCCAAGAGCGGCCGGCGTCTCCCGGACTTGTGTCGATCCCCATCGGGAAATCGACTAATATTAAAATAATTCAGTGAGTTAATGTTTCAAGGAGAGTGGATTTTCTCGGTGAAAAAATTGAATTTTCTCGAGGCGCCACCATATTTGAGCCGAGGTAGAGAGAGGAGCAAATGGCTATGACAATGACCTCAGACGACGTCATTGCCGTCCTTGGACCTGTCGACGAAACGCTGGTGGCCGAGGTCATCGCGACAGGCGCTACGCAGGCTGAACTTGCCGAGGCATTTGCGTGGGCCAGCAACGACGAAGTCTTGTTGGGTGAAGGCCTGCGTCTGCCGACAGGGAGAGTTGCCGCGCTCGTTGATCTGCTGTCCGCCGACGAGGAAGAGCAGGATGAATAGCGTTTGCTGGCCACTGCCCCCCGGCGCGATCGACCCGACCGGTCATATGGCGCTTGCGATCGGTCACCTCCACCACGGCCCTGGGCGGCCGGAGCGCGGACCAGCGGAGGCCGGAGATCGTAAATGGATATGGCTGCTAGATGAATGGCAGGCGGCCAAGTTTCGAATGTATCCGAACCCACACGTCGTCGATAAGGGCACTCCGCTCCAGAGGAAACAAGCACGGTAATCTGATACGGACAAATCCCGCCGGTCTCGGCTTCCCTGGGGGTGTACGATAGTGAACAGTCGCCATCGAGGAGGATTTCAATCGCTGCTGCATCGGAGCACCAGAGATGGCCTGACGACCAGATCTCTGAATGTGCCGTTGAAGAGCAACGTTGTCGTTCTGCGCCGCCCACGTTTGATTGTCGGCTTTGAATTCCGTGGTGGGACCGACGGCGGCAATCTGCTCCCGCCTTATGTGAAGGCCTGCGCGATATACAGAATATAGCTGCAAGCTATGAGCTCGAGTGAGTGGTTCGCCAGGACTGAAACACGCTAATTTTTCTCAGCCGCAGCTCTTGAATCCGAAATTCTCAAAAACCAAATCGAAAGCTGTCAGCCGCTGAGGATGGCTGGCCTGCTGGAAGCGCCATCTTTCGGCGCTCCCGTACCCATGTTGCTTCAAGGAGGATATGGCTATGGCAACATCCTACGACTATGCACCGCTGTTCCGATCCAGCGTCGGTTTCGATCGGGTCTTCAATCTACTCGAAAATGCTCAGCGGGCCCGCTCGATCAGCGACTGGCCGCCCTATGACATTGTGAAGACTGGCGATGACGGCTATCGGATCTCGATAGCGGTGGCAGGTTTCGCCCAAGACGATCTCGACATAACATTCCAGTCCAACCTTCTGACCGTGACCGGCAAGAAGCAGGAGGCGGCTACCGAAGCCTACCTTCATCGCGGCATAGCCGGCCGGCCGTTCGAACACCGGTTCGAGCTCGCCGACCATGTCAGGGTGAACGGAGCGGATCTAAAGAACGGTCTGCTGTCCGTGAATCTCGTTCGTGAGGTCCCGGAGGAAATGAAGCCGCGGAAAGTCTTGATCGAGACCGCTTCAAGTGTTGAGCCGTCGGCTTCTCCCGCGCAGATCGAAGCGCAAAAGGCCGCTTAAGCAGAGCCCATCAAGGAGGGCGTCGCTGCGGCGGCGCCCGTCAACAACATCGCGGGTTGGGAAGGAGAGCGAAATGAAACCCGATATGTTCAAAGAGCCTGTTTCTATTCTTGTCGGCCTCGGTTTTCCGGCGGAGGTTCGCAGCGCGATGGACGCCTACCGGTATCTCGTCGAGTGGCCGGCGGCGCTCAGAGATAACGCACACTCAGTTGCGCTTAAGGCGTGTGGAGCTGCGCTGCGCGGTGAAATCGAAGCGGAGACCGCTCGCGGCCTATTTGCCGCCTTTGCTGAAAAGCACGATCTGCTGGCGCCGGAAACCAATCTCCTCGTTGCGTCTCGCCTTCGCCGGGACAGGGATCCGCACGTACGCTGAGGTAAATCGATGATGGACAAGATGTTGGAGCAGGCTGCCAGCCATGCCATGGCGATCGGGCCAACAGTTCTAGCGCCGCAAGGGCTGCTGTTTCGACGGCCAATCGATGTGGTAATGGCGCCAGCACTTTCTGTCGACGATAAGCGAACGATCCTCGCGGCATGGGCTTCGGACTTTTACGCGATCGATTCGAAACCGTCCCTCCGTCATGTTCCAGGAACACCGGAGCCAGTTTCGATCGATGAGGTTCGGTCTGCCCTCCGAGAACTCGATCGGCGCTACGCCACCTGACGGACGACGCTCTGGGGCCGTCTGTCTCGTCGACTTCCCCAGCCGCTTGATGGCTTGATCAAGCGAGCGCTGTTCGCCGCCGCTAGGCTCTCCCTTTACGGAGTGCTGGCACGTTTACTGACTCCGGCTCGCGAACGGGAGTTAGGCGCAAAGGCGCGTGCGAGGACATGGCCCGATGCGAGAAGGCGACAAACGTCCAGGGAGCGTTCTCGAAATCAACGCTCGCAAGGGCTGCTCCGAGGCATTAAGCGCGATGGCTTGCTATCGCTTCGATAGCGGCCGCCGGAAATCCGAGATCCGCAGGGATTGTGACTGGATGTCTAAGGCAATCGTGTTCCATCGTTCCCAAGGTCGGGCGTCGGGAAACCACCGACTGGATCATCGTGGAGGGTTTCAACCCGCCACGAAACAGATCAAGCACGGTCGTGCTCCCGGCACTCTCTAAGGCCACCGCGCGTTCCGCGACGGTCGCGACAGAAAACGCCGCATCCAGTCAGGAGCAACGCATGTCTTATTTCACAGATCTACCGACCACGCCCTGAAAGGTCGCGGACTTGTCGTTCAATTAGAAGTCCATGCCGCCTGCCGACATCGGCGGGAGCGGTACATCCTTCTTCGGTTTCTCGGCGACCATTGCCTCGGTGGTAATCAGTAGGCCGGCGATCGAAGCGGCGTCCTGCAGCGCGGTGCGAACGACCTTGACCGGGTCGATCACGCCCTGGTCGTAGAGATCACCGAACTCGTTGGTCTGGGCGTTCCAGCCATAGCCAAAATCTGTCTTCTCACGCAGCTTGCCGACGATGATCGAGCCCTCGGCACCTGCATTCTCGGCGATCTGGCGCACCGGCGCCTCGATTGCGCGGCGGACGATGTCGATGCCATGTCTCTGGTCGGCATTTTCGGTCTGAACGCTGTCCAGTGCTTTGACGGCTCTCAGCAACGCGACGCCACCGCCGGGCAGCACGCCCTCCTCGACGGCCGCGCGCGTGGCATGCATGGCGTCGTCGACACGGTCCTTGCGTTCCTTCACCTCGACCTCGGTCGAACCGCCGACGCGGATGACGGCTACGCCGCCGGCAAGCTTGGCCAGCCGCTCCTGCAGCTTTTCGCGATCGTAGTTCGACGTGGTTTCCTCGATCTGCGCCCTGATTTGGGCGACGCGGCCCTGGATCTCCGTCTTTGAACCTGCGCCGTCGACGATTGTCGTGTTTTCCTTCTCGACGACGACCTTCTTGGCGCCGCCAAGCATGTTGAGGGTCACATTCTCGAGCTTGATGCCGAGGTCCTCAGAAACCGCGGTCCCGCCTGTCAGGATCGCTATGTCCTCCAGCATCGCCTTGCGGCGGTCGCCGAATCCTGGAGCCTTGACGGCAGCCACCTTCAGGCCGCCGCGCAGCTTGTTGACGACGAGCGTCGCCAGCGCCTCGCCTTCGACGTCCTCGGCAATGATAAGCAAAGGCTTCCCGGACTGAACCACGGCCTCCAGGACCGGCAGCAACGCCTGCAGGTTCGAAAGCTTCTTTTCGTGAATCAGGAGGTAGGGTTCCTCGAGCTCAACCCGCATCTTCTCTGGGTTGGTGACAAAATACGGCGAGAGATAACCACGGTCGAACTGCATGCCTTCGACGACTTCCAGCTCCGTCACCGCGGTCTTGGCTTCCTCGACGGTGATCACCCCTTCGTTGCCGACCTTTTCCATCGCTTCTGCGAGGAAGCGGCCAATCTCGGTATCGCCATTGGCCGAGATGGTGCCAACCTGGGCGATCTCATCGTTCCTGGTAACTTTACGGGCGTTCCGCCGCAGTTCCTCGACCACAGCTTCGACTGCTTTGTCGATACCGCGCTTCAGGTCCATCGGGTTCATGCCCGACGCCACAGCCTTCGCACCTTCCTTGACGATCGCCTGGGCGAGAACTGTCGCGGTGGTGGTGCCGTCACCAGCGATGTCGCTGGTCTTCGAGGCAACCTCCCGCACCATCTGCGCGCCCATGTTTTCGAACTTGTCCTCAAGCTCGATCTCCTTGGCGACAGTGACGCCGTCCTTGGTGATCCGGGGCGCGCCGTAGGACTTGTCGATCACCACGTTACGGCCCTTCGGGCCGAGCGTGACCTTGACGGCATTGGCGAGGATGTCGACGCCGCGCAGCATCTTCTCGCGGGCGTCGGAATGGAATTTCACTTCCTTGGCAGCCATTTTTCTACTCCTTCCTGAGGCAGCATTGCTTGTTAGCAGGGGGATCGACACTAAGCTGCGTTTCTCGCTGCGGCATCGACCTCGATCACGCCCATCACGTCAGATTCCTTCATGATCAGGAGATCCTCGCCATTGAGCTTGATCTCGGTGCCCGACCATTTGCCGAACAGAATGCGATCACCCACTTTCACATCGAGCGGTCGCAACTGTCCGCTGTCGTCGCGCGCACCAAGTCCGGCGGCAACGACCTCACCTTCCTGTGGCTTTTCCTTCGCAGTGTCTGGGATGATGATGCCGCCGGCCGTCTTTTCTTCGGCCTCGATGCGGCGAACCAGGATTCGGTCATGCAAGGGACGGAACGTCATGTCGCTCTCCTCATGGACAAACAGATTTTTCAAGATTTCCTCCGCGCCGCATTCGGAGCGAAGCCGACGCGGGGCGCGCGATCCTTTCGCCATCGCGCGTAAATCGATCTGGTTTATGATTTTTGGAGTTTCAAGAGGCAAGCTGAAATTTTTTAGCACTCTGGCCTATCGAGTGCTACCGGCATGAATTCATAGGACTATTTCTCGCCGATGCCATTCGCGGCCTCTTGACGGAAGGCAACGTAATCCCCACCTCATTCTTGTCGACGCCCAGGTGGGTCGGCACCAGTCAGGGAGCCCAAGCTTCTTGGCGCTCCCTCGTACCTATGTTGCTCTACGGAGGATGTAGCTATGAGAACAAACCTCGACTTTTCCCCCTTCTACAGGTCGAGCATCGGCTTCGACCGCATTTTCGACCTGCTCGAAAACGCCAGCCTCAACGCTGACAACTGGCCGCCCTATGACATCGTCAAGCTTGGCGAAGATGCGTACCGCATCGCCATCGCGGTGGCGGGCTTCGCCGAGGACGAACTGACAATCACCCACGAGGCGAACATGCTGGTGGTCAACGGCACGAAACCGGAGAACGAGGAGGTACAGCACCTCCATCAAGGCCTCGCTCTAAGGCCGTTTGTGCGCCGGTTTGAGCTCGCCGATCACGTCCTCGTCGAGGGCGCAAAGCTCGAAAACGGGCTACTCGTCATCGATCTCAAGAAGGAAATACCTGAGGAGATGAAACCACGTCGGATCGCCATCAAATCCGAGATGACGAAGGCAGCTTCGAAGCAGATCGAAGGCGACAAAGCAGTCTAATACGGCGCGCACTGTTCGACCCTCGCCTGTTTGGACCAAAAAGGAGAGAAAGAAACGGAAGAAAGGATGACAGCCATGAGTGTACGTGACCTGATCCCGTGGAGCCGTGGCAGCAGCCAGCTCCCGAGCACCTATCGCGGTGATGACATGGATCCATTCCTGTCGCTGCACCGCAACGTCAACCGTCTGTTCGACGAAGTCTTCCGCGGCTTCGGCCCGCCGTCGTTGTTCGGTGGCACGGCGCCTTTCAATGGCACGTGGCCGCATGTGGAGATCGAAGAGAATGACAACGAGATACGCGTGATAGCGGAGGTTCCGGGCATCGATCCAGACGACATCGACGTGCTGGTTGAGGACGGCATGCTTACGCTTCGCGGCGAGAAAAAATCGGAAACTGAGGACAAGGACCGCCGGTTCAGCGAGCGCTACTACGGGCGCTTCGAACGGCGGCTGGCTCTTGGCCGCCAGATCGATGAGGATAAGGTCGCCGCAACGTTCAAGAACGGTCTCCTCGCAGTGACGCTGCCGAAGACCGAAAAGGCGCGGGCCAACGTCAAGCGGATCACCATCGACAGCACCAAATAATAACGGCCACCGCACGCCAGCCGGGTGCGGACGCGCCCGGCTGGCGTGCGCTTGGGCAAAAACCGATGACGTCGATGACGGAACCCCTTGCACGAGACAGACGATCCGGTCGTGCTGACCGGAAGTTCGTGGAGCACGTCAGCACCAGCCGGCCCCTCGCGCCTGGCATCAACTGCCCACGACCAAACATTAATCCCGTAGTTCGTATTTTTCGCCCGTCACGCTCCGTGACGACTTCGGCGCGCGTCTCAGGGCGACCTTGGATGCTGGTATTTGAACGGCAAGCCCCACCCATCATCGACTATCTGATGGGCTATACTGGCGGGAGTGACACGCTGACTCAGGTTGAACTGCATTTCCCAACCCGCGATGCCGCCATTGCCTACGCAACCCGACAGAAACTGAACTACACGGTCATAGACGACAGAGTCGCCACCCCCTAATTTTCGTTAATATCGCCGGCAAGCTCTCCCATTCAATCCCCGTTGCTGCGCGATCGGCGCATCGATCCGCATCGCCAATCCGGAAGGGTCCGCGCTGAGGCGGCGGGCCCTACTCCATCCTTTTCTTCGATCATACATGTGCATGGGATTCCGCCGATAGTCCCAGAGTGCCCAGACTGACACGGCGGTTACTAGAACGCCGAGGACCACGTGGGTCCACATCGTGTTCATGTTCGCCGCGAATTTAAGCAGCCGGGGCGAGACGATCAGCCAAAGACCGAGAACCACCCACTCTTCCTACTCCGCGAACGCCGAGAGCGCGGCGATAGCAGGGGCGCCGAGCACGATGCCGACGATCCACGCGTTCCACGCCGGCATGATTTCGATGGCGAATCCGGATCGGCGTTCCCAGCCGCGAGCGCGTCGCCACCATGTTCGGTGATGACGCAGAAGACATCGACGAGGGGCTCGGATCAGCAGCGGGGCATAAGTGTCGGCCTCCGGTACGATGTCGACGCCGGCCTCGACGGGATGCCCCCCTGCAGGGCACGAAGGCCGAGGCCGAGCTGGAGAAATCAGACGGCAGAGGCGCTTCGGATCCTGGCTCGATCATGCCGGCTGGGTAACAGCAAAACGTGTTTACGAGTCCCCAAAAACTAACGGATTTTTCCATGAATGCGGAAGGGCAACACAGACCAAGTTACTGAACATAAATACTTATTATCGCTTAACCACCCGTCAAAACGCGTTGACTTGATCGATGATGTCCGGTTCCCTTGGCTGGTACTCAACAGTAGAAAGGGCTAGTACAGTGTACCTTGCAGACTTCGTCACCTTCGCCGGTGACCGCTACTACGTCACCACCGACGTCAAGGCGGGCAAGACCAGCATCGAGCGCATCAGCGGAGAGGCTTTCGAGCGCTTCATCCGTAACGTCCTGACGATGCCGGATCCGCTCGATACTCGTTCGTCGAAGGAGGCATCGGCATGAGCGCGCTTCTCAAAGCCTTCAGCTTCCTTGACGCTATGAACGCTACTATGGCCCCCAGCTACTCCGACGACGCTGTGATGGCTCTGGGCGAGTCCCTCGCAATCGACATCAAGCTCCTCGGCCACGATCTGCTGATCCGTCACCAGTTCTCCGAGGCAGCCCCGCCGCGTACGACACTCGCGATCTGGGTAGACATTGACGATGGCAATCCGCAGGCAAAACTCGGCTTCGGCGACCGCAAGCGTGCGGATTGCCCGAGTGTCGTTCCGCCGGATGCCATCTTGGTGCCGTTCGATCATGGACTCGACCTCGACGGCGTGCCGATCGACAAGCCGACGCTGCAGCAGATTGGCTTCTGCTTCACCGAAGAGCAGTGGCAGACCTGCTTCCGTTCCACAGGCTTCGTGCGGTCGCTCCTCATGCTTGCGGAAAGCCGTGACAAGAAAACGAAATCCGGAGTTGCAGCATGATCAGCGTCCCGGGATATAAAGAGATCTGTGACGCCAGTGATGCGTTTGCCAGCTATCTGGTTGACCACTACCGCGATCGCATGGATGAGCCCCTGCCGTTCGACCGCCGCCCGAATTTCGCTTTGGCCGTCTGCCAGGATGGCCGTGGCAAGTGGTCGGTATGCCTGCCGCTTGATCTCGGTGATGACGAGGTCATCGAGTGGATCGGCCTTGCGGAAGAGGGCTTGAAGACGCGCGGCGATCTCATCGCATACATGAACTCCGACGACTGGACGGAATTCCTCCGTTGGGTCGCTGGTGTCGATGAGCACGGCAATCTGCTTCCCGTCGAGGAAGTGGACGAATAGCTACCTGAAGCCCCCGTACTCCGGGGGCCTTCATTTTTCTGCATTCCTCGTCTCGAATCTTGCAGGAGACCAGGCAACGCTCCTCGTCAGATAACTCTAAGACGAGCCGGAATGCCCGCAAAACCTTCGACATCGCAGTCTATCGACCAACGCGCGCCGCGTCCTGGATCTGTTCGCGCGTGCGACGGGCAACTGCGTCGATCTCGACCTCTTCGTCACGGCTGGCAGCGTCTATGCGATCGACGAGGCTGGCTGCTCGGACTTCCGCGCATTCCAGGTGTCGACGAGGAAGGTCGCCATTGCACCTGAGAGATTGACCGCAAGCTGTGCGTGTCGCGCAGCCGGACGCACGCGGCGCGGGCCTCGACTGTGAGCGTCGGATATCTTGTTCCGGAGAGAGCCTAGTGCCTCGACGACTGACTGGCAGCTACCCAAAATCTGCTTGAACACTACCTCGGTGTGGTCATCGGGCGCGAGCTTCAGGATCTTGGCCAGCCGCTTGTATAGCTGAGGAAGATCGTCTTTCTCCTCGTACTCCTCGCCGGCTTCGACGATGATCCACTTGCAGACGTCCTCAAGCAGCGTCCTTGCGAGCGTGATCGCCCCCTCCGGATTCGTGTCGCGGCGGTCGAGGGCTTGCGCCCAGCGAGCATGAATAGTGTCGGCATCATAGGCTGCCAGTGCTTGCGAGATCCCCGTATCCGCAGGGCTACCGATAGCGGCCGCTTGTACCGCATACACCGGACTGCCCGACATCATGCGTGCGATGGTCAACCGGAAGCCGTCATGCCGGATGAGGTCATTGATGGCAGAGACTAGCTCTGCTTGCGCCTCCGCAGACTGGGCTAGCGGGCTCGTCACGCCTTCGAGGAAGCGGAAGAACTGCCTCTGCGAGCACATCAAAAGTCCGACGCGCTCAAGGATCTCCCTGTCCTCCCAGTCATTGTTGCGCACCGTCGCCTGAATCAGATCATCTTCGAGCGTCCTGCCATCGTAAGTCTGCGAGAAGATTGACGGCATCTCGCTAAGCGGCCAGATGCGCCGAAGGAAGTCCATGTGGTCATGCTCGGTTGTCAGCATTTTCGTATCGAAGATTGCGAGCACGCGCTTCCGGGTGAGTTCTGAGACGGACGGCTTCCCGTACTCCTCGAGTTTCGATTTTGCTTCGGACAAGCTGTAGCTATCGACTTCTTCCAGAAGTCGTGCGGCGATCGGAATCAAGTCGGCGGCGGACCTCTCGACCAGGCGCCGTTCGGCGTAGGCGAATTTGGACTTAAAGGATTCGTCGCGATCTCCGTCCCGCAGGCCCAACCGCGAACAGAGGTCCGGAACCTTATTCGCAGAGAAATTGGATATCGCTAACGCAAGCTCCGTTCGGAGCGTCCGGACAAAGATCGCAGGATAAGATTCTGAAGAAGTCTGCTGCACTCCGATTCGGTCCCCGTCCACGCTGAACCCATTCATAATCCTGAACACATTTTCCGCCAACCGACGATTCCCTTGCGTGGACAAGCCGTGTCGCCCGAGTGAAAGCGGAATCCGTCTCAATGGCGATGGAAGCTCGTGGGATCTCGGCGAAGTCGCTGCCGATTGCTCTCAAGTCGGAATCCGACTCGCCGCAGCCATCAGCCAGACCGTGAAGAATGCTGCAGCCGCGTCCGGAGCCGGCGCAGCAGGATCCGCAGGGACGGCAACGCAGACGACCGATCTGTCGAATCTTGCAGGACTTGAATCCGTCCTTTTGATCGTAGCCGCCTTCGGTCTACGTGCTGGCCATCTATCTGATCCACCGCAGCCGCGTGAATAAAGAGCGCGCCGCTGCCTACGCGGCCGTCGCCGCAGGAGCCGTCGGATGTCGAAACGCTCGCTTCCGGGGCGGTGATCCTCATCAACCTGGCGTGGTTCGCCTACGACAAGCGCGACGATCTCCCCCGCAGAAGCGGAAAGTCGGATCCATGCTGATCGTCATCCTGACTTGGCTCACGTCGTCGATCGGCCAGGTCGTTGCGAAATGGGGCGCCATCGCCGCAGCCGGCGGGCTCGCTTACTGGCGCATCCGGGAGTCCGATCGCGCTACCGAACGCGCGGAGAGAGCCAAGGAAACACTGGCGGCCTCTGCCGAGCGGGAGAAGATCAATGACCAGGTTTCGAAGCTTCCTGATGATGATGTCCGTGATGAGCTTGCTCGCTGGGTGCGCCACGACGACTGACTGGTGCGCGCCGAACAGGCCGATACGGCCGACGGCGGAGGATGTCGAGACGATGTCGTCCGGAACCGCGCGGCAGCTCCTCGAGCATAGTCGGACGGGAGCGAAGATCTGCGGCTGGAAGCCGTAAGAGAAGAGGCCGGGAGATGATCCCGGCCTCATTCATTTCCGCTCGTCCATTTGCTTTTCAATGCAATCCCAAATCCGCTTCGTCCGCTGCCATCGGTCTTCGGATTCCTCTGGCTCTTGTTGCTCCTGCTCTCGCAAGCGTTGCCACTGTTCAGCGCGCTCGAGCCTCGCGGCAAAATGGTTCTTCCTCGTCATCAAAACATCTCCCGCTGTCCGGCGTTCTCGCGCTGTTCGATCTCGTCGATCGATCCTTCTCGGTGCCATGCCGGGATAGCCCTTGGAAAGAATCCTGGCTGCCATTGAGTGCGCAGTGTGTCGGTCTTCTCGTCCCAGGAATGCTTGATCCATCGAGCTTTCGACACCTTCGGCTTCGTCGGCTGCGCTGCCATGGTTTCTTCGTATGCGGCCTGTTTTGCCGCGAACTTTTTGGATCCTCGCATCACGCTACATCCTGCTCTGGCGGGTCGTAGTCGACGCCGCGCTCGTCAGCCATCCAGAAGTAATCAATCGATTCCAACCGATCTACGATCGCGTGCCTGTCCTCGTCGGTGAGCGAGCGCGTGGCTCCCGCAGCCCATGCTCGCACCACCGAGTCCCAATGGTGGCGATTGTAGAATTGATCGGAGGTCCATGAAGCACCGCACGCTTTGAACAATTTCCGAGCCGTTGTCTCGACGGTAGTGTCTTTCATCACGCGCATGCTGCAATCCTTTCCTGCTCTGCGGCGGCAACGGCCTGGCGCAGCCGGTAGCCCACAAACTCCATCACGGGCACGCTCATGCTGTTCCCGATGCCTCGATACCTTTCGATATCGAGCGCCTTACGGCCACCGATTTCGACATTCGTCCAGTCATCCGGGAATCCTTGTGCCCGCTCGCATTCGAGCGGTGTCGGGCGGCGGACGGTGCCGTCGCTGAAGACGAGAACGAAATTGAGTTCGTTGCCTTGTCCTGCCGGGCGCGACATCCCGGCTCCGGACGCGTTGAGCGTGCCCAAGAGGGGCGGCCAGATCAGCTCTCCAGCGCGTTCCGTACGGCTGCCGGCAGCTTCTTCTTCCGCTTCTCGGCTCGACGAAGGATTCCAGACTTGGCCGTCGTACTCAAAGAGTACTGCTCCTGCATCGATGGCTGGATCAAAGCTTGCAATGAGGAAGACACGCTCCCGGCGTTGTGGGATGCCGAAACGTTGAGAGTCGAGGGTTCTCCAAGCGATGGTGACGTCGTCAACGTCGTCCGTGTCTCCGGCCAACACGTGACCTGAAGACGGCCAGCTCGACCCTGGCGGGACCAAAGCATGATCTCCTCGCCCTCGATCGGCGAGGGCTGCCAGCAAACATCCGAATCCGTTGGTTTCGTCACTCAAAACTCCGCGCACATTTTCCCAGATTACGAATCTGAGGCCATTGATTTCACGCATCCGCAGGGCAAGACGTGCGAATGCCAAGGTTAGATTTCCACGGTCGTCCAGAAGTCCCTTCCGGAGTCCGGCGATCGAAAATGCTTGGCAGGGTGACCCGCCCTCGAGGACATCGATCGGCCCGAGGGCACGCAGGTCATCATCCGTGATCGCGGTGATTTCGCCGAAATTGACGACTGATCCGCCGCGGATGGATTCGTATTTGCGCGGCTCGAAACCCTTCGCTGCCGGTAGATATTTCGGCGCCGTGGCACCACACCGAGCGGCAAGGACATGAGCTTGAACCGCTGCCGGCTCGCAGTATCCGCGGAAATCGAAGCCGAGGGGCTTCCAAGCGACCGAAGCCGCCGAGATACCGCTGAAGGTCGACAACACCTGCATCAGAAATCCTCCAAGTCGGCCATGGCTTTGCGGACTGCGGATTCGAACGGCTGGATGTCGTCACCGCGCTCGATGTCAGCGACGGCGGCCTCCAGACGTTCTACCTGCGATGTCGTCACCTGGGTCCGCCAGGGTGCGTACTCGGTCGAGAACGACCACAGGCTATAACGGCAGCAGTCCGCGATCTTGCAGAGGGTCGCATCCGCCTCGGCCGCGGCGCGGCCGAGGTAATCGAATTGGTCGCGTAGCTGCCACGTGCCGATCCTCCAGCGGCTCCGCAGGGATGCAGGCGTGTCGAGCTGCGCTGGTTTTGGCCGCGGGGTGTCGACCGACCATGCGATAGAAACGTGACCGCCCAGCTTGTCGGCGACTTCCCTGATCCGGAGTGGATGAGGATGCCGATACCGGACCAATCCGGTACTGTCGTGGGCATGCCAGTTCGGAATCAAATAGAAGCGTTCACCGCTGCCAGCTTGTTCGACGCGATATGGATGCGCGGCCGCCTTCCAGTAGGCATCGACGGCAAGATCCCGGATCCTGTCGAAGGTTTCCGCTGGGATCCGACGGTGGGCGACCGTGCTGACACCGCGGCTGTATGCCTTGAGCGTGATCGGTGACAGGCCAAGGGCGCTGGCAGCAGCGTCACGGTCGAGGCCATGCGAGGACAGCAAGGCCTCGGCGTCGCGAAATGCGGCGACGATCTCGCTGTCGGTGAGCTGGTAGAGAGCCTTTGATGGCTCAGCTTCGATTTCGATTTGTAATTCCATTACATTCCTCCTGGTGCGATTTTCGTGTTCCCTGCGGCGTGTTGTGATTATTGGCTACCGCGACCCTCTGGAGAGGGTTTCGGGGACTGCCACATCCCCATCGTCAGGCGGCTTGACGGGAGAATTTTACTTCCTCCCATTCGACACCCATGAAGCCCTGACCCCAAAACGTGCGCCCATTGAAAAGCCCTCCTACGGGGGGCTTCTCCCCTACAGAAGTGTAGTTTCTCTCATGGATGCACTCGGCTTCCTTGCGAGTGACGGCCTTGGCCTTCTTGTCGTCGAATGCCACTAGGAACTCCTCGCGTTCTGCTTTTGTGACGAACCGAACGATGACCCATGAATTTGCAAAGCCGTGATCGCCACGAGAGAGGTCGGCGTATGTGTTGAAGGCTGCGTAGTGCATGCTGTTGCTCCTTGTCATCGGCGGCGGGATGCCGTGTGCCGATGACTAATCATGTGTCCTGATGCGGACACAACGCAAGAGCAGTTTTCCAAAAAATCTATTGTCAACAATTAGTTAGCCATGAATGGCGCGTATTGGACACGGATTTGTCCATGAGAATTCTATCCGACAGCTCGCACATTTGCCGCTTTCGGCCGCCGGCGGGATCCTGGTCTCGACAAGACAAGGAGGTCGTCATGGAAAAGAAGAAGAAATCACTCTGGAGCCTGCTGAATCCGCTCGAATGGCTCAACGCCGCTTTTCAGCTCCTCGCAGCCTTGTTCGCCCCGCTCCTGCGCTGGCTCGGTATGCTCACGCCGCCATCAACACAAGGATTCGAAAACCTGACCAAGGACGACATAGAAGATGCCAAGAAGCTCGCTCAAGAGCAGGAGGCCGCGGTCGATGCCATCAGGCAACAGATGGCGCCGGCGGAGGTCGTCCGCACGTACGCTCGGGCGGATGTCGCCAGCCGCGCAGAGATGGATCTGTCAGCGCTCGACATGGAGCAACGAGATTGGCTGTTCGGACTGTCCGATGAAGACCTCGCGAAGCTAGGGATGTCGACTACGAGCGCCTGTGCGCGAAGCCTCGAGGCCAAAGAAGTACGGCCGTCGTATTCCAAGGCAAAGCCAGAAATGGAAACGGCCGAGATCTATTCGATTACGACCCAGGAAGATATCGAAGAAGCCAAACGGCAGCAGATTGCCGAACTATTCCGGCAGGTGCAGCGGGAGCTATTCCTTGCTCCGGGAGTGCCCAACTTGAATCCAAAGCACACCCCCTCCACGCTGCACTGAAATTGATTCAGCTCGCACATTGAAGCCGCCCGACACAGCTCTCGGGCGGCTTTCGATTTCCCATCGGCGCAGGGCTTCGAAGAGCTCTGGCATCTCATGCATGACGTCGCCAAACTGCGCGACGAGGCCTTCATCGGACATCTCATGGACAATGCTCATGCTGCACCCTTCATGCGCTCGATATGCGCCTGCCGTTGCTGCAGGGCGACACGGAGACGGCGGACTTCAGCTTCAAGAGATGCGACATGGCGCACCGCGCGCATGGCGACACGTCCAAGATCGTCAGCACGACCTCGGGCTTCGGCGAGTTCACATGCGTAGACGTACGCAGCGCGCCGTTCCTTGCGCTCTTGCGCCGCTTGCTTCCCTGCAGCGTGCGCGTCGGCGAGCGATCCAACGATGCCTGCAGTGAGAAGACCCAGTTCCAGGCCGGCGCGACCTGCAGGATTCTTGGAGTCAAAAATCGTCATGCCCATGAACGCGATACCTCCGTGACTGATCGGAGGCTGACGCTATACGGACCCGGAGTCGGTGTGAGCCCCAAATCTGCCGGCACGGTAAATGGAGTGCGATCGGCATCATGGAAAAGTCCAGGATATCACCTCGGCAGCTTCTTGCAGGTCAGCTTGTTGCCTCGTTTGTTGGTGCACCCTTTGCATCGAAGCCGCGCCGGAATGGCCGACAGGATAGCCTTCCGACCCATTACCCGGATCACGTCTCGTCTCTCAATCGGGCCGCTCCTGCGGCACGCAGGACAGGTGCCGACCAGCACATACCATTCCGGCAATCGATCGAGCGTGTCTTCCGCGGCCGCCGCCGTAGATGGAGCGGCCGCCGACACTCCGGGACTGGCGGATCCGGCGCGCGCTCGCACGTCATGCGATGCCTCTGATTGAGGTGAAGCAAAGTCTTCCCTGGACGCTCGCGGACGGCAGCCTTGAGAGCGGCCACGGACACCGCGAAGACAGTTGACCTGGATCTCGTCTCGAGAAGTTCGCCGCCTGCCGCAGGCGCGTCTGTCCAGACTTCAATGCGATATGGTGCATCGGGCGGTTCGGATCCTGATCCGCGACGGCTGCCATCGCCAACCGTATATCCGACATCGGCGCCTTCGCGAACGAGATCGATGCCCTTCCGGTGCTTCACGACACCCGCTCGTACTGAGGTTTCCAGCCGCGGCCGATGCCCTTCGACATCAGGCTGCTCGCGATGAAGAGCTGGTCACGCAAGAAATCGGCGTCGGCGAGCAACTCACGGATCGCGGCGAGTGCATCGCCATCGTGGGCGGTGAGTACAGATACGGCGAGATCTACGTCGGCGGACGACTGGGTGCCAGTTTCGGTGTCCGGGATATCGAGAGCGAGCTGCTGAGCCATGAGAGCCTCCATAGAATCTTATCCGCGTCAACGAATTTGTTCCTATTTTGTTCTCATGCGCTCCGGAGTCAAGCGGAGTCTTGCGAAGCCTCTAGCTGTCATGCAGGATCTCTGCCTTGAGAGGGAGCCCACATGACGCAAGCGCAGAGCTCTGACGGGAAGTTTCGACGGTTTACAAACCTGGCAGCAGCGATCCACATCCTTCAGACCCGTCAGCTCACGCTTCTTCCTCCGGATTCTTGGGACGACAGGAACGACCGTCATTTCATGGAGGTCTACAGGAAGAAGAAAAAGCTCAAGACGCTGACTGCGATCTGTCTTTCTCAAGCACCCGAGACCTACCATCACTGGCGTGTGTTCGCACCCAATGCCGATGGCGTTTGCCTTGTAATGAATCCTGTGAAGCTGCTCAAAGCTGTTGAGGGGCACGAAGGTGTTCGGCATCGAGCTGTACATTACGAAGAGATCGTCAGGCTCCCCGAGCTCAAGCCGGCGGTCGATGATCTTCCGTTCATCAAGCGCTACCCGTACGAGCCTGAGAGCGAATACCGGATTGTCTACGAGGACGCGGGTCGCAAGGCTGAATTTAAGAACTTCGCTCTCCATCCGGGAACGATTGAAGCTGTGATCCTCAGCCCTTGGATGCCGACTGCGCTAGTCAATTCTGTCAGGGGACTTCTGAAAAAGATAGACGGTGCATCGAAGGTCCCGATGTACGCGAGCACGCTGATCTCGAACCAAGCATGGCAAAAAGTTGCCGATCGAGCGGAATAGAAGCCTCGAATGTTGCAGACGCCCGTGCTCGAATCGGGTCGGTATCATACCGTCGATGCCCAGCCCTTGGGCCACACGAATCCAATTCTGTGGACAAACGCGGACAGTAGCAGGGATATGGAGTTTGGTATGGTGACGGTATGGCGAGTAGGAGAGACTTGAATTTAAGGGGTTTTAGCTTCCCCTAATTCCCCTAAGTGGCTGATTTCCTTGAAGGAAAATGGTACGGTTGGGGGGTCTCGAACCTCCGACCTCAGGTGCCACAAACCTGCGCTCTAACCAACTGAGCTACAACCGCACAAGTCGCGTCCGACGCGACGGGGGTCACATACGAGGACTTGGAAATTAATTCAAGCCCTATCTCGCCCCAATATACAAAAAGGCCGGACCAATGGTCCAGCCTCTTCGTGTGTCCTGTTAAAGAATCAGGCCGCCTTGAAGGAGGCCATGACCTTTTCAGCTGCTTCCTTGGAAGGCTTGGCGAGCTTTTCGGCAACCTGCTTGGAGGTTTCCTGCATGGTCTTCGCCTGCTCGATCGTCAGTTCGACCTGCTTGCGCAGGAAAGACGTCTGGAGTTCGACGAGCTCAGCGACCGACTTGACTGCAAGCAGCGCTTCCATGTGGGTCAACGAGTTTTCCGCGTTCGTGCGCAGAGCGTCGATCGCCTTGTGGCCGATTTCAACAGCGCCGGCCTGGGCGGTCTGAACCGTGGCTTCGAGCGTCTTGCTCGCTTCTTCGCCAGCGCTCTTCATCTTGGTGTAGGCTTCACGCGACTGCTGTGCGCCCTTTTCCGCGAAGTCGCGGAAGGATTCAGTGAACTTGGAAGGATCAAACGACGACATTGAAAAAACGTCGTCCATCTTTATGTTAGCCATTGGTTTGCGCTCCTTTTGCCTCGGCATGCGTGATGGCCCCGTAGGTTAGATGTCCATTATATAGCGCAGATTTTTGTGCATTGCAACATACTTGTGCGACGCACAATGCGTTAACCTTTCCAGCCGAAAGCCGGACGCCGTTCTGGACCCCGTTCCGGGCTATCGTTATTAATAGACTATTAATTTTCACGATGACCGAAGCCGAAGGTTCGATCATGCCCGCAGTGCAGTACCCGTTCATCGACATCGCCGTGCATGCCCGGGTACGGGAACGCTTTTCGCGTGGCGAAGCGATGGTGCTGCTGTCGGCGGATCTCGGCCGCGCGCTCTGGGCGAACGGCGCCGGCGCCGAGCTCTTCGGGCAATCGGCGGTCTACGATCTGCTCGACCAAGGCATAGATGCGGCTGACATCACCTTTCGCCAACTAGAAGCCACAGCCCGGCAGCTCGTGAATGTCGGCGACAGCCGCAACTTCATGGTCCGCATCGCACGCGGCTTTCAGCGTGTCGCCGTTCAGGCAACTGTCGAACTGATTCGCCTTTCCTCCGGGGAGCGCGCCGTTCTTCTGTCCCTGCCGGTTGCGACAACCGCCCTGGCGATCAAGGCATCCGCCGAACAGATGCTCAGGGGGCTCGACGATCCGGATACGCACATGGCCGTGATCGGCGCCGACGGCGAGATCATCGCCGCCTCGCCCGGCTTTGCCGCGCTGGGCATCACGGAGCAGACCGCCAAGGCCATGACCACGCTTGCGGGCGGCCATGCGGACCGGTTGGTGAAACGGCCCGTTGCGACCGGCAAGGGCCTGCTTCCGGCGGCCGTCGGACGACTCAGTGACGAGCCTGTCCTCAATCTCCTTTTCGCCGTTGAAACCGTCATCGGGCATCTCGACCCGATCGACTCTCAGGCGCCCGCAGAGGACTTTTCCACAGCCGCCGTTAACCATAAGGACGCACCGCAGGTCGCGAGCTTTGTCGACGCGATCGATGCCATTGCCGGTATCGAAGAGTTGGAAGAGCTTCCCGAGGAGGACAATCACGAGGGCGACGCCGACGCCATTACCAGGGAAGCTGCCGCAATCGCCGAGGAGGCGATCGGCGCTCAAGGGGTCAGCCAGGAAGCCGAACCGCTGCCCGCCCCGACGGACGAGGCTGTCGAAGAACCGAACGCAACAGAGACAACGGCGGAACGCCTGACGGGTGAACCCGCCGTGGCCGCTGCCGTTGCAGACGGTTCTGCGGAAGCACCAGCAACCGAGCATGTCGGAGCCGCCGGTCAGGATGCCGCCGTCGCCCCTGAGATAGAGCAGTCGGAGCCAGCCCAGGCCGCCAAGGCAGGTGCCTTCGTGTTCAATCCAAACAGCCGCGCGACGCGATTTGTCTGGAAGATCGACGCGGCGGGACGGTTCAGCGAGGTGTCGAGCGAATTTGCCGAGGCGGTCGGACCACATGCGGCTGACATCGTCGGCACGCCCTTCAGCGATATTTCGGCACTCTTCAATCTCGATCCCGATGGCAAGATCAGCGAAGCCCTGGCGCGCCGCGATACCTGGTCGGGCAAGACGATCAACTGGCCGATCGAAGGAACGAGTCTGGCAGTTCCGGTCGACCTCGCGGCCCTGCCCACCTACACCCGAAGCCGGGAATTCGACGGTTTTCGCGGCTTCGGTGTCGTGCGTCTGTCCGATGCCGCCGAGGACCCTTTGGCGCTCGGCCTGACACTTGGCGCGAACGGCATCGACGCGGCAGCGCTCGACAAGCCGGCCGAACCCTCTGAAGACGCGGCGTTGTCGGCGCTCGCCGATGAGGTGGCGACCAGCGGGCCGACGGTGGCGGAGACGGGTGCCCCGGCTCTCGAGCCGCCGGCAGAAGAGGCCGCAACCACCGAAGCTGACATCGAGGCGACACCCGAGCCGACGAAGCCGAAACCACCCGCAGAGCCGCCGGCCTTGCGGATCGTCGAAAGTCCGAGCCGCCGCCTGACCGACAAGATCGTACAGCTCCACGGCGCCGGGCCGCAGCTCACCTCCGCCGAGCAGGCAAATTTCCGCGAGATCGCCAAGCGCCTCGAAGCCTTCGGCGTTCGCGAGCCGCGCAGCGACGACGAGCCCGGGGTAAGCGAAACCGGGAAGCGCGACATCCCGGCAGCGGAAGCGCCGAAGGCCAGTACGTATGCTGATCAATCTTCCGCATTCGAGGACGATTCGGTAGACGCCTCGCCTGAACAGAAAGAGGCTGACGCGGCACAGCCTGCCGCCGACGAACCCGAGACCGTCGCTTCGGCCTCCGCACCCGACGACGGTGTGACTGAGGGGTTGGAAGAAACCGTCAGCCAGATGGATATGCTGGCAAGCTTCATTCCGCCGCGCGCAAAGATGGGCGCCGGCCTGTCCGCGGCTGCCATCGACCAGCTGCCTGTCGCCGTGCTCGTGCATGCGGGCGACCAGTTGATCCACGCCAACCCGGAATTCATGCGACTGACCGGCTACAAGTCGCTGGAAGCCCTGAGCGAGGTCGGTGGCATCGATGCGCTGCTGCAGCGCTCGGAGCTCGAAGGAAGTGCCGGCCGCTCCGGCTCGATGATGCTGGTAACGGTCGATGATAGTCTCGTTCCGGTCACGGCGCGGCTGCAGTCCATTCGCTGGGAGGAAGGCAGCGCCTTGATGCTGGCGTTGATGCCGGCGGCAAGCGACGCGGCAGTTCGCGCGCGCCCTGCGCCGCCCGCAGAGCCTCGTTCGTTCGAAAGAATGCTGGAGAAGGTCGCCAAGCTGCAGGTGGAAGTCGAAGAACTGCGCTCGATCCTGGAAACGGCGACTGATGGCGTCGTGGTGATCGGCGCTGAAGGCGACATCCGCTCGATGAACCGCTCGGCAAGCGCGCTGTTCAACTACGATGAGGACGAGACCCGCGGAAAGCCCTTCGTCATGCTGTTTGCGCATGAGAGCCAAAGAGCTGTTCTCGATTACCTCGGCGGCCTCGCGGGCCACGGCGTCGCAAGCGTGCTTAACGATGGCCGCGAAGTCATCGGACGCGAAGCCGGCGGCGGCTTCGTGCCGCTGTTCATGACGATGGGACGACTCACCTCCTCGAGTGGCTATTGCGCGGTCATCCGCGATATCACCCAGTGGAAGCGTACCGAGGACGAACTGCGCAGCGCCAAGAGCGCAGCGGAGACCGCTAGCGAACACAAGACCGACTTCCTCGCGCGCGTCAGCCATGAAATCCGTACGCCGCTCAATGCGATCATCGGCTTTTCCGACATGATGGCGAGCGAGCGCTTCGGCCCGATCGGGCATCCGCGCTATGTCGAGTATGCCAACGACATCGGCCGTTCCGGACGCCATGTCCTCGATATCGTCAACGACCTGCTGGATATCTCGAAGATCGAGGCCGGCGAAATGGACCTCGATTTCGGCGCCATCGACCTGAACGAGGCGGTTTCGGAGGCGGTCTCGCTCCTCCAGCCGCAGGCCAACAGCCAGCGCGTCATCATCCGCACCGCCCTGTCCCAGGCCGTGCCCGACGTCGTCGCCGACCTTCGGTCGGTCAAGCAGATTGCACTCAACATCCTGTCGAACTCGATACGGTTCACGCCGGCGGGCGGACAGATCGTCGTTTCCACCTCCTATGAGGCAAACGGCAGCGTCGTCTTGCGGGTGCGCGATACCGGCGTCGGCATGACCCGGAGCGAGCTGGACCAAGCCATGAAGCCGTTCCGTCAGGTGTCCGCGCGGTCTCGGCCGCGTGGCGAAGGTACGGGACTCGGCCTGCCGCTGACCAAGGCGATGGTCGATGCCAACCGCGCCATTTTCGCGATCAGTTCCGCACCCAACGAAGGCACGCTGGTGGAGATCGCCTTCCCGTCACAGCGGGTCCTGGCAGGCTGAACGAAAAAAGGCAGCCGGAGGGGCTGCCTGAGAGTTGGGGTGTGCTGTTCAACAAGGGCTTAGTTAAGCTAACGTCATGTTTCAGGAGCCAAAGGCTCCGGCTGCCTCGTTCATCTGCAGCCCCAAGTTAAATTCATTCATGACCAACGTTTCTTAACTAAAAGTTGCCGCGGCCTTCAATCTGTTAACGGTGAAAGCTTGTAGTGGCCGGTTGCACCCGTTGCTCACGCGCGCAGTTCTGCAAGCCCCGCGAAGAGATCCAGCGCCTCCGGATTGGCGAGCGCCTCCTTGTTCTTGACCGGCCGCCCGTGGACGACCTCGCGCACCGCAAGCTCGACGATTTTCCCCGATTTGGTGCGAGGAATATCGCTGACGGCGATAATCTTTGCCGGCACATGCCGTGGCGAGGCGCCCGCGCGAATGCGGCTCTTGATCGCCTTCGTCAGGTCGTCGGTCAGGACTACGCTTGGCGCCAGGCGCACGAACAGAACCACCCGAACATCGTCATCCCATTCCTGGCCGATGCAGAGCGCCTCCGCGACCTCGTCCATCTGTTCGACCTGATTGTAGATCTCCGCGGTTCCGATGCGGACGCCGCCGGGATTGAGCGTGGCGTCGGAGCGCCCGTGAATGATGATGCCCTCGTGCTCGGTCCATTCTGCGAAGTCGCCATGGCACCATACATTGTCGAAACGCTCGAAGTAGGCTGCCCTGTACTTCGCCCCATCAGGATCGTTCCAGAACATCACGGGCATCGACGGAAAGGCCTTTGTACAGACGAGTTCACCCTTCTCCTGGCGAACCGGCCGGCCCTCGTCGTCCCACACATCCATCGCCAGGCCGAGGCCCGGCCCCTGGATTTCGCCACGCCAGACTGGCTGCAAGGGGTTGCCGAGGACGAAGCAGGAGACAATGTCCGTGCCACCGGAAATAGATGCGAGTTGCACGTCTTGCTTGATGCCTTCGTAGACAAAGGAGAAGCCCTCCGGCGAGAGCGGCGATCCGGTCGACGTCATCAGCCGAAGACTGGAGAGGTCGTGAGTGGTCCGCGGCGTCAGCCCGCTCTTGCGCACCGCGTCGATATATTTCGCCGAGGTCCCGAAAACAGCAAACTTCTCGGCTGCCGCAAAGTCGAAGAGCACATTGCCGTCAGGCGCGAAAGGCGAGCCGTCGAAAAGGCAAAGCGTGGCACCTGCCGCCAAGCCGCTCACCAGCCAGTTCCACATCATCCAGCCGCATGTGGTGAAATAGAAGAGCTTCTCTCCGGGTTGAATTCCGCAATGCAGCCGGTGTTCCTTGAGGTGCTGCAACAATGTGCCGCCGGCCGAGTGGACGATGCACTTCGGAACGCCGGTCGTTCCCGACGAGAAGAGGATATAGAGCGGGTGCGCGAAGGGCAGGCGCGTAAACTCGACAGAACGCGGATCGAAGGGCGCGATGAAGTCGTCCAGCATCTTGGCGCCGGGTGTTTCGTCGACGACCGCGGCGGCATCCCCTGCATAGGGGATGACGAGGCATGGCACGCCGAGTCGCTTCGTCACGGTCGCCACCTTGGCCTTCACGTCCTGCAGCTTGCCACCATACCAATAGGCGTCGCAGGCGATGAAAAGCTTCGGCCCGATCTGGCCAAACCGATCGAGGACACCCTGCTCCCCGAAGTCGGGCGAACAGGACGACCAGATCGCGCCGATCGACGCGGCCGCCAGCATGCAGGCCACCGTCTCCGGCATGTTCGGCATCATCGCCGCAATCCGATCTCCGGGACCGATCCCCATTGCCCTGAATGCCTGCTGCAACCTGGAAACCAGGCCACGCAGCCGGTCCCAGCTCCAACGATCGGCAACCTTGTCCTCCCCCCGAAAGATCAGTGCATCGTCAGCGCCTTCTCCGGAAAGCAGGTTCTCGGCAAAATTCAACATCGCATCCGGGAAGAAGCGCGCATCGAGCATGACATCGCCATCGAGGAGCGCGCGTGCTCCGCGCTCGCCCTTGACGCCGCAGAACTCCCAGACCGATGTCCAGAACCGTTCCCTGTCGGCGACAGAAAAAGCGTGCAAATCATGGTAGCTTGTCAGGGAGAGATCGAAGTCACGGTTGCACTGCTGCATGAAGGCGTACATCGGGCTCGCTCCGACCGATGTACGCGAAGGCATCCAGAGTGGCTTATCGTCGCGCATTCGAGACTTCTCCTATTTGCTCGCCTGTATACCATGCAATATCAGCTTATAAAGGGAGTGACGAGCAAAGTCAGAGGCTCGCGTTTGCATGCAGCTTGCATTTGATATATCGGGCATTTCAGAGCATTAACGGCGGCGACGGCCGAAAATACCGGCGGAATTCATGGGTACGTCAAGACAACCGCGATGGCGGAAGAAAATCAGACCCGTGTCACGCTGGCTGCCTGGCTTCGCCCGGCTTGCCACAGTCACCCTGCTTGTCGTCCTGTCGATCTTCGTGGCGCTTCGCGTCGCCGCCCCCTATCTGATTTCAACCGGCCTCGTTCGCTCCGGCATCGAGGATGCCCTGTCCAAATGGGCCGGCTATCGTGCCGAAATCGCGGGCAAGCCGGTCATCGAATTCTGGCCGACGCCTCGCATCACCCTCAGCAAGATCTCGGTTCACCAGAAAGGCGACGGCAATAGGCTGCTCGGAACGATCGAAAGCCTCTCCGCCGAGTTCAGCCTGATCGATGCGATCCGAGGGCGAGCGAGCTTCCACGAGTTCCATCTTTTCCGACCCAACCTGCAACTCACCCGTGAAAGCAGCGGCGTGATCGACTGGACCAATGAGGGCCTTCTGGCGCGGGCGATCTCAGGCGCGCGTGAGGAAGGTGGAAGAGAGGTTCTAGATCGGAAACTGGATGCCGCCGTCGGTGCCATCACAGTTGAGGATGGCACCGTCAACGTCGCCGATGTCGCAAGCGGCAGGACTTATCGCTTCGAGGGTGTGACCGCCGACGTCAGCTGGCGCAAACTGTCGAGTCCGATTACCGCCGTGCTGATCGCACGGATGAGTGGGCAGGATCTCAAGCTCGATTTCTCGTCCCCCAGCCCACTCCTCATTTTCGGCGGCAGCAAGGCCGAAATGAGCGGATCGCTGACTTCGAGCCTGCTCACGGCACGGTTCCAGGGACTCGCGAACATCTCGCATCTCTTTGACCTCTCCGGCAACATGGCGCTGAACATCCCCGATCTGCCGGCGCTGTTGACATGGGCCGACCGCTCGCTGCCGGGTATCGCGACCCTCAAGACCTTCTCGATCGAGACCGATGTCGCTTCGGTTGCGAACGGATTCCGCTTCGACAATGTCAACATGAGCATGAATGGATCGAATGCGAAGGGCGTCATGGACGTGGCCTTCCCGCCGGGCAAACGCGCCAAACTCGGCGGCACGCTGGCCTTCGACCAGATGAATTTCAGGTCGCTCTTCGATGCATTCGTGCTTCGCCTGGCCGCCGGCGAGGCTGGCGGACGGCCTGATGGCGGTGCGCTGCAGAAACTCGATCTTGATCTTCGGCTTTCCGCGAAACAGGCCCTCATCGAACCTTTCATCCTCACGGATGTCGGAGCAGGCATCATCGTTTCCAGCAACGAGGCAAAGTTCGACATCGGCGACAGCGAGTTTGAAGGCGGCTCCCTGTCCGCTCATCTGGAGGCGATGCGCGGTGATTTCGACGGCGGCGGCAAACTGCAACTGTCGATCCGCGGCGCCGACTTCGCCGGGCTGATCGAGCGGCTTCAGCTAAAGGGGTCACTCCCCCTCGCCACCGGCTCTCTCGACATCTCGCTCAAAACGACAAAGCCGCTCTGGAAGGTCGAAGCCGGCGACGTGACGGGCAGGATCGCCTTCCGCGCGCGCTCGGGCTCGCTTCCGGGCTTCGATGCGGAGGCCGTACGCGAAGAAGCCACGCGGGCGGACTTCTTCACGCTGAACGCGGTATCCCACCGTGCCTTCGCCTTCGACAATTTCGACATCGCCGCCGATCTCGCCGATGGCGTGGCGACGATCCATGGCGGCCGTATCGAAGGTCCCCAGCAGACGCTGATCCTTTCCGGCGTCATCCCATACCACTCGAATGGATTGGCACTGTCGGGGACGATCGAAGCAACTGACCCGACAGCATCGACGAGTTTCCCGCCTCTCCCGTTCTTCGTTGGCGGCGCCTGGCCGGAGCCGGTGATCTCCCCGGCTCCCGTCACGCAGCAGGGATCGACCAAGTAATCAGGGCGCGTTTGCCGCCGCACGCTCGTCGCGCTCGCGCTGCAGTTCGCGGCGTTTCGTGATAGTGGAGGCGCAGATAACCCCAATCGCCACGACTGCAATGAGAATGGTGCAGACCGCGTTGATTTCAGGCGTTACCCCGAGACGGACCTGGCTGTAGATCTTCATCGGCAGCGTCGTCGCCCCGGGGCCGGAGGTGAAGCTCGCGATAACGAGGTCATCCAGCGACAGCGTGAAGGCGAGGATCCAACCGGAAAGCACGGCAGGCGCAATGATCGGCAGCGTGACTTCGAAGAAGGTCCGCACCGGTGGTGCGCCAAGGTCCTGCGCCGCTTCCTCAATCGACCTGTCGAATGTCAGCAGTCGCGACTGCACGACCACGGCGACGAAGCACATGGTGAGCGTGGTGTGCGCCAGCGTGATCGTCCAGAAGCCGCGGTCGAAACCGATCGCCACGAACAGCAGCAGAAGCGACAGGCCGGTGATCACCTCGGGCATGACAAGCGGCGCATAGACCATGCCGGAAAACAGCATGCGGCCGCGAAAGCGCGTGTAACGCACCAAGGCGATCGCCGCGAGCGTTCCAAGGACCGTTGCCGCCGTGGCCGAAAGGAGGCCGACGCGGATGGTCACCCAGGCGGCATCGAGCAGAGCCTGATTGTGCAGGAGCGAGACGTACCATTTGGTCGAGAAACCGCCCCAGACGGTCACCAGCTTCGACTCGTTGAAGGAAAACACCACCAGAAGGACGATCGGCAGGTAGAGAAACGCGAAGCCGAGCGCGACGGAGGCGATGTTGAAACGGGTCCATCTCAGCATGTCTATCTCCCCTGCTCGTCGGCCTTGGCCTGCGCGTTCTGGAAGAACACGATCGGGATCACCAGGATCAAGAGCAGGATCGTCGCCACCGCCGAGGACACCGGCCAATCGCGGTTGGAGTTGAACTCGTTCCACAGCGTCTTGCCGATCATCAGCGTCTCCGATCCGCCAAGCAGGTCGGGGATAACGAACTCGCCGACCGCGGGGATGAACACCAGCATGCATCCGGCAACCACGCCCGGCAGCGACAGCGGGAAGGTCACCCGCCAGAATGCGGTGATCGGCGTGCAGCCGAGATCCTGCGCGGCCTCGATCAAGGTGCCGTCCATCTTTTCCAGCGAGGAATAGAGTGGCAGGACCATGAACGGCAGATAGGAATAGACGATGCCGATGTAGACCGCGACATTCGTGTTCAGGATGATCAACGGCGTATCGATGGCATGCACCGACAATAGCAGCTGGTTGAACAATCCCTCCGGCTTCAGGATTGCGATCCAGGCGTAGACGCGGATCAGGAAGCTCGTCCAGAACGGCAGGATGACGAGCATCAGCAGCGTCGGACGGATGCTGCGTGGAGCCTGGGCCATGCCGTAGGCGATCGGATAAGCAATCAGCAGCGTAAGGAACGTCGATACGCCAGCGATCACGACGCTCGATATGTAGGCGTTCAAATAGAGAGGGTCGTCGAGCAGATAGCTGTAATTCTCGAAGGAAAAGGTGCGCATCTTCGCCCAGAACTCGGCCCAGCCGTCAGCCAGAGCAAAGACCGGCTCGTAGGGAGGCATGGCGATTGCCGTCGTCGACAGCGATATGCGGAAGACGATGAAGAACGGCGCAAGGAAGAACAGCAGCAACCAGACATAGGGAATGATGATGACCAGGCGATTGTAGAAGGCGGAACCGAGCTTGCCCATGGTTCAATCCTTGAGGAGGACGCCGGCATCCTCGGCGAAGGTAATCCAGACTTCCTGGTCGTAGGTGAACGGGTCGTCGACAGCGCGCTGCGCATTGAGGAGCGAGGCCTTGACCACCTTGCCGCTCTTCAGCTTCACGTGGAAGACCGTCATGTCGCCGAGATAGGCGATGTCCCAGAGCTCCCCGGACGCCGCGTTTACCCTTGGATTGGCTGGCGGCTTGCGCGAGACCTTCAGCTTTTCCGGACGGATGGCAAAGCCGACGGGCGCGCCCATTGCCGGCTTTTCGGGAGTGACGACACTGATCGAGAAATTTTCGTCGACGGCGATCTCGACGGTGCTGTCGTTCGCGCTCGCGACCTTGCCATCAAAGATGTTCACGTCGCCGATGAAGTCGGCGACGAAGCGGGAATTCGGCGCCTCGTAGATCTCGGCCGGTGTCGCGACCTGGATGACCTTTCCGTGGCTCATGACCGCAATGCGGTCCGCCATGGTCATCGCCTCCTCTTGGTCGTGGGTGACCACGACAAAGGTCAGGCCGAGGTTCTGCTGCAGGTCCATGAGCTCGAACTGTGTTTCCTCGCGCAGCTTCTTGTCGAGCGCGCCAAGCGGTTCGTCGAGCAGTAGCACCTTCGGTCGCTTGGCAAGGGAACGCGCCAGGGCCACGCGCTGGCGCTGGCCACCGGACAGCTGGTTCGGCTTGCGCGTGGCGAACTTCTCGAGCTTCACCATCTTCAGCATCTGCAGAACGCGCTCGGTGATCTCCTCTTTCGGCATGCCATCCTGGCGCAGGCCGAAGGCGATATTCTTCTCCACCGTCATATGCGGAAAGAGCGCATAGGACTGGAACATCATGTTGACCGGTCGCTTGTACGGCGGCGTTCCAGCCATGTCGGTGCCGTCGAGGACGATTTCGCCCGAGGTCGGCTGCTCGAAGCCTGCAAGCATGCGCAGCAGTGTGGACTTTCCGCAGCCGGAAGCCCCCAGCAGGGCAAAGAACTCACGATGATAGATATTCAAAGACAGGTCATCGACAGCGGTGAAGTCGCCGAACCGCTTCGTGACGTTATTGAACGATATGAACGGCTTCGATGCCGGGTCTGCCCACGGCGCAAAGGAACGGCGAATATTGCCAAGTGACTTCATTATGTGCCCCGAAAAGTCATTTTGAGAACCGACGTCCCCGCAATCGGCATGATAAGGAAAGGCCCGGGCGTTGCCGTCCGGGCCTGATATTCTTTACTGGCCGGTGACGACTTTCGTCCAGATCCGGGTCGCCGTGCGCTGCGTTTTCGGATCCCATGGCGTGACGCTATAGAGCTTCTTCATCACGTCCTCGCTCGGATAGACCGACGGGTCTTCGAGGATTTCCTTGTCGATGAACTGCTGCGACGCCTTGTTGCCGTTGGCGTAGAATACGTAGTTGCTGGCTTTGGCGATGACTTCAGGCTTCATCATGTAGTTGAGGAATTCATGCGCCTCGGCAACATGCTTGGCATCCGCCGGGATCGCCATCATGTCGAACCACATCTGCGCGCCCTGTGAGGGAATGGAATAACCGACCTCCACGTCGTTCTTGGCTTCGGTCGCACGGTTGGCTGCCTGGAAGATGTCGCCGGAATAACCGAAAGCGATGCAGATGTCGCCGTTCGCCAAGGCGTTGATGTATTCCGAGGAGTGGAATTTGCGAACGAAGGGCCGTACCTTTTCCAGCATTTCGCCGGCCTTCTGCAGATCGGCCGGCTTGCTCGAATTGGGGTCAAGTCCGATGTAGGTCAAGGCAGACGGCAGGACGTCCTTCGGCGCGTCGAGGACATAGATGCCGCAGTCCTTGAATTTTTCCGCAACCTTCGGATCGAAGATGACTTCAAGGCCCGGCGCCTTTGCGTCCGGCCCGAGGATTTCGGCGAGCTTTTTCTTGTTGTATCCGATCCCGTTGGTGCCCCACATGTAGTCCACCGCGTATTCGTTACCGGGGTCGTACATGGCGGTGCGCTGCTGGATCATATCCCACATATTGGAAAGGTTCGGCAGCTTGGATTTGTCGAGCTTCTGGAAGACGCCGGCCTGGATCTGGCGCTGCAGGAAGTCGCCGCTCGGGACGACAACGTCGTAGCCGGTACCGCCGGCGAGCAGCTTGGTTTCAACCGTCTCGTTGGAATCGAAGGTATCGTAGACGACCTTGATGCCGGTTTCCTTGGTGAAATCTTCAAGGATGGAGCTGTCGATATAGTCCGACCAGTTGTAGACGTTGACCACCCGCTCCTGCGCAAAGGACGGCGCAGCGGCGAATGCAAGCACAACGGCGCTCGCTGCAAGTCTTGCGAATGTTGACCTCATGATATCTCCTGTCTTCTTCTTGCTTTGCGGCGCCTGTAGACGCCGACCCTCTGGTTTTGCAAGCAGACTAGAAATGTTTTTGAGAGCCCACAAGCGCAAAAACCTGCACTCTCAATCATTTCACAATCATTGAAAATCAAAGCTGCTGAGGCCCGCAACCATCTCGTCGAGGCCCAACGGTCGCGTAACGGGCGGCTCGGCGCGTGAGAGGCATCCGCGCCGTTCGCAGAGGCGGCAAGCAGGTCCTATCGCAACCGGCTGCTGGGACATTGCGACCTGGCCGTAGACCGACGCTTCGCCGGCGGCAGCGTCGCAGCCGATCAGCAATGCGGTGCGCCTGATGCGCTCGCCGAACGCGGCGTTCGGCCCTTCAAGCGTCCGGGAGACCGTGAGATAGCGGGAGCCATCCGGCATTTCGACCGTTTCGGCAAGGATCTGGCCCGGCTGCAGGAAGGCGGCATGAATGTTCAGCTTGGGACAGCCGCCGCCGAAACGCGAATGCGGGAAGCCCTGCGCTCCCGCCCGCCGCAGCCGGTGACCGGCAGCGTCAATCTCGATCATAAAGAAGGGAATCGCGGAAGCGCCCGGTCGCTGCAGCATGACCAGCCGGGCTGCGGCCTGCGCATAGGAGACGCCGAAGCGGGAACGGAGGATATCGAGATCGTATCGGCTGCCTTGGGCCGCGGAGAGAAATGGCGCATAGGGCATGGCGAGCGCCAAAGCGCCGTAACGACAGAGTTCGAAGCGCGCTATCCGCTTCGCCTCCGGCGTCGACAGCGCCAGACCGTCGAGTTCCGCCAGGATCGCATCACGCAAGGCAAGCGTTGCAACCTCGATGGCGATCTCATGCGCCTGATCGGCAGGCGACAGGCGTTCGGAAACGAAGAGCCGCATCGAGTGCCGGTCGAAGCGGCGCCGCAGATCGGGCATGACGTGAACGGGAAGGACACGCACGCTGATCCCGCGTTCCGCCCGCAGCCACTCCCTGAACGCGGCCGGCAGATCGCGCGTCTCGGCAAAGCGGGCCAGGAAGGTCTCCGCCGCAGCCTCCAGTTCAGGGAAATAGGCGGAGCGCCGCTCCATGATATCGCGGACCTCGTCGGCCGGCAGCCGCGCACCGGCGAGCGGTACCTGCCCCGCGCCGGCCGTCAGCGACGTCAGGTCCGAGAGGCGGCTCGCCTGTTCGCTATAGGCCCGGTAGAGCTTGATGATGCCGCTTGCCGCGTTGGGCGCGGCTTCGGCGACCTCGACGAGTTCCTGGTCGCCGGGAAGCTCGCCGGCCAGGAGCGGATCCGCAAAAATCTCGCGCAGCTGGTTGAGGCTGCCGCCGCTCTCGTCCCTCAGCTCCTCCAGATCGACTTTGTAGACCGACGACAGCTTCAGGAGCAGTTGCACCGTCAGTGGCCGCTGGTTGCGCTCGATAAGGTTAAGATAGGACGGAGAGATGCCGAGCTCCTCGGCCATCGCAGATTGAGTCAAACCGAGGCCGTTGCGAATGCGCCGGACCTTTGGCCCCGCAAAAATCTTGCGCTCCGCCATGTGACAATCCTTTACAAAAGTCCGCGCAGACAACTTTACAATACTTTACAAATTGACAAAGCAAGTCTGTCAAGGCTTTGCATCCTAACTCGTTTCCGATGGCTATTCCATAGAAAACTCTGGCGTTTTTCCGGGATCTGTAAATTCTGTCAATCATCCAAACTGACCACGCAATCTGCAAGGAGCATGAGATGACAGAATTTGACAAGCTGCACCGCGACCTTCCAGCAAGACGCTTCAACGGGGTTGAGCGTCCGTACTCGATCGATGAAGTCAAGCGGCTGCGCGGCTCCGTCGAACTGCGCTATTCACTCGCGGAAATGGGCGCCAAGCGGTTGTGGCAGCTTCTGCATCAGGATGATTTCGTCAATGCTCTCGGAGCCCTGTCGGGCAATCAGGCGATGCAGATGGTTCGCGCCGGATTGAAGGCAATCTACCTGTCCGGCTGGCAGGTCGCCGCGGATAGTAACACCGCCTCGGCCATGTATCCGGATCAATCCCTCTATCCGGCAAACGCCGGTCCGGAACTGGCCAAGCGGATCAACCGGACCCTGCAGCGCGCCGATCAGATCGAAACATCAGAGCAGAAGGGCCTCTCCGTCGAGACCTGGTTTGCGCCGATTGTTGCTGACGCTGAAGCAGGCTTCGGTGGCCCGCTGAACGCCTTCGAGATCATGAAGGCCTATATCGAGGCCGGTGCGGCCGGCGTTCATTTCGAGGATCAGCTGGCGTCGGAGAAGAAATGTGGCCATCTCGGCGGCAAGGTCCTGATCCCGACCGCAGCACACATCCGCAACCTCGATGCGGCTCGCCTCGCCGCCGACGTCATGGGTGTTCCGACGCTCGTCATTGCCCGCACGGATGCGGAAGCCGCCAAGCTACTGACCTCAGATATCGACGAACGCGACCAGCCCTTTGTCGACTACGATGCCGGCCGCACGGTCGAAGGCTTCTACCAGGTTCGCAACGGGCTCGAGCCGTGCATCGCTCGTGCCGTCGCCTATGCCCCGCACTGCGATCTCATCTGGTGCGAGACCTCGAAGCCGGATCTCGAGCAGGCACGCCGTTTTGCCGAAGGGGTCCACAAGGTGCATCCCGGCAAGCTGCTCGCCTACAACTGCTCGCCGTCGTTCAACTGGAAGAAAAACCTGGATGACGCGACGATCGCGAAGTTCCAGCGCGAACTCGGCGCGATGGGCTACAAGTTCCAGTTCATCACGCTTGCCGGCTTCCACCAGCTGAATTTCGGCATGTACGAGCTCGCCCGCGGCTACAAGAACCGGCAGATGGCTGCCTATTCCGAACTGCAGCAGGCGGAGTTCGCGGCGGAGATCAACGGCTACACCGCGACCAAGCATCAGCGCGAAGTCGGCACCGGCTACTTCGATGCGGTTTCGATGGCCATCACCGGCGGACGTTCGTCGACGACGGCGATGAGGGAATCCACCGAACATGCACAGTTCAAACCAGCAGCAGAATGATCGCACCAAGGAGGAGAATGCCATGCCTACTCTTGCACGCGTCAAGGAACGCGCTGAAGAACAGTCCACCTGCATGACCGCAGACCAGCAGACGACGATCCGCACGCTCGCCAACGACCTGCACCGACTGAACCAGTCGGTCATGAAGGCGGTCGATGCCGGCGTCTCCGTCGAGATCGTTCGCTCGGCAAGACACCATGGCGGCGACGGCAACTGGGGAGATCTTTTAATCCCCATCATCGTCGCGGGACGCAACTGAGATCGCGGCGGGTGCCCTCAACTTCGGCTGGCGCGCCTGCCCGCAAACAGATCGACATAGCTCTTCAGCAATTTCGTCATGCGATCGGCAACGGTCCGGATTTCCGGCCGGTGCCGATCCTCGTTGTTCATGACGATCCACTGCCGGTGGCGCAATTCCGGCAACTCGCCGCCAAGACGCTGCAGTTCGGGATCGAGGTCGCCGACGAAGCATGGCAAGACCGCCTTGCCCGCCCCTCCTCTCACCAATTCCAGCAGCGAGCGTGGCCGGTTGACCGTTGCAACGATCGAGCGGCCTGCATTGCGATGCGGCCAGCGGAGATAATTCGAGATCGCATCCTCTTCGGAGACAGCCACCCATCTGTCCTCGGTCGCATCAACATTGCGTCTCGTATAGACCGCGTAGGCCACCTCGCCCAGCAGGCGGGCGGCAAGGTTGCTTTCTTCCGGCTCGAAGGCGCGGATGCCGATATCGCTTTCCCTATAGTTGAGGTTGGCGCGCGCTTCGCCGACCGTCAAAGAGATCGCGAAGGCATCGCCGGGTTTGCGGATCGCGGCGAAATTCTCCGTCAGAAGCCACGCGACCCAAGTGCCGGCGGCAACCTTGACCGTCGCACCAACGCTCCCGGCCTGCCGCCAGGCGTCAATCTTGCGCGCCGCGGCCTCCATGTCCTGCAGATGATCCAAAAGGACCTGGCCATCCGCGGTGAGGCTGTAACCCGTCTGGCTGCGGATGAAGAGCGCCTTACCGATCTCATGCTCGAGATCGAGCATGCGACGACCAATCGTGGCGGGACTGAGCCCGCTCGACGCACTGGCGCCCGTCAGCCCGCCGAAGCGAGCGACCTGCACGAACAATTGAAAGGAATCCCATTGCGTGTTTTTCATGGGTGAAAAACATAGTGAGGACATTCCCGTTTATAAAGCAAATTTCGAGGAATAACTAAGGCGATGCCCAAATAGAGGACATCACCATGATCACTCTCATTGCCGTCGCCCAGATTGCGGATCTGCTGAATGGCAGTCGTGACAAGTACTCGGCGAAGGCCGAAAGCGAATTCTACGAGAGCGTCGGCAGCTCTCGCACGGTCCGCGTCGCGGCCTTCCTCACGTCTCCGTGGCTATGGAGCGGGAAGCGCCGCTCCGGAAGAACGGACGCTTGCCGATCCGGGCCCGTCGGTCAGGCCGCATGCCTCACGCGGTCGTAGTTCTGAGCCGCTTCGAACCGGAACTGCTGTACCAGCGTCATCAACGCATCGGCCTCGTTGGCAAGTTGGCGGCTCGCCTCGGTCGTTTCCTCGACCATTGCGGCGTTCTGCTGCGTCATCTGGTCCATCGCATTGACCGCACCGTTGACCTCCTGCAGCGCGGCGGACTGATCCTGGCTTGCCGTCGCAATCGTTTCGACATGGCTGCTGATCGCAATGATCTCCTGGCTGATCGCAGCGAGCACGGCACCGGTCTTCTGCACAAGGCCGGAGCCCGCCGTAACCTCGCGCGTCGACTTCTCGATCAGCCCCTTGATTTCGCGCGCCGCATCGGCGGACCGCTGTGCAAGTTCGCGCACCTCCTGCGCAACCACGGCAAAGCCCTTGCCCGCCTCGCCGGCCCGGGCGGCTTCGATACCGGCGTTCAACGCCAGAAGGTTCGTCTGGAACGCAATGTCATCGATGACTTCGATGATCTGCTCGATCTGCTTCGACGCCTCTTCGATGCGGTTCATCGCCGCGACCGCGTCGCTGACGACAGCACCTGAACTATCGGCGTTTTTCTTGGTCGCGGACACGGCATCATTCGCCTCGCGGGCACGTACGGCCGACGATTTGACGGTCACGGTGATTTGCTCAACGGCGGCCGCGGTCTCTTCCAGGTTGGCGGCCTGCGCTTCCGTACGCTTCGAAAGCTCATCGGCAGAGGCCAGCATCGCGCCGGAGTTGTTCTGGATCGAAGCGGTGTTGTCGCGAATGCGCGCCAAGGTTTCCTGCAGCCGCACGAGCGATGCGTTGAAGTCGACGCGAAGCTGCTCAAGGCGACCGACGAATGGCGTCTGGATCGTCTGGGAAACATCGCCCTGCGCCAGGCGCCCCAAACCGGCGGCAAGCTGATTGACGGCGAAGTCGATCTGGCCGTCGAGGGCACGCTTCTCGGCATCGTTGCGGGCACGCTCGCTGTCGCTGAGCTGCCGCTGTTCGGCCGCCTGCATCTCCAAGTCCTGGCGAGCGCGGGCGTTGTCGCGGAACAGCGCGAGCGCGCGTCCGATCGCGCCGAATTCGTTCTGCTTCTCAAGGCAGGGGATCGGCCCGTCGAGATTGCCGTCGGAAATCGTATGAATGGTCGCGGTCAGCGCCTCCAGCGGCCTGATGGACGCCCGGATGGCGAAGTAGGCCACCACGCCGACAAGCAGCAATACCGCTACACCGACACCGGCCACCAGCATCAGCAGTTGCTGCAGGCTGCTGTAGTAGACCTCCATCGGGATGCCGATGAACAGGATGCCGACGTTCGAACCGGCCGTGTTCTTGACCGGGAAATAGCCGGTCATGAACTTCCGACCGAAAAGATCAGCCGGGCCGTAGTAGGCCTGCCCCTTGGCCAAGACCGCCTGCGCCGGATGATCCGCCGCGAGCTTCGTGCCGACGGCACGGTCTCCGTTCTCTTTCTTGACGTTGGTGGAAACACGGACGTAGTCGCTGCCTTGGCGTTCAAAGACGGTGGCAACGCCAGCAATCGACTGTGCGGTGCGATCGACCAGAACGTGATCGCCGAGCGATGGCAGCTTTTCCTCGGTTACCCCGGCAAGCTCGTTGTTGCTGACGTCGACCTTCACTCCGGCATCGCTCGCGCCGTAGAGGACGGCCATCGTCCTGCTTGCATCCTTGGCGTCAGACACGGCGCTCGTCATCACGTAAGCGCTCAGATTGTAATAGGTGGCGCAGACGATCGCTGCGGTGCTGAAGACGAGTAGAACGAGTGTGATGGCGACGATCTGACGTACGATGGAAGCCGAGAACAGGCGTAGCATAGGTATCCCCTGAGACATGAGCCCCGGAGGCTAATGCGAAAATTTAAAGAAAATCTTCAAAAAATTGATAATCGTCAATATTTTAAAAGACGCGGCCGGTAGTCGGAAAAACAAAAGAGCCCCGGAATACCGGGGCCCTCCAAAGCCTTTGTTTTGGTCGTCGACTTATGCCGCGCGGTAGACGGCCGCCTGCATGTCGCCGTCGATCTTGAACTGCTGGATGAGCCGCAGCAGTGAATCCGCCTCGACCGCAAGCTCGCGGCTTGCTGCCGTCGTCTCTTCGACCATGGCCGCATTCTGCTGCGTCATCTGGTCCATCTGGTTGACGGTCGCGTTGACTTCACCAAGTGCGCTCGACTGATCGTGGCTCGCGCGGGCGATCGTTTCGACATGCTGGCTGATCGTGACGATCTGGGCACTGATCTTCGCGAGCACCGTGCCGGTCTCCTGCACGAACTGCGAGCCGGAGCTGACTTCGGTGGTCGACTTGTTAATGAGACCCTTGATCTCCTGCGCCGCAGCAGCGGAGCGCTGCGCCAATTCACGCACTTCCATGGCGACGACGGCGAAGCCCTTGCCGGCTTCACCGGCGCGTGCTGCCTCGATGCCGGCGTTCAGAGCCAGCAGATTGGTCTGGAATGCGATCTCGTCAATGACGCCGATGATCTGTTCGATCTGCCGGGACGCCGCTTCGATCCGGCCCATTGCGTCGATCGCGTTGCTGACGACAACTGCGGAGTCGTCGGCGCTGCGTTTTGCCTGGCGCACGATCTGATCGGCGTCCTTGGCCCGCTCGGCCGAAGAGCGGACCGTGACGGTGATTTGGTCAACGGCAGCGGCGGTCTCCTCCAGCGAAGCAGCCTGCTGCTCGGTACGCTTGGAGAGATCTTCAGCGGACTGGGCCATCTGGTTGCCGTTGCCCTGGATCATCTCGACGTTGTCGCGGATCTGGCTCATGGTGGCCTGCAGGCGCATCATCGAACCGTTGAAGTCCTGGCGGAGCTGCTCGAGGCGACCGATGAACGGCGTGTCGATCGTGGTCGAAATATCCCCCTGCGACATGCGCTCGAGACCGGAGGCAAGCGCATTGACGGCAAACTCGATCTGGCGGTCCATTTCGCGCTTCTCGGCGTCGTTGCGCTGGCGTTCATGCTCGGCCGCGACGCGCTCTTCCTCGCTCTGCTCCTCAATGCGGATCTTGGAGATCGCATTTTCCTTGAAGATGCCAAGCGCGCGGGCAATGTCGCCGATTTCGTCATACCGCTGGTCGCCCGAGATGTTGGTGTCGAGCGCACCATCGGCAATGCGGCGCATCGCGGCGGTGATCTGGCCGATCGGGCGCTGCAGCGTCAGGACAAGGGCAATGCCGCCGATGATCGAAACCAGGATGCCGAGGCCCGTCGTCAGCACGGAGATGCCATTTGCCTGAGTGCGCTCGGCACCGGCGCTCTTCTTCTGCAATTCGGCAAACGTCGTGAGCTGCCCCCAGACGGCATCAAGCTGCTGGCGAGCGGATGCGTAGTCGGTGACGCGCTGGTTGATCGTGTCGACTAGGCTCTGCGCATCCTTATCCATGGAGGCAAGGGCAGGCGACATTGCCGCGACGATGTCTTCCGCGAAATTCATGCCCTTCGCGCTGGCGAGCAGCGTGTTTAGGTTGGTGCCGAGCGTCGCGATCTCCTGATGCAGGCGGACGCGATTTTCCTTGCCAGGCTTGGCAGCGAACTCACCGAGCACGAGTTGCAGCGAGTAGATCGCGCTCTCCAGGCGGCGCGTGTCTTCGAGAACAGAGTTCGTCTGCGCGATACGGCTGTCGAGCTCGACGAAGGTCGTCGTCGCTGCGCGCATCATCTGCGTTGCCGTCAGCTGGGTATAGGTCGACATCTGACGGAAGCGGGAGACAAGTCGCCCGAGATTGGCGATCGCCTCGTCGGTGCCGGCATCGGCCGCCGTTGCCTGCGCCTTCACGTCGCTGATCGTCTGCGACAGCGACTGTGTCATGCTCTTCTGGTTCGCGGGGACCGAAATCTCGATCAGGCGCTGCGCCTTTGCGATAGCGGGAATGGCGTCCGTGACGACCTTCAGCTTGTCAGCCGGCAGCTGGGCCTTGTTGAAGTCGCCCATGACGGCGGCAAGGGTATCACCGCCCTTCAGCAGGCGGTCGGCGGCGCGCAGCGTCGCGGTGGCGTTGCCCTCGTCCTTGCGGATGTTTTCCTCGAGCTGCTGCGCATCGTAGTTGACGTTGAAGCGGCTGGTGATCATCACCTTCTGCGCATCGTCGATCGACTTGCGAAGAGCGATCTCCTGCTCGTGCAGGGTCCAGAGCTTGCCCACGGTGTCGGAAATTCCAGAGGTACCGTCGATGGCGGCAAGAAGGTTGTCGCGACCGCCATTGTCGCCGATCTGCTTCAGCGTGGCGTTCAGCGTGCCCTGTTGCGTCTTGATATCCCCGTAAAGCTTGTCACGCGCTTCCTGGCTGGTCATCTGCAGGAAATCGTCCATGGAGCCATAGAGATCCTTGAAGCCGCTCAGCGACTGCAGGACGCTGTTGGAGATTTCCATACGTCCCTGCAGCATGCCCGAAGCATAGAGGCCGGTCAGGCCGACGGCAGAAATGCTCACGACGAAGGGCAATACAAAGATCAGGACCTTGGTCTTGATCTTGAAACGGGAAAGAATCTTGTCAATCAACATAGCGGTTCCGGCCTTCCATACACCACTCCTCCCGCCGGCCGCCTGGCGGGGCGCCGACCGAGTGCATCGAGCTGCTTTATTGGAACATTGGAGTCCCGGACGGCGAGGCCCGGTCGGCAGTCATTGCCGGTTCGCCTCACGCCAACGCGGAAGCGCCCAAAAAATCATCGAGCAAGTTTTGCAGAGGATGTCTTAATTTTCGGATAAGCGGAAATTACGGATAGCCGCAATCAAATCGATTTTAGCGGTGGTCAAATCGATTTGGCCCAGAGATGGCCGGCGGCCCGAATGCGGCCGATGCTTACAGATCCGAGATCGGGAGTGTCAGAACCAACGTGCGAGGAGGAGAGCGGCCACGGCGGCCAATGCACTGGCAGAGAGGACGAAGTAGCGTGCGGCAACGAGCTTGTTGTCGGGCTTGGCTTGAGCGATTGCAATGGCGCGGGCGCGTCGTGCGTTCCTGTTCATTTTGCAGAACCTCACTTCATGTCTGACACAACAATCCAACAAAACGACCTGTTGGTAAAGCTCTATTTAGGAAGTGCTTTTCCATTCCGTCATGAGGCAGGATGGCGCACCCTTCTTAAGAACTCTTGAATCGAGCAGATAGTTTCACGCCTATAAGGATTCACCGGCGACGAAGCCCGAAGCCCAGGCCCACTGGAAGTTATAGCCGCCGAGCCAGCCGGTCACGTCGACACATTCACCGATGAAATAGAGGCCCGGAATACTCTTCGCCGCCATGGTACGGGAGTCGAGCCCCGTCGTATCGATGCCGCCGAGCGTCACTTCGGCAGTCCTGTAGCCCTCAGAGCCGGACGGCTTGATTTTCCAGCTTTGTACCGCTTCGGCCAAACGCGCTAGGACCTTGTCGGAAAGATCGGCCATATGGCCGACGATGCCTTCTCGGTCGGCCAGATATTGCGCCAGCCGCTTCGGGAGTATCTCGGCCAGCGCCGTCTGAGCGGACTGCCGGCCATTCCCCCTTTTCGCCGCCTTCAGATGTTCGAACAGATCGACATCGGGCTCGATGTCGACGGTGATGTCCTCGCCCTCGCGCCAGTAGGAGGAGATTTGCAGGATCGCAGGGCCGCTGAGGCCGCGATGGGTGAACAGCAGGGCTTCGCGGAATGCTGTCTTGCCGTGACGGATTTCGGCTGGCGCCGATATGCCCGACAGGTCGGAAAGGCTTTCGAGCGTCGCCTGATCCAGGGTCAGCGGCACAAGTCCGGGCCGTGTCTCCACCATGGGAAGGCCGAACTGCTCGGCAATGCGATAGGCAAAGCCCGTGGCACCCATTTTCGGGATAGACTTGCCGCCGCTCGCGATCACCAGCGAGCGACATTCATATGCCCCCTCCGACGTCGAGATGCGGAAGCCTTCGCCGCTCTTTTCCACGTCCGCGATCTCGGTGCGCAGATGCAACGCCGCTCCGGCAGCCTGCATCTCATCGAGAAGCATGCGGATGATGTCCTTGGCGCTGTCGTCGCAAAACAGCTGCCCAAGCGTCTTCTCGTGCCAGGCAATCCGATGACGATCGACAATGGCAATAAAATCCGAAGGCGTGAAGCGCGCCAGCGCCGACTTGCAGAAATGCGGATTGGCGGAGAGGAAGCTCTTCGGGCCGGCGTGAATGTTGGTGAAATTGCAGCGCCCGCCGCCGGAGATGCGGATCTTTTCGCCCGGCGATTTCGCATGGTCGAGAACGATGACCGAGCGGCCGCGCTGAGCGGCGCGAATGGCGCACATCATGCCGGCGGCGCCCGCGCCGATGACGATCACATCGCTTTTTCGCTGCAAAACCACTTCCCTTGTCGAAAGGCGTCTTCTTTTTCCATCAGGAGGCGAAAGTCAACGTGCCTCCCCCTCGCCAATTGCCAAACTCCAGCTATGATGCCGTCACGATCAACGCAAACCGGTGTGTCATGTCCCCAAAAAAGACGACGCTGAAGCCTGCCAGAAACGTACCTGCCTCGAAGAAGACTCCCCCGGACCCCGGACATCAGCGCGGCGTGGAAACCTGGAAGGAAGCAGCGCAGTTCTTGCGGGCGCGCGGCATTGAAGACATCGAATGCATTACGCCGGATCTTGCCGGCGTGCCGCGCGGCAAGATGATGCCGAGTTCCAAGTTCACGTCAAACACCTCGCTTGCGCTGCCTTCGGCGATCTACCGTCACACCATCTCCGGCGAATATCCGGACGAGACGGAAAGCTTTCGCTACGAGCCGCGCGACAGCGACCTGAAGTTGGTTCCAGACCTGTCGACGCTTTCGGTCGTCCCCTGGGAAACCGACCCGACGGCGCAGGTGATCTGTGATATCGTTAGCGTGGACGGCGAAGAGGTCCCCTATACGCCGCGAAACGTCCTGAAGCGCGTGCTGAAGCTCTACAATGACCGCGGCTGGAAGCCGATCGTGGCACCCGAGATCGAGTTCTATCTCGTCGCCAAGAATGATGACCCGGATTATCCGCTGCATCCTCCGAAGGGCCGCTCCGGCCGTTCGATCCTCGGGGGTCAGGGCTATTCGATCGCCGGCATCAACGAATTCGACGAACTGATCGACGACATCTACCATTTCTCGGAAAAGCAGGGTCTCGAGATCGATACGCTGATCCACGAAGAAGGCCCGGCGCAGCTGGAAATCAACCTGCGCCACGGCAATCCGATCGAACTTGCCGACCAAGTGTTCCTGTTCAAGCGCACGATCCGCGAAGCGGCGATGAAGCACGGTATCTATGCCACCTTCATGGCCAAGCCGATGCAGGGACAGCCGGGCTCGGCGATGCACATCCACCAGTCGGTCGTGAACCAGGAAACCGGCAAGAACATCTTCTCCAACCCTGATGGCTCTGCCTCTCGCGAGTTCTTCCATTTCATCGGCGGCCTGCAGAAATACGTGCCGAGTTCCATGGTGATGCTGGCGCCCTATGTGAACTCCTACCGGCGGCTGACGCCTGATATGTCGGCGCCCGTCAACAATGCCTGGGGCTATGACAACCGCACGACGGCGTTCCGCGTGCCGGTATCCGATCCGCAGGCACGGCGCGTCGAAAACCGCCTGCCGAGTTCGGATGCCAACCCTTACCTTGCGCTCGCCGCCTCGCTCGCATCGGGCCTGCTCGGCATCATGAAGGGCATCGAACCGACAGCTCCAACAGAGGATACGGCAAACGAGGGCTCGATCGAACTGCCGCGCGGTCTTCTGGAAGCAGTCGCGTTGATGGAAGACGAGGAAGCCTTCGAGGAAGTGTTCGGCAAGGAGTTCCTCGGCATCTACGCCGGCGTGAAGCGCGGAGAATTCGAAACCTTCATGCAGGTGATCAGCCCCTGGGAGCGCGAATTCCTTCTGCTGAACGTTTAGGGAGGGCTTCATCATGACATCGCAGGAGAGATGGCAAAGCCCCATCGCGCCCGGCATTTCCTGGTATCAGGCAACATCAGGCGAGCGGCCGAGCTACCCGGAAATGGACGGCTCGAAGACATGCGACGTCGCAATCGTCGGCGGCGGCTACACCGGCCTTCAGGCCGCCTACAATCTCGCCAAATCTGGCGTCTCGGTGGTTCTCATCGAGGCCTTCAGGTTCGGCGACGGCGCCTCGGGCCGCAACGGCGGCCAGCTCGGCACCGGGCAACGCTGGTGGCCGGAAGAGCTTGAGGAAAAGATCGGCTACGAGCGTTCGCGCTTACTGTTCGATCTCGCCGAGGCGGCCAAGCACGATCTCATGGATTTCGCGACCGACCATCAGATCGACATGGACTACATGCCGGGGCAGATGAACGTTGCCCACAAGGAGAGCTACAGGGCCGACTACTACGAAAACGCCGAGATCGCGGCGATGCGCTACAACTATCCGCATGTGCGCTTCATGGACAAGGCCGAAACGCAGGAACGGCTCGGCTCGACGCGATACTACTGCGGAGTTCGCGACACCGGAACGGGCCATATCCATCCGCTGAAGCTGCTGATCGGTCTTGCTCGCGTGGCGGCCAACGCCGGCGCCCAGATCTTCGAGATGACGAAGGCCTCGGCGATCCTTCATGGCAGCAGCAAGGTGTTGATCGAGACGCCAAGGGGCACGATCACTGCCGACAGGGCGCTGATCGCCTGCAACGGCTATATCGGCAATCTCGAGCCGGTGACGGCAAGTCACGTGATGCCAATTCGCTCCTTCATTGGCGCCACGGTGCCGCTCGACACGCATCCGCAGGTACTGCCGGGCGGAGAGTCCGTGGCCGACTCGCGCTTTGTCGTGCGCTACTTCCGCAAGTCCAAGGACGGACGATTGCTCTTCGGCGGGCGCGAAGCCTATACGGCCGACAATCCGCGCGACATAACACAGCACATCCGCCGGCAGATCGCCGAGATTTACCCCGCGCTTCGGGACATCGAGATCACACATGCCTGGGGCGGTTCGGTCGGCATCACCATGCCGCGTCAGCCCTTTGTGCGCGAGGTCATGCCTGGCGTGACGTCGATCGGCGGCTATTCCGGCCATGGCGTGATGCTCGCCAATTACTGCGGAAAGCTCTATGCCGAAGCGGTTCTGGGAAAATCGGCGGATCTCGATCTTTTCAAGTCGCTCGATATTCCGGCCTTTCCCGGAGGTGCGGCCATGCGCGCGCCGCTGCTTTTCCTGGCGCTCTCCTGGTTTGCACTGCGCGACAAGTTTTAGTCAGAATGCGGATTTCATCGCGCGGCAATTCGATCTAAAACCTCTTTCCGAGAGATTCATTGCATCGCACACTGGCTTTTTTAAATCGATTAGATTAAAGAGCCAATAACCCGTCTGATTGAGAGACATCCTCATGAGCAGCCAAACCATCCCCGTTGAACCCTTTGATTATGTCGTTTTCGGCGGCAGCGGCGACCTTGCGGAACGCAAGTTGCTGCCGGCCCTTTACCATCGTCAGATCGAGGGGCAGTTCTCCGAACCGACCCGTATCATCGGCGCGTCGCGTAGCCCGCTGACGAACGAGGAATATCGCAAGTTTGCCCAGGACGCCCTGAAGGAGCACCTCAAGAAGGGCGAATACAACGAGGCCGAGGTTACGAAGTTCCTGCAGCGCCTGTACTATGTGCCGGTGGATGCGCGTTCGGATGCCGGCTGGGATCAGCTCAAGAAGCTTCTGGACGAAGGCAAGGATCGCGTGCGCGCCTTCTACCTCGCCGTTGCCCCGGGCATCTTCGGCGACATCTCGCAGAAAATCCATGACCACAAGCTGATCACCAAGTCGACGCGCATTGTCGTCGAAAAGCCGATCGGCCGCGATCTCGCTTCCGCCCTGCAGCTGAACGACACGATCGGCAGGGTCTTCAAGGAAGAGCAGATCTTCCGCATCGACCACTATCTCGGCAAGGAAACGGTGCAGAACCTGATGGCGCTGCGCTTTGCCAACGCGCTCTATGAGCCGCTGTGGAACGCCAACCATATCGACCACGTGCAGATCACGGTTGCCGAGTCGGTCGGCCTCGAAGGCCGCGCCGGATATTACGACACCGCTGGCGCGCTGCGCGACATGGTGCAGAACCACATCATGCAGCTCGTCTGCCTGGTCGCGATGGAGGTCCCCTCCTCGATGGACTCCGAGGCCGTCCGCGACGAGAAGCTGAAGGTGCTGCGCGCGTTGAAGCCGATCAATGCATCGAACGTCGAGACCAATACCGTTCGCGGCCAGTATCGGGCCGGCGCTTCCAGCAGCGGTCCGGTCAAGGGTTACCTGGAGGAGCTCGAAGGCGGCGTTTCGAACACCGAAACCTTCGTTGCCATCAAGGCCGAGATCGGTAACTGGCGCTGGGCTGGCGTTCCCTTCTACATCCGCACCGGTAAGCGTCTTGCCGGCCGCATGTCGGAAATCGTCATCACCTTCAAGTCGATCCCGCACTCGGTCTTCGACCAGTCCGCCGGCCGTATCAACCAGAACCAGCTCATCATTCGCCTGCAGCCTGATGAAGGCGTCAAGCAGTCGCTGATGATCAAGGATCCGGGCCCGGGCGGCATGCGCCTGCGCAACGTCTCGCTCGACATGAGCTTTGCCGACGCTTTCCAGGTCCGCAATCCGGACGCCTATGAACGGCTGCTGATGGACGTCATCCGTTCCAACCAGACGCTGTTCATGCGCCGCGACGAAGTCGAGGCCGCATGGCAGTGGGTCGACCCGATCCTGAAGGGTTGGGAATCGACCGGCCAGAAGGTTCAGGGATACACCGCCGGCACCTGGGGCCCCAGCCAGTCGATCGCGCTCATCGAGCGTGACGGCCGCACCTGGCACGACAACCTGTAGGATAAAGAACGATGGCAGCGACGATGCATGCTTTTGCCAATGGCGCGGAACTGGCTCGCAACCTTGCCGACAAAGTCGCTGCGTCGCTTTCCGCGGCAATCGACGCACGGGGAGCGGCAACCTTTGCCGTTTCCGGCGGCTCGACGCCGAAGCTGTTTTTCCAAGAGCTTTCGGCCCGCGATCTCGACTGGACCAAAGTGACCATCACACTCGTCGACGAACGCTTCGTACCGGCGGACAATCCGCGTTCGAACCATCTGCTGGTGGCCGAAAACCTCCTGCGGAACAAGGCGAAGGCCGCAAACTTCCTGCCGCTCTACCAGGCAGCAGGCTCGGTCGAGGAGGCTGCGAAGCTTGCGACGAGCGCGACGGCCTCGATCGGCAATCCCTTCGATGTGGCGATCCTCGGAATGGGCGGCGACGGCCATACCGCCTCGTTCTTCCCTGATGGCAGCAATCTGAAGGTCGCGCTCGACCCCAAGACGCCGCGTGGTATCATCACCATGGAGGCGGAGGGCGCGGGCGAGCCGCGGCTCACCTTCACCTTCTCCAGCCTTCAGGATGCAAAGCTGCTCGTGCTTCACATCGAAGGCGAGAGCAAGAAGGACGTCCTGACGAAAGCGCAGAGCGCCGGCGACGAGGCAGAGATGCCGATCCGCGCCATTTTGCGGCGGGCGGCGAGCCCCGTCGAAATCTACTGGGCTCCGTAGGCCTTCGGGCAGATAGCCGCGAACGAACAACTGAAGAGCAAACAAGGCAGGATACCTCCCATGTCCGCTAATGCACGCATTTCTGCGATCACCTCCCGCATCGTCGAACGATCGAAGCCGACACGCGGACTTTATCTGGAGCGCCTGCGCAATGCGACCTCCAAGGGTGTAAGCCGCTCGGTTCTCGGTTGCGCCAACCTCGCGCACGGCTTTGCGGTCTGTTCCCCCGCCGAGAAGGACGCGCTTGCAGGCGACCGCGTGCCGAACCTCGGCATCATCACCTCGTACAATGACATGCTCTCCGCGCACCAGCCGTTCGAGCACTACCCGGCGATCATTCGCGAGGCGGCGGCAGAAGCCGGCGGCATCGCGCAGGTGGCCGGCGGTGTTCCTGCCATGTGCGACGGCGTCACCCAGGGGCAGCCGGGCATGGAGCTTTCCTTGTTCTCGCGCGACCTGATCGCTATGGCTGCCGGCGTGGGCCTCTCCCACAATATGTTCGATGCCGCGCTTTTCCTCGGCGTCTGCGACAAGATCGTGCCCGGCCTCGTCATCGCCGCCCTCTCCTTCGGGCATCTGCCGGCAATCTTCGTGCCGGCTGGTCCAATGACGTCGGGCCTGCCGAACGACGAGAAGTCGCGCGTGCGCCAGCTTTATGCCGAAGGCAAGGTCGGCCGCGCCGAACTGCTGGAAGCAGAGTCGAAGTCCTACCACGGTCCGGGCACCTGCACCTTCTACGGCACGGCGAATTCGAACCAGATGCTGATGGAGATCATGGGCTTCCATATGCCCGGCTCCTCCTTCATCAATCCAGGCACTCCGCTGCGCGAAGCCTTCACACGCGAAGCTGCCAAGCGTGCGTTGGCAATTACGGCCCAGGGCAACGAATACACGCCGGCCGGTGAGATGATCGACGAGCGCTCTATCGTCAACGGCGTCGTCGGCCTGCACGCGACCGGCGGCTCGACGAACCACACGCTACACCTCGTCGCCATGGCGCGGGCAGCAGGCATCCAGCTGACCTGGCAGGATATTGCCGAGCTCTCCGAGATCGTGCCGCTGCTGGCGCGCGTTTATCCGAACGGCCTGGCCGACGTGAACCACTTCCACGCCGCCGGCGGCATGGGCTTCCTTATCAAGGAGCTGCTCAAGCACGGCATGGTGCATGACGACGTTCGTACGGTCTTCGGCCATGGCCTGCAGGCTTACACGATCGATCCCCGCCTCGGTGACGACGGCACGATCGTGCGCGAACCGGCGCCGGAAAAGAGTGTCGACCCGAAGGTGCTTGCCAATATCGAAACCCCCTTCCAGGCCAATGGCGGCCTGAAAATGCTTCGCGGCAATCTCGGCAAGGCCGTCATCAAGATCTCGGCGGTCAAGCCGGACCGCCACGTCATCGAAGCGCCGGCCATCGTCTTCCACAGCCAGCAGGAACTGCAGGACGCTTTCAAGGAAGGCAAGCTCAACAAGGACTTTATCGCCGTGGTCCGCTTCCAGGGACCGAAGGCGAATGGCATGCCGGAACTGCACAAGCTGACGCCGCCGCTCGGCGTGCTGCAGGATCGCGGCTTCCGCGTGGCACTTCTGACCGACGGCCGTATGTCCGGCGCTTCGGGCAAGGTTCCCGCTGCAATCCATGTGACGCCGGAAGCTGTCGATGGTGGTCCGATCGCTCGCATCAAGGACGGCGACATCATTCGCCTCGACGCGATCGCCGGCACGCTGGAGGTTCTGGTCGATGCTGCCGATCTGGCGGAACGCGAGTCCGTGGTTGCCGATCTTTCCGAGAACGAATTCGGCATGGGCCGCGAGCTGTTTTCGCCCTTCCGCCGCGCGGTCGGTCCTTCGGATCGCGGGGCCAGCGTCCTCTTCCATTGAGGCAATGGCCCGCTCTAGAAACAACAAAGCCCGCGAGGAAACTCGCGGGCTTTGTCTTTGAACTTCTCGGAATCAGCTGCGGATGTCGAGCACGCGATCGCGGTGTGCAGGGTGTGTGCTGTAGACGAAGATCTTGTTGAGCTCCTTGTCATTCAGCATGCGCAGAAAGCGAACTTCGATCGTGTTGTTGACATTCACGCGAGTCAGCATGCAGCCGATCTTGGTGATGCGCGCATCCGGGATATCGAGATAAAACTGCTTCGGAAGGGCGTATTGGGTGAGGAGCGCGAGGACGGCCGTGCTCTTCGAAATGCGAATGATATCGCAACGCCGGGACGCCATGTGCATGACGCCCTTCTCAGTATATTCGATGCGTGCGGCGTTCATCGTATCCTCCATTTTGAACCGCACTTCGCGGTCGTACATGAAGGATTCCTCCTTATTTAGAAAGTGCTGCCCGGAAGGCATTGGATTCGATGCTGCCACCGCCGTATTCCCTTCGATATTCAATAAGGAAATACTAGCGAGCGATGTTTAACAGAAGGTGAGAGTAGTTTCGATCTGGCGCGCTATACACACTGAACGCTGCAGCGAACCTGCAAGAATAAACCCGTTTTCGATCAAATACATAACAAAGCCCGGGCAACGCATCGCGCTCCCCGGGCCTGATTTTTTCTCGTTCGCAACGAGACAACTTTATTTACGATACGTGCGCCCTTCCGCATCGAAGAGATGCAGCTTCGAGCGGTCGGCCGAGAAGTGCATCTTCTGGCCCTTCTTGATGTCGTAAATGCCGGGCAGCTTGACGATGATCGGCTCGCCCGGAACGAGGCCCTCGATGTAGAGCAACGTCACTTCGCCGAGCGCTTCGACGATCGAGACTTCGCCCTCGAAAAGGTAGTCGTCGCCGGCACCGGCAATGCGAAGATCCTCGGGGCGAACGCCGAAGCTCGCGGTCTTGCCCTTCTCGGAACCGGCAGTCGGAATGTCCAGCGTTACGGACTTGCCGCCGGTCAGCGTCACCGTCGTTGTGTTGCCAGCCTCGGTAATCGTCGACGGAATGACGTTCATGGCCGGAGAGCCGATGAACTTGGCGACGAAGAGATTGGCCGGACGCTCGTAGAGTTCCAGCGGCGCACCGACCTGCTCGATATTGCCGGCGGAGAGTACGACGATGCGGTCGGCAAGCGTCATCGCCTCGACCTGGTCGTGGGTGACGTAGATCATTGTCGTGCCGGCCATCTGCTCGCTCAGGCGGGCGATCTCGATGCGGGTCGCGACACGAAGCGCCGCGTCGAGGTTCGACAGCGGCTCGTCGAAGAGGAAGACCTTCGGATTGCGGCAAATGGCGCGGCCGATGGCGACGCGCTGGCGCTGACCACCGGAGAGCGCCTTCGGCAGGCGATCGAGATATTTGCCGAGTTGAAGACTGTCGGCCGCCGCACGAACGCGGCGGTCGATCTCCTGCTTGCTTTCGCCGGCGATCTTCATGCCGAACGCCATGTTGTCGTAGACCGTCATGTGCGGATAGAGCGCATAGGACTGGAACACCATGGCGATGCCGCGCTTCGATGGCGGAACGTCGTTGACCAGCTGGCCGTCGATATACATGTCGCCACCGGTGATGTTTTCGAGGCCGGCGATCATGCGCAGCAGGGTGGATTTTCCGCAGCCCGAAGGACCGACGAACACAACGAACTCGCCCTCCTTGATCTCCAGATCGATGCCGTGGAGAACGTCCACGGAACCGTAGGATTTGCGAATATCCTTGAGCGTCAGTCCAGTCATTAAATCCTCCTCCTCAAGTCGTCAGGCGAGACGAGCGAAGTACGCTCCCCACGCCGGAATATCGATCTTCTCACCATAGTTATTGCTGACGAAGCCGTGGCCCGTCAACGCCTGCCAGTCACCGGCAGGTAAAACGACGGCACTTTCGGTAGCGCTCATGTTGAAGACGCAAAGCAGCTTTTCGTTGCCGTACTCGCGCACGAAAATCAGCACGTCCTCCTGCGGTTCCATGAACTCGATCTCGCCCTTGGCGAAGGCCGGGTGCAGCTTGCGGAAGGCGAGGAAGCGGCGATAGTGCTCGAGGACCGAGTTCTCGTCGCCCTGCTGGACGCTGACGGCGCGCAGGATGTGTTCGACAGGAACCGGCAGCCACGGCTTGACGGTCGAGAAGCCGCCCTGGGCGACCTGGCTATCCCAGACCATCGGCGTGCGGCAACCATCGCGTCCCTTGAATTCCGGCCAGAACTGGATGCCGTAGGGATCCTGCAGGTCCTGATAGGCGAGATCGGCCTCGGTCAGGCCGAGTTCCTCGCCCTGGTAGAGGCAGACAGAGCCGCGCAGCGTCATCAGGAGCGACGCATACTGCTTGGCGAAGGCATCGTGATCCGCCACCAGCGAGCCCCAGCGGCTGACATGGCGCATGACATCGTGGTTGGAAAACGCCCAGCAGGCCCATCCATCTGGCGCGGCCGCTGCGAAGTCCTCCATCACCTCTTCGACACGCTCGGGGGAGAGCGGGTCAGGTGCCAGGAACTCGAAAGCGTAGCACATATGCATCTTGTCGTTGCCGGACGTATATTCGCCGACAATCTCAAGACCGCGCTGACTGTCGCCCACCTCGCCGACGGCAGCAATCGCCGGAAACTCCTCGAGGACGGCGCGGAACCGCTTCAGGAACTCCAGATTCTCCGGCCGGTTCTTGTCGTAAAGGTGCTCCTGGAAGTTATAGGGATTGACCGCCGGAGCGGTCGACGCGTTGCGACGCTCAGGGGCGAGCGCCGGATTGTCGCGCAGTTCCCTGTCGTGGAAGTAGAAGTTGATCGTATCGAGGCGGAAGCCATCGACGCCGCGCTTCAGCCAGAAGCGGACGACATCAAGGAGCCGGTCCTGAACCTCGGGATTGTGCAGGTTCATATCCGGCTGCGAGGTCAGGAAATTATGCATGTAATATTGCATGCGCGTCGGATCCCACGCCCATGCGGAACCGCCGAAGATCGACAGCCAGTTGTTCGGCGGCGTGCCATCAGGCTTGGCATCAGCCCAGACATACCAGTCGGCCTTCGCGTTGGTCTTGCTGGATCGGCTCTCGACGAACCAGGGATGCTGGTCGGAGCTGTGCGAGATGACGAGGTCGATCATCACGCGAATGCCGAGGCGATGGGCTTCAGAGATCAGCGTGTCGAAATCCACCAGCGTGCCGAAAATGGCATCGACGTTCTCGTAGTCCGAGACGTCGTAGCCGAAATCGCGCATTGGCGAAGTGAAGAAGGGCGAGATCCAGATCGCGTCGGCGCCGAGGGCGGCGACATGCGGCAGGCGGGCGGTGATGCCCTTCAAATCGCCGATGCCGTCGCCATTGGAGTCCTGGTAGGAGCGCGGATAGATCTGATAGATCACCGCGCCGCGCCACCAGTCCTTGTCGGCCGTCAAAATGGATTGGGATGCCATGCTCATGTTTCCTGTTGTATCGTCTTGGGTTGCTAACCGCCCTTGACCGAGCCCGCGAGCAGACCGCGCACCAGATAGCGCTGCAAGCCGAAGAACACGAGCAGCGGTACGACAATGGTGACGAAGGCCGAAGCCGTCAGGATTTCCCAGTTGCCACCCCGCGATCCGAGTAGCGCGTTCAGCGCGCCTGTCAGCACGAGATGATCCCTGTCGGTGCCGAGGAAGACCATGGCGACGAGCAGGTCGTTCCACACCCACAGGAACTGGAAGATCGCAAAGGATGCGAGCGCGGGGAAGGATAAGGGCAGTACGATACGGGTAAAGATTTCAAAGTCGCTGGCGCCGTCGACACGGGCGGACTCAATAATCTCCCTCGGGAGACCGGCGATGTAAGCGCGCAGCAGATAGATCGCGAGCGGCATGCCGAAGGCAGTGTGTGCGAACCAGATGCCGGGATAGGTCTTCGACGGAGCGTCGAGCAGCGAGCCAATGCCGTTATAAAGCCGCAGAAGCGGGATCAACGACATCTGCAGTGGTACGACGATAAGGCCGACGACAAGTGCGATCAGCAACGCGCGGCCCGGGAATTCCATCCAGCTCAGCGCATAGGCGGCGAAGGCGGCAATGAGGATCGGGATGATCGTTGCGGGGATGGTGACGGTCAGCGAGTTGATAAAGGACTGGCCGATCCCCTCACTGGTGAGAACGTTCCGATAATTCTGCAACGTGAATTCAGGCGGCGTGGCGACTGAAAGGTAGACGCGCCGGCCGCCGTCATCCGGGCCGAAGGCGGCGGGCTTCGTGTAGCGATAGCTACCGTCGTCGTTGACGGTGAGCGAGAGGCCGTCACCCAGGTCGACCGTCTCGCCGGCCTTGTAGGCGGCCGGTTGCTGGACACGCGTGCCGAACGCCCTGATGGAGCGGCCCTGCTGTCCCTCGAGAACATTGCCTGAAATGACGTAAACCGCGCCGTCCTGCTTCTGCTGGTCGGGCTGTCCAAGGCGAGCTGCCACGGTTCGGGACGAGCCGGCGAAGGCCGTCCACCAGCCGGAAGAAACGAGCTGATCCTTGTCTCGCAGTGCACTGACGAAGATGCCGAGCGTAGGTATCAACCAGATGACGACGATGACAAGCACCGCGAAGTGAACGAAGAGACGGGCCGGGCCGATCTTGAAGAAACTTCCTGACAAGGTCATTTCAGTGGCCTCCCAGCTCGCGATTGGCACGGCGGACGTTCCAGACCATGATCGGCGTCACAGCCAGCATGATGAGCAGCGCGATAACCGCACTTCGGCCGGAATCGCCGCCTCCCCGGAAGAGCCAGTTGAACATCAGGTTGGCGAGCACCATCGAATTCCACTGGCCGTTGGTCATGGTCAGCACGATGTCGAAGACCTTGAGCACGAGAATGGTGATCGTCGTCCAGACAACCGCGATCGTGCCCCAGACCTGCGGCACCATGATGCGCCAGAAAATCTGCCAGCCGTTGGCCCCATCGATGACGGCAGCTTCAATGGTTTCCTCGGGGATGCCGCGGAGCGCCGCGGACAGGATCACCATCGCAAAGCCGGTCTGAATCCAGATCAGGATGACCATCAGGAAGAAGTTGTTCCAGAAGGGAACCGAGATCCACACCTGCGGCGTGCCGCCGAACAGCTGGACGATGGCGTTGAGGAGGCCGATCTGCACATCGTTGCCGCCGCGGTATTCGTAGATGAACTTCCAGATGACCGATGCGCCGACGAAAGAGATCGCCATCGGCATGAAGACGATGCTTTTTGCGATATTGCCCCACCAGATGCGGTCGGTCATCACGGCGATGACGAGGCCGAAGAAGGTGCAGGCCGCCGGCACGACCGCCAGCCACAGGATGTTGTTGAAAATCGACTGGCGGAATTCGCGGTCGGTGAAAGCCCACTGATAGTTCGCAAAGCCGACAAACCGCTCGCCTGCGCGGTCATAGAAGGACAGGATCAGCGTCGCGACCACGGGATAGACGAGGTAGACGACAAGGAGGAAAAGGGCTGGCCCGATGAACAGCCAGGGGCGGATCATCGCCCGGCGATTCAGGTTTTGCGCCGCGGAATGGATGTCACCATCCTTCACCGGCAGAGACCAATCCAGGATCTTGTTGGAAAAATAGAAATAGGCCGAGCAGGCGAAGACCGCCACGACCACGACCCCCAAAGCGGAAAGTATCTGCGACAGCATTCGTCCCTCCCCTGCTACCCTGTCTGTCCCGACGGGTATGCGCGCCGATGTCGTCACGCCGCCATCGCTCGACGCGACAGGCGACAGTGGCCGGACACTCCCAGTATCCGGCCATGTATTTCAACCATGCCGCCGCAACCGACGGCATGGAACTCAGGCGATGTTACTTGATTGCGTCCCAGGCGCCCTGGATTTCCGTGGCGGTCTCGTCAGCAGACTTGCCACCAACGAAATCGACCATGCCGGTCCAGAATGCGCCCGCGCCGATCTTGCCCGGCATCAGGTCGGAACCATCGAAGCGGAAGGTCGTCGCAGTCGTCAGGATCTCGCCTTCCCGCTTCATCTGATCGTTTGCATAGGCTGCCGTGTTGACGCCCTTGTACGGCGTCAGGAAGCTGGACTGCGCCATCCAGACTTCGTGTGCGATCGGCGTCTTCAGGAATTCAACGAACGCCCGGGCGGCCTTAGAGTCCTTCGTGACTGTTACGAGCGTACCAGCGCCCAGAACCGGCTTGCCGAGGTCGGCATGCGCCGCATAGGGCGGCATGTAGAAGAAGTCGGCATCCTGACCGAGCTTCGTGCCTTCTGGGAAGAAGGACGGAATGAACGAAGCCTGGTGATGCAGATAGCACTTGGGCGGCACGCCGAAGAGCCCCTTCGGGCTGTCGCGGAAGTCGGTCGCGGCTACCGCTGCAACGCCACCACTGACATACTTCTCGTTCTTGGCGAAGGAGCCGAATTCCTCGATCGCGGCAACGACGGCCGGATCGGTGAACTTCACTTCGTTGGTCGTCCACTTGTCGTAAACATCAGGCTTCTGCTGGCGCAGCATGATGTCTTCGATCCAGTCCGTTGCCGGCCAGCCGGTCGCACCACCGGAGCCGAGGCCGATGCACCACGGCACGCCGCCGTCCTTGACGATCTGGTCCGTCAGGGCATGGAGCTCTTCCATGGTCGTCGGAACCTTATAGCCTGCTTCCTTGAAATTCTCCGGCACATACCAGACAAGCGACTTCACGTCGGCCTTGTATGGGAACGCGTAGAAGGCTTCCTTGCCGTCCTTGCCCTTGTAGGTGCCATAGCCAACCCAGCTGTCGCCGGCGCCATAGTTTTCCTTGACCCAAGCAGAGGTTTCATCGCCGAGCGGCGTCAGGAAGCCCTTGCCGGCGAGGTCGGCGAGAAGGCCCGGCTGCGGCAGGATCGCGATGTTCGGCGGCGAGCCGGCCTGCGTGTCGATGACGATCTGCTGCTCATAGTTTTCCGAAGACGAGTACTTGGCGTCCACGCCGGTCGCTTCGGTGAAATAGGCCAGAATGCTGCGGAAGAAGGCTTCATCTTCGCCGCGCCACGGCCCGAAGATGGTCATCTGCTCGCCCTTCAGGTCGGCATGAGCAGCCTTGAAGTCGTCGTAGCTCTTCCAGTTGAACTTCGAATCCTGCCCGGGGGCAAACTTCAGATCGGCAGCCGACGCGGCACCCGCAGCAAGTAGCGCCGCCGCGGCAACGCCCATCAAAAACGTCTTTCTCATGTGATCAACCTCCCATCACAATCCCAACCGCACTTTTGAAACTATTTGGATGCCGTTCCAAAGCGCTTTGACAAATGCACTCATTTCACTTTCGACGAAAAAGAGTCAAGCTATTTCGCGAAAAAGGCAGCAGACGCGGCCCTGTTATCCCGAAGTACCGACGCCATACCTTGGGAATATGGCGCGATTTTGCTTGAGTCAAGCGGCGCAGCTGCTACATAATTAAAAGCGCTTTGGATGCCATTGGGAGCTGGCGGCCAGTGCGAGCGGAGGAAGCATAACACGTGAATCTCAAACAGCTATCGGAATTGCTTGGACTGTCGCAGACGACGGTAAGCCGCGCATTGAACGGCTATCCCGAAGTCAATGAGACGACTCGCGAGCGCGTGCTGCAGGCCGTCAAGGAAACCGGATACCGCCCGAACAAGGCGGCCCAGCGGCTTGCGACCGGCAAGGCCGGTTCCATCGGCCTCGTGATGCCAACGGCTCCCGACCACTATTCGGACGTCCATTTCGGCGAATTCCTGACGGGCCTCGGCGAGGAGGCCGTGCGCCACGACTTTCATTTCGTGATCATGCCGGCCGATCCCAACGACGAGGTGGGCGCGCTGAGGCGGCTTGCGATCAGCGGCAATGTCGATGCGCTGTTCGTCGCCTATATGCGCGGCCATGACCCGCGACTACCGATGCTGAAGTCGCTTTCGATGCCCTTCCTCGTGCATGGCCGCTCCTTCGGCTCAGAGCCGGACTATCCCTATCTCGACATCGACAACGAAGGCGCGTTCTACGATGCCGCGCGCTTGCTGCTTCAGCTCGGCCATACGCGCTTTGCCCTGCTCAACGGGCCGGAGCATCTCGACTTTGCGATCCGCCGCAAGAACGGGATGATCGCCGCACTTTCCGAGCGGGGATTGTCGCTTCCGGACGATCACATGAGCCACACATCAATGACGGACGAGCTTGGCCAGACCGCGATGGAGCGGTTTCTGCAGATGCCGCAGCGGCCGACGGCCATCCTCTGCTCGAGTACAGTGCTGGCGCTTGGCGCGATCCGCGCCGTAAACCAGGCTGGGCTGAAGCTCGGGGAGGAAATCTCACTGATCGCGCATGACGACGTCCTGCCCCATCTGAAGCCCGAGAACTTCTCGGTGCCGTTGACGACGACGCGATCCTCGCTTCGGGCCGCCGGCGTGCGCATCGCCCAACGGCTCATCGGAACGATCAAGCAGGAGGGGCCATTCCCGGAGCAGGAGCTCTGGAAGACCGAGCTGATCGTCAGGGCCTCAACCGGCCCTGCCCCACGGCAGGATCAGAATGTCGGCGGTGTCTGACCGGCGGTGCGATGGGCGGCAATGACGGTGTTGGCCATCAGCATCGCAATGGTCATCGGCCCCACGCCACCCGGAACCGGCGTAATGACATCGGCGACCCTTGCCGCCTCTTCAAAGGCGACATCCCCGACGAGACGAGTCTTGCCTTCGCCTTTCTCGGGAGCCGGAATGCGATTGATGCCGACGTCGATGACGGTGGCGCCGGGTTTTACCCAATCACTCTTGACCATTTCCGGACGGCCAACGGCGGCAACCAGAATATCCGCATTGCGGCAGACAGCGGGCAGATCCTTGGTGCGCGAATGAGCGATGGTGACCGTCGCGTTGGCATTCAACAGCAGCTGCGCCATCGGCTTGCCGAACAGGTTAGAGCGGCCGATGACGACGGCATTCAGGCCGGAGAGATCTTCGCCGTGCGTGCGGCGCACGAAGACCATCGCACCGGCTGGCGTGCAGGATACCAGGCCCGTTTCAAGGTCGCCGGTTGCAAGCTTGCCGGCATTGACGACATGCAGACCGTCGACATCCTTTTCCGGCAGGATCGATTGGATGATCGGTTCGGATTTCAGATGCTTCGGCAGCGGCAGTTGCACGAGGATACCGTGGATCGAGGGGTCGTTGTTCAGCGACGCCACGAGTGCCGCCAACTCATCCTGCGTGGTCTCGACAGGCAAAGTGTGCTGGACGGACTTAAAGCCGCATTCCTTCGCCATCTTGCTCTTGGAGTTGACGTAGGCATGGCTGGCCGGATCATCGCCAACGATCACCACCGCAAGACCGGTCTTGACGCCGCTCTGCTTGTCCAGCGCCGATGTCGCCGCCTTCACCGTTTCGATTACGGAAGCTGCGACCTGTTTGCCATCAATCACTGTCGTCAAGACTATCTCCTGCCCTTGCTTTCGCTCATTGTAGCCGGTGGCGCCCAGCGCGATTTGCCTGTCCACGCCCTATCCTGCCTAAAATGGCAAATGCAAGAACAATCGTGTCGCAGCTGGTCAGGATGCCGGCTGCCGGGTCCGCAACCTGTCGCGCATGGCGGCGAGCTCCGCGCGTATAATGTCCACTTCCTGCGGCATCGCGGCAGGCTCAGCTGCCGATGGCGCGACGACAACCGGCTTCGGGGCGGGAGTGGGCAGCGACGGTTCCTTCCTTGCGGACGCCGTGAACCTGGCGCGCGCTTTGAAAGACACTGTCGCAAGACCAAATGCGAGGCCAGCAAAGGCGCCGAGCAACGGGGGGAGCCAGCCCTTCTCCGCTGGCACTGCGGCGACCTGCACCGCCTTCTGCAGTCGCAGGCTGCCGGCACCAGGCGTCACCGCTCCGGTCGTGATCGCATCCTCAAGGCGCTGGCGTGCCGCACTCGCCTTGTCGCGAAGCTCGGCGAGTTTTGCCAAGTCGACACCCGTATCCTTGCTTTGCGCAATCAGTGCATTGCGACTGTCGCTTAGCTGCCGCTTCTCGACTGTCGCCTGCTTCATCTCGTCGGTCGTTTCGCGGAGCAGCCGGGCGATGTCGTCACCGATCGCTGTTTTCAAGCCGTCGACCTCTGCCTGCTGAGCCTGCAGCCGCGGATGGCGGGGGCCGAGATTGGCCGAGAGCTGTGAAAGAGACAGTAGTGCCGCTACATATTTGTCGCGGCGATCGACGAGCGTCGGCGACATGAGGTCCGCGTCCAGCGTGCCGGCAATCACATCGCCGACCCTTGCCGCCTTCAGCCGACGGGCCCTTTCCTGGGCAGCAGCAATACGCTCGTCCCCTGCCTTCAGTTCCGCATCCATGCTCCCGATCTGGCGCTGCAGATCGATGGCAACCTTCACGTTGCCTTCGCCGCTTTTCTGCGTGAAGGAGGTAAGATCGAGTTGCGCCGCGTCGGCCGCCTTCTTCAGCGACCCGTCTTCGGCCGCGGCCTTTGTGGTTCCTGAGCCTGTCACGACAGACGCCAGGTAGTTCGCAATGCGCGCGGATTTCTCGGCGCTGCCGGTGGTCACCTTGAAATCGATGGTGCCGGCGTGAGGGTCGCTCGTGGTGCGGATCGCGGAAACGAGCGATGCTTCTGCGTGCGAAAGCGGATCGGCGGCAGCGCCATCGGTCGAAAGCAGGTCGACAGCCACCGCAAACGCATCCGAGGAGACGCCGGAAAATTCCGGATCGCGATCGAGTTTCAACGCAGCGACCGTTGCCGCGATCGCGTGGGAAGACCGAAGCGTCTTCTCGGCCGCTTTGGCGACGGCCGCACGGCCTTCGCCGTCACCTTGGACAGCGAACACAGCGTCAGCGCTATAGCGCGCCGGTTCGGCCGGGAGCAGGGCACCGCTCGCCGCGCCCAATGCGGAGATGAGAGCAACTATCGCAAGTGGCTTCAGACGCTGCGATATCGGTGCACTGTGGTCGGTAGGCAGCGTGGCCACATTCCGGGTCGCTGTCGCTTCTGTGGGGTATGTGACTTCCGAAGGCACAACAGAGGACGGATCGATCGCGGCAGCCGCTGCATCGTTTGCAGCTTCGAGCCTCTTGCCCAGGATCGTTTCGATGCGGCTGACAAGCGGCGGCGCCTCGGTCACACCATCACGGCTGGCTCGCTGCCGCTCGAGTGCGCGCTCGATCACCCCGAGCAATTCTGCCTCCGCAGTCGGCATCGCGGCGGTCTTGGATGGCATCGCCACACGGTCGCCCCCGACCGCCACAGATCGGCGGAAGGCTTGGCTTCTCGGATTGTTGTCGTACATCGCCAGATCTCATGCGTATGAACGGTCGAAGCCATCCGCGAAAGCGGACGGTTAACCAACACTAAAAGTTCATGGCAAAGAAAAGGTTAATTGGCGGGCCTTGCGTCGGTCAGTTCTGTATCCGCATGCGGCGTTCCGCCGTACCGGAGGACGTAGTACAGGAAGGCAGCAAAACCCAAGCCGGAACGAAGGCCAGGGCGCGCCGGGCTTTGCATCCAGCGATAGGCGCGTTCAAGTCCCACCGTCCGTACAATCTTCGGCACGGGGCGGATCGTACCGGCCACGACATCGAACAGGTCGCCGACAGCAAGCACCAGGCGAGCGTGATCCGCCCGGATGTTCTCTTGGATCCATTTTTCCTGAAATGGAGTGCGCGCCCCGACGATGAGTATGTCGAGCATTTGCCCGTCGATCTGATCTACGATCCGCGACCTGCCTTCTGTGTGGGAGAGGGTGTCGGAAATGACGGTGAACTCGTGCCATGGCGCGTGCCGGCGGAATTTCGCTGCGGTCAGGCGAACCTGTTGAGGCGTGGTGCCGATAAGGCCGATGCGGCGCGGTGTCTCCATGAACGTCAGCAGCGCCGGCACGAAATCGGCGGCCTTCAAGCTGGCGGGGAACGGCGAGCCATGCGCCACCTTCGACGCGATGTTGAAACCTGGACCATTGGGAAGCAGCAGGTTTTGCGCAAGAACGGCGCGATAGTCACTGTCGCGCAGCGCCATGAGCATGTTGCGCGCGGTGACGAAGGAAACGGATGTCTGCCCGACCGGTATCGACAGGAGTTCGTTGAAAAGCACCAGGGCGTCATCCCAGCCTGGGTCGCAGACCGGCAGATCGAAAATCGCGCGGCGCGACGACAAGACCGCGAAATTCGCGATCAGGTTCATGCCGGTTTCCTGACGATAGTGTTTCATGCGCATGCATCCCGGAACAGATCACATAGCCGCACCAGGCGATCCAACATCGACCGGTACGTTCGCCTGGGAGCGCATGGGAGAATTCCGAGAAACAGAAAGCCAGTGCGCAGTCAGCCCATCGGGCCGGTCTTGTAACAGCGCGATTTCAACTATCTCTTAGGAAAACCGTTTGAATTTCGCCCCTTGGTGGAAGGGAATTATTAACCGTCTACAGTCGGCGCAAAAACGCAGAAACGGCGCCCCAAGGGCGCCGCTTCAAAACAAGGACCGAGTCACTCTCTGGCAGCTTTACTCCGCTACCGGTTCCGGAGCGACGACATTGACGCGCTTGCCCGTCCTCTTCTGTTGTCCGGAGTCACTCGTCTTGGGGAGGTAGTCGAGCTGTTCCAGCATGACCTGCTCGATATACTCTCCGCCGAGATGCTGGTTGATGTCCTTCTTTATCATCTCCCGAAAAGCGTTCGGGTCGAAGGATTTCATGTTGGAGATGTCGATCATCTTGTTGCCGACGAGCAATGTGAAGAGCTCGTCGGTCGTCATTTCCGTCAGAGGCAAGGACAGGGTCTTCACCGCGTCCTTGTTCATCATGAAAGAAATTTTGCCGAGGAAATAGCCGTTAATTGTGCCGTCGGCGATGACCGGCACGGTGATCGTCTCGCCCTTTACAAGCTCGAGCTGGCCTTGCTTGGAATCATCGGGGGCCGGCGCAGGTGCCGTTGCCATATGCACCGAGAAATAGACCGATGCCAGCGTGATCGCGCAAACCCAGACGCCTGTCAGAACGAGCTTAATCATCAAGCTTCACGTGCTACGAATTGCTCTTGGGAATAGGTGCCGTCGGCATCCGCATCCTGGACTGCATTCTTCAGGAGATCGGCAACGGTGCGGACCGCTTCCAGATGCGCTTCGACGCGCCGTGCGTTCAGCACCAGCTTCTTCTTCAGCCCATGCAGCTGATCAAGATGCGTGGCAGCCAGTTCCTTCGGATCGGTGTCGCGGAAGAGCATCGACAGCTCGTAAAGGCAGCGGCTCTTGTGCGTGTTCGACACCTTGAGATCGAACTGCGGATCGTTGCCGATACGCGTGTTCTCGTTGTCGATGATCATTTCGAGGCGTCCAAGAACCGATTTGATACGATAGTCGTTCGAGATTATTTCCATTTTTGTCCTCGATTTTCTCAGGCGTCATTGGCGGACTTGTTGTCCGCAGTTGGTGTACCGAAGGTCTTGCGCTGGAAGTCGTCGATCATGCTCATCGCCATGTTGCGATCGTCCTGATCGGTGGAAGCGTTGGCGACCTTGCCTTCCTGCTTCCTCAGCGCATCGTGATAGAGCTGCTTGGCAATGCCGATGCCGTCGCCCTTCGAAATCTCGTTGCCGAGCTGTTCGGCCATCATGCCCTTCCAGATATCACCGGTGGCACCCTTGCCGTACACTTCTTCGCTGTCGTTCGGCAGCATGTTCTTGATGAAGTTCTGCAGGACCATGGCCTCGAACTTGCGGTAGGTTTCCGGCACCTCTTCTGTCTTGGTGCTGCGGTTCTTGCTGTCGCTCAAACCGGTCTTGCCCGCGGCGCGATCGAGAATATCGACGGCCGACGTAAAGCCGTTGCCGGCTTCGGCGAGACTGTTGGCGGCAAACGCCGCCTGGTTTGCCTTCAGTTTTTCCTGGGCTGCCTGCACCTCGAGCGGGTCGGCAGCTTTGACAACATCCAGGACCAGATCACTCGGAGGTGAAATAGCCAAGTCACAATCCTCTTGATTAAGATTGTGACGATTATGATTTTTGAAGCTTGCTGGAGGCTGGCGTACCGAATTTTTGATCGATGAGATCATAGACTGCGTTGTCGTCGGCTTCGCGGCGCTCGGCCTCGAGCGCCTCACGCATGCCGTCTTCCAGGCGATCGCCCTTGGCGCGTTCCTGAACAACGCGCATTTCGTGAATCTGCTGCATGCCGATCAGCTGCTTGTCCTTGATCCCCAGTCGGTTGAAGCGATCCGCATAGCTTTGCGAGAAAGCATGATGGACCGGGTCCATGGAGCCGAGCGCCAGGATGACGCTGTCCATCTGCTCGTTGACTTCCGAGCGCTGACGGCTCGTTTCGGCAAGGTCGAATTCAGCCATCTGCTCCAGATGACGTTGAACCGCCACGAGGCGTTTCAGTTTCTGGGAGCGCGTCTTGTCCGCCATGTCGTTACCTGCCGATAAAAACGCTGGCGAAGGATTGGCCGAACTGGCTGACCAGCGCCGCAACCGAGAAATAGAACAGGAACAGGCCGCCGAGAAGCAGATAGGGCGTCGATATGAAGTACACCGGAATCTGCGGCGCCAGCTTGTTGATGAAACCGATCGCAATGTTGAACATCAGGCCGTAGATCAGGAAGGGGCTCGAAAGCCGCAGCATGATCATGAATGTCGACGACAGCGTGTCCGTGAACGAGATCAGCGTGCTGCGCATCTGCAGGATGCCTCCGAAGGGCATCGACGTGTAGGAATCGACCAATGCCCGGAAGACGATGTGATGAAAGTCCATCATGAACAGGATCATCATGCCGGCAAAGGTGATGAAGCCTGCAAGGCTGCTTTCCGGGGAATCTTCGAAGATATCGCCCGCGCTCGGTTGAGAGTAGCCGATCATCATAGCAATCACGCTGGCTGCGAACTGCAGGCCGAGCGTGTAAAGCCGAGCAAGCATGCCGTACATGACGCCAACCAGCGACTCGCTGAAAATGTAGCCGATATAGGTGGCGCTCGAGGTGTGGACGATCGGATAGACCGTTTCCCAGAGCACAGGAAGGATCGCAAGGGACAAGGCAGCTGCAATGAAAACCCGCAAGTGCGGTGCTACACGGGCAGACGAAAAGCCGGGCATCACCAGAACACAGCCGCCGATCCTGCAGAAGATCAGGAACAGCGCCAGGACGGTCCCTTGCGGGTCTGTTATCATGAAATGGAGCCCAGAATCTTTATCTCGATGCCCTTGGCCAGCTCGACATGCGACAGGACCGGGAGCGTTGCGAACAATCGTTCGATGATCATGCGCACATAGGAGCGTGTTTCCGGCGAGGTGACAAGGGCGAACGGCAGGCCACGATCCATGAATTCACGGATAACTTTCGTCGCCTGCTCGCTGAACTCTTCCAGCATGCGCGGGTCGATGTCGAACTCGATGATCTCGCCCTTGTTGTCGCGCTTCAGCGCCTGATGGAAGGCGAGATCCCACTTGCTGCCGAGCCGCAGCACGCGAAGCACGCCGTTGTCAGCGAGGTCGCCGCAAAGCTGCTGCGCCATGCGAACACGGACGTGCTCGACAATCTGCTCGGTCTTGCGGACATGCGGCGCGAGTTCGGCGACGGCTTCCAGGATGAGGTGCAGGTTGCGGATCGACACGCGCTCGGCGAGGAGCAGTTTCAGCACGGCCTGCAGGCCGGAATAGGACATGTGCGACGAGCAGATCTCGTCCGCAAGCTTCTTGTATTCCGGATCGAGCCTGTCGATCAGGACCTTTACATCCTTGTACGACAGGAGCGCCGGCAGATTGTTGCGGATGACTTCGCTCATATGCGTCAGGACGACAGAAACGTTGTCGATCGGCTGGAAACCCTCGCGCTTCAGATCGTCGGCGAATGCTTCGAGTATGGAAACCGCCGGCATGCCGAAGGCTGGTTCGCGAATCTCGTCGCCCGGAATGCTTGGCTTGCGGCCGGAGCCGGTGACAACAAGAACTTCGCCAACGCGCAGCATGTTGGACGCGACCGTCGTGCCGTGGATTCGGATCTGATAGGACTTCTCGGCAATACCGATATCGTCGGTGACCTTGATCTCCGGAACAACGAAACCGTACTGCGTCGCGAACTTCTTGCGCATTTTGCCGACGCGGAAGGCAAGCTCCTGGTGGGCACCGAGCAGGCGTGTCGACACCATCTTGCCAAGCGCAAGCTCGATTTCAGAGGTGCGCAGCACCGACTTGACGGAATCCTTTTCGAGTTCCTTGTTCTGGACGACCTTCTTTTCTTCCAGCTCGCGACGAGCCTTGTTCTCCGCCTCGACCTGGCGGGGAATGAACCAAGCACCAAAGGCTAGCAGACCGGACAGGAACATGAAGGGCACAAATGGCAGACCCGGCATCAGGCCGAGGATCGCCATCAGAACCGCCGAAACGGAAAGCGCGCGCGGATAACCGCTGAGCTGGTTGACGACTGCCTGTTCGGTGGAACCGACGGTGCCGCCGCGCGACACGAGAAGGCCGGCTGCGAGAGAAACGATGAGGGCCGGCATCTGCGAGACGAGACCGTCACCGACCGAGAGCTTGACGAACACGTCGGCGGCTTCGGAGATCGGCATTCCATGGCGGAAGTAACCGATGATGATGCCGCCGAAAACGTTGATGCACGTGATCAGCAAACCGGCAATCGCGTCGCCGCGAACGAACTTGGACGCACCGTCCATGGCGCCGAAGAAGGAGCTTTCCTCTTCCAGCTCCTTGCGCCGGCGCTGTGCTTCCTTCTCGTCGATGATGCCGGCGGAAAGGTCGGCGTCGATCGACATCTGCTTGCCGGGGATCGCATCGAGGGTGAAGCGCGCGCCGACTTCCGCGATACGCGTCGCACCCTTGGTGATGACGATGAAGTTGATGGTGATCAGGATCAAGAAGACGATCAGACCGATCACGAAGTCACCGGACATCACGAGGCTGGCAAAGCCCGCGATGACGCCGCCGGCGGCATCATGACCCTCGTTGCCATGCGATAGGATGACGCGCGTCGTCGCGATGTTCAGCGCCAGGCGCGTCATGGTCGCGATCAGAAGAATGGTCGGGAAGGACGAGAAATCGAGCGGCTTCTGGATCCACAGCGCCACCATCAGGATCAGCACCGAGAAGGCGATCGAGAAGGCCAGGCCCATATCGATCAGGAACGGCGGGATCGGCAGGAAGAGCACGCAGATAATAACGATGATGCCCATGGCAAAACCGATATCACGTACGCTAAGTCCGGCTTTCGGGAGGGGGAGTGCAGGAGGTTGCGCCATTTCGATTCCGTCTCTTCATGAGAGGTGCGGGCATGATGCCCACCAATTCGGAACGAGACTTAAAGGGCGAAGCTTGCGCGAAAGTGGTTCAGAAACCTGACTGAATGCGCGAAAACACCAGATTGGTGAAAATCGAAATCTGCGATCCGACGAACGGAGCCGAGATGCCGATGGTGACGAGGACGGCCACGATCTTCGGAACGAAGGTGAGCGTCGCTTCCTGAACCTGCGTCAGCGCCTGGAACAGCGCGATGATCAGACCGACGATCATGGCCGCCGCGACCGCCGGGCCCGCGGAAACTAGGACCGTCCAGATCGCAGCCTGAAAGAGGTCAAGTGCATCAGCTTCATTCATCGTCAGGCAACCTCATATCGCCTTGCGGTTCGCCCGAGATGGCCGAACCGCCTCATAATTGCACTTAGCTCGACGTCGAAGTGGTGGTCGTTGTCGGCGCCTTGTCGGCCAGGGTGATTCCCGCCTGCACAAGGATACTCTTGCCGTCGGTCGTCGTCGCGATAATTCCGTCGGAATAGACCTTGACGGAAGCGACCGTGCCTTTGACGGAACCGTCAGCGCTGGTCATGTACTTGCCGATGTAGCTGCCGGCCTGCGTCAGGCTGGAGCTCGCCAGCAGCGTGTCCAGCTTGCTGTTCGTCTGGATCGTCTGCTCGACCTGCGAGAAGCTCGCCAGCTGCGACATCTGTTCGCTCGCGTCCACCGGATCCGTCGGATCCTGGTTTTTCATCTGCGCGATGAGGAGCTGCAGGAAGTTGTCGTAGTTGAGCGTCGCCTTCTGTTGCGCGCTCGAGGTGTTCGACGACGAAGAACTATTGACGTTTGAGACGCCGTCTACCGCCATGGTGCGATCTCCTTGCGAATCTGCTCGACCATCGTCGGGTGCATTTCTTGGTTGTTGAGAATGCTGTCCTCGATCGGATAGAGACCGCGGATCGCCTTCAGGGCGTCGAAGGCGCGGCCGGTCGAAACGAGACCGTCAACGCGCTTCAGTTCGGCGAGGACTTCCTCGTTCTTGAAGCAGGTCAGCAGCATCGTGATCGACTTGCGGAACATCGCGGTCGACTGATCCTTGCCTTCCGGATTGATGAGGATCATCTGCGCGATGAAATAGAGCTGGCGCAGAGGCGTCGTCGCGTCTTCCGGCTGGAGGACGTGGTTTTCGAGAAGGAATGTTACATCATTCAGGAATTCCAGCGCGACCTTGCGATCGACGCGCAGGACCGCACCGTTGATGAAGATCTTTTCCCCGGCTTTTAGCGAGATACGAAGTGTGCTTTTCATTTTAGTCCATCCCTGATGATGGTGGTAACGTCGATAATGCCTTGGTAGTTTGTCGATTGCCGGCGCCTGATCCGATCGCACTCCTTCAAGATCCAGATCGCGATGGAGATGAGGTTGGCCCGCAGTTGGATTTCAAGCTGGTTGTCCGGATGCTTGAGATCCTCGATAAAACTTACCCAAACGCGCCGGGTGTAGAACAATGCATCAATGGCTTCCCGGCTGTATTTCTCTTTGTCTCGCGCAATCGACAGCAGCTCTATGGACCGGTCGAGAACTTGACGCTCCCGCTCCTTCGCATCGGCCACCGAGTCCTCCATGATCTCGGAGTAAGAGAACTGATACATTCATGCATCCTTCTTTGTCTTTCGTACCTTTGATCATCAAAGGTAATTCACGAGACTCAACTGCTGGATTTTCGATACGATGGTGTAGGCGGTCTCCAGCTGAGTCTGGAGGGTATTGACCAGCGTCGACGCTTCCGACGTATCCACGCCCTGAAGATCGACGAGCTTGTTCTGAAGAATGCTCGACTGTGCATCGAGAGCGTCATTGGCCTTCTCGACGCGCTCTTGCGAAAGGCCGAGCTGGCTCGCCTGCGTCACGATGCCGGTCGTTGCCTGCGCGGCATAGCCGATCGCCGTGGAGGTGACCTTGCTCAGGGCGTCGGCGCCCAGCTTTTGGCTGGCCAGCGCCGACACGGTGATCGAAGCCAGAGCGAAGTAGCGCATGCCGTCCGAGTTGGAATTGGTCGACGACGTGACGACTTCAGAGTTGCTGATGCGGCTCGTCATGTTCTGGTTCGAAGCAGCCGACCAATCGCTCCAGGCCGGCGGCGTGACGTAGGCCGCGGGTGCAACCGGGGTCGGTGCGCCGGGCGGCGGGAATGCAACCGGTGTGGAGGTGCCGTTGAAGGTGTCCTGGGAGAACATCGGCTCAACGAAGTTCGTGATGAAGGTGCCCATCTCGGCGCCGGTCAAAGAGCTGACCGGCTTGCCCAGGCCGCTCGCGTAGGCTTCGAGGTTCGTCTGAATGGCGGTCGTTGCAGCATTCTGTTGGTTGGTGAGCGGCTGCACATCGGTATTAATACCCGAGAACAGGTACTCGCCGTTGAGCATCGAATTGCCCGTGTCCATCAGCTGCGAAAGCGCGTCGCCGGCAGATTGCATGGCCACCGCGATGCTGGTCTTGTCCTGGCTGCCCTGAAGCGCGGTCAGCTTGGAGACCAGTGCGTCGCCGGCCGTCTTCATGCTGTTGAGGCCGAGCTGCGAAGCTTCGAGACGCGCCGATACGATGGAATTGCTGCCCTTGAGGGCCTTGATGCGGCTGACTTCAGCCGTGAAATTCACGCTCTTGGCTGCACCAGAACCCAGGGAGGCGCCGATGTCAGCGTAAACGCCCGTCGTCGCCTCGAGAGAAGAGGTTACCAATTGCTTCTGCGACTGGCGGATCGTCAATCGCATTGCGTTCTGAATGGCCGAACTAGAAATAAATGAACTTTTCATGGCTTAACTCGCTATGTCCAGCAATGACTTCAACATTTCATCGACAGCGTTTAGGATCTTTGTAGCCGCCTTGTAGGACTGCTCGATGTCGAGGAGCAGGGTCAGTTCTTCGTCGAGGTTGACGCCGGTCTCGTTGGAATAAGCTTCCGTCGAACGCGAGAGCGCCGCCGACGTATTCTCGGACGCAGTCGTCGCATCGCTTCGATACTGCTCGAGCCATCCGATCGAATTGGAGGCGTAGTCCATGATGTTGACGTTGGACGAGATGCCGGCGGTCGACGAGAAGGTCTGGGCTGCGCCCATCGCCGTGTAGAGCGCGTCGAGATTGTCGGAGAAACCGCTGCTGCCCGTCGGATTGAGGTTCGTGAGGCCGGTGATCGTGCCGTCACGCAATTTCATCGGATCGCCGCCCTGGCTGGTGATGACGGCGGTATTCACCGCAATCGTACCCGCGATGCCATCGATCACGCCCGTGGTCGTCGGCGTGCCGCCAGTTGCTCCGGTCGCCGTCTTCCAGACGAAAAGACCTGGCTGTGTCGCAGTGGGCGTGCCGCCGGTCTCCGAGAACATCGTCACGAGAGACTTTGCGATCTCATCGAGCTGCGACTGGAACGTCGTTGCGATGTCATCGCGCACTTGCAGCAGTGACTGCAGGCTTCCCTGCGCCGTCGTTGTCGACCCTTTGCCACTGCCGAGCAGCACGCCGTCGATGTAGACGCCGTTGCCCTTTGTCTGGGCGGTGTAAGTGTCCTGCGCGACGAAAGTAACCGTTCGCGGAATGGTGTCGAACACAACGGTTCCGTCCGTCGTGTAGAGCGCCATGTCGCCGTTTTGACGGTCGACGGCGTTGACACCGACAATCGAGGAAATCTGCTTCAGCAGCTTGTCGCGTTCGTCCAGCGCATCGGCAGGGTTACCACCGGTTGCCGTTTCGCTCTTGACGGCATCGTTCGCCGTCTTGAACTGCGCGAGCAGTGTATTGAGCGTCGAAACCTGCGTTGCGATTTCCTTGTCGGCGCCAAGGCGCACGGCCTGCACGGATTTCGTCGCGTTGTTCAGCGAATTGGCGACGTCCTGCGCGGCCGTGACCGCGCTTTGCGCGGCAATGGTGCTGCTTGGCGACGTGCGGAAAGCCTGCAGCTTTTCGCGGAACGTCGCCAGGTAGTTGGCCGGCGACGTTTCGTAGTCGTTGCCGCCCATGATCGATTTCAAATCGGTCAGACCACCAAGCAGCGTCTGCTGGCCACTGTCTTGCGCGCTCGCCTTCAGCCACTGACGCATTAGCGCATCTTCCTGCGCGCGGCTGATCTTCACAACCTGCGCTCCATTCAGCGACGTGGTGATCATCGCCTGCCGACGCACATAGTCGCTGTTGCTGGAGTTCGAGATATTGTTCGACACCACACTGCTTTGAGTGCCGGTGTTGCTGAATATGCTCTGCGCGGTATTCAGTGCGGAAGTGAGCGACATGGCTTATCCGAACCCTACTTATCTCTTGAGGTTGACGAGGACGTCCATGATGTCGGACCCCGTCTGGAACACCTTGGAATTGGCGGTGTAGCTGCGCTGCGACTCGATCATCTCGGTCAGTTCGCCGGCGAGGTCGACGTTCGAGCTTTCAAGCGCTCCAGCCTGGATGGTGCCGAAGCCGTTGGTCTGCGGGAAGCCGGTGACCGTAACGCCGGACATGCCGTTGGCGCTGTAGACGTTGCCGCTCATCAGCGTCATGTTGTCCGGGCTTGCGACGGTAGCAAGCGGGATGCGGTAAAGCGGCTTCGACGTGCCGTCCGCATATTTGGCATAGACCGTGCCGTCCTTATCGATCGTGACATCCTTGACCGCGCTGGCGGCCTGGCCGTTCGGCGTGCCGCTACCCGCGAAATCCGAGGCGAGCTGCGTGAAACCGCTTACATCCATCGCGATGGCCCCACCTGTTACCGGATCGGTGATCGTCATCGCGCCTGTGGAGGTGGAGGCCATTTTGCCGTTTTCGTCAAAGGTCAAAGTCGTCGTGCCAACGACGGCCGACGTTGCCGGAGCCGCGTAACTGTACGGAAATGACGACGTTCCACCTGTTGCCGCATCGGCGTGACGGAACACTGCGACCTCCCACGTGCCGGAGGTTGCAGGAACCGCCGGCGGGCCTGCGACTGCCGCCGTCGCGCCCGCGGTCTTGGTGAAGTAGAAATCGTACTGAACCGTATTGCCGAGCTTGTCGTAACCAACCATCGACATCTGCTTCGTGTCGGCAGTGACCGGCGCCGTGTTGGAGGACGGAAGGTTGCCGGTCGCGACGTTGGCATTCGAGTTCAAGTTGCCGGTGAAGTTGCCGGTCGTCGAAGCGATCGCCGTCAAGCCGGACTGGTTGACGTTAACAGGCACGAGTCCAGAGAAACCGTTGACGACGACGGCCGGAGCGCCGGAGTCGTAAGAATAGCCCATCAGCTTGAAGCCGGCGGAGTTGACGAGGTTACCTTCGTCGTCCTTGGTGAAATCGCCGGCACGGGTCAGAACCGGAACGCCGTCCGGGCTCTGAACGATGAAGAAGCCATCGCCCGAGATCGCCAAATCGTAGCCGGACGTGGTGTAAGAGATGTCGCCCTGTTCCGAAACCGACTGGCGAACGGATGTCTGGACGCCGCCCGAATTGTAGTTGCCCGAAGTCGATGGCAGGACCAGCGAGGAGAAAGCGGTCGAAACGGCCTTGTAGCCCGTCGTGTTTGCGTTCGCGATGTTGTCGGCGACGGTGCTGAGGCGGTTTGCCTGGGCGTTCATGCCGGACACGGCCGTCTTCATGCTGCCAAAAATGCTCATCTGAAAACCTCGATTCCCTTAGTAGGCTTGAGAGTATTTGGTGGGCCTTGCGTGAGGCTGTCTGGCGTTGAACCAATGTCGCGAGAATACAGCGACCAGGTTCAGGCAACGCGGCCCGTTCTGAAAAAATCAGTTCCAGTCAATGCAATAGCCAAGGAAGCGCTTCGAGTCGACCGGATCGAAGCCCAGCTTCTTGCGGAGCTTCTTGCGCAGCTTGGAAATATGGCTCTCAACCACGTTTTCTTCGACTTCGTCGTCGAAGATCCCGTAGATCGCGTTGAAGATCTGCGTCTTGGTGACACGACGACCGCGGTTTGCAATCAAGTACTCAAGGATGCGACGTTCGCGACGGGGAAGCGCAAAAACCTCACCGTGAATTTCCGGATCGCGACCGTCGGAGAACACGCGGATCGCGCCGATATCCGTGTGGCTGGAAATCGCTTTCAGTCGGCGCCGAATGGCGGCGGCTCGAGCCAGGATCTCGCGGGGATGCACCGGCTTGCGCACGACGTCATCCACGCCACAATCAAAAAGTGCAAGGGTGTTTTCCAGCGACGGCTGGTCGCTGACTGCGATAACCGGCGCCATGGTCCGGTCACGGATCGCGCGCGGCAGCTCGAAAGTCTGCTGGCCCTGCCCGATCAGGAATGCCTCGACAGCCGCGACATCAGAGTCCGCCGCCGTCTGAACCCATTCGCCAAATTCACGTGGATCAAACCCTGTGGAAGGAATGCCTTCCCGCCCAAAAAGGGAAGTGTAACCATCTTTCACGAGCTCACGCTCATCAACCACTACGATCATTCGTCCGCCTCCGAATCACTTGTGGTACCTCGATGCTCTATGGGTACGAATCGCGCGATTCCGGGACAAGCTGTAGGAACTTACTGGCAGGAATTAATAGTTGATTAAGAATTGAGGCGCGATTTGATCTAGATGTAGTAGCGACCCGAAATTATGCACACAAAAATTTCGTGGAAAAGTTAACGAGGTCTAAAATGTGACTTGCCTTGCCATATTGAGACAGATTCTCGCCACAATATGACACATTTCTGTTTTGTTCTGTTTTCTGCTAGTTTTGATTGAATCAATTTTGGCAGAAGGCGCTCGCATTGCGAGTCCATTTGCCATAGCCGGTGGCGACCAGATTGGCGATGACCCGGCAGACATATTGCTTCTGCGCGGGGTCATTGTTGGGGCCGGCGTGATAGCGGGCCACTGCCATCGTCCAGGTTTCGTGCCGGTCGTGGAGATTGCGCAGGAACCTCGCCGCGTATTCCACGTTGCGGCGGGGATCGAACATCTCCTCCGCGGATCGGAAATTCTCACCATGGTAGTATTGGTTGATCTGCATGCAGCCGATGTCGATGAGCTTCGCGCCCGATCGGCGCGCGACATCAACCTGCCTCAGGGCGTCCTGCTCGGAGGGCGGAAAGAAGGCTTTGCCTTCGATGTTCAGCGCGTAAGGGTAGAGGGATCCCTTGCGCCCCGTCTCGGTCAGGCCCACGGAATAGAGTATGCCCTCGGGGATACCGTATTTCAGTGCAGCGGCTTGGATCTCCACCTCGCAGGCGCTGTTCGACGCTTCTGCACTAGAGATAGACGTCGCCAGTGCGACCGCTGCCAGCGGCGCCAGAAGAAGTGCTTTCAACGCCGCTTTCGCCCGAGCCATTGAAGCCTCCGCCAGTTCGCTGTCCTGAGTAATTTTGGCGCTCACGCGCCTCCCCGCCTTGGCCTTGCTGGGCAAACGTCTGGCCCTGCTGCTGGCCCTGTGCGGTCGCTTGGTTGCCCGTGTCCGAACGGTCGACTGGCGCCATGCTGATCGTCACGCTGTCGATCGCGAAACCCTGGCTGCGCAATGCCTCAATGATCTTCCCGTGGTCTTCCTTGAGCTGCCGGTAGGCCGCTGGTGTCTCAACCTTCAAATCGACGTTGAGCGCGTCGCCTTGCAGCCGCATCGTCGCCGTGACGAGACCGAGTTCGATCGGGTTCATCTGGATCTTGAGTGTATTCACCACCTTGCCGGTGCTCGTCCACTCAGCGGCGTTCGACAGCGAAGAACTCGCCTGCATGGCGTGCGCCCATTCCTGATCACCGGATATGGCGGCCGTCACGGCGGCAGAATTGGTGTTCTGCGCAAGGCCGATGAAGCGGCGCGAATCCAGGACAGAGACGCTCTCGATGTTAGCCTTGCCGCCGGACTCGGCGGCATCCTTGTCAATGCCAAGATGCATGTCCATGGACTGACCACGGCCGTCGGCACGGGTCAGCCGGAATGTCGTCGTGTTGATATCGCCTTCGGCCTCAGTGCCGGGTAGCTGGACGTCCACGGTTGGATCGACGCCGGTCAGACCTGCGTCAACAGACATCTCATCCTTGGCCTTGACGCTGGCAACGGACTTTTCTTTCGGTTCTGCCGATGCCTTGGCTTCCGGCTTCGCGGCGGCCATTGCCGCGAATGCTGCAGCCGCACTTCCGTCTGTCGGCACCTGCTTTAGTAAGCTCAGGACATCAGACAGCGCGCTATCGTCCGGGGCGACCTTCTGGTCGTCGGCACCGTCGGCCTTCGTCTCCTTGGCGCCCTTTCGAACCGTTACAGCGTCATCATCCAGCTTATCCGAAAGATCCTGCAAATCGGCTTCATCAGCGTGCTTGCCCTTAGGCTTGCCGTTCTGTTCCGTCGTCTTCGTTTCTTTGTCCGTCGAACCAGACGCTTTCTCTTTCATCCGCGCCTGCGCGGCGAGAGATGTGCTGACGAGATCGATCAATGGCTGAGTGCTTGGGCGGCGCGGCGCAGTGGATGTGCTGCCATCGGTGCCGTCGCCTGCCTGCTGGCCGGCCTTGGACTGTTCGGCGGCGTCATGCTTTCCGCCACTTGCGTTGTTCATGACATCGGAGAACCCGCCGGCATCCGCATCGCCACCGCTGCCCGCCTGGCGGCCAATGCCAGAGGCAGCCCCTGCTCCGGATGCTCCCCCCAAAACACTGATGTCCATCATCTCAATTACTCTCTTTGTTCAAGAGGCCGTCGATCTCATCCAACTGCAATCGGCTTGACGTCACGAATGCGTTGAATGACGGGTCGGCGTCCTGCTGTCCCCCAACATCGGATGGCGGCCCCCCTGCCGCTTCTCCAACAACAGGACCTGGAACAGGGTTTGGTACCTCCCCCTGATCCGCTTCGGCCTGTTCAGAAGTAATTTCTTGGCCATTAGATTTAGGGGTCGTCGCTTGCGTCAAGCTTGCCGGTTCAGGCGGACGAAGCACTTGTTCCGCAATCGCTTTTGCCGCGGCCCTGAGGGCCTGGTCGCGCGGCGACAACTCCTTCTCCGGGATGGATTCGATGTTCTTCGTGGCCGCATCGATCTTGTCGGTCGGGATCGCCGCCATGCCGCCGTAGAAATCCGCCAGCGCTCCAAAGGCGTTATCAGAATCGCCTGCAAGCGTCTGGGCGCGTGCCGCGGCCATCCGTGCGAGGTCGCCCTTGCCGGCGATGGCGGCCGCGCGGGCGATACGGAGGTAGACCTCGCGCTGCCTGGCCTCGTCCATGAAGGAGAGGATGCTGACAACGTCGTCCGGCTTCACCTCATGATCGTGATTGACCAGCAGGCTGACGAAAAGATCCGCGAACTGGCTGGCATATGGCGAATGCAGGAAACGACGCACATAGCGCTGCGAGTAGTCGAGGCCCTTATCCACCATCCCTGCTTCGACGCAGATCGATACGGAACGGCGTAGCGCCGCCTCCTCGACGATCGTACCCGGCGCATAGAGGCGAGCCTGATCATAGAGCTTCAGCGCTTCCACTGGACTCTTGGCAATGGTGACGTTGCCGCCCACGAGTGCCAGATAGGGCCCGATTTTCTTGTCCTTGTATTCGTTTGCGGTCTCGACAAGGCTCTTTGCAACAAGGAGGCCTTTGCCGCTCAGGTATTTCCGCAGGACGTCGCTGACCCGGTTGTCGAAGTGACCGTTCACGTCGCGCGCGACGAGATATTCGAGGGTCTCCGGGTTGCCGCCGCTCATCGCGTAGATCAGCGCCGCATCGACATTGCGCTCATCATCGAAAACCGATGGATCTATCGTGCGTAGACGCTGATCGATCGTAGCGAGCATGAAGCGCTGCATCTCGGCGGCCGAGTGATCGCCGAGCACGACGGAATCCTGCACGAACTGCAGCGACCGCAGCATCTTGTAAGGGACAATGTCCTCCTGATCTTCCGCGTGCACGCCGGCAGCAGGGCTCACCGCAAGCCCCAAAAGCAGAAGCAGAAGACGTTGGTGGTGACGGACCATGGATTATCCCTGATCCGCCTGCAGCAATATCTCGATGCGCCGGTTGGCAGCATTGAACGGATCGGCCGGCTCCTTCAGCTTGCGATCGGCAAAGCCCGAAACCTGCGAGACTCGTTTTTCGTCGAGCCCGCCGCGAACGACCATGTAGTAGGCCGCCTGGGCACGATCCATGGACAAGCGCCAGTTCTCGTTTTCACCCTTGTATTGACGGCCGTCCGTATGACCGCGGATGACAACCGCGCCCGGCTTGCCCTTCAGGATCTCGCCAATCTTTTCCATTGCGAGCACCATTTCCTTGCGCGGAACGGCCGACCCAATATTGAACATGGAATCGTCGCTCTGATCGGAGATGCTGACCAAGAGGCCGCCTTCCGACGCCGTAACCGTGAGGCCTTCGGCAAGCTTGCCGGCCACGCCGCTGATCTGCTGCGCGATTTCCTTTTGCAGGTCCTCAGCCTTCCTCAGCTCAACGGCTTTTTGCGCCTCGGTTTGCGGCTTGTCCTCTGCTGTCGCCGGGGCTTGTGCGTCCTGGCTCTCTCCGGCGTCCGCCGCTTTCGTCAGATCCGCCGGGTTCCCGGATTCGGCCTTCGCAACTTGTGTGGCGTCCGCTGCTTCATCAGCAGGAACATCTTTCGAAGCCGGCTGCCTTTTGTCGGCATGGGTAACTTCGACCTGCTTAGTCCAGAAGTCGGGATCGAACGGGTCACGATAAGCCTGGCCGCCGTCGGCTCCGGTTGCCGGACCGGAGTCGCTTGCGCCGCCCTCACCCTTGGCGCTGACGTTTGCCTGCTGGCCGACCTCCTGCGCAATTTCTGCCAGGACCGAATAGGGATTCTCGAAGAAGTCGGCTTCGGAGTAGTTCGTTTTGTCGCCGGATGTCGAGGTTTGGTCGTCGCCGTTTGCCGCCGCGGCGCCCTCGTTGGGCTTGTCCTCCTTTTCCTTCGACTTCTCCTGGTTTTTATCGCCATCCGCCTGATCGACAGGCTTCTTCAGGCCTTTTTGCGTGGGCTTCTCGTCGGAGAGCTTGATCGGATTGAAATAGGTCGCGACGGAGGCCTTGGTTTCCTCGTTCGCGGCGTTGACCAGCCACATGACGAGAAAGAACGCCATCATGGCCGTCATGAAGTCGGCATACGCGATCTTCCAGGCGCCGCCATGCGCCCCATCGTGATCGCCGCCGCCATGCCGCTTGACGATGATGATCTCGTTCTTGCCGTGATGGTGGTTTTCGCTCTCACTCATTCCAGAACTTTCTTCAAGCTCGTCGCCCAGGCCGACATGCGCGTCACAAGGACGGCGTCGCCAAATTCGACGGTCAGGTCGACATCGCCGGTTTCAAGATGGCGCAGAAGACCTGCCTTTTCGCCAAGAGTACCCTTCAACACATCGAACAGCCGGGCAGGTCCCTTGACGGTCACTGTGCCGACATCGCCTTCCAGTACCCCCTCGCGAAGAATGCCGGCGAGATCGACGGCAGCCTTCTGCGACAGGACATCGGTCATCACGGGGGCCAGCGCCCTGGCGACAGTCGCGCTGACAAGCTCGGCGATCTCGCTCGAGATGGCATCAAGCCGGGAAGCGATCAGCGCCGCAGTCTCAACCTCGTAGCGGTCGCGAAGCTCTTCGACCTCGCGCTGGTGAACAAGCGCGACCGTTTGCGCTTCCAGTTCATACTTCTCCGTCAACGCGGCGGTCGCTTCCGCATAGCCCTCGGCGTGAGCATTGCGGCGCTCTGCTTGGAGATCGACGACGGGCTCTGAGGCAAGGTCGGCAAAGCCGCCAAAGTCGTTCGCGAAATCGTCCGCATCCACGACGGGAGCGGCGACGGCCGGTTCTCCAAAATCCTTGAGATACCGAGAAAGCAGCGCGCTCACCGAATCCACCCTCTCGCTGCAGAAGACTGCGACATGCCGCGCCCCATCATGAACTGACAACTCATCAGGCACGGTTTCCGCACTGCGCCTTTGTATCGAAACTAGGCAGTCAAACTTGCGCGAGGATGAAGGGTGAGGCCCAACACGCTCACCCGCGCCTCACCTCACTATTGCAGCAAGAGCAGTACTTTGCTGGCGGCTGTATTCAGGATCGAGATCGTCTGAATGCCCATCTGCTGTTGCGCAAGCAGTGCCTTCTGAAGGGTCGCCGTTTCGTCCAAGTCGGTGTCAACGAGCGCGCCGACACCTTTGTCGATCAAGTCAGACATGTCCGCGGTGTAAGCAACGCGATCGCTGATGCGCGCGCTCATCGTGCCGAGGCCGGCCGCGGTCTCCGTCAGTGTCGACAACAGGGAATCGACCACTGCGATCATGTCGTCCACCTGTGCGGACGTCGTGTTGCTATCGAGCTTTATTTCCGTTCCAGTCGCCGGCGTCGTCGAACCGGCGCTCAGCAGATAATAGTTGCGCGCCGTCGCAGTGCCGTCGGATTTCAGCGTGTTCGCATCCACCGTCTTCGTAAGCAGACCGCGATTGGCGTCCGTCATATCGATCATGACGGTCTGGCCCGCCGGAAAATCGATGGTTTGCATCTGATACTCGCCACTCGCGCCGCGCACGAAACCGCCGATCACGGATCGCGAGGTCGGAAGCGTGGCATCTCGGTTAAGAAGCCAGTTCTCGCCGGCAATGCTGGTCGACTGAACCGTCGTCTGCAGTTGTCCCTTCAACTCGGTGAGGCTGGTATTAAGCTTCGTCTTGTCGACGCCGGATTCCTTCGCCGTCAGCAGCATCTTGCGGATCTCGCCCAACTGGTCGATCAGGCTGTCCATCGAGGTATAGGCAGCGTCGACCTTCGATGCGCCGACGCCGAGCGCGTCGTGAATGTTTTGCAGCGAGTTGCTGTCCGAGCGCATGACGCTTGCAAAGGACCAATAGGTTGCGTCGTCCGCAGCCGTTTCGACGCGGTAACCCGACGAAACCTGCTGCTGAACCGTTGCAGCGTCCTTGTTGATGATGCGCAGCGCCGCGAGGGCGTTCACCTGTGCCGAGCTGGTAATTTTGTATGTCATTTTCTGGCTCTGAATAGGGAAACGGGACAGGCCGGCGAGCGGCAGCGACTGACCTGGCGTCATGCCCCCGGCTGGTCCCCCAGGCCCGGTTTGTCGCTAAAACAAATCAACTGTTAGGTGAAGGTAACCAAGGCTCCGGACCGGCGCAAGGGCCACAGTGTCAGTGCCGCAAGCCTCGCGCAACCTTGATTATCGCTTCAAAAACAAAGAGAAAGCCGCATCCAACGACGCGGCTTTCGGTGTCACTTCGTGACTGGCGGCGTTCTTAGCCCTTGAACAGCGTAAGCACGTTCTGTGCGCTGTTGTTGGCGATCGACAGCGACTGGATCGCCAGCTGTTGTTGCGTCTGCAGCGCGGTCAGCTTGCTCGATTCCTCTTCCATGTCAGCGTCAACGAGGCGTCCGATGCCTGCGTCGATCGAGTCGCTGAGGTTCGAAACGAAGCTTTCCTGAAGGTCGATACGGGTGGAGATCGACCCGAGCTGCGAGCCCGCCTTGGTCAGCGCGCCGAGGCCGTTTTCAATGTTGGTCAAGGCAACGTCGATATCAGCGTCGCTGAGAGACGCGATGTTCATGCTGAAAATCGAACCGATGGTGCCCGAGGGGCTTCCGATGATCCCGGCCGTTGTGTCGATCGCTCCTGTTGCTGTCATGCCAAACAGGACGTTGCCATTGGAGGAGTCATCGAGGACATATGGCGTTGTCTGGACGGACACCTGACCGCTCGCATTGCGGACGAATGAGGAAACCACGCTCTTCGTTGTATTTCCCGCAACCCAGTTTTCACCGGAGAAGGACGCAGACTGGGCAACACTCAGCAACTGCTGCTGCAACTGCTCGATCTCGTCCTGAATCTTGTTCCGGTCGACACCCTTTTCCGTTGCGGCGACGACCTTGGCCTTGATCTCGCTAACGATGTCGATGGCGCTGTCCATGGCGGAATAGGCCGTATCGACCTTTGCCGCGCCGAGGCCGAGCGCGTCGGAAACGGCTGAAAGCGCCTTGTTGTCCGAGCGCATCGTCGTCGCAATAGACCAATAGGCGGCGTTGTCCTTGGCTTCCGCGACACGGTAGCCTGACGAAACGCGGCTCTGCGTTTCTTCCAGGCTGCCATTGATGCTGCGGAGAGTCTGGAGTGCGGACATTGCTGCGACGTTCGTCAAAATGCTGGTCATGAAATTATTGGTCCTTGGCTGGCAAATATTGAAAAGGACACTCCGGTCCGCCACCGGGAACGGCAATCAGCTTCATGCCCGCTAACCGCCTCTTAAGCTTGGTTAACATACCGTTTCGTTGACGGCAGAAAACACGGGTTTGGTTAACAAGAAGTTAACAGGCATTAAAAAAGCCGCGCTCGGGAGCGCGGCTTCGATTGGCGACTTTTTTCCGGAGCGCCTGGAGGCGCTCCCGTTATTAGCTGCGGAACAGCGAGAGGATGTTCTGCGACGAAGAGTTTGCAATCGACAGCGACTGGATCGCCAGCTGCTGCTGCGTCTGCAGGGCTGTCAGCTTGGAGGACTCTTCTTCCATGTCCGCGTCGACCAGACGGCCAACACCCGAATCGATCGAGTCGCTGAGCTTCGAAACGAAGTCGGTCTGCAGCTCAATGCCCTTC
>UBOA01000014.1:0-459455 GCA_900466985.1 Hyphomicrobiales bacterium
CAAGGAACACTGAGGGCATTTGCCCCAGAGTTTAGGGAAAGGCGGCCTTCGGGCCGCCTTTTTTGTTGGTTCCGGCACTGGCAGTTGATAGGGTGCAGCCGAATTGAAGCCCTGCAGAATACGGACATTCCATGAGTGATACGATTTCGGAGCTAGCAGCCAGCATCCGCTCCATCCCGGACTACCCCAAGCCCGGTATCATTTTTCGCGACATTACCACGCTTCTCGGCAATCCGCGTGCCTTCCGCCGCGCCGTCGATGAACTGGTCCAACCCTATGCGGGCCTGAAGATCGACAAGATTGCCGGAACCGAAGCGCGGGGCTTCATCCTGGGCGGCGCCGTCGCACACCAGCTCTCCGCCGGGTTTGTGCCGATCCGGAAGAAAGGCAAACTGCCACGCGATACGGTGCGCGTTGCTTACAGCCTTGAATATGGCGTGGACGAGATGGAAATGCACCTGGATGCGGTTCAGCCGGGCGAGAAGGTTATCCTAGTCGACGACCTGATTGCGACCGGAGGAACGGCGGTCGCCGCCACGCAGCTTCTACGGCAGATGGGGGCGGAGGTTGTTTCTGCCTGCTTCGTCATCGACCTGCCGGACCTTGGCGGTCGCCGAAAACTGGAAGAGCTTGGCGTGGACGTTCGCACGCTGGTGGAATTCGCGGGCCACTGAGGCCCGCGACTATTCAAATTCGATGACGGTGCTTTCGAACCGGACCACCGGCGTGCCGTCAGCGAGCACTCCCTCGCAGAAAATGGTGTTCAAGCGACGCCCCGGGCGGGACACCAGCGGGCGGCTCGAAAGCAGCGTGACGGAATAGCTCACTTCCTCGTCGGCGAAGACCGGCCGGAGCCATTGAAGTTTCGTGAAGCCGGGAGAGGGGCCAAGCTTGGGCGGCTTGATACCCTCGCTTGCCAGTCGCGCGCATTCCGCGCTCCAGTAGGCAACGAAGGTTTTCATCCATGCCGCGCAGGTGTGCCATCCCGACGCGCAAAGGCCGCCAAAGAGCGAAGACTTCGCTGCCTCGGCATCCAAATGGAACCGCTGCGGGTCGAAGCGCTCTGCGAAGTGTACGATGCGCTCGGCCGTGAACACGTAGCTGCCGATTTCTGTCTTTTCGCCACTGGCGTAGCGTTCAGCCATGATCATGCGGTCTTCTCCAGCATGTCACGCATGGCGAACATGATCGAGTTCTCCGAGAGGCAGACGAGTTCGCCCTTCTGGTTTTCGACCTCGTGGCGAAATTTCACCATACCGATGCCCGGTCTCGAGCGCAGCGCGCGTGACTCGATGACCGTCGAATGGCCGGAGAGCGTGTCGCCGGCAAGGACGGGCTTTCGCCATTCCATGAAATCGACACCGGGCGCACCTTGGGAGAACGAATTGACGAGAAAGCTCTCCGCCATCATGCGCATGAACAGCGCGGACGTGTGCCAGCCGGATGCCGCCAGCCCACCGAGAATGCTGGCGCGGCCCGCTGCCTCGTCGACATGCATCGGCTGCGGGTCGAATTCGCGCGCGAACTCGATGATCTCCTCTGCCGTTACTGCTCTCGGGCCGAGCGCAAAACGCCGACCCGGCTGAAAATCTTCAAAGGCGAGTTTCGGATCGGACAAATTCTTCTTCACCTCGTAGGAGTTTCAGAACGACTACAATAGCATTTGACGCGACTCAACGATTCCCACGAGATTTTGAACATGCCCGAACTGAAGTTGATCCTCGATGAGGCTGAGCGTGAAGGCATCATTGCGCGACAGGCTGCTGACCGGCTACTGCCATTCCTGATTGCGCGCGGCGTCAAGGTCGATCAGCCTTCGCCTAAAGCGCCTGCGCTGTCGGCGCCTTTTTCGGATACAGAAACGCCGAGCTTCGTGCGCGGCTTTCACGACGTCTTGATAACCATCGGCATCATCGTAGCATTGGCCGGCCTTTGGGGTATCGCTTCGATCTATGCCGTTCTGCCGGCAATCGTTGTCCTTGCCGAGATCCTTGTTCGGCGTCAAAGGCTGGCGCTGCCGGCCGTTGCGCTAACGATCGCACTTGCCGTCTGGACGGCAAGCGCGGCCGCGCAGTGGTTGGACGACTCACTTTCCTTCGTTGCGATAGGTGGCAACGTCGCGCTGCAGTACACCCTTGCCTTTCCAGTCGTGCTGGGGCTCTTCTATCTGCTCTATCGCGTACCGCTCGCGCTTGCCCTAACGATCATGGGGGCGGCTGTGGTCGTCCTGCAGTTGGTCCTGCGCGCGCTCGGCTGGTTGACCGGCGATCCTCTGTTCGAGGTCAATCATCCGCTCGTGTTGTCGATCATCGCGATCGCGTGTGCGGTCGGTCTTTTTGCCTTGGCCATGACATTCGACCTGCGCGACCCGCTGCGTCGTACAGTCAATTCCGACGTTGCCTTCTGGCTTCATTTGGGTGCCGCGCCGGCTTTGCTCTATAGCGTCATTTCGCTTGCGGGGCTCAGCGGCGGTACGCTTGCCGCATTACAGACCGTGTCGTTTCGCACGCCGGTGGTCATCGCGACCGTCATCGCGCTCATGCTGATCGGGCTTGTCATCGACCGGCGCGCCTTCGTGACATCGGGACTGGTATCGCTGGGCTTTGCTGTCTACGGCATCTTCCGCCAGGGGGACGCGCGCGTCGATACCTACATCTACATCACGCTTCTGACCGTCGGCGCGATCGTGCTCGTCATCGGGACCGGATGGATGCCGCTCCGGCGGTTCGTGATGCGCCGGCTGCCGGTTGCGATCCAGGAGAAACTGCCGCCGGCATAGGCGGCAGTCGCCTCGGTTCCGCTTCAGGTGTTGAAGCGGAAGTGGATCACGTCGCCGTCCTGGACGACATATTCCTTGCCTTCGTCGCGGCCCTTGCCTGCTTCCTTGGCGCCGACTTCACCCTTGAAGTTGATGTAGTCGTCGTAGGAGATGGTGAAGGCGCGGATGAATCCGCGTTCGAAGTCGGTGTGGATGACGCCGGCGGCCTGCGGTGCCTTGGTGCCGCGAACGATCGTCCAAGCGCGGGTTTCCTTGGGGCCGACGGTGAAATAGGTGATCAGGTCGAGAAGGTGATAACCGGCGCGGATCAGCCGGTCCAGCCCGGCTTCCTCGAGGCCGAGCGCCGATAGGAACTCCGTTGCTTCCTCTTCGGGAAGCTGGGCCACCTCCGACTCGATAGCCGCCGAGATAATGACGCATTCGGCGCCTTGCTGTTCGGCCATGGCGGCGACGGCCTTGGTATGCTCGTTGCCGGTCGAAGCGTCGGCTTCCGCGACGTTGCAGACATAAAGGACCGGATGCGACGTCAGGAGGTTGAGGCCCTTGAGGATCTCGATCTCCTCGGGCGCCAGCGTCTTCAAGAGCAGGCGTGCGGGCTTGCCTTCGTTCAGCAGCTTGATGACGGCTTCCATGACCGGCAGCTGTGCGATCGAGTCCTTGTCCTTGCCGGTGGCGCGCTTGCGGGTCTGCTCGACGCGGCGCTCAAGGCTTTCGAGATCAGCAAGCATCAGCTCGGTCTCGATCGTATCGGCATCGCCGACCGGGTTGATGCGGCCCTCGACGTGCGTGATGTCGTCGTCCTCGAAGCAGCGCAGCACGTGCACGACGGCATCGACTTCGCGGATGTTGGCGAGGAACTTGTTGCCGAGACCTTCACCCTTCGACGCGCCGCGCACCAAGCCGGCGATGTCGACGAAGGAGATGCGGGTCGGGATGATTTCCTTGGAGCCGGCGACCGCTGCGAGCTTCTGCATGCGGGGATCTGGAACGGCGACTTCGCCGGTGTTCGGTTCGATCGTGCAGAAGGGATAGTTTGCCGCTTGCGCTGCTGCCGTTTTGGTGAGCGCGTTGAAGAGTGTCGATTTGCCGACATTCGGCAGACCGACGATACCGCATTTGAAGCCCATGGCCTGAAAACCTGCTGTTCTTGAATTCGTTGGTGCTGGCTATGGGATAAAACGCGCCTTGCGGTCAAGCTTTTCGCGCAAGTCTCTTGCATTCTGAGGGGTTGAAGGGCCGCCTTTGCAGCGCAATATAGACATCGGCGAACTGTTCTCGCCTCTCCATGTCATCAACGGGTGGGTTTCCGATGAGTGACAACGATATTGCCCTTAAACCAAAGACCAAGTCGAAGCCAAAGCTGGAGCGGCCGAAGCTCTATAAGGTGATCCTTTTCAATGACGATTACACGCCGCGCGAATTCGTGGTGATGATCCTCAAGGCCGTCTTCCGCATGAGTGAGGAGACCGGCTACCGTGTGATGATGACGGCGCACAAGATGGGATCAAGCGTTGTTGTGGTCTGCACCAAGGATATCGCCGAGACGAAGGTCAAGGAGGCGATGGATTATGCCAAGGAGGCCGGTTTTCCGCTGATGCTGACGGCGGAGCCGGAGGAGTAGTTGTCGGCGCGCCGGACCTGATAGCCTGTCTTGTCCTGCGTGAAGCCGCAGTTCTCATAGAAGCGCAGCGTCGCAGCATCCTTCGAGCCGGTTAGCAGCATCACCTTGTAACAGCCTGCTTTCCATGCGGTTTCGACGGCGTGCTGGATCAGCGCCCGTCCGTAGCCCCGCTGCCTGTAGCGGGCGGCCGTGACGACGTTTTCGATCAGCGCATAGGACGCGCCATTCCTGGTCAGGTTGGGGACGACGACCAGCGTCACGGACGAAGCGGCCGCCTGATCTGCGATACCGAGGAAGACAGTCATTCCCGGCTGCGCGAGGATCGCTTTGAACCGCTCTTCGGCACGCTCGCGGTCGATCACCGGATCAGCAGGGTTGAGCTCACGGTAGAGAGCAAGCAGGCTCGGAAGGTCGGCGGCCTCGGCGGAACGAATGACGAGTTCGCCGGCTGACATACTCAATCACCCTTGTTGCCGAACATCTTCTTCAGCATTTCGGCCATTGGTCCTGTTGCGGGCAACTTCGACTGGTTGTTGTTGCGGGCCTGGTGGATATGGGACTTCGCCGCCGGCTTTTTCTCCGGTTTCGGCTTTTCTTCTTCGGCCTTGCCGCCAACTGCCAGCGCCAGCTTGTTCATCAGCTGGGAATCTTCCTTGCGAACCAGCATGTCGGCGTTATCGGCAAGTGCATCCAGCAACGGCTCGAGCCAAGCCTGATCGGCCTTGGCGAAGTCGCCGAGCACGTGATGCTGCACCAGCTCCTTGACGCCGGGGTGGCCAATGCCGAGCCGCAGGCGGCGATACTCCTTGCCGCAATGAGCGTCGAGCGATTTGATGCCGTTGTGGCCGCCATGGCCGCCGCCCGTCTTGAGGCGTGCCTTGCCTGACGGCAGGTCGAGTTCATCATAGATTGCAACAAGGTCGGCCGGCTGCAGCTTATAGAAGCGCATGGCCTCGCCGACGGATTCGCCCGAGAGGTTCATATAGGTCTGCGGCTTGATGAGCAGCACCTTCTCGCCTGCAATCTCGCCTTCGGCGATCTCGGCCTTGAACTTCTTCGACCAGGGCGAAAAACTATGGCGGCGGTAGATGGCATCGACGGCCATGAAGCCGATGTTGTGGCGGTTTCCGGCGTATTTGCCACCGGGATTGCCGAGACCCGCGATAACAAGCATGGCTCGTTCATTCCTTGCAATGTGCTCTATGCGTTCACCACCGCGAAACGGCGTCAAAGTCAAGGCGGTGAGACCGCAACCGCTGTAAAATCAGTCCGCGGGGCTCAGGCCATACTTGATGAAGATGGTCTTCTGCGTGCCGTCGACAATCAGCTTGTCCAGCGCCGCCTGCATCTTGGCCAGCAGGTCGCCAGGGAAGTTCTTTTCGCAGGCGATCCCCATTGGTTGCGTGGAAAGCACCGTGACCTTCTCCAAGGGTTGTTCTGCCTTGAGCTTGTCGAAGTAGATTTCGGTGATAGGCATCATGTCGATGCGGCCGTTGAGCAGTTTGCGCAGCGTCGAATTGAAGTCGGTGGTGACGTCGAGCTTCGTGAAGCCGCTCTCCTTCAGTGTCATCTCCGTATAGTCTTCGCGCTGGGTACCGACGGTATACTTCTTGGCTTCCTCTAGATCCTTGGCTGCCACGCCGGAGCCCGTTCTGGTGATGAGGATGTTGCGATCGACCAGCAAGGGTTCGACCCATTTGAACATCGGATCGCGCTTCGCATTGTGAGCGGTCGTAAAGACGCAGCTCATAGGGGTGGTCTGGGCAAGATTGTAGGCCCTGGCCCAAGGCATCATCTCGATCGTGTAGTCGATCCCGGCGTCCTTCATCACTTTTTCGACCTGCTCGACCGACGCGCCTTTTACGGTCTTTCCATCGCGGTAGCTGAAGGGCGGGTATTCCTCCGTGGCGAGTGTGACGCTAGCGGCAATGGCATGGGTCGAGGCACCAAGGCTCAACAGAATGGAAAGCAGCAGTCTCTTCATCGTGTTGCTCTTCTTCCCCGAGTTCACGAAGCTCGTGCGATGGGCTGGCCGGACGCGGACAGGCGCTCGATCAGAGCGGCGGCATGCTGCGGGCGATGGAACAGATAGCCCTGGCCGAAGTCGAGGCCCATTTCATGCAGCGTGTGGCATTCATCCTCGGTCTCGATACCCTCGGCGATAACGGTGCAACCCATCCTGTGGGACAGCGTCGTGATGCTCTCCACCAGCGTGCGGCTCTTTTGGCGAACGTCGTCGTTGGCGTCGTTGATTGACCGGGTGAACGACTGGTCGATCTTGATGATGTCGACCGGGAAGCGATTGAGATAGCTCAGCGACGAATAGCCAGTGCCGAAGTCATCGAGGGCAATCCGGCAGCCGAAGCGGCGCATCTCGGTAACGATAGTACGGATCAGCGGATTGTTATGCATCAAGACTGCCTCCGTGATTTCGACGACGATGCGCTGGGGGAGGATGCCATGGCGGCCAAGCAATGCGGCAAGGCGCGCGGGCAGGGCGGCTTCGAACTGTAAAGGAGAGAAGTTGATGGCGAGATAGCTGTCCTGCATGCCCGGCAGCCTGGAAATGGCTGCAAGGTGGGCGATCGCCTTCTCCATAATGACATTACCGACGCGAATGATCTTGCCCGTCTCCTCCGCGACATTGATGATCTCGGCCGGCGCCATCAAACCCTTTTGCGGATGGTTCAGGCGCATCAGCGCCTCGAAACCGGCGACGCCGCGGCCGTTGAGGCTGACAATCGGCTGCAAATAGGCGTCGAACCAATCCTCCGCGAGGCCTGCCTCGATGTAGGTCTCGATTTCGGCGCGAGCCCTAGTGTGGTCCATCATGCGGTTGTCGAAGAGCTGCGCACCGTTCTTGCCGTCGCGCTTCTTCGCGTACATGGCCATGTCGGACTTCTGCAACAGCTCGGCGGCGTTCGCGGCATGGCGCGGGTAGATGGCGATGCCGACGCTGGCGCTCAAATGCAGGTCCGGACCGAACGGCTCGACAAAGATGGAAGCGATCTGCTCGGCCATCGCGCCCGCCCGCCGGGCGGCATCCTTTGCCGGCATAAGGATTGCGAATTCGTCGCCGCCCAGGCGCGCCGCCTGATCCGATGGCGCCAGATGCATTCTCAACCGGTCGACAAACTCCCGAAGAGCCCTGTCACCCTCGGCATGGCCGAGATTGTCGTTGATCCATTTGAAGCGGTCGAGATCGACGAACAGGCAGGCAAGTTCCTGACCGAGCGCGTCCGCCTGCTGAATTTTGGTATCGAGCACGGACTCGAAACCCTGACGGTTCAGCAGGCCGGTCAGATGGTCACGGATTGCTTGCTCGTGATTGCGTGCCTCGGAAGCTTTCAGCTCGGTGACATCGGTCATTACCGACAGCGAGAGCCGGTCATGACCCGCGGTGGCTGCTGTCGATTCGAGGATGAGCACATCCATGATGCTGCCACTGGCGCATATGAACTTGACCGTCACGTCGAATGCGGCGCCGCCATCGAGGTCATTCTTGCGCCCGAGGAAGGCCTCGCGTGTCTCTGGTGTCACGAGGTCTGCAAACCTGCGGCCGACCACCTGCGGCCGCTCATAGCCGGTCGCGACGAGCCAATAGTCGCTTACCGCCGTTATGCGGTCATCCTCGTCGAGCGAGAACAGCATCGCCGGCGTCAGGTCGTAGATGTCGACGGCACGGCGATGCGCGAGCTTCAATTCGCGCTCCTCGCTTTCGAGCTTCGATTGCATCTCGTTGAAGCCGCGGGCGAGGCGCCCCATCTCGTCGTTCGATTGCCAGTTGACGTGATGACGCGAGCCCAGCTGGCGGGTCGCCTCGACCGCTGCCGTCAGGCGCATCAGTGGCCGAATGATGAAGATTCGATTGCCGATCAAGGCGGCGCTGAAGACGGCCAGCACCGCGAAGATGAAGATCGACATGAAGACGATCTCTTCGTGCTTGAGGCCGGAGAAGAGACCGAGCGCTGGATAGAACACGGAGATCGTGCCCAGGTTCTTCGGGCCGTCGATCGTGTTGTATATGATCGCGCGCGACACCTGGACGAGGTTGCCGTTGAACGACTTCGGTATGGTCGACTGCGTGACGTCGAGCTGGCCGGACTGGTCGCGAACCTGGACCTTGACGATCGCACCCTGCGAAACGATCGTGGCGCTGATCTGCGTCACGCTGTCATCATCAAGGTCCCAGAGCGGCTTGGCGAGGGCCTGAGAATTGGCGACAAGAAGAACCGAGATGTGGTCGCGTATTTCCTTGTCTGCGCGCTCGGAAGAAAGAAAAAGAAAAAGGACGAACAGTGGAGCAACGAAGAGCAGTAAAGCTCCGCAAATGATTGCCAAAAAACGATTTTCAACGGAATTGTGCATTGTTCCGTTTTGCTCCCAGCCGCACTTTGCATTCACGGGTTTCGACGCCCGTGGGTCTTTCAAAAACGTACCGGCATGCTTCCATGAAATGTATTAAATGTTGCTGAAACAGGCTCCTTGCAACCAATGAAAAGGGCCCGCCTTCGAGAGAAAGCGGGCCCTATGCTTTACAAATTATGGAAGCGATCAGGCTTCTGCTTCGCCTTCTTCTGCAACCGTTTCGTCAACGCCGCCAGCCGGGGCGATGACCGTCGCAATCGTGAAGTCGCGATCGGAAATGGTCGGCGTTACACCCTTCGGCAGGGTAAGGTCGGAAATGTGGATGCTGTCGCCGATCTTCTTGCCGTTCAGGTCAACGTTGAAGAATTCCGGGATCGCATCAGCCGGGCAGTGAACTTCGATTTCGTGACGAACGATGTTCAGAACGCCGCCAGCCTTGAGACCCTGGGACTTCTCTTCGTTGATGAAGTGAACCGGGATTTCAACCGTGACCTGGGTGTTGCCGGAAACGCGCAGGAAGTCCACGTGCATCGTGAAGTCACGGACGGGATCCAGCTGGTAGTCCTTCGGCAGAACCTTGTACTTCTTGCCGTCGACCTCGATGGTCGCGATCGTGGTCATGAAACCACCGGCATGAATGCGCTTCGTCACCTCATTGGTGTTGAGAGCGATAGAAATGGGGGCCTGCTTGTCACCATAGATGACAGCGGGAATCAAACCGTTGCGGCGAAGTTCACGGGCGGACCCCTTACCAACCCGTTCGCGCGCCTCGGCCTTGAGCTCGTAGCTTTCGTGGCTCATGACTTTTCCTTCCGAGGTTATTTGGAGAGCCCCGCGGAGGCCTATGCTTGCCGCGGAACTGGAGGCGGGTTACCCCATCCTCATCCGCGTTGCCTCCAAGGGTGTCTGCGCGGACGCGTGCGCTATAGTATAGATGTGACGGAAACGCAAGCTGGTGCCTTACTGGTGGCGGGGATCATGGTGCGGGACAAGCACTTGGCGAGTGGCACCAGGCAACGGTTGCAGAAGTTGAAGCGGATCGCGAAGGCTTAACTATACGGCCGGATTTCCCCCAGAGATTAAGTAATACAAAATGTCGGCGCGGTTATGAAGGCCAAAACGCAACCTGGTCTCTCCGATGCCACGTCTCTTTACCTGCATTGCAGCCGAACACAGCTGGCCGCACCTGATCTTTGCAACCGTGATCTGCCTGCTTGGCTCGCTACTCACGGTACGGCTTTTTTCGCGGGTTCGGCGCACCCATGGGTTCCAGAAATTCAATTGGCTGTTCCTGTCAGGGTTCGTCGGCGGCGCGACAATTTGGACGACCCATTTCATCGCCATGCTTGGCTTCCGCGCGCCGACGCTCAGCGGTTATGAGCCGGATCTGACGCTGCTGTCGCTTTTCATCGGCATCGCCTCCGCCATGATCGGCTTTTCGGTCGCCTCGATGCGAAGCCAGGACGCGCTTGTCGAGGCCGGGGGCGCAATCGTCGGCCTTGGTGTCGCAGCGATGCATTACGTCGGTATTGCCGGCTACAAGGTGGCCGGCGAGGTCCAATGGAATAGTGCCTATGTCGTTACCTCGCTGATTGCGGGGGCCGGTTTTGGCGCGCTCATGGCGCGCCGGGTTGTGCGGCCGACGGCGCGCTTCAGCCCGGTTGGGGCGGCCTTGCCGCTGATCCTTGCGATCGTTTCCACGCATTTCCTCGGCATGGCGGGCATGACGATCGTCCCGGATGTGACGGTCGCAGTTCCTCGCGAAATTCTCTCGGTGGGCGTGATGACCAGCTTGGTCGGTACCGTCATGGTCATCATCCTGCTCCTCGGCGCATCCACCTACATTATCGACATGCAGTCAACGGAAGCGGCCGTCGCTCGCTATCGTCATCTCTCGCTTCACGATCCACTGACGAACCTCGCAAACCGCGCGGCGCTGAACGAACATCTCGCCACCGTGACCAAACGGACCCATGAAATCGGCTGGAATGTCGCCGCTCTCTGCTTCGACCTCGATCGTTTCAAGGAGATCAACGATGTGCATGGTCACGCGGCTGGCGACGCCGTGCTGCGGGCGATCGGCGAGCGGCTGGTGAAGGTCATGCAAAAGGGACAGTTCGTGGCCCGGATCGGCGGCGATGAATTTGTGGTCGTCATGCGCGATCACGTTGGCCGCTCCGATGCCAGAAGCGTTGCGCAACGCCTGCTCGACGAGATCGAGCGACCGGTCGAGTGGAACGGCCAGTCGCTTAGCGTCGGGTCCAGCATCGGCATTTCCAGCTTTCCGGACAAGGCGCGCACCGTCGATGACCTGCTTTCGCAGGCTGACGTTGCCATGTACCGTGCCAAGACGACGGCGGGGAGCAGTATCTGCTTCTACGATCCCTCGATGGACGAAGCAGCACGAGAACGAAGCGCGCTGGCGATCGAGATGCGCGAAGGACTAAAGAGGGGCGAATTCGAACTCTTTTATCAGCAGCAGAACGATACCATGACGCGTGCGGTGTTGGGTTTCGAAGTGCTGCTGCGCTGGAAACACCCGACGCGCGGCTACATCTCGCCGGTCGAATTCATCCCGATCGCCGAGAAAACGGGTTTCATCATGGAGCTCGGCGAATGGGTGCTGCGTAGCGCCTGCGTGGAAGCGGCCAGCTGGAAGAACCCCTTGAGCATAGCGGTCAATGTCGCGGCCCAACAGCTCGCAGACAGCCGCCTGCCGCAGATTGTACAGCAGATTCTCGCCGAAACGGGTCTGGCGCCGCCACGCCTCGAACTCGAGATTACGGAGACTGGCATCATTGCCGACCACGGGCACGCGTTGAACGCCATCCGCCGGCTGAAGGAGCTCGGCGTCAAGGTGGCAATGGACGACTACGGCACCGGCTATTCGTCTCTCTCCACACTGCAGAGCTTCCCGTTCGACAAGATCAAGATCGACCGTGCTTTTGTCGATGGCGTCGTCACCAACAAGCAGTCGGCAGCGATCGTTCGCTCGACGCTCATTCTTGCGCAGAGCCTTGATATTCCGGTTCTCGCCGAGGGCGTGGAGCGCGAAGAGCACATCGATTTCCTTCGCCGCGAAGGTTGCCTGCAGGTACAGGGCTTCCTCTTCGGAAAGCCGATGCCACGTCCAGACATCGAGGCCCTCGTCAATGCCGATGGAACAGGCGTGGCAGATGGCCAGGTCGTTGCTCCGAGGGCCGATGCGGCGGCCTGACCACCGCACTGCAACACGGCTTGACATCCGCCGCCCGGAAACCTCACATGCTCGCAAAACACAAGCGGCGGAGGAGTTCGGATATGCGGCTCAATCTTATTGCGGCAACGAGTACGATCGCGCTCGCCTTGGCATCTGCGGCCTATGCCGCTGACATCAACCAGGCTGGGGCCAAGCAGGTTCAAGAAAGCCTGACGAGACTGCTGCCGAAGAGAGTGGCGAAAGACGGTTTCGTGACCGTCAATCCGGCTGGGACACGCTACGAGATCATCTATGATTTTGCGAAGCTTCTGAAGAGCATCGATCCGGGCAGCTTTACAGTCACCGGCTTGACGCCCTGGTCGATGTTCGCAACGCCATTGGATACCGGTCTTTGGAGCGTGGAGGGGAACAATTCCCTCAATGTGTCTGGCAGCTTCAAAGCGTCGGGACAGCCAAAGACGGACTTTGCCTACGTCATCGATGCCTTCATTTTCAGCGGCGTTTTCGATCCGGCGATCAGCTATCTCCGCTCGGGCGACTTCTCCACGAAGGCCGTGAATTTCTCATCCAAGACCGAAGCCGAGGAAGTCAGCGCCGGCTTTGATGGCATGAAATACAAACTGACGTCGTCGGAGGGTGCTGCGGCCGGCACGACGAATTTTGCCACCAGCGGCTCGGCTGCGGGATTCCTCGAGAAGATCAGCAGTCGCGAAGTGCCTTCGGTCGAAATCAGGGCTGACACAATCGATTTCGCGGCGGCGGTGAACGGCCTGCCCGTGAACAAGGTTCGCGACATCATCATGTTCGTGGCCGACCACGCCGACGAGAAGAAACTTGCTGCGGCGGACGGCGAGAAGTTGAAGGAAATGCTTCGCGACGGGTTTCCGTTGCTGACGAGCTTCAACGAAACGATCGACTTCAACAATCTCACAGTGTCGAGTGCCGCGGGTAACGGTGGCGCCAAGAACCTCAATTATGAGGTTGCACTCGACGGACCGACGGACGCGACGCGCTTCGGAGTGGGTGTGACGGCGGATCAAATCAGTTTCGCGAGCGCGATCGTTCCTGCGGCCTATTCAGACTTCGTGCCCCGGCAATTGCAGCTGCAGTTGGCGATACCCAACATGGATTTTGCAGCGTTCGGCGATGAGTTTCTCAAGGTCGATTTCAGCGGCGCATCGTCAGAAGACAGCGGCAAGAAGGCGGTCGAGCGGCTCTTCAAGGACGGCGAATTGGTCATGGAGTTCCCGAAGATCAGCGCGGTCTCGAGCGTTTACGATGCCGAAATTTCCGGAAAGGTCCGCGGACGGGTCGATACTTCCAAGGACTATTCCATGGATGCGACGGTTCTGGCGCGTGATCTCGACAAGACGATCGCCGCCGTTCAGGAGCTTGCGAAGACCAACGCCGAGCTCAATCAGGTGTCGTTCGGTCTGATGATGGCCAAGGGCTTTGCGAAGACTGATCCCGACGGGCGTCAACGCTGGGATATCAGCGTCGCGCAAAACGGCTCCGTCACGATCAACGGCCAGGTCATCAAGGGCGCGGATTGAGCCTGCTGCGTTAGCCTTGCAGCTCAAGGCGAGGGGCCTTGCGGGGCGCCCCCGGCAGGTCCATGCTGTGTTGCCAGTGTCGGCTCTCTAGGTGAGGCCGGTGCGCTCAGAGAGGCAGGCCGATGAATTGTGCCGCCTGTGGTTTTGCGATCGACAGCAGTTTTGCGTTCTGCCCGAAGTGCGGCGCAAGACAACCGATCGCCTGCGCCTCCTGTGGCGAGATCTGCCAGCCCGATTTTGCGTTTTGTCCAAAATGTGGAACGCCTCTTGGCCCGGCCGAAGGTCGTGCAGTTCCTGCCGAACCGCCGCCGCGCGCAGTTCCGCCTACATCGACGCCTGACGATGCCGCCGATCGGCGTCCGTTGACCGTTCTGTTTGCCGATCTCTGCGGCTTTACTGCGCTCAGCGAGAGAACCGACCCGGAACTGATGCGCTCGCTGCAGAACGAACTGTTCGAGGAGTTGACGCGGGCCGTGGAGGCTTATGGCGGCTTTGTCGACAAGTTTGTCGGTGACGCGCTGCTTGCGCTGTTCGGAGCCCCGACAGCGCATGAGGACGATCCCGATCGTGCCCTTTGCGCAGCGCTCGACATGATTGCGGGTGCCGACCGCCTTGGCGGCAAATGGCTGGATCTGGTCGGTGGAGATCCGCTGCAGCTGCATGTCGGCATCAATACAGGGCCGGTGGTCAGCGGTGGTTTCGGAGCGGCGGCTGCGCGATCCTACTCGGTGACCGGCGATACGGTGAATACGGCCCAACGACTGCAAACGATGGCGGGTCCAGGCGAGATACTGGTGGGCCCGGTAACCTACCGTCTGACGCGGCACGCGTTCGCGTTCGACAATCTCGGTTCGCTTGCGCTTCGCGGGAAGACGGGCAATGTGCAGGTGCATCGTCTTCTCGGACGGATGGAGACGCCTCACGCCGCGCGCGGTTTGGAAAGCCTGGGCCTGCACGCTGAACTCATCGGGCGTGACTCGGAACTGTCGCGGATGTCCAATTGCCTGGATCGCGCCAGTGGCGGCAATGCGCAGCTCGTCCAGCTCGTCGGTGAGGCTGGCATCGGCAAGTCAAGATTGGTCAAGGAGTTTCTGCAGAACGTCGGCGAAGCCGAGCGGTTCGGGCAGGTGGTGGTACGGCGTGCCGTCTGCTCACCCCTCGGGGAGCAATCCTATGGGACGCTCGCATCCGTTCTGCGCAGCGCCTACGGGATAGCTGAGCGGGAAACCGCAGCCCGGACGGCCGAACTGCTGGCAGCAGGATTGGTCGACCTTGGCTTTAGCGAGAGCGAAGTCGCGGGTCTGACGCCGCTCCTTTCTTATGTCTTGGGCCTCGGCGATCCGGTAGGAGCGCTGCGGCATGTCGAGCCGGAGCAGTTGCGGCGGCAGATCTTTTACGCCACGCGTACGATCTTTGAACGGCGGCTGTCGCTAAGCCCGCTGTTGCTGGTGGTGGAGGATCTCCATTGGGCGGATGCCGCTTCGATCGAGGCGCTACGCTTCGTCCTGGACAGGCTCGAACGTACGCGCCTCATGATGCTGACGACAGGGCGGTCGGTTGCCGAAGGCGAAGGCCTGGAGTCAAGCCGGATCAACCGCACCGTTATGCGGCTCGCGCCGCTTTCGAATGAGGACGGCGAGGCCCTGCTGACGCAATTCTTTGGTGCGGACAGTTCCATGCCTGCGAAGACGCGCTCACGAATTCTCGCGCGAGCGGGCGGCAATCCGCTGTTCATCGAGGAAATCGTACGGGCGCTGATCGAGACAGGGGCACTTCATTTCGAAAACGGATGCTGGCGCATGGTCGGTACCGAAATGGGAACCGAGGTACCGATGAGCTTGCAGGCGATGCTGCTCGCGCGCGTCGACCGCCTGCCGCCCGACGTCAAGCGTTTGGCGCAGGAAGCTGCCGTTATTGGACCACGCTTCGATCTGGCACTGCTTCGCGCCGTTGCATCGGATGCAGCGCGTGTTGAGCGTGGGCTGGATTATCTCTGCGAGGCCGAGGTCGTTGAGGAAACGCCTGGTGCTGCTTCGACGAAGGCGATCTCTTATTGCTTCCCGCAGCAGCTATTGCACGATGCCATCTATGGCAATCTCTTGCTACAGCGCCGCAAGGAGCTGCATTCGCGTATCGGGGCCGCGATCGAGAGAATACATCACGGCATACCCGCTCGACTCGAGGATATCGCACAACTCGGCCGTCACTACTGCCGGGCCGATGAGGTGAGCAAGGGTGTGGGATACCTCATGTCCGCGGGCGATCTGGCTCGCAAGACCTACGCAAACGACGATGCGATGCGCCTCTACCGCGAGGCGCTTGCGGCAATTTCGGATAACCCGCAGGCCGGTTCGGAGTTGCTTGCTCTTTATGAACGGTTCGCCGATCTCTGCGGGCCGGCGGGAGAGCGGGAGACGGCCCGCGAACACTATGGCCGCGCACTGACGATCTTAAAGGAAGCTGGCGATCAGCCGGGGGCAGCGCGGATCCTTCGCAAGCTCGGCCGCCTCAATCTCGCGGCCGGCAGAAGCGATCTTGCGGACGCCGACTATGCCCAGGCCGCCTCGCTGTTGAGCGAGAGCAATGCACCCATCGAACTTGCCCATCTGCTTCAGGAGCGTGGGCATCTGGCCTTCCGCAAGGGCGATCAGAACGCGGCCGCGCGTTGGGCCGATGATGCACTGTCCTGCCTCAATACTGCAACGTTGGATGGGGAAGGCTCCGTGGCCTCGGAGGCTGCGCAGGTGCGAGCGGAGGCGCTGAATACGAAGGGGGTGGCACTGGCACGGCTGGGGCGGCACCGCGAGGCGGTGCGCGAAGTCGAGCGAAGTCTGGAGGTCGCCGAAACGGCGGGGCTTCTCGGCGCGGCCTGTCGCGCCTATTCCAACCTCGGCGTTCTCTATACGATCGTCGATCCACGGCGCGCCATCGATGTGTGCCGCCAGGGCCTCGATGTCGCGAAGCGCATCTCCGACCTCGGCTTTCAAGCCCGGCTTTTCGCCAACCTCGCGGTCGCCTGCTGCACCTTCACCGACAACTGTGCCAAGGAGGGAGTGCCGGCGGCTGAAAGGGCGATCGAGATCGACCGGGCGCTGGATCAGCGCGATCACTTGGCGGTGCCGCTCATCGTGCTCGGACAGATCCATCAGTGTCACGGGGAACCGGACCTGGCTCGGAACTACTATGAGGAAGCGCTTCAGCTCGCGCGCGAAATCGGCGAGCCACAGCTTCTCTTTCCATGCTATGATGGCCTTGCGACGTTGAACCTGGAAAAGGACGATATGGCCGAGGCGGAGCGCTACTTTTCGCTCGCGCAGGACGTTTGCGTCAGGCATGGGCTGGATCCCGACGCGCTGGTCGTGCTGCCCTTCCTGGATTGATTCAATGCCGGCAGGTAAGGTGCTGAGTTTTCGCTACTTTTTCTTCTGCTCGGCTTTCTCGCCGACGCGCAAATGAAGGAGGGTGCCATGCCCGGAAATCAAAGCGAGAGACCGCTGCAGCCCGGTGACCGCGCGCCGAACGTCGTTCTCGATGCGATCACGCGTCAGGGCAAAATATCGATCGATGACTTCCGAGGACAGAAGCCGGTTTTGGTCGGCCTGTTTCGGGGGCTCCACTGTCCATTCTGCAGGCGGCAAATCGCCGCGATGGCGAGCTTGGCGGGCGACCTCCAGCAAAAGGGCATCGAAAGTCTGACGGTGGTCAATACGCCTATCGATCGGGCACGCCTCTATTTCCGGTATCATCCCTTGCCCAATCTGCTGGCGGCATCCGATCCCGACAGGGTATCGCATCGCGCCTTCGGGCTTCCCAACATCGAGTTCACGCAATCGGAAACAGCGTGGCCCTACAAGGTTAGCCTCGACACGCTAACGTCGATGCGCGTCGATATGCCTGACCTGCCTGAGCCGATGGCCCCGCTGGCGGCTGTTGAATACCTCGACAATGCCGATGGTTACGAGTTCACGGACGACGACAAGCGGATGATTGCGACGGGCGAGGGCCAACTGGTCGGCGAGTTCCTTCTCGACCGCGACGGCGTAGTGAGATGGTGCTTTACCGAGGTGGCCGACGACGGCCGACGTATGTTCGGCGTGCCGGCTCCCGAGGAAGTCATGTCGGCGGCTTCAAACATTGCTGCCTAAGCGACTGCGGTCAGTCAGATCCGCTTGTCGCGCTTTTACTCGTTTCGAAAAACGGAGTTCGGCTCCCGCATAAGCGGAAGCCGACTTGTCAGGGTCGCCACTTCATTACCTGCATGCGCCCTGGCGTATGATTCGGAAGCCGCTGTTGTTGGCTTCACAGGTATTCGAGAAGGTGCGTAGTTGTGAACCTCGTTGGCCGCAGACTGGGCGGTACTCACGCGTGCATATGCCACCGGGCCGCGGCGGTGGCGGACGCTGCGGGCGCACTGTTATGCCGGGCTGGCGGCGGCACTGGCCGCGGCTGATGACCGTAAAGTTGGCTGCTTGGGCCTGGCACGCGTTAGAGAAGGTCTGAACACGTCCGCTGCGTTGGCCGCAGACCGGAGCGTACTCCATGGTACACACCTGCGGCCTCGACGGAAGAGGTGTCGGACGCGATGTCATCGGAGGCGGCCGGCGGCACTGGCCACGGCTGATGATTGTAAAGTTATTGGCACGCGCCTGGCATGCATTGGAGAAGGTCTGGACGCGTCCGCCGCGTTGGCCACAGACGGGATTGTATTCCAGTGAGCATATCTGCGGACTGGGCGCGCGGGGTGGCGGGCGCCAATAATTGGGGCCCACGTCGGCAGTGCAGGCAGACAGAAGCGAAATGAGCCCAAACAGAGCGATCTTCCGAGGCGACAGGAAACCGGCGAGCGTCATGACTCTTCCCCTGCAGCTAGATTTCTTTTCAAATCCTAGCTCAAGTTGCATTTCTGGGGAAGATCAAACGTCTGCGGTGTTGAAAGTTTGAAACGCTTCAGTCGAACAGGCTGGAAACCGACTCTTCCTGGCTGGTGCGGTTGATCGCTTCTCCGATCAAGCTCGCCGTGCTCACAACGCGGATGTTGTGAGCCGACTGGACAGCCGTCGTCGGCTGGATCGAGTCGGTGATGACGAGCTCGCGAAGCTTCGACGAGGTGATGCGGGTGACCGCGCCTCCCGAGAGAACGCCGTGGGTGATATAGGCGGTGACGCTTGCCGCCCCCTTGGCAAGCAGCGCATCGGCTGCGTTGCAGAGCGTGCCACCGGAATCGACAATGTCGTCGATCAGCAGGCAGTCCTTGCCTTCAACTTCGCCGATGATGTTCATGACTTCGGATTCACCCGGGCGGTCGCGGCGCTTGTCCACGATCGCCAGCAGACAGTCGAGGCGTTTGGCGAGCGCGCGGGCACGAACGACGCCGCCGACATCAGGCGAAACGACCATGACGTTGCTCATGTCGTAGTTGGCTTTGATATCGCGGGTCAGGACCGGGATAGCGTAGAGGTTATCCGTCGGAATATCGAAGAAGCCCTGAATCTGGCCTGCATGCAAATCGAGGGTTAGCACGCGATCGGCGCCGGCTTCCGTTATAAGGTTGGCGACCAGCTTGGCGGAGATCGGCGTGCGCCCCGAGGCGCGGCGATCCTGACGAGCATAGCCGAAATAGGGAAGAACCGCAGTGATGCGGCGCGCGGACGAGCGGCGCATCGCATCGATCATGATGAGCAGTTCCATGAGGTGATCGTTCGTCGGGAACGAAGTCGACTGGACGACGAACACGTCTTCACCGCGAACGTTTTCCTGAATTTCGACGAAGATTTCCTGATCGGCAAATCTTCTGACGCTGGCTTTGCCCAAAGGCACATTGAGATAGCTGCAGATCGCTTCGGCGAGATGCCGGTTCGAATTGCCTGCGAAAACCTTCATCTTGGTCCGCCTATTTCCTGCTGATAGCCGCGCTTTTTAGCCAGCTTGCTCCTGAATGCAAGGGCTAAGGCGTCATCTGCGCTCATATTTCTAAAAACCTTGTGGCTTAACCGCCGCGAGCATCGCGCCACGTCGAGAAGTCGGTGATGGTTTTCGAGGCGATTTGCTGCATAACCGAGGCGGGAACGCCGGCCCAGGGATCCTGCGCCGCCGAGGGTACGCTTTCCTGTCCCTGGATGCGGTGCAGGCGCGCGCCGCTGCCATCGAGAATATCCCAGACATAGACGACAGTGACCTTGCCGCTGTCGGAAAAGGCGGAGAGGTATCCCTTCAGAATGTAAGCGCTTGAGCTGTCGTTCGAGCTCTTGATGGAAAGGCCGTGCGAGCGGGCCTCCGCTCCGAGTTGGCGCGAAAGCGGTGTAACCGCCTGAACCGGTGCCCCGATGATCGGAAGGAAGCGGACGGTCGTCCCACCTGCCGAGGAGGAACTCGTATTCAGCATGGCGATCTGGGTTTGCTGTCTAGGCGGTTCGCGAGCGGGCGCTTCCACCATGTCTTCTTCCTCGGCCTGGGCGTTGGATATTGGCTCCGGCAGGGTCTGCGCCTTGATTGGCGCGGAGGCTGCCGGCGAGCGCGTGTCGTTTTCCAGGGCCATCGCCTGGGCTTCCATCGTGGTCGGCGGTGCGCCTGAACCTTGACGATAGCTCGCCTGACTGTAGGCGGGATGATATCCGTTCGACCGCTGCTGAGCAGCGAAAGCCTGCTGGCGGGGCTGGGTTCCTGCCATGCGTTCCGCGTCGCCCTGCGTTACCGGCGATGAGCGCATGTTTGGTGAGGAATCGCCGATGTCGACCAGCGGGACCAAGGCGTCGGTGGTGTTGCAGGCGGTTAGGGCAAAGCAGGCAAGGAGCACTGGCGCAGTCGCGACTCGCGTCATCCCTCGTTACATCCTTCCCAGTGCCGGCCCCGTGCACTTTATGAAGGCCGGTGCCGGTCTGTGTCAATTCCGGATTCTCGTCTCAGACGTTGATGAAATCCAGAGAGTGGCGGGAAAGCGCGCGGGGTGTGTTGTCCGTCGTGAGATAAGTCTGCCCGAGGGTCATCGCAGTTCCCGTGTCGGAATCCATGATGATCATGTGCACGAAGAGCGTCATGTTCGGTTCGATCGCTTGCGGATTACCGACATGGAACATCTGATGCTCCATCCAGGATGGCGAGAAGCGGGCGCCCAGCGAGTAGCCGCAGGCATTGAGGCGATGACGCGACAGGCCGCGCTCATCCATGATTTTCGCATGCATATCGAAGACGTCGCCGAAGCTGTGGCCCGGCCTCAATACTGTTTCGATCGCCTGGATAGTTTCGAAACAGGCGTTGTAGAGTTCGCGGTGGCGGTAGCTCGGCTCGCCGATGACGACGGTACGCATCATTCCCGCATGGTAGTGCGCGTAGGCGCCTGCCCATTCGAGCGTCAACTGGTCGTTGGCGTCGAGCTTGCGGCGGCCGGCCTTGTAGCGGCAGAGCAGGGCGTCCTCGGCAGAGCCGATGATGAATTCGTTCGCGGGATAGTCGCCACCACCGGCAAAAACGGCGCCCTGCATGGCGGCCAGAATATCCGCTTCGTCTGCGCCGGGCTTGGTCAGCGCGAGTGCCGCATCAAGCGCATCGTCGGCCAACACCGCGGCGCGTTCGACATAGGCGACTTCGGCGGGGCTCTTGATCAGTCTCAGGCGGCTGACGAGATAGGACGCGTCGACGATCTGGCCGAAGGACGTCAACTGCGCGTCGAGCATCCGGGCTACGCGGCCCGTCATGCCATGCGTGTCGTATTCGACGCCGATCCTGGCTCCGAGCAGATCCATCTCGACCAGCAGGTTCCGAAGGTCGACGGTCGGATCGGCATTTACGCGGTCGACCCAGACTTGCACGTTTTCCAGAATGGAGGTGTGTTTCGCCTGACGCAGGTCGGCAGAGCGCGTGATCAGCGCCATCGTCCCGTCAGCCTTGACGACAAGCGTTTGGAAGAAGCAGTAGCCGAAGGTGTCGTAGCCGGTCAGCCAGTACATGCTTTCCTGGGAAAATAGCAGCAGGGCATCCAGCTTCTCTTCGCGCATCTTGTCTGTCAGACGCGCGAGGCGGACGGCGAATTCGGGTCGGTCGAAGTGCAAGGCCATACCGCTCAAATCTCCCTGATTGCGATTGCGGAAATCTGCCGGCCGTAGTCCGGCTCTTTGTTATGTGTGGTCCGGCGGTACGAGAAGAAACGCTCGGGGTCGGGATAGGTGCAGAGCCCGAGGCTTTCTGCGCGGATGCCGGCGGCGCGCAGCCGGTCGATCGTCAGGGCAGGGAGGTCGAACATCGCATGCCCCGACTTTCCTGATGGCACGAAATAGCGCTCGTAAGATGGGGCCTGAGCGATAAAGCGTTCCACGAACTCCGGCCCGACCTCGTAGCTCGCCTGGCTGATCGATGGGCCGAGGCAGGCAACGATGGCTTCGCGCTTCGCGCCAAGTTGGACCATCGCGTCGACCGTGTTTTCCAAGACGCCGGAAAGGGCACCCTTCCAACCTGCATGAGCGGCGCCGATGACACCATTTTGCGGATCGGCGAAGAGGATTGGCCCACAATCGGCAGCCAGCACGCCAAGTGCCATGCCCGGAGTTGCCGTTACCAACGCATCCGCCGAGGGGCGGGAGCCGTTATAGTTCCTGTCGACGACGACCACATCAGGGGAGTGGACCTGGTGCACGGTAGCTAGACGCTCGACAGGCAATTCAAACCAGCTAGCCACGCGGCGGCGGTTCTCCTGAACTTTTTCGCGCTCGTCGTTCGAGCCGAGGCCGACATTCAAGCCGCGATAAATGCCATCCGAAACGCCGCCTTGCCGGGTGAAGTAGCCATGGAGAATTGCGTCACCGGTTGCCTCTTTCAGCAGCGCGCTTTGGATCGGTGCCGGAGATGCTGCTTGCGTCATTAGAACTTCCAAAATTGCTTGAATGCTTGTGCGCCTTACTGGATGGCAATGCCTGATCGATTGCCGCGGATGTTGGCCCAGCGGCGCTCGCGCTGTCAATCCACCGAACGGAAGGGCATCAAATCCACCGTCGGGTGCGAGACCGCCAGCACCTTGAAGAGTTCGCCCATACGCCCTTCACCTTCGCCGGCCAGTCGGTCGACTGCCGTCTGGATGATTTGCTGCGTATGTGCTGCTCGATCCCGGCCAAGCGCGGCAGCGCGATCGAGAATGCCGAGGCCGACGAGAAAATCGCCCTGGTGAAGCATGCCGTTGACGTGGATCCCGGCCGCGTTGGCGGTCTGTGCCAATGCCTGGAAATCGACGTGGCTCGTCAGGTCCGCTTCACCGGGATGCGCCAGCGGCGGGTCATACTCATGCATGCGCACCGCCTGCAGCGTGTCGCCGTAGCCGCTCACAAGGTGCCCGTAGTCAATGGCGACGAGCGTCCCGCCATGTTCTTTCAGGAGATCGCAGATCGCGAGCATCACCGACTGGCGCGCCGGCGAGACTTCGAAGATTGTTCCCGGGAGCACGTCCTCTTCCGGCCAGGGGAGGAGGCTTGAATCGATCCCGGCCACGCCGGCGCCGAATGTCAGTTCGCCTGCTGCGTCGACGCCCACCATCCGCTCGCGGAAGCCCGCCGGCGTCCGCACGAACTGACGGATCGGAATCGCATCGAACAACTCATTTGCCGCGACGAGCGAGAATCCCGGCGGGACTTCATCGAAGCCCTGATGCCAGCTGACCTTGTCGCCGTGGGACGCCAGCGTCTCCTGCTGGATGTCGCGCAGCCGCTCGCTTGTCTCGACGAGGTGCACTGTCATGTCCTCGAAAAGAGGCGGCGCGATACGGGAAATGACGCGTAGCATATCCGACATCATCGTGCCGCGACCGGGACCGATTTCGACGAGACGGACACCTTTGGGCGTCCCGTGTCGCTGCCAGGCATGGACGATGAAGACGCCGATCATCTCACCAAAAAGCTGGCTTACCTCAGGTGCGGTCACGAAGTCACCTGTGCGGCCAAAAGGCTCGCGGGTCCTGTAGTAGCCGTGTTCGGGATCGGCCAGGCACAGCGAAAAAAAGTCTGTGACGCTGATCGGGCCGTTCGCCTGAATGATAGCCTTGATCTTCTCACCGAGCGCGGTGCTCATGAATGCCCCTCCTGTCCGGCTGCGATCAGTGCTGCAGGGCAGCCTGACGGCGAGCGCGAAGCATGGCCCAGATTCCCAGCAGCACCATCGGCGTGGAAAGCACCATGCCCATGGTGAGCCAATTGGTGCCCAGCAGGTAGCCCAGCTGAGCATCCGGTTCGCGGAAGAATTCGACGAAAATGCGGGAAAGCGCGTAGCCGCAGACGAAAACGCCGGTGACGAAGCCAGGGGTCTTCAGTGCGCGGAAGCCGTAGATCAGCATGGCAAGAACCAGGAGGAGCACGATGCCCTCCAGACCTGCCTCGTAGAGCTGGCTGGGGTGGCGAACAAAGTCGCCGCCGGGGCAGTAACCGTTGGCCCGCTCGATATATTGGTTACAGAAAACCATGCCCCACGGCACATCGGTCAAGCGCCCCCAAAGCTCACCATTGATGAAGTTGGCGACGCGGCCGCAGAACAGGCCGATCGGGACGACTGCTGCGACAATATCGAACAGGCTCCAGATCGGTATGTTGTTGCGTCGCGCAAAGACAATCATCGCGATGGTGGTGCCTGTCAGTCCACCATGGAAGGACATGCCGCCATTCCATATCTGTATCGCCCGGATCGGGCTCTCGATGACAGCAGGCGTGTCGTAGAAGAGGATGTAGCCGATGCGGCCGCCGAGGACGATGCCGAGCGCGACCCAGATGATGAAATCGTCCAGTTGCACCTTGGTGATCGGGGACACGTCGCCCGGCCACAGCTTGTCGTTTCCGGCGATCTGACGCGCATAGTACCAGCCGAGCATGATGCCGGCGACATAGGCAAGTCCGTACCAGTGAATTGAGAGGGGGCCGAGCGAAAAGGCGATCGGGTCGATCTCGGGGAACGGCATGATCGCCATGAGATTGGCTGCTGTCGGCAAGGTTTTCCCATTCGGTGGCGCAAAGCCCGGACTATGGAATCGGGCGTCTGACGCGGTTCAGTTCAAGGCGGCCTTTGCGACTTTCTGAAGGCGCGCCAAGCTTGATGTGGGCGGAAGATGGCGCTGCGATCAAAAGCGGTCAAGTCGATTGTTGGCGATCGGAGGCCGCCGGCTGGCTTATCCAGAGCAAACCGCTTGCATCCTCCGCGGCGAAGCCCTACCTCATTCTTGAGGGGCCGAAGTGGCCCTAACTGGTCTATAGCAAAGGGAGAAAATCGCCATGACGACTGGAGCAAACCGCATCATGGACGAGTTCGCCAAGCTGATGACGGATGCGGCCGGCGCTGCCCAGGGTGTGCGCAAGGAAATCGAGACAGCCTTCAATGCGCAGGCGGAGCGCTGGCTCAATACGCTCGACATCGTGAAGCGCGAGGAATTCGAGGTCGTACGCGAAATGGCGATCAAGGCGCGCGATGAAAATGATGCGCTGCTTGCACGGATCGCCGCCCTTGAAGAGAAGCTTGCGGCCAAGGGCAAGTAATTCCCGTTGTGAGACAGGCCGTGGTGTGACCTTTATGAGACACGCCGCGGCTGCGGCCTAAAAACCGGGTGCGGTTATCCACCTGTGGACACTGCCAAAAAGTTCAATGGGCAGAGTCATTTAAACCCTCCTTCTGAATCTAAACCCGAAAAGCTTTCCACAGTGCCGTTCCCTAAAACGGCCTTCAGGGGCTGGCGTGTCGCCGAGCCCGTTATACACTGATTTTAAATGATGATTCGAAGCGGTTGGTAAGCTCCAGGCAGGTTTGACTGCGTTAAGTCTGGTAGTGGTTCAACGGTCATCAGGGTTGGTGGTTCCGGCTGTTGCGTGTGTTCTCCTTGTGTCTCGTTGACGAAGTTGGTTCGCATTCACTCCGGTCAAGAAGGTGCTGCATGAGCCTCATGGAATTGGAAGTCGAGCGTCAGTCGAACCCGGTCGATATGATCGAGTACGTCGCCGCCAATAACGACTGGTCTTTCGAGCGGTCGGGTGACGACGAAATTGCGATGACGGTTGAAGGGAAGTGGGCCGACTACCACGTTTCCTTTTCCTGGATGGAAGAGTTCGAGGCGCTGCACCTTGGCTGCGCCTTCGACGTCAAGGTTCCCGAACAACGCGTCAACGAGGTCACCAAGCTTCTGGCGGCGATCAATGGTCAGGTCCTGATGGGACACTTCGATCTTTGGCGCCAGGAAGATGTCATCATCTTCCGTCAGTCGCTGCTGCTTGCCGGCGGTGCGGAGCCGACCAATCGACAGGTCGAGGTTTTGCTCGCTAGTGCGCTCGATACCTGTGAGGCGTACTATCAAGCGTTCCAGTTCGTGATCTGGTCGGGTATGGAGGCGAACCGCGCCATGGAAGCGGTTCTCTTCGAAACCGTCGGCGAGGCGTAAATGTCATCCGCATCTTCAGGTCCTATCGTTCTTATCGGTGCCGGCAATATGGGGGGCGCAATGCTCGCCGGCTGGCTGAAGAGCGGCGTGGCCGGTTCTTCCATCGTCGTCATCGATCCCGGTCCGTCCGAGCAGATGATGAAAACAATCAACGATGCCGGCGTAACGCACGTTACCTCGGCTCCTGCCGGGCTGACGGCAGGCGTTCTTTTTCTGGCGGTCAAGCCACAGGTGATGGAGGCCGTGCTGCCTCCGGTCAAGGGAACGGTGGGATCAGAAACCGTCGTTGTGTCGGTCGCCGCCGGCAAGACTCTGTCGTTTCTTGAAAAGCATCTCGGTGAGGCTGCGATGGTGCGCGCTATGCCGAACACCCCGGCCATGGTCGGTCGTGGTGTTACGGGTGCGTTTGCCAATGCCCGCGTCACCGATGCGCAGCGCGAGCAGGTCCATTCTCTCTTGCGTGTATCCGGTCCGGTCGAATGGGTTCCAACCGAAGCCGACATCGATGCCGTTACGGCGCTGTCGGGAAGCGGACCGGCTTATGTGTTTTATCTCGTCGAGTGTATGGCAGAGGCAGGCCGTAAACTTGGCTTGCAGGCGGACCTTGCCATGCGTCTTGCACGGGAAACGGTCGCGGGGGCTGGTGAGCTTTTGCACCAGTCCCCCGACGACGCCTCGCGGCTGCGGCAGAACGTGACATCGCCGGGCGGCACGACGGCCGCCGCGCTTTCGGTCCTGATGGCCGAGGACGCGATGCAGCCTCTTTTCGACAAGGCCCTCGCGGCAGCGCGCAAGCGCGCCGAAGAGCTTGCCGGCTGAGGACAACCTGTATGGCTGACGAAATCACCTATGCCGACTTCGAGCGTGTCGACATTCGTGTCGGTACGATCGTCGAGGCAAGTCCGTTTCCGGAAGCGCGAAAGCCGGCCTTCAAGTTGTTGATCGATTTCGGGCCAGAGATCGGTCTCAAGAAGTCGTCGGCCCAGATTACGGTTCACTATACGCCCGAGAGCCTTGTCGGTCGGCAGGTTCTCGGCGTGGTGAACTTTCCGCCACGGCAGATCGGCCCGGTCCGTTCGGAAGTCCTGACCTTGGGCTTCGAGGATGAGGCGGGAGCGATCGTTCTTGCGGCAACCGACAAACCGGTGCCGAACGGCAAGAAGATGATGTGATCAGTGGATCTCGCGCGACAGCGGATCGGTCAGCGAGAAATCATGGAATACGGCTTCGAAGCCGGCGCGTTGCGGCGAGCAGAATACCGGCCCGACGGCAACCTCTTCAAACGCCGGGTCGAACCAGGCAAGCCGTGCCATGCGCCAATCTTCCATGCGGTCCGTTCTGTATTGAATGAACAACGCATCGCCATTGCGTGTCACCCGCACGCCCATGCGCTCGAATGTATGGTCGAGCCGAAAGGCTGACCAATCGGAATTGCCGTTGGTGACGACGACGCTGAAATGCTTGGCGCCGTCGGTATATTCGATCCCGCATTTCATCCAATGCGTGGCATCAGCCCGTAGCATGAGGCCAGCCTGATCGTAGAGTTCCTGGTAGCGTCCCGAGAAGGAAACCTCGGCGGTGAAGTCGCCTTGTCGCGACCGGTGCAGGAAATGTCCGTCGTCGCGGTGGAAGCCGTAATAGGTCCCCTGCCAGAAATCGGTCTTTGGTCCCGACCAGACATGTAAATCCCCGCCGCGCATCTCGAAGCCAGGCGGCGGGTTCAGCCATGTCATTGAGCTCGTGTCCATCGACATCTTTCCTCACGCGGGCAGGCGGACGGTCGCCCGAAGGCCACCCAGAGGGCTGTCGCCGAGCGTGACGTTGCCGCCGTGGCTTCGTGCGATGTCGCGGGCGATTGCGAGGCCCAGGCCGGTGCCCGAGGCATCGAGATTTCGGGCTTCGTCGAGCCGGAAGAACGGCTTGAAGACGTCCTCGCGGTTCTTTTCTGGAATCCCCGGGCCGTCGTCGTCAAAGGTGATCGTCAGCCACTTGGCGCTGTGCCTGGCGTTGATGTCGAGCGTATTGGCGTAGCGGCGGGCATTCGAGGCGAGGTTGGTCACAAGGCGCGTGAAGGCGTTCGGGCGCACCAAGATCTCGTCGTCTCCGTCGATCGCGTATGAAAGCTTCTTGCCGTCGTGAAGTTCGAAGTCGGCCTCCACTCGTGCGAAGAGCTCGCTGAGCTTCAGGTCGCCAACGTCCTCTTCGACCTCGCTTCGGGCAAACGCCATGTAGGCCTCGAGCATCGACTGCATATCGTTGACGTCGTCGTTCAGGCCGTGAAGCTCCGGATTTTCGCCGGCTAGTGCCAGCTGCAGCTTGAAGCGGGTGAGGATCGTGCGCAGATCGTGGCTCACTCCGGTCAGCATTGCCGTGCGTTGCTCGATCTGCCGCTCGATGCGCTCGCGCATCAGAATGAAGGCGAGGCCCGCGCGACGAACCTCGTCTGCGCCACGCGGATGGAAGTTGTCAGCCTTCTGCCCCTTGCCGAAATTTTCGGCGGCGTTGGCCAGCGCAAGGATCGGGCGGATCTGCCCGCGCAGGAAGAGGATCGATATGCCAATCAGGACCAGCGAGGCGCCAACCATCCACACAATGAAGATGTGAGTGTTGGAGGCATAGGTCGAGCTGCGGCGTGCCAATACGCGAAGGATCTTGTCTTCGAGCTTGATGCGGATCTCGACGAGGCTGGAGTCGCCGAGCGTGTCGATCCAGAAGGGGCGCTTGATCTGATCGCTGATCTCGTCGCTCAGGATACCGTCCAGGATGGAGAAGAAGGGCTTTGTGCGTGGCGATGGCAGATCGCCGTCCGGTTCGATCGAGATCTGCAAGTTCATCTGATCGCGTGCGATACGGGTGACTTCGCTAAAGTCCGTATCTTGCGGATAAGTCTCGATGATCTGAATGATGGCCGCTATGTCGCGCGTGACGGCAGCTGAAAGGCGCTGGGTCACCATCTGCCAGTGGCGCTCCATGAATACGGCGGCGACAACAGACTGCAGGAGCACCATCGGGATAATGATGATCAGCAGCGAGCGGACGTACAGGCCCGTCGGCAGATAGAGCCGAAATCTGCGCAACATCCACCGCCAGCCGCGGGCGGGCGAGCGGTCGTCGCGCCGAAGAGAGTCGAATGTCACCATTTGGCCGCTGGTCCTGGGGTTGCGACTGTCAATCGATGCTCAATCGGTATCCTATACCACGAACCGTCTGCAGCCAGACCGGATTCGCGGGATCGTCCTCGATCTTGCGTCGCAGGCGATTGATCTGCACATCGATGGTGCGCTCACCGACATCGACATCGTTGCCGATAAGCTCGTGTCGCGGAATGGTATCGCCGGCACGTTTGGCGAACAGCAGCATGATTTCCTGCTCGCGATCCGTCAGCCGGACGACTTCGGAGGCCTTCTTCAGCTCCTTGCGGGTCAGCGAGAAGGTATATGGTCCGAACATCACCTGTTCGATTTTCGGCGCATCGTTCGAGACATTGCGGCGCAGGATGTTGTTGACGCGCAGCACGAGCTCGCGTGGGTCAAACGGTTTGGCCAGATAGTCGTCGGCACCTGCCTCTAGGCCCTCAATGCGGCTGCCTGACTCCGCAAGCGCCGTGAGCATGATGATCGGCACGTTCTTGATCGTGCGCAGACCCCTGGTCACTTCGATCCCGGACTCGCCCGGCATCATCACGTCCATGATGATCAGGTCGAAATCCAAACCGGTAAGCTTGCGCTGCGCCTCAGCACCGTCTGCAGCTACCGTCACCCTGAAGCCATTTTCGCTCAGATAGCGGTTGAGCAGGGCGCGGATACGCGTGTCGTCATCCACGACAAGCAAGTGCGCAGCGTCGTCCGAAATCACTGTCTTTATCGCCATTCAATCCGCTCTCGAGTTTGGTCTGTTCCGCATACCTCTGAGGAAGGCCTTTATGCCTTCCCGTACCTCCGGAGAAGCCCCGTCGAATGCTCTCTCAATACGGCGCGATTGCGGCTCCGCCAGAGCAAGAGCAAGCTCGCGCCCCATCTTGGTAGGATAGAGCTTGCGCTGCCGCCTGTCTTCGGGCCCCGCAATCTGACGAATATACCCCGAATCAATGAGTTGTTTGAGCACTCTTGCAAGACTCTGCTTGGTTATCTTCAGCGTATCCAGCAGATCGGCAACCGTCATGCCCGGGTTGCGGTTAACAAAGTGAACGACACGGTGGTGCGCGCGGCCGAAGCCGATCTCCGCCAAAATGGCGTCAGGATCCGAAACGAAGTCACGATAGGAGAAGAACAGAAGCTCGATGATCTCGAAATCGATGGTTTCTGTATTTTCCATCGGCATTTTCAGCGGTTCGGGCTTGCCCGCCTTCGGGCTCGTCTGGCGTGCCAATTTGGCATTTCCTTTCTTGTTGCGCACCTCGCGGGAAGCTCACGTAAAAATATGCCAGCATTATTGACGCATCTTTGCGCCGTTGCTCGCTTCCCCACGCGTCGCGAATCCGGAAGGGGATGCCGTTTCCACCGGAAATTTGGCCCCACTTCGCAAACTTCACCACAATGCGTAATTTTCCCCTGCGCCAGTGGATAAAACGTATTGGGGATAACAATCAACAACTATGGCGTACCGGCGCCGGGGGAGAGCGAACGGCTGCGTGCGTTCGTTCAGTGGAAAAACGCAAAGATCCACGTGTTGACCCATGGGCTCCACCACGCAAGCCTGGTGTTCGAGGGAGAGCACGGCTGGGCGGTGCCTGAAATCGGGCCACACCAGCTTATACCGGCGACGATCAGCGAAACGCTGATGAGCGACCATATCAGAGAGATAGATCCGGTGGCCGCGGCCGCCGACTATCCTCCAGCAAAGGACAGCGACCGGGTTCCCAGGGAGCCTCGGCCGCTTCTTGATGGGCTATCTATCGTGCGCGGGCGGCTACCGCTCCAACGATCGTCGACAGGATACCGCCGCCGATCAGGCCGCCGATACCGTCGGCAATCAAACCGGTCATTGCAGCTTCGCCGCCGACCATGCTGAGCAGCATGCCACCGCCGATGCCACCGATCGCGCCGGCGATCGTCCGGGCGACGGTATTGATTGCAACCTGCTTCAACGCGCCGCTTGCGACATTGCCGCCGACTGCACCCGCTATTACCTGTGTGATGATGGGCAATAAGGCTTCCACGATTTCCCTCCTTCGCGTTTCCTCAAACGCCACTGCCGGCTGCGCGATCCGAATGGATAGCCAGCCCTACAGGCGATCCGACCTCCGACCGGGAGCAGGGGATATCGTCTGAATTTCAGTATTTTATCATGATTGAATATTTAGTGAAATGGAGAGCAACCCACGCGTGAAAGTTTTCCACGCTGTCTGCGCAAAAAAGGCACCCGCGGGGCGCCTTTTCCGTGTTGTGCGTTACGATCAGTTGTAGACGTAAACGATGCGACGGGTGCCGGGGTCCACAAGGACCGGTCGATCGTTGATTCGGACATACCGATACTGATAGTCCGGAATTTCCTGGAACGTCACATCAGCCGGCACGGAAGCACCCACGACGACATCGCCACCGAGGCGCACGGTCTGTGCCGGATTGCTCTGGACATAGGTCGTGACCGTTTCAGGTGGGGTAACGGCGTCGACGGAGCCAACCGGTCCAAGCAACTCGTCGCCCGGTGCCGGCTCAGGAGCGACGCTTGCCGTCGTCTCATAGGTCACGACGGGAACGCCTAGATCGGACTGGTGCTGCTCGACGACGACTGTGCTGCCACCCTGTTCGACCTGCAGATACTGGGCATAGACCCAGCCACGCACGCCGTTGGCGTCAACACGGCACCAGCGGCTTCCCTGGATGCATCCATCCAGCATTGCCTGCGAGCCGCGCGTCGCTATTCCGATCGAGGGATATTGCGGACCGGGGCCTGCGCGAACGTTCAGATCGTTGATGGCCGTGGCAACCATGTCCGCCTGGGCAAGACCGGCGCTTCCCACGACGATCGCGCCAGCCAGGAACAACAGATTTCGCTTCAAGGTCATCTCGTTTCTCCTTGTCTTAACACAGGCAAGTAACGTTTGGGGCGCAGACGATGTTCCGCTGCCGTGGCTCTCGCCGGTATACGATTGTATCGACGTGTTAAATTCGAACGTGGCTGGTGATCGAACCCTGAAGCGAGACTGTGTTCAGTAAATCGCGGGCTGCGCGCGGTGCGATTTCGGACTATAGGAACGCGGGACAAAGACAAGCGAGGCACTCATGGGCATGCTCCAGGCCGGCATTATTCCGGTGACACCATTTCAGCAGAACTGCACGATCCTCTTCGACCCGGAGACCAAGGAAGGCGTCGTTGTCGATCCCGGCGGCGATGTCCCGGCGATCCTTGAGGCCATCAAGGCGAACGGATTCGACATTAAGGAAATCTGGCTGACACATGGCCACCTTGACCACGCAGGCGGTGCCAAGGAACTCAAGGAAGCCCTGAACATCGATATCGTCGGTCCGCACGAGGACGATCTTCCCTTGCTGCAGCGGATCGAGACCCAGGCGGAAAAGTATGGCATCCCGTCGGGCATGCAGAATGTCGTTCCGGATCGTTGGCTGAAGGATGGCGACAAGGTCTCTTTTGGCACCCACGAGTTCGAGGTGTACCACACACCAGGCCACGCGCCCGGCCATGTCATCTACTTCAATCGCGCACAGAATTTTGCCCATCTGGGCGACGTGCTTTTCAACGGCTCGATCGGTCGGACGGATCTACCCGGGGGCAATCACCAGCAACTGCTCGATTCGATCCGCGACAAGGTCTTGCCGCTGGGCGATGACGTCGGCTTCATTTGCGGACACGGGCCGGGCAGCCGGATCGGCGACGAGCGACGGAGCAATCCCTTCCTGCAAGGGATCTGAGCACCCAAAACAAAAGCGCCGCTGAGAGGCGGCGCTTCGTGTTGGATTATGCGTTCAGGCGATTAGCCGGCGTTGCAGAAGTGGCTGCGGCCATCGTTGCCGATAAATGTGCCGCTGCGCGGGTCGAACGACCGGTAGCGATAGGAGCAGTAGCGTTCCCATTGCGGAGTCCAGGGCTCGATGTCGGCGGCGACAGGACGATAGTAGCGGGGCGGGGGAGCGCGATAGACCGGAACGGCTTCGTATTCCGGGTCGTAGGGCGGGTCGATGTAGCGCGGCTCATCGTAACGCGGCGCGCTGGCAATGGCTGAGCCCACAATCAGACCCGTTGCAAGGCCGACGGCGCCACCGACAAGCGCATCATCGCCATGGTGGTGACGGTGCCAGTCACCAGCCGACGCGACCCCGATCGATGATACTGTGAGGGCAGCAGCGGTTGCCGTCATTAGGAGCGTCTTCGCAAGCCTGTTCATTTGTATTTCCCTGTTTTAACCGATTCCGGTTCTGCACCTTGATGATGGCAAGGTAAGGGCTGCGATCTGAATGCAGGCTGAATGACAAAACCCGGCATCGCTGCCGGGCTTCAACTCGAATTGACAGCGTTGGCTAGAGGCTCAGCCTGCGATCTGCAGGTTGACAGCCTTGGGGCCCTTGCCGCGGCGGTCCGGCTCCGTGTCGAAGCTAACCTTCTGATTCTCCGTCAGTCCGGCCAAGCCAGAAGCCTGAACGGCAGAAATGTGTACAAAGATGTCCGCGCCGCCCTTGTCCGGCTTGATAAAGCCAAAACCTTTGTCGGTGTTGAAGAATTTTACTGTGCCAGTCTCGGCCATGCGTCAGGTCCTTTTATCTCTGCCCGCCATCCACACGGGCAGCATCACTGATATTGCCTCCTCACGGAGACGTTAGCAGGCAATTATTGAAATGTGAGAAAAAGGTCCCCTCTAGCACAACCAAGCTCACCACGGGACTGACGCCCGCTTTCTCGGAACTGGTTGACCGGAATTTTAGCGTCTCCGGCGCGCACATTCTCAAGGACTTCCCATGCTCGCAAAATGCCCGAACACGGCGAGAGTGCTGCGATTATTAAATTTTGGCAAGCAAAAGTTTTTTAACGCGTCTGTGCTGCAAGGCACCTATAGGAGGCATTTTTGTGCGCCCAGAGCAAAATTTTGGTCGTTAGCCGCCGCCGATTAACGCTTTATATCGTTGGCAATATAGTTTGGGAGCAGATTTTGCCAATAATGCAACGCTAACGCGACTGCGCAAAAGCTAAAGTTTTTTTCTTTTCCGGGCGTTCAACCCAAGTTTGGGCTCGGTTTCAACCGCTCCGAAGCCCGACGGCGCGTTATTTCGGGCACCACCTCAACCAGAAGCATGGCGGTGAACATCAGCGCGCAGCCGGCGTAGCCGAGCGGCGGCATGGTTTCGCCCAGCAGCAGAGCGCCGAGCGAGGCGCCGAAGAGTGCTTCAGACGACAGGAAGATCGCCGCCTGCGACGACGTCGTGTAGCGCTGGCCGATGACCTGCAGCGAGAAGGCGACACCGGACGAGAATATCCCGACATAGAGGATCTCGGGGGCTGCCGCCCAGACCGCTGCCCAACTGATCGGTTCCACGACCACGGCAACGGCGAGCGCGCAGGCTCCGGTCACCGCAAACTGGGCGGTCGAGAGGGCAAGCGGGCGCCCGGTTTCGGACACTGTGATGCCGGCCAGGGTGATCTGCCCGGCCCAGAAGACCGCGCAGACGACCGTGAGCAGATCACCGGTTGTCAGTGCCGAGAGTTGTCCACCGGACAACATGTAGATGCCCGAAACGGCCATGATCGCGCCGGGCCAGATGACCCAGTGCGGGGAGCGGCGGAGGAAGACGACGGCGATCAGGGGGACGATCACAACGTAGAGGCCGGTGATGAAGCTGGAATTCGTCACGGTCGTCGTCTGCAGGCCGATCTGCTGGGTGGCGGCGCCACCGAACAGCGCAAGACCCGTCAGCAGATAGAGCTTGAGATGGCGCGGCGCGGTCTTCACCCGCGTCTTGCGCGCTTCGAAGAGCATGAACGGCAGGACCGCGACTGCGGCAATCACGAAGCGCAGGCCAATGAACCAGAACGGACCGATCGCCTTCATTGCCGTCGACTGTGCGACAAAGCCGCCGCCCCAGATGGCAGCTGCAAGCAATAGAAGGAGGTTCGCCTGAATGCGCGTCATGTCGTCCTCGGTGCGGGAGAGTATGGGCGAGCGTTAGCAGTTGCCTTTCGTTTGGGCAAGGGTGAAGAATGTCGCCACGGCGTAAGCGCCTGAGAGCAAACGGATGGCAACGAAAGCGGTTTCATCGGCGGACGAAAAGGCTGCGCCGCGACAACAGGGCCATGATGCGCCGGCGGGGTATTCCGGCAGCTCGCTCACGCGAAAGCTCGGCCTGAGAGAAGGGCTGGCGGCGCTGCTGATCGGTGTGCCAGAGATCGCCGAGATAGAATCCTTTGAGCATTTCTCCTCCGTTACGAGAGCTTTGCCATCGATGATCGAGCGTCGCTTCGACTACGTGCACGTCTTCGAAACGCGCCGGGTAATCTTGGAAGATATTGCCCAGGCGGTGTCGGGCGCTCTCAAGCCCGACGGTATGCTTTGGATTTCCTGGCCCAAGAAGGCGGCGCGGGTGCCGACGACAGTCACCGAAGACGTACTGCGATCGATCTTCCTGCCTTTGGGGCTGGTTGACGTCAAAGTGTGCGCTGTCGATGAGACATGGTCCGCCCTGAAGTTTATGTTTCGAAAGGAACTGCGCGCCGGCCTCTAGACGCTCCACATCTAGGCTTTGCGTCAGCCATTGTTCACCGGCGCTCGGGACACTCTCAGCAAGGCACCATCGTCCTCATCCGTGAGGATCAGCAGGGCGCCGTCGGGTGCGACGATCACGTCACGCATGCGGCCATAGGAGCCGTCGAAAATCCGCTCCTCGGCGACGAAAGCTCCGCCTTCATCGCGCTGCATTCGCGACAGCAGCTGGAACTTCAGCGCCGCAACGAGAAAGTTGCCGTCCCATTCGGGGAACATCTTGCCGTGATAAATGGCCAATGCTCCCGGCGCTATCGACGGGTCCCAATAATAAAGCGGTTGCTCAAGCCCTTCCTTGGCTGTGCCTTCGCCGATCTCGGCGCCCGAATAGTCGCGTCCGTAGGTTATGATCGGCCAGCCGTAGTTCTTGCCGGGCTCGATGTAGTTGATTTCGTCTCCTCCGCGGGCGCCGTGCTCCACCGTGTAGAGCTTGCCGTCGGCGGCATCGAAGGCGATGCCCTGCGGATTGCGATGGCCTTTCGACCAGATCTCCGGAAGCGCCTTGCTGCCGTCCTTGAAGGGATTGTCGGTGGGAATACTGCCATCGGCATTGATGTGGATGATGGAGCCGGCGTCGTCCTTCCAATCCTGGGCGCGATCCCTGTCACCGCGGTCACCGACACTGATGAACAGCGAGCCGTCCTTGCCGAAGGCGATGCGGGAGCCGTACTGGATATTGCCGCCGGTGAAGCGCTTCATCGCGAAGATGGATTTGACATCGTTCAGCCTTGTTCCGTCCCCTGACAGGGTGGCGCTGAATGCCTCGGTGCCGGATCCGCCCCTGGCCCTGGTCGCGGCAGTGAGGAATATCTGGCGGCTTGTTGCAAAATCAGGCGCGAGCGCAACGTCCATCAGACCACCTTGCCCCCGGGCGCTGACCTCGGGGACGCCGGCGATGGGGGTAGAGAGCTTGCCGTCGCGGATGATGCGCAGCCGTCCCGGTCGTTCGGTAACGAGATAGGAACCATCGGGGAGCACCTCCACGGCCCAGGGGTGCTCGAGGCCTGTTGCAATGGTGTCGACTTGAACCTCGACCGTTTTCGTCTTGACGATATCGGCAGAGAGGCTTGGGGAGGCGGCCAATACCGCGGTTGCGAGAAAGAAACCGAATGGAAGCCGTGCAAGTGTCGTCATGGTCCGTCCCAATGCCTATCGTCTGGTCAACGTGGAGCGTTGGCTACCGGCTTCAACCTCATTCGCCGTGGGATAACGGCTTTGTGTTTGCCGACGGTGAGGCGAGCATCGGTCGCGGATGGACGAGCGGACTCTGCCTCGGTGGCGAGATCCGCCTTCGGTCAAGGCTTGGTGTCTTCGCCGCGAATTTCGGTGGCAAAGGAGCGCTGCGAGAGAGTTTGAGACAGTTCAGCCTTGGCCTTGATGTAGAGCCCGCCGGCGATCAGCACCGCTCCGTAGAGCGCAAGGGCGGCGATGCTAACGGCAATTGCCTTTTCGACGACAGAGAGACGGGGCAGGCGCAAACGGTTTTGCTGCGCTGTATTCTCGTCGTAAGCGGTCGCCGCCGCCGTTGCCATGGCGAGTTCGATGTAGGTTGGAAGCGGGCCGAATTCGTTCGCCTCGTGGTGTCGAACTGTGGGGCCCGAGTTCACGGGGGTCATTGGCTGGCTCCGGCAACGACGCCGTGTAGCCGCCGGCGCCAGATGGCAAGCCCGCTTGTCGCGACCAGTGAGGCTAGAAGTATAAGGGTGCCGCGGACGACCTGTTCGTCAGCGTCTGTTGCCGTTTGCGGCAGCTCTACCGACAGGGAGTTCTGTGCGCCCAGCCCCACTGCTTTTACCGTCGGCACGACGGCCATAGGCGATGTGGCCAACTGCGCGGAATCCTGCTGGCTTTCTTTAGCGTAAACCGTCGTTACCAGCCCGAAGGTCATAAGGATCGACGCAGCGAAAGCCACTACTGCAACCAGTAGTGAAATGGATACGCGACGGGCGCGAAGGCGCCTGATGACAAACTCGTCTTCCAGAAACATGGGTATGCCCTCAATAACCAATGCCGGATGCAACAAAATGGGGCTTCGATCTCGGCGTGCTCGCGACCGAATTGCGGCAGGCCGGGACATTTGTTGGGGCCAATTCGTGGCAAGGGCCAAAAATCCCGAAGATTTTGATTTCCGGGCGTAAATCGCACTCTCTTCAGAAACTGATTCAAGCACTTCGCAAAATGATTCAGCCAGCCAAACGCGCGAGCACGCGAATCAGTGCGCTGGGCCGGGCGATTGATCACGAAGAATCATTGGCACCATCACGCCTTTGCGCTTGAAATGCCTGCCTACATTGGACATAGAGCTTAGCGCAGAATTCCGGTCCCGGCTTTCTGCCCAAATCAACCGTATAGGACCGATATCATGGCCTTTCTTGCCGATGCTCTTTCCCGTGTGAAGCCTTCAGCCACCATCGCCGTTTCCCAGAAAGCGCGCGAGCTGAAAGCAAAAGGACGCGATGTGATCGGCCTTGGTGCCGGCGAGCCGGATTTCGATACGCCTGATAATATCAAGAAGGCTGCCATCGACGCGATCAACCGCGGCGAGACGAAGTACACGCCGGTCTCCGGTATCCCTGAACTGCGCAAGGCGATCGCCGCGAAGTTCAAGCGCGAGAACGGCCTGGAATATTCGTGGGAGCAGACGATCGTCGGCACCGGCGGCAAGCAGATCCTCTTCAACGCCTTCATGGCGACCCTGAACCCGGGCGATGAAGTCGTCATCCCGGCGCCGTACTGGGTTTCCTACCCGGAAATGGTATCGCTGTGCGGCGGTACGCCTGTCATCGTTTCGGCGACGCAGGAGAACAACTTCAAGCTCCAGCCCGCCGACCTCGACAAGGCGATCACGCCGAAGACGAAGTGGTTCATCTTCAACTCGCCGTCCAACCCGTCGGGCGCTGCCTATACGCATGACGAACTGAAGGCCCTGACGGACGTGCTGTTGAAGCATCCGCATGTCTGGGTGCTGACCGATGACATGTACGAGCACCTGACCTATGGCGACTTCAAGTTCGTCACGCCTGTCGAAGTCGAGCCGAAGCTCTACGACCGCACGCTGACCATGAACGGTGTTTCGAAGGCTTACGCGATGACCGGCTGGCGTATCGGCTACGCAGCGGGCCCGATCCAGCTGATCAAGGCGATGGACATGATCCAGGGCCAGCAGACTTCGGGTGCGACCTCGATCGCCCAGTGGGCCGCCGTCGAAGCGCTGAACGGCACGCAGGATTTCATTCCCGCGAACAAGAAAATCTTCGAAGGCCGCCGCGACCTCGTCGTGTCGATGCTGAACCAGGCCAAGGGCATCACGTGCCCGTCGCCTGAAGGCGCATTCTACGTCTATCCCTCCTGCGCCGGCCTGATCGGCAAGACCGCGCCATCGGGCAAGGTGATCGAGACCGACGAAGACTTCGTTTCGGAACTGTTGGAGAGTGAAGGCGTTGCTGTCGTTCATGGCTCGGCCTTCGGCCTCGGCCCGAACTTCCGCATCTCCTACGCGACGTCGGAAGCGTTGCTCGAGGAAGCCTGCAAGCGCATCCAGCGCTTCTGCGGCGCCTGCAAATAGTCAGAACTATGGTCGAAACAAAACCCGCCGGAGACGGCGGGTTTTTTGTTTGCGGAATTGGAGTTGGGAGTGTCAGAGGCCAAGTGCCGATAGCATCAGGAATGTTGCGAAGAGGATGAAGTGCGTCATGCCTTCGATAGCGTTGGTCTCACCGTCGTTGAGGTTGATGGCCGCCGCAATCAGCGTAATCGCCACCATCACCGTCTGCACCGGCGTCATCGCCATGATGAACGGTTGGCCGGTGTAAAGGGCAATGGCTTCCATGACCGGAACCGTGAGGATGACGGTCGATAGCGACGCGCCCATGGCGATGTTCACGGTCGCTTGCATGCGGTTTCGCAGCGCCGCGCGAAGGGCCGTCAAGATCTCGGGCGACGCCGAGATCGCTGCGACAACGATGGCGGTCAGGACAACGGGAGCGCCAGAATCCCGCAGGCCTTCCGTCATGAAGGTCGACATGAATTCCGCGAGCAGGCCGATGATGACGACCCCGACCAGGATGGTTGCGATCGAGGCGGTCGTGGAGTCCTCGATCGAGTGCTCGTCCGGATCGCCTTTCCGCTCGCTGCGAGGATAGGCGTAGCTGAAGAAGTAGCTGTGCTGACCGACCTGCATGCGCAGGAAGAGCGCGTAGAGCGCAATCATCGCCAGGATGGTGAAGGCGGAGTAGTAATGCCACTTTTCCGCCGGCACGAATTCCGGAACGATCATCGAGATGCCCATGGCAGTCAGGATCATCACCCCGTACGTCTTGCCCGAATTGTCGTTGTACGGCTGCTCGCCGTGCTTCAAGCCGCCGAGCAGCGCGGCGAGGCCGAGAATGCCGTTGATGTCGAGCATGAGGGCTGAATAGATCGTGTCGCGTACAAGCGTCGGAGAGCTTTCGCCGGTCATCATGATCGCGAGGATGATCACCTCCACGGCAACGGCCGACAGCGTCAGGATCATCGTGCCGTAGGGGTCGCCAACCTTGATCGCGAGAATCTCCGCATGGTGGGCGACACGGATTGAGGCAAGGACGATGGTGGCGACGAGCGCGGCAGCGGCGATCAGCGATATCTCGCGCCCCATTTCAAGAAATGCATGTTCCGACACATAGGCGATAGCCGCGACGCCTATCGCCAACATCAGGAACGTTTCGTCTTTCAGCCGCGACGCGATTTTCACGGAAAGCTCCGAGTTTGATTCATCCGATAAGTCTAAAACGATGATTTTGCATGGCAAGCTAGTGAGCGGAGGGAGTAAGTTTGCAGTCTTGAGAATTTAATGGAATACTAACGCATCGGTCAGCCGGAAGCACATCGCGGCGCCCTCTCGTTTCCTCCAACGCGGCCCGCGCACTGGATGCCATCCGGTCAGTATTCGAGCGCGAAACAAGAAGAAGAGGAGTGAGAGGCATGGTCAAGGTGGTCTACGAGGTCGTTCCTCACGACGGAGGCTGGGCCTACCGGTTGGGCGGTGTCTACTCCGAAGCATTCCCGACACACTCCGAAGCGCTTGAGGCAGCCCGTATCGTTGCAGCTGAACAGCAGGTTGGCGGTGATTCCGCCGAGATCAGCTGGCAGGATGACAAAGGTAAATGGCATGAGGAGTACGCCGAAGGCGGAGACCGGCCGGAGACCGAGGTTGTCGACGGCACCTGGAAGAGCCATTCCAGCGAAGCCTCTCCCCGCGCATGAGCACAGGGGTCATCATCCACGCGATGGTCAACTTCGGCGTTTGTGCGCCGTTCCCTTGGTGTAATTCAGCAGGCCGCTTACCAGCGCGTCGAACGTGACGCGGTAGCGGCGTGCCGTTTTGATCCCTTCGTGCATGACGACCCACGTGTCCAGGGGTATCCGGAAAAGCTCCGGCAGGACCGGCAACAGATCGGGGTCCTGCGCGGCGATGCCCATCTGGCAGATCCCAATCCCCAGACCCGCACGAATTGCCGAGATTTGCGCGAGCGGATTGTCGCTCTTGAACGCAAAGACGAGATCGTCTGGCAATGGAAAGCGCGCGATCATGGTCCTGATATAGGCTGTCTGCCGGTCGAAGCCGACGAGGCGATGTCGTGCGAGGTCGGCCATCCCCAGTGGTGCGCCGTGTTGCTCCAGGTAGCGCCGGTGGGCGTGAAAGCCGAGCGGTATCTCTCCGATGCGGCGGCCGATAAGTTGATCCTGGGTCGGCTCTGCCATCCGGACGGCAATATCCGCCTCCCGATTGAGAAGGTCCTCGATCGCGTCGGAGGCCGAAAGCTCGATGTTGAGATCGGGATGGGCAGCCATCAGCGGTGCAAGGATGGGAGGCAGTACCTCGACGCCGATGACCTCGCTGGCGCTTATCCGGACGGTGCCGGCAACCTGCTCTCGATGTCCCGAGGCAGTTCGCAGCAGGGCGGCGGATGTCGCTGCGAGCGTTTGGGCATAGGGTTTCAGTTCAAGGGCTGCATCGGTTGGCAAGAGACCGTTCGGCGAGCGGACGAAGAGTTGCGAGCCGATTGAATTCTCGAGCGCATCGATGTGCCGTCCGACGGTCGGCTGCGTCAGGCCGAGGTCACGTGCCGCCGCCGAAAGCGACCCGTGTTCCAGCACCGCCAATAGCGTCCGGTAGAAATGCCAGTCCGGTTCTCTCCTCATGCACTTATGTATATCTGCGACACGAGATTCGTCAATTTCGTTTATCTGAAAATGCCCGCATGATTGGCTCAGTTCAAATTGACGGAGATCATCATGACTGGGCAGAACGGACAGGTTGCTCTGGTACTGGGTGCAACAGGCGGGATCGGAGGGGAGGTCGCTCGGAAGCTCGCCGCGCGCGGTTGGCATGTGAGGGCGCTGAACCGTGATGCGGCGAAGGCTCGCGCGAAAGCGCCCGACTTCGAATGGGTCCAAGGCGACGCGATGAACGCCGAGGATCTCGTGACCGCAGCGCGGGGCGTCAGCCTTATCATTCATGCTGTCAATCCGCCGGGATACCGCGATTGGGAAAAGCTCGTTCTGCCGATGCTCGACAACACCATCGCCGCTGCGCGTTCGGTTGTTGCGCGCATCGTTCTGCCGGGCACGGTCTATAATTTCGGACCGGATGCCTTTCCGGTTCTTCGGGAGGATAGCCCACAGCATCCCGTGACGAAGAAGGGAGCGATCCGCGCCGAAATGGAACGGCGGCTGGAGATTGCCTCGCGCAGCGGCGTGCGCGTCATCATTGTCCGGGCCGGCGACTACTTCGGGCCGGGGGCTGCCAACAGTTGGTTTTCGCAAGGCATGGTCACGCCGGGAAAGCCGGTCGAGGCCGTCAAGAACCCGGCCCTGCCGGGTGTCGGACACCAGTGGGCGTACCTGCCCGATGTTGCTGAGACGATGATCCGTCTGGTCGAGCGTGGTGATCGCCTTCCGCCCTTCGCCGTGTATCACATGGATGGCTTCTGGGATGCCGACGGCAGCCAGATGGCCGCTGCAATCAAGCGGGTTGTCGGCAGTAGGATAAAGACGCGGGCCTTCCCGTGGTGGATCGTGCCTCTGGCCGCCCCGTTCGTCACCTTCATGCGCGAGTTGAAGGAAATGCGGTACCTTTGGCGCGAGCCGCTGCGAATGTCGAACGAACGGTTGGTCGCCGAACTTGGCAGCGAGCCTCATACCCCGATCGACGACGCTGTTCGCAGCTCCCTGGTCGCACTCGGCTGTCTGCCGGCTGCACAGGCGGTGCATTAGGTCCTTTGCGCTTCTAAAGCGCGCTTAGCTCTGCTGCAGTTCCGCAAGCGCGATGCGCGCGACAGCGAGGGGACTTTCGGCCAGTTCCGTCGATCCGTCGCCCAGAAACCAGGCCGCTGACAAGCCGGAATAGGCGACTATCCAATGGAGCAGCCGTTTCGGCTCCAGGCCGGTTTCGGTCGTGACGATCCGAAGCTGCCTCTGCAGACGGCCCGGGGCAGTGATTGCCGGGAGGTCTGGGTTGGCGAAGATGTTGGCGTAGTCGAAGCCACGCTCGCCGATGAGGCCTTTGGGGTCGATTGCCAGCCAGCCGTCCTCGCCGAAATCGAGGATGTTGCTGTGGTGAATGTCGCCGTGCAGGACCACGGGACCGCTGATATCCGCAAGCAGTATTCCAGCGATGTGGTTGCACTCGGCCAGAATGCCGTCATGGGCACGTGCTGCCGGTTCCAGGTCACGAAACCAGCGGGCCAGTGGAATGAGGTTCGGCAAAGGCCGTTCGCGTGGGGCGTGAAGTTCTGCGACGGTGCGGCACATGATGCGGGTCGCCGTATCGTCCGCACCGTCCATTGCCATTCGCAACAGCGAGCGAGGGCCCATTGCACGCTCGAGCAGAACTGCCTCGTTGTCGTGGGCGTAGACTTTAGCTGCCCCGATGCCACCCCACCATTGCATCAAGGCGCCGCCAGCTCGCTCGGCCTCGTCCTTGGAGATTTTCAAGATAGCGGGTTTGCCGTCCTGGAGAACGGGCAGGAGGTGGCTGGAATGAGTGATGATCGGCTCGCCGTCGACGGTCAGTCGCCAGCGCTTGATGTACGATTCGAACATGGCGCCATGCTAGCTAGGCGTTGGAAGAAGGAAATCCCGCCGAATGGCGGGATTTCCGTTGGCGCTTGATGGTTCAGGCGGCCTTTTCGACCACGGGATAGTCGATGTAACCCTTTGGTCCTCCGCCGTAGAAGGTCGCCTGCACGGGCGTATTCAGTGGCAGGTTCTTTTCCAGGCGTCCCACGAGATCCGGATTGGCGATGAATGGCTTGCCGAAAGCGACGAGATCGGCCCGGCCGCTCTCGACGGCATCAATCGCGAGATCCCGATCGTAGCCGTTGTTGACCATCCACTTCGCCTTGCCGCCAGCCTTTTCATAGGCCTGGCGCAGAGCCTTATAGTCGAAGGCGGCGTTGGTGCCCTGCTTAAAGTCGCGGTCGCCGCCGGTCTGGCCTTCGATGACGTGAATATAGGCAAGATCATATTTCGCCAGGCCTTCGATGACATGGGTGAAGAGCGCTTGCGGGTTGGAGTCGTAGCTCTCGCCCGAAGGCGTGACAGGCGAAATGCGAATGGCTGTACGGCCTGCGCCGATTTCCTTAGTCACGGCGTCTACCACTTCGAAAGTGAAGCGGGCGCGGTTTTCGATCGAGCTACCATACTGATCGGTGCGGTCGTTGACGCCGTCGCGCAGGAACTGGTCGAGCAGGTAGCCGTTCGCACCGTGAATTTCGACACCGTCAAAGCCGGCGTCGATCGCGGCGCGCGCGGCTTTGCGGTAATCCTCGATGATGCCCGGGATTTCCGAGGTTTGAAGGGCGCGTGGCTCGGAGGTATCGGCAAAGGCGCCAGTGCCATCGTCATTGACGAGGTACGTCTTGGCCTTGGCGATGCGGTTCGTCGAAGAGACCGGCTTGCTACCGTTCGGCTGCAGCGTCGTATGCGAGATACGGCCCACATGCCACATCTGCACGACGATCTTGCCTCCTGCTGCGTGGACGGCATCGGTCACTCTCTTCCAGCCGTCGAGCGCTTCCTTCGTGTAAAGCCCGGGAACGTCCGCATAACCCTGACCCTGATGTGTGATGGCCGTTGCCTCGGTGATGATGAGGCCGGCCGTCGCACGCTGGCGGTAGTATTCGACGTTCAGGTCGTTCGGAACGGCACCCGGGGAGCGGTTACGCGTCAACGGCGCCATCACGATATGGTTCTTGATGGCAATGTCGCCAACCTTTGTCGGTTCGAAAAGCTTGCTCATGAGAGTCCTTTCTTGGTGCGGGAGGATCACTCGGCCGAGGCCGAAGATGGGGGAGGAGGTTACGATGCGAGCCCAATTGGGGCCGCAGCCGCATAGGCTACAGATCCTTCGAAAGTTGCTTGAGGAAAGCCGCGATGGTCTCCTCATTGCGCTTGTAGAAAATCCACTGGCCAACGCGTCTCGTCGTCACAAGCCCTGCTCTGTTCAGGGTCGCGAGATGCGCTGATACGGTCGACTGAGACAGGCCGCAGCGCTCAAACTGGCTGGCGCAGACGCCCATCTCAAACGGATGTTCCTGGGTGGAGAAATGCTCCTCAGGTTTCTTCAGCCAGTTCAGAATTTCCATCCGGGTCGGATGGGCGATCGCCTTCAGGATCTCGTCTTTTTCCATCGTCGTTCTTCGAATTATAAATCGTTCGTAGACGATATATGGATCGGCAATACTCGATATGCAAGACACGACGGCGTGATTTGCTGCCCTTTCGGATCTGGCTAAATTTTGGGCAAAAAAAGAGGGCCACCGAAAAATCGGGGCCCTTTAAAGGTGTGAAGGTCAATAAACCTCCAGAGGGGAACAGCTAACGCGGTGGCACTGGGAGAGAAGCCACGAAATGCATCAGCTGAGTTCGATATGATGCTTTGAGAGGCAGATTGCAATGCATGTTTGCGCATGCCTGCTATGCGCTGCACAATTTTCTGCTGCGGTGCAAAAAAATAAGGCAAAAAAAGAGGGCCGCCGAAAGATCGGGGCCCTTCTAGGTGTGAAGGTCAAAACCTCCAGAGGGGAACAGCTAATGCGGTGGAACTGGGAGGAAAAGCCACCGTGTGCATCAGCTATGTGCGATATGGTGCTTTAATGAGCAAACGGCAACCCCAGTTTATGCATGCCAGACATGCGCATATTGCACAGCTTGTATTTCCGGCGCGAACAACTAGAAGTTCCAGTTGCGTGCCTTGCTGACGATGAAGTCGCGGAAAGCCTTGAGCTTGGCGGCATTTTTCATTTCATCGGGATAGCAGAAATACGTATCGAACGACGGAACGTCAGCGTTAATCGGCAGCTGGATAAGGCCAGGATCGCGTCCGACGATGTAGTCGGGCATACAGGCAACGCCCATGCCGAGCAGGCATGCGCGCTTGATCGAGGTCTGGCTATTGATCTGCAGATGCGGGATGCGCTTGTTGTCGGACGAGCGTCCGGCGACCTCAAGCCAGTTGACATCGAGCAGGTAGCTCGGCGCGGGCTCGCCAAAGGTGATGATGCGATGGTTGTCGAGGTCCTCGACCGTCTGCGGCTCGCCATGGCGGTTGATGTAGGAGGGGGCTGCATAGACGTGCATGTGAACGGTGAACAGCTTGCGCTGGATCAGATCGGATTGCACCGGCTGGCGCAGGCGGATGGCGCAATCGGCGTAGCGCATGTTCACATCCACTTCCTCGTTGTCGAGGATCAGCTGGATCTGGACATCCGGGTAGAGCTGCATGAACTCCTGGATCTTGTCGGTCAGCCAACCCTGGCCAAGGCCGACCGTCGTCGTTACGCGCAGCTTTCCGGTCGGCGTTTCCGTCGTCTCGGTCAGCTGCATCTTCACGGTTTCGAGCTTCAGGAGCACGTCGTGGGCGGTGCGATAAAGCAGTTCGCCCTGTTCCGTCAGAATCAGACCGCGCGCATGGCGGTGAAAGAGCTTCGTGCCGACATCCTGCTCGAGCGCGCTGACCTGACGGCTGATCGCGGACTGGGACAGATGCAGTTTATCCGCCGCATGCGTGAACGAACCCGCTTCGGCAGCTGCGTGAAAGATACGCAGCTTGTCCCAATCCAATGGCATTCCCCCACCCCTCATAGCCGGTCCTACTCTGCGGCCACGGCGACGGGCATGTGGCCCGTCAGATATCGTTCGGCTTCGAGAGCTGCCATGCATCCCAAGCCGGCGGCGGTGATCGCCTGGCGGAACGTATCATCGGTCACGTCACCAGCGGCATAAACGCCTTCGAGGCTGGTCGCCGTCGAATCCGGTGCGGTCCAGAGATAGCCATTATCCTTCAGCTTCAGCTTGCCCTTGAAGAGCTCGGTTGCCGGGGCGTGGCCAATCGCAACAAAGACGCCGTCCACTGCAACCTCGGTGATCGCACCCGTGCGCGTGTCCCGGAGGCGAGCGCCCGTAACGGACGGGGGCATCGGCGGTTTGGCCGGCGTGCCGGTGATTTCAGCGACCTCGGTGTTCCAGAGGACCTTGATGTTTTCCTTCGAGAACAACCGTTCTTGCAGGATTTTCTCCGAACGGAAGCTGTCGCGGCGATGAACGACCGTCACCGACTTCGCGATGTTGGAGAGGTAGAGGGCTTCCTCGACGGCACTGTTGCCGCCGCCGACGACGATGACGTTCTTGTTTCGGTAGAAGAAACCGTCGCAGGTCGCGCAGGCCGAGACGCCGAAGCCCTGGAAATGCTGCTCGCTCTCGATGCCCAGCCACTTTGCCTTGGCGCCGGTTGCGATGATCAGCGTATCGGCGGTCCAGACCTGGCCGCTGTCCGTGCGGGCTACGAAGGGGCGCTGGTTCATGTCGACTTCGGTGACGATGTCGTTGACGATTTCGGCGCCGACATGCTTTGCCTGCTGCAGCATCTGATCCATCAGCCAAGGTCCCTGGATGGGATCGGCAAAGCCCGGATAATTCTCCACATCGGTGGTGATCATCAGCTGTCCGCCTTGCTCCATGCCGGCGATCAACACTGGCTTCAGCATTGCACGGGCTGCATAGACGGCAGCCGTGTAGCCGGCAGGGCCGGAGCCGATAATGAGCACCTTGGTGTGGCGGGCGGACATGGGTATTTCCTTTCGACTGTCGGGAGAGCGGCGGCTAAGAGGCGAATGAGGCCGTTTCGCGATCCATTCGCCATTTATGAACGTCCAGTGCTTTTATTCAAGGGCAGCCCTGCGTTACCAACAAGGCTTTCTCGGCGCGCTGTGCAACTATCCATCGCCGGCTTGAAACTTTCTTGCGAATTCCGTCGCTTTATATAGAAGCTGGCGATCACGAATTAAAGGAAGGGCAGGATTGTGCTTCGCGCCGAACTCGATGCCATCGATATAAAGATACTGCGTGAGCTGCAGGCAGACGGACGGATGACCAATGTCGAGCTCGCCGACCGCGTCGGGATTTCGGCGCCGCCGTGCCTGCGTCGCGTGCGGAAGCTCGAAGAGACTGGCGTCATCGAAGGCTATCACGCGATGTTGAACAGCCCGAAGCTCGGCTTCGATCTTGTCGCCTTCTGCATGGTCGGCCTCAAGCATCAGTCGGAAGCCAACCTTAAGGCTTTTGCCGCCGCGACTGCGCAGTGGCCTCTCGTGCGGCAGGCCTGGATGGTTTCCGGGGATAGCGATTTTCTTCTGCACTGTGTTGCAGAGAACCTGACGCGCTTTCAGGATTTCGTTATCGAGGTACTGACGGCGAATGAGCATGTGGATACCGTGCGGACGATGCTGACGATCCGACAGGTCAAGCGGGTGGGCCTGGTCGAAGTCTGAGCGGCCAAGAGCAGCAGCAATGCTCTATGAATGAAACGGCTTATGCCGTAATGAAGGCGCTTTGCTAGCTCTGCCGCGGAAAAAGATACGAAGATCGTTCCAATGACCAAATTGCCCATTTCCGCGTTCATAATTTGCTTGAACGAAGAAGCGTATCTCGGCAATTGCATCGAGAGCCTGGATAAGTGCGCGGAGATTGTGGTCGTTGACTCCGGTTCGACGGACGGGACGATTGCTCTGCTGGAGTCCTATATCGAGAATGGCTGGCCGATCCGGGTGTTTCACGAGAATTGGCGCGGTTACGCAGGGCAGAAGCAATTCGCACTCGATCAGTGTACGCAGCCTTGGCGCTTGAATATCGATTCCGATGAACGGCTCGATGCACCCCTGCGGAAGCTTTTGCCGGAGCTGATTGCCGCTTCCGAGGATATTGTCGGGTGGCGGCTGGCGCGTCGCCCCTATCTTGTCGGTTACGGCTATACGCCTGTCTACGTGCACGAGCGCAGGAACTTGCGGCTCATCCGCAAGGGGAGGGGCGCATATGATCTCACGCAAGCTGTTCATGAAGGCATCGTGCCGACGGGGCGTGTCGAGGACGCAAAGTCCGGGAGCCTTCTTCATTACCGGCCACTGATCATCGATGATCAGATCCTCAAGGAAAACAAGTATTCGACCCTGAAGGCCGATCAGCACTTCGCCTTGGGCGAGGGGACGACCTTCCTCAGGCTGATTTTCAGCCCGCTGCTCTATTTCTGGCGCCTTTATTTTCATAACGGTCTATGGCGTTGCGGGCCGTCGGGCTTCATCGAAGCTATGACCGGTGCTGTGTACGCCTTTCTGACGCAGGCGAAGCTGTATCAGCGTAAGGCCGCCGAGCGGCATCCCAACTTCGATGATGCGGGAAGGCACTAAGGTCCAAAGGTTCAATCATGAAAGTGATGCATTATCATTTCGGCAAGGATGGCGGTGCCGAGCGTTTCTTCGTTCATCTGGTCAACGCCCTAGCACGCCGGGGCGTCGAGCAGACCGCGGTCATCCGTCCGAACCGGCTATGGCGGAAGGACATCGAGCAGTCGTCGCGCATCATCGAAAGCAAGTTTCGAAATCTCTCACCCGACAGGATCCTATTGCCTTTGCGGGTCAAACACATGGCGCGCATGGAGAAGCCGGATGCGCTGTTTTCCTGGGCGACGCGTGGCAGTCGACTGATGCCGAACTACAAGGGATGTATCAAGCTCTCCCGTCTTGGGGATTACCCGACAAACCTCAGCTACTTTAAAAACTCCGACATTCTCGTTTGCAATACGCCTGGTATCGGCGAGCATGTGCGTAATAAGCTGGGCTGGACACGCGGCGTCGAGGTGATCTCGAACTTCACGAATACTGAACAAGTGGCGCCCGTCGATCGTGCGTCGCTGAACACGCCGGTTGATGCGCCCGTCGTGATGTCGATGGGCCGTTTCGTACCACGCAAGGAATTTGCCTTGCTGACGGCGGCGGTGGCGAAGCTGCCTGATGTCTATTTGTGGCTTGCGGGCGAAGGCGAAGAATTGGAGAACGTCAAGAAGGTCGCAGCGGACCTTGGCGTTATGGACCGCGTACGTTTTCTCGGTTGGCAGAAGGATACGCGGCCGTTCGTCGCCGCTGCCGATATTTTCGTGATGCCGTCAAACCACGAGCCGCTTGGCAATGTCATCCTTGAGGCCTGGGCGCAGGGCAAGCCTGTTGTCTCCAGTCGCTCCGAGGGACCCTCGTGGTTCATGCGTGACGGTGACAATGGGCTTCTGGTCGACGTCGGCGATGCCGATGGTTTTTCGCACGCCATCGAGCGGCTGATCAACGATCCGGTGCTGGCCGCGAAGGTTGCTGCGGGCGGGCGGGAGACGCTGATGAAGCAGTTCTCCGAAGACGCAGTTGCCAACGCCTATCTCGAGCTTTTCAAGCGCAAGCCCTGATGTCGTCGCTTAAAGCGACCGATAGACGGCGCCAAGCTTCCGGGCTTCACCTTCGATACTGAAGGTATTTATTGCATGGGCCCGGGCGCGGGCCGATGCCTGCTGTCGGCGGCTTTCGTCATCCATGAAGAGACTGGACGCTTGAACCATTGCATCGAGATCGTCGCGCGGGACGATGAGGCCGGTTTCGTTGGCGCCCGTTACCAGTAGTTCGGGAAACGCACCGACGTCGGTGGCGACCACGGGGACGGCCGTTGCCATCGCTTCGAGCGGCGTCAGGCCAAAGCCTTCCCAGCGTTGTGGAGCAATGAAGAGGTCGAGCGTCCGATACCAGTCGTTGATGTTCGTATGCTCGCCGACGAATAGAATGCGATCGGCCAGGCCCGCGGCTGCGACGCGCGCCTTCAGTTCCTTCTCGAACTCGACGTGCTGGGCTGTTGCGCGTCCGGCAATAACGGCGATCCAGTCCGGTCGGGTCGGCAGGAGGCGGATCATGCTGTCGACAAAAAGATCCGTGCCCTTCTGGTGACGAACGCGACCGAAACAGCCGGCGATCCTCTTCGTGGCGTCAAGACCAAGCAGCTGTTTGGCTGTTGCCTTGTCTTCCGCCGGAGAGAAGCGGGCCGTGTCTATTCCGTGCAGAACAACGGTGTTGGGCACTTCCAGATAGTTTGCCGTCTTGCCGCTGGTCGCGATCACGGCGTCCATTCTGGAGATCAGCCATTTCGTCCAGCCGGTGTGGCGGCGCTGAGAGGCGGAGGTGAAGACAATCTTCAGGGGCATGCGCAGGACATCGCGCATGAGAATGGCCGGCAGCATCTCGATGTTGCGGCGGGCGTGCCATATGCGGAAGGGCCGACTGCGCGGCGCGCGCCAAAGCTTCGGCAGGTCGCGAAAGCGAATGTGCGGCAGAGATGCTGGAAGGCCCGGTCCGAGGGTCGCAATCTTCTCGCCGAGTACGCGCTGGACCGGGATCAGCTGAATGATGGTGGAGGTGACGCCGGAGAGCCGTTTTTTGAAGTTCGGCGCAATAATCTCGACGTCACTGACATTGACGATAGCCGGTTGGCCGCGACCTTCCACGGACCAATCAGCCCCAGGAAATGGAAAGGACTTCGTAGGCCTTGGAGCCGCCGGGTGCGTTGACTTCGATCGAGTCGCCGACTTCCTTGCCGATCAGCGCGCGAGCGATCGGCGACGAGATGGAGATCCGGCCGGCCTTAACATCGGCTTCCTGATCGCCGACGATCTGATAGGTCTTTTCTTCTTCGGTGTCCTCGTCGACGAGCTTCACCTTCGCGCCGAACTTGATCTTGTCACCGGACATCTTCGACAGGTCGATGACCTCCGCGCGTGCGGTCAGGTCTTCAAGCTCGCTGATGCGGCCTTCGTTGTGGCTTTGGGCTTCCTTGGCCGCATGGTATTCGGCGTTTTCCGAGAGGTCACCATGGGCACGGGCTTCGGCGATTGCCTCGATGATGCGGGGGCGCTCCTCCTGCTGACGCCAGCGCAGTTCTTCCTGCAGCTTGACGAAACCACCCTGCGTCATCGGTACCTTATCAACCATTTTTCTGTCCTTCACTCCCCGTGTCCTCTTAGCCGCAGACACAAAAGAAAACAGGTCCCGAAGGGGAACTTCGGAACCGTGTAACAATCCTAACTGTTGTGGTTATAGCAGATCGCCACCGCTGATTTCCATAAAATTCGTATCGCTACCCCGAGGCGCGCCGTTGCGGCCGCAAACCTGAGCAATATTGACTTTGAGAATGGATGGATAGGTGAGAACGTCTCTGAAGGACTGACTGGCAATTCTCTCGATGACGCAAAAATTGATGCATCCTTCGCCGTTCCCTCGGGATCGCAAAGCGTGATTCGACCGTTGGTACGGGCTCCAATGGGCTGACATACGCTGGCCGAGATAATGCCCGCATCGGCGCTGCATTGGCGTCTTCGGGTTGAATCTGTAAGCTGATACGATCGTATTAGGCGTAGGGCTGGTTGGCGCAGGAGGGGAAGATGGGCGACAACTACATCATCAGTGCCAGAAAGCGAGCGGGCGATGCATTGATCGCGGAACCCGGGCCGATCAAGTTTCTGAAGGTGCCTGATGTGCTCGACAGCTACGACGCGCGCCAAGCAGTATCGAGCGCGAAGGATTGGGTCGCCGAGGTGCAGGGGCTCGCGGATGGCGACGAGAATCCGAATTCGATCGGTCCGCGGGGCGATGTGCTTATTTTCGTGCATGGCTACAACAATGACATACCGACCGTTCTAAAGCGCATCAGGCAGTTACGTGCCGACATGCGAGCAGAGGGTTGGCGTGGTGAGATCGTCGCCTTCGACTGGCCGAGCGACAACCAGACGCTCAATTATCTCGAAGACCGCTCGGATGCGGCGGCTGTTGCAAGCGAACTCGTGACGAAGGGTATTCGACTTCTGAAGCAGAGCCAGCAGGCCGGCTGCGAAACCAATGTGCACCTGCTTGGTCATTCTACCGGCTGCTATGTGATCATGGATGCCTTTGCGCAGTCGGACAAGCAGGGCGATCTCTTCAAGGCGGACTGGCGTGTCGGCCAGGTGGCGTTCATCGGCGGCGATGTTTCCACGGATAGCCTGTCGCTTGCGAGCGATTGGAATCAGCCGATGTTCCGCCGGATCATGCGGCTCACCAACTATTCCAATCCGTTCGATTCCGTCCTTGCAGTATCCAACGCGAAGAGGCTCGGCGTTGCGCCGCGCGTCGGTCGCGTTGGGCTGCCGGCGTTGGTCAACGCTAAAGCAGTCGACGTCAATTGCGGTGAATACTTCAATACGGTCGATCCAGCCTCGCAGCCCCAGATTGGTTCATGGACCCACTCATGGCATATCGGCAATCGGGTCTTCGCCCGCGACCTTGCGATGACTCTGGAAGGCGCGATCGATCGCCACGCCATTCCGACGCGGCGTGAAGAAGGCGGGAAGCTGATTTTGCAGGATCAGCCGCGACCGGCCTTTCAGGATGCCTGGAACGTCAAGGCGGACGCGCAGGATGCGAGGGCGCGAATCTAACGGTTGCGACGCCTCGAGAGCGGACCGGCGCGGATGGCGCGCCGGTCCAATTCTTTATTAAAAGTAGCTTTGCAGCGGACGAACTTCGAGGTTTCCAGCCCGCAGCGCCTTGATCGCCTGGGCGGCCGCCTCGGCGCCGGCCATCGTGGTGTAGTAGGGGACCTTCTGCATCAACGTTGCGCGGCGCAGCGACTTGGAGTCGGAGATCGCCTTGTTGCCGTCGGTCGTGTTGATCACGAGCTGGACCTGGCGGTTGCGGATCGCATCTTCAATGTGCGGGCGACCTTCCAGAACCTTGTTGACCTTCGTTGCCGTAATGCCGTTTTCGGCTAGGAAGCGCTGCGTGCCACCGGTTGCCAGAACCTTGAAGCCTTCTTCTACGAGAACGCGGATGGCCGGCAGGACGCGGGGCTTGTCCTCGTCGCGAACGGACACGAAGACGGTCCCGTCCCGCGGCAGTTCGACGCCGGCGCCGAGCTGCGACTTGGCGAAGGCCAGCGCAAAATCGGTGTCGAGGCCAATGACTTCACCGGTGGAACGCATTTCCGGGCCGAGCAGGGTGTCGACGCCCGGGAAGCGGGCGAATGGGAAGACGGCTTCCTTGACGGCGATGTGCTTCAGCGCGCGCGGATCCGGCTTCTTGCCGTAGGCGGCAAAGGTTGCATCCAGCTTCTCGCCAGCCATGACGCGGGCCGCGATCTTGGCGATCGGAGCACCGATCGTCTTTGCAACGAAGGGCACGGTACGCGAGGCGCGCGGGTTCACTTCAAGCACGTAGACGGTGCCGTCCTTGATGGCGAACTGCACATTCATCAGGCCGCCGACGTTCAGGGCCTTGGCCATGGCCTTGGCCTGACGCTCCAGCTCGTCGAGCAGCTCTTTGGACAGCGAGCGGGGTGGTAGCGAGCAAGCGCTGTCGCCGGAGTGAATTCCTGCTTCCTCGATGTGCTCCATGATCCCGGCGACGTAGACGTCCGTGCCGTCGCAGAGGCAGTCGACGTCGACTTCGATGGCGTTGGTCAGGTAGCTGTCGAACAGCAGCGGGTTCTTGCCGAGAAGCGTATTGATCTGGCCGGTCTTGTCGTTCGGATAGCGCTGCTTGATGTCTTCAGGCACGAGTTCCGGAACGGTATCCAGCAGATAGGTCTGCAGCTGGCTTTCGGCGTGGATGATCTGCATGGCGCGACCGCCGAGAACGTAGGAGGGGCGCACGACCAGCGGGAAGCCGATTTCGGCGGCGACGAGGCGGGCCTGCTCGACGGAGTAGGCGATGCCGTTGTTCGGCTGGTTGAGATCAAGCTTCATCAGAAGCTTCTGGAAGCGGTCGCGGTCTTCGGCGAGGTCGATCATGTCGGGCGCGGTGCCGAGGATCGGGATGCCGTTCTTCTCGAGCGCCTCGGCAAGCTTCAGCGGCGTCTGGCCGCCGAACTGCACGATGACGCCAACGACTTCGCCCTTTTCCTGCTCCGCACGCAGGATCTCGATTACGTCTTCAGCCGTCAGCGGTTCGAAATAGAGACGGTCCGACGTGTCGTAGTCGGTCGAGACCGTTTCCGGGTTGCAGTTGATCATGATCGCTTCGTAGCCGGCATCCTTCAGCGCGAAGGCCGCATGGCAGCAGCAATAGTCGAACTCGATGCCCTGGCCGATGCGGTTCGGACCGCCGCCGAGGATGACGACCTTCTTGCGATCGGAAACCTGGGCCTCGGAACGCAGCGCGCCGACGAAGGGCGTCTCGTAGGTCGAGTACATGTAGGCGGTCGGAGAGGCGAACTCGGCAGCGCAGGTGTCGATGCGCTTGAAAACCGGGCGGACGTTCAGGCTGTTGCGGAGCTCGGCGACTTCCTTCGGGCGCTTGCCGGTCAGCGTGGCGAGACGGGCATCGGAAAAGCCCATCGCCTTCAGCGTACGCAGGTTCGTCGCGTCTTCAGGCAGACCATGCTCGCGGATGCGGGCTTCCATATCGACGATCGCCTTGAACTGAGCGATGAACCAAGGGTCGATCTTGGAGCCTTCGTGAACCTCTTCCGGGCTCATGCCCTGACGCAGAGCCTGGGCGACCATGCGCAGGCGGTCAGGCGTCGGGGTTCCGATCGCGGCGCGGATGGCGTTCTGGCTGGACTCACCCTCTTCGACGTCCGGGATCTCGATTTCATCAAGGCCGGTGAGGCCGGTTTCGAGACCGCGAAGCGCCTTCTGTAGCGATTCGGCGAAGGTGCGGCCGATTGCCATGACTTCGCCGACAGACTTCATTGCAGTGGTTAGGACCGGCGCGGCGCCGGGGAACTTCTCGAAAGCGAAACGCGGGATCTTGGTAACGACGTAGTCGATCGACGGCTCAAACGAGGCCGGCGTCGCTCCGCCTGTGATGTCGTTTTCCAGTTCGTCCAGCGTGTAGCCGACGGCGAGCTTGGCGGCGACCTTGGCGATCGGGAAGCCGGTGGCCTTGGAGGCGAGGGCGGAGGAGCGCGAGACGCGCGGGTTCATTTCGATGACGACGAGGCGACCGTCCTTCGGGTTGACGGCGAACTGGACGTTCGAGCCGCCGGTTTCCACGCCAATCTCGCGCAGGACCGCGATCGAGGCGTTGCGCATCATCTGGTATTCCTTGTCGGTCAGCGTCAAAGCCGGCGCGACGGTGATCGAGTCGCCCGTGTGGACGCCCATCGGGTCGATGTTTTCGATCGAGCAGATGATGATGCAGTTGTCCGCCTTGTCGCGGACGACTTCCATTTCGTATTCCTTCCAACCGAGAACCGATTCCTCGATCAGAACTTCGGTCGTCGGGGAGGCATCGAGGCCACCGCCGATGATTTCGAAGAACTCCGAGCGGTTGTAGGCAATGCCGCCGCCGGTGCCGCCCATGGTGAAGGAGGGGCGGATGATGGCGGGCAGGCCGACGACGTCGATCGCCTGGGCGGCAATCGCCATGGCGTGGCTGATGTAGCGCTGCTTGCGGTCGGTCTCGCCGAGGTTCCACTGGTTTTCCAGTTCGTCGAGCGCCTTGTCGAGTTCGGCGCCGGAGAGGCTTTCCTTCAGCTTGTTGCGCTCGGCTTCATGCGTCTTGCGGTCGGCATCCTTGATGTCGGTGGCGTTGGCGAGCATCGAGCGCGGGGTTTCGAGGCCGATCTTTTCCATCGCCTCGCGGAACAGGGCGCGGTCTTCGGCCTTGTCGATAGCGGCGGGCTTGGCGCCGATCATTTCGACATTGTAGCGGTCCAGGACGCCCATTCTCTTCAGGGAAAGCGCGGTGTTGAGCGCGGTCTGGCCGCCCATGGTCGGCAGCAGCGCGTCGGGGCGCTCCTTGGCGATGATCTTGGCGACGACTTCGGGGGTGATCGGCTCGACGTAGGTGGCGTCGGCGAGGCCCGGGTCGGTCATGATCGTTGCCGGGTTGGAGTTGACGAGGATGACGCGGTAGCCTTCCTCCTTCAGCGCCTTGCAGGCCTGGGTTCCGGAGTAGTCGAATTCGCATGCCTGGCCAATGACGATCGGTCCCGCGCCGATGATGAGGATCGATTTGATATCTTGGCGCTTCGGCATGGTCTTTTTCCCTTTCCTAGCTGCGCAGAAAGCCGGCCAGGGTGGGAGGCACCGGCCGGGTCGCGCATGTGATGGTCTTTTCAGGCTAGAAGCGGCTTATAGGCAAATGTATTTGTAAACGGAACCCCATAAATTGCGGAATCGACAGTAATTGGCCGACGTTATGAGCGCCTAGTCGATGCCAGGCACGACAAGCGCCCGGATCTCGCCTCGGCGGGCAGGACTGGAGATCGCTTCGACCGCGTCGTTGAAGCCGATTCGACGCGAGATCAGCGGCTCGACCTTGATGGTTCCCGACGCGACGAGATCGGCCGCGCGCCGGTGCGTGAAGGGATTGATGAACGAGCTAACGAGCTTGATCTCGCGAAAGAGGATGTCGAACGGCTCGACCACGACTTTGACGCCCTGCGGCATGACCCCGAGAATGACGACGGTACCACCGCGACGCGCAAGCGCCGGCGCCTGTTCAATGGTTTCGGCAACGCCGGCGCATTCGATCACGACGTCAGCGCCGCCGGGCACCAAACCATCCGTCGCGGTCAAACGCGCGACGATGTCCCCGGTCGAAGGATCCGCGCTCGCGGTTGCTCCGAGGCTCTCGGCGAGCGTCCGCTTCTCCTCGCTGCGGGTGACGAGCACAACCTTGGTCGCACCCGCCAGCCTGGCCAACTGCACGACCAGCAAGCCGATCACGCCGCCGCCGAGGACGACAACGGAGCAGCCCGTTCGGATTTCGGCAAGGTCGACACCATGGATGCAACAGGCGAGGGGTTCGCAGAAGGCGCCATGCAGCGGCGGCAGTGCCAAGGGCAACTCGAAAGCCTGCTGCTGCGGGATGCAGACATATTCCGCAAAGCCACCGTCGCGATGGATACCGGTCGCCTGCAGGTTATGGCAGAGATTGACGCGGCCGCGCTGGCATTCGGGGCAGCGGCCGCATGCAATATTCGGATCGCCCGTGACGCGCATGCCTTCGCGAAAGCCGCTCACGCCATCGCCCACTTCTTCGATGATGCCGCAGAACTCATGGCCGAGCGTAACGGGTGGCTTGGAAGGAAACTCTCCGAGGAACAGATGCCGGTCGGTGCCGCAAATGCCGCAAGCCTCCACACGAACCAGCAACTCGCCAACACCCGGGTCGGGACGCTCTACCTCGCGCAGAGCCAGCTTGCCCGTCGCTTCGAGCCGAAGTGCCTTCATGTCTCTCCTCCTCAGACTTCTTCTCGCAAGGAGGCCCGAATGTCGATGTCTCGTCAAGACGGTGCGCAGTGCTGCACGGTCCTCTCAGACAACTGGAATTTCCCGATCATCGAGATATATACCTACCGACCGAAGGTTTAGCCCAGGGGAACCGTCATGGAGTGGAAAGGCCGGCGTCAGTCCGACAACATCGAGGATCGTCGTGGCGATCCTTCCATGGGCGGATTGGGCAGAGGAGGAGGCTTCGGCTTTCCTACCGGCGGCGGCATGGGCCGGCGCGGCGGCGGCCTGAGCATCGGCACCATCGTCTTTCTCGTTGTCATCTATTTTATCCTCAAGGCCATGGGCATAGACCTGCTGCAGGTTATGGATGGTGGCATGACGACCAACGGCCCCGGCTATGAGCAAAGCGAATCGGGAAGTCAGACACCTGCCAACGATGAAATGACCGCATTCGTTCGTACCGTTCTTGCCGAGACCGAGGACACCTGGAACGGGATCTTCCAGTCCCTTGGTCGTCAGTACGAAGAGCCTCGCCTCGTTCTCTTTTCCGGACAGACGCAGTCTGCCTGTGGCTTTGCCTCGGCGGCGACCGGTCCTTTCTACTGCCCGAGCGATCACAAGGTCTATCTCGACACGGCCTTCTTCAACCAGCTCAGCCGCCAATTCGGCGCCTCCGGCGATTTCGCCGAAGCGTACGTCGTTGCGCATGAAGTCGGCCATCATGTTCAGAACCTGCTGGGGATCCTGCCGAAATTCAACGAGGCGCGTCAGCGGATGAGCGAGGCGGAAGCCAACAAGATGTCCGTCCGGGTCGAACTGCAGGCCGACTGCTTCGCCGGCATCTGGGGCAAGTTCACGGATCAGAAGGGCATTCTCGAAGCCGGCGATCTGGAGGAGGCGTTGAACGCAGCCCAGCAGATTGGCGACGACAGGCTGCAGAAACGCAGCCAGGGCTACGTGGTGCCCGAGAGTTTCAACCACGGCACTTCGGAGCAGCGGGCGCGTTGGTTCAAGCGCGGCTTCGACAGCGGGCAGTTGTCGGCCTGCGATACCTTCTCAGGCCCCGTGTGATTTGAGGCAGCCTCTCCTTTTGCAGAGAGGCTGGCCAGCATCACTTTTCACTGTCCATATGTCTGATCTGTGCGTCAGGGTAGCGTGCACCCGCCGCGGCGTCCTTCGGCACGGCGCGTTCGATGGCCGCCATATCCTCGGCGGACAATTGCACAGCGCGCGAACCGAGCGCTTCGGCAAGCTGGTCACGTCGGCGCGCGCCGACGAGGGGCACGATGTCCTGCCCGCGGGCCGCCACCCAGGCGATGGCGATCTGAGCGACAGATACCCGCTTCTCGTCCGCGATCTTTCGCAGTTCCTCGACGAGCGCGAGGTTCTGATCGATATTGCTGTCCTGGAAGCGCGGGCTCATGCCGCGGAAATCGCCGGAGCCGGTTGCCTGTCCCTTTTGCCAATGTCCGCTGATCAGGCCGCGGGAGAGAACACCGTAGGCGGTGATGGAAATCCCGAGCTCACGGCAGGTTGGCAGGATCTGGTTCTCGATGCCGCGCGAGATCAGCGAATACTCGATCTGCAGATCGCAAATCGGATGGGCGCTGGCTGCGCGGCGAATGGTATCTGCACCGACTTCCGAAAGGCCGACATGCCTGACGTACCCTGCCTTGATCATGTCACCGATCGTGCCCACCGTTTCCTCGATGGGAACGTTGGGATCCAGGCGGGCGGGGCGGTAGATGTCGATGTAGTCGACGTCGAGACGCTTCAGCGTGTAGGCGAGGAAGTTCTTGATCGCGGCGGGCCTGGAGTCGTAGCCGCTCCAGTTGCCGGCTGGATCGCGCAGCGCGCCGAACTTGACGCTGATGACGACCTCCTCCCGCTTGCGGCCTTTCAACGCCTCGCCGATCAGCATCTCGTTGTGGCCCATGCCGTAGAAATCGCCGGTGTCGAGCAGGTTGATGCCCGCGTCGAGGGCAGCATGAATCGTGGCAATGCTCTCGCTGCGGTCGGATGGCCCGTACATGCCGGACATGCCCATGCAACCGAGGCCGATGGCCGATACCATTGGGCCGGTATTTCCCAAACGATGTTTTTCCATGTCGTTCTCCTTCGTCATGCCGATGTTGATCGTCGGGAATGGTTTTATCGCGCCGGGCTTCGTGCGATAATCCGTATGAATGCGAACGAGCTGTACGGGAAAATGCACAATGGAAGACCTTCCTCTCAATGATCTGGATGCCTTCACGGCCATTGCAAGGGAGCGCAGCTTTCGCGCCGCCGCGCGCAAGCGCGGTGTCTCCGCTTCTTCGCTGAGCGACTCGCTGCGGCGGCTGGAGGAGCATGTCGGTGTTCGCCTGCTCAACCGGACGACCCGCAGCGTCACGCCGACGGAGGCTGGGGAGCGGCTGCTGCAACGCCTTACACCTGCGCTTAGCGAAATCTCCTTGGCGCTCCAGCAACTCGACGTCTTTCGTGATAGCCCGAGCGGAACCCTCCGCCTCAACGTGCCGATCATCGCGACACGGCTTTTCCTGCCTGATCTCGCCAGCCGTTTTCTGAAGCGTTACCCGCGGATCTCGCTCGAGATCGTCGGCGAGGATACGTTCGTCGATGTGCTCGCAGCCGGCTATGACGCCGGCATCCGCTATGACGAGCGGCTTGAGCGCGACATGATCGCAGTGCCGATCGGGCCGCGCCGTCAAAGATATGTCACGGCGGCCGCGCCTGACTACCTCGAGCGCCGCGGTTTCCCTCGTCACCCGCGCGACCTGCTGGAGCATGATTGTGTCAGGCATCGCTTCCTCAGCGGCGCTGCGTTGCCCTGGGAGTTCGAGCGGGCAGGCGAGACTCTGATGATTACGCCGAAGGGGCCGATCATCGCCAACACCATCGAGATGCAAGTATCGGCTGCGGTAGCCGGGCTCGGCATCATCAGGACCTTCGAGGAGGTCCTGATGCCGGCCATCGAGAGGGGAGATTTGGTGCCCATCCTCGATGAATGGGTGACGGAATTCTCAGGCCCGTTTCTCTATTATGCGAGCCGCAAACACATGCCGCCTGCGCTTCGGGCTTTCGTCGACTTCGTCAAAGGCGAACAGCGGGAAAGAGGGCTGGAATCCCCGTTTGTTCCGGTTGTCGATCAACTTAACTCGTAAGCCTATCAAAAGATTTGAAATGTTCACGGATTGTTTCGCTAATATACGTGAGCTATGTAACAAATGCCGGCGACGAGATCGTCTTTTCAGAAATAGCCTGCTGTAGAGATGTCTCATGCTTGATCCGAAATTCGTTCGTCGCGGCTTGTTTCTTGTCTTCATGATCCTGTTTCTCGACGTCATCGGGATCGCGATCATCATGCCTGTGCTGCCCGCTTATCTGGAGCAATTGACCGGTGGGTCCGTGAGCGATGCAGCCCTCGATGGTGGCTGGCTGCTTGTCGTCTATGCGGTGATGCAGTTCCTGTTTGCGCCATTCCTGGGCAATCTCAGCGACCGCTTCGGGCGGCGGCCCATCCTGCTTTTGTCGGTGCTGACCTTTGCGATCGACAACTTCATCTGCGCGGTGGCGACGAGCTTCTGGATGCTTTTTATCGGTCGTGCGCTTGCTGGCTTCAGCGGTGGCAGCTTTGCGACCTGTTCCGCCTACATTGCCGACATCAGCAACGATGACAATCGGGCCAAGAATTTCGGCCTGATCGGCATTGCGTTTGGCGTCGGTTTCACGATCGGTCCTGTCATCGGCGGCTTCCTCGGCGAGTTCGGCCCCCGGGTGCCGTTTTTTGGGGCAGCGGCTCTCTCGTTCCTCAATTTCATTGCCGCCTACTTCATGCTTCCCGAGACATTGGAGGCAAGGAATCGCCGGACATTTGAATGGAAGCGTGCCAATCCGCTTGGCGCGCTGAAGCAGATGCGAAACTACCCCGGTATTGGGCCAATCTGTGCGGTCATGTTCCTTTTCTGGCTGGCGCATGCCGTCTATCCGGCGGTCTGGGCCTTCGTATCGACTTACCGCTATGGCTGGAGCGAGGGCCAGATCGGCCTGTCTCTCGGCATCTACGGCATCGGCGCAGCCTTTGTCATGGGCGTCATTCTGCCGAAGATCGTGCCGGTACTCGGCGAGTGGAAGACTGCAGTGCTGGGCCTGTGCTTCTCCGTCGTCGGACTGACGGGTTACGCCTTCGCCTGGGAGGGCTGGATGGTCTACACGATCATCGTGCTGACGGTGATGGAGAATGTCGCCGATCCGCCGCTGCGAAGCATAGCAGTCGCCAAGGTGCCGCCCTCGGCTCAGGGCGAATTGCAAGGGGCGCTCACCAGCCTCAGCAGCATCACCACGATCGTTGGGCCGCTGATCTTTACGCAGCTGTTCGGCTACTTCACCGGGCCCGAGGCACCGGTGCGCTTCGCCGGGGCGCCGTACCTGCTGTCGGCCATCATCATCCTGGTCGCGGCCATTGTGTTCTTGACGAAAGTGCGCACGGTCAAGGCCGCAGACATCGTCGAGCAGCCGGCGGAGTGAGCCATCAGAATTCGTGATGCGATGATGAATTTTTCATCATTTGCATAGTTTTGAATGGCTCTTTTCGGAGCTTTGATCTAACTCCTCTTGATGTTTTGCCGCAACTTGCGGCCATCAGCGATTCAATCACAGGACTGGTGTCATGGACACGCCGATCGACGCGCGCAAGCTAGCGCCGAAAAACGATAACCATTGGGCTGCGCATTTCCGCGCCACGCTGGCGCTCGGAGTCCCGCTGATTGGTGCGCAGCTGGCCCAGCTCGGCATCAATACGACCGACGTGATGATCGTCGGCCGTCTAAGTGCTGAAAATCTCGCTGCCATGGTGCTATCGGCGCAGTTCCTGTTCACCATCCTCGTTTTCGGCTCGGGTTTCGCCATCGCGGTCATACCGATGGTTGCGCAGGCTTATGGCAAGGGCGACGTCGTCAGTGTGCGCCGGTCGCTGCGCATGGGCCTTTGGGTCGTGCTGGCCTATTGGGTGATCATGCTGCCGGCGTTCTTCAATTCCGAGCGGATCCTGCTTGCCGCTGGACAGAAGCCCGAAGTGGCTGCACTCGCGCATGGCTACATATTGATCGGTCAATTCGGCGTGCTGCCGGGGCTGCTTTACAATGTCATGCGTGCGCTGGTCAGCGCGATCGGCCGCGCGGCGGTCATTCTCAACGTGACGATCGCGATGCTGGTGCTGAACGCCTTCTTCGCCTATGCGCTGGTGCTCGGCCATTTCGGCTTCCCGGCAATGGGTCTGGAGGGAGCGGCGGTCGTTTCGGTCGTCGTGCAGACCGCCGGCTTCCTGTTTATCGTTGGCTATGTGCAGAGCAGGGCGGAGACGCGGCGCTACGAGATATTCGTCCGGTTCTGGCGTCCCGACTGGAAGGCCTTCTGGGAAGTCGTGCGTCTCGGCCTGCCGATCAGCGTGACGATCCTCGCCGAAGTGAGCCTCTTTACCGTTGCCTCGCTGCTTATGGGGCATATCGGAACGATCGAGCTTGCCGCTCACGGCATCGCACTGCAATGGGCGTCGATTGCCTTCATGATCCCGCTTGGCCTGTCGCAGGCGGCAACCGTTCGGGTCGGCGTCGCGCACGGGCAGGGCGACTACACCGCAGTCGTTCGGGCCTCGATCGCTGTCGTCGTCATCGCCTGCCTGATCGCGGCGGCCGGTAGCATCCTGTTTGCTGCCGTTCCCGAGTTCCTGGGAAGCTGGTTCCTCGATACGACCCTGCCGGAGGCGCCGCAGGTGCTTGCCTATGCCGGGCCGCTGATCGTTGTGGCAGGGCTCTTCCAGTTGGTCGATGGTCTGCAGGCAATCGCCAATGGCCTGCTGCGTGGCCTGAAGGATGCACGCGTACCGATGATCCTGGCGCTGATCGCTTATTGGCCGATCGGCTTCTTCCTCGCCTGGGCCTTTGCGTTCCCGCTTGGCTTCGGCGGAATCGGCATCTGGTTCGGCTTCCTGGTCGGGCTGGCGGCGGCGGCCGTGATGCTTTGCGGACGCTTCTATCTGCTTGTCCGCCGCGAGAAGAACATGGCCGGCGTCTAGCCGGCCAATTCGGTTCAAGCCGCGATCGGCTTGTAGTTGGCGATGTCGGCGCGAATGCCGAGCCGCTCGAACAGCGCCTGCGGATCGAAGTTTCGGGCGCGATGGGCTGCCTGCACCACGGCTTTGACGCGGTCGACCACCTCGGCACTTTCCCATTGGGCGATCGTCACGAAGTTGAATTCGCCAGGCCCTGAAACCTGCTCCAGCACCTGATGGCTGATGAAGCCTTCCTGCGCCCGCAAGACCTCGTGCGTCTTCAGTACGTTCATGAGGAATTCCTTGCGCGCAGCCTCCGGAACAGCAAACTTGTCGATCCGGTAAAACGCTCCGTTCATCCCTGTCTCCCTTTGCTTTGGATGTCACAAGCGCGGGTGTAATTCCTCAAGTTAAGTTGAGGTCAATAGGTCGACACAAAATGGCCACTGTAGGTGACCCGTGGGTGGTTAGGGCCGGTCTGCCTTGTGCGTAGAGGTTGGAAGGGAGCTCTAATTTTCGTCGCATCAACCAAGCGACGTCAGATTGTAAGCAAATTCATTTCTGCGTAGCATCGGTCGGAGCGCTCTGGGAACGTGGGAGGAGGTCCTGCAGCATGGCCAAGCTCGTGTTCGCTTTGAACCAGTCCCTGGATGGTTATGTCGACCATATGGAATTTGGGCCGCCCGATCCGGTGCTCTTTCGTCATTTCATCGACGACGTGCGCGGCCTTGCCGGAAGCGTATACGGTCGCCGCATGTACGAGGCGATGCGGTATTGGGACGAAGACCACGCCGAGTGGGACGAGGCGAAGGGCGACTACGCAGCGGCGTGGCGGCGCCAACCGAAATGGGTCGTGTCGCGCTCGCTGCAATCAGTCGGCCCGAACGCCACGCTTGTCGCGGACGACATTGAAGCGACCATCCGCGGGCTGAAGGCTCGGCTGGACGGGGTGATTGAAGTTTCCGGACCTGAACTGGCGCGAAGTCTTGGTGACCTTGGTCTGGTCGATGAATATCGAATGTATCTCCATCCCGTCGTGCTTGGTCGCGGCAAGCCGTTCTTCGCCGGCCCGCGGCCGCCGCTGCGCCTCGTGGCGAGCGATCGAATCGGCGGGGACGTGATCAGGTTGACATACGTTCCGGCATTGTCGCGCGACCAGCTCGATTCCGCGACCTAGTAATTATACATCGACATCGGATCATTGACGCAGGCGTAGTCCAGGAGGCACTGCTTGCCCGTACGGTCACGCAAGCTGGCGGTGCTCAGCTTGTCGCCGGGGCCGCATTGAGCTGGCGGATAGCGAAAGTTGCGGCCTCCGAAGCCGAGGCGGACATAGACCTTCTTGGATTGGCGGATAATCTGCGCGAGCTGTGCGCAGCTGTAGTCTTTCGCATCGACCTTCACAGGCCCGGCGGCAAAGGATACCGTCGGGAGCAAGCACGCAACGACTAGAACCAAGCATCTCATGGCTGGCGCCTCCTGACCGACACTCAGTAAATCAGCACTCTCGACGCTATTCAAACGGATATCGCGTGGCGGCAGCCGCGGATGCGCGCAACAGCTAAAAACGAGAAAAGCCCGCTGGGAAGCGGGCTTTCGAATTGCGTGAAGGGATCCGTCTCAGCGCTCGGCGAGAGCTTCCTCGCCCTTCTTCGCGCGCACCAGATTGATGAAGCGACGGAAGAGGTAGTGGCTGTCCTGCGGGCCGGGGGAGGCTTCCGGGTGATGCTGCACCGAGAAAATCGGCTTACCAGCGACACGCAGGCCGCAGTTGGTGCCGTCGAAGAGGGAAACGTGAGTCTCTTCAACGCCATGGGGCAGAGACTTCGTGTCGACCGCGAAGCCGTGGTTCATCGAGACGATCTCGACCTTGCCTGTGGTGTGATCCTTGACCGGGTGGTTGGCGCCATGATGGCCCTGGTGCATCTTTTCGGTCTTGGCGCCGAGCGCGAGGCCGAGCATCTGGTGACCGAGGCAGATGCCGAAGACCGGGATGTCGGTCTTGATCAGCTTCTGAATGACGGGAACGGCGTATTCGCCTGTTGCGGCCGGGTCGCCCGGGCCGTTCGACAGGAAGATGCCGTCAGGCTGCATGGCAAGCACGTCCTCGGCACTCGTTGTTGCCGGCATGACAGTGACCTTGCAGTCGAGGCCGGCGAAGAGGCGCAGGATGTTGCGCTTGACGCCGTAGTCGAGGCAGACGACATGGTACTTGGCATTTTCCGGCGGAAGCTCGCCGTAACCCTCGTTCCAGATCCACGGGGTCTGCGCCCACTGCGACGATTGGCCTGACGAAGCAATCTTGGCGAGGTCGAGGCCTTCGAGGCCGCTCCAGGCCTTGGCTTCCGCCTTCAGCGTCTCAACGTCGAACACACCGTTCGGGTCATGGGCGATAACGGCATTCGGCGAGCCGTTCTCGCGGATCCAGGCTGTCAGCGCGCGGGTGTCGATGCCGCAGAGGCCGATGATGCCGCGAGCCTTCAGCCAGGCATCGAGGTGCTTGACGGCGCGATAGTTCGACGGATCGGTAATGTCGGCCTTGAAGATGACGCCGACCGCGCCGTGGCGTGCTGCCGGCGTCAGGTCCTCGATGTCCTCGTCGTTGGTGCCGATGTTGCCGATATGCGGGAAGGTAAAGGTGACGATCTGGCCGAGATAGGAGGGGTCCGTCAGAATCTCTTCGTAGCCTGTCAGTGCCGTGTTGAAGACCACCTCAGCCTGGACCTTGCCGGTCGCGCCGATGCCCTTGCCTTCGATGACGGTTCCGTCTGCAAGAACGAGCAGGGCAGTCGGCTTTTCGGTTGTCCAGGGTGCTGTCGCGGTCATCTTCATCCCGTTTCCGGCAGCCACACGTCCTTGGGCAACGTTGGCCGGCCATTTGGTTCGCAAGCATATGCGCGCGGCAAGGCGCGCGCTCTCAGGCCTGATCACGAATTTTGGTGCAGGTGGCGGTAAATAGCCACGCTATTGCGCGAGGTCAATCTTTGTAGCGCACATTCCGCGGGTTTTCTCGCGCTTTCTGGCACCATTTTCCGCAATTTATTTGATCCCATGCATTCGCGTGGTTTATGAAGCGGCATTCAAACAGGAGTGATTATGATGTTGCGCGATCAACTCGCCGCCACCCTCAAGGATGCCATGAAGTCCAAGAATGCAGAGCGGCTCTCGACCGTTCGCCTGATTCAGGCCGCCATCAAGGACCGGGATATTGCCAATCGTGGCGCCGGCAAGGAAGAAGCGAGCGACGACGAAATCCTGCAGATCCTCGCCAAGATGGTGAAGCAGCGCGACGAATCGGCGAAGATCTACGAAGAAAACGCGCGCCCCGAACTGGCCGCTAAAGAGCGTGCCGAAATTGCGGTGCTCCATGATTTCCTGCCGAAACAGCTTTCGGATGCGGAGGTTCGCAGCAACATCGCCGCGATCATCGCTGAGATCGGCGCCGCCGGCCCGAAGGACATGGGCAAGGTGATGGCCGTTCTGAAGGAGCGCTATGCCGGCCAGATGGATTTCTCCAAGGCCTCCGGCGCCGTCAAGGAACAGCTGAACTGATCAGCGGAGGCTCGCCGTCTTTCTGGCGGCGAGTCCCAGTACCGCTTCTGCGGCAGCATCGACAATGGCGAATTTCGCGGCCTGATAACCCCAATATTCGATGACAAAGGCGCGCGAAATCCAAGTATCGCCCTTATAGGGCGGTTGTGTCCAACCCACGCTTCCCATTTCGGACGCCGTCGTCAGCAGGCGCTTCAAATGCGTGTTGGAGATCATGAACTGGTCACGGATTTCCTTGAGCGACACGGGGCCGATGTAGGCCCGTTCCGAGCTGCGATCGAAGTTGTCGATACTGATCATAAGGTAGTCCATGATCAGGCCGCCGGAGTTTGCCCAGTTGAACAGATTGTATGTAGCGCCTGGGTCGCGCACGGCATCGCTATCGATAATCCCCTTGGAGATCAGCGGCTGCATCCTCGAGAAGGCCGAGGGGTCGGCATTCATCCGGTCCAGCCGATTGCCGCCGTCAAGACTGTCGAGAATGAAAAGGTGGGTGGCGAGCCACCTGTAAAAGTGCTCGTGAGCTGTTTCCGTCGGTTCCAACAGGCGCGTGCGCTTGTCGCTGGTACTCAAGACCGGACGAAGGAACCGGTAGGCAAGCATTTCCTGGATAAAGGCTGCGGCGGTATTGCGGCTCGCAATCTTGTTCGCAACGGCAAAGGCGATGAAACGGCGCGAATAAAGGCCGAGTTTCGGTTCGCCGGGATAGCCGAAGTGGAGTGCAAAGCCGGCATGGGCCATCAACCAGCGTTGCTGCGCGGCAAAGATCGATGCGATGCGCGGGCTCTCGCGGTAGATCGCCAGCATTTCGCGGGCGCAGTTCAGCACGGCCACGAAAAAGGCGTCGCTTTCTAAAAAATCCTCAACTCTATGTGGCATTCGATGATCCCGGTAGGATACTTTCATTGGGCATCGAAGGAGAACTGTCAATGCCATCCACTGCCCGCAGCGGACATGGAGACATCGAAGATAAAACTTTTAGGTGAAATTAAAGAAGGCAGGAGCTGGGGGTGCTCCTGCCTTCTTGCTCTTTGCTTCCGGTGGCGACGCAGGACCGAGATCCAAGCCATCGGTTACTCGCAAAGACACCCTTGCGAGGCGGCGCCGGGGGTAGGGATGGTGCCTCGCTTGGGATCGCTTCTTTCCCATTGAAGTTATTGCGACGCGGCAACTGATTCAAATTACAAAAAAATAATGATTGGCGCCGGGGCTGCCTTAGGTGTGGCATCCGCGATGAAGGCTACTGCGCGCCGACATGAAATTCGTCGGCCGGAGCAATTCGGAAGCCGTTGTTCCGAAATCGGTTTTTGACGATAGTCAAGAACTGAGACGGTCGGGACGCCTGCTTGCATACACGCAAAACGTGGGGTTATTGCCGTCAGTGTCGCACCCCCTGTCGCAGGGGCGGTAACGCAATTTTGAACACTCATTTCGGGAGAATTTCGAGCAGGCAATGGTCCTGTGAATAGCGCGGCTTTCGCCCATATGCCGTGGCATGTGCGGATGAACCTGCTTATATGGACCCAATCAAGAGGTTCACATGCGCTTTTCCAATTCCTTTCTCGACGAGATACGCGATCGCGTGCCGATTTCGGACGTGATTGGCCGTCGTGTGAGCTGGGACAAGCGCAAGACGAACGTGTCGCGCGGCGACTATTGGGCCTGCTGCCCGTTTCACGGCGAGAAGTCGCCGAGCTTCCACTGCGAGGACCGAAAGGGACGCTACCACTGCTTCGGCTGCGGCGTCACCGGCGATCACTTCCGCTTTCTCACAGATCTGGAAGGGTTGAATTTTCCGGAGGCGGTGCAGCAGATCGCCGACATGGCGGGCGTTGCCATGCCGGTTGCCGATCCGGTGATGGAGAAGCGCGAGAAAGAGCGCACTTCGCTTCTCGACGTGATGGAGCTTGCGACCAAGTTCTTTCAGGATCAGTTGCAGACGGCAAACGGCGCGCGGGCGCGGGCTTATCTTCGCGACCGCGGGCTAACGGGACGCACGATCGAGACCTTCCGGCTCGGCTTTGCCCCCGATAGCCGAAACGCACTCAAGGAGTTTCTGGCGGGCAAGGGCATTGCCAAGGAACAGATCGAAGCATGTGGGCTGGTGGTCCATGGTCCCGATGTGCCGGTCTCCTACGATCGCTTCCGCGACCGCATCATGTTCCCGATCCTGTCATCTCGCGAGAAGGTAATTGCGTTCGGGGGGCGTGCCATGTCGCCGGATGCGCCCGCAAAGTATCTCAATTCCAACGAGACAGAACTCTTCCACAAGGGCAATGTTCTCTACAATTTCGCACGCGCCCGCAGGGCGACGCAGGGCGCGAACGGCGAGGGCACGATCATCGCCGTCGAAGGCTATATGGACGTGATCGCACTGCATCAGGCCGGCGTCGAGAATGCCGTGGCGCCGCTCGGCACTGCGCTAACCGAGAACCAGCTTGAACTTCTCTGGAAAATGACGCCGCAGCCAGTGCTTTGCTTCGATGGCGACGGCGCCGGCATTCGCGCCGCCAATCGCGCAGCCGATCTGGCGCTTCCGCATATCAAGCCGGGGCGCACCGTGCGTTTTGCCCTGCTGCCCGACGGCAAGGACCCGGACGATCTGGTGCGCAACGAAGGCCGTGCGCCCTTCGACAAGGTGATGAGCCAGGCCAAGCCGCTGGCAGAGATGATCTGGGGCCGTGAGATCAACACCGGGCAGTTCGAGACGCCTGAAGCGAAGGCCGAGCTCGAAGCGCGGTTGAAGCAGCTGGTTGGTGTCATTGCCGATGAGAATGTGCGCCGTCACTACCAGCAGGATATGCGTGACCGCCTGAACGGCTTCTTCCAGCCGCAATTCCAGAATCGCGGCAATGAGCGGCGAAGCTTCGAGCGTGGCGGCGGACAATCTCGTGGCCGTGGCAACGAGGGTCCACGCGGCCCGCGCCTTTCCGGCGGAGGCATTTCCGATCGGCTCGCCCGCTCCGGTCTGGTTCGGGGCCATCAGGAGACGCCTGCCTTGCGCGAGAGTGTTCTGGCGCTGACAGTTATCAATCATCCGGCCTTGATGCAGGACGAGTACGACGAGATCGCCTCGATCGACTATGACAATCGTGAGCTTCAGCGGCTCTGGTCAGTCATGCTCGGTGCCGCCGCAGCCGTGGCCGGCCCGCACCTCACGCGAGAGCACCTGCTGGAGCGCATGGAAGAGCAGGGCTTCGGCTCATTGCTGCAGGGGCTCGAACAGCAGATCCGCAATGCCCGCCTCTGGATCGCTACATCGGAGGCTGCGATGGAGGATGCGCGCGAAGGCTACCGGCAGGCGCTCGCCTTCCACAAACGCGCCAAAGCGCTGCGTTTCCAGAAGATCGAGCTCGAACGCGAGATCGCCGAGGCAACCGAGGCCGGCAACGGCGAGGTGATCGATCAGTTGATGCGCGCCCTGCAGGAGGTCCACTTCGAGGGCCTTCGCCTCGAGAACCAGGAAGCGATCATCGATGGTTTCGGTGTGCTTTCCGGCCGCGTCAAGGGAGCGGCGAGCCATTGAGGGATTCTACAGAGCAATTTTCCGCCGGCGATACGCTGTTCGGTGCGGAGCGTTCGCCTCTCGGTATTCTTAACCGCGTCTATGGCTATCCCGCCTTCCGCGGCAAGCAACAGCAGGTGGTGGAGCATGTCGTCTCCGGTGGCGATGCCGTCGTTCTCTTTCCGACGGGGGCCGGGAAATCGCTCTGCTTCCAGATTCCGGCGCTCTGCCGCGAAGGTGTCGGCATTGTCGTTTCGCCGCTGATTGCGCTGATGCGCGATCAGGTGGAGGCGATGAAGCAGCTCGGCATCAGGGCCGCGGCACTGAACTCGGCGCTGTCACGCGAGGAGTTCATCGAGGTTCGTCGCGCGATTGCCGCAGGCAAGCTCGATCTCCTTTACGTGACGCCGGAGCGCATTCTCATGGATGGCTTCCGCGACACGATCGGCAACGCGCGAATCTCGCTCTTCGCCATCGACGAGGCGCATTGCGTTTCCCAGTGGGGCCATGACTTCCGCCCCGAGTATCGCGAGCTTGGCAAGCTGGCGGAGCACTATCCGGGTGTGCCGCGCATTGCCCTGACGGCGACGGCCGACCCACACACCCGCGACGATATCGTCGAACGGTTGGCGCTGAACAATGCCCAGGTCTTTACGACCAGCTTCGATCGCCCGAACATTTCCTACGAAATCGTCGAGCGCGATCAGCCGCGCCAGCAGTTGCTGCGGTTTCTTTCCGGACACAAAGGCAATAGCGGTATCGTCTACTGTCTGTCCCGCGCCAAGGTCGAGGATACGGCCGAGTGGCTGAACGGGCAGGGCATTCGGGCGCTTCCCTATCACGCCGGCATGGATAGGGTGCTTCGCGATGCAAATCAGGATGCCTTTCTGAAAGAGGATGAGCTTTGCCTTGTCGCCACCGTCGCCTTCGGCATGGGGATCGACAAGCCGAATGTGCGCTACGTCGCGCATCTCGATCTGCCGGGCTCGGTCGAGGCGTACTACCAGGAGACGGGCCGCGCCGGGCGCGACGGCCTGCCTTCCGAAGTCTGGATGGCCTACGGCATGGCCGACGTCATCCAGCGCCGCCGGATGATCGACGACGGTGGTGCCGCCGACGAGATCAAGCGCGTCGAGCGCTCCAAGCTGAACGCGCTGCTGGCGATCTGCGAGACCGCCTCGTGCCGCCGTCAGGCAATCCTTGCGCATTTCGGCGAGGCGCATACCGGCAAGTGCGGCGGTTGCGATACCTGCCTGAAGCCGGTCGAGACCTGGGACGGGACGGAGGCAGCCATCAAGGCGCTTGCCGCGATCTACCGGACCGGCGAGCGGTTCGGCACCGGGCATGTCGTGGATGTGCTGCTCGGCAACGTCAACGAGAAGACTGAACGCTTCGGCCACACGACAATGCCGGTCTTTGGCGCCGGAAATGATCTGCCGGCCCGCACGTGGCAATCGGTATTCCGGCAATTGCTTGCGATGGGATTGGTCCGCGTCGACAATGAAGCGTTCGGCGCCCTGAAGCTCGAGGCGGAGGCGCGCGCCGTCTTCAAGCGCGAACGCCCGGTCTTCTTCCGCAAGGATCGCCCGGCTGCGGAACGACGTTCGAAACGAACGGCGCAGGTCGAGCGTCGCTCCGTTCTATCAGGCGGAGACGGCGTGCTCTTCGAAGCCTTGCGCGCGGAGCGGACGGCGATCGCGCGCTCACTCGGCGTGCCGCCCTATGTTGTTTTTCCCGATACGACACTCATTGCCTTCGCGACCGAGCGGCCGCGGACGCACAAGGAGATGCTCAACATCTCGGGGGTCGGCCAGTCGAAGCTCGAGCGATACGGCGATGCGTTTCTGGGTGTCATCCTCGGTCACGATGACTAGGCTGCGCCGAGGGTGACGGCAGGATCGGGCATGATATGCTGACGCTTTCGAGGGCTTTAGGATCCAAAGCCCCCGTCTCGAGCCACGCGTTGTACCGAACTTTACCGAGATAGAAACATCGGAACGGTGCTGTCTTTCAGCATGGACTGTGTTACGCCACCGAAGAGGCGTTGCTGCAGGCGTGGGTGGTTATAGGCACCCATCACGATGAGATCTGCCGCGACATCGAGGGCGTGCTGCCTCAATGCCTCGTCCACCCGCCGTCCGCCGCTGGGCACGCGGTCAACTTCGACATTGATCCCATGCCGCGCAAGATAGGCCGCGATGTCGGCTCCAGGTTCCTCACCGTTTACTGTTGCTGAAGAGACCGGATCGATAAGTGTCACGTGAACCGTGTCGCTGGCTTTCAGGAAATCCAGAGATTGCCGCGCCGCACGGGCGGCTTCGTTGCTGGAGTCCCAAGCAAGCAATACCGACTTCGGAGACGTCGTCATCGGTCTCTTGGCGGGATTGATCAAAATCGGGGTCGGCGATTGAAAGAGTGCTCCGTCGATAACGCGCTTTCGCAGGGGCTCGTTGCGCGCCGTCTGAGCCTCGACAAGAACCAGGTCCGCATAAAGGGAACGTTCGGCGATGTCGTCATCGACCCAGGCGAACTCTGTGTAGATTTCCTGCACATCGCTTGAAAGATCGGCTTCCCGCAGCTCCGCTTTGACGGCAGCAGCTTCTTCGCCGAGGTGTTCGATTTCGCGCTGCTGCTCGTCGAGCCATGCTGTGGAGATCGCCTGGTATGTTGCGATCGCGGGCACGGCACCCATGCTCATCACAAGCGCCGTCAGATGTGCGTCGTGACCCTCGCAGAACTTCACGGCGTTGCTGAGGTCGTCGGCCCAATGGTCGACGCCGAGAACAGCTAGAACGGTTTTGATCGTCATTTTGACCCGCCTTTCTGTTGGATGAACCCGATTTTACTCCTTTCGCGCCGACCTGCTTTGATCTCTGTCAAAATCGTACCGCGGATATGCTTTGGCGATCCACTGCGGCGAAATCCGGCGTTGACGACGGCAAGACAGGCGCTTGGCTATGTGCTAGTGCAGGGCATCGGGAAACATCACAAGAAGGGCATTCAATGACCTCGCAATTCCTCTCCCACCTCCGCACCGAACTTGCCGCACTGAAGGATGCCGGGCTTTACAAGTCCGAGCGTGTCATCACGTCGAAGCAGGCGGGCGAAATCGCCGTTGCCTCCGGCGAGCGGGTTTTGAACTTCTGCGCCAACAACTATCTTGGGCTCGCCGACAACGAGGAACTTGCCGAGGCCGGGAAGAAGGCGCTCGACCGCTATGGCTACGGCATGGCCTCGGTGCGCTTCATCTGCGGCACCCAGGAGGAGCACAAGCAGCTCGAGGCGCGCATTTCCTCCTTCCTCGGCATGGAAGACACGATTCTTTATTCCTCCTGTTTCGACGCCAACGGCGGCCTCTTCGAGACCCTGCTCGGTGAAGAGGATGCGATCATCTCCGACGCGTTGAACCACGCCTCGATCATTGACGGCGTGCGTCTCTCCAAGGCGAAGCGTTTCCGCTATGCCAACAACGACATGATGGCGCTGGAGGACGAGTTGAAGAAGGCGGAAGGCAGCCGCTTCAAGCTGATCGCTACTGATGGTGTCTTCTCGATGGACGGCATTATTGCCAACCTGCAGGGTGTCTGCGACCTCGCCGAGAAATACGGCGCGATGGTCATGGTCGACGACAGCCACGCCGTCGGCTTCGTCGGGAAGCATGGGCGCGGGTCAGCGGAGCATTGCGGGGTCGAGGGCCGGGTCGACATCATCACGGGCACGCTCGGGAAGGCGCTCGGCGGTGCCTCCGGCGGCTATACTTCGACAAAGGCGGAAATCGTCGACTGGCTGCGGCAGCGGTCGCGCCCCTATCTGTTCTCGAACACGCTGGCACCGGTCATAGCGGCTGCGTCGCTCAAGGTCTTCGATCTCATCGAGAACGGCGATGAACTGCGCGAGCGGTTGGCCGCCAATGCGGCGCTGTTCCGATCCGAAATGACGAAGCTCGGCTTCACCTTGGCGGGCGAGGGGCATCCGATCATTCCCGTCATGCTCGGCGACGCCAAGCTGGCGCAGGACATGGCGGCGCTGATGCTGAAGAAGGGCGTCTATGTGATCGGCTTCTCCTTCCCTGTCGTGCCAAAGGGACAGGCGCGCATCCGCACGCAGATGTCGGCGGCGCATTCACGTGCAGATGTCGAGCGGACGATTGCGGCCTTTGCCGAAGCCGGCCGCGAACTCGGTGTCATTTAAAGGGTTTGGGAGAGTTAGATCATGTCGAACATGATGAAGGCGCTGGTCAAGGCGAAGCCGGAGGTCGGGCTTTGGATGGAACATGTCCCCGTTCCCGAGGTCGGACCGAACGACGTACTGATCAAGGTGAAGAAATCCGCGATCTGCGGCACCGATGTCCATATCTGGAACTGGGACCAGTGGGCGCAGAAGACCATTCCTGTGCCGATGGTCGTCGGCCATGAATTCTGCGGCGAGATCGCTGAGATCGGCTCGGCGGTTACGAAATACCATGTCGGCGAACGTGTCTCCGGCGAGGGGCATATCGTCTGCGGCAAGTGCCGCAACTGCCGTGCGGGCAGGGGCCACCTCTGCCGCAATACGCTTGGCGTCGGCGTCAACCGACCCGGTTCGTTCGGAGAGTTCGTCTGCATTCCCGAGGCGAACGTGGTGCCGATTCCGGACGATATTCCCGATGAGATCGCCGCGATCTTCGACCCGTTTGGCAACGCGGTGCATACGGCTCTTTCCTTCGATCTCGTCGGCGAGGATGTGCTTGTCACCGGCGCGGGCCCGATCGGCATCATGGGGGCGCTGGTCGCCAAGCGATCGGGCGCCCGCAAGGTGGTCATAACAGACATCAACCCGCATCGGCTTGATCTCGCCCGCAAGCTCGGCATCGATCATGTCGTCGACGCCTCGAAGGAGAACCTCACCGACGTGATGAAGTCGATCGGCATGACCGAGGGCTTCGATGTCGGTTTGGAAATGTCCGGAGCGGCGCCGGCCTTTCGCGACATGATCGACAAGATGAACAATGGCGGCAAGATCGCGATCCTCGGCATTGCGCCTGCCGGCTTCGAGATCGACTGGAACAAAGTCATCTTCAAGATGCTTAATCTGAAGGGCATCTACGGTCGCGAGATGTTCGAGACCTGGTACAAGATGATTGCTTTCGTGCAGGGCGGGCTGGATTTGTCGCCCGTTATCACGCACCGGATCGGGATCGATGACTTCCGGGAGGGATTCGAGGCGATGCGCTCGGGCAATTCAGGCAAGGTGGTTATGGACTGGAACTGAGGAGGATCGATGCAGTACGAAGGAAGCTGCCATTGCGGCAACATCGCATTTGAGGTGGAGGGGGAGTTCACCTCCGCCCTTGATTGCAATTGTTCGCTATGCCGACGGCGCGGAGGATTGCTCGCCTTCGTTCCCCGCGACAAGTTCACCCTGAAAACGCCGCGTGAGAACCTGTCCACCTATACGTTCAATACGCACACGATCCAGCACCGCTTCTGCGGCACTTGCGGCATCGCTCCCTTCGCGGAAGCCAAGATGCCTGACGGTGCCGAGATGGCCTGTATCAACATTCGCTGCATTCCCGCTGTCGATCTTGCAAGTCTGGAGATCCAGCCCTGGGACGGGCAGTCACATTAAGCCTCGACCGAGGTCGAACAAGACAAACGGCGGGCACGTCGAATCTTGGCAGCAACGTGGCTGTTCAGGAAGAATGCCTGCTGCTCTTGTCTTCTCGTGGTGACATCCTATTTATGGTTGGCAATCGCTTGGGCGGTTCCGGGCCTGTGGATAAGGCTTTTTCCGGGTTTTGTGAGGCTTTTTTGCTAGAAAAGCTTGACGAGAACAAAAAATATGGGAATCACCGTTCGACTTGGAAAGCGGTGAACTGGGTCAAGGGCGGATCGCACAACCATGGCCGGACATTTGATGACAATGAAGCTCTGTCGTCCGGCGCCGGCAATCGTGGTTAATCAGGCATTAAATCTCATCCCGTTAGGTGAGACTAGGTGATTCGAGACGGTCGTTTGCGGCGTATCGGCTGCGTGCGGCCGTTCACTGCGACGAGTTTGAATAGCGTCAGGAAGGCGACGATATAAATGGCAACCAAGGTCAAAGAGAACGAAGAAGCGGAAGTCGAACGCGACGGCGGCACCGACGGCCCTCTTCTTGATCTTTCCGATGACGCGGTCAAGAAGATGATCAAGGCCGCGAAGAAGCGCGGCTATGTAACGATGGACGAGTTGAACGCCGTCCTGCCGTCAGAAGAAGTGACGTCCGAGCAGATCGAAGACACGATGTCGATGCTGTCGGACATGGGCATCAACGTCATCGAGGACGAAGAAGCCGAGGAAGCCACTGCCGGCGGCGACGACGATGATTCCGGCTCCGACGACGAGAGCGAAGGCGGCGAGCTCGCACCTTCCGGCGGCACCGCCCTTGCGACCGCCAAGAAGAAGGAACCGACCGACCGCACCGACGATCCGGTTCGCATGTATCTGCGCGAAATGGGCTCGGTGGAGCTGCTGTCTCGCGAAGGCGAAATTGCGATCGCAAAGCGCATCGAGGCCGGCCGCGAAACCATGATCGGCGGCCTCTGCGAAAGCCCGCTGACATTCCAGGCGCTGATCATTTGGCGCGATGAATTGAACGAAGGCACGACGCTGCTTCGCGAGATCATCGACCTCGAAACCACCTATTCCGGCCCGGAAGCCAAGGCTGCCCCGCAGTTCCAGAGCCCCGAGAAAATCGAGGCCGACCGCAAGGCTGCCGAAGAGAAGGAAAAGACACGCCGCGTCCGTTCCGGCGACGACGACATCACCAATGTCGGCGGTGAAGGCCTTCCTCCGGAAGAGGAAGAAGAAGACGAAGACGAGTCCAACCTGTCGCTGGCCGCCATGGAAGCGGAGCTGCGCCCGCAGGTCATGGAAACGCTCGACATCATCGCCGAGACCTACAAGAAGCTGCGCAAGCTTCAGGACCAGCAGGTCGAGCAGCGGCTCGCCGCCACCGGCACGCTGTCATCCGCCCAGGAGCGCCGGTACAAGGAGCTCAAGGATGAGCTCATCAAGGCGGTCAAGTCTCTGTCGCTGAACCAGAACCGCATCGACGCCCTCGTCGAGCAGCTTTACGACATCAACAAGCGCCTCGTTCAGAACGAAGGCCGCCTGCTGCGTCTCGCTGAATCCTACGGCGTCAAGCGCGACTCGTTCCTCGAGCAGTATCAGGGCGCCGAACTCGATCCGAACTGGATGAAGTCGATCGGCAATCTGGCGGCACGCGGCTGGAAGGAATTCGCCAAGGGCGAAAACACGACGATCCGCGACATCCGCCAGGAGATCCAGAATCTCGCAACGGAAACCGGCATCTCGATCTCGGAATTCCGCCGCATCGTGCATATGGTGCAGAAGGGCGAGCGCGAAGCCCGCATCGCCAAGAAGGAAATGGTCGAAGCGAACCTTCGCCTCGTCATCTCCATCGCCAAGAAGTACACGAACCGCGGTCTGCAGTTCCTCGACCTTATTCAGGAAGGCAATATCGGCCTGATGAAGGCGGTCGACAAGTTCGAATACCGCCGCGGCTACAAGTTCTCGACTTACGCGACGTGGTGGATCCGTCAGGCGATCACCCGTTCCATCGCCGACCAGGCCCGCACGATCCGTATTCCGGTGCATATGATCGAAACGATCAACAAGATCGTCCGCACGTCGCGCCAGATGCTGCACGAAATCGGTCGCGAGCCGACGCCGGAAGAACTGGCCGAAAAGCTTGCCATGCCGCTCGAAAAGGTCCGCAAGGTCCTGAAGATCGCCAAGGAGCCGATCTCGCTCGAAACCCCTGTCGGTGACGAAGAGGATTCACACCTCGGCGATTTCATCGAGGACAAGAACGCGCTTCTGCCGATCGACGCCGCCATCCAGGCGAACCTGCGTGAGACGACGACCCGCGTTCTGGCATCGCTCACGCCGCGCGAAGAGCGCGTGCTGCGCATGCGTTTCGGCATCGGCATGAACACCGACCACACACTTGAGGAGGTCGGTCAGCAGTTCTCGGTTACCCGCGAACGCATCCGTCAGATCGAAGCGAAGGCGCTGCGCAAGCTGAAGCACCCGAGCCGTTCGAGAAAGCTTCGCAGCTTCCTGGACAGCTAAGCGTCCACCTTCGACTGGAAACATCCAAGAGCCGGGCCCTGTGCCCGGCTTTTGCTTTTCTAGCGCGCTTGCGGGCCATGGCGTTTCTTGTTGTCGAATGGGGACAGGAGTAAGGTAGACACTACGGGGGACAGGACCGACCACAGCGCATGAGCGAAGGTCGCCATAGCCTGTTGCGTAGGCCAAGACCCTCCGGTGGGAGGTGTGCAATGACCACTTACATCGTGCTTATTAATTGGACGGATCAGGGCATTCGCAACGTTCGCGACTCGGCAAAGCGCCTGGACGCGGCAAAGAAGCTGCTTGGCGACATGGGCGGCTCCTTCCAGAATTTCTTCCTTACCTTGGGCGATCACGACATGGTTGCCGTCTGCGAGGCGCCTGACGATGCTGTCATGGCGCGCTTCGGGCTGTCGCTTGGGATGGCGGGCAATGTGCGCACCAAGACGTTAAAGGCGTTTCCGGAGGCTGCCTATCGCGAGATCATAGGCTCGCTCGGATAGCCCCTGACCTTCTCGCAGAGGCGAACACCCGCAAACATGTGGACGACGTGCCGCGCGAAAACGGTTGCGTTCGCGTGGCATGAGGCTTTTTTGTTTTACGGCTTGATGATGCCTTCTTAAAAGGCCACATCGGTAGCGTGGCGCAGGGCATCGTTCGTAGGCATGCAGCAGACTTCGGGAAAGAAATGGGGAGCATTCGGCTGGGGCATCTTTGCCTCCGTTCTGCTGCACCTTGCCGTCGTCGCCTTCTTTCTCGTGAAGTTGCCCGTGCCTGCGCCTCAGCCGGAAGAAGAAACCGTCAGCGTCGACCTCGTGCCACCGCCAGAAGAAAAGAAACCAGAGGAAAAGAAACCCGAGGAGAAGCCGCCGGAATTGAAGATGCCGGAAGAGCCCAAGCCAGAGGAGCCGAAACCCGAGGAGAAGAAGGCGGAGGAAAAGCCGGCCGAGAAGCCGCCGGAACCGCCGAAGCAAGAGAAGGCCGAGCAGCCGCCGCCTCCGCCACCACCGCCCCCGCCGCCGGAGCAGGCGAAGGCGCCGGAAGAGGAGCCGCCGGAAAAGCCACCGGAAGCAGCAGCTGCAGAGGATGCCAAGTCCAAGGAGCAGTCTGGCAAGGGGCAGCCGCTGCCGGTGCTGCGCCCGGTGACGGAATTTGGCGACAAGGATACCGGCCCGGAGAAGTCGACCGAGGGGGATGCTTCCGTCGCGGGTGTAAAGTCTGATACGCCGAAGCCTTCACCTGAACCCAAGCCTGAAACCCAGGAGGATCAGGTGAAACCAGAGCAAACGGCAGAGGCAGCCAAGGCACCGGAAAGCAAGGAACCGCCGGCCAATCCGGTTCCTGATGATGTCGACCTGCCTCAGGTCGACCTGGCGGATAGCCATGCCGAGAAGAACGGTCCTGCCGCCGGCGCCGAAAGCGAGGCCAAGACCAGCTTCGAGCAGGGCAAACCGCCCAATGCAACGAAGCCCGATGCGACCGCAACCGCACAGGCGGACAAGCCCGTCGAGCTGACGGAGGCGAAGACATTGTTCTCGCAGAATATGACGAATGACCCGGTGGCGAGAACCGCAATGGGCGATCTGCCGCGGAGTGTTCGTGTCGACCAACTCTGCGGCACGGAGCTTCGGCAGCAGCTGATGCATGGTTCCCCCTCATATCGGCCGGAACTCCTGCCATCCTACCGCTTGTCAAAGGGCACCGTTCTCCAGGTCCGGAAAGGCGCGTTTCGGGCTGCGGGCCGCTGGTATGATGTCAGTTTCCGTTGCGAGGTGGACGATGGGGCCACGAAGATCCAATCGTTCAGCTTTGCCGTCGGCAATCCCGTTCCCAGGAGCGAATGGGCGAGCCGCCGTTTCCCGATGGACTAGCGCTCACCAGTTCGGCGCAAGACAGTCCCTTTAACCCTTTCCCATCGCCACATGTCGGTGGCGCGTGAAAGGACAATGAGATGTCGAACGAAATCGAGCGCTTCTTCGAACTGCAGGATGAAGCGACCAAGGCTGCCTTTATCGAGAATCGCGGAGACGAGCTCACCGATATCTTGGTTGCGGCGCTCGATGATGTCTGGGCGATTCTGGCAGACAAGGATTTAGGCGAAACTCTCCATTGAGAACTTTGGCCGGCATGATCGCTTGAGGCGATGGGCAGCGACGGGTGTCGCTTGTCGTTGTTTTCAGTGGCTTGCGCTGGCACTATGCGGCTTCATCTCTGAAAGCCCATTCATGGCCCGCAGTCAATTTCGCATGTTCAGGTCCGCCGTTGCCGGCATTGAGGCCGTTGCTGCCAGCAGCGGCCAGAGCTTCGCGCGCCATACTCATGAGCAGTTCGGCATCGGGCTGGTTTCGTCAGGTGCGCAGAAATCGCTGAGCGGGCGTGGGATGGTCGAGGCTGGTGCCGGCGACATCATCACGGTCAATCCGAACGAAGTGCATGATGGCACGCCGATCGGTGAGGGCAGGTCGTGGCGGATCCTCTACTTCGATCCCGCGGTGATCGCCGCTAACGTCTCCGAGATGACAGAGGGACGACGATCGGCGGTCGAGATTGCGCATCCGGTGCTGCATGACAAGGCGATTGCGGCGCATTTCGAGGCAGCCTTTGCGCTCTTGACCAACGAGGGAGGGCAGCGACTGCAGCTGGAGCAAGCCCTGCTTGAATTCGTCGCCGGCGTCTTTGCGGAGGTCGTCCCGATTGATCGGCCGGGTGCCCCCCAGGCCATTCGGACCGCACAGGAGTTGATGGACTGCGATCCAACAGCGGCAATCTCGCTGTCCGATCTGGCCCGCGCGAGTCGGCTCAGCCGGTTTCAGGTATTGCGGGGTTTTGCGAAAGCAACCGGGATGACGCCGCATGCCTATCTGGTCCAGCGCCGCATCCACCTTGCCCGGCGCCTGATCGCGGGCGGCGCGCCCTTGGCGGAGGCCGCCATTGCCAGCGGCTTCGTCGACCAAAGCCACATGACGCGCGTGTTTGTGCGGAAGTATGGGGTCTCTCCGCGCGCTTATGCCAATGCCGTCGCCTGACTGCGCTGCAATTTCATACAAGATCGCCAGAGAATTTTGGTCTTTCTTCTGCGCAAACAGGAGAAGGCGATGCAGCGACATTTGCGAGGTTACCTCTATCTGACTTTGGCGATGACCACGGTTGGCAGCACCGTTATCGCAAGCCGGGTCATTGCGTCAGGCATGCCGCCGTTCACGGCAGCAGCTCTGCGCTTCGCCGCTGCCTTCCCGTTTTTCCTGCTTTTGATGGGTATGACCGGGACGCGCCTGCCACGCCTGCCGCTTCGGGACTGGATCATCGTCTTCGTCCAGGCCGGTGCGGGCAGCGTTGGCTACACGACCTTGCTGATCTCGGGTCTGAAGTTGACCACCGCGGCCGACGCGGGTGTCATCATCGGGACGTTGCCGGTTGTCGCCGGGGCGCTTTCCGTCGTTGTTCTGCGCGAAAAGCCTCGTTCGTCGATGGTGCTGGCGGTCGTGCTGGCGACAGCCGGCGTTTTGTTCATTGCACTTTCGCCGGATGCCGGAAGTGGATCCCTGCTCGGCAATGCACTCGTTTTCGGAGCCGTGATCTGCGAGAGCCTGTTCATACTCCTGAACAAGAACCTCAGCACGCCGATCTCGGCGTTGACTCAGTCTGCATTGATGACGGGGATTGGCTTCGGCGTCGCCATGGTCGCAGCCGTCTTGGCCGAAGGTGTCCCTCAGGAATTCCCGGCAGGTGCGATGTCGGCAGTGATCTACTACGCGCTGATACCGACCGGTGCCGGTTTCATCCTCTGGTATGCTGGGGCGGAGCGTGTGAGCGGTGTCGAGGCGTCGCTTTTCACGGCAGTCGCACCGGTTTCCGCGCTGTTGATGGCCTTCGTGATACTCGGTGAACCGCTGCATTCCAACCAAGTCGCCGGCGTCGGCTGCGTGCTGGCGGCTGTCCTAGGACTCGGCTTGTTTCAGCGACGGGCGATGGCGGCAAAGTAGCGTTGTTTGCCGGTGGCGTTCACGGGCGGCGGAAGCGAGGACCCGCCGTGGCGGATCCTGCAATTTGTTGGGGCGGCTCCTATATCTGAGTCCTGGCCGAAAGGAGCTGCCGATGTCTGCACAACCGATGAAGATACCCGGTCCCGATCACCCAATTACTGTCACGCCCAATCCGGGGCGCGTCGTCGTGAAGCTGCGCGGGCAGGCAATTGCCGACAGTCGCAACGCGTTGACGTTGAAGGAAGCCTCTTATCCTGCGGTGCAATACATACCGCGTGCTGATGTCGATATGGCGCTTCTCACCCCGAGCGCTCACCATACCTATTGCCCGTACAAGGGCGAGGCGTCGTATTTCAACATCGCTCTGGGTGGTGAAGAGGTCGCGAATGCGATCTGGACCTATGAAAGTCCGTATTCGGCCGTCAGCGAGATCAAGGAGCACCTCGCTTTCTATCCCGATCGGGTCGACTCAGTTGAGGAGTTACCGGGCTAGTGCGGCTTATGGGCGAAGCGCCGAATAAGGCAGTGTTCGCCGCGGAGCTGCGGATGCTTGGGAGGAAACAAGGACGGTCCGGCAGGGAAACCGGACCAGTCCCCGTAACTGATCGGAGGTCAATCGGATCAGAAAACGCAGTACCAGGCGGCGCCCTGGGTTGATCCAGGGCGCCGGGAGCTTGATTAGAACGCGCGCTGCAGGCGGAAGAAGCCCTTCGTTACATCGTCAGCGTCATCCGGATCGGTGTAGTCGACAGTCGCCTTGGCGTAGAGATTGTCGGCAATCTGATAGTCGACCGTGATGCCGACGTTCCAGGCATCGCCGAGGCCGTCGAACGAGTCGCCGTGGAAGTTGTCGAGATCAGGCACGTAATTGCCGAAGTACTGGGCCTCCGGGGTGATGGTCCACTTGTCGGTCGCCTTGATCGCGTATTCGGCGGCAACAGTCCATTCCGACTGAGCGTAGTAGGAGTTCGGACCAGATGCATAGACAGCTGCAAGGCCGAGCGTGCCAGGGCCGATATCAGCGAAGATCATGCCGCGGACAGCACCTTCTTCGTTGTCGGTGTCGTAACCGCCGATGAGCTGATAGCTGACTACGCCAGCCTTACCGCCAACGCCGAGCGCAACGCCAACGTTGTTCGGGTTTTCACCGTCCTTGAAGTAGCCGTCTTCCAGTTCGTCTACGCTGATGCCGGCGTAGAAATCGCCGTTTTCATACTGGTAGCGGATGGAGTTGTGCAGCGTTTGAAAGCTCGACAGTACGTCCGGCTCGCCAGAAAGGTCGTCATCCCACCAGCTGTAGAACAGACCAGCGCGGAAACCGGCGATATCGATGTATGCCGAGTCCAGGGTCGAGGTGGTGGAAGCCTTGTCGCCGTTGTTACGGAGAACGATAACGCCGGTGAGCGGACCATACTCGGTGTCGCTCTTGGCGGTGAACTGAACCTGAGCGCGCGTACGGGCGTTCCAGTCCGAGGTGCCCTTCTGATCCGGGCCGCCATAGACTTCAAAACGCAGGTAACCGCTGACCTTGAGGCAGGTTTCGGTGCCCGGGATGTAGAAGTAGCCCGTGCCGTACGCGTCGCAGACGCGGACGTATTCAACTGGCTCGGGTTCAGCGGCGACGATTGCGTCAGCAGCAAAGACCGGCGTGGACGCAGCAGCAAATGCTGCGGCGGAGGTCAGCAAAGCCATCCGTATGTTCATTTGAAAATCCATTTCCTTTTCGAGTGAACTGCCACCGTGGGAGACGGGGCGGTTCCGATAGTCTGCCTTTCGGCGGGCGGATCAGCGAACCGCCGAAGCCTTAATTTCATCCTTGATTAAATCTATCAATTCTCCCGGTATGAAAATCCCTCGTTGCGACAGCCGTTTGGCTCTTTGTGTGGTTTTTATGTAACAATATCAATCACTTATGCGCAAAGATACCTTGCGCCGCAACTCTGCGGGGCATCGCGGTGGCCAGTGCTGTTTTCGGAGGCTCGTGGGAGCGCGTCTGGCGCCATCATTGCAATGGCGCCAAAGGAAATCTCCCCGCAGATAGTCCCGCCGCCGGTCGAATTGAAGGGCGCTGATTGGAACGCAGTGTTCCAAATTTGGAACGAAATCCTGTTCGTGGCGGTTGGCATCATCTGCCGGGACAGGTAAGCGATAACGGCCGCCGGCCTGTCGTGCTTACTGAAAGGGGTACCCCCATGCTCAATGCAGAGGGTGTTTTCCAGGATCTCAACGATTTCGTCTATTTTGCCGCAGTTGTTCGTCACAACGGCTTTTCCGCCGCCGGGCGGGTGCTGAACATGCCGAAATCAAAGCTCAGCCGGCATATCACTGCGTTGGAGACGCGGCTTGGTGTCAGGCTGTTAGAGCGAACGGTCAACCGGTTCCGAGTGACGGAAATCGGACGCGCCTTCTACAATCACTGCGAAAACATGCTACGCGAAGCCGATCGCGCCGCAAAGGCGATCAACGATGCAACCGGCGAGCCGCAGGGGCAAATCCGCATAAGCGTGCCGCACGGATTGCTGGATGGCTCACTTGGCACCATGATTCCGGAGTTTCTCAATAGATACCCCAAGGTGCAGCTACAGATACTCACCACGGATCGGCGAGTCGATATCATCGATGAGCGCCTTGATCTTGCGGTTCGTGCACAATTGACCGAGGAGACGGATTCCGAACTGACGATGCGCGTGCTCAGCAAGGTGGATTTGATCCTTGTCGCCAACCAGAAGGTTGCGAGCTCGCTGCCGTCGATCGAAGGCGTCGAATGTCTTGCCGATGCTTCAACCGTATCGTTTGCCGGGCCGATGACGGAGTGGCAGGACTTGGATGTCTGGGAATTCACCGGACCGGATGGCACCCGATACCGGCACCAGCACAAGCCACGCATGAGTTGCCGCAGCGTGTCGGCGATTCTAGAGGCTATCTATGCCGGGGTCGGGGTAGGGCTTTTGCCCGATCACATCTGCGCCGAGGGGATACGCGACGGCCGGTTGGTCCGTCTTCTGCCAGATTACCGGATGTCGCAGGCCACGATCTATCTCGTCTTCACTGCATCGCGAGGACTGCCGACAGCGGTTCGGGCGCTCGTCGACTTTCTCGTGGAACAGTTCCGAACGCTGCGCGTCACCACGCAGTGCCAGGAGGCCGACATGCAGGGGCAGCGGCCTATCGAGCTGTCCGGCGCTTAGCCTACGCCCGAGCGTAGCGACGCCAATCTTCGCCATTCGTCGCGCCCCAGAGAAGCTGTCGACAGTCGGCTCGAAATTATTCCCGACGGCAATTCTCTTGCCTATCGCCGATCCTGCCTAATCTTAAGTTGAAGAGGGATGTCGGTCCAAGCCGCCTCCGTTCGTCCTTGGACGCGCAACAACGCTAAGGGAGAGAAACATGTCCTATGTCGATGGGTTCGTCGTGGCTGTGCCGCAGAAGAACATCGAGGCGTACAAGGCCTTTTCCGCCACCACCGGCGCAGTCTGGAAGTCCTATGGGGCCAAGGAATATGTCGAATGCATCGCCGATGATGTGCCTTATGGGGAGGTGACCTCGTTTCCCCGCGCGGTCCAGGCGGCGGATGACGAAGTCGTGATCTTTTCCTGGATCGTCTATAGCTCACGCCAGGACCGCGACGACATCATGAAGAAGGTGATGGCAGACCCGCGCCTTCAAGGCGACGCGTGGAAGTCCATCTTTGATGGCAAACGGATGATTTTCGGTGGATTCGTTCCCTTCCTGCAGCTTTGAGAGTTCGGGCGAAATGCGGTACTGACATAGTGTCAGCCGAACGTCTTATCTCGCAAGAGATATGCAAGTGGAACATCGTTCATGCCCCAGAAGATCATCAGCATTTCCACCAGGGGCCAAGGTCTTTACGAGTTTACAGCAGAAGCGGCATCTTTCGTTCGCGCCAATGGCGCGGCCGAAGGGCTGCTGACGGTTTTCGTGCGCCACACCTCATGCTCGCTGCTCATCCAGGAAAACGCCGACCCGGATGTTCGCACCGACCTTGACGGATTCTTCCGTCGATTGGTGCCGCCGAGTTCCGATCCTTCGATGCGTTGGATTGTTCATACGACGGAGGGGCCCGACGATATGCCCGCGCATATCAAAGCCGCGTTGACGCAGGTTTCCATCGGCATTCCGGTTATCGGCGGTCAGCTCGCACTCGGCACATGGCAAGGAATCTACCTGTTCGAACACCGCGACAGGCCGCATCGACGCGAGATCGTGCTGCATCTCGGCGGCTGAACCTGAACTGAACGGCCGGTTCGAAGATCATTCATTTTCATAGGGTTATGGTCTGCACAATCCCGTACGGGAGATGTAAGCAACCATTTAGAGAGTCGTATCATGACCCATTTCATCGCCAAGGCTTCCTTTGCCGCTCTTATCGCATTGGCCTCGATTCCGTTCGCTGCGCCGAATGCCTCGGCTTCGGAATGGGGACGTCCACCAGTCCATGTTCAGCACCGTCCAATGCATGCCTGCTCGCCCGTGCAGGCCGTTCAGAAGGCACGTTGGTCCGGCCTGCGCTCTGCGCGTGTCACCAACGTTACGCCGCGCCGTGTCGTCGTTTCGGGCCGCGACCATCGAGGCTGGGACCAGATGGTCTTCGCCAACGTTCGCGGTTGCCCGCTGATCCGCCGCTAAATGACTTCATCCACAATGGCGCCCTCGGCTTGCCTTGCCGGCGCCATTTTCCGCCTGCTTTGTGCGAATCGCATATGAATGCGCAAATCCGGAAGGGTTGGACCTGACCTTGCCGGCAAGAATGTAGCGAATGGGGAAGGCCTTTGCCGTACCCGAGGGAGAATTTCGATGATGCAATTTCTGGCCAAGGCCGGCCTTGCGACGTTGCTCGTTGTCGGCACGGTTGCCGGGGTGACTGCGCCGGCTTCCGCCCAGGTAGACGTCTATATTGGTAGTGGCCGCCCGCCACCGCCTCCCGGTTACTACCGCCCGCCACCGCCCGACTATAACCGCCCGCCGCCGCGTGGGCGCGGCTGTGACCCGCGGCTGGCAGAAGACATCGCACGTGACTACGGCTTCCGTCGTGCACGTGTGGTCGACGTCACGCCTCGCCGTGTGATCGTCGAGGGCTGGACGCGCCGCGGCGCGGACGAAATCAGCTTCGCCAACGCCCGCGGCTGCCCGGTCCTGCGCCGCTGACGGCGACGATCGCCAGACCCTGAGAAAGTAGAAAACCGCCTTTGCCAACGTCTTCGACTTCGGCAGGGGCGGTTTCTTTTTAGGCTTGAGAAAGCGCGTGCGAAGCCGTTTGAGCCGGTTGCTCAATGTCGCCGGTCTCGTCGGCCGAGGTCGCAAGCGGGGCCTGGTTGTCGGCTGAAACGACGGCCCGCGGCAGCGGCGTGCCGCGTTTCTTTTCACGAGCCAGCGTCAGCAAGCCCGAGCAGATGATGAGAACGATGCCGGCAGCCATAGCAAGGTCGATGGCGTCGTCGAAGATCAAATATCCGAACGCGATGGCCCAAAGCATCTGGCTATACTGCGGAGGGGCAACGAGATTGGCCGGCGCCAGCCGGGCCGCGGTCATCAGCATGACGTTGCCCGCCCCACCAAGCAGGCCGTAGCTTGCAATAAACAGCCACTGTCGCGGGGTTGGAACGACCATCTCTGAAAGCATCAGTATGCCGCTGACGGCAAGTGTGCCAAGCAGCGCTGCACCGTACAGCGACAGGCGCTTTTCGGCCGGCCCCATCTTTCGCATGATGACGATCGAGATTGCCGCAACCAGGCCGCCGATTGCCGCCGCAAGGTGACCAGCTGACAACTCGCGAAAACCGGGACGCAGCACGATCAGAACGCCGATGAAACCGACGACCACGGCCGCCCAGCGCTGCCAGCGCACATCTTCGCCGAGAAAGATGACGGACAGAATGGTTACGAAGGACGGCAGAAGAAACAGCAGACAGAAAGCCTCGGCCATCGGGAGCTTTGTGAATGTAATGATCGAAGCTATTGCTCCTATCGCACCGCAAAAGAATCTCATCAGCCACAGAGTACGGTTCGTGCTCCTGACGATATCGAGCCAGGAATCATCCCTGCCTTTGATGAAGGGCAAGGCAGCGCAACCGAACAGCGCGCCGATGAAGGCGATCTGATAGGCGGGTACGCCGCCATGCAGAATCTTGATCGATGCGTCACTGAACGCGAACACGGCATAGGCGCCAAACGCGACGAGAACACCGCGCGTTGCTGAAGAGAGGGCTGTCATGAATCAGATTCGTCCGGGAGGAGAGTCTTTTAACTTTTACGGACAGCTGGCGGCAAAGCGATTGCCGATTGCGAATAGCTGCCATGCGCAATCGCAAGCCCAGGCTCTCACCGGACTTCAGGTCGCATATATCTCCAGGGGGCTCTTTGACTGGCGTCGAAGGAAATCCGCGAGCAGCGGTTGCTGCCCTTTCAGGATCTTTTGCTCCGCATCCGGTATTGTGAACCATTCGGCTCGGTCGACTTCGGGAAATTCCGCCATCACGCCGGAGCGCGGCGGCCACTCCATCTGAAAGTGATTGCTGGCAATGGCCTTCAGATCGATGTCGGCCTCGACGGCCCAGGCGACGACAATCTTGCCACCGGGTTGCTTGTATTCCCCGAGATGATGAAAGCTGCCTTCGACGTCTATGCCCAACTCCTCGCGGGTTTCACGTCTTGCGGCATCGAACTCATCCTCGCCCTCTTCGACGAGGCCCTTGGGGATCGACCAGGCGCCGATATCCTTCTTAGCCCAGTAGGGGCCTCCGGGATGAACCAGGAGGACCTCGTAGCTACCATCGCGGAGGCGGTAGATCAGCATGCCTGCACTCCGCTTGGCCATCTCGACTGCATCCTTTTGCTCTGGGAGGAACGCTGGGCGTGAACGCCCAGCGTGCTGGTTCTAGTTCGGGGTCTGGCGAAGGGCCACGCCATAGTCGCGGTAAACACTCAGGCAATCGGTATAGCTAAGCGAGCCGTTCTCGCCGTAAATGACATGGGCGCTGGACGCGCTGGTTGCCGCTTCCTCCGATACGAAAAGGATCGCCTCGCCAAGTGATTTTCCCGTGATCGGGAGTTCGGTGCCATCTTCCTGCATGATACCTTCAATGATTGCCGCTATCTGGCGGTGGCTAAAGACCGCCCGTCTGTCTTCCGGTGTCATCGTTCTTACCTCTGCTTGAAATCAATGGATCTATCTGCCCAGCCGAAGCGGTTTCATGACTTCGTGCGCAGCTCTGGTCGACATAGCTGCTCCGCTCGTCGGAATGCCCTAACAATGAGGGGCGGCAGGCGCGTTACCTGACCATCGCCCGATATCGCCGTGTGCGCAAACCGCAGCTGCCGGCCGACTTGGGTCACGACCGCAATAGGTCGTGATAGGGAACTAGATAGAGTCGGATCATCGACCGACAAGGTGGCTGGCGATAACTATCACCATCTAGTGACACGGTGCTCCGTCCCGGCCATCACAATTGCGTTTGGCAATCGGCATGCGTGTCACTATATCGACGCTCACCACAAAAACAGAAGCGACACGGACATGTTTCAAGCTGCGACCATTAATTCCGCCAACAAGGCCGATTTCTACGGGGAGCTCAGCCAGCAACTGAAGGGCTTGCTGCACGGTGAAAGCGATACGATCGCCAACGCCGCGAACACCTCGGCTCTCATGTTCGAAATGATGCCGGATCTGAATTGGGCTGGCTTCTACTTCCTGAAGTCGGACAGCGAGCTGGTCCTCGGGCCGTTCCAGGGCAAGGCGGCATGTGTCCGCATTGCCGTTGGCCGGGGAGTTTGCGGATCGGCTGTGGAGAAGGGGACTTCGATCCTCGTGGAGGACGTGCATGCCTTTCCCGGGCATATCGCCTGCGATGCTGCGTCCCGTTCGGAACTCGTCGTGCCGCTCCATCACAACGGCAAGATCCTCGGTGTCATCGATCTCGACAGCCCGACCGCGTCCCGCTTCGATGCTGAAGATCAGGCCGGTGTCGAGGCTATAGCGCGGATTTTCGTCGAGGCGAGCTACTGAACCCTTTCGGGCTCAGTGATATTTCTCCCGCTCGCGAACGAGGATTGCCTACTACAGCCGAGATTCCGATGAGGCCGCGCAAGCAAAAGCAAAAGGGGACGCACCGGTCGAGCGCGTCCCCGTCTGTTCTGTTGCCAGGCAGACAAACAGAAGTCGCTATTGCTTCTTCTTTTTTGCCTCGTCGTCCATCAGTTCGTACCACATGGCATTGAGGACGGCGAAGGCGGCGGCCAGAGGCAGGCCGAGGATCCATGCGAAGTACCACATCGTCTTTCTCCTTTAGTAAGCGTGGCCGCTCTTGTCGTTGACCGTCCCTTCATCGACCTTGCCCCAGAGAACTTTGTAGACCCAGGAAGTGTAGGCGATGATTATCGGCAGAAAAATCAGCGACACGACAAGCATGACGAATAGCGTCGTGTGGCTCGACGAGGCATCCCACACCGTCAGGCTCGAGTTTGGCTCGAGCGACGAGGGCAGGATGAACGGGAACATCGAGAGACCGACGGTCGAGATGATTCCGAAGATCGAGAGCTTGCTGAAAAGCAGCGTTGCGACTTCCCACTTCGCCCGCATGGCGACAAAGGCTGCCGCGGCTCCAAGGAAGCCCAGGACCGGCGCAATCATCATCCACGGATAGGTGCCGTAGTTGGCCAGCCACGAGCCGTCATGCGCTGCCGTCTTGAGGAGCGGATTCGACGGACCGGCCGGATCGATCTCGCTGGTGATGTTGTAGCCGTTTACACCAAGCGCCAAAAAGATTCCGCCGAGCGCGAAGAGGGCGATCACGGCAAGCGCGGCCAGGCTGCCGTAGCTTCTTGCACGCTCCGCGACCGGACCGCTGGCTTTCAGGACCAGCCAGGCTGCACCGTGCATGACGAGCATGGCGACCGAAAGCAGGCCGCAAAGCAGCGCGTATGGGTTCAGCAACCCGAAGAACGACCCCTCGTAGAAGATGCGCATGTCAGCCGGGTCGAAGCGGAAGGGTACGCCCTGCAGCACATTGCCGACGGCGACTCCGAAGATCAGCGACGGAACGAAACCGCCGATGAACAGCGCCCAGTCCCAGTTGTTGCGCCAGCGGGCGCTCTCGCCCTTCGAACGATATTTGAAGCCTACCGGCCTCAGGATGAGCGCGAGGAGGATCGCGAACATCGCGAGGTAAAAGCCGGAGAACGAGACCGCGTAAAGCGGCGGCCAGGCGGCGAAGATCGCGCCGCCGCCGAGGATCAGCCAGACCTGGTTTCCTTCCCAGACAGGGCCGATCGTGTTGATGGCGATACGGCGCTCCGTATCCGTCTTTGCGACGAACGGCAGCAACGTGCCGACGCCAAGGTCGAAGCCATCCGTGGCGGCAAAGCCGATCAGGATCACGCCGAGAAGCAGCCACCAGATCAAGCGCAGGATTTCGTAGTCTATGAGTTCGTGCAGGATCATGATCGTTACTCCGCGGCTGGTACGAGGGTTTCGGAGATCAGCTCGGCTTCCGGCTCATTGTCCGGCTCAGGTCCTTTCTGGATGGCTCTGATCATCAGCGTCATCTCGACGACGATCAGCACTGTATAGAGCGCGGCAAAGCCGCAGATCGTCAGCAGAACCGTGCTTGCGCCAAGGCTCGACACGGCCATTGCGGTCGGCAGCACACCTTCAATGACCCATGGCTGGCGGCCGATCTCGGCGACGACCCAGCCTGCTTCAATGGCAAGCCAGGGGAGCGGGATGGCGAAGACGGCGATCATCAGCAGCAGGGGATACTTATCCAGGTGGCGCCGTGCCGACAGCCAGAAGAAGGTCGCCGTCAGGACGATGAAGAACATGCCGAGCCCGACCATGACGCGGAACGACCAAAAGAGCGTCGGCACATGCGGAACGGTGTCGCGCGCCGCCTGGGTGATCTGGGCGTCAGTCGCCTGGCGCGGATCGTCGACATAGCGCTTCAGAAGAAGGGCATAGCCAAGCTCATGCCCCAGTTCCTCGAAGGAGGTGCGGAGTTGAGGTGCAACCGCGTCCGGCGTTGCGGCGGCACGGATCTGCATCAGCGCGTCGTAAGCCTTGATGCCGTCGCGGATACGCCCTTCAGCCTCCCGTTCCAGCTGGTCGATACCGGGTATTTCCGTCGTCAGCGAGCGTGTGCCGATCAGACCCATGACCCAGGGAATGTGAACGGCGAAATGTGTCTCGCGCGCGTCCTGATCGGGGAAGCCGAAGGCGGTGAAGGCGGCAGGCGCTGGTTCCGTCTTCCACATTGCTTCGATGGCGGCGAGCTTCATCTTCTGGTTTTCGGTTGCGAGGTAACCGCTTTCATCGCCGAGCACGACGACCGACAGTGCCGAGGCAAGGCCAAAGGATGCCGCAACTGTCATCGAGCGCTTCGCCATTTCGAGGTGGCGGCCCTTGAGGAGGTACCAAGCCGATACACCGAGAACGAAGATCGACGCGCAGACGTAGCCTGCCGAGACGGTATGGACGAACTTCGCCTGGGCGACAGGGTTGAAGACCACGTCGAAGAAGCTGGTGATTTCCATGCGCATTGTCCGCGGATTGAGCGCCGAGCCGACCGGGTTCTGCATCCAGCCGTTGGCGACGAGAATCCACAGCGCCGAGAAATTGGAACCGAGTGCCACACACCATGTCGCCATAAGGTGACCAACCCCCGACAGCTTGTCCCATCCGAAGAAAAACAGGCCAACGAAGGTTGCCTCAAGGAAGAAGGCCATGAGCCCCTCGATTGCGAGCGGGGCACCAAAAATATCGCCGACATAATAGCTGTAATAGCTCCAGTTCATCCCAAACTGGAATTCCATGACGATGCCGGTGGCGACACCGATCGCGAAGTTGATGCCGAAGAGTATGCCCCAGAACTTCGTCATCTGTCGCCAGATGTGGCGGCCCGTCATGACGTAGACGGTCTCCATGATGGCGAGCAGCACGGAGAGTCCGAGCGTCAAGGGTACGAATAAAAAGTGGTAAAGCGCGGTCAGCGCGAATTGGAAGCGCGATAGCGCGACGATGTCTAGTTCCATTGTCTTTCTCCCACGGCCCCATGGGGTACGAAGAGTTTCCGCCAAGCCGGATTGCCTGGCAGTCATGCGGTGTGCCTCAGTCCGGTCTCAACCGGTTCAAAGCCTTTTCGAACGCCGTCTCTCCACGGCGTGAAACTTCTGTGATGCGACCGTCCTCCATGACCGCGATGGCATCGGCTATCGCGGCTTCGCGACGGATATGCGTGGCGATGACGAGCGAGCGTCCGTTCGCCTTCTCCACCAGACGGCGGATGACGTCGCGCGCGGTGGCGCCATCGAGACCTTCCGTCGGTTCATCCAGCAGCCAGAGCGGCGTGTCGCGCAGGAAGAGGCGGGCGAGGGCAAGGCGGCGCGACTGGCCACCCGAGAGCCCCATGCCGCCTTCGCCAAGCGGCGTATCGAGGCCGCGCGGCAAGGCTGCGACATCCTGCAGGAGGCCCGCGGCGGCGAGCGCCTCGCGCAGGGCGGCGTCTGGTGCATCGGGGCTTGCAAGCAGGAGATTGCCGCGAAGGCTATCTTGGAAAAGCTCCGTGCGCTGCGTGAGCAGGGTGGCGTCGAGGCATTCGACGATTCCTTGGCTGGCGCGCATTTCGGCTGCGAGGAGGGAAAGAAGTGTTGATTTTCCGGCGCCGCTGATGCCAACCAGGGCGAGCCTTTCCCCCAATTTCAGGTCGAGATCGATGCTGTGAAGCACGGGTGTTTCCGTGTCGTGTCCCGCGCTGACGCGGCTCAGGCGAAGCGCAAAGCCGGGAAGTGGCCCGGCGTTGTGGTGTAGCTCTTCATCATCTGCCGACAGGCGGGGCGCGATGCGGCGGGCAGCCATAAGCGTACGGCCAAGTTCCATCGCCCCACGGCGCAAGGCACCAAAGGGCTCGACAGCGGCGAAGGCGATCAGGATTCCAAGCACGGCGACTGGTGGGCTGACTGCGCCCCCATGGACCAATGCCGCGACTGCCAGCAGCGCACCGGTCAGCAACGCAGTGGCGGTGAAACCAAGGCCGACTGTGACGCCGGCTTCGATGCGGTTCAAGCGGTCGTCGGCGGCAGCGGCATAGCGGTCGGCACCGGCAATCGCCGCACGCTGCGCGTCGAGGCGTCCGGCCATCAGCAAGTCTGTCTGCCCGGCGACGAGATCGATGGTGCGGGCGCGAATGGCTTCGATGCCGTGGGTGCGTCGGCGGGCGTGCTTCGTTGCCCGGCGCCCGGCAAACAGCGGAATGCCCAGACCTGCGACGAGCAGGACGCTGCCGGCAGCCAGTCCAAAAAGCCGATCCATGAGACCCAGCGCGACGATTGTTGCAATCGCTGCGACGATTGCGACGCCTGCGGGTACCAGCACGCGCAGGTAAAGGGAATCGAGCGCGTCGATGTCGCCCGTCAGGCGGAAGAGCAGGCGGGCCGGCCGACGCGCGAGTTCGCGTGCGGCACCGGGCGCGGCCCATCCACGGAACAGGCGTTCGCGCAGCGCGGCGAGGACGCTCAGCGTTGAGTCATGAGTGGCCAGCCGTTCGCCGTAGCGTGACGCGGTTCGGCCGAGCGCAAGCAGGCGAATGCCGGCCGATGGCATGAAGACGTCGAAGGTGGCAATCGTTGCCGCCGAAAGTCCGGCGATGCCGGTTGCGGTGATGAACCAGCCGGAGAGGCCGAGCAGGGCAATCCCCGCGGAAACGGTGGTTGCGGAGAGTGCGGCCCCGAGGAGCAGGCCGCGGCGGCGTTCGGTCAGGAAAAGCCTTACGATCGGCTTGAGGCTGGAAAGCGATGTGCTCATTCGGCGGCCTCCCGTGCAATTTCGCGATCGAGGACGACCGTCCGGTCCATGCGTGCGGCAAGCTGTGGGTCATGGGTTGCGACGACAAGTGTGCGGCCCCTGGCCAGAGCGAGCAGGCTCTCGGTGATGTCGCGTGCGGTTTCGGCGTCGAGATGGGCGGTCGGCTCGTCCGCAAGTACGATGCAGCCCTCCGCATTACAGGCGGCGCGGGCGATGGCGATGCGCAGTGCTTCGCCGCCGGACACTCCCGTGCCACCATCGCCAAGCGGACGGCGAGCGTGGCTCTGGGCGAAGCGGCCGAGCTTGGCGAGATCAAGGGCTGTCGCCACGGCCTGCATGGAGACGCCCGGCCGGCCGAGGGAAATGTTGCCGGCGACCGTGCCGGCAAAAATATGCGGCTTCTGGCCGACCCAGGCGATCTTGGCCTGAAGGGCGGGGCTGGCTGGTTGTCCGTCGATGGTGACGCTGCCGGTCTCGCAGGCCGCGTGGCCGGCGATCAGTGCGAGCAGGGTCGATTTGCCAGAGCCGCTGGCGCCGAGCAGCGCAACGTGCTCACCGGGACGAATGCTCAGATTGAAGGCATCGATCGCGGCGTTGCTCCCCTCGCTGTAGCGGAAGCCGACATTCTCCAGACGGATTGCACCGGTTGCTGTATCGGGTGTGGAAGCATCGCTGACGATGGGCAGTTGGAGGCCATCCGCACTCAGGGCATCGATCGCCTTGATCGCCGCTTCGCCGGCCGCCCGGTCATGCCAGACAGCCGAGAGCTCGCGCAGCGGCTCGAAGAAGGCGGGTGCAAGCAGCAGCACGAAGAGACCGCTCGTCAGGTCGAAACCGCCGGCCCAGGCACCGAAGCGGATCTCGCCGAGCAGGGAGAAGCCGACGTAGACGGCGACCAGCGCGACGCCCAGCGCAGCGAAAAGCTCCAGAACCGCTGACGACAAGAAGGCGATCTTCAGGACGGCCATGGTGCGGGCCTTCAGCGAGTCTGCATCGGCTCTGAGCCTCGTCGCGGTGGCATCGACGGCACGAAGCGAACGGATCGTGGCCATCCCACGCAGGCGGTCGAGGAGGAAACCGTTGAGACCGCCAGTCGCCGCCAACTGCTTCTCGCTCGCCGCCTGCGCACGCCAGCCGATCAATGCCATGAAGATCGGGATCAGGGGCATGGCAAAAAAGAGAATGAGAGCTGCAATCCAGGAAATGGGAAACATGCAGGCAAGGATGACGGGCGGCACTGCACTCGCCTTGAAGCGGGCGGGTTGGAAGCGCGAGAGATAGGGTACGATCATCTCGGCCTGTTCGCCGATGATGCTTGCGGCTTCGCCGGAGCTAGGTCTTGTGCCGTCGATCGGCGAGCGTCGGGCGAGGGCTGCGACGGCCAGTTCACGCCGCGTCGACAATTCGGCGCGCGCTGCGCGAAATGCCATGCGGCCGCCGGTGGCCTCGAGGCAGCTTTTTACTATCCCGAGCAGCGCAATATAGATGGCGAGCCACAAGACGTCGTTGAAGCCGCCACCGTTCGCGATTCGGCCGACTGCCGTTGCGAGAAGCGCTGCCTGCGGGATCCAGATGAGCGATGCCAGGGTCTGGACGGCCGCTGCCTTGCGCAGCCCACCATGTCTGGGCACAGGTTTCGACGGCTTGCCGAAAGCCTGCTTTCCGTTTGCGTCTAAGTAAGCACTTGCCATAGCGCTAACTCTTGTTCGCAGGATTGGGCCGGCGGCCGCGTCCGAGCGAAACGACTCGGTCCTTGGCCTCTAGCAGCTTCGTCACTTTCGCACCTAAGGAGAGTAACGTTGCAAGCCGCTCTGTTTCAAGTTGTTTTACGTCTTCGTACCAATGCGTTAGCTGCTCGATCAGGGCGTGCATCTCGCTCATGCGTTCCTGGGCATGGCGCTCGGCGTCGCTTGCCGGGCGCTGCATCAGGATTTCCCGCAGCACCGAGAGCGTCGGATCGACCTCGCGTTTCTTGCGCTCTTCAGCCAGCGTTCGCAGAATCTGCCATACGTCGTCGGGCGTGGTGAAGAAGTCGCGCCGGTCATCCGGCTTGTGTTTCAGCAGGACGAGGTTCCAAGTCTGCAGTTCGCGAAGGCTCATCGAGACGTTCGAGCGCGAAATGCTGAGGGCATCGGCAATTTCCTCGGCACAGAGCGGTGAAGGCGACACGTAGAGCAGGGCGTAGATCTGGCCGACCGTGCGGTTGATGCCCCAGCGCGAGCCCATTTCACCGAAATGCAGAACAAAGGATTGAACGAGCGGTGGGAGATTCATATCGGTCTCCGTAATGTCTGTAATTTCAGAAATTTCTGAAATCACTATAATCCGGTCGGCTGTCTGGGCAATCGGCAAGTGAGGCCTGCGGCAATTTGGTGCCCGAGGCGGCGTAGCGGCGTAAGTTCGGTTTGGCGTGTCACCATCGGGAAGGCTACAGCGCGCCTTTATCGTGACACTTTGACCACGATCAAGAAATTGCTGTTCTCTCGCCATGGCTGTGGTCTATGCTTTTGCGCGGAGCTGATTTGATGCGCAAAGACATACATAATTCAAACATACCAGTGCGTTGCATGAGCTGTGAGATCCGCCACAAGGGCGTGTGCGGCGCGCTCAGCGCCGAGGAACTACTGACGCTTTCCGCGCACACACGCCTGGTCAATTACCAATCCGGCGACGAGCTCGCCGGCGAGAGGATGCCAGCCGAATCCTATGCCACCGTGATCCGCGGCGTCGTGAAGCTTACGAAGAGGCTGGAAGACGGGCGACAGCAGATCGTCGGCCTGCAGTTCGCTCCCGATCTTCTCGGCAGGCTGAATGCGAATGAGAATGCCGTGTCGGTGGAGGCGGCTTCAGACGTCAACCTCTGTCGCATTCCGAAGGCTGCGTTGGAGCGCATGGTCAAGAGCAATCCCGCGCTGGCCGAGCGACTGATGGCGCAGGCGCTGCGTGAGCTGGACGAAGCGCGGGACTGGATGGTGACGCTCGGGCGCAAGACGGCTGCCGAGAAGGTTGCGAGTTTCCTGTTGCTGATCGCCACCCATCTCGACCCCGAAACTGTCGGCGACAAGCGCCGGTTCGAGCTGCCGCTGTCGCGGGCCGACATTGCCGACTTCCTGGGGCTGACCGTCGAAACGGTTTCCCGCCAGTTGTCGAAACTGAGAACCGACGGCGTTATCTCGATCGTCGCCAACAGGCATATCGAGGTGCCGAAGCTGTCCAAGCTCAAGGCCTGCTGCGGCTCCTGACGATCCCTGTGCGGCATTCTTGAATGCAGGTTGCCGAGGAAGCCCATTCCGTGCAGGAGTGATGGTTCACCTCGTTCGAGAAGAGATCTGCATGTCTGCCTTGGCCAATCCGCTTGTTTCCCGCCTGTCTCCGCCTCCCATTCCCTCGGTGCTCGCCTGGGCTCGCGAATACAAGGGCGGCAAGGGGCCGTTGGTTGATCTTTCGCAGGCGGTGCCCGGCTATCCAGCCCATCCCGAAATGTTGCGGCTGCTTGGCGAAGCAGCGTCTTCGCCGAAGACGACGGGCTATGGGCCGATCGAGGGCGAGGGCGTGCTGAGAGACGCCTATGCCCGGCATATGTCTGACGTCTATGGGGCTCCGGTTTCCGCCGCCAACATCCATATTACCGCGGGCTGCAACCAGGCATTCATGTCAGTGGCAATCGCGCTCGCCGGAGCTGGCGATACGGTGGCGCTGACCAATCCGTTCTACTTCAACCAGGAGACGACGCTGTCGATGCTCGGCATCAAGCGCGTTCTGGTCGACTGCGATGCGGAGAATGGCTTCCTGCCCGAGGTGCAGTCGGCTGAAAAGGCGCTGGCGACCGGCGCCAAGGTCTTGGCGGTGGTCACGCCGAACAATCCGACGGGCGCTGTCTATCCACCTGAGCTGCTGCTGGAACTGTTTAACCTCTGTCGCAAGCATGGGGCGTGGTTGATCGTCGACGAGACCTATCGCGACTTCCTCCCCGAAGGCTATGGCGCCCCTCATCCGTTGCTTGGCATCCCCGGCTGGGAAGACACGCTGATCCTGCTCTACAGCTTCTCGAAGTCCTTCTGCATTCCCGGACATCGCCTCGGCGCGATCACGGCCGGGGTCAACGTCGTTGCCGAGATCACCAAGGTCATGGACAACATGCAAATCTGCGCGCCGCGCGCTGCGCAGGTTGCCGTCGCCGCGGCAATGCCGATTCTTGCGGATTGGCGGGCGGGAAATCGCCTGGAGATTGCGCGCCGCGCGGATGCGTTGCGGGCCGTCATGTCCGGATTGCCTGGCTGGGAGATCGGTGCGCTTGGCGCCTATTTCGCGTTCATCCGCCACCCGTTCGCGGAGCTCAGCTCAGCCGCTGTCGCCGAACGTTTGGCGAAGGAGGCCGGTGTCGTCTGCCTGCCAGGGAGCTATTTCGGGGAGGGGCAGGAGCACTATCTCCGCCTGGCTTTCGCCAATGCCGATGCGGCTTCGATCGGTTTGCTCGCGGATCGTCTTCGGTAGTTTTGAAATGATGAAGGCCCGCGCTAGCGGGCCTGCATTGTTCAACTCCTGTGGCGTATCGAAGCGGATGTCCCATCCGTCGTCACCCCGGCCCATGAGCCGGGGTCCAGCGCGCGCAAGTCCTTGCGCGCGAAAGATCTTTTCGCACCGCGGACGCCGTGCGGCTGGATGCCGGCTCAAGGCCGGCATGACGGAGACAGTCGTATGAATGTCCGCATCAAGGTGCCTGGCTTTTTCGCAGGTGCTTTTGTCAGACCACGACGGTCAGCGGCGGTATCCGCTTGTCTGCCGGGCTATCCTGCTCGGAGGCCTCCAGCAGATTGAGCTCCCGCCGCTCCTTCTCCGATACGATCGCAAGGTCGAGGACCTTCTGCAGATTGGCGGCGTGGCGGAAGGTCGGGTCGTCCTGCTTTCCGGTTCTGACGGCTTCCGCAAAGCGCTGATAGTTGGTCAGAACAGCCGGGACCTCGATGTCGCGCCAGGTGGCGGTCTCGATGTCCTCGCCGAAGCAGCCGCGCAGTTCGGAACCGTCAGGGCGATGGATGACCTCAAGGCTGCCCTTTTCGCCATAGATGCGAAGTTTCAGCTCATTGAGATGGCCGGTTGCCCAGCGGGTCGCATGGATGACGCCGAGTGCACCATTGGTGAAATCGACCGACATGGTGAAGCTGTCGTTGGCATCCAGCAGGTACTCGCCGATCTGGCCGCCCGGTGCCTTGTTGAAGGTCTTCAGGCGGGCAAAGACGTGGTCGATATCGGTCGCCGCGCCATAAGCGGCGAAGTCGAGGATGTGGATGCCGACGTCGCCGAGCACGCCGTTCGAGCCGTGACCGGTCGACAGGCGCCACAGCCAGCGCGATTCCGTGCGCCAGTCGCCCCAGGCGCGCGAGACCAGCCAGCTTTGCAGGTAGGAGGCCTCGACGTGCCTGATGGTGCCGAGTTCTCCCGCCAATACCATTTCGCGGGCCCGCTGCAGCGGAGCGACGTTGCGATAGGTGAGGTTGACCATGTTGATGACGCCGGCAGCCTCTGCGGCTTCCGTCATCTCCAAGGCGTGGTCGTAATGCTCGGCCAGCGGCTTTTCGCAGAAGACGTGCTTGCCGGCTGATATCAGCGCCAGGCTCGTCGCGTGGTGGATGCGATCAGGCGTGACGTTGGTGGCCGCGTCGAATTCACCCCATGCGATCGCTTCCTCGAGCGTCTGGAAGCGCTTCTCGATGTGGAAGTGATCGGCAAATTCGGTGAGGCGCGCCGGGTCGGTATCGACGGCGCCGACAACTTCCACGCCGTCGATGGCGAGGAAGTTGGCAACCTGGTTTCTGGCCATCGAGCCGGTGCCAAGAACGAGTAGTCGCATATGTGTGCTCCTCAGCGGTAACCGGCTTCGCCGGCCTGATGCAGTCGCGGGCCGCGTTCGACGATCGGCTCGAGAGCCTTTTCGACCGGAACATTCGGGGCATCGGTGATGCTCTTCAGATCGCCCTGTGGGTTATAAGCCCATTTCACGCCGTTGATGAGTACCTTCTGAACGTTGGCATCATGATAGGTCGGATAGGTTTCGTGGCCAGGGCGGAAGTAGAAAATGTTACCGGCGCCGCGACGCCAGGTAAGTCCCGAACGGAAGACTTCGCCGCCCTGGAACCAGGAGATGAAGACGGTTTCCAGCGGCTCCGGCACGGAGAACTGCTCGCCGTACATTTCCTCGTTCTCGAGAACGAAGTTTTCGTCGATGCCGGCTGCGATCGGGTGGCGCGGGTTGATCGTCCACAGACGCTCGCGCTCGCCGGCTTCGCGCCACTTCAGCGCGCAGGGGGTGCCCATCAGACGCTTGAAGATCTTCGAGAAGTGGCCGGAGTGCAGGACGAGAAGGCCCATGCCTTCCCAGACGCGCTTGGCGACGCGCTCGACGACAACGTCGGACACCGCACCGTGATCCTTGTGGCCCCACCAGGTGAGGACATCGGTTTCGGCAAGGCGGGCTTCCGTCAGGCCGTGCTCGGGCTCCTGCAGCGTGGCCGTCGTCGCCTGGATCGCCGGATCGGTATTCAGCGCGTTGGCGATGGTGGTGTGCATGCCTTCGGGATAGATGCCCCGAACGATGGCATTGGTGGTCTCGTGGATGTTTTCACCCCAGACAATGGTGCGAATAGGCAAGGTCTTGCTCCTTCATGCAGATGGTGGATCGACCTCGATGGGAGGCGAGGCGGATCCTGTGGTTTTGGGTGGATGTCAGGCCGCGCCTTTAAGGAGCACCCTCTCGAGCGCGCGTCCGGATTGGTCGAAGCGATGAACACGGCCAGCCATCGGGGAAACCCCGAGTTTCTGGCCGGGCTGGTGGCCGGAGACACCCGTTTCCCGCACGACAAGCGGCTCCGATGTGCCGATGTCGAGATAAACGAAGCTGTCGGAGCCGAGAATTTCGGAATGAATGACGGTGCCGCTCCAGGCGGCGTCCTGCTGAACGATCTCCATATGCTCGGCGCGAACGCCGATGGTGTGGGCATTGTAGGGTGCCGAGAACTCACCGGTCAGGAAGTTCATTTTCGGCGAACCGATGAAGCCGGCGACGAAAACGGAATTCGGCGTCTCGTAGAGTTCGAGCGGGGTACCGACCTGCTCGACGACGCCGTCCCGCAGAACGCAGATGCGGTCGGCGAGCGTCATCGCCTCGACCTGGTCATGGGTGACGTAGATCATCGTCGTGCCGTGCATGCTGCGGTGAAGCTTGGCGATCTCCAAACGCGTCGCGACGCGCAGAGCCGCATCGAGGTTGGACAGTGGCTCGTCGAACAGGAACACCTTGGGGTCGCGGACGATGGCGCGGCCGATCGCAACGCGCTGGCGCTGGCCGCCCGACAGTTGGCGTGGCAGACGCTCCAGGTAGGGCGACAGCTGCAGCATGCCGGCTGCCTGTTCGACGCGGGCCTTGCACTCTTCCTTGGTGCGTCCTGACAGTTTCATCCCGAAGGCCATGTTCTCGAATACGGTCATGTGCGGATAGAGCGCATAGGATTGGAACACCATGGCGATGCCGCGCTTCGACGGCGCGTAGCGGTTGACGGCCTCGCCATCGAAGGAAAGGGTGCCCGAGGTGATATCCTCCAGCCCGGAGATCAGCCGCAGCAGCGTGGACTTGCCGCAGCCGGACGGGCCGACGAAGACCATGAACTCGCCCTTGCGGATATCGAGCGAGACGCCTTTGATGACTTCAAGCGCACCGAAGCTCTTGCGGATATTGTCGAGTCGAATCTGTGCCATATCGTGCTTTCTTCAACCTTTGACGCCGCCGGCGGTGAGGCCGGAAATGATGCGCCGCTGGAATATCAGGACCAGGACAACGACAGGGACCGTAACAATGACGGATGCTGCCATGATGTTGCCCCACGGGATTTCGAACTGGCTGCCGCCCGAAAGCAGGGCGATGGCAACCGGCACCGTTCGCTGAGCGTCCGATGAGGTGAATGTTAGGGCGAAGAGGAATTCGTTCCAGGCCGTAATGAAGGCGAGCAGGCCGGTCGTGACCAGGGCCGGCCACATCAGCGGCATGAAAACCTGGGTGATGATGACCCACGGCGAGGCGCCGTCGACGATCGCCGCTTCTTCGATTTCGATGGGCAGATCGCGCATGAAGGTGGTCAGAACCCAGACCGTGAAGGGCAGGGTAAAGATCATATAGGAAAAGATCAGCGCGAAGGGCGTGTTGAAGATGCCGATCCAGCGGATCAGCTCGAACAGGCCAGCGAGCACGGCGATCTGCGGGAACATCGAGACCGACAGGATCGTCAGCATCAGCAGCGCGCGGCCGCGGAAATTGACGCGGGCAAGCGCATAGGATGCGGTGACGGCGAGCAGCAGCGAGGCTGCTACCACGAGGATTGCGACGAGCAGGGAGTTGCCGAGGCTGCGGATGAAGCTGCCTGTGGTCAGGACCGTCGTGTAGTTGGTAAGCGAGATCGAGGTCGGCCAGTAGTTGACCTCGAAGAGGGCAGTACCAGCTTTGAAGCTCGTCAGGATCGCGTAGTAGAATGGGAAAACCGCGATGATGACGATGACGGTGACGAGCAGATAGAAGAGCGTGTTCTTGGTCAGGGTCAGCAGCATCAGCGGTCGCTCCCACCGAGTTTGACGCGACCGAGCCACATGTAGAGCACGGTGATCGTCGCGATGATCAGGAAGAGTACCGTCGAGGCTGTCGCCCCATAGGCGAACTTGTCGAAATCGAACAGGTTTTCGCGCGCCATGACCGACATGGTCTTCGTCTGCGCGTTGTTCGGCGTCAGCACATAGATCAGGTCGAAGATGCGCAGGGCGTCGAGCATGCGGAAGATCACGGCGACCATGATGGCCGGGCGGACCAGCGGCAGGGTCAGGCGCCAGAAGACGCGGATCGGATTGATGCCGTCGATCTTGGCCGCCTCGTAAATATCGGCAGGTACCATCTGCAGGCCGGCGAGGATGAGAAGTGCCATGAAAGGCGTCGTCTTCCAGATGTCGACGATCAGCACCGCGACCATTGCCGTTTCGGGATTGGCGGTCCAGGCGATCTTCTGGCTGATCAGGCCCATGCCGAGTAGGATGTCGTTCAGGATGCCGAACTGGTCGTTGAGCATCCAGGCCCACATCTTGGCGGAAACGATTGTCGGGATTGCCCAGGGAATGAGGATGGCGGCCCGGACGATGCCACGGCCAGGGAAATTCGCGTTCAGTACCAGGGCGACGATGAGGCCGAGGATGGTTTCGATGGTCACCGACAGGAACGCGAATTTCATCGTGTTCCAGACCGCTTTCCACCAGTTCGGGTCGGCGAGCAGGCCGCTATAGACCGTGCGCCCGCTCTTCAGCGTGATCCAGGAGAGGTAGTTCTTGAAGCCGACGAACTCGGCGCCGCTGAGGTTGGTGAGCGATGCGTTCGTGAAGCTGAAATAGATCGTCCTGAAAAGCGGCCATCCGGCGACGACGGCAAGAATGAACAGGGTGGGGGCCATGAATATCCAGGCGGAACGGATGCGCTCGGCGCGCAAGTCCGACGAGGTATTGACGGCGCGCGCTCGCGATCCGACGCTTTGGGAAACTGCGGCTTCAGTCATGTGGTACCCGCTTCTTGAGGCGATTGACGGTGGCGTCTCAGGGAGGGGCAGCGGCGGGACGCCCGCCGCTGCCGATGCCTTCGATTACCAGTTCTCGCCCTTCAGCGATGTCAGGTCGGCCTCGAGAAGCTCGAGGTTTTCTGCGGACGTGCCGTTGCCCGAAAGCGAGTTGTGAACGGCGGTCCAGAACTTCGAGGAGACCTCGTTGTACTTGACCTTGGCGGATGCCGACGGACGCGGAACGGCGTTCTGGAAGATTGGTTTCCAGTTCGGCATGAACGGCTGTGCCGCGGCGATGTCCTTGTCGTCATAGAGCGCCGACAGCGTCGGCAGGTTGGAGAGCTCGATCGCCCGCTGTTTCTGGCTCTCCTTGGAGGTCAGGAACTTGGCGAGCGCGATCGCGGCGTCCTGGTTCTCAGAGTATTTGGAGACTGCGAGATTCCAGCCGCCGAGCGTCGATGACGGCGAGTCGCCTTCCTTGGCAACCGGAAGCGTCGTTACATCGAACTTGCCCTTGACGGCACTGTCTGCGCCATTGCCGAGGGAATAGGCATAGGGCCAGTTGCGCATGAAGACGGCATTGCCGGTCTGCCAGACGCCGCGGGACTCTTCTTCCTGATAGGCGAGGACGCCGCCGGGCGAGATCGTCCCGATCCATCCCTTGGCGCGGTCAAGCGCTGCCGCGGCATTCTCGTTGTTGATGGAGATCGTGCCGTCCGGTTCGATGATCTGGCCACCGCCCGACGACTTCACCCATTCGAGCGCGTTGCAGGTCAGGCCTTCGTAGGCATTGCCCTGGAACACATAACCCCAGAGGTCTTTCTGGCCGGCGGCGCGTTCATTTTCCTGGATTTCCTTGGCGGTTGCCGCCATTTCGTCCCAGGTCTTCGGCGGCTGCTTGCCGTATTTGTCGAGCAGGTCCTTGCGGTAGTAGAGCGCCGGCGCATCGGTGTAGAGCGGTAGCGCCACGAGGCGACCGTTCACGGTCTGCGAAGCGATGATCGACGGGAAGAAGTCGCCGACGACATCCTTGGCGGCATCCTTCAGGTCGACGAACTGATCCGCCAGTTGCGGCGCCCAGATGACGTCGGTCTGATAGATGTCGACGTCCTTGTTGCCGGCGGCGAGCCACAGGCGGTACTGCGAGAACTGCTCGGTCGAGGAGGACGGCATGGTCACGATGCTGACCTTGTTGCCGGTCTCCTTCTCGAAGGCGTCGAGCTGCTTGCGGAGGAGCTCCAGGTTCTTGCCTGTGGAGCTGGCGGAAATGCTGATATTTGCGGCGAAGGACGGTTGTGCGACGCCAATCAACGCGGCTGCGACGGCGACCGCTGTGAAACGAAACTTCATATCTTCCTCCCAAAAGAACCAAACATTGGAAAAATTGAAAACGGTTTGGCTGGAAAAAGTTGTCAGAAGGTCGATATTGAGTCAAGCGGCCACTCGTGCCAAAGTCGCACAACCGCGATCACATATTGATAACAAAGCAAAATCATAGAGATGCTGCTCAATTTGGTTGTGTGTAAAGGTCGAAATGCCTCTTCGGGGAATATCCAAAATTGAAAACGGTTTGGTTGCTTGTAAGCTGCTATGCTTAGGCCATAAGCAAGACCAGCACTTGGCGGCGATCAGCCAGATGGACCAGCACGAAAGACGCAATGTTGAATGAAGCTTAAAGAGTTCGCGAAACAGGTCGGATTGTCTCCAACGACAGTCAGTCGTGCGCTGAGTGGTTATCCCGAGGTGAGCGAGACCACGCGTGCCCGCGTTGCGGAAGCCGCCGTCAGACTGGGCTACAGCCCGAACGTCAACGCGGTGCGGCTGAAGACGGGTCGGGCGGGCGCGATCGGCGTGGTGATGGGGCGTGCCGGCGAGTTCCACTTCGCCGAATTCATGGCCGGCATGGCGGAGCGGCTGGTGGCGGAAGAAACCGACATTCTCGTCATCCCGATGGCGGATCCGAACCAGGAAGACGAGATGCAGCTTTACCGCCGACTTGTGGAGAGCCGGCGCGTCGACGCGATCATCGTGCATTCGCCGAAACCGAATGACGAGCGAATCGCGCTGCTCCACGAACTCGGCATGCCCTTCCTCGTGCATGGCCGGTCGGCCATTGACGTGCCGCACGCCTGGCTTGATATCGACAACGAAGCCGCGATCATGCGCGCGACATCGCATCTGATCGATCTCGGTCATAGGCGAATTGCGATGATCAACGGTCGGCCGGGCGCGACCTATGCCCTTCACCGGGACAGCGGCTTCCGCAAGGCTCTACAAAGCCATGGCATCGAGCCCGATCCGCAACTGATGGCGAGTGGGAACTTCACCGACGAGCTTGGCTTCCGCTTCGCTCGATCTTTCCTCGAACAACCCAACCCGCCAACGGCCTTCGTCGCCGGATCCATGATGACGGCGCTCGGCGTCTATCGCGCGGCCCGCTCGCTTGGGCTGCAGATCGGCCGGGACGTCTCGGTCATCGCTCACGACGACGTCTTTCCGTATCTGACGGCCGACAACATGGTGCCGTCGCTTTCGGCAACGCGGTCTTCGATGCGCGCGGCAGGAACGCGATGCGCCGATCTTGTCCTGCAATTGCTGTCAGGACGGTCTCCTCTGGAGATCCACGAATTGTGGCCCGTCGAACTGATCCTGCGCGAGTCGACGGGGCCGGCCAGGCAGTCTACGTCCTGACGTCATAACTACGGATGCCGCTTCGCCCCGGGACGGTTGCAGGTAGAATATCGCGCGTTTTTCCGAAACGGTGGAAAGATGATTTCCGCGTCAGCGGAATTTCGGTGCCTCGTTGATTGAGCGGACGGCGCCAAAATCGCATATTGACGGCAGTTGCTCACGCATGTCGACCATCCTCCCGGTCGATGGGCAACTGTTCCCTCTGGAGGTTTTGACCTTCGAACTCCCAGCCACCGTCGATAGCGGTGGCTTTTTTTTGCCTATCGCGCCGTCGACGTGCCTCGGAACATTCGGTTGCGGCTGCTCGTTTCCTCCGGAAGCAGAGCTGAAGGAGAGCGTCATGCAGGTCGTCGGCACGCAGGTCATACCCGAGAAGGGCGGCAAACTCGGTTTCACAATTGAATTCGTGGGCGACGGAGGGGAGATCGTTTCCGTCCAATTGCGCAATGACGAGAAGCAAACCCTCAACTCAAGGAATGCGATTGAACGAGCCCAGGCTGTCATGGCGGAGATGGCTACCGCCGACACGGAAGAGGCCAGCGCCGGCCGATTGAAGGCACGGCCGAGCGCTCGTGCCGCCGGCGATCAGACCGCAATGGAAGAACAGCTGGACGAGGGATTGGAAGGCACATTTCCAGCCAGCGACCCAGTCTCGGCAACTGGTTCCAGCATCCCGACCGGATCGGCAAAACACTGAGGACAGCGCCTGAAGGGCGTCGGCGGTTCCGCTTTGGCCCGATCAGGTTGCAAACAATGAAAAAATCTGGCGCTCGCAGCGGTGCGCCGGAACTTTTTCGCTTCCAATCCATTGAATCCCTTCGTTGCCGAAGCGGGCGGGTGATCAGGTGCCTCAGATCCGGAAAATTGATCGCAAGAGCAAGCAGGTGGATGCCCGGGACAGGCTGATCATCGCGCTCTATGCTCAGCTCAAGGCAGAGCGTCAGACTCGCGAGACGCTGGAATGGGTCATTCGCAATGGGGGACTCTCGGACGAAGTCCTGGAGGCCATCGCTTCCGATCCGGTTCCGGTCGTCACCAGCGATGACATCGCCTCCGTCGAGAAGATCGTAGCCATTGACGAGCGGCGCAAACGCAAACTGCAAAACGACAACTGAGGGGGAATGTCATGGCAGCGCGGGCAAGCTGGAAAGGCCATCTCAAGGTCGGAGACCTTGTCTGCAGCGTGGGACTATATACGGCGGTTTCGACCTCGGACCGTATCTCGTTCAACATCATCAACCGGAAGACCGGTCATCGGGTGGAACGGCAGTTCGTCGATAGCGAGACGGGCAAGGCGGTGGAGCGGGATGACCAGGTCAAGGGATACCAGCTGGACAATGGCGAATACATCGTCATCGAGGGCGAGGAGATGGCTGGCGTCATGCCGGAAAGCGACAAGGTCCTCAACGTCCAGAATTACGTACCCTACAGCGAGATCAACAAGCTCTATTTCGACAAGCCCTACTACCTGGCGCCCGTCAGCGAGGATGATGAGGAGGCGCTCGGTTTGATCGCCCGCGCCATGCGCGATCAGAAGGTCGCCGCGATCGCGGAAGCAGTGCTCTTCCGTCGCAACCGTACCGTACTGATCCGGCCGCAGGACGACTATATCATCGCAACGACGCTGAGCTTCGATTACGAGGTGCGCAAGCCGGAGACGGTCTTCAAGGACATTCCGGAGATGAAATTCGACAAGGAAATGCTCGAACTGGCCGGGCACATCATCGGCACAAAGAAGGGCACCTTCGTTCCCCAGGAATACGAGGATCGATACGAGATGGCGCTCTCGGAGCTGGTCAAGGCGAAGATCGAGGGCAGGGAGCTGCCGAAGGCCAAGCCGAAGCCGCAGGGCAAGGTCATCGATCTCATGGACGCTCTGCGCCAGAGCGCCAAGCTGAGCGCCAAGCCGCGAGCCGGAAAGGCAGCGCGGGCAGATAGCGGACAGACGAAGGCGAGCTGACGATGGCTCTGCAGGCCTATCAAGCCAAACGCAATTTCAAGGTAACACCGGAGCCGCGCGGGAGCAGGCGTGTCGGCAAGCCTCCAGCGCAGGCCGCGCTCGGTTTTGTCATTCAGAAGCATAACGCGTCGAGGCTCCACTATGACTTCCGACTCGAGCTCGACGGCGTGCTGAAAAGCTGGGCCGTTACGCGCGGTCCAAGCCTCAACCCCGATGAAAAGCGCCTTGCCGTCCATGTCGAGGACCACCCGCTTGATTATGGCGACTTCGAAGGCATCATCCCGAAGGGCCTGTACGGAGGCGGCACCGTGCTGGTTTGGGATCGCGGCACATGGACGCCGAACGGCGATCCGCACAGGGGCTATAAGAAGGGCCATCTCGAATTCGACCTTGACGGCGAGAAACTGAGCGGCCGCTGGCATCTGGTCCGCATGCACGGCAAGCCGGGTGAACGCCAGGAAAACTGGTTGCTGATCAAGGCTGAGGATGCCGAGGCCAGCCACAAGGGCGACATTCTCAAGCAGCGACCTGAATCGGTGAAAACGGGCCGCAAGATCGAGGAGGTGGCGAAGCACCCTGACGCCACCTGGAACTCCCATCCCAAGGGAGCGTTAAAGTCCGCCTCTTCAAAGCCCGCAGCGAATCAAGCAAGACCGAAACGTCAGGTGTGGCCTAAGGGGGCCGAGAAGGCGGCGTTGCCTGCCTTCATCGAGCCTGAACTTGCCAAGCTCAAGGCCAAGCCTCCGTCGGGAGAAGGGTGGATTCACGAGATCAAGTTCGATGGGTACCGGTTGCAGGTTCGGCTAGAGAAGGGCAAGGCCACTCTGCTGACCCGCAGCGGGCTTGACTGGACCGACAAATTTGGCCCGGAAATCGTCGCGGCCTTCACGGCACTGCCGGCGAAGGCGGCGATCCTCGACGGTGAAATCGTCGTCGAGCGTGAAACCGGCGCCTCGGACTTTTCGGCCTTGCAGAATGACCTCAGCAAAGCCCGGCACGATCGGTTCGCGTTCTACGCCTTCGACCTGCTTTACCTCGATGGATACGACCTGCAGCAAGTGTCGCTGACCAATCGCAAGGTCTTGCTCGCGGACCTGCTCGCCGACGTCGACGCGCGACTTCGCTATAGCGAGCACTTTACCGAGAAGGGTGCCGTTGTGCTGGAACACGCGCGCCAGCTCGGGCTCGAAGGCATTATCTCGAAACTGGCTGACAGCGAGTACGTGTCGGGACGCACCGGCGACTGGGTGAAATCGAAATGCCTTCAGAGGCAGGAGTTGGTGATCGGCGGCTACGTGCCTTCGAGTGCGATGAATAACGCGATCGGCTCGCTGGCAATGGGCGTTTATCGCAAGGGCAAGCTGGAGCATGTTGGCCGGGTCGGAACCGGCTTCAGCGTCAATGTCGCGCACGAACTCTATGACACGCTGTCGGCGATGGAGCAGACGGAGAGTTCCTTCGACGACGAGCTCACCCCCGAGGAGCGTCGCGGGCTGGTCTATGTGAAACCGAAGCTTGTTGCCGAGGTTGAGTTTCAGGCATGGTCGGCGGACAACAATTTGCGGCACGCCGCGTTTCGCGGGTTGAGAGAAGACAAGGCGCCAGAGGAAGTGATGCCCGAAGCAACAACGACGACTGCGCAGGAACTGCCTCAATCCAGCGTCACGCTCACCCATCCCGATCGGATCTATTGGCCGGAGGAGGGGATCACCAAACAGGGACTGGTCAGCTATTACGCACGGGTATGGCGCTTCATTGAGCCCTATGTGACCAAGCGGCCATTGGCGTTATTGCGTTGCCCCGACGGCATTGCCGGCCATCAGCGGTTCTTCCAGAAGCATGCCTGGAAAGGCATGAACGCCAATATCGAGCAGATCACCGATCCGAAGGACAGGGGCGGCGAGAAGTTGCTGCGCATCACCGACTTCGACGGGATGGTCGCGCTCGTCCAATCGGCCGTGCTGGAGATCCATCCCTGGGGGGCGACGACGGCGAGTTGGGAGCGACCGGACATGATCACGATGGACCTTGACCCGGCCGAAGACGTTAGCTGGGCCGAGGTGATCGCCGCTGCCTACGAATTGAAGGAGCGTTTGGAAGCCGCGGGCCTGGCGGCCTTTGTCAAAAACTCCGGCGGCAAGGGGCTGCACGTCGTAAGCCCGCTCAAACCGAAGGCCGGCTGGGCGCCGGTCAAGGCTTTCGCCAAGGCGCTGGCCGACGGCATGTCCAGGGATTACCCCGACAAGTATCTCGCGACCGCCACGAAGGCGAAGCGGAACGGCAAGATCTTCATCGATTATCTGCGCAACGGTCGCGGCAACACGGCCGTCGCCGCCTATTCGACGCGTGCGCGGCCCGGCGCTGCTGTTTCGATGCCGCTTGAGTGGAACGAACTGACCGATGAAATCGGTCCGGCCTATTTCACGGTCAACAACGCTCCGGCACGTCTCGATGCCTTGCGCAGCGATCCATGGGTGGATTTCTTCGCTGCCGCCGTCCCCCTTGAGAAGCGAAAGTAGCGGAAGCGGCTGCGGTCTTTCAATGAGATTTCGGACGTCCCGTTTCCTTGGCGAGGCTCTTTTTCAGAGCGTCCATGATGTTGACGACATTGCCCGTCGGCTTGGATGCCGGTCGCTTGGATGAAGGCGGTGTGGCTTTGACAAGGCTCTTCTGCTTCGCACGGATCATGGCTCGCAAGCGTTTCTGGATCGGATCCTGCACCATGGCGGGCTGCCAATCCTCCGTTCGATCCTTGACCAGCTTCTTCATCATGGAGAGCACCGTGCCATCCACCTTGCCGTGGCTATCCAGTGTCGCGGCCGGCGGGCGAACTTCGTCGCCGAAATGCAGTGTCCAGAGGACGATGCCCTTGCCCTGCGGTTCCAGGAGGACCGCGCGCTCTCGTCGGTAGAGAACAAGTCGCGCAACGCCGACGACATCGTTTGCCTTCATCGATTCGCGGATCACGCAGAAGGCTTCGGTGCCGACCTTGTCCTCCGGCGTCAGAAAATGTGGTTTGTCGTACCAGATCCAATCGATCGAGCCGCGCGGCACGAAAGTGTCGATGTCGATCGTCTTCGTGCTTTCGAGCCCGACTTCATCGAGTTCCTTGTCCTCGAGAATCACATAGTCGTCCTCGCCACGCGGATAACCTCGGGCCTGATCCTTGTCGGCGATCGGCTTGTGGGTGACGCTGTCGACGTAGCGGCTTTCGACGCGGTTCTTCGTCTTTCGGTTCAGAACGTGAAATCGAAGCTGGTTGCTATCGGTCGTCGCCGGTGTCAGGGACACCGCGGCCGTGACGAGTGACAGTTTGAGATAGCCCTTCCAATAGGTCTGACGTGCCATTCGCGCCCTGGCGCCCAGGCGCCATCTCCCGTGGCCGCATTCGCGGCAATCCTCCATAACGGTGTGAGCAGCCGTTTGGTTCCATTGCGCGCGGAGAGATAGAGTCAGTGCCCATTGAGCGCCTTGAGCCAGCGGAGCACGGCGATCTCCTCCTGATTCATCCAGCGCAGCAGTCGCACGCTTCGGCTCGGTCGGGCGTTGGCCAGACTGGCAAGGTCGCCGGTCTCAAAGCTTTCGAATATCTTTGGATGGATATAGGACGACCGGCATACTGCGCGCGCGTTGACCAGACACGCGGCAATTGCGTCGATGACTTCATTCACCTGGCGGGCGCGCCCTCGCTGGCTTTCGTGTGGTTCAAGCGAAGCCAGCCCGGTCGCAGCCATTTGCGTTGCTCCCCAAGTGCGGAATTGGCGGGACGTGAAATCGGCTCCGGATGCTTGCCGTATATAGCTGTTGACGTCCTGTGATTGGATAGGGTGGCAGACACCAGCGTCATCGATGTACTGGAAAAGTTGCCCCGGCAGTTCCTGGAGCATCCGCACGGCGCGCGTGATGCGCCGGTCGCTATGACTGAGGCGCCATTCCTTTCCTGACTTCCCCTTGAAGCGGAAGTGAATGCTCGACCCTGATATTTTCACGTGCTTGTTGCGCAGCGTCGTCAGGCCATAGGAAGCGTTCTCCGCGGCGTAGCTAGCATTGCCGACGCGGATGTAGAGGTTATCGAGCAGCCAAACGATTGTTGCGAGCGCCTTGTCGATGTTGGGTGCCCGACGCCGTAGGTCTGAATTCACCTTCTTCCGGATCGCGGGAAGCGCCGAGCCGAAATCGGCAAGCCGCTCGAATTTGCTCCCTTCCCGCTCGGCAATCCATTTGGGATGGTAGCGGTATTGCTTGCGGCCGCGAGCGTCGCGGCCAGTGGCCTGCAGGTGGGAATGGGGGTCGGCAGAAATCAGGACCTCGGTATAGGCCGGGGGAATGGCAAGCGCGGAGATGCGATCGAGCTCCGATGGCTCCGTGATACGGACACCACCAGCGTCGTAATAGACAAATCCCTTCTTGCCCGCCTGCCTGCTGATGCCGGTCTCCAGGCTCGCTATGAAAACCAAGCCGTCGGCAGTCGACGCCCCATCAAGTTGCGACTTCGCCGGTTCGTTGCAGGGTTGCGATTTATGAGTCGTTCTCTGATCCACAGTGAGCACGAAACGTCGTTGTCCGTCGCTAGGTTCCGCTGCCGGCTAGGTTAAGACGGCGGAACGGCGGCGAACGCGGCATTGAGTGAAAGTGCGCGCTTGGCCCGGATTACCAATAGGACTTGGTCTCTGGCTATAATCTCCCTCTACTTTCAAGGGCTTCGGTGCGCCGGGTGTGACCGACGCGCGGCACTGCCGATTCGATTCGCAAGATGGCGGCGAATTCGTCAGACCTAAGTCCAACTACCCAAGCATTGGGCCAGCGCTAACTGACCCTTGTCCTTCTGCCCCGAAGGATGAGGGAGGCTTTAGGATGTCGCGGACCAACCCTCCTGCAGCCTCCCTCCTTCCGATTGGACCTTGGTCCAACTTTCCAAGCGGGCATGCTCTGTCTAAGTTGTTTTCGTCCTTCCGCCAAAAAGGACACGCAGGGGCGCCTTCGGGTTCCCCGAGGGCTCGAGAGGATCACCAACGGGTAGGCTGACCTCTCGGCTCTCCCGTGTGAGGCAAGAGCTTCCTGCTCGACCGGGCCTAATGGTGAGACTGGTGGGCAGGAGGGAAGACCCCGATGACGCCACGCAGCACGAGATTGTGCTTAGGCATGAATAGAAGGTCAATTGCTCCCGCCTGCGGGAAGGCTACCTGTAGGGGGGGCGGACCTGCTTGTGACCCACATCCTCTCAAGTGCCCCAAGAAGCACGTCGGCTAACGTCTCAACGATAGACCGGCCGACAGCGTCCCTAACGGAATTTCTTTACGACCTCGTACTTTCCGGCTTCCCAAGCTCTCATCTCGCCGCCTTCACAAGAGTAGTTTTCGTCAGTCTCCGCAATCCCGATCCCGATGCCCTCAATCTGGGGATCGTTGAAGGTGACGTATATGTCCGCCTTCTTGATCTTCCGCTCTTGAAAGTCCTCCAAGATTTCCTTGTAACACGCGACATTGGGTTTCAAGGTGTCGCGTAGAATGCGGGCTTCGGTTTTCTTGGTTATCTCTGAGAGCGGGCGTGTCTCAGCGAGAGCAGGAGCTGAAACTGGCAGCGCCAACAACAACAAAGTAGGCGCTAGGGCCAAAAGAAGCTTGCTCATCTCATCGTCCGTTTGACGTCACAAAGCTGGGCATAAAGGCCGCGTCCATGAAGTGAGCCGCGCGGCGATTGTGCATATCATCAAAGAGATAGCTAGGGTAGTGCATAGCCAAGCCGCGCAAGAACGAGACATCGGTCTGGTGCACGACGGATGCTGGCCTTGCGGTAGCCGTTCAGTCTATTGCGCGCCGATCACGATGTCGTCGCGGATCAGGTCCGAAAGTTCCCGTTCATCCGTGACGCCGAGTTCGATCCATTGGAGCAGGCTGTTTGCCTTTCGGCGTGCCTCAACGCTTCCGGTATGATGTCCATGCTCGTCGCACCAGCACTCCAGGATGCGATCGATCAGGTCCGTGATTTTCGATGCCAGCATCGGTCGGTGCCACGAAATCCATTGCATCGGCCCGTCTCCCTTCGAGACTGGAGCCTATGTGCAGCTGCATCGGCGTGGCAACCTCTCTAATATAAGAATCCACTCATATTGCGATCCTAAACGCCGCTGCGTTGCAAAATGGCAATAGTCGGTGCGTCGGACCAGCGCCAAAAAGGATCAGTATCGGCTCTCTCCGGCTCCGAAACGTCGATGAAGCCGAAACCGACGGCGTGCAATTGTGAAGGGGAGATATGTCGGTGGATAGGATCGGAAGAAAGAACTGGTGGGCCCGGAGGGCCCGCCATATTTGTTGAAATTACTACGCGAATTATGGGCGAACCCGCCCGATGTTTCACCCACGTTCACGGAGAGTTCTTTTAGTTTTGGGCGCATGTTCTTATCCAGAAATTGCCGGAAGGTGAGGGCGGTGGCATAGTCAGCGCATGCCCACCGATAGCGAACGCTTTGCAAGCATGATTGGCGCGTTGCGCTCATCCGGCATGACGTTGCGTGCCATCGGCAAGCAAACCGGATTATCGGCCGCCACCGTCCAGCGCATCGAACGGGGCGAGGCCCGGCAACCGAGTTACGGCACCGTCAAGGCAATTGAACGGGCATGGGAACGTGCCGGAAAGCCGCAACGGAAATGAGCGGCGCGCGATTTACTGTTTCCTAGGTGAAGGCGCGAGCAAGATGGCAAGAGCGGCCATCACGGAACTGACGTTCCATGGCTTCTGCATAATTGGGCTATCACTGAAACGCTCTGGCACTATTTCGGGGCTGTACCCTGTCACAAACAGGAACGGCACCTTTCGCTCATTGAGCAAATCGGCAAGCTCAAACACCAAACCATCGGGAAGCCCAACGTCCAGCACCGCCGCATCAACCTCGGTGCGCTCAAGGATTTGCAGGCCGCCCTTTAGATCGGGGATAGGTCCGACTACTTCACCGCCTTGATCGCTGATGGCGTCGGATATTGCCGAAGCCTGCAAATAATCATCCTCCAAGACGAGAATACGTTTTCCCCGCAGGACATGAAAAAACATTGCCCAACCCCAAGCGCCAACCCTCTCGGGCCACTATGGGCGCAAAGCTCCTAACAATCCACTATGGAAGGAGGTGACCCGCCCGGTGCACGGCAATACACCGAGCGGGATGGTTCACCGGTTTCGGACCCGGTTCACCGCCGCGCCAACGGGGTTGAACAAGTTCCCCGTGTCGCGAAGGGTGGCCAATCATTTGCGATTGGCCCGCGACGGTTTGAGGGAACCCCGGCTTGGGTTGATCCGTCGCGATGAAGGCCGGGCGCGCGACTGCCCGGCATCCAATCTACCAAGTTGCTCCCTCAAGGAACGCCACCCGGCCCGGGCGGCGCATGCTCCAGCTCACCGTTTCCAGCACGCGGATTCCAAACAGGTTGTGTTGCCAAAAGCTGGTGACCGCTTGCCCGCCCATGAGGTCGGCCGAGGCCGGGGCGTCGTCGGAAAGCACCGTGCTATCCTCCACCACGGAAATGGAACCGTCACCGTTTGAGAGGGCAACGAAATCGCTGGCATCCAGCGCGATCACCTCGCCGGGCGGCAATGCATCGGTGGTGATGATGTCGGCGGCATTGCCCGGGAACATCAGCGACAACGCCACCGCCTCCTTGGCCGAGGCAATGAAGGCTAACCGGAGGGCCGATGGCTGGATGATGGCGGCCAAGGCGGTGATGTCCTCCACGGCTGCACTCGCCAAGTCGGTGTTGATGCTTGCGGTGACTTCGATGGCCCCGTTGAGGAGCCCGGCCGGGTGGCTGGCATCGCCTGCCGCATCGCTTAAAAGCCGGGCGTCGATGCTCACACTGATGTCATCGTTAAGCCCTTGGCTGATAGCCGCCTCGGCCGCTGGAAGCGAGTATTTCCAAAGTTCGCCCGTGTAGGGAGAGATGACACCGCACTTGAACGGAACAAGCCTGCCGTTAAGCCGGAAGTTCAAGCTCCGCACCGGGATTGGCTGGCCTTCACCAACGAAGCAATCCGGCACCGTGTCGGGCGGCACCCTGTCGGGGAAGCGCATGGAACCCATGCCGCTCAAGTCAATGCTGATGCCCCGGGCCGAAAGCTGCGCATAGACGCTTGAGGGGGCGAGGCTGGCGAGCGTCCCGGCATAGTTTCCGGGTGCGGCCAGTTCGGTCGCCCAACCCGGCACCGAGGTCATGGCCGGGTTGGTAACGCCCTTGGTGACGGCGGCCGGGTTGCGGATCGCATCGGCAACACGGGTGGCCCCGTTGTAAATCTCGCTCACCACCTCTTGCGGATCGGCCTTTCTGGCGAACGCGATCAGCTTGCAATGGGCCGAGCGCACCAACACCTGCCGTGGGCTCATGGGTGCCTTGCCGGGGCCTTTGGCCATGAGGTCCATGGAGCGGCGCAAGGAAACCGAAAGCTCCTTGGCCTCGGCCACCTTCTTTTCCACCGTGGCGAGTTTGTCCACGGCAAGCATTGTGCCTTGCGTGGCGTTTTCCCTCATGTCGTCGCGCATTTCGGTTAGGAGCTGTTTCATGGCGCGGAGGAAATCGTGGGATTGGATTTCAGACATGGAAAACCCCGTGGTTCGTGTTCCAACGAAGCAAACGGGGGCGGCATGAACTCGGGGGTGCCGGTGTGACTCCGACTGCTTCCAACGGCCCAAGGTTATCACAGGTCACCACCCGGTGAAATGCGATTACTGCCAGTTTTTGGCAGGATCAAACACGGTTTTCATTTGGTTTTTCTGCCTTGTTTCACCGAAATTCGTAAAACGGAAGTTGAGAGTCGATTTGGGCCGCGTATCGGGCCCGGTGGGGGGTGATCTTTCGTCGGTCCCCCGCCGCCCGGTTGGTTCCCGCGATGGTCTGCCCTGCCGTGACTGCTGTCGGCCCGAAGCGGTCACTGTTTAGGAAACTGGCTCAGATGTTCATGAACGATCTTCCAGACACCCGTCTCTCTCCGAAGAATGGTGGTGCCTCGACCGCCGCCTTCAATCGGTCTGCTTCCTATCACCGCTCTCCAATGGAAGTGATACGTGCAGGCGGCAACGTCAGTGGAGTAGGCGGACCATTTCAAGTTCTCTAGCCAGTATCTTTCAAGAGGAAATTTCTGCCAAGTGTCCTCAAAAGCTTGGCGTATCTGTTCTAGTCCGCAAAATGATCCGTCATTAAACCAGAATATCGCATCCGATGAAATTATGGGCACCAACTTTTCGAAGTCATGCAAGTTTATCTTGGCTTCATACTGTTCGAGCGTTTCCTCTGGGTGCATTTTTCCCTCGCTTGCAAGTTGAGATCGCCAGTTTTGTGGGCTAGCAAGGTAGCCACTCGTAGATTAGGGCAAATGATCGCTCATGGCGCAAAGCTGACGTTATCGGGGCGCGATGCCAAGCCTATGCTAGCAATACTAAGCCGTGGATTGTATCCCGTTAACACCACACCCATGTTGACGGCAAAAACACTTGTGAAGAATATGCCGCTATTGGGCTAAAGGGGTGGTCGGCAAGTGAAAGGCCAATGGCAGGGCACATTCAGCGGATACGCTGACGGTAACGTTACAATCGAAATTGACGAATATGAAAGCAACTACAAAGGGCGAGCTTGTCTATTCCAAAATGGCTTTGACCGGTTTGTCTTCGTAGTGGAGTTTGGAACACCCGACAAAAGCCAAAACCAGACCCTTCGTGCCTCCATCAGCATCCAGCCGATTGGTGATGCGAGAGACGTTCGGTCCGACGTGCAGCGAGGCTGGCCCGATGTCGATTTCCCCGATTGGACTGAGTTCACTCTAGCCACGACCAGCAAGGGAATGAGTATTACGGCGACGACATATCGGGAGAATCGCAAGATCGGCGTAATTAGCGCGCGGCTTTCAGCGGGGGCGGCAGATAAGCCAAGCCGTCTTGTTTCCAACAAAAAATACAAGACGTGGGACAAGTTCAAATCGATGGTCGGCAAGCTTCCGCCGGATCGCTTTATTTTCCGAGGGCAGTCTGTCCCTAAGCGGCTTCGCACAACCTTCCACCGGACCAACCGGCGCGACCTTGCACGCTTCCAGCGTGATGACATTCCAATGCTGCATGGGATCGTAACGTCAAAGACCCGCCATTTCTTCGACTTGGCAGACGTTAGGCAAAACGCTTCTTTCTGGCACCTGTTGCAGCACCACGGCTACCCTACGCCGCTTCTCGACTGGACCCACTCGCCATATGTCGCCGCTTACTTCGCGTTCCGCGAAAGGGCGCGACTTGAGGAAGTCACTCCACGAAGAATAGTGCGTATATTCAAATTCGACCGCGCGTCATGGGCAAGTGATTTTCCTCAGCTCACGGCGGTGGTGAATGTGCAGCCTCACTTCTCGTTGCTTTATCCGATGGCTTTGGAAAATCCGAGGGCCCTTCCGCAGCAAGCGCTCTGCTCAATCACCACTGTAGATGACGTTGAAACATATCTTAAGAAATGCGGAGATGCGCAGGGAAAGAGCTATCTTGAAGTCTTTGAACTCCCCTATGCCGAACGCGATGAAATACTTGCAGATCTTCGATTAATGGGCGTGACGGCCGGTTCGCTGTTTCCCGGAATAGATGGCGCTTGCGAAGAAATGCGCCTCAAGAACTTCGAGTTATGAAGATGGGGCTATTTTCGTTCTTGTTTGGAAAGCGCAAGCGGCCAGAGTCGGAACAGCCCCCGGCCAAACAGCCATATATGATTTCACTACCAGCCGAGATCCCGCGTGCCATGTCGCCGCGCATTGTATGGCGGGAAGGCTCATTCCCTATGCAGGTGGTGGGAGAGCTTTCGTATCAAAATGCTTTGATAGCGATTTGCGGGCGACACACGCGCCATAGCCGCGAGGGTGAGTATGATGCGATAATCGAAAGGGAGCCGTCGAACCCACACGATCCGAACGCGATTATGGTAAAAATCAAAGGCCAAACAGTTGGATATCTGCCGCGTGAGCAGCATGCGCATGTGGGCGTGCAAATGCTGGAGGCGGGACTTAGCAGCGCCGCATGCCGAGCCCGTGTACGTGGCGGTTGGCGAACCAACCAACATGATGAAGGGCATTACGGCGTGTCGCTGGCTATACCGAATTGGGGTCGGATTGATTTCGGAATTGGTGCGAAGCCGCCAGCGCGTGAGCCAGCAAGCCGTTCACCGAGCAAGCGCCCGGCACCATCGACGACCGGACCCCTGAGAGGCCATGCCATTGCGATAATGGGCGCTCCAAGGGATGGAGAGGTAGCAACCGAACTCGCCAGGATGGGCGCGAAAATCATGGCGTCCGTGGGCAAAACCACGACGATGTTGGTGGTGGTCGCTGAGCGGCCTTTCGACCTTGGCATACGGCGCAGTGCTTCGTTCGTCCGTGCGGAAGCACTGATACAGGAAGGAGCAAATGTGAAAATTGTTTCTCTTAGTGAGGTTCGCGCTTTGGGAAAGTAGCTCGGCGTCGCGCCGCAAGAGCTTCTACGACAAGTGTACCGAGCTTGTTGATACCGGCGGGTGTAAGGGTCATCAGAAATTGGCTGGTGACCGGGTGCCCTTCGATTTCAAACCTACCTTCCGAGAGCACTCGCAACGTACAGTCAACCGAGTAGCTGGCAAAGGCGGGCGTCTCGCTCACATCGCCAAGGCTGCACCGGTACTGGTGGCCGGAAATGGAGATGGTGAACCGTGCACGTGGCTCATCATCGGGCGGCATGGGGAAGAACGCGACGCTCATACGCAAGCACCTCGGTTGAAAGGTGCGCTTTGGTTCCGCTACGCGCTTGAGCGCCCGGTGCGCGCCGGGTTGCCGGTTTAAGGGCGAGGGCAGGATAGCACCGAGGCGGCCGGGTGCAAAATGGCGTTGGTCGCGATCGTTGGTGCCCGACGACAATACAACCGGGCACCGGATGCGAGCAAATCAACTTAACTCAGGATAGGCGCGCTCTTTCAGGGTAACATAACATCCTAGCCTCCGAGCGGGCACGGATGGCCAATGCTTGATCGTCGCCAATGAGGTGCCGCAACAACTTTTCGCAGTACGCGACTTTCACACGGAACTGTATGATTTGGTCAACGAGTTCTGACTGTTCGAACTGTTCATAATATTCTTCTGATATCAGCTCGCTTTCTATGCAGACCAACCCGCCGTTTATGTTTAAAGCGGTATGCAGCGTCATTTCATTTCCTCCGCCCGATCATCGGCCCGGGCCTTGCCGTTTCGTCTCATGCCGTGAGGTCTCATGTTCGTTTGGACACCCGCACGCCCGGGCTCACGCGTTGGGCATCAATTTTCTGCACAAAGCGTTGGCCGCGTCGGTACATCCCCCGGGTAAAATCCCACCCGCTCACCCGCTTGTAGAGTTCAAAAGCGCGGTCAATCAGGCTATCCGCCTCATACGCACCCGCCTTGAACGCGCGTTCCAGCTCATCCATTCCTTGGCGAAATTGCTCTTTAGCTTCCTCATGGCTGTTCATTGTCTTTCCTCCTCACCGGATCGACGGCCCCGGCCTTGCCGTTCCGTGACACACCGGTTGTCACGATTGCTTTTGCCGCCGCAAAAGCTCCTCATCGTATCGACGGCCTTGCTCAATCGCCTCTTGCTCCATCCGCTTTATCTCCTCGCGGATCATCGCTAGACACTTCTCCGCTTCCCCAACATTGCCCCGCGCCCCGACGCTACAGGCTACCCATTTCGTGACGGCGGCAATGTCACCTTTCTCTAGTCATTCCTCTATGCGTTCGATGGTGCGGCATTCGGTTGGTTCGTGGGACAACTCCCCATCCCATGGCCGATAGCTCGGCCACCAATCCCGTTCTCCCATCCGCTGGCGTCTCTTGCGTTCGGCGGCCGTCATGGCTTGTGAGCCTATCGGTTTCCTGCCCATTTCCTTCCCCTCTTGTTCCGTGACATTAGGGTGTCACATTATCGTTTCGTGACATACCAAGTGTCACGCTATGCCTTTCCTCTTCTTGGCCACGACGCGGCGGCCGGGCTTGGCGCACCGCCTGCATCTTCTGTTTGGGCTGAATGTCGTTACCGTGGGTGTGAAGAACGCGAACGGCTGGCGGCAGGCGGGGCAATGGCTCACCCATAGTGCCAGCTCGGTTTTTGTCCCGTCGCGGCGGACGTATGGCACGAGACCGACCACCCTATATTCTTGGCCGATGTCCTTCATTTGGATGCCGCAACCGGGCGTCAACGGATAGGTTCTAATGGCCATTGGACGCCCCACTTTCCATTTTTTGCCAGATACAACCGAAAAAGTTGATTAGATAAGGAGCGAGGAAAAGAGAGAGAGACATCACTTATCCTCTTGTAATTTTTCCGGTGCGATCAGCCCGAGGCCGTCGCGGTTCATCCGCGCGGTGATCGTGTAGCCCTCGGAACCATCAGCTAATTGTTTTGCCTTGATAAATCCGAGTACCCGCAAGGCATTGAAGACGCGGCGCACCGTGGTTTGCGGCTTATTGAGGCGGCGGCCGGTGTCGGCAACGGTGGTGTAGCGGTGTTCGCGAATGTCCACCAACACGGCAAGACGCAACGGCGGCGTGGAATCGTGGGCGCATCGGATGGCGAGTTCCATGGCCCGGGTTCGATTATTGCCAAGGGCAACCGCACCCCTAAACACTTGGCTTAGCTGCTTGGCAAAGCGTGCGGGCGACTCGGGGGCGTGGGCATCGAGAATTTCGCCGCGATAGTCGGCAATCACGGCCGTTCGGGTGAGGGTGACGGCATCGGCGGCGGCAAGAATGGTGGTCTTTTCATCGTCCGAAAGATCAACCGCCGCGTTGGACATGGCCGCAATGACGGCGGCAACCGCCTCGGTAAGTTCCCGCCGCATGGTGGTTTCGTGGCCACCGTTGCTAATCGCCTGTAGCCCTGTTTGCGCCCGGTTCTCGCCACTGTTACCGCGCACCAAAACGAACCGGTCACCCATGGCCGCCACAACCCCATGGTGTTCATCCCAACTTGTCGTGCATGCCCCGATAAGCGTTATTCGGCCATCCCACGTGAGGGTTTGGCCGCCATCGCTGCCAACATTCCGCTCCCATCGGCCATCGAAAATTTCGCGAAGGGCGGCAAGCACCGGCCCTCGGGTGTTGCTGTTCATCGCTAGAATGCTGGTTACGTCTTTGACAACCAACACCCCATCATTGCCGATCTTGCGCAAGAGCCCGCCCGTTGCCTCTTTCACCTTCGATTTCTTGGGCGTAGCCGATAGCAACGCACCTTCGCTGGTGATGGTGCTGGTGATATGTGCGCCCGAGTCTGCAAGGGCTGAAACGGTTTCAGTCTTGGCCGCGCCACTGCCGGAAATCACCAAGAGCCAAAGCGGATCACCGCCCAACTCATGGCTCGCCCGGGCGGCCAACACGGCATCAAGAATATCGATGTCATAGGCCGCTGATAGCCATTTCCTGAAAACCTCATGGGCATTGTCGCGGGCCCTTTGTTGGGCCGTCCATGCCTTGTCAAACCGGTTGCGAATGTCGTTTTCACCGCCGTTGCGGATGGCGTCGTTAAGGTCCATCTCAAGCCTCTGCCAGCGAAAGAATTGCGATTTCCCGCCGCCCGTTCATGGCCCGCCGTTTCAGCTCGGCCGCCCCTTTCTGCCCGGCCGCGTCATCATCCGCGATGATGGTCAATTCTGTTGCCCAAGGCGGCAAGCGGGGGGCGAGCGAGGGCATGCGGCCCGCACTCCCGGCCGCCCACGTCGCGATGCCAACGGCCTGAAACAAACTGAGGCCATCCTCAAGCCCCTCGGTTATGCCGAGGTGCGAGCCGGTGGGCTCGGTGCACACCAACGGGCACCCGGTGGTGGCCCCGAGCATCTTCTTTTCAATCTTTGAGCCATCGGGATTAAGCGATGTCAGGTGCAAGCCGGTGAGCTTCCCCTGCACGTCAAGGAACGGCATGACGATGGCGGCGGGGTATTTGCCCGGGCCAATGAAGCGCATGGCGGGCGGGAGCGGGCAGGTAATGCCGCGCTTTTCACGGAAATAGATTTCACCGAGCGTGCCGGTGACCGGCATCGAAGCTTGCCAAATCCAATCGATGGCGCGGCGCTTGCGGTCGCGTTCCTGCCGCTCGGCCTCCCGGGCCTCGGCCACATGCCGTTTCCACGCCGCACGCTCGGCCGGGGAGGGTTCCCGCGCTCGGTGATCACTGGAGTAGCCCGAAACGTTGCACCGCTCGCAATTGAAAGAAATGGCGCGTTCCATCCGCCACAGCCTCAACACGCGGCGCACCCGGTTGCTCGGGGTTCGGCAAAGCGGGCCGCAAAGCGGGCATGCCACATCGGCCCTATCGCGCCCGGCAAGAAGATTGGAAAGCAGAATGAAATCTAATGACATGCCGACACGTCCCAAGAGAGTAAAAGCCTTGACGTGGCGAGTGGGCGGCGGCAGAATCATGAGGCTTACACGCCCAATGTTCCTATCTCTTGATGCGAGTGCCGCCGCCGAACATCCAACGTTCGGCGGTTTTTCATTTCATGGAGCGGTCCCGCATTTTGCGTGGTCCCGCTCCAGCTCTCTTGGATAAGCGGTAGGTTTTGAACTCACCTGAAAGTAAGCTAATCCTAAAATCCGTTGCTCGCAAGCCAATTACGCACCGTGCGTGCGATACCTCTTTTAACTACTCGCCATGCGTATTATATTAGCGATGTCGAATCCGTTAACGATTCGCTAACCAAAGAGGATATGCAATGCAACACAAGACATTAGGTGAGGAGCTGCGCGCATGGCGCGGTGACAACACCTTAAAGGCCGTGGCCGAGAAAATGGGCCTGCCAAGGAGAACCTTGGAAGGCATCGAGCAAAATAGGCCGTTTCGATATGAGACCCTACTGCGCACTTACATGAAACACGTACGGCCGGGGGCGCAGCATCGTGGCAAGACCAAGTAAGAATGCAGAATACCCGGGAGCCACCAGCCGCTTGGATCGGCGGGGCAACACCGTGTGGCGTTACCGGGAACGCGGTTACCCTGATGTCACCTTGCCCGGCCAACCCGATGATGAGGAATTTGCCGAGGCATATTACCGGGCACGTGCACGCACCCCGCAACCGATCATCAAGGCCGAGGTTGATGAAGCTCCCGCGATACCCAACGAGTCTTTCCATTATGCCCAAAAGAGTCTTGAGCGAACCATGGAGTGGCAAGAGCTGGACGGTGAAACGAAGAAGAAAAACACCCGCCTTATCGAGCGGTTTCTAAACACGCCTGTCGTGGAGTGGAACCGTCTTACTTGGCGAGCGGTTCGGTGCAACGAATTGACGGCCGATTTATTGCGCGACTACATCACCGGAATCCATGCCACCAATCCCACGGTTGCCAAGCATAGCTTGAACGCCATCAAGAAATTGCTTTGGGCGGCGATCGAAATCGAACGGTGGATGAAACCGCAAGACGATCCTTCGCTATCCATCCGCGTGCGCGTGCCCAAGTCCACCAAAAACCCGGCATGGCCGATTGCCATCCGTGAGAAGTTCGAAGCGCGTCACCCCATCGGGAGTGCCGCACGAACCACCTATGCCTTGGGTTTCTGGCTCGGCAACCGACGCGGCGATGTCGCGGGCTTGTTGTGGAGTGACTTGGTGACGGAAGAAATCGAATTGTACGATGGCGATATCGTCACCATCGATGCGTTCGATTTCAGGCAAAGGAAGAACCGCAACCGGCATGGCGGCAAGGAGATGTTCATTCCCATCGTGGACAAGCTGGCCGAGGCGTTGGCCCCGCTAAACCGGGAGGCGGGTGGAACCGTCCTAAAAACCATGTGGGGCGATGCATTCAGCGAAAAAAGCTTAACCAACCAAATGGCGGTGTGGACTCGGCAAGCGGGTATTCCCGCCGGTTACACTTTGCACGGGTTGCGAAGAACTTTCGGCACCTACTTGGCCGAATGCAATCTCAATGCGCGCACCATCATGGATGCCCTCGGGCATTCGAATATTGCGGTAACCGACTCCTATGTTCGCGATGCGAATCGCAAGCGGGCAATGGTGGATGTGAGCCGTGCGGTGAACGCCCGCGAATCCAAACGCGATGCCGCCAAGCGCCGGGGCAATCTCCGAATTGTGGGCTAGTTATGGGCGCGTGTTTTGGGCGCGGCTGCTTTCTTCAATGAAATCAAAGAGTTTGGTGGGCCCGGAGGGACTCGAACCCCCAACCAAGCGGTTATGAGCCGCCGGCTCTAACCATTGAGCTACAGGCCCGGCGACAGCATGGCTGCCGTGTCCGACGCAATGGTTCCCCGGAACGGGTTTCGCTCTAACGCAATTCTTGAGCGCTCACAAGGGACTGCCGCAATAGCTTCACAATCAATCGGCAAGACGGCAATCGAGACTTCACAATCAGGGAGTGAAACACCGTGCTGCCGAACACCAGAACCATTGCCTTCAGCCTTCTGCTTGGCCTTCCGATCGCCACTGCCATGGTGGCGCCGGCGCTGGCTGCTGATTCGCAACCGCGCGAGGCCGTGATCTCCGTCAGTGGCGAGGGACAGGCGAGCGTCGCGCCCGACATGGCGGTGCTCAACCTTTCCGTCGTGAAGCAGGCAAAGACCGCACGCGAAGCACTCGACGAAAACAACAAGTCGATGACTGATGTCCTGGCAGCTCTGAAGAAGGCGGGCATCGCGGAGCGCGATCTCCAGACGTCGGGCTTCTCGGTGCAGCCGCAATTCACCTACCCGCAATCCAACGATGGTCAGCCACAGCAGCCGCAGCTGGTCGCCTACCAGGTCTCCAACTCCCTGAGCGTGCGCGTCCGCGACCTGTCCAAGCTCGGCGCCATCCTCGACGAAGTCGTCACGCTCGGCGTCAATCAGGGTGGCGACATTCAATTCACCAACGACAAGCCGGAAAAGGTGATGGAGGAGGCCCGCAAGAATGCCGTCGCCAATGCCATCGAGAAGGCGAAGACGCTGGCCGGGGCTGCCGACGTGAAGCTCGGGCGCGTGATCGAGATCAGCGAGACGTCGCCACGTCCACAGCCGGTGCCGGTCGCTCGGGCCGCCATGATGAAGGCCGCGGCAGACTCAGCGGTACCGCTCCAGGGCGGTGAAACCAGCTACAACATCACCGTCAACATGACGTTCTCGATCACGCAGTGATCGCCCAGCAGTTCAGTAATTTCTAATTTTGACGCCACGCGGCCATTGATATTCTCTGCAATATCAATGGCCTGTTTGTTTCTTGTCGGGCGGGCTGGAACCGATGCGCCGATAAAGGGCTTTATCACGCGTATATTACACTATAACATCGATCGTGTTTTCGGCCTCGCAGGGGAATCTTGAGTTCTGTTTCCCGAGCTCTGCCGGCCGAAGAGGAGGAATGGCACTAGCCCCTAAAGAGGAGACAGACATGACGAATGCCTTGCCGCCGCTTCACGATGGACATGCCCCGTTCACCCTTCAGGAACTCTTCCGCGAAGCACTCTACGCCTTCGAAGAGTGGGATACGGAGCTCACCGAGCCAATTGTCACTTTCGAGGGACGTGTTGTTCCCATCAGCCAGGTCTTCGAGGCGATGCGCCACTGCGACGACATCGTTCCGATGAACATCGTCGGAGCCGTCACAGAACGGCTTACCAAACCCTGGGAGGGCGAAGGACCGCTCGACCAGATGAGTTTTTCGACGGCTGCCCGTGTCATGGGCGTCCTCGTCCGCAAGCGCCTGCTTGCCAATGGCACGGCTGACATCGTCGCCGTTGCAGAACAGCCAGCCGAGCGCCGCTCCGGCAACTGAACGGTTGGATTGCGGCCATAGGGCCGCAATCCCGCTTCCCATATAAAACCTGCTATGGTTCGAAGGCTTCCTTGAGGCCGACGCTCTTGCGTTCGCGCAGATCGAGATCAGCCTCGATATGCGCGATATGGTGCAGCATCAGCCTGCACGCCTCGTCGAGATCGCTGCGCTCGATTGCGGCGAGAATGTCGCCGTGCTCGGAATGGCCGCAACTCGATATGGTCGATTGGCCGTAGAGGGCGATCACCAGCGATGAGCGGGCAACAAGCTCATCCATGAAACGCTGCATTATGGCGTTGCCGGATATGGTGGCAAGCGTCAGGTGGAAGTCGCCTGATGCCTTGATCTCGGCACGCCGGGCCGTCTGGCCGCGCTCGCCCATCAGGCGGCCTTCCTCGAGCAGCAATTGCTTCAGATGCTGGATTTGCGAAGGCGTGACTCTGGCCGCGGCCTCCCGCAAGATCCCGGGCTCCACGAGACGGCGGGCGGCAAAGATCTGGCGCGCCTCATCGGGCGAGGGGTAGGCGACGAAGGCGCCACGATTCTTTTCGACGCTGACGAGACCTTCATAGGAAAGAGCCTGCAAGGCGGCGCGCGCAAGCGTGCGACTGACATTGAACAAGTTGCCGACATCGCTTTCAGACAGCTTCGTTCCCGGTGACAGACGCCGCTCGACGATCGCATCGCGGATCGCGTCGCGGATTTGTTGTGTGCCTGTATCGGCTGGATCCTCTGCAGTCTGCAGGGCCGTTGCGGTGGGCTTCATGAACACAAATACCTTTTGACCGGGAAATGATATCTGTGTTTCCCGTAAAAGTTAAACGGAATTTGCGCGCAAAGTGAAGGCTAAATTGTATACGATATTTTGCACGAATTGCAGACGATAGCCTATTTCGTGTGCAATTGTGTTTGGTGCCTGAATTTTGATATCTGGGGCAGTTTTTGTCGCAAGCCCTTGATTTGGCGACGCTTGATGCGGTGCAAAAGAAACTGGCACGGCAGATGCATTGTCTTTCTCAAACAGGGGAAGACCAATGTCGAAAGCCGCAGAGATCGATATCGTATCCGTTTCCAAGGTGTATGGCGCCACGACGGCGGTCCATTCCATCAGCCTGAAGATTCCGGCCGGTTCCTACTGCTGCTTTCTCGGGCCTTCCGGCTGCGGCAAGACCTCTACTCTGCGCATGATCGCCGGGCACGAGAGCATTTCTTCGGGCGACATCCGGCTTGGCAATACTGTCGTCACTGACTTTCCGCCTGCCAAGCGCGGCACGGCGATGATGTTCCAGTCCTATGCGCTCTTCCCGCATCTTGATCTCATCGACAACGTCGCCTTCAGCCTGAAAATGAAGGGCGTCGAGAAGGAGGACCGGCGCGCCAAGGCGCTTGACATGTTGAAGCTGATGCAGATGGACGCCTATGCGACGAGGCGACCGGCGCAGCTCTCTGGCGGCCAGCAACAGCGTGTGGCGCTGGCGCGCGCGCTGATCACCGATCCGGAAGCGCTGTTGCTTGACGAGCCGCTGTCGGCGCTCGACCCGTTCCTGAAGATCCGCATGCGCGCAGAGCTGAAGAAGCTGCAGAAGAGCCTCGGCATCACCTTCGTTCATGTGACGCACAGCCAGGAAGAGGCGATGGCGCTCGCCGATATCATCGTCATCATGAACGACGGCAAGATCGAGCAGGCGGCAACGCCGCGAAAGGTCTTCGAGGAGCCGGCCACCGCCTTCGTCGCCCGCTTCATGGGTGACCACAATGTTCTCTCCGGCCGTGTCGTCTCCTCGCAGGACGGCGTCACGACGTTGGAGGCGCCGGAAGGGCAGACCTTCTCCGTGCGCGGCAACGGTAAGCAGGTGGGCGAGGGTGTCAGTATCGGCATCCGCACCGATCGCGTGCGTCTCGACACGACTGCCGACAAGACGCTCGGCTTCAACGGCATCGTCTCCAACATCGAATATCGCGGCGCTTCGGTGAAGATCACCGTCGTCGGCGCGGGTAGTGACGACTTCACGGTCATCGCGAATGACGGCGATTACTTCGCCAAACCCGTATCGGTCGGCGATGCGGTGTCTCTGAGTTGGGCCCTGGAGGACGCGGTCCTCCTCGGCCGTGCATGAACTTCACCAGCAAAAAGAAGGGGAACTGACATGACAACCGAAAAGAAGACGACCAAGACTGCGGCCGGGATTTCCCGTCGCAGCCTGCTGAAAACAGGCGCCGCCGCGCTCGGCGCTGCTGCAGGCTCGGGCCTCATCACCGGCTTCCCGACGATCTGGGCGCAGTCCAACATCACGCTACGCCAGTTCGGCACCGGTGTTTCCAACATCAACGCCATTGCCGAGCAGTGCAAGAAGGACCTCGGGATCACGCTCGAGATGACGGCGACCGATTCCGACGCCGCCGCCCAGCGCGCCGTGACCCAGCCCGATAGCTACGACATCGCCGACATCGAATACTGGATCCTGAAGAAGGTCTATCCGACCGGCGTCATCCAGCCGATGGATGTGAAGAAGCTGAAGTACTACGACAAGGTCGTCCCGCTCTTCAAGAACGGCAAGCTGAAGCCGGACAGCGTCATCGCGCAGGGCACGGCGCCGCACACGGTCGGCTATGTCGAGAGCGCGGACGCCAAGACCTTCGCCAAGGGCGAAACCGAGCTCTTCACCATGATGCCGACGATCTACAATGCCGATACGCTCGGCATTCGTCCGGATCTCGTCGGTCGCGATATCACCACTTGGGCCGATATCATGGACCCGAAGTTCAAGGGCAAGACCTCGATCCTCAACATTCCGTCGATCGGCATCATGGATGCCGCGATGATCATGGAAGCGCTCGGCAACATCAAATACGCCGACAAGGGCAACATGACCAAGGAAGAGATCGACAAGACGATCGAGTTCCTCATCAAGGCCAAGCAGGACGGCCAGTTCCGCGCCTTCTGGAAGAGCTTCGACGAGTCGGTCAACCTGATGGCCTCCGGCGAAGTCGTCATCCAGTCCATGTGGTCGCCGGCTGTCGCGGCCGTCCGCTCCAAGGGCATCGCCTGCAAGTATCAGCCGCTCAAGGAAGGCTACCGCTCGTGGGGCGGCGGTCTCGGCCTTGCCTCGCACCTCAAGGGCGCTGAGCTCGACGCGGCCTATGAATACATCAACTGGTACACGTCGGGCTGGGTCGGCGGCTACCTCAACCGCCAGGGCTACTACTCGGCGTGCATGGATACGGCCAAGAACTTCATGACGGCCGACGAGTGGGGCTACTGGATCGAAGGCAAGGCCGCTCAGGGCGATATCCTCTCGCCTGAGGGCAAGGTCATGGAGAAGGCCGGCGCCGTTCGCGACGGTGGTTCGTTCGAAGAGCGCATGGGTCATGTGGCGTGCTGGAACTCCGTCATGGACGAAGACCGCTACATGGTTCGTCGCTGGAACGAGTTCATCGCTGCCTAAGACAAACTGCTTCTGCCAGGTCCTCTCCCCAGTTCCTTTGGGGGGAGGGCGTCGATAACGGAGAGACCGGAACATGGCGACGATCGCGTCTTCGCAGGCCGAGCACCAATCGGAACAGACAAGCCGCCGACGGATCGGATGGCCGGCATGGGCCGCGTCCTACCTGCAGGCGACACCGCTAATTCTCATCCTCGGCTTCTTCTTCATCCTGCCGATCTTAATGATCGCCGTCGTCAGCTTCTGGGATTATGACTTCGCCGGTCTCTACCCTGATTTCCTGACCATGAACTACACCGACACGCTCGGTTCATGGGTCACCTGGAAAACCTATCTCAACACCTTGAAATTCACGGTGATTGTCTGGGGTCTGACGCTTTTTATCGGCTTCTGGGTCGCCTATTTCCTGGCCTTTCATATCCGGCGCACGTCGACGCAGATGATCCTGTTTCTGGTCTGCACCGTGCCGTTCATGACCTCCAACATCATCCGTATGATCTCGTGGATCCCGGTTCTCGGCCGCAACGGACTGGTCAACTCGGCGCTGGTGCAGATGGGGATCGTGCCGCAGCCGATCGAGTGGCTGCTCTATTCCGATTTCGCCGTGGTGCTCGCGATGGTTCACCTCTACACGCTGTTCATGGTGACCCCGATCTTCAACACGCTGATGCGCATCGACCGCTCGCTGTTCGAGGCGGCCCGAGACGCCGGGGCCACCGGCTGGCAGATCCTCTGGAATGTCGTTCTGCCGCTCGCCAAGCCCGGAATCGCCATTGGATCGATCTTCGTCGTCACCCTCGTCATGGCCGACTTTTCGACCGTGCAGGTCATGTCCGGTGGCCAGAGCGCTTCGGTCGCGCTGATGATGAAGAACCAGATGTCGCTGCTGCAGTATCCGGCCGCTGCCGCCAATGCCGTCGTGCTTCTGATCGTTGTCCTGATGATGGTCGCCGCCATCCTGCGCGTCGTCGATATTCGTAAGGAGCTTTGAGATGAACCACGAGAAGCGCACCCTTGAATTCTACGTGCTCGCTGCCTTCTTCCTTGTCTTCGTGCTGTTCCTCTACGGACCACTCTCGGCGATCCTGATCCTGTCCTTCCAGGGCCCCGACGGTGGCCTGACATTCCCGCTGAATGGCGTTTCCGTTCACTGGTTCTACAATCTCTTCGAGAAGCAGGCAGTCGGGGATTTCGGCGCATCCTTCCGCCGCTCGTTCACGCTCGGGCTGATGGTGATGGTGGTCACCGTAGTCGTCTCGCTGTTGGCCGGCCTGGCGTTCCGCCGCCGCTTCCGGGGCGCGACCGTGCTTTTCTACGCAACGGTCGCGAGCCTGGTGGTTCCGTCGATCATCATTTCGCTCGGGATCGGCGTGGTCTTCCAGCAGGGCGGCCTTAAGCCTGCCTGGTACTCGTCCGCCTTCGGCGCGCACCTGACATGGACGCTGCCGTTTGGCGTGCTGATCATGTTTGCCGTCTTCAACCGGTTTTCGCCAGCCTACGAAGAAGCTGCGCGCGATCTTGGCGCGAATTCGTGGCAGACCTTTCGTCATGTCGTGTTGCCGATGATTGCCCCCAGCCTGATCGGTGTCGGCCTGTTCGGGTTCACGCTCTCTTACGACGAGTTCGCCCGCACGCTGATGACGTCAGGAAGTTACAACACGCTGCCGCTCGAAATCTACGGCATGACCACCAACGTCACCACGCCGGTGCTCTATGCGCTCGGCACGGTCACGACGTTGTTTTCCTTCACCATCATCCTCGTCGCGCTCGGCATCATGCTCATGCTGCGTCGGCGCCAGGCAAAGGTAAGCTAACCCCTAATGCGCATTCTTCTGGTCAATCCCAATACGACTGAAACCATGACCGACAAGGCCGCCTTTGCTGCCCGCGCGGTCGCGGCGTCCGGCACCGCCATCATTGCCGCCACCTCACGCATGGGGCCGGTATCGATCGAAGGACATTATGACGGAGCGCTCGCAATCCCGGGACTTCTCAGCGAACTCAAGGAGCGGGCTGGCGAATACGATGCCGCGATCATCGCCTGCTTCGACGATACGGGACTTGACGCAGCGCGCAGCTTTGCCGACGTGCCTGTGCTTGGACTCTGCGAATCTGCGGTCGCCACCGCAGGCTTCCTGGCGCAACGGTTCACCGTCGTGACGACGCTGGAGCGTTCGCGCGTCCTGATCGACAATCTTGTACGACGCTACGGCATGGGCGGACGCGCCAAAGTGCGCGCCTCCGATATTCCGGTTCTTCAGCTCGAAGATCCCGCCTCGGGTGCTATCGGCAAGCTTCGGGCCGAGATCGAGCGCGCGCTTTCGGAGGATGGCGCTGAGGCGATCGTGCTTGGCTGCGCCGGGATGACTGATCTGGCGCGCGAGCTGCAGGATATCTACGGCGTGCCCGTTGTCGACGGCGTAGCCGCGGCGGTGAAGCAGGCGGAAGCGCTGGTGTCGCTTGGGCTGTCGACCAGCAAGCGCGGCTCCTACGCGTCGCCGCTGGCCAAGCCCTTTACAGGCGCGATGAGTGTTTTTGCGCCGATGCGGGCAGCAGGCTGACCTGTGACGGCGATACCTGTTCGACGATCCGTGACCGTTTCGAAATGCTGACGCCCCAATTGTAAGCTTCCGGGCAGCGCCACGATTCCGCTTTACTTTTCACCTCCGCTTGCATTTGTTCAAACAAAAGCATTGCAGGAGAGGAAGCACACGTGACCATGCCGGACGACGACCTTAAGCGGATTGCAGAACAGGAGAAGGTGCTGAGTTTCGACACCTTCGATCTCACGACAGCATGGCAGCTCGGCAGGCTCCTGCAGGAACTTGGAACCGAGCGCGGCCTCGGGATCGCGATCGACATTACGCTGCATTCGATGCCCGTCTTCTATGCGGCACTGCCCGGTGTCACGCCCGACAACGTCCAGTGGGTGCGGCGCAAGCGCAATCTGGTGCTGCGCTACTTCAAGAGCAGCTACGCGATCGGTCTCGATCTTAAGGAGAAGGGCAAGACGGTTGCCGACAATGGTCTTTCGGATGCCGACTATGCGCCGCATGGCGGCAGCTTTCCGATCAATGTGAAGGGCACCGGCTGCATTGGCGCGGTCACCGTATCCGGCTTGCCGCAGCGAGACGACCACAATCTTGCGGTCGAGGCGCTGGCATTGATGCTGGCGAAAGACATCGACGCCCTTCGCCTGGCGTGATTGCTGTTTCACCTGGCGTGTCTTGGCACGCCAGGTTTACGCTGCGAGCGATCGGATGGGGAGGATGGCTTCAGTTGGACCCAATCGAGGTATGCGAAGCCCCCATCAACGGCAGCCGCTCAGTTCGAGCCGAAGACAACGTCTTCCAACCACGGGTTAGAGAACCTCCGTTCCGGATCCATCCTGTCGCGAAGACGGACAAACTCGACAAGCTTTTCATATTTGGCGCCGATGTTGCGCTCCGTGAAGACCTTGCCCCAATGCGGCAGGGCTGCGAAGGGCGAGAGTGCCTGCTCGATATGCCCCACGGCGGCATTCACGGCCTCCTGATCCCGAACCCAGGTAAAGTGGAACGACAGCGTATCGCGGTGATATTGAGGACTGAGCCACAGCTCGTCCGCCGCGACAGTCCGGAGTTCGCCCGCTTGCACCAAGTGTGCAAATTTATCGCGGATCGACAGCAGCGCTTCGATCGCTGCCGCGCCGTGTTTCCGTGGAAGGTGGAACTCGGACTGTATCTCTTCGCCATTGCTGGGCGTGAAGCCCATCTTGAAGTGCGGGAGCCTGTCGGACCAGCGGCCATACTGCCCCAATTGTTCCGTGGAGTTTTGCGCATCCAATCCGCTTATCGGATGCCTGTTGACCATCGCGCGCGTTGCGCCGTGGATGTCGGCCGGCCAGTCATCGGTCGACGCTGTTCTCTTGACCCAAATCGATCCTGCTTGTTGACCCCATTGCGTGAACACGCTGACGCTGTAGCCAAGGGCCATGATCTCATCGAGGTTGGCCAGCAGCCTGTCCCAGCCCAATCCTTCATAGACGCGCTGCGCGACCTGAAACTCCGGCTGAACGTCAAGGGTCACGCGCGTTACGACACCAAGCGCGCCCAGATGCACCACCATACCCGCGAAATCGGCATCGCCGCGGGTCACTCTCACGAGGCGGCCGTCGCCTGAGACGATTTCCAATCCCGAGACCGCTGTCGCCAGATTGCCGTTCCGGTCGCCTGAGCCGTGCGTTGCCGTGGCAATCGCTCCAGCAATGGAGATGTGGGGTAGGGAGGCTAGATTGTGCACGGCAAGACCATGGCCGTGGAGGAAAAGCGCAAGCTCGCCATAGGTGCAATGACCGCCAACGGAAACCTGTCTCCCATCGCCTTCGATGACGGGGTCGATTGGCACATCGGCAAGCGACAGGGCAACTTCGCCATCGGCGATCGCATTGAATGAGTGGCCGGACCCCACCGTCTTTATCTTTGGCGCTCGGGTCACGACTTCGCGGACCGCTTCCACTGAAGACGGATAGAGGCAGTCTCGAAAGCCATAGTGAAAGCTTCCCGCCCAGTTAGCCTTTGGAACCCGCGTCATAACAAAACCTCGCGCTTCTCTATCGTACAGCCATTCCAACGACGTACTTTGCGCCGCTGTGCCGGGTCTCCGCTCAAGTTACGGCGTCGACGCGACGCCACTTGATGATCGAGCGCCACTGAAGCGGCGCTCGCTCTATATCAGATCTTGCCGCCGGCCTCGGGAATGACCTTGGTTAGGCTTCCGGTTGCCGGGAAGAGGGGGATCAGGCAGGCCTGCAGGGCGTGGTAGATGTCGCCCTTGCCGGGGAACAGGCTGTGTGAGGGTACCAGATTTTCCGTCAGCTCCTCGTGCCAACCGCCATTCTTGTGGTCGATGAAGGCGCGTTCGATCACGTTCCAGATCCTGCGGTAATGTTCCTCGTGGTAGTCGCTTGGCAGGTGCTCATTGAGGAAGTGCGCGGCGGCAGCGCCCTCGCAGGCCGGCCACCACAGCTTGTTGCGCTTGGCCGGCTTGTCTTCCCAGTCGAGCGTATAGAAGAAGCCGCCCTTGTCGTCGTCCCAGCCGAGGGCGATCGACTGCGAGAACAGGCTCTTCGCCGCATCTGGCATCCACTCCTGCTTCTTGCCGCCAAGCACCCAGAGTTGGAGAAGGAGGCGCGCCCACTCCAGCCAATGACCGGGAGTAGTGCCTGCCGGGCGGAACATTTCGTTCGGATGATAGTAATCCTTGTCGAGGCCCCAATCGGTGGTGAAGTGCTCGGCAACGCGCCAACCGACGGAGCCGGCGGCACGGCGGATGACGAGGTCGGCGATGCTTTCGGCCTTGGCGAGATAGTCGCGGTCGCCGGTTGCCTCGAAGGCCGCCATCAGCGCTTCGGTCAAATGCATGTTGGAGTTCTGGCCACGGTAGTTGCCGCCGTCGAGAGCCTGCCAGCCGGCGGTGAACTCTTCGGCAATGGCGCCGTGCTTGGCTTCCCAGAACTTGGTATTCAGGACCTCGGTAATATCGGCAAGCATGCCGTCGGCAAGCGGATGGCCGACCGTCTTGGCGGAGGACGCTGCGAGCAGGACGAAGGCGTGGCCATAACCCTGCTTGTTTGAATCGACGGGGCCCTTGTCATCGAGCGACCAGAAGTAACCGCCGTTCTTGGTGTCACGGTGATGGTTCCAGATGTACTGCATGCCATGATCCACGACATCGGCAGCGCCGGGACGACCGAGGAGGGTGCCGATCGCAAAGCAGTGAACGGCCCGGGACGCGATGTGGATCGGGCGGACCTGGCCTGCAGCGTTGAGTGGCTTGCCGGCGTCGTCAAGATCGAAGAAGCCGCCCTTCTGGTTGATGGAGTTGTGCTGGAAGAAATCGAAAAGGCCGTTTGCCTGTGCGAGAAGCCAATTGCGGTGGTAGGCGCGGGTGGTCCAGTTTCCAAGCGCGGCGTCGCCGATTGCAAGTGCCATGATACTCCTCCAATTTCGTGCACAAAGCCTTCGTAACCGCCTATATAGGGGCCGTCCGAGTCTGTCATCTGCCCAGCGCCGCAAAGGCGCCACATGATGGGCATATATTGACATAAAGATATCTTTATGTGATTTGACCAGTTGGCCTGTAACGACGTCAAGGAGTCCGCCCGTGTTTGATACTCTGTTTAGTCCTGAAGGGACAAAGCGCGACGGTAGCGAAGTGTTTGCGGCACTCAAGAAAGCTGCCAGCGAACGTATCCTCGTTCTTGACGGCGCTATGGGCACGCAAATCCAGGGATTGGGCTTCGACGAAGACCATTTTCGCGGGGATCGCTTCATCGGTTGCGCCTGCCATCAGAAGGGCAACAACGACCTTTTGATCCTGACGCAGCCGGATGCGATCGAAGAGATCCACTACAAATATGCAAAGGCCGGCGCCGATATTCTGGAGACCAACACCTTTTCGTCGACCCGCATCGCACAGGCCGACTATGCGATGGAAGGCGAAGTCTATGCGCTTAACAAGGAGGGCGCCGAGATTGTACGCCGCGCTGCGTTGCGCGCCGAGCGTGAAGATGGCCGCCGCCGTTTCGTCGCCGGCGCCATCGGCCCGACGAACCGCACCGCGTCGATTTCGCCCGACGTCAACAATCCGGGCTTCCGCGCCGTCAGCTTCGACGACCTGCGCATCGCTTATGGCGAGCAGATCGACGGCCTGATCGATGGCGGCGCAGACATCATCCTGATCGAGACGATCTTCGACACGCTGAACGCCAAGGCTGCGATCTTTGCCTGTGAGGAGCGCTTCGAGGCCAAAGGCGTTCGCCTGCCGGTCATGATCTCCGGCACGATTACGGACCTTTCCGGCCGCACGTTGTCCGGGCAGACTCCGTCAGCATTCTGGAACTCGGTGCGCCACGCCAATCCGTTCACCATCGGCCTCAACTGCGCGCTCGGTGCCAACGCCATGCGTCCGCACCTGCAGGAGCTCTCGGGTGCTGCGGATACCTTCATCTGCGCCTATCCGAATGCCGGCCTGCCGAACGAGTTCGGCCAGTATGACGAGACGCCGGAATTGATGGCGGCGCAGATCGAGAGCTTTGCGCGCGAAGGCCTCGTCAATATCGTGGGCGGCTGCTGCGGTTCGACGCCTGAACACATCAAGGCGATCGCCGAGGTGGTTGCCAAGTACAAGCCGCGCGAAATCCCCAAGCATCGTCCGTTCATGTCGCTGTCCGGCCTCGAGCCCTTCGAGCTGACCAAGGACATCCCCTTCGTCAACGTCGGTGAGCGCACCAACGTCACCGGCTCCGCGAAGTTCCGCAAGCTGATCACCAATGCCGACTACACGGCGGCGCTCGACGTGGCGCGCGACCAGGTGGAGAACGGCGCGCAGATCATCGACATCAACATGGACGAGGGCCTGATCGATTCCGAAAAGGCGATGATCGAGTTTCTGAACCTGATCGCCGCCGAGCCTGATATCGCCCGCGTGCCTGTGATGATCGACTCCTCGAAGTTCTCGATCATCGAGTCCGGCCTGAAGCGGGTCCAGGGCAAGCCGATCGTCAACTCGATCTCGCTCAAGGAAGGCGAAGAGAACTTCCTGGCGCAGGCAAAGTTGCTGCACGCCTATGGCGCGGCCGTCGTGGTCATGGCGTTCGATGAGACGGGGCAGGCAGACAGCTACGAGCGCAAGGTCGAGATTTGCACGCGCGCCTACAAGATCCTGACTGAAAAGGCGGGCTTCCCGCCAGAGGACATCATCTTCGACCCGAACGTCTTTGCGGTCGCGACTGGTATCGAGGAACACAACAACTACGGCGTCGACTTCATCGAGGCGACGAGGACGATCCGCCAGCGCATGCCGCTGGTGCATATTTCGGGCGGCGTCTCGAACCTATCGTTCTCGTTCCGCGGCAATGAGCCGGTGCGCGAGGCGATGCATGCGGTGTTCCTCTACCACGCCATCCAGGCGGGGATGGACATGGGCATCGTCAATGCCGGTCAGCTGGCGGTCTATGACAATATCGACCCGGAGCTGCGCGAAGCCTGCGAAGACGTGGTCCTGAACCGCCGTTCGGATGCTACCGAGCGTCTGCTTGAAGTGGCCGAGCGTTTTCGTGGTGCCGGCACCCGGGAAACGAAGGTGCAGGATCTCACCTGGCGCGAATGGCCGGTCGCAAAGCGGCTGGAGCATGCGCTGGTCAACGGCATCACCGAATATATCGAAGCCGACACCGAGGAAGCCCGTCAGCAAGCGGAGCGGCCGCTTCATGTCATCGAAGGCCCGCTGATGGCCGGCATGAACGTGGTCGGCGATCTCTTCGGCTCCGGCAAGATGTTCCTGCCGCAGGTCGTCAAGTCGGCGCGCGTGATGAAACAGGCGGTCGCGGTACTCCTTCCCTACATGGAAGAGGAGAAGCGACTGAACGGCGGCGACGAGCGCAAGGCTGCCGGCAAGATCCTGATGGCGACCGTGAAGGGCGACGTCCACGATATCGGCAAGAACATCGTCGGTGTCGTTCTCGCCTGCAACAATTACGAGATCATCGATCTCGGCGTCATGGTGCCGGCAACGAAGATCCTCGAAACCGCCGTTGCCGAGCAGGTGGATGTCATCGGTCTCTCCGGCCTGATCACCCCATCGCTCGACGAAATGGTGCATGTCGCCGCTGAAATGGAACGTCAGGGACTGGACCTGCCGCTGCTGATCGGTGGCGCGACGACCAGCCGTGTCCACACGGCAGTCAAGATCCACCCGGGCTACAACAAGGGCCAGACCGTCTATGTGACGGATGCCAGCCGCGCGGTCGGCGTCGTTTCCTCGCTGTTGTCACCTGAAGGTCGCGACGGTTATGTGGCCGACATCCGCGCCGAATATGCGAAGGTCGCTGCAGCGCACGCCCGCAGCGAGGCGGAGAAGGTGCGCCTGCCGCTGGCGCGTGCCCGTGAAAATGCCGCTGCGGTCGACTGGGCGGCCTACAAGCCGACAAAGCCGAGCTTCCTCGGCACCAAGGTATTCGACGGCTACGATCTTGCCGAGATCGCCAAGTACATCGACTGGACGCCGTTCTTCCAGACCTGGGAGCTGCGTGGGCGGTTCCCGGCAATTCTCGAAGACGAAAAGCAGGGCGAGGCGGCTCGCGCGCTGTGGGCCGACGCGCAGGCCATGCTGAAGAAGATCATTGATGAAAAGTGGTTCAACCCGCGCGCCGTCATCGGCTTCTGGCCGGCGAACGCGGTCGGCGACGATATCCGGCTGTTCAAGGACGATAGCCGCAAGGAGGAGCTTGCCACCTTCTTTACGCTGCGCCAGCAGCTTTCGAAGCGCGATGGCCGGCCGAACGTCGCATTGTCGGACTTCGTGGCGCCAGCCGACAGCGGCATTCACGACTATGTCGGCGGCTTCGTCGTTTCATCCGGTATCGAAGAGATCGCTATCGCGGAACGCTTCGAACGTGCCAACGACGACTATTCGTCGATCCTCCTGAAGGCGCTGGCCGATCGCTTCGCGGAGGCTTTTGCGGAATGCATGCACGAGCAGGTTCGTCGCGAATATTGGGGTTATGCCAAGGATGAGCATCTCTCCAACGAGCAGCTGATCAGCGAGGAATATGCCGGTATCCGTCCGGCGCCGGGCTATCCGGCGCAGCCCGATCACACCGAGAAGAAGACGCTGTTTGCTCTGCTCGATGCCGAAAAGGCTGCCGGCGTGCAGCTCACCGAGAGTTATGCGATGTGGCCGGGTTCGTCGGTCTCCGGCATCTACATCGGCCATCCCGAATCCTACTACTTCGGCGTCGCCAAGGTGGAGCGGGACCAGGTCGAGGACTATGCAGCCCGGAAGGGCATGGACGTTACAGAGGTCGAACGTTGGCTTGGACCGGTCCTCAACTACGTACCGCGCAAGCGTGACGAGGAAATCGAGGACGCTGCCTGATCGGCGGCGTCTTCAGTATTTGATTCAAGGACCAGATGGATTGATTCAGCTCTTGGTCGCAACGCACTGAATCTGAATCGAAAATCGCCTTAGGTGCTGGGTGTCAACTCGACAAGCAACGCCGTGGTGTCGTCGCTCTGCTTGTAGCGCGGATAGCGGAGGCCTTCGGGATCGATCTCGCGCTCGAAGCGCCGGAGTTCGTCGAGCATCGGCCGCAGACCCTTCGCGAGTGCGGTGCGCACCAAGCTTGTAGAATCATAGGTCGCGTAAAGGACCGCGAGGTCTGAAAAACCGTCGCTGCAGACGATAGCGTGCGCCTTGCCCCTGATGTCCAGCCGCTCTGAAACCAGATGATCGGCCGCCTCCGGCACGAGGCCGAGGGTCCAGATGCCACTTGCCGGCGTGTTCTGCCGCTCTCGGTGCTGGCGCAATAGGGCGAGCGTTTCGGAATTGCCGAGCGCGCCACCTTCCTTGGTAATGCCGCCCGTGCGTGCAATGTGCTTTCGCGCCTGGTTCTGCTCATACTCATAGGCACCGGGAATCGCCATGTGCATCGCTGCCGAGCCGTCTTCCTGCAGCAGAAAGAGGCAGGAGTCGCCAAGGCCGACGAAGTGGAAACCGTCGCGCGACTGGTGCAACATGGCAAAGGCGGTCAGCGGCCACGCGTAGCGCGGGACGCTCTCGTTGTGGGCTAAGAACTCCGAGCGGGCTGCCAGAGACAGGCTGCGAGCAATCTCCGAGACGCTGCTGTCACGGGTAATCCGATCCTGAAAGCCACGGGCGAAGTGCTGGGCGATCCAGGCGGCGTCGCTACTTCCCTCATCCATATACTGGCGATCGCCGAGGCCCGTCGCACCGTCGATTACGAAGGCGCAGGCTTCGTTGTGGCCGAAACTGTCGTCGTTCGGCTTTGCGGGATTCCCGGGATCTGTGATGGCGTCGAGGATAGTGATGCGACTTGTCATGGGTGCCATCAATAGACGGGCATCGCCGTCCGTTCAATGCGACAAGGAATCACGACGGACCGATCGTCAGTTCGGCGACAAAATCATAGGCATCCCCGCGGTAGAGCGAGCGGGTGAATTCGACCGCGCGTCCCGAACCAAGGTATGAAATACGCTCGATCGACAGCCCTGCGGCGCCGACGGGAACGCCGAGAAGATGGGCGTCGACCTCTTTCATGTTGGTCGCCGAAATCCTCTGCACCGCGCGGACCGGCCGGACCTGGCGACGCTCGAGTTCCTCATAGAGCGACGTTGTCACCACGAAAGGATCGGGCAGGAACTCGCCGGAAACGCTGGCGTTTTCGATTGCCAGCGGCTGGTCGTCGGCGATGCGCAATCGGCTGAGGCGTGAGACCCTGACATCGGTCGCGAGACCGAGAATCATCATTTCGTCGGGAGAGGGCGTGTGGATGCCCTTGTGCAGCCATTCGGAGCGGGAGGTCATGCCGCGACGGGCCATATCCTCGGTAAAGGAGGTGAGCTGCGAGAGGCGCTGTTCGACCTTCGATACCGGCTTCGTCACGAAGGTGCCGGAACCGTGGCGGCGGATGAGCAACCCATCCGCGACAAGCTCATCGATCGCCTTGCGCACGGTCACCCGGCTGACTGTCGCCAGTTCCGCGATGTCGCGCTCGGGCGGCAGGGCATCGCCATGGCTGAGCGTGCCGGTGCGAATGGCATCTTCCAGCGTGCGGCGCAGCTTGACGTAAAGCGGGCCAGTGCCGCCGGCTTGAAGACGTTCGGGGGAAAGGAGGCTTGCAAAATCGTCGGTCATGCCGCGCCTCTTCCTTCCTCGTGCAGAAACTTAACCGCGAGATCAATGGCGCCCTGAAGGACGTCGCCCTTCGGCTCACGCAGCAGGACGGCATGACGTTCAGCAAGCCATGGACGATAGGCCTTTGCCAGTCCGCCCAACAGGCAGATCGCCTCGCATTCCGGCCAGAGCAACGCATCGAGGCTCTCGCCGATCGAGGCGGCTGCGTTCTGCACGATCGCCGTCGCGACCGAGTCGCCCTTGGCAGCGGCCTCGAACACGACGGGCGCGTAGCGGGCGAAGTCATTCGGGCGGGAAACATGGGCGAACTCGACGACGCGCTCGGGGTCGTCGCCATACTCGGCCATCACCGTTTGAGTGACCGGGGAGGAGGGGCGCACCCCGTCATGGGCCAGCAAAGACTGCTCCAGCAGGTCCCGGCCGAGGCGAGCGCCACTGGCCTGGTCGCCGACGACGAATCCCCAGCCGCCAATACCGTAGAGTTTTCCGTTGCGGCGCGCATTGTAGACCGAGCCTGTTCCGAACGCTCCAATCACGCCATCGGAATCGCCGAGCGCTCCTTGGAGTGCCGTCGTCGCATCTGTTACGACACGGCGCCGGGCAAAGGGCAGGGCACGCTCGATGCGTTCGGCATAGTCGCCCACATTTGCACCGGCGACGCCGACGACGGCAGAGACGCTGGAAACGGTTTCAGAGGGAAGGCCGGCGTCATTCAACGCGTTTTCGGCTGACGCTACGATGTTGAGCAGCGAGCTGTCGAGGTCGGACAGGATGTTCGACGGGCCCGCCGTGCCACGGCCCAGAATGCGCCCCGTCGCATCCGTGACTGCGGCCCGGCAGCTGGAGCCTCCGCCGTCAATGCCGATCGCAAGTTCTGTCATTGAACCACCAAATCCGCCCATTCCCCTTGTTTTCACCACAATACCAAAAAAATACCATTTACCAAGTCAAAAGCGTGGCAAAAGATCATCTTTTTATCTATCTGATTTTTATGCATAAAATTTTTTTGACGACTTTTCTGTCGTTCGAGTGTTAAAATCGGCTGGACAATTGGTATTTTTTTGGCCTTAATTCAACTCAAGGGAACAGCGCATCGAGCAGCGATAAACGGCAGGATAGAGATAAGCCGGGCCACTCGATGAAATGCAGATCCGGCCGTAGCGACGCCGTCGCTCTCAAGCCGTTCATTTGCCGTCAGCTTTCCCTTTCATGGCTGTGCCGGATCGGTTTCTTGTTCGGGTGCGCCGTCTGGTCGACAGGTGTTGTCTGTCGCGCCGATTTTGAGCTTTCGGGCCGGCAGTTGCTGACGGCCCTCAAGTGGCGTTGCGTGTCACCTCATGCGCGCGAACGCTGGTTTCAGGTCAGGAACAGCGCCTCACCGGCGCATAAAACAGGAGAGGGAAATGAAGAACACCGCACTTAGAGGTTTCCTGCTGGCGTCCAGCCTGCTGACATCAGTGGGCTTTGCTCATGCCGCCGACGTCACGCTGACGGTCGAGAGCTGGCGTAACGACGACCTGCAGATCTGGCAGGAAAAGATTATCCCGGCGTTCGAAGCCAAGAACCCCGGCATCAAGATCGTCTTCTCGCCGACAGCGCCGACGGAATACAACGCCTCGCTGAACGCCAAGCTGGATGCCGGCTCCGCCGGTGACATCATCACCTGCCGGCCGTTCGACGCCTCGCTCGAACTCTTCAACAAGAAGCAGATCGCTGATCTGACGAGCCTCTCCGGAATTGAGAACTTCTCGCCCGTTGCCAAGGCCGCCTGGACAACCGATGACGGCAAGTCCACCTTCTGCGTGCCGATGGCCTCGGTCATCCACGGCTTCATCTACAACAAGGATGCCTTCGACAAGCTCGGCATCTCTGTTCCGAAGACCGAAGAGGAGTTCTTCGCCGCCCTCGAAAAGATAAAGGCCGACGGTACGTACATTCCGCTCGCCATGGGCACGAAGGATCTCTGGGAAGCCGCAACCATGGGCTACCAGAACATCGGCCCGAACTACTGGAAGGGTGAGGACGGCCGTGTCGCGCTGGTTTCCGGCAAGCAGAAGCTGACCGATCCGGAATGGGTCCAGCCTTTCGAGCAACTGGCCAAGTGGAAGCCCTATCTCGGCGACGGTTTCGAAGCCCAGACCTATTCGGATAGCCAGAACCTCTTCACGCTCGGCCGCGCCGCCATCTATCCGGCTGGTTCCTGGGAAATCTCGCTGTTCAACAGCCAGGCCCAGTTCAAGATGGGCGCTTTCCCGCCGCCAGTTCCGAAGGCCGGTGACCAGGGCTATATCTCCGACCATCCGGATATCGGTGTCGCCCTGAACTCCAAGAGCACGCATGCCGAGGAAGCCAAGAAGTTCCTCACCTGGGTCGCCTCGCCGGAATTTGCCGAAATCTACGCCAACTCGCTGCCGGGCTTCTTCAGCCTGAACTCGACGCCGGTGAAGATGAGTGATCCGCTGGCCCAGGAATTCGTCTCCTGGCGCGGCCCGTTCAAGTCGACGATCCGCTCGACCTACCAGATCCTGTCGCGCGGTACGCCGAACCTCGAAAACGAAACCTGGGTCGCTTCGGCCAACGTCATCAACGGCACCGTGACGCCGGCCGATGCCGCCAAGAAGCTGCAGGACGGCCTCGACAGCTGGTTCAAGCCTGCCAAGTGATTGAGATGTGAGGGGCGGCGTTCGCCGTCCCTCATTCCGGCTCAAAGCCAATTTCGTATCCGCTCTTTTTTCTCCCCGCCGCCTTCGAAAGCCGAAGGGCGGGGAGATGACTAGAGGGGAAGGGCGTTCTGCCCGTTGTGTCAGACGCGCTGCGCCATAGGGGCAGCTAAGAAGAACAGGCAAAAGCCATGAGCGTAGCCGAATCCGCTGTCGATGTTGTTCCCATCAAGCGCCCTGTGCGCTGGCACGTCGGCGTCTTTCTCTTCCCGGCATTTGTCGTCTATTCGGCGATCATGATCCTGCCGCTGATCGAAACGCTGAGGCTTTCGTTCTACAACACCGTCGACGGTGCGCCCGTCTTCGTCGGGCTCGCGAACTACAAGGTGTTGTTTGGCGATGCGCGCTGGGCACACGACTTCTGGAACGCGCTGGTCAACAACTTCATCTTCTTCGTCATTCACATGTGCGTGCAGAACCCGATCGGCATCGCGCTGGCGGCGCTGCTGTCGACTCCACGGCTGCGGTTCGTCGCGTTCTACCGCACCGCAATCTTCCTGCCGACGCTGCTTTCCTTCGTGATCGTCGGCTTCATCTGGAAGCTGATCCTGTCGCCGATCTGGGGCGTTGCCCCGTGGCTGATGAGCCTTGTCGGCATGAAGGGCTTGTTCGCGCCGTGGCTAGGGCAGTCCGGTTCGGCGCTGATTGCCGTTTCGCTGATCTCGAACTGGCAATACATCGGCATTCCTATGATGCTGATCTACGCGGCGTTGCTGAGCATTCCGGAAGAGGTGATTGAAGCGGCCGAATGCGACGGCATTACCGGCTGGGCTCAGTTCTGGAAGATCAAGCTGCCGCTCATCCTGCCCGCGATCGGCATCATCTCGATCCTGACGTTTGTCGGCAACTTCAACGCCTTCGACCTGATCTACACCGTGCAGGGCGCTCTTGCCGGGCCCGATATGTCGACTGACATCCTGGGTACGCTGCTCTACCGCACCTTCTTCGGTTTCCAGCTGCAGCTCGGCGACCGCTCGATGGGCGCCACGATCGCGACGGTGATGTTCCTGATCATCCTCGCCGGCGTGTCGTTCTACCTTTTTGCCATCCAGCGGCGCATGCGCCGGTACCAGTTCTGAGGAGTGTGCCATGTCGAACAGAGCACGCACATCCCCCATCCGCACCGGCTTCGTCCACCTAACGCTCATCGGCTATACGCTGGTTGCCATCTTTCCGGTGTTCCTGACGATCATCAACTCGTTCAAGGACCGTAACGCGATCTTCCGCTCGCCGATGCAGGTGCCGACGCCCTCGACGTTCAGTCTTGTCGGTTATCGAACGGTGCTGGGGCAGGGTGACTTCGCCACCTACTTCCAGAACAGCTTCATCGTCACCATCGTTTCGATCGCGCTGGTATTGCTCTTCGGCGCGATGGCCGCCTTCGCGCTCTCCGAATACCGTTTCCGCGGCAACACGTTGACCGGCCTCTATATGGCGATCGGCATCATGATCCCGATCCGCCTCGGTACGGTCGCCATCCTGCAGGGCATGGTGGCCGCCGGTCTCGTGAACACGCTGACGGCGCTGATCCTCGTCTATACGGCGCAGGGCATTCCGCTGGCGATCTTCATCCTGTCGGAGTTCATGCGTACCGTCTCGGATGACCTCAAGAATGCAGGCCGCATCGACGGACTGTCGGAATATGCGATCTTCTTCCGGCTCGTCATCCCGCTGGTGCGCCCGGCCATGGCGACGGTCGCCGTCTTCACGATGATCCCGATCTGGAACGACCTCTGGTTTCCGCTGATCCTGGCGCCTGCTGAGGCGACGAAGACCGTCACCCTCGGGTCGCAGATTTTCATTGGGCAATTCGTGACCAATTGGAACGCCGTGCTTGCCGCGCTTTCGCTGGCGATCCTGCCGATCCTCGTTCTCTACGTCATCTTCTCGCGGCAGCTCATCCGCGGCATCACTTCGGGAGCGGTCAAGTGAGTTCGTCCGACAAGCCAATCCGCGTTCTCGTCGCCGGCCTCGGCAACATGGGACGCAGCCATGCGCTGGCCTATCACAACAATCCCGGTTTCGAGATTGTCGGGCTGGTCAATCGGTCGAAACCAAAGCTGCCGGAGGAATTGCAGGGTTACGAGATTTACTCGGACTTCCAGGCGGCGCTTGCCGAGCTGAAGCCCGATCTTTGCGCCGTCTGCACCTATTCGGACACGCATGCCGACTACGCGGTCGCTGCCTTCGAGGCAGGTTGCGATGTCTTCGTCGAAAAGCCGCTCGCAACCACCGTTGCCGATGCGGAGCGCGTCGTGGCGGCAGCGAAGAAGGCCGGCCGGAAACTGGTGATCGGCTATATCCTTCGTCACCATCCATCCTGGATGCGGCTGATCGAAGAGGCCCGCAAGCTCGGTGGGCCATATGTCTTCCGCATGAATCTCAATCAGCAGTCCAGTGGTCCGACCTGGGAGACGCACAAGTCGTTGATGCAGACGACCTCTCCGATCGTCGATTGCGGTGTGCATTATGTCGACGTCATGTGCCAGATCACGGACGCTAAACCGGTGGAAGTGCGCGGCATGGGACTGCGTCTATCGGACGAAATCGCGCCCGATATGTATAATTACGGCCAGCTCCAAGTGCTGTTCGAGGATGGTTCCGTCGGCTGGTACGAGGCCGGCTGGGGGCCGATGATCTCGGAAACGGCTTTCTTCGTGAAGGATATCATGTCCCCGAAGGGATCGGTCTCGATCGTCATGGACCCGAATGCAAAGTCCGACGATATCGACGCTCACACCAAGACCTCGGTCATTCGCCTGCACACGGCAGAGACCGGACCCGACGGCAAGTTCATTCGGCCGGACCAGGACATGACGATGGCGGGAGAACCAGGCCATCAGGAACTCTGCGACCGCGAGCAGGCCTTCATGCTAAAGGCCATTCGCGAGGATATCGACCTTAACCGCCACATGGCAGACGCCGTCGCTTCGCTGCGCATCTGCCTCGCCGCCGACGAAAGCGTGCGTACCGGCCAGGCCGTCAAGCTCCAAGAGCCGGTCAAACTGTAAGGATTACGACTAGTGGGATCGCTTCAACTCAAATCCATCCGCAAGACCTACGGCACGCATGAGGTGCTGAAGGGCATCGACCTGGAGGTCAAGGACGGCGAGTTCGTCATTTTCGTCGGACCTTCGGGCTGCGGCAAGTCAACCCTTTTGCGCAGCATTGCCGGACTGGAAGACGTCACCTCGGGCGCCGTTTTCATCAATGGCAAGGAAGAGACGTTGACGCCTCCCGCCAAGCGTGGCATCGCGATGGTGTTCCAATCCTATGCGCTCTATCCGCACCTGACGGTCAAGGACAATATGGGCCTCGGCTTGAAGCAGGCCGGAACGCCGAAAAATGAGATCGACAAGCGGGTGACCAAGGCGTCCTCGATGCTGTCGCTCGAGCCTTATCTGGCGCGGCGCCCGGCGGAGCTTTCCGGTGGTCAGCGCCAGCGCGTCGCTATTGGCCGCGCGATCGTGCGCGAGCCGGCGCTCTTCCTTTTCGATGAGCCGTTGTCGAACCTCGACGCAGCTTTGCGCGTTCAGACGCGTCTTGAGATCGCGCGCCTGCACCGCAGCCTCAAGGCGACGATGATCTACGTCACCCACGACCAGGTCGAGGCGATGACGCTTGCCGACAAGATCGTGGTGTTGAATGCCGGTGCGATCGAGCAGGTCGGCTCGCCCATGGAGCTCTACAACCGCCCTGCAAACACCTTCGTTGCGGGCTTCATCGGTTCGCCGATGATGAACTTCATTCCGGGTGACAAGGTTAGCGATGCCGCGGCAAAGACTGTTGGCGTGCGCCCAGAGCACTTGACCCTTTCGCGCGAGCAGGGCACATGGCGGGCGAAGGTCGTCCACGTCGAACATCTCGGCGCGGACACGATCATTTATCTCGAATCCGAGCAGTGCGGCCTGATCACCGCGCGCCTTTTCGGTGAGCATCAGTACGAGCCCGACGAGATCGTCTATGCGACGCCGGACATGGCCCACATGCATCGGTTCGATGCCAATGACAAGGCGATCCGCTAGAACTCAACTTGAAACTGAAAGCCCCGCCATAGAGCGGGCCTTTCCATTTCTGTCGATCAGCCAAGGACAGGGCGCAGGAAACTGCGCTCGTAGCTGATGATGCTGCGGTTTCGCTTGTCGAGATCGAACGCAGCTTGGCATTCGGGATCGCTTGCCATGCGCGTGCGATAGTCTTCGTAGGCCGCGAGGCTCGGGAACGAAAACAGCGCGATGGCAATGTTGTTCGCGCCCTCGGACGGCAGGAAATAGCCGTGATGCGTACCTCCCATTCGATTGACGATCGGAATCCAGAGACGCGCATACTCCTCGAATTCGGCGACCTTGTACGGGTCGATCGTGTAACGCAGATAGCAGGTAATCATTGAAATATTTCCTTTGAAGCAATGCCGGACGGTGGCCACACGCCTTCGGTAACGTTAGGCGGCGAGGCGCTCGGTGAGTTCCTCGATGCCGACGTCTGCCTCGACACTGTCTCCCTTGGCGATCAGATAGAGCCCGAGCACGAAGGCGAGGGCGGCGATGAAGAGCAGGTAGTAGGCATGTGCCATCGGATTGATTGGCAGCAGCGATGCGACTGCAAGAGGCGTCAGGCCGCCGAAAATCGCGTAGGAGACGTTGTAGGAGAAGGAGAGGCCGCTAAAGCGAACGCGTGCCGGGAAGGCGCGGACCATTACGTAGGGCACAGCTCCAACCATACCGACCGATAGCCCCATGATCGCATAGAGCACGAAAAGAACGGTCAGCGAAACGGCGGCATAACTGTAGAACGCGAAGGTCGCAGCACCAAAGAAGATACTTGAGACAACGAAGAAGCGGCCTGAGCCAACGCGATCGACGATCGCGCCGGCGGCGGCAGTTCCGAAGATCAGGAACAGCGTGCCGAAACTGGTGGCGGCAAGCGACTGCTGCGCGGTGTAGCCATAGAGCTTCTGCAGGAAGGTTGCCGTCATCAGTGTCGTCACGACGATGCCGGCCGACAGGATCCAGGTCAGCAGCATGGAGATGATGACGCCATGCGGGTAGTCGCGCAGCACGGCCTTCAGCGGCAGTTCCGGCGCAAGTGAGCGGGCCTGCTTCATTTCTGCGAAGACGGGCGTCTCCTGCAGCCAGCGGCGGAGGTAGACGGCAACAAGTCCGAAGATGCCGCCGAGGAAGAAAGGGATGCGCCATGCATAGGCGGCCACATCATCAGGGGTGAAGACTGAGTTGATGATTGTCGCGATGAAGGATCCGAGCAGGATGCCGAGGGTCAGGCCGGAGCAGAGGAAGCCGCAGGCAAAGCCGACACGGCGGAAGGGGACGTGTTCGGCCACGAAGGTCCAGGCACCGGGAACTTCACCGCCGATCGCCGCGCCTTGCAGGATGCGCATCAGCACCAACAGGATCGGAGCGGCAACGCCGATGGTAGCATAGGTCGGCATCGCCGCCATGCCGAGCGTCGAGAGCGCCATCAGCAGGATCGAAAAGGCGAAGACGCGCTTGCGGCCGAACAGATCGCCGAAATGGGCGAGGACGATGCCACCGAGCGGGCGAACCAGATAGCCGGCGGCAAAGATCCCGAAGGTCTGGATGGTCACCAGCCACTCCGGCATATCGGGCGGAAAGAACAGCTTGCCGATCACCGCCGCGAAGAAGACGAAGATGATGAAGTCGTAGAACTCGAGCGCACCCCCGAGAGCCGAGAGGCCAAGGGTGCGGAAATCCTGCGAGGTGAGGCGGCGGGGCGGTACGGCTGTTGTGGTAGGGGACATGATGCTGACTTTGCTGAATAAAAACGCTTCAGCCGTCGTTGCGCATCGAGGTCGCACTTTCAAGCAATTTCCGGCGCCGCGGAGTTGGGCGCCGAAAATGCGGAGGCAAGTGTGGCAAAGCCGCAAAGGCAGTGCGGCCCTGCCGCGATCAATCGCGGATGACGAGGAGGTCGGCTGCCATGAAGCGAAGCGTGACGGTCTCGCCAGCAGCCGGCGGGGTTACGCCCGGGCTGTTGAACATGTCGAAGGAAATGACATTGCCGCCGACATTCATGCGCGTGCGGATGACCGAACCGAGGAAGTGGGCGGATACGACCTGACCGGTCAGCTTCGTATCGCATGGCGCGCTCTCGGCCAGCGATCCTGCCTCCGGACGCAGGGCCAGCGAGACTGTATCGCCAGCCTTGAAGGCGGCGACGGACTGTTTCAAGGTCACGCCCTGGTCACCGATCTGGATGCGGTTGGCCGAGGGGTCGACAACCTTCGCTTCGATCATGTTGAGCGTGCCGACGAAGGAGGCGACGAAGCGCGTAGCCGGTGTGTTGTAGATTTCGAACGGCGTGCCGATCTGGTCGGCGCGGCCGGCGTTCATGACGACGATGCGGTCGGAGATCGAGAGGGCTTCTTCCTGGTCGTGCGTCACGAAGACGGTGGTGATGCCGAGTTTCTGCTGGATGGCGCGGATTTCCTCGCGCAGCGACACGCGGATCTTGGCGTCGAGGGCAGACAGCGGCTCGTCGAGCAGCAGGACCTGCGGGCGGACCGCCAGCGCACGGGCAAGCGCCACGCGCTGTTGCTGGCCGCCAGAGAGCTGATAGGGATAGCGATCCGCGAGGTGGTCGAGCTTGATCAGCCCGAGCATTTCCTTGACGCGAGCGTCAATCTCGGTGGCCTGCGTGCCAGCGACCTTGAGGCCGAAGGCGACGTTGTCGTGCACGGTCATGTTGGGAAACAGCGCGTAGGCCTGGAAGACCATGCCGATGTTGCGCTTGTTCGGCTTCAGATTGTTTTGCTCCTTGCCGCCGATGGCGATGCGGCCGGCCGAGGGTGTTTCGAAGCCCGCGATCATGCGCAGGACAGTCGTCTTGCCGCAGCCCGACGGGCCAAGGAAAGAGATGAATTCACCCTTCTCGATCTGCATGTTGAAGTCATGCACGACCTGCGTGTTGCCGAAGGATTTCTTGAGGTTTGCGAGTTCGAGAAAGGCCATGAAAACCAGATACCTTACGACTTAGCCGGAGCGGCTTTGTGGAAGCGGGAGACAAGTTGCAGCAGGCCCATGCTGAGCCAGGTAATCGAGAAGGCGATGACCGCCAGGGCCGACGGCTCGTAGGCGCGGTTGGCGCCAACCAACTGCAGGTAAGGCCCGAAGGCCGGACGATTGAGGAGCGCGGCCATGGTGAATTCGCCCATGACGATCGCGAGCGTGATGAAGGCGCCCGAGAGTACGCCGCTCATGACGTTCGGGAAAATGCACTTGAACAGGATCGTCGCCCAGCCGGCGCCAAGGCTTTCCGCAGCTTCCGTCAAGGTGCGGACATCGATGGCACGCATGGCGGTGTCGACGGCGCGATACATGTAGGGCAGGGACAGCGTTATGTATGAAAGGACGAGCAGGATGTTCGTACCCGTGGTCGATCCCGTCAACGGCAGGATCGAGGACGAGTTGTACATTCTGAGATAACCGAAGACGATCACGATTGCCGGGATGACGAGCGGCAGCAGCGTGATGAACTCGACGATCGGACGGATCTGCGGCAGGCGCAGGCGCACCCAATACGCCGTAGGCACCACGAGCAGCATGCCGAAGACGATCGTCAGAAGCGCCATCAGCATCGAATAACCGAAGGTTTCGCGGAACTGCGCCTCGGAGAAAACTGAGGCGTAGGCGTCAAAACTGTAGGCGCCGCGCCGCATGCGCAGCGAGAATTCAACGGTGGCGATGAGCGGCAGGACGAAGTAGATCGCGCCGAATCCGATCGATATCCAGGCTCCAAGGCGTGAAGTCTTCATTTTTGCCACCGTTCAGCGCGCATGCGCAGCATGATGTATAGGAGGTTGGACAGGCCGGTGATGACGATCATGCCGAGTGCCAGCGCATAGCCGAGGTTGGCGTTATGAAGCACGTCGCCACGGATCTGCGCGTAGAGCAGGATCGGCACGATATTCAGCGAACTTCCGGTCAAGGCATAGGCTGTGGCGATCGCGCCGAAGGCGTTGGCGAAGAGCAGGAGTGTCGTGCCCATCAGGCTCGGCCAGAGGATTGGGAACGCGACCATGCGCCAGTATTGGCCGTTGGTGGCACCGAGGATGAGCGCCGCTTCCTTCCACTCCTTTTTCATCCCGTCGAGCGCCGGCGTCAGGATCAGCACCATCAGCGGGATCTGGAAGTACATGTAGGTGAGCGTGAGCCCGAAGAAGCTCAGCAGGTTGAAACCGGTGGAATAGAGATTGAAGCCCAGCCAGTCGCGCATCAAGACGGTCACGAGACCGGTGCGTCCGAGCGTGGCGAGGAAAGCGAAGGCGAGCGGCACGCCCGCGAAATTCGAGGCAACACCGGAAAAGGTCAGGAGGCCCGAACGAACCCAGGTCGGGAGCCCGCCGAGCACCACAGCCCAGGCGAGAAGGGAGCCGATCACCGCGCCACCGAGGGCTGAAACCACCGACACCTTGATACTGATCCAGTAGGCACTGAGGATCGACGGCGTGAACAGGTCGGCAATGTTCTTGAGGGTGAGTTCGCCTTCCGGGGTCAGGAATGCGCCTGCGACCAGATAAAGCGTCGGTATGATCAGGAACATCGCGGCGAAGATCATGAAGGGCGCGATGCCGAGCCAGTCTACGATCCTGTCGCGATTTATCATGGGCGTGGCCATAGCCACGGATGTTGAAACAGTGCTCATAGACGACGGCCTTATCGGGGCAATGAAAAAACGAAACCTCTCCGCCACTAGGGCGGAGAGGCTTTGCGTCAGAGATTACTTGACGTTGGCGCCAACGACGCTGTCCCACTTCGTCGTGATGGCGGCCTTGCCGGCAGCCTGCTCGTCGAGGGTGGGGAACACGGCCTTTTCATAGGCAGCGGCCGGCGGCAGCTTGTCGAGCAGTTCCTGCGGAACCTTCTTGTTCTTCGCCAGATCGTTGAAGCGGATCGGGTGGCAATAGCCCTTCAGCCAGCCGAGCTGACCTTCGTCGGAGTAGAGGTATTCCATCCAGAGCTTTGCCGCGTTCGGGTGCGGAGCGAAGGCCGAGATCGCCTGAACGTAGACGCCAGCGACAACGCCCGAAGCCGGAACGACGACTTCAGCCGGCGGGTTGCCCTTGAGGGTATCGCGCCAGGAGAGACCGTTGTAGTCCCAGGCAACGACAATCGGGGTCGAGCCCTGCGCGAGCGAAGCGGACTTGCCGATCACAGGAACGAGGTTCCCAGCCTTGTTGAGCTCGGCGAAGTAAGCGAGACCAGCTTCACCAGCCTTGGTCGCGTCCTTTTCACCAGCTGCGATGCCGGCCGCGTAGACGGCCTGGACAGCCTGGTTCGAAGCGCGCGGGTCGCCAGCGAGTGCAATGCTGTTGGCGTAGTCGGACTTCTTCAGGTCGGCCCAGTCCTTCGGAACGTCCTTGACGATGTCGGTGTTCACGACGAAGGAGAGAACGCCGTAATAGTCGCCATACCAGAAGCCATCGGCATCCTTGGCGCTGTCAGGAATGGAATCCCAGGTCGACACCTTGTAGGGCTGGATCAGGCCATCGGCCTTTGCGGAGGGGCCGAAGGAAAGACCGACGTCGATAACGTCAGGAGCCTGCGGTCCGGTGTTGCCCTTGTTGGCCTTGATGGCTTCGATTTCGTCGCCCGAGCCCGCATCGGGGTTCAGTTCGTTGACTTCGAGGCCGTACTTGGCCTTGAAGCCGGCGATGACGTCGCCGTAGCCGCACCAGTCGTGCGGAAGCGCGATGGTCGTCAGCGTGCCTTCCTTCTTGGCGGCAGCGATAAGTTCAGCGCTTGGTTCAGCAGCTGCGATTGCAGTCGAAGCAACAACAATTGCAGTAGAAAGCGAAAGCATTTTCGAAATATTAGAGATCACTGTTGTTCTCCTTCGGGTTTTCAGTGTCCGACGATGCTGTTACTTACGTTACGTGAAGCTTTCGTGACAGTTTCATGACCTTCTTTTTTCTTTGTATAGCAGGCAGTTGGCGGCGATGTTTCATTTACGACACATTATTCGCTCAAGTGCCGAACGTCATCTCACTGTCGTATTTTCCCTCCTAACTGAGTTTGCGGAATAGCCTGGTCTGTTCGAACAGGCCCTCCAGGGTTTTCATGCGTTCTTTCGTCTCATCCCAGGTCGAGCTTTGGACGGCCTCGATCAGGGCTTCGACGATGAAGAGAGTGACGACGGACGAGTCCCAGGCCGATGGCGCCTCGATCTGCACACGGAACGTGTGACGCGCGAGCTTGGCGGCGGGCGATCCCCACTGATCAGTAAAGACGACGATCTCAGCGCCGCTCTTTCGGGCAGCGGTCGCGAGGCTGACCATTTCCTGCTCGTAGCGCCGGATATCGAAGATGACCAGGAGGTCGCCGGGATTCATATTGAGTACGTATTGCGGCCAGCTGCTCGAGTTCGATGAGAGCAAAGCAGTGTTCGGACGAATGACCTGCATATGTGTAAAGAAGTATTCGGCCAGCGCGCCGGTAATGCGCCCGCCCACGAAATAGAGGCCGCGTTTGCGATCCGAGAGGAGCGAGGCGACGCTGTCGAACGTCGCCGTGTCGAGCGCGCTCAGCGTCTGGCGCAGATTGCCAATGATCGCGTCGGCAAAGCGATTGAGAATATGCGTGCCCGGCGCGTTGGAGGCCCATCGATCATGCTTGGCGATGGGGTTCGAGATTGTCGCTTCGACCTCCTGGTGGAGGTGCGCCTGGAAGTCGGGATAGCCCTTGAAGCCGAGCTTCTGCACCATGCGTACGACCGTTGGCGTCGATACGCCGGCGTTCTCCGCAATCGTCGTGATACTCCCCAATCCTGAGACTGGGTAGTTGTCCAGCAGGCTCTCGGCCAATTGCTTTTCGGCCCGCGTAAGCATGCCGAAATGCGAATGGATTACGTCCGAAACTGTCTTCGACGCAGCGCTCACGCGTTCTTGCTCCCCGGGATTGGTCTTGTGCCACTTTCCCACTGAAAGTTAACAACGCTGTCACAATCCATGTCAACTGCTGTCATGAAAAGAAATTTTCAGTCGCGCTTGACAGTCGCCAAAACCTGAAGAATTCTTTTCTTATACATTCTTTATTAATGATCGGGATGCGCCTGTGGTGCCTGCTCAGTTCAAGGTCCTAAGTGAAGCGGAAGGCGACTGCGTTTCCGTCGAGCGGCCGAATGGCAGGAGCCCGCTGCTGGTGATCTGCGAGCATGCGTCGCGCTTGCTGCCCGAGCGATACGGCACGCTCGGTCTCTCCCGTGAGGCTCTGGAAAGCCATATCGCATGGGACCCAGGCGCATTGGCAGTCGCGCGCGGGATTTCCCAGGCGCTCGACGCCACGCTTGTCTACCAGCGATTTTCGCGATTGATCTACGATTGCAACAGGCCGCCGGAGTCAGCCGGCGCCATGCCCGAGAAGAGTGAAGTCTATGAAATTCCGGGCAATACCGGTCTCAGCGCGGAAGAACGCCTCGCGCGCACCGAAGCATTGTATATTCCTTTTCACGACGCCATTCGCGCACTGATTCGCGATCGCAAGGCGAGGGGGCAGGAGACGGTGATTGCGACTGTCCACAGCTTCACTCCTGTTTACCACGGCAAGACACGCGCCGTGGAAATTGGTATATTGCATGACGAAGACAGCCGCTTTGCCGACAGCGTGTTGAACGCCGCATCGACCGGCTCGCCTCTCTATAAAATCGAACGTAACGAGCCCTACGGCCCCGTTGATGGCGTAACCCACACGCTCATCCTGCACGGGCTTTCGAACGGGCTCCGCAATGTAATGATCGAGGTCCGCAACGACCTCATCTCAGACGAAGACGGCCAAGGGGTCATGGCCGGCTATCTGACGAGGCTTCTCCGGCAAAGCCTGGACGCCTGACAACGAAGAAAAAGACCCCAGGGAGCAGTCTAACTGCGATCCGCCCGTAGGCGAAAACGTCACGGGCACTTTGGCACTGGATGATCACTCGCAATCCCGCGGCTGATCGCTAACAGGGGGAAGTCATGTCCGACTACACGGATCACGACAAGAAGCAGGACACTCATATCCTGCACTCCATGGGCTATGCCCAGGAGTTGGAGCGGAGGCTGAGCGCGTTCTCGAATTTTGCCGTCTCGTTCTCTATTATCTGCATTCTTTCCGGCGGTATCAACTCGCTGGCGCAAGCGACTTCCGGCGCCGGCGGCGCGGCCATCGGCATCGGCTGGCCGGTTGGTTGCTTCGTTTCGCTGGTGTTCGCCGTCGCGATGGCGCAGATCAGCTCGGCCTATCCGACTGCGGGCGGCCTCTACCACTGGGGTTCGATCCTCGGCAACCGCTTCACCGGCTGGCTGACCGCCTGGTTCAACCTGCTCGGCCTCGTCACCGTTCTCGGCGCGATCAACGTCGGTACTTACTATTTCTTCATGGGCTCCCTTGGGACGAGCTACTTCGGCCTGACAGACACGACGACTGTTCGGATCGTTTTCCTGGTCGTCATCACCGGCGCACAGGCGCTCGTGAACCACATGGGTATCGGCCTGACGGCGAAGCTCACGGACTTTTCCGGTTATCTCATTTTCGCGACGGCGATCGCGCTCGCAGTGGTGTGCCTGTTGGCGGCTCCGTCCTACGAGTTCAGCCGACTTTTCACCTTTGCCAACTATTCCGGCGAAGCCGGCGGCAACGTCTGGCCGGAGACTTCGGGCGCTTGGGTATTCCTGCTCGGTCTTCTGCTGCCGATTTACACGATCACCGGCTATGACGCTTCGGCCCATACGTCGGAGGAGACGGTCAAGGCTGCTCATTCCGTTCCGCGCGGCATGGTCTCCTCCGTTCTGTGGTCCGCGCTTTTCGGCTACATCATGCTTTGCGCCTTCGTGCTAATGCTGCCGAACATGGAAGAGGCAGCCAAGCAAGGCTGGAACGTGTTCTTCTGGGCGATGGACAGCCAGGTCAATGTTGTCGTCAAGGATGTGCTCTACTTTGCCATCTTCGTCAGCCAATGGCTGTGCGGCCTTGCGACCGTCACCTCGGTTTCGCGCATGATCTTCGCCTTCTCGCGCGACGGCGGTCTGCCGGCCTCCAAGGCGCTCGCCAAGGTCAGCCCGAAGTTCCGCACGCCGGTCGCGGCCATCTGGACTGGCTCGATCCTCGCGGTCCTGTTCGTCTGGGGCTCGTCGCTCGTTTCGATCGGCGAAACGCCGGTTTACACGATCGTCGTGTCATGCACGGTTATCTTCCTGTTCTTCTCCTTCGCGATCCCGATCACCCTCGGCCTCCTCGCCTGGGGTTCGTCGAAGTGGGACAAGATGGGTCCGTGGAACCTCGGCGAAGGCATGTTCAAGCTGTTCGCGATCCTCTCGATCCTGGCGATGGTGCTGATCTTCGTCCTCGGCATCCAGCCGCCGAATGACTGGGCACTCTACATCACCGTCGGCTTCCTCGTGCTGACCGCGATCATATGGTTCGGCTTTGAAAACCGCCGCTTCAAGGGCCCGCCGATCGGTGAGGAAGTTGCGCGCCGTCAGGCGGAGATTGCTGCTGCCGAAAAGGCAGTCGGCGAACGCTGAGGCTTCGACTTCCCTCTCAAACCGCGGGGCCGCGATGGCGGCCCCGTTTCACGGCTCAACGAAAACGCATCAGATGCGGCGCGCCCGTTTGACGGCATGCCCTTTCGTTGACCCGATTTTTCAGTTCCAGGTTCAGGCGGATTCAATATGAGCATCTATACTCTCGACGATCTCAAGCAGGATGTTGCCGACGGGCGCATCGACACGGTTCTGGCATGCCAGGTGGACATGCAGGGCCGCTTGATGGGCAAGCGTTTCCAGGCCGAATACTTCCTCGAGAGCGCATGGAAGGAAACGCACAGCTGCAACTATCTCGTCGCCACCGACATGGAGATGGAAACCGTCTCCGGTTACAAGGCGACGAGTTGGGAAAAGGGTTATGGCGACTACACGATGAAGCCCGACCTTTCGACGCTGCGGCGCATTCCATGGCTTGAAGGCACGGCGCTCGTGCTTTGCGACCTGCTCGACCACCATACGCACGAAGAGGTGCCGCATTCGCCGCGCGCGATCCTGAAGAAGCAGGTCAAGCGCCTGGAAGACATGGGCATGAAAGCCTTTATGGCCTCGGAGCTCGAATTTTTCCTATTTGACCAGACCTACGACTCCGCCCACGCAGCTGGTTATCGCAACCTGAAGCTCGCCAGTGCCTATAACGAGGACTACCACATCTTCCAGACGACCAAGGAAGAAGAGGTCATGCGGGCAATCCGAACGGGGCTCCAGGGGGCCGGCATTCCCGTCGAGAACTCGAAGGGTGAAGCATCCGCCGGGCAGGAGGAAATCAATGTCCGGTACGCCGATGCGCTGACGATGGCCGACCGCCATGCCATCATCAAGAACGGCTGCAAGGAGATCGCCTGGTCGAAGGGCAAGGCAATCACCTTCCTTGCCAAATGGCACTACAATGCCGCCGGTAGCTCGTCGCATATCCATCAGTCGCTCTGGAGCGTGGACGGCAAGACGCCGCTTTTCCATGACGAGAAGGGCAAGTACGGCATGTCGTCGTTGATGGAAAACTACATTGCCGGCCTGCTCTCGCACGCGAGCGAGATCACGTATTTCCTGGCACCTTACATCAACTCCTACAAGCGCTTCATGGCCGGCACGTTCGCGCCGACAAAAGCGATCTGGAGCAAGGACAACCGCACGGCCGGTTATCGTCTCTGCGGTGATGACACCAAGGCGATCCGCATCGAGTGCCGTGTTGGTGGGTCTGACCTCAATCCCTATCTCGCTTTTGCGGCACTGCTTGCTGCGGGCATCGATGGCATCGAGAACAAGATGGAACTCGAGGCTCCATTTGTCGGCGACGCCTATGGCGCTCGCCGCGTCCGCGAGATCCCGCGCACGTTGCGCGCGGCAACCGTTTCCATGACGAAATCGAAGATGCTGCGCAATGCCTTCGGCGATGATGTCATCGACCACTATACTCGCGCAGCCGAGTGGGAGCAGGAAGAGTACGATCGTCGCGTCACCGATTGGGAAGTGGCGCGCGGTTTCGAAAGAGCATAAAGCGTAGCCAAGCCGGACGGCGTCCTGTCACACGATTTCCATATCTCGGGAGATTGTTTGGGACGTCCGCCGGTTTCGGCTCGCGAAAACATAGGATGAAGATCATGGGAATGATCCAATGCATTTCACCGATCGACGGATCGGTTTACGCCGAGCGCCCGGCGCTTTCGCTGGAGGCGGCGAAAGAGGCCGTTGCGCGTGCGCGCAAGGCGCAGAAGGCCTGGGCAAAGCGCCCGCTGGAAGACCGTGTTCAGCTGGTGCTGAAGGGCGTCGCACGGCTCAATGAGATGTCCGACGTCGTCGTGCCCGAGCTTGCCTGGCAGATGGGGCGCCCGATCCGTTATGGCGGCGAATACAAGGGCTTCAACGAGCGCTCCAACTATGTCGCCTCGATTGCGGCCGATGCGCTGGCGCCGCTGGTCGTCGAAGAGAGTGACAAGTTCGAGCGCCGCATCGAGCGCGAAGCGCATGGCGTCGTCTTCGTCGTTGCGCCTTGGAACTACCCCTACATGACAGCGATCAACACGATCGCGCCGGCGCTGATGGCGGGCAACACCGTTGTTCTGAAGCATGCGTCGCAGACGCTTGTTGTCGGCGAGCGGCTGGTGCAGGCCTTCGTCGAGGCCGGCGTTCCCGAGGACGTCTTCCAGAACGTATTCCTCGACCACGAGACGACCTCGGCGCTAATTGCCGCTGGTAGCTTCAACTTTGTCAACTTCACCGGTTCGGTCGAAGGCGGGCGCTCGATGGAGCGCGCTGCGGCGGGTACGTTTACCGGGCTTGGCCTGGAGCTCGGCGGCAAGGATCCAGGCTACGTCATGGAAGACGCCGATCTTGACGCAGCCGTCGATACGCTGATGGACGGCGCGACCTATAATTCCGGCCAGTGCTGCTGCGGCATCGAGCGCATCTATGTGCACGAGTCGCTCTATGACAGCTTCGTCGAGAAGTCGGTCGCCTGGGTATCGAACTACAAGCTCGGCAATCCGCTAGATCCGGAAACGTCGCTTGGGCCGATGGCGAACAAGCGTTTCGCCAAGGTCGTGCGCGAGCAGATCGCCGATGCCGTCTCCAAGGGTGCCAAGGCGTTGGTCGATCCCAAACTGTTCCCGCAGGACGATGGCGGCGCTTATCTCGCTCCGCAGATCCTAGTCAACGTCGACCACTCCATGGCCTTCATGCGCGAAGAAACCTTCGGTCCGGCTGTCGGCATCATGAAGGTGAAGAGCGACGACGAGGCAGTGGCCCTGATGAACGATAGCCAGTACGGCCTGACGGCTTCGCTCTGGACGAAGGATCCGGAGCGGGCAGGGCGGCTTGGTCGCGAGATCGAAACCGGCACCGTGTTCATGAACCGCGCAGACTATCTCGATCCGGCGCTCTGCTGGACCGGTGTCAAGGAAACCGGCCGTGGCGGCTCGTTGTCGATCATCGGCTTCCACAATCTGACGCGTCCGAAATCCTACCATCTGAAGAAAGTCACAGCATGAGCAGCAACATCACAGCCAACTGGAGCTATCCGACCGCCTTCAAGTTAGGTCGGGGGCGCATCAAGGAACTGGCGGACGCCTGCAAGAGCCTTGGCATGAAGAAGCCGCTGCTGATTACCGATCGCGGCCTCGCGTCCATGGCGATCACGAAGACGGCGCTCGACATTCTGGAAGACGCCGGTCTCGGTCGCGCAATCTTTGCCGATGTAGATCCGAACCCGAACGACAAGAACCTCGACGCCGGCGTCAAGGCGTTCAAGGACGGCGGCCATGATGGCGTGGTTGCCTTCGGCGGTGGTTCCGGTCTCGATCTCGGCAAGTGCGTGGCCTTCATGGCGGGCCAGACGAGGCCGGTCTGGGACTTCGAGGACATCGGTGACTGGTGGACGCGCGCCAGCGTCGAAGGTATCGCGCCCATCGTCGCCGTGCCGACGACGGCCGGCACCGGTTCGGAAGTCGGCCGCGCCAGCGTCATCACCAATTCCGAAACCCATGTGAAGAAGATCATCTTCCACCCGAAGTTCCTGCCGGGCGTCGTCATCGCTGATCCGGAACTGACGGTCGGCATGCCGAAGATCATCACCGCCGGCACCGGCATGGACGCCTTCGCGCATTGCCTGGAAGCCTATTCTTCGCCTTTCTACCATCCGATGTCGGCCGGTATCGCGCTGGAGGGCATGCGCCTCGTCAAGGAATTCCTGCCACGCGCCTACAAGGAAGGCACCGACCTCGAAGCCCGGGCGAACATGATGTCGGCGGCCGCAATGGGCGCTGTTGCTTTCCAGAAGGGCCTCGGCGCCATTCATGCGCTGTCGCACCCGATCGGCGCGGTCTACAACACCCACCACGGCATGACGAATGCCGTCGTCATGCCGGCCGTGCTTCGCTTCAACCGCTCGGCGATCGAGGACAAGATTGCGCGTGCTGCAGCCTATCTCGGTATCTCCGGCGGTTTCGACGGATTCTACAACTACGTGCTGCAGCTTCGCGCCGAGCTTGGCGTTCCCGACAGCCTGTCTGCGATGGAAATCAAGCCGGATCGAATCGATGAACTTTCGGCGATGGCGATCGAAGATCCGAGCGCCGGCGGCAATCCGGTCAAGATGACGCTCGAAAACACCAAGGCGCTCTTCAAGGACTGCTTCTGAACTTAGTCAAGACGGCGGACCGAACTGGCCCGGAAAGCCTAGGCTTTCCGGGCTTTTTTTATTCGTGGCGTCGTGATTTCGAGGGGATGCAAGAAAATGTCAGCCGCAATTTCAAGCGCCGTGTTTAGGAGTTGTTAACCATCATTGTAAAGGATGCGTTAACCGCACGATGTTTCGGAAAGTGCGCGACAGGGCCATAGAGAGGCTCACATTTCCCTTCGAGGACCGACCATGCCAGTCATCACTTTCGCAAACACCAAGGGCGGCGCCGGCAAGACCACAGCCGTGCTTCTTCTCGCCACCGAGCTTGCCCAGAAGGGCTATCGGGTGACAATCCTTGACGCAGATCCGCAACACTGGATCACGAGATGGCATGAAGTATCCGGGCATGTGGCCAACATCTCGGTCATCGATTTCGTGACGTCGGCGTCGTTGCCGCTGCACATATCGGAAAACAAACACAATACGGACTACTTCATCGTCGATCTGCCCGGCGCGCGTAATCCGCTGCTTGCCACGGCAATCGGCCTCTCCGATCACGTGCTGGTCCCGATCCAGGGATGCGCCATGGACGCTCGGGGCGGCGCGCAGGTTCTCGAATTGCTGCAATATCTGGACGAGAAGGCCGGCATCCGTATTGGGCACTCGGTCGTGTTGACCCGTGTCAACTCGATGGTGACCACACGCGCGCTCTCCATCGTCAAGTCGCTGCTGAGCGAGCGCCAAGTGCCGGTGCTGGATACCGCAATCATCGAGCGGTCTGCCTTCCGGGACATCTTTGACTGTGGTGGCACGCTGCATTCGCTCGATCCTGCTCGGGTAAGCAACCTCGATAAGGCGCGTGAGAACGCGCGCTGTTTCGCTGAAGAGATCATGGGCAAGGTCCCGGCAAAGCTCCCGGAGCCGGCGCGCAGCACTGGCCCATTGATCCGCTCAGCCGCCTAGCGGAAACTGTCTGCTAAACAAAAAATGCGCCCTTTGCGGCGCATTTTTTTGTTGGTGGAATGGCAGGATCGATCAGTCGGTGAATTCGACTGTTACGCCCGGCTTGACCATCTTCGCCAGTTCGGTGGCGTCCCAGTTTGTCAGACGGATACAACCATGGCTCTGGGTTCGGCCGATCTTCGATGGCTCTGGCGTTCCATGGATACCGTAAGTCGGCTTGGAGAGCGCCATCCAGACCGTGCCGACCGGGCCGTTCGGACCCGGCGGAATGTTCAGGATCTTGTCGTTGGCGCCCTGCTGGAAATTGATCTTCGGATTGTAGGTGTAGCCGGGATTGAAAGCTACCCGCTCGACGGTGACCGTACCCGAAGGCGAGGGCGTATCGGTCGAGCCAATCGAGGCCGGGTAGGCAGCAACTAAATTGCCCGCGTTGTCATAGGCAAAGACCTGCTTGCGGCCCTTGTCGGCAATGATGCGTGCGACCGATCCAGCTTTCACTTCGCCAGGATTGACAACCTTGATGACCGTGCCGGGAACCGTGAAGTCGATGCCCGGATTGATTTCCTTCAGGAAGCCTTCGTCCATATGGAAGCGCTCGGCGAGCATTTCCGTCGTCGAGGTGTAGCCGAGCGACGACATGGCGGCCTTGTGTGCGTAGTCCTCGGGGATCTCCGCGACATAGGGGCCAGCGGCATCCGCAGGCGTGATCGTGTAGCTCACCAGCGGCAGACCGCCGGTCATGCGAAGCTGCTCGAGGATGGCGTCCGTATTATTCGGATCGAGGGTCTCGCCCGTCATCTGCTGGTAGGCATAGATCGCTTTGGTCACGTTTGCGCCCATGTGGCCATCGATCGCACCTGGGGATACGCCGGCGCGGTCGAGGAACACTTGGAGGGCGACGATCTCGGACTTCGATTTGTTCTTGAGGGTGATGACCGGTTCCTGAGGCGGCATCGGCTGCGCCATCTCCGGCATTTGCTGGTCCGGCTCGATGGAAGCGTAGTTTTCGCCGCCTTGCGGGTAAGGCTGCTCGTCCAGGGGCTGTCGGTCGATCGCAGCGTCACGCGGGATCGAGCCGGTGACGGCGCCGCGTTCGGAATAGCGCGAATCGCCGTAGGGATCGTCGCCGTAGTAGGCGTCGTTATTGTAGGCATCACGCACGGGCGGGCGCGGGTAGTAACCGCGGGCGCGCATTTCGGTCGCAATCACATTGCCATAGGGATCGACCAGTACGCGGTTACCCCTGCGGTCGCGCGCGTAGGCGGCGCCGGATGGTACGTAGTCGAGGATATCGCCGTTCGGCGCCACGAAGACGACGTCGCCCTGGCGCCCGTTGTAAAACTGCTGCGCATCGGCAGAAGGCGCGACAGCGATGGCGAGCACGGCAGCTGCGGCAGACAATCCCGATCTTACAAAGCGATTCACGTCTTCATATCCTTCAGTGACTTGGCCGACACACACCTGCGAATTTTGACGCTAGTGTGGAATTTATGAAATCGTACTGAACAAAAGATAAATATTTGGTGATTTCTCCTTTGCTCATAAACCTTTGGGGTGAACTGCCGGTTCCCTGAAGCGGCATAGCAGCCGCGATTGACGAATGCCGCTGCGAGACATATCGCTGCATCAGTCGCCAGAACCGGGAGGAAGTTGGACAATGATCGAGTTTGCCGCCGCAACAGGGCCGAAGCTGATGCTGGACGAGACGTCGCAGATGGATATCGGCGGCTGTATCGTCAACGGCGTCGACATCGCTCCCAAGAAGGCGGTTCCCGATGACGGCGACCCGCGCATCTCGCATTCTGTCGAAGGCTTTCTCTTTACCTGCGGACCGGACCATATCCGTCACCGCGAGCCGATTCCGGGTCGCGCAGACGGTAAGGTCTATCCTTTGCATGGATCGGGCCCTGGTCATGCAGCCAGGATCCTCTGGACGAAATTCGAGAATGGGAATGCCGAGTGCCGGGCGGATATCGATATCGTAACGGTCGAAGGCTTGCCGGCTCGAATTGAACGCCATTGGTTCATCAACGGTCAGACAGGCGAGGTCAGTCTTAAAGACAAGGTCGTCAACACCAGCGACAAGGTCGTGCCGACTTTCCTGATGTACCATATGAATATTGGCGGCAAGTGGTTCGATGCCGGCACGCGTCTCGAAGGCAAGATGCTCGAGGGTGGCGGCTTTCCCTGGAATTTCGGCGAAGAGCCGGGTGGTATCTTCTGCGTTGAGGCGCCGGCAACGGACAGCGGCTTTGCCGAGGTGCGCCTTGGCCCGATTGCCGCGATCGGCGGCAAAATCCTTCGGGTGCGTGTCCTTGCCGAGACGCTCCCGCACCTGCAGGTCTGGCGCAATCAGAAGGCACCTGCCGACGTGCTGGGCATCGAGCCGGTGTCGCATCGCTGGGTATCGCGCTCCGAGCTGGAAGCAGCGGGCGAGTTCGTCATGCTGAAGCCCGGCGAGAGCCGAAATTATGCGCTCAGCTTTGCCTTCGTGTGAGTGATCTGCGGTTGACGCTTGGCATGGGGCGGCGTAGTCATTCAGCCCATGATTTCAGGAGGATTAGCGATGGACATTCGCCAAATCGACGACGAATATTCGGTTTCCGGACAGATTTCGGTCGAGGATCTCGATCAGATCAAGGCCATGGGCTTCAAATCGATCGTTTGCAATCGCCCGGACGGCGAAAGCCCGGATCAGACGCCTTATGCCCTGGTCGAAGCGCGCGCAAAGGAACTCGGCCTCGATATCGCACACGTGCCGGTCGGCCCGATGGGCGTCAACGAAGAGGCGATTGCCGGGATGGTCGACGCGCTTGATGAATTCCCGCGTCCGATGCTCGGCTATTGCCGCTCCGGTGCCCGTTCGACTGCGATCTATCAGAAGACGCAGCACATCCGCGCATAATACAATCCGTGACCCGAGTCCGACGCCGCTTCTTTCCAGCGGCGTCTTTCATTTCATCAATAGGAGACAATCATGAGCATTAAGCGCATCGACGTTGGCGCCCGCATGAGCGGCGCGGTCGTCCACGGCAACACGGTCTACCTCGCAGGTCAGGTCGGCGAAGGCGAAAGCGTCACCGAACAGTGCAAGTCGGCACTGGCTGAAGTCGATCGTCTGCTCGCTGCGGCCGGTTCGAACAAGTCGAAGATCCTGCAGACGCTGATCTATCTCTCCGACATGTCCTACTTTGCCGAAATGAACGCTGCCTGGGAAGCCTGGGTCGATCCGGCCAACACGCCGGCTCGCGCCACCAGCGAAGCCAAGCTTGCTGCACCGAAGTACAAGGTCGAGTTCACGGTTACCGCCGCCCTCGACTAAGTCGACGGTGTTGTAATCTCGAAGGCCGGTGGGTTTTACTCACCGGCTTTTTGTTTGGGCGATTTCCGAAAGCGTACGTGTCGGCGTAATTGCTTCCGGATCGAGCCTCACCTCGATGATCGAGGGCTTGCCGCTTGCCCGCGCGCGTTCGAAGGCGGCGGCGAAACTTTCCGTCGTCTCGACGGTTTCCCCATGGCCGCCGTAAGCACGCGCAAGTGAAGCAAAGTCCGGGTTGGTCAGGTCGGTGCCGCTGACGCGGCCGGGATATTCCCGCTCCTGATGCATGCGGATGGTGCCATAGATGCCGTTGTTGATGACGATCGCGATGATCGGCAGGCCATAGCGTACGGCAGTCGCAAACTCCTGGCCGTGCATCAGGAAGCAGCCGTCTCCGGCGAAGCAGATGACCTCGCGTTCGGGAAAGAGCTGCTTGGCCGCGACAGCGGCCGGCAGGCCGTAGCCCATGGAACCTGATGTCGGGGCTGCCTGGGTGTTGAACTGTCGGAAGCGATGGAAACGATGGAGCCAGGTGGAATAGTTTCCCGCGCCGTTGGTGAAGATCGCATCGGGGCGTGTGTTTTCTTCGATCCACTCCATGATCGGTCCCATGTGGACCGGTCCCGGGCCGCTCTGCGGCGGTGTCGACCAGGTGATGTAGGCCTGGTGCATCCGTTCAGTGCGCTCCGCCCATCTGAGTTCGCTTGGCGCCTCGAGATCAGCAAGATCCGCCACGAAGTCACTCGGGCTCGCGCAGATTGCGAGGTCGGGGCGATAGACCCGGCCGAGTTCTGAAGGATCGGGATGAATGTGGACGAGCGATTGCTGTGGGTAGGGGATGTCGATCAGCGTATAGCCGGAGGAGGGCATTTCCGACATCCGGCCGCCGAGCAGGATCAGCAGGTCGCTCTCCTTGATTTCCTTCGCCAGCGCGGGGTTGACGCCGATGCCAACATCACCGGCATAATTCGGGTGTAGATGATCAAACAGCATCTGCCGGCGGAAGGAGCATCCGACGGGGAGCGCGAAGCGTTCCGAGAAGGCTTTCAGGTCGGCGACCGCATCCGCATCCCAGCGCGTGCCGCCGACGATGACCATCGGTCGCTCCGCCTTCAGCAGACGAAGATAGAAGTCGTCAATCTGGCGGCGGCCGGGATGGGCTTCGACGCGCGAATAGCGTTTTGCGCGGGGCGCCTCCACCTCGTCACGCAGCATGTCCTCAGGCAGTGACAACACAACGGGGCCGGGACGGCCGGATGTTGCGATCGCAAAGGCGCGGGTGACAAACTCCGGAATGCGAGCCGCGTCGTCGATCTCGCCGACCCATTTGCTGAATTCGGTGAGGGCGCGGCGATACTCAACCTCCTGGAAAGCCTCCCGCTCGCGGGCATCGCGCTGGACCTGCCCGATGAAGAGGATCATCGGAATGGAATCCTGCCTGGCAATGTGCAAACCCGCCGTTGCATTGGTGGAGCCCGGGCCGCGGGTGACCATGCAGATGCCGGGCTCGCCGGTGAGCCTGCCCCAGGCATCCGCCATCATGGCCGCGCCGCCTTCCTGTCGGCAGACCACCACGTCGATGTCGCTGTCATAAAGCGCATCGAGAACGGCAAGGAAACTCTCGCCGGGTACGCAGGAGAGGCGCTTCACTCCATTTGCTTTCAGGGCCTCGACGATCAGTTCCCCGCCGGTCTTCTTCATGATGCTCTGTTCCCCTCCAGTTCGGCGAGTTCCGCCAGAACTTCCTCCTGATGCTCTCCCAGCCTCGGGCTCGGCCGCTCGTAGCGCAAGGGCGTCCGCGACAGCACGACCGGCGTCCTCACACCGGGAATGACGGTACCCTTTGCGTCGGCGAGATCTACCCGCAACCCACGCGCCTGGATTTGCGGATCCTCAAACATTTCCTCGATTGTATTGATCGCGCCGGCCGGAACCGCGTCCGCCTCACAGGCTTTCAACAGGTCGGCTTTCTGCCATTTCAGCGTTTCGGTGGAAACCAGCTTGCGTACCTCGTCGCGGTTCGCGACGCGCGCCTTGTTCGTGGAATAGCGTGCATCGTCGGCAATGCCCTGGAGGCCGAGGATCGCGCAGAGGCGGCGGAACTGGCCGTCATTGCCCACTGCGAGGATGAGATAGCCATCGGCGGCGGGGACGACTTCATAGGGCGAGATATTAGGATGCGCGTTCCCAAGCCGGGTCGGGGTTCGGCCGGAAACGAGGTAGTTCATGTTCTGGTTGGCGAGCACGGCGGATTGTACGTCGAGCAGCGCCATATCGACCAGCTGCCCTTCGCCGGTCTTCTGCGCGTGGATGAGGGCGGCTTCGATGGCTGCGACGGCATAAATGCCGGTAAAGACGTCGGCGATCGCGACGCCCGCTTTCATCGGCTGTCCGTCCGGCTCGCCGGTGATCGACATGAAGCCGGACATGCCCTGAACGATATAGTCGTAACCAGCAAGGCTGGCATAGGGACCGTTCTGGCCGAAGCCGGTGATCGAGCAGTAGACAAGCTTCGGGTTGATTTTCTTCAGGCTCTCATAATCGAGACCGTATTTCACGAGGCCGCCGAGCTTGAAGTTCTCGATGACGACGTCGGCTGTAACGATAAGGCGGCGGACGAGGGCTTGATCCTCCTCGCGCTTCAGGTCGGCAGTGATCGAACGCTTGCCGCGGTTGGCAGCGTGGTAATAGGCCGCGGAGAGGTTTTCGCCGTCGGCACCTTCGACAAAGGGGGGCCCCCAATGCCGCGTGTCGTCGCCTCCATCGGGGTTTTCGACCTTAATCACGTCGGCACCGAGATCGGCCAGCATCTGGCCCGCCCATGGCCCGGCAAGCACTCGCGCAAGCTCGATGACGCGTATGCCTGATAGCGGCGGTTTTTGGAGCTGATTGTCTGTCATGTTCCTCCCACGATCAGATCAGGGCGCCAGGGCCGATTGAGGTGTATCGGATACGGGCTTCGATGCAAAGCGGCGCTCGCGCCAGATGATGTACAAGCCCGATGCGATAATAATCAGGATACCGACCCACTTGAGCGCATCCGGAAAGTCATCGAATACGAGCCAGGCGAAAAAGGTCGCCGACACGATCTCGAAATACTGCAGTGGTGCCAAAATGGAGGCAGGTGCTGCACGATAGGCATAGACGCCGAAGATGCCGGCAATGGCCGCCGTGACACCGACGCCGACCAGATAGAAGTAGCCCCGGCCATCCGGCATCACCGCGTCGAAGATGTCGGAACCTGTGCCGCTGCCAAAGGCAAGCAGGATCGCGCAGAACAGCAGACCCCAGATGCCCATCTGAAGCTGCATCGCCCACGGATCTTCTCGGTGCGAAAGCACGCGGGTCATCAAGGCGAAGATGGCGATGCAGAAAGCGCTGACGACGGGCAGAAGCGCGACGTAGCCGACCTCTTGAAAGCTCGGCTGGATAATCAGCATCGCGCCGAAGAAGCCGACGCCGCAGGCGATGTAGCGGCGCCAGCCGATCGTCTCCTTGAGGAAGATGCTGCTCAGGATCGTCAATATGATCGGCTCGACGAAGAAAATCGCGATGGCGTCAGCAACCGGCATGTACTTCAGCGTCGTAACAAAGGAGACCATGGAAATGGTAATGATGGCGCCTCGGATGGCGTGAAAGATATTGGCTCGCCAGGAGAAGGTCTTCCAGCTTCCGCGCCAGACAACGATCGGCAACATGCAGAGAGCCTGCACGATAAAGCGGGCGGCGGTGATTTCCGCTGCAGGAATCGTAGCGATCGCGAGCTTGGAAAAGATGTCGATGATCGGGGACACCAGCACCGACAGGAACATCAGGAGAATGCCGGTCGAAACCTCCGAAGCGGAGGCGGAACGGGACGAAATGCCATTGCTCATCGCGAAACCCTTCAGTTCAGGATCTTGCGATCGCTTCGTCGCACCAGTCGGCGAATGCGGCGATGGCCGCGTCCGCTCCAATTTCATTCAGCGTTTCGTGGCGCATGTCCTGATATATCTGTGTCGTGATACGGGAGAAGCCGTGAGCTTTCAAATGCTTTGACAGCCAGATCACCGCTTTTCCGTTATCTGTTGCCGGATCCTGTCCGCCACCGACAAGGTGGATCGGCGTGTGCTTCGGCAGCCGGTCCAGATGCGCCTTTTGTGGTGCGCGAAACGTCATCTCGAAAATATCGAGCCAGAGCGACACGGAAGCATCGAAGCCGCACAGAGGGTCAGCAATGTATTTGTCGACCTCAACAGGATCGCGGCTTAGCCAGTCGAACTCGGTTCGACGGTTGGCAATGGACTTCCCCCAGGTGCCGAAGGTGAGCTTCGGTAGGATGCCGCTTGGAACATCGGAGCCCTTAAGGGCTCGTTCTGCCAAGAGGATCGCCTGGGCGGCCCGTCCCGATAGGCCCGGGTTGAAATTCGAATTCCAGACGGCAATGGCGTCATATTTCTCCGGATGGGTGATCGCCGCGTTGAGCGCGATGAGCCCGCCCATCGAGTGCCCGAAGAGGATGACGGGGAGGCCGGGATATTGCTTTACGGCAAGCTCGCGGACAGAGCCGACATCGTCGATAACCTGTCGCATGCCGTTGCGGCGGGAAAAACGCCCGATTGGCGCATCCGGGCCAGTCGTTTCGCCGTGCCCACGGTGATCGAAGGCGAACACATGGTAGCCGCGGGCTGCCATCGCTGCCGCAAAACGGGAGTAACGTCTGGAATGCTCGGCCAGCCCATGAGACACAAGGACAATTCCGCGTGCCTCGGATTGCGCCGGCTCATGATGAAAGGCGAGTGAAGCGTCCGCCGTTTCAAGGCGTTGCGTTTCTGCGAACATCATATCCTCCCGTTGCCGGGAGAAGACCAGATCGGCCGTGAAAAGCAACACGCCCAGATATTTATGCCAAGGGATTTTTCGTACCCTACGGATTGAGGGTTGTGAAAACAAACGCGGCGTGATTTCCTGTTCATGAATTGTTCTTTGTGGGGGTGAGAATGAGCAATCCATTTCTGCGCATGGCTGTAGTCTTGATAGGAATTGCGGCCGCTGGCGTTGCGGGAGCCCAGGACGGCGGCGGAAGGACGCGCTTCATTCTGGCGGCCAGCTGGCAACCCGCGTTCTGTGAAACCAACCAGCGCAAGCCGGAATGCCGCAGCCAGACCGGGGAGAGGTTTGATGCAACCAATTTTTCGCTGCACGGGCTCTGGCCGATGCGGAAGGACTATTGCGACGTCTCTGGTACCCTGCGCAGCGCCGACAAGGACGGCGAGTGGGGGAAGCTGCCTGAGGTAGAGCTTTCGGCGGAGACCAAGACAGCCCTCGATAAGGCGATGCCCGGTACGCAATCCGGCCTGGAGCGGCATGAGTGGATCAAGCACGGCACCTGCACGAAGATGAGCGCCGACGACTATTTCGGCGCGTCGGTTCGGTTGATCAACGAGCTGAACGCCTCGGCAGTCCGCGATCTGTTCGCGACCAATATCGGCAAGTCACTGACGGCGGACGCGATCAAGGCGGCTTTCGACAAGAGCTTCGGCCCCGGTGCCGGAGATCGGGTCAAGATGAGCTGCCGACGGGCCAGCGGAGGCCGCGTTATCAGCGAACTTACGATCGGGCTGTCGGAGGGCGCGACATCGAACGAGCAAGCAAGCCTTCGTGACCTTATCCAGGGGGCAGGGCGGACGTCGTTCGGCTGCAATGAGGGCGTCGTGGACGCTGCAGGGTTCTGAGACTGCCTCTCATTAAAAGCGGGCCTTCGCCTGTTTAGACACTAGGATCCGCGACGCGTTGATACCCCCAGATCATACGAGGCTGCTGAAGGCGAACTGCCGCGTTCGGTTACCAAGGCTGCAAAAGCCTCTGGTTTTTGGCCGCTGCGCGTTGCTCCTTGGTCCCAATTCGCCTAAATAGCGGCAAAACTCAAATTCCCGCGCGGAGCGAATTATCTATGGCACGTCAGTTCATCTACCATATGGCCGGCCTCAACAAGGCGTACGGCAACAAGAAGGTGTTGGAAAATATCCACCTTTCTTTCTATCCGGATGCCAAGATCGGTATCCTTGGCCCGAACGGTGCTGGTAAGTCGACCGTTCTGCGCATCATGGCAGGCCTCGACAAGGAATATACCGGCGAGGCGTGGCTCGCCGAAGGCGCTACGCTTGGCTACCTCGCGCAGGAGCCGCAGCTCGATGCGTCCAAGACGGTCCTTGAGAACGTCATGGAAGGCGTTGCGCCGAAGAAGGCGATCCTCGATCGCTACAACGAGTTGATGATGAACTATTCCGACGAGACCGCGGAAGAGGGCGCCAAGCTCCAGGACGTCATTGACAGCCAGAATCTCTGGGACCTCGAAAGCCAGGTCGAAATGGCAATGGACGCGCTGCGCTGCCCGCCAGGCGACTCTTCGGTCGAGAAGCTCTCCGGCGGCGAAAAGCGCCGTGTAGCGCTCTGCCGCCTCTTGTTGGCGCAGCCCGACCTGCTGCTGCTCGACGAACCAACCAACCACCTCGACGCCGAGACGATCGCCTGGCTCGAAAAGCACCTGCGCCAATACCCCGGCTCGGTCCTGATGATCACCCACGATCGCTACTTCCTCGACAACGTCACGGGCTGGATCCTCGAACTCGACCGTGGTCGCGGTATCCCCTACGAGGGCAACTACTCCGCCTATCTTCAATCGAAGGCCAAGCGCATGCAGCAGGAGGGCCGCGAAGAGGCCTCCCGCCAGAAGGCGATCAGCCGCGAGCAGGAATGGATGGCCGCCAGCCCGAAGGCCCGCCAGGCAAAGTCCAAGGCGCGTATCCGTGCCTATGACGAGTTGGTCGCGGCGGCAGAGGCCCGTCGCCCCGGCGATGCGCAGATCGTCATCCCGGTCGGCGAGCGCCTTGGCCAGGTCGTCATCGAAGCCGAGAACCTCACCAAGGGCTACGGCGATACCGTGCTTATCGAGAACCTCACTTTCAAGCTGCCGCCCGGCGGTATCGTCGGCGTCATCGGTCCGAACGGCGCCGGCAAGACGACGCTGTTCCGTATGATCACGGGCCAGGAAAAGCCCGATAGCGGCGAGATCCGCATCGGCGAGACCGTTGATCTCGGCTATGTCGACCAGAGCCGTGACGCACTCGACGGCAACAAGACGGTCTGGGAGGAAATCTCCGGCGGCAACGACATCATCAAGCTCGGCAAGCACGAAGTGAACAGCCGTGCCTATTGCGGCGCCTTCAACTTCAAAGGCGGCGACCAGCAGCAGAAGGTAGGTACGCTTTCCGGCGGTCAGCGCAACCGCGTTCACCTTGCCAAGATGCTGAAGGCCGGCGGCAACGTCATCCTGCTCGACGAACCGACCAACGACCTCGATACGGAAACACTGGCAGCACTCGAGGATGCGCTCGAAAACTTCGCCGGTTGCGCCGTTATCATCAGCCACGATCGCATGTTCCTCGACCGTCTGGCGACGCACATCCTCGCCTTTGAAGGCGACAGCCATGTCGAGTGGTTCGAAGGCAACTTCGAAGACTACGAAAAGGACAAGATGCGCCGTCTCGGTGTCGATTCGATCACCCCGCATCGGGTGACTTACAAGCGCCTGACGCGCTGATCACCCAAGATCGCGTTGGAGACCTGGAAGCCCCGGTTCGCCGGGGCTTTTTTGCGCGCATCGATGTCGCGATCCGAGCAGCTAATTTCGTGAACGGAGGGAATTGCGGCTTGCCACGCCCAATTGTTTCACATAAAGATATCTTTATATGTTGATTGGATCGGGTATGGGTGAGCCTATTAGACTTGGATTGGATGCATTGGTGGACGTCCTCAGGGCGGCCGGCGAGCCGACGCGTCTTCGCCTGCTGGCTCTCCTCGCGGCAGGGGACCTGACAGTCACCGATCTTACAGAAATCCTCGGCCAATCCCAACCACGCATCTCTCGCCACCTCAAGCTGCTTGGCGAAGCGGACCTCATCGACCGATACCAGGAGGGCGCCTGGGCCTATTTCCGGCTTCGGCAGGATGGCAAGGCGGCCATTTTCGTGCGCAGCCTGCTGGCGCATGCCTCCGAGAACGATGCTGTGATCCTGCGTGACAGCGAACGGTTGGCGGCGGTCAAGCGCCAGCGGGCCGAGCGGGCACAGGCCTATTTCAGTCGCAACGCCGCCGAGTGGGACGAACTTCGCCGTCTGCATGCCGCTGACGAAGAGGTCGATGCCGCGGTCATTCGGCTGCTCGGCAGCCAGCCGATCGACTCGCTTCTCGACCTCGGCACCGGAACCGGCCGCATCCTTGAACTCCTGTCCGGCCTGTATCGTCGCGCGATCGGCGTGGACGCCAGCCGCGACATGCTGAGCGTGGCGCGTGCAAATCTCGACAAGTCGGGGATTACCAAGGCATCCGTCCGACACGCCGATATCCTGAACCTGCCGTTCGAGGCGCAGGATTTCGACGTGGTGACGATCCACCAGGTACTGCATTTCTTCGACCAGCCCGAGATCGCGATCGGCGAGGCAGCGCGCATGCTGCGGCCAGGCGGGCGGTTGGTCATCATCGATCTTGCCCCGCATGGGCTGGAGTATCTTCGCGACGAGCATGCGCATGTTCGCCTCGGCTTTTCGCATCAGTCGATGTCCGACTGGCTGCGCAAGGCTGGGCTGGATGTCGAGCAGGTCGTCGATCTTCATCCGGGTCATGAAAGCGGGCAGGGGCTTACCGTCACTGTCTGGCTTGCGCGCGACCCCGGGCGCCTTATGGCCTCCGCAGCGAGCGAAGGCGCCGAACCCATACTTGCCGGGAGATAATCATATGGCTTTGAACAGCGACGCGCGCCGCAAAATCGGCATTTCCTTCGAGTTCTTTCCGCCTAAGTCGGAAGAGATGGAAGGTCAGCTGTGGAATACGGTCACCGATCTGCAGGACTGGAATCCCGACTTCGTATCGGTGACCTATGGTGCCGGTGGCACCACCAAGGCGCCTACACTGGCGACTGTCTCACGGTTCCTTTCCGAAACCCCGCTCGCCACGGCGTCGCATCTCACCTGCGTCGGCGCGACGAAGGACGAAACGCATAGCGTCATCGACAGCTTCCGCAAGGTTGGCGTGAAGCATTTCGTGGCGCTGCGTGGCGATGCTCCGGGCGGCGTTGGCGCGCCCTATCAGCCGCATCCCGGCGGCTATGCGAATGCGGCGGCATTGGTTGCCGGTCTGCGTGAGATCGGCGATTTCGAGATTTCGGTGTCGGCCTACCCGGAAAAGCATCCGGAAAGCCGCGATACCGCCGCCGACATCGACATGCTGAAGCAAAAGGCGGATAACGGCGCGACCCGCGCGCTGACACAGTTCTTCTTTGATAACGATAATTTCGAGCGCTACCTGGAAAAGGTGCGGGCTGCGGGTATTAAGATTCCCGTTGTGCCGGGCATCATGCCGATCCAGAACCTGACGCAGCTGAAGCGCTTCGCCGGTGCCTGCGGCACGGTCATCCCTGCATTTCTCGATGAACGCTTTGCAGGCTACGACGACAAGCCGGAAGAAAGAGCCAAGGTTGCCGCTGAGGTTGCCGCCGAACAGATCGAGGATCTTGCTCGCCGCGGGCTCACCGATTTCCACCTTTACACGATGAACCGGGCGCCGCTCGTTTCGGCCGTGCTGACCAATCTCGGCTTCACACGGGAAGGCGCCAGAAAGGCTGGCGCTGCCGCTTAGGCTGCTCCGTCAGTGACGACAAAAAGAAAAGCGCATCTCCTCGTGGGATGCGCTTTTCTGATTCATTGAACTGTTTCGCTACTCAGGAGTCTCGGTACTGTTCGCTTGCCTCGGCGTTCAGATGAAAAGCATTGTCAATACAAATGCAAACGCCGCGCTGACCAAAAGGACATTCAAGGATTGTGTAAGTCCCATGTCTGTCTCCTCGCGTTAACGGTGCGATAATATGTCGTGATTGTGTCGCTTGGAAAGCGGATTTTATATTGCGCTGCGGCGAAAATGTCACATTGCGGCCGTAGCGCTTTCTTTAATTTGTTGAAATCGCAAGATAAATCGCCGTGGAAAAATATTCACAGATTTTAACCGGCCGTTAAGGTCGGCGATCCGGCCTTAACACTTGCGGCAAGATGAAGGCTTTGCCTGAAGCGCCTGAAACCATGGAACAATCCCCGAAAATGAAAAGGCCGGGTGCGAAACCCGGCCTTAAAGTGCTCGCTTGAGGAAACGTGATCAGAGCGAGTTGAGGAGCGTCGGCGTTGCCCAGCCATCGGCGGGAATGCCGAGACGCTGCTGCTCCTTCTGGATGGCGACGCGCGTGCCCGAACCAAGGATGCCGTCGACCTTGCCGACGTCGTGACCGAGCGTTCCGAGCTTGGTCTGCAGTTCCTTCATCTGGTCGTTGGAAAGTCCCTGTTCGGGCGTGCCCTTGAGATAGGTCTCAGCGCCGGCAAGGCGTGTCGCGAAATAGGCGGCCGAGGTCGTGTAGATGAACGACTTGTTCCATTCGAGATAGATCTGGAAATTCGGATAGGCAATGAAGGTCGGGCCAAGGCGACCCTGCGGCAGTATCAGGTCGCCATGCAGGTTGCCGAAGCTCGTGTTGCCATCGCGCGGCTTGACGCCAAGGGCGAACCACTCACCGGCCGTCAGTGGGCCGCCGATACCGGATTTCTCCCAAGGAAGGTTCTCGGGAAGCGTCACCTCCTGGATCCACGGCTGGCCCTTCTGGAAGCCGAGATGCTGGATGAACTTGGCTGCCGTCAGAATGGCGTCGGGGCCGCTCTGCTTGAGGCGGACGTGACCATCGCCATCGCCGTCCATGCCATAGGCGACGATATCGCGAGGCAGCATCTGGACCTGACCGATCTCGCCGGCCCAGGCACCGGTGTTGGTTGCCGGGTCGAGGTCGCCATGCTGGACCATTTCGATGAGGGCGATCAGCTGCGGACGGAAGAGCTCCGGCCGGCGGCAGTCGTGAGCCAGGGTCACAAGGGCGTTGCGGGTGTTGAAGTCGCCCTGCACGGCGCCGAAGTCGGTTTCCATCGCCCAGAAGGCGGTGATAACCCCGGCGGGTACACCAAATTCCTGCTCAGCACGGGCGAAGACATCGGCGTATTGCTTCATCTTCTGGCGGCCAATGTCGAGGCGGCCCTGGCTGACAGTGCGTTGCGAGAATTCCAGGAAGGTCTGCTTGAACACGCCCTGAGCGCGGTCGCGGCTCAAGACCTTCTGGTCGATCTGTACGCCTTCCAGAGCCTTGTCTGCAGCTTCGGCCGATGCGCCCGCTGCGATAGCGTCGGCCTTCACGCCAGCCAAGAATTCGCTGAGGTCGCCGTCACATGCTACCGCCGGTGTCTGCGAAGCCGGTGCACTCGGTGCCGGCGTCTGCGCGGCTGCGCCAGTCGCCAGACCGGCAGCGAAAAGGAGTGCAAGTGCCGTGCGGCTTGCGGGCGAGACGTACATAGTTTCGATCCTCGTCATAAAATGGAATTTCCGTCGATTTCCCAAATGATTGTGACGGAAGCAAGAAAGACGAGGCGACGTTACTAAGAATTTGTGTCCTTTGATACAGCCGCTACCCAGTTGTGCCAATTCTGGGTCGATCCGGCAAAGACATTGATGTCCGTTGGACCCTTGATACCGGGGATGACGCCCGTCGACGTGTATTGCCAGAAGGCCCAACGGCGGTCGGCATAGGTGACTTCGGGATGCTTGGCGGTGGAGCGGACCCAGAAGTGGTAATTCTGGAAGTAGCCGACGAGATTGTCGCGGTGGAAGTCTACCGAGGTATAGATGATCGGCCGCTTGCCGTAATAGGCCTCGAGGCGATCCATGAAGCGCTGAAGCTGGGCGCGGACCGTCGCCGGATCGGGGCGATAGCGGCATGTCTTCGATTCCGCATTCCATTCGGCGTCGAGGACCGGCGGCAGGCGCATCGATTCCTTGGGCACGTTACGGATGAACCAGTCAGCCTGTTCATCGGGCGTCGAGCAGAAATAGTAGAAGTGATAGGGAGCGTGCGGAATGCCGACGGCGCGGGCGCGCTGCCAGTACTCGTTGAAGCGCGGATCGATGCGGTCCTTGCCTTCGGTCGCCTTGATGAAGGCGAAAGCAACGCCGGAACCCTTGACCGTCTGCCAGTCGATATTGCCCTGCCACTTCGACACGTCGATGCCGTGGATCGGCTGCTGCTCCGGATGCTTTGATCCGAAGTCCTGAGGATCGGTGTCCTTGAAGCGCGATTTCGGCTTTACGGACGCTGTTTCGAGAAAGTCATAGCCCGATGACGTGCATCCGGCGAGCATGACAGCCAACGGCAAAACGCAAAACAGAAGCCGGCGCATAGATGTTCCGTCGCGAAACGAATGGATTTTTTGCCCCACAGCTCGACCCCGTAGAAAGACGCGTCCAGCAGAGGAATGTCCCCTCTATTTTCCATATCAACGTAAAAAAACGGTTAGTTTCAAGCGAAATGTCAAGCTTTGGTCACAATGACGGCCCGCCAGGCATAGCCGCCACCAATGGTCTCGAAGGTCAGTCGCGCTTGATTTTCAGAGGCTTGAGACTCGAGAACCTGCCGCAAATCGGCACGCGGCGACACGTGAAATTTTCGCAGCCACGCCTTGAGAAAACGCGCAAACCAGCCCGGCAGGCGCTCCTGCTGGCCGAAATCGACGATGTGCAGCTCGCCACCGGGGGCGAGGGCGGCCATGGCCGAGTCGACGGCGCATTCCCAATCCGGGATCATCGAAAGCGCGTAGGAAATGAGAATGCGGTCGAAGCCGCTGACGCCGAACTCGCGTGGTGTGAAGGCGGTCGCGTCCGCGACGCGAAAATCCGGAAGCGTTGCTTTGGTCTCGAATGTTTTGCGCGCGGAGATCAGCATCTCGTGCGAGATGTCCAGGCCGAACAGTCGAGCCCGCGGGTAATATTTATGGGCGAGCGCCAGGTTGCGGCCGGTTCCGCAACCGACCTCCAGCAGGGTACCGTCTTCCGGCACATTCAGATTGCGGATCGTCTCATCACGGCCGAGAAGGTAGTACTTGCGCGTCAGGTCATAGATGTGGCGCTGATAACGGTACATGCCGTCCATCAGGGCGGCGTGGCCGTCGTCCTTGGTGACGGGATTCGTGCCGACCCCGCTCACGCATTCTTCCCGTAGATATGGAAGCCGCCATAGATTGCCGAGCGATCAAGCGCCGTGAGTTCGGCGGAGCGCTTTTCCATGTAGGTCCACTGATCGCGGATAGTCGGGGACAGACGGCCTTCGACGATGCTCTTTTCGGCCGCCGTACGGAAGATCACCCTGGCGCCTTCGCGCGCCGTGCGGCTGATCTCTGCCCATAGGTCGTTGAGTTGCTGGTCCGTCATCCAGTCCTGTGCATCCAGGAGGACGTAGCGATCGCGCGATCCGGCCGGCTCGCCGGCGAGCAGTTCCGTGAAGCTTACATGATGAACGGTGACGCGATCCACATTGCCACGGATCGCCTCGTAGTTCGCGGGCTCGAGATAGGTCGGGAGTGGGCCTTCGCCCTTCGGCGCGTAGCGGCGACCGAAAGCCTGCCAGGCAAAATAGTTTTCCTGCATGGGGAAGTGACAGGCCAGCTTCTCAAGACGGTGCCGTAGGACCGGCGCGATCGACTGGTCGGCGGCAAGGCTTGCCAGTTCGTCGTATTGCTGTGGCGGGATACCGAGGCCGAACAACGAGCTCTTGCGGCCGGTGATCCAGCGTACGACCGGCTTGTCGAAGAGCGGGGCGATCTTCTCGTCGAAGAACTGGCGCTGCTCGCGCAGGGAGCGCGTCTTTGTCATCTCCGTCAGGTCGACGCCATGCAGGCGGGCCAGAAGGTGTGCTGCGCCAATGAACCGACCGAGGAGACCTGTTTCGTAGATGTTGCGGTCGAAAACCGTGACCCGCCGACGGCCGAACTTGCGGCCGTTCCAGTAGTTGCGGGTCGCGTCGTCGAGATTTGCAGCGAGGAATTGGTCGAAGGCGTGGCTGTTCGACAACTCGCGTGGTGTGGCGAGGAAGCGAACGAGATCGGCGTGTGCGGGAAGGTGGCGGAACGCGGCAAGCTTCAGGCGATTGAGGGCAATATGATGCGGATTGAGATCGACCACATCAATCGACGCCGGGCTCCTGGAAAGATAGGCAAGCATGTTGCAGCCGCCGGAGCCGATCGTCACGATGCGGTGGTGAGGCTGAAGCTCCATCGCCAGCATGTCGAGGTCGGGATCTTCCCAGATTTGCGGATAGACCAGGCCGGAAAACAGCAGTCCAAAGAGCCGTTCCGAGAAGCCCGCCTTGGAGAAGGCACTGTGGCGGAGAAGAGCTGCCTTGAGTTTCCGGTTCTTGCGGAAGCCGGCATCCGGTGCAAATTCCGTCATATGAGTCTTTCACCCTTTTAGCGTTCAGGGCGTTTAGCGCGCCGTCACTACAGTTTGATGACGCAAGCTGTGGGCGCGTGCTTCCGTTGGTGGAAATGGAAAACCATCCGGGCATTGGGGGCTTTCGCGCGGCCGGCTTTCCTGCTTCTCTTGTGGGAAGGAGGATCGCATATGCGATTTGTGCTGCGTGTCGTGAAGCCACTTACCCTTCTGCTTATCGCGACCGTCGCTATGAGCGCGGCCTGGCTTTATGCGCGGCCGCCGGAGTTGCTGCGCGTGGGTGATGGTTACGCGGCCAAGATCGTTTGCTCGAACGTATTCCTCGCAGGGCGTGACCCCGAACAGGTGCTTTACGAGGACGTTCAGGCGCCGGGAAATCCGTTGCTGCGGCTGGTGCGCGTCACTGTCGACAGGCAGGACAAGCGCGTTACCGCTCGTATCCTCGGGCTCTTCGCGCCGGGCCATGCGATCTATCGCGGCGCACTCGGCTGCAGCAGCGTGCCGGACGGTGATTTCGAGGCCGCGGCGCGCGCCGTGCCCGATGTCCCGGTGACTCCGGAGTCGCAAAATGAGGCACTGTGGCCGGAGGGCAATGCCGTGGCGAAGGCCAATGACAGCCGTGTCGATGCACTGCTTTCGGATGCCGAGCTGATCGGTCCTGCAATGCGCGCGGTTGTCGTCGTTCGCAACGGCCGCATCATCGCGGAGCGCTATGGCGATGGGTTCGGTCCGATGATGCCGCTCACCGGCTGGTCGATGACGAAGACCGTCAATGCAGCCATCGTCGGGCGGCTGATGCTCGACAACAAGATCGCATTCGATGACGCCGGCCTCCTGCCGCAGTGGAAGGGGGGCGACCATTCGGCAATCAAGCTGAGTGATCTGTTGGGCATGGAGAGCGGCCTGGTGTTCAACGAGAGCTACGGCACGGTCGCCGATGTCACACGGATGCTCTATCTCGATGAGGATATGACGGCGCTGCCGGCAAGTCTGCCATTGGAGGCAAGCCCGGGCCAGCGTTTCAGCTATTCAAGCGGTACGTCGGTGTTGATCTCAAAGATATGGATGAACAGGATTGGCAACATGCAGGCGGCGCTTGCCTATCCCAAGACGGCGCTGTTCGACCCGATCGGCATGTCGAGTGCTGTCTTGGAGGTCGATGCACGGGGCACCTTCGCCGGCAGTTCCTATCTTTACGCCACAGCGCGGGACTGGGCGCGTTTTGGCCAGTTCCTGCTTCAGGACGGCGTCTGGAACGGCCAGAGGCTGTTGCCGGAACGGTTCATGGCAGCGATGAGGACGCCGACCATGGCCTCGGGCGGAAAATATACCCGGGCGCAGGCCTGGCTCGCCGCGCCGGGCGGCGACAGCAGCGCTGTCGCCGGTCTTCCCGAAGATACGTTCTGGATGGAGGGGCACGATGGGCAGAGCATTGCGATCGTGCCATCCGCGAAGCTTGTCGTCGTCAGACTCGGGCTGACGCCAAGCTGGCTTCGCTACAAGCCGCAGATGCTGGTGAAAGAGATCCTAGCCGCGCTGCCCGGCAGTGATCAGTAGTTGCCCTGGGCGACGTCGTCCATGCCCTTGCGCTTGGCTTCGTAGTAATAGCCACGGGCATAGAGGCGGACAGCATCGTCTTCGCTGCTGTCAGAGACGAGCCAAGCGCCGCGAAGATACTTGGCGGCGTATTTGATGTTGGTCTCGGCGTCAAAGAGGCCAGCGGGCTCACCTTCGTAGCCCATGGACTTTGCCGTGTTGTATTTGATCTGCATCAGCCCGAAATAGCCGCGCTTGTTATAGGCCTTGGAATTGTAGCGGCTCTCGCGATGCACGACGCGGTGAAGCAGCGAGGCGGGCACCTGGTAGAGCTTCGAATATTTGTCGATGATCTTGGTGATCGCGCTTTTCTCAACCGTCGGCGCGCCATCGTCGTCGCTGTCGCTGAACATCGGCGGTGCGGCCGGTGGATCCGACGGACCTGAGGTGTCGAAACCGTAATCCATCATTGGGTGCGGCGTCGTATCGATAGCGGAAAGAGCTGCAATCGCGCCGCTTCCAGCCTGAGGCGTTGCGGCAAAGGCGAGCTGTGTCGACGGGGAAGGGGTGCCCGGGCGCGGGATCGGTACAACGGACTGAATCGCGGTCATTTCAGGCGTGAGCGGAATCTGCGCGTAACCCGTTGCCGTCGTCGCCCCGGCCTGACCGCTCACCTGAGAAGGATCGGTTGCCGGCATGGCAGGCGTCGCGAGGGCCGTTGTCGCCTGGTCGGCGGTTGTGATCATCGCCGTCTGGGCTGCTCCGTCGCCGGCCGGCACGGCTGCAAGCGTGGCGTCTTCGCCGGGCTTTGGTGTCGGAACAACGGTCTGGACTGCGGTCAGTTCTTCCACCGACGTGTATTCGACGCTCGTGCATCCGGCAACGACGCCGCAGAGCATCGTCGAAACGACGAGACTGCGTTTCAGGCCGGAAAAACCGATCGCTACCATACTCTCACTTTCGTGAACGCGCCGCCCCGGCAGCGTTAGAAGTTACCAAAAACCTTAAGCCTGGAATCCGCAATTAACGTATTCGTTGCGTTGCTGCAACCCGCTGGAAATATTTACGCGGCTATCCGCCTATAGCCGGCTGTTACGGCGCCTGCGGCAATGAGCAGAGTGCCGCCGGTGCGGTTAACCGCACGCTGGATGCTTGCCTTGCGGATAAGGCCGCGCGCCGCGTTTGCTGCCAGCGCATAGGTCGAGGCATTGATGGTTGCGAGGACCAGGAACGTGGCTTCCATGATGAGCATCTGGCCGAAGAACGGCAGAGCGGGATTCAGGAACTGCGGAACGAAGGCGACGAAGAACACGATGCTTTTCGGATTGAGCGCGGTGACAACATAGGCGTGCAGGAAAACCCTGATCGATTTCTTTTCGGGCAGGTTGTCATTGTCCGCCATCGGTTCGGACATCACGGGTGCACGCCAGAGCTTGATCCCGAGCCAGATCAGGTACGCGCCGCCGATCCATTTCAGCACCGTGAATAGGGTCGCGGAGGCCGCAAGCACGGCCCCCAGTCCGAAAAGGGATGCAGTCATCGCGGTAAAGTCGCCGAGCGCAACGCCGGTTACTGTCGCTAGCGCCGTCTTGCGTCCATGGCCGAGCGCATAGGAAACAACGAGAAGGATCGTCGGCCCCGGTATCGCCAGCATGATTGCAGACGCAGCGGCAAAAGCGAGCCAGGCTTCGAGCGACATGGAATCTCCTCCTATTCCCTAAGGGAAAGCAAAGACACCATATTGACCCTCAGTCAATCATGCCGCGCTGTATTTCTGCCCGATCGTGTCCATGACTTCGCCGAACCACTTGGTGGAGGTGTCGAAGGCCTTACCACCCTTGATACGCGGGAACTCGATCGTCCGAAGCTTGCCATTCTCCGCTTCATCGTGACCGGTGACACCGGAGACCTTGTTCAGGGCGCTTTCGACGGCAAGGTCGGTCATGCTCTGAATCAGACGAAGGTCATCGCCGTTTGCGGGGGCCGAACGTGCAAAGTAACCCGACTTCTGCACGAGCGAGCGCTCGGCATCGATAAGGCCTGCAAACTGTTTCTGGAACCAGCCGCCGACATTGATCGTGTCGATCTTCACGTGGCCGAAGGCGTCGCGCTTGATGGTCTCGCCCGCCGCCTCGCGCTCGGCGACAATAGCGTCAAGGCAGGCGCCTTCCGAAACGAACACGGTCGCATGGCCGGTGCGATCCATGACTTCCTTCAACCGGGCTGCTTCCGCGTCGAGATCGAATGCCATTTCGGGCAGGTAGACGGCGTCGATGCTTTTCATCCTGGCGTTCGTCATCAGCCCATCGACATATTCATAGTTCTTCGTCCGCTGCAGATAGGCCCGGGCCGTTGCCGCCGTCAGCCAGCCGCAGTGGCGCCCCATGACTTCGTGGATGATCAGGGTGCGCGGTGCCGCGGTCTGCTCGTTGCTGACGTTGTCGAAGAAGTGTGCGCCGACTTCGGCGGCTGTCCATGCGCCGAGTGACTGGCGGATGGGAACGACGTCATTGTCGACCGTCTTCGGCAGTCCGACGACCGTCAGATTGTAGCCGTTGGCCGCCAGATATGCCGCAAGATCGGCGGCGGTGGTGTTCGTGTCGTCGCCGCCGATCGTGTGAAGAATGGTGACGCCATCGTTGGCAAGCCGCTCGGCCGCCACACGCAGCGGGTTTTCGCCTTCCTTGACGAGACCGCGCTTCACGCAATCGGCTGCATTGGTGAGCTTGACGCGGCTATTGCCAATCGGCGACCCGCCGTAGCGATGCAGAAGCGGCGCCTTCTCCCGCATATCACTCGTGATCTTGATGCTGTCGCCGAGGAGTACGCCCTGGTAGCCGGAACGATAGGCGACGAGCTCGATGTCGGGCGCAACGTCGCTGTAGCGTTCGATCAATCCGCCGACTGCGGAGGAGAGACAGGGCGCCAGGCCTCCGGCCGTGAGCAATGCGACTTTCTGTTTGGCCATGATCCCTCCATTGTGTCTCGTATGCGTGCAAGCGCGTCTGCATACCTAACGCATGGATGCGGCAGGGAAAGGGCCATGTAAAGTGTTGTTATTGTGAAAATCGCGCCCCTGACGGCGAAGGTAGATGGAAGCGCGGATATAATCGTTTCAAGCTACGGATAGCTGTTCAGATGGCTTGTGGAAATTCCCGAGTGCGTGGAGCCGGCTGTGCAACTGCATGCTTCTCTGATGCGTTAACAGCCTATCCCTTGGTGTCATATGACGCCGTGCGAATGCGGCGTATGCTTGGATGCCCGAGCGACAATTACCGAATTGTGAAAGCAGTATTCGCTCCTATGACCAATCGTCGCCTTGCAAACGCAGGCTTTATTTGGTCAAGGTGTCTAACCTTATTTGCACTGCGAGAGACTCTTATGTCCTTCTGGGAAAAACTGCTGAATGCCATTGGCAACACCGCGGGCAACGTCCTTTCGGCGGTGGTCGAGGCTATCCGGACAGTTTTCGAAGGCGATCCGGAGACCCGCCGCAAGGTGGCTTTCTCGGTCGCGATCATTGCTCTGTCGGCAAAAATGGCCAAGGCGGACGGGATCGTCAGTGAGAAGGAGGTTGACGCCTTCCGCGAGATCTTCGAATTCCCGCCCGAGCAGGCGAAGAACGTTGCGCGTCTTTATAATCTGGCGCGTCAGGACGTGGCAGGCTATGAGGCCTATGCGGAGCGCTTGTCGTCCCTGTGCGTGACATGTGCCGCCAATTGCCCGGTGCTGGAAGAGGTGCTGGACGGCCTCTTTCATATCGCCAAGGCTGACGGGCTCATTCATGAGAAGGAATTGGCGTTCCTGCGGCACGTCGGCCAGATCTTCCATATGAATGACGAGCATTTTGAAAGGATCGCCGCGCGCCATGTCTCCGTGGGACGTGATCCCTATAAGGTGCTCGGTGTTTCTCCCTCCGATGATTTCACAACGATCCGTCGCCGTTACCATGGTCTTGTCAGCGAGCATCATCCGGATCGGCTGATTTCCCGTGGTGTGCCGGCCGAGTTCCATGCCATTGCCAATGAGCGCATGGCGGCGCTGAATGCCGCCTACGAGGCGATCGAGAAGGAACGCCGCGCAGCATGACCTCGTTCGAGGCCGACTACCGGAAGGCAGTTGTTCGCCCTTCGCCCAATCACGGCGAGCGTGCGGGTGGGCGCAAGCCAGACATGATCCTTCTTCACTATACAGGCATGCCAACGCCCGACGGAGCGCTGGAGTGGCTCTGTCGCGACGAAAGCCAGGTCTCCAGCCACTACTTTGTCCAGGAAGACGGCGAGGTTCTGCAGCTCGTGCCCGAGGAGCGCCGTGCCTGGCATGCTGGCAAAAGTTACTGGCAGGGCGAGACCGATATCAACTCGTTGTCAATCGGGATCGAGATCGCCAATGCCGGTCATCCCGGCGGCCTTCCAGAGTATCCCCAAGAACAAATTCAAGCCGTGATCGAATTGTGTCGCGATTGCGGCCAACGTTGGTCAATTGCCCCTGAAAGGGTGCTTGGACATTCCGACGTTGCACCGATTCGGAAGGTCGATCCGGGGGAAAAATTTCCCTGGGCGGACCTCTTCAGGGGCGGTATCGGCCACTGGGTCGAGCCCGCACCGATCTCCGGTGGAAGATTTTTCCAACGCGGCGACCGCGGCCAGCCGGTCGAAGCCCTGCAGTCGATGCTGTCGCTCTACGGCTATGCGACTGAGATCACTGGCGAATTCTCCGACAAGATGGCAGGCGAGGTCGAGGCCTTCCAGCGCCATTTTCGGCCGGCCCGAATCGACGGAATTGCGGATTTCTCGACGATAGACACCCTGCACCGTCTGCTGGCGTCGCTTCCGCGCTACTCCGCATAAGTAGTACTTTTGAGTCGCGCCGATTTACCGGGATTTTGAGAGTTCGTCGGCTCGCCACATCATTTCCCTATTATCTCCTCATTGCGATGGTCTAACGCCAAACGTCGAACGGCGCCGCTTGTGTTGTTTGGGGTACTTAGCGGTCGTCAATTGAAACAAAAAGAATTGCTGCAGTATCTCTAATAAATATCTGCCGCATAAAACTGGATCGTTATTTAAAATACGGTCCGGAAATTCTTTGGGTCGGAGTAATTAGACTGAATGAATAGGATTATTTCTGCTGCAGTGTGCGCAAGTGCACTGTTGATGGGCATGAATTGCGCTTTCGCGGGTGAATGGGGCGCAAGGGCACAGACGGTTCCTTTGAAGACTGTTGATCGGACTAGCGGCTATGCAATGCCGGACTTCACGGCCAACAAATATTCGGCTCTCATTATCAAGTACGCAAAGCAATATAACGTTCCTGCCGAGCTCGCTCAGGCCGTCGTTCGCGTCGAGAGCAATTTCAATCCGAATGCACGCGGTAGTGCCGGTGAAATCGGTCTCATGCAGATCAAGCCGGCGACAGCAAGGATGATGGGTTACTCGGGGACGAGCAAGGGGTTGTTCGATCCGGAGACCAACATCAGGTTCGGCATGAAATACCTGGCCGCAGCACATGAACTCGGCGGTGGTGAGACCTGCGACACGATCCTGAAGTACAATGCCGGCCATGGCGCAACCCGCATGAACCCGGTCTCCAAGGCCTATTGCGGTAAGGTCCTGGCGATGCTCGACTGATCACCTGAAACTGCTCGTTTGATAATTACTTCGACCGGGCACTTAAGAATATGATTCAACATGGTGCCTGTGTTATCTGGCCTCCGAAATGAGGTGATACATGGCAGTTGATTTCAAGGTGATCATCGTCGGGCGCGGCATGATGGGCGCGGCTGCGGCCCGCCATCTCTCCGGGATGATCGAGGGTGTTGCGCTCATCGGCCCCAGTGAGCCAGTCGAGCGCAAGAGCCATCATGGCGTCTTTGCCAGCCACTACGATGAGGCCCGCATCACGCGGACCTTCGACGACAATGTGGTTTGGGCGACGCTGGCGGCACGCTCGCTCGACCGCTATCGGGAAATCGAAGCGAAGAGCGGCATTTCCTTTTTCACGGAAGCGGGTTGTCTTTTTGCCGGGCCACCCGCCCAACCGGGGGAGCGATATCTCGGACGGGCGCTGCAGGTCAGCGAAACACTCGGTCTCGACGTCGAAACGCTGACGCCGACGGCGTTGCGAGACCGCTTTCCTCAGTTCGATCTCAACCCGTCGTTCAATGGTTATTTCGAAGCGAAACGCGCGGGCCACATCAACCCGCGCGCTTTGGTCCGGGCGCAAGCCAAGCTTGCCGAGCAAGCGGGCGTGACGGTTATCGATGCGACTGTTGCCTCTGTTCGCGACGAGGGTACGTTCGTGGAGGTTCATGCCGGCGGCAAGCGCTATACCGCCGAGCGGGTGCTGGTCGCTGCCGGCGGCTTCAGCAATTTCAACGGTCTTCTCCCTGCTGCCATCGATGTCAGGATCGCGGCGCGCACCGTGGCCTTCTTCGAACTTGGCGCGCGGGAGATGGCAGCTTTTTCCGAAATGCCTTCAGCCATTATCTTCGGCGACCGCGACGAGGACCATGTCTATATCCTTCCGCCGGTGCGCTATCCTGACGGCAAGTTCTATCTCAAACTCGGCGGCGAGTTGGAAACGCGCTCATTCGAGACGCTTGAGGATGTCGGAACCTGGTTTCGCTCCGACGGCGATCTGGCGGAGCGCGACCTGCTGGTGTCAACGGCCCTGCAGCACATGCCCGCATTGGCGGGTTGCGCAACAACCTCGGCGCCGTGCGTGGCAAGCTTCACGACAACAGCCTATCCCTATGTGGGTTATACGGATTCTCCACGAATTGCGGTTCTGGCTGGGGGCAATTTCGTTGCCGCGAAGTCATCGGATGAGCTCGGCCGACTGGGCGCGGTCGTCATGACGCAAGGCTGGCTCGGCGCCGAGGACTTCGGCAGGGAGCTGACGCCGGTCTTCCGCTAGGCAGGCATCCGGTCGGGGAGGGCTTTGTCGCCCGTTGCGAGTACGCGCAGAGCTCGAAGATATTTCAGTGGCATTCGCTTCGCGTCTCCGCTAAGGGAGCCGTGCCAGTTGGCCGGGCAGCCGCGCTTTACCAATGCCGAAAGGCGGTAGGGTGAGGAAAGTCCGGGCTCCACGGAAACACGGTGCCGGATAACGTCCGGCGAGGGCGACCTCAGGGAAAGTGCCACAGAAAGCAAACCGCCTGCCTCGGCAGGTAAGGGTGAAAGGGTGGGGTAAGAGCCCACCGCATCTCCGGTAACGGCGATGGCAAGGTAAACCCCACCGGGAGCAAGACCGAATAGGGATGACGTGGGAGGCGAAAGCCTTCCGGCTGGTTTCCAGGTCAGTCATCCGGGTGGGTTGCGTGAGGCAGCGTGCGAACGCTGTCCCAGAGGAATGGCTGCCACGTTCCGGCTTCGGCCGGGGCCATACAGAACCCGGCTTACAGGCCAACTGGCGAACTACCTTTGCTAAGACGCGTCTTGTTGATGTCGTCGATTGCTAGTGGGCGGTCGGTGCCTTTGCCAGGCATTCATCGCAGGTGGTGCTGCTGCGCGCGAGAATGGACCAGCGCTTGAATATCTTGCCGCAGGAATCGCATTGGATGTCGGTCGTCATGCCTGACTGCGACAGTGGAATACGCTTTTCCGGTTCAAAGCGCCCGTAAAGAAGTCCCTTTAATGTGAAGTTTGTCATACTATTACTCCACGGTTACTTATTTAGCTTTCATTAATATGCGGCAGCGCTGAACCGATTCAATTCTCCGCCTCCTTATTATTTTGCACATGGCAATATCCGAATAGCTTGGTCGCTTACTTCAAAGGGGATAGCGGCTGCATACCTCTTCATGGGGCGCCTCGGATCGACGCCTGCCACTGTTGAAGAGCAAGCCTTAAGCCTTTGTTGGAAATTGCATATTTGGTTGTGCCGATCTGAGCCATCGGTCGCCTTCGGGCGCGTGCTGGCAGGGCTGGTTCGCGGCATCGGTAAGTGCGGAACTAACCCTTTGTTAAACTTAACAGCTTATAAATTTTCGATACGGCGCTCATCGTGAGACGGGCGTTTCCCATTGACGCCCATATGGTCCCATGTTATCCCATTCATGCACTGCGCAAGGGCAAGTAGGTGCCCACCAATCGCAAAGCCAAGGTGTCTTCCCTTCCGGAAGCTCCGGATGGGGGCTTGCCCATTCGGCTCGCGAAGCTGTGCCTGAATTTCAGGGTTCCGGGCTTTTGAGTTCAGTCCGGGCTCTTTCGGGAACGGATGTTTCGTGTCATGAGCCGCTTCCTTTCAAATGCGACCAACAGAATCGATTCCAAGGGCAGGGTTTCCGTGCCGGCGGCGTTTCGATCCGTGTTGGCGCAGCGCAATGTTCAGGAGCTCTATTGCTTCCAGGACTTTGTGTTTCCGGCGATCAGTGTCGGCGGTCCGGATCTCCTGGAGAGGTTCGAGCGTCAAATCTCTGCGGAAGATCCGTTTTCGCCGGACGCGAACGAGATGTCGCTTCTCATCCACGGGGGCGGTATCTTCATGAAGCTCGATGCGGAAGGCCGGCTGATGGTCACGGATTTCATCCGCGACTTCACCGGTATCTCGGACGAGGTGACCTTCGTTGGTCGGGCGGATCATTTTCAGCTGTGGCAGCCGCAGGCATTTCAGGCTGCTCAGGTGCAGGCACGAGGAGGGCGTCGGCTGGCGGGCAGGCGTTCCTAAAAATACGAGGGAACGGAATGGCGGCGAATCCTGGCGGAGATTCAACTGATGCCGGTGGCGGACCGGTTCGCCACATTCCGGTTCTTCTCAATGAGGTGCTTGCCGCGCTCGAGCCGTTGCCTGGCAAGATCATTCTCGATGGCACCTTCGGTGCGGGCGGCTACACGTCCGCCATTCTGGGTGCCGGCGCCAATGTGGTCGCCCTGGATCGCGATCCGACCGCCATCGAAGCCGGTCAGGCCCTTGTCGCTGAAAGCCAAGGCCGCTTGAAGCTCGTTCATTCGCAGTTTTCTCAATTGGCTGATGCTGCTCCGTCGGACGGGCTGGATGGGGTTGTGCTCGATATCGGCGTGTCCTCAATGCAGATCGATGAGGCCGAGCGGGGTTTCTCGTTCCAGAAGAATGGTCCGCTGGATATGCGCATGTCGGCGGCTGGCGTTTCGGCGGCCGATGTGGTCAATCGCGCCAAGGTGGCTGATCTGATCCGCATCTTTCATTTTCTAGGAGAGGAAAGTCAGTCGCCGCGCATCGCGCATGCGATTGAAAAGCGGCGGGCTGAAAAGCCGTTCGAGACGACGCGCGATCTGGCTGGTCTGATCGAGCTCGTCACGCCGCGCAAGATGAAGGACAAGATTCATCCGGCGACGCGCGTCTTCCAGGCGCTGCGGATCTTTGTCAACGACGAGCTTGGTGAGCTGGCGCAGGCGCTGTTTGCCGCCGAGCGTGTGCTGAAGCCCGGCGGGCGTCTCGTTGTCGTTACCTTCCATTCGCTCGAGGATCGGATCGTCAAGACCTTCTTCTCTGATCGCGCCGGCAAGGCTTCGGGGTCGCGTCATCTGCCCGTCGCGCAGGAGCGTGCGGCGACCTTTGAGCGGATCGGCAAGCCCATGGTCGCAGCGACCGAGGCGGAGGCGCAGGCAAACCCGCGGGCGCGATCTGCCAAGCTGCGGGCAGGGCTGCGCACTGCCGCACCCGCTGAAGCGGCGGATATTTCCATCTTCGGGCTGCCGAACCTGGCGAGTCTCGGAAAGCTCGGAGCCTGATATGCTGAGAACCTTGGACCTCATACTCGTCGGTGTCATGACGGCAGCTGCGGCTGTCACCTATACGATCAAGCACCATGCCGAGCTCAAGCTCGAGGAAGTTCATCGCCTTGAAGCGGAGATCAAGCTCGAGAAGGATACCATCGATCTGTTGAAGGCCGATTGGGCTCTGTTGTCTCAGCCGAACAGGCTCGAGCGTCTCGTCAACAACTACAATGGCGAGCTTCAGCTGCAGCCGACGGCTTCCACGTCGCTGGTTCATGCCAAGGAACTGCCGATGCTGAAGTCGCAGGTTCCGGTTCCCGACATTACCGAAGCGAAGGCCGGTGCCAAGGCGAAGCCAAAGGCGGTGGCGCCTGAACCCGAAGAAGAAGGCATGATGGCAACCGGATCGGTGGAGTAGAGATGTCGTTTCTTTCACGCATCATGGTCTTGAAGAGCCAGGCGCATTTCTCCGCCGGCACGCACAACCGCCTCGGCGGCAATAGGCCGATCGAGGGATCGCGAAAGAAGAGGGCGGGACAGGCCAAGAGCCGCGTCGGGCTCCTGATCGTCGGCTTCGTTGCCGTTTATTGCGTGATCGGCGGGCGTCTCGTCGAATACGCAGTCCGCGACCCCGATGTCGTGTCCAGCATCCTGCCGCCGGATCGTCTGATGGCGTCGCGCCCGGATATCCTGGACAGAAACGGCGAAGTGCTGGCGACCGATATCCGCACCGTCTCGCTGTTTGCCGAGCCGAACAAGGTCGTCGATCCCGACGAGGCGGTGGAGAAACTCGCCACCGTTATGCCCGACCTCGACATGAAGGGTACCTACAAGAAGCTGGCGAACCGCACGTCCCACTTCGCCTGGCTGCGTCGCCAGCTGACGCCGAAGCAACAGAGCCAGATCCTTGCGCTCGGCATTCCCGGCATCGGCTTCCGCCCTGAGAAGCGCCGCTTTTATCCGGGTGGCGCCACCGCAGCGCACATTCTCGGTTACGTCAACATCGACAACCGCGGCGTTGCCGGCATGGAAAAATACATTGACGATCAGGGCCTTGCCGACCTCGCTTCCGTCGGCATGACAAGCGACCAGCCGCTTGAGCCCGTTCGCCTGTCGATTGACGTCCGCGTCCAGAACATCGTGCGCGATGTCGTCGTCAACGCGGTCAAGAACTACGAGGCCAAGGGCGCCGGCGCCGTCATCCTCGATATTCATACCGGCGAAGTGCTCGGAATGGCATCGGCCCCGGATTTCGATCCGAACAATCCGCTGGAGGGCGCCAAGGAGGGCTGGCTGAACCGCATGTCGAACGGCACGTTCGAAATGGGCTCGACCTTCAAGACGTTCTCGCTTGCCATGGCGCTCGACACGGGCAAGGTCAGCCTGAACGACAGCTTCGATGCGACGCAGCCGATCCGCATCGGTGGCTTCACCATTCACGACTTCCACGGCCAGCGCCGTTGGCTGACGCTGCCTGAGGTGTTCCAGTATTCGTCGAACGTCGGTACCGCTCGCATCATCGACATTGTCGGTATGGATGCTCAGAAGGATTATCTGACGAAGCTCGGCCTTTTGACCAAGATGCAGACCGAACTGCCGGAAGTGAAGATGCCGAGCCAACCGAAGGTTTGGAAGAAGATCAACTCGATCACGATTTCCTTCGGCCACGGCGTTTCCACGACGCCACTGCAGACGGCGGTTGCTGGCGCGGCGCTCGTCAACGGCGGTAAGCTCATCGAGCCAACCTTCCTGCCACGCAATCGCGAACAGGCGGACGAGGTTGCAGAAGTGGTCGTCAAGAAGTCGACCAGCGACGACGTTCGCTATCTCTTCAAGCTGAACGGCATCAAGGGCTCCGGCCGCAATGCTGACGTGCCCGGCTTCAACGTCGGCGGCAAGACTGGCACGGCTGACAAGGTGGTCAATGGCCGCTATGCGACGAACCTCAACTTCAATGCGTTCCTCGCAGCATTTCCGATTGAGGATCCGAAGTATGTCGTCCTGACGTTCTGCGATGAACCGCACAATGGCGAAAAGGGTCAGAACATCGCCGCGTATACTGCTGCACCGATGGTGAAGAACATCATTGCCCGCGCAGCGCCAATTCTCGGTGTGGAACCCAAGTTCGGTGACGACGGATCGGCCATGTTGGTGTCTTATTGAGTCTGAATGAATGTCGGAGCCGATTCGCCACGGGGGCGCGGCGGCTTGAGAGAGAAAAGTACATTCGATGAACTTGCGAGACATCGCCGGGAATGCATTTCCGGAACTTGAGAATCAATTGGCCGGGTCTGTCGGGGCGCTGGCGGTTTCCGGCATTTCGTCCGACAGCCGCAAGATCGAACCCGGAATGGTGTTTGTCGCCGTCGCCGGGACGAAGGCAGATGGAGCAGGTTTTATCGCCGACGCGGCGACGCGCGGTGCTGTCGTGGCCATTGCGTCCCATGGCATTGATGCTTCCATACCTGTTCTCGTCGTGAACGATCCACGCCGCTTCCTCTCGATCGCGGCCTCTCATTTCTATGGCGAGCAGCCGGAAACGATGGTTGCCGTGACCGGAACCGCCGGCAAGACGTCGGTTGCTTCCTTCACCCGGCAGATCTGGGCCTATGCCGGCCATCCGGCGGCGATGATCGGTACGACTGGTGTCGTCTCTCCGACACGCAATGAATATGGCTCGCTGACGACCCCCGATCCGGTCTCGCTCCACAAATTGCTGGCCGAGCTCTCCGGGGAGGGCGTCACGCACGCCTCGATGGAAGCCTCCAGCCATGGCCTAGATCAGGGGCGTCTCGATGGCGTCAAGCTCGCAGCCGCTGCCTTTACCAATCTAGGCCGCGATCACATGGACTACCATCCGACGATCGAAAGCTACATGGCCGCGAAGATGCGGCTGTTCGATACGCTGCTGCCGAAGGGCGCACCGGCGGTGATCTTCGCCGACGATGCGTGGTCGGATCAAGCCGTCAAGGCGGCGCGCGACGCGGGTCATGACGTCCGCACCGTTGGTCGCAAGGGCGACTACCTGACGCTGAAGCGCGTCGAGCATTTCCGCCACAAGCAGGTGGCTGAGATCCATGCCGAGGACGAAATCTTCGAGGTCGACATTCCGCTTGCGGGCGACTTCCAGGTGGCCAATGCGCTCGTCGCGGCAGGTCTCGCCATGTCGACGGGCGTGCCGGCGAAGGTTGCCATGGCGGCCCTCGAAAAGCTGCAGGGCGCATCGGGTCGGCTGGAGCTGGTGGGCCACACCAGGGACGGCGCGCTTGCTTATGTTGACTACGCACACAAGCCTGACGCGCTCGCCAATGTCCTGGAATCCGTTCGGCCGTTTACAACCGGCCGGGTGATCGTCGTGTTTGGCTGCGGCGGCGACCGCGATCGCGGCAAGCGCCCGATCATGGGCGAAATCGCTTGCCGTCTGGCCGATGTGGTGATTGTCACCGACGACAATCCGCGCTCCGAAGAGCCGTCGAGCATCCGCGCCGAGATCATGGCGGCCGCTGGCTGCGCAACCGAAATCGGCGACCGCGCCGAGGCGATCCGAACGGCGGTCGGGATGCTGACATCCGGCGACACGCTGATCGTCGCCGGCAAGGGGCACGAGGAAGGGCAGACGATAGGGAGCGTCACTCTGCCGTTTTCGGATCACGCCGAATTGCGTAAGGCTTTGGAGGAGCTGAAACCGTGAACTGGCTTTGGACGACGGAAGACATGATTGCCGCCATGGCAGGGCGGCCGTTCGGCACTTTGCCTGAGGGCATCACCGGGATTTCCATCGACAGCCGCTCCATTGCGCCCGGCGAAGCCTTCTTCGCGATCAAGGGTGACCGCGTTGACGGTCACGACTTTGCTTCGATGGCGATGGCAAACGGGGCTACTCTGCTCGTCGTTAGCGAAGCGCGCCTCCCCGCCATGGGGCGGCTCACCGTCCCAGTGATCGTCGTCGAAGATGTGTTGGCGGCACTCGGCAAGCTCGGGCAGGCTGCCCGCGCCCGTTCGCGAGCCCAGATCATTGCCGTCACCGGTTCGGTCGGCAAGACGACCACCAAGGAGATGCTACGCCGGGTCTTGTCGCCATCGGGCAAGGTGCACGCCTCCGTTGCCTCATTCAACAATCACTGGGGCGTACCGCTGACGCTCGCCCGGATGCCGCTCGACACCTATTTTGGTGTCTTCGAAGTGGGCATGAACCATCCGGACGAGATCCGCCCGCTGGTCAAGATGATCAAGCCGCATGTCGCCGTGATCACGACAATCGCGCCGGCACACCTTGGCAACTTCAAGAGCATTCGTGAGATCGCGACGGCCAAGGCCGAGATTTTCGAAGGCGTCGTGTCCGGTGGGCAGGTCGTGCTCAATCGAGACAACGACCAGTTCAACTTCCTGGAGCGCACGGCGCAGGCTTGCGGTATCAACCACATCCATTCCTTCGGTCAGCACGCGAAGGCGGATTTCCGCCTGGCAGAGTTTAACGGCTCGGACCAGAGTTCGACCCTGTGGATCACCATCGACGGCGACACGAAGGAAGTCGCGATCGGTGCGCCGGGCCGGCACATCGCGGAGAATGCGCTGGCTGCCCTCGGCGTCGTGAAGATCGTCGGTGCGGACATGCAGCAGGCGATCGGCGCCCTTGCGACGCTCCAGCCCGAGAAGGGCAGGGGCCGCCGTCATCGTCTGATGATCGACCACGGCGCCTTCACGGTCATCGACGAGAGCTACAACGCCAATCCCGCCTCTATGCGGGCGGCAATCGCCGTGCTTGCGAGCGCCGTGCCGACGGGGGCGGGGCGGCGCATCGCGGTACTCGGCGACATGCTGGAGATGGGCGACTACGCGGAAAGGGTCCATTCGGATCTGGCGGGGCCGTTGCTTGCTGCCGGCATTGAGCATGTCTGGCTGGCCGGCCCTGAAATGGCTGCGCTGAAGGAATCGCTCCCGGAGAGCGTCCAGGCCGTTCACTACGAGACGACCGAAGAACTAAGCAAATACGTACTGAACTCCGTCGCGGCTGGCGACGTGCTGATGGTAAAATCGTCACTGGGCATAGGTTTCGGCAAGATCGTCGCCGCGCTTCTTGACAAGTTCCCGCCATTTGCCGACACGCAACGCGATTTTTGAGCGGGTAAACAAGGGGCCCTGAATGCTGATTTGGCTTGTCGAACTGTCGGAACACCTGAAATTCTTGAATCTGTTCAGGTACATTACCTTCCGCACGGGCGCCTCCCTGTTTACGTCCGCCTTCATCGTCTTCCTGTTCGGACCGATGATCATCAGATCCTTGCGCATCCGCCAGGGCAAGGGGCAGCCGATCCGCGCCGACGGTCCGCAGACGCACTTCAAGAAGGCCGGTACGCCGACCATGGGCGGTCTGATGATTCTCGCCGGTATCGTCGGGTCGTCGCTGCTCTGGGCCGATCTTTCGAATGTCTACGTGGTCGCCACGCTGCTCGTTACCCTCGGTTTCGGGGCGATCGGCTTCTATGACGACTACCTCAAGGTCACCAAGCAGAGCCATAAGGGCTTCTCCGGTAAGGCCCGCCTCGGCATCGAGTTCGTGATTGCCGGCATCGCCGTCTATTTCATGATGCGAACGGCGTTGGCATCCGGAACCGCGGGTTCGACTTTCGGCTCTTCCGTTGCGTTCCCGTTCTTCAAGGACTTCATGATCAATCTCGGTATCATGTTCGTCGTCTTCGGCGGCTTCGTGATCGTTGGCGCCGGCAATGCCGTGAACCTGACCGATGGTCTCGATGGGCTCGCCATCGTGCCTGTCATGATTGCCGCAGCATCCTTCGGGGTGATTGCGTATCTCGCGGGTAACGCCGTCTTTGCAAACTATCTGCAGATCAACTTCGTACCGGGCACCGGCGAGCTCTCGGTGGTGCTCGGGGCCGTCATCGGCGCCGGCCTCGGATTCCTCTGGTTCAACGCGCCGCCCGCCGCAATCTTCATGGGCGACACCGGCTCGCTGGCGCTTGGCGGCACGATCGGCACGGTGGCCGTTGCCACCAAGCATGAGATCGTCATGGCGATCATCGGTGGCCTGTTCGTGATGGAAACGCTCTCGGTCATCATCCAGGTTGGGTACTTCAAGATGACCGGCCGGCGCGTCTTCCTGATGGCGCCGATCCATCACCATTTCGAGAAGAAGGGCTGGACGGAAAGCCAGGTGGTGATCCGGTTCTGGATCATCGCGGTCGGTCTTGCCCTGCTTGGTCTCTCCACCCTGAAGCTGCGGTGAGGCGGCGATGATTCCCGTTACGACGCTATCAGGAAAGAAGGTCGCGCTGTTCGGGCTCGGCGGTTCCGGCTTTGCCACGGCGCGCGCGCTGAAACTGGGCGGCGCCGAGGTGACCGCCTGGGATGATAATCCGGATAGCGTTACCAAAGCCGCCGCCGAGGGCATTCATACCGCCGATCTGCGCACCATCGACTGGAGCGCGCAGTCGCTTTTCGTGCTCTCACCGGGTGTGCCGCTGACGCATCCCAAGCCGCACTGGACCGTTGATCTTGCGCGTGCCGCCGGCGTCGATGTCGTCGGCGACGTCGAGCTCTTCGTGCGCGAGCGCCGGGCCCATGCGCCCGATTGCCCGTTCATTGCCATTACCGGTACCAACGGCAAGTCGACGACGACAGCGCTGATCGCGCATATCCTGAAGTCGAGCGGCCGCGATACGCAACTCGGCGGCAATATCGGGACGGCGGTGCTGACGCTCGACCCGCCGAAGGATGGACGTTTTTACGTCGTCGAATGCTCGTCCTACCAGATCGACCTCGCGCCGACGGTCAATCCGTCCGCCGGCATCCTGCTCAACCTGACGCCGGATCATCTCGATCGTCATGGCACGATGCAGCACTATGCCGACATCAAGGAGCGGCTGGTTGCCGGCAGTGACGTCGCCGTCATCGGCGTGGACGACAGCCACTGCCAGATGATCGCGGATCGTATCGAGCGGGCCGGCGGCAAGGTCATGCGCATTTCCCGCCGTCATGCACTTCCCTACGGCATCTACGCGGATGGAACGAAGCTCATCCAGGCCTCGGGAGGCGCAACAAAGTCGATTGCCAATCTCGACGGGATCCAGACGCTGCGCGGCAGCCACAACGCACAGAATGCCGCAGCGGCGGTTGCCGCGTGCCTGGCCGTCGGCGTCTCCGAGGAAGAGATACGCGCCGGGCTCGCATCCTTTCCCGGCCTCAAGCACCGGATGCAGCCGGTCGGGCGTCGCGGCAACGTCGTCTTCGTCAACGACTCGAAGGCCACCAACGCCGATGCCGCGGCTCCGGCGTTGTCGAGCTACGACCGCATTTACTGGATCGCCGGCGGCTTGCCGAAAGCCGGAGGCATCACCTCACTGACGGGCTTCTTCCCGCGCATCGCCAAGGCTTATCTGATCGGCGAAGCCGCGGCCGAATTTGCCGCGACGCTTGGCGAGACAGTGCCCTACGAGATCTCGGGGACGTTGGAGCGGGCTGTCGCGCACGCTGCTGCCGATGCCGAAGGAGATGAAAGCGGTCCTCTTGCCGTGATGCTATCCCCGGCTTGCGCAAGCTTCGATCAATATAAGAACTTCGAAGTCAGGGGCGATGCATTTGTCAGCCATGTGGCAGCGCTCGACGGAATCACCATGCTGATCGATTCGGCAACAGGAGATAAATGACATGGTAAGCCGCGCGGAACGTGGGCCTCTGGCCGATTGGTTTTGGACCATCGACCGCTTCTTCCTGGCGATGTTCATCTTCCTGATGGGCATCGGCTTCATGCTGTCGTTCGCCGCGTCCCCCGCCGTCGCCGAACGCATCGGGCTGGAGCCGTTCCACTTCGTCAAGCGCCACGCCGCTTTCATGATCCCGTCACTCGCGGTGATGGTTGGCCTCTCCTTTCTGACGCCCCGCCAGGTGCGGCGAACGGCGATCATCCTGTTGATCGTCGCCCTTGGCATGATGCTGCTGGCTCTGTTCTTCGGCGTCGAGGTCAAGGGGTCCCGCCGCTGGGTCACCTTGGCCGGAATCTCGATTCAGCCCTCCGAGTTCATGAAGCCGGCCTTCGCCGTCGTCTGCGCCTGGCTCTTCGCCGAGCATGCGCGCCAACCTGAAATTCCGGGCAACCTGTTTGCCATCATACTTTTCGGCATTGTCGCGGCCCTTCTGGTCGCACAGCCTGACCTTGGACAGACGATCCTGACGACCGCCGTCTGGGGCGGCATGTTCTTCATGGCCGGCATGCCCTGGATCTGGATCATCCTGCTCGGCGCAGGCGGTGTCGGCGGCCTTGTCAGCGCCTATTACATCTTCCCGCATGTGGCGCTGCGCATCGACAAGTTCCTGACCGGCGAAGGTGACACCTTCCAGATCGATACGGCGCGCGAAGCCATCATCCGCGGGGACTGGTTCGGACAGGGCCCAGGCGAGGGTATCGTCAAGCGCATCATCCCGGATGCGCATACCGACTTCATCTTCTCGGTCGCTGCCGAAGAGTTCGGTATCGTCTTCTGCATGGCGCTCGTCGCGCTGTTTTCGGTCCTCGTGCTGCGCGGTCTCTCGCATGCCTACAGGGAGCGGAACGACTTCAACCGCTTTGCCGTCGCTGGCCTCGTGCTGCAGATCGGCATACAGTCGATCATCAACGTAGGCGTCAATCTCGAACTGCTGCCGGCGAAAGGCATGACCTTGCCGCTGATTTCCTACGGCGGTTCGTCCATGGTCGCCATCTGCGTTACCGCCGGGTTCATTCTCGCGCTGACGCGTCATAGGCCGGAAAAACGTGCGCAGGATCGGAGCCTCTTCCGCGTCGCGCACGGAATGCCGGCGGAGTAATTGCTCATGAGCAAAGGCATTGTCCTGCTTGCCGCCGGGGGAACCGGCGGTCATGTGTTTCCTGCGGAGGCCCTGGCCTACAAGCTGAAGGAGCGCGGCTATTCCGTGCACCTCGTCACCGATAGCCGTGCCGAGCGTTATGCCGGCAAATTCCCGGCCGATGAGATTCATGTCGTGCCGTCGGCGACGATCGGCTCCAAGAATCCGGTCGCTGTCGCGCGCTCGCTGTGGACGCTGTGGACCGGAATGCGGGCTGCCAAGAAGCTTATCGCGCGTCTCAAGCCTGTCGTGGTTGTCGGCTTCGGCGGATATCCGACGGTTCCGCCGCTGCTGGCTGCAACGCGCCTCGGCGTGCCTGCGATGATCCACGAGCAGAACGCCGTGATGGGCCGCGCCAACAAGGCGCTGGCTAGCCGTGTGCAGGCGATCGCAGGCGGGTTCCTGCCCGAAGGCGGCGGCCAGTTTCCCGACAAGACGGTGACAACAGGCAATCCGGTGCGCCCCGCCATCATCGAGGCGGCGAAAGTGCGGTATTCTCCGTCCAATCCCGGTGAGCCTTTCAATCTCGTCGTCTTTGGCGGCAGCCAGGGAGCGCAGTATTTCTCCAAGGCGATGCCGACAGCCATCAGCTTGCTCGAGGACGGGCTTCGCGATCGCCTGCGCATCACCCAGCAAGTGCGTCCGGAAGATATGGGCATGTTGAGCGCTTGCGTCGCTCAATTGAAGATGGCTGCAGATACGGCGCCGTTCTTCACCGACATGGCCGAACGACTTGCCGCCGCCCATCTCGTCATCTGCCGTTCCGGTGCATCGACGGTTTCGGAGATTTCCGTCATCGGGCGTCCGGCAGTGCTCGTGCCTTATCCGCATGCGTTGGATCACGATCAGGCAGCGAACGCGGCAGCGCTGGCTGCGACCGGCGGAGCCAAGGTCATTCCGCAGGCCGAGCTTTCGCCCGAGAAGATCGCTTCGATCCTCACCCACGTGATGAACGACCCGGAAAAGCTCGCCCGGATGGCCGCTGCAGCCAAGCAGGCGGGCAAACCCGACGCTGCGAACTTGCTTGCCGACATGGTAGAGGCTATTGCGGCACGACGTACAATTGCAGAGTTCAAGGGGAAACGCGCATGAAAATGCCGAAGGCCATCGGCCTCGTTCATTTCATCGGCATCGGCGGCATCGGCATGAGCGGCATTGCCGAGGTGCTCCACAATCTCGGTCACCGCGTGCAGGGATCGGATCAGGCCGACAGCGCCAATGTGCAACGCTTGCGCGACAAGGGCATCGAAGTCTTCGTCGGCCACAAGGCAGAGAACCTCGGTGACGCCGAAGTGGTGGTCGTCTCGACGGCGATCAAGAAGAACAATCCCGAGCTTGTCGCGGCGCGTGAAAAGCTGCTGCCGGTCGTTCGCCGGGCGGAGATGCTTGCCGAACTGATGCGGTTCCGCAATGCGATCGCGATCGGCGGTACGCATGGCAAGACCACGACCACGTCGCTGGTGGCAACGCTGTTGGAGGCAGGCGGTCTCGACCCTACCGTCATTAACGGCGGTATCATCAATGCCTATGGCACCAACGCTCGCATGGGCGAGGGTGAGTGGATGGTGGTGGAGGCCGACGAGTCCGACGGCACGTTCCTGAAGCTTCCCGCCGACGTTGCCGTCATCACTAACATCGACCCCGAGCATCTGGACCACTACGGCAATTTCGATGCGGTTCGCGCCGCATTCCGCCAGTTCGTCGAGAACGTGCCGTTCTACGGCTTTGGCGTGCTATGCCTCGACCATCCGGAAGTCCAGGCGCTAGTCGGCCGGATCGAGGACCGCAAGATCGTTACCTATGGCGAGAATCCGCAGGCCGACGTGCGTTTCATGAATGTCCGCATCGATGGTCCGCGTTCGATCTTTGACGTCGAGATCCGTCGCCGGCGGACCGGACAGGTTATCAAGCTTGACAACCTGGTGATGCCGATGCCGGGGCGTCACAACATCTCCAATGCCACCGCCGCGATCGCGGTTGCCAATCGCCTAGGCATGTCCAGCGAGGACATTGCCAAGGGACTGGCCTCCTTCGGCGGCGTCAAGCGCCGCTTCACGAAGACCGGCGAATGGAATGGTGTCCAGATCTTCGACGACTACGGCCACCATCCGGTCGAGATCAAAGCCGTGCTGCGCGCTGCGCGCGAAGCTTGCAAGGGTCGCGTGATCGCAGTTCATCAGCCGCATCGCTATTCGCGGCTATCCAGCCTCTTCGAGGAATTCGCGTCTTGCTTCAACGATGCCGACAGCATTTTCCTCGCGCCGGTCTATGCGGCGGGTGAGGATCCGATCGAAGGGGCGAATTCCGAAGCACTCGTATCCCGGATCAAATCGGGCGGTCACCGCGATGCCCGCTTCCTGCCATCCCAAGAGCTTTTGCCTGAAATGGTCGCAGAGATTGCAAAGCCGGGGGATTTTGTGGTTCTGTTGGGGGCTGGGAGTATCACATACTGGGCGGCAGCGTTGCCCAAGCAATTGGAAAGCCTTTCGGGAATATCTGCATGAAACAGGTGAATGGGGAAAAGCTTCTTGCGTCGCTCGGCGACGGTGTAAAGAACATCCGCGGTAGGATCACGCCGGATGCGCCGATGGACCGCGTCACGTGGTTCCACGCTGGCGGTCTGGCCGAACTGATGTTCCAGCCGCACGACGAGGACGACCTGATTGCTTTCCTCAAGCTTTTGCCGGAGGAGGTCCCGGTCACTGTCGTGGGTGTTGGATCGAACATCCTGGTTCGTGACGGCGGCATTCCCGGCGTGGTGTTACGGCTTTCGGCGAAGGGCTTCGGCTCCGTCGAGCTTGCGGGCGAGAACCGCATCCGCGCTGGTGCGATCTGCCCCGATAAGCATGTCGCAGCCATGGCTATGGATAACGGCATCGGCGGCTTCCATTTCTACTACGGCATTCCTGGTAGCATCGGCGGCGCAGCGCGCATGAACGCCGGCGCCAACGGCGCGGAGACGCGCGAGCGGCTCGTCGAGGTGAACGCGGTTGACCGCAAGGGCAACAAGCTTGTCCTGTCGAACGCGGATATGGGCTATTCCTACCGTCATTCATCGGTGCCGAGCGATCTGATTTTCACGTCGGTGCTTTTCGAAGGGTACAGCGAGGACCGCGCCAAGATCCGAGCCGAGATGGATGCCGTGCGCAGCCATCGCGAAACGGTCCAGCCGATCCGCGAGAAGACCGGCGGCTCGACCTTCAAGAATCCGGACGGCCATTCCGCCTGGAAGCTCATCGACGAAGCGGGATGCCGCGGGCTGGTGATCGGTGGCGCCCAGATGTCGTCGCTTCACTGCAACTTCATGATCAACATGGGGCAGGCGACGGGATATGATCTCGAATACCTCGGCGAACAGGTCCGTCGCGAAGTCTTCGAAAAATCCGGCATCAAGCTCGAGTGGGAAATCAAGCGTCTCGGCGTCTTCATGCCAGGACGCGTAGTTCGTCCTTTCCAGGGCGTAACCAACGAGTAACGTTACGTGAGGCGTTTGCTGAAGGCGGTGGAGAAAGTTACGCCGCCCCTGTCGTCACTGGCCTCGCCGATCGCCACATCCATCGTGTTGCTTGTCACGCGGACAAGGCAGAAGCCGCCCATGAAGGCGGCTTTTGCTTTGAAAACGTCCAGCTTGCCGACCCGATAGGCCATCGGCGTGTTGTGCTCGTGGCCGTGGAAAATGCCGATTACGTTGTAGCCTTCGAGGGTTGCGAGGAGTTCCTGACGTTCCGATTCACCCCACCAGTGGGGCGCACCGCTTCCTCTTAACGTGAATGTCTTCATTTCAGGATTCCAGCGCTCGAGGGAAAACGGGTCCCATCCATAGTGCTGGAAGATGACCACCGGACGGCCATCGGACGCATGGGTCTCGAGATCGCGTTTCATCCAATCGAGGCTGCTTGCGGAACCTTTTGTGTTGTCCCCAGCGTAACGCTGCGCCTGGATCAGATGCAGGCCGCCCCAGTTCCAGGAGTAGTTGTCCGACGCTTCGTCGTAGTTGTCGACAGGCACCAGCGGCTTGAAGAAGACGCTCGGCTTGTGGTTCATCTGCACGTAATCACGCAGTTCGTCGCGATACCAGTCGATCTGCGGCGGGCGCCCGTCCTGATCGAGGTCGTGGTTGCCGAGCCCAACATAGACGGGAAAGTGCACATGGTCGGCACCGCGTCCCTGCTGGTAGCGTTGAGAAAACTCCAGTAGCTGCGACCCTTCAGCAAGCTCCGCAGTCTGGCCGCCGCCATCGTCGGTGACATCGCCACAGACGACGATGCCCTGTGGCCTTGCAATCGATTGACCGGCGAGCGGCAGGCCGCTCGGCTCCCCTGCGATCTCAGTGGGCCACGTCTGGTGGTGAATGCCGTTCAGCGCAAGAATGTGGCGGAGCAGGTTTGCGTCGGTCTTGCCTTCACTCTGGCAGTTGGGACTTAGCCCGTCTCCGAAGCGGCACGCATGGACGTCGTTGATGACAAGGAAGGTGACATTGATCGGCGGGACGCCGGCCGGCCCAGCAATTGACGGCAGTGTCAGCGAGATTCCGGCGCCTAAACCTTGTGCCAGCAGTAATCGTCGTGTCAGCATCCTGGCTCTCCCCACCTTTGAGAATTTAGGGGCAAGGCATTAGCCGGCAACAATGAAAAGGGCCGCGGCAGTTTCCTGTCGCGGCCCTTCAAACTGGACTGTTTCCGTGATCAGACTTCGTTGCGGCCGGAGGCCAGAATGCAGATCAAGGTGATGACGGCTGAAAGGCCGAGATAGTAGCCGACGTATTGCATGCCGTAGTTTGCCTGCAGCCAAGTGGCAATGTAGGGCGCCAGCGAAGCGCCGAAGATGCCGGCAAGGTTGAAGGTGATCGACGAGCCGGTATAGCGCACGGCAGTCGGGAAGGGCGCAGCAAGCGCCGTGCCGATCAGACCGTAAGTCATGCCCATCAGCGCCATGGAGACGATCGCGAACACAACAATGCTGCCTTCGCCGCCGGTCATCAGACCGGGCAGGAAGAACGAGAAGATACCGATCAGCACGGTGGTGAGGATCAGCATCTCGCGGCGGCCGAAGCGCTCGGCGAGTTTGCCTGATATCGGGATGAAGATACCGAAGGCGACGGAACCGACGATCTGGATCTTAAGCGCGTCCGGGAACGGGATCTTCAGGACCTTGACGTTGTAAGACAGAAGGTAAGCCGAGCCGATGTAGAACAGCACGAAAGTGGCGAGCGCCACGAAGGTGCCGAGGAACAGGCTGCGCTTGTGCTTGCGGAAGAGTTCGGCAACCGGAACAGCAACGCGTTCCTGCTTGTCGATCGCCTTCTGGAACGCCGGCGTTTCGGTGATCGAGAGACGAACCCAGAGACCGATGGCGATCAGCAGAATCGAAGAGATGAACGGCACGCGCCAGCCCCAACTCAGCAGATCATCCTGCGACATGACCTGCAGCAGCAGCCAGAAGATGCCCGAGGAGAGGAACAGGCCGACCGGCGCGCCGAGCTGCGGGAACATGCCGTACCAGCTGCGCTTGCCTTCCGGTGCATTCTCGGTGGCGAGCAGCACGGCGCCGCCCCATTCACCGCCTAGCCCAAAGCCCTGGCCGAAGCGGCAGAGCGCGAGCAGCAGCGGCGCGAGAACGCCAATCGACTCGTAGGAGGGCAGAAGGCCGATCACGACCGTCGAAATGCCCATCGTGAGCAGGGCGGCGACGAGCGTCGTCTTGCGGCCGATCCTGTCGCCGAAATGGCCGAAGACCACGGCGCCAAGCGGGCGGGCGAAGAAGGCGATCGAGAAGGTTGCAAAGGATGCAAGCAGCGCTGTCGTTGGGTCGCTGTTTGGGAAGAACAGCGTCGGGAAGACCAGTACGGCTGCGGTTGCATATACGTAGAAATCGAAGAATTCGATCGTGGTGCCGACAAGGCTCGCGATCAGAACACGCGCCGGCGAGTTGACTTGCGCATTGTTCGATAAAGCGGGAGTCGGCGATACTCTTGATATCGCGTCTGACATTTTTCATTCCAATTGGGATTACACCTGTGCCCTTGGGAGGCTGGCGGCTCTTAACGCAATTTTAATTCGGCGCAAATGCCCACCGGGTAACAAACGCAAAAAAAATTAGCACGCTTTGCATTTTTCCGACGATTCAGCGCTTCTGGGTGGCCGAACCTCAAGGTTGACGGGCGGAAAAGCCATCGAACTGGTGCGGATTCCTGATGGGATCCTGCACGAAAGCCGCCGTTGTCGTGGGGTTTCCTGAACGTTGCACGGCCTTCCTCCGGAGGGGCGTTCGAGGCAAAAATTAACGAAAGTAAACACTTCATTAACCATAATCAGGCTCTAATACACCTGCTTCACCGAGCGAGATTCGGACGGGAAACAAGCTTGGTGCAAGCGTCGAAATTCACAGTGCAGGTTATTTTTGGGGGTGTTGATGAGTCGCAAGCATGTCGCTGTCCTGATGGGCGGGTTTTCCTCGGAGAGGCCGGTAAGCCTTTCCTCCGGGACGGCGTGCGCGGATGCTCTCGAGGCTGAGGGCTTCCAGGTGACGCGGATTGACGTCGATCGCGATGTGTCTGCCAAGCTTGCTGCCTTGCGGCCCGATGTCGTCTTCAATGCGCTGCATGGCCCCTACGGCGAGGATGGTACGATCCAGGGCGTCCTCGAATATCTCGAGATTCCCTATACTCACTCCGGCGTGCTGGCATCGGCGCTTGCCATGGACAAGGAAAAGGCAAAGGGCGTTGCTGCCGCTGTCGGCATTCCGGTTGCTCAATCCGAGGTGATCAATCGATTCGCCTTTCCGGCGGAGCACCCGATGAAGCCTCCCTACGTCGTGAAGCCTGTGCGCGAGGGTTCCAGCTTCGGCGTAGTGATCGTTCAGGAAGATCAATCCCATCCTCCGCAAATCATCAGCTCTCCGGAATGGCGCTATGGCGAGCAGGTTCTTGTCGAGCGCTACATCTACGGTCGAGAGCTGACCTGCGGTGTGATGGGCGATCAAGTGCTCGGCGTCACCGAAATCGTGCCGGTCGGGCATGGCTTCTACGACTACGATGCCAAGTATGTGGCGGGTGGATCGAAACACGTCATTCCGGCGGAAATTTCACCGAATATTTACCAAAAAATACAATCATTGGCGTTAAGGGCGCATCAAGCAATTGGTTGCCGTGGCGTGAGTCGCTCCGACTTTCGTTATGACGATCGCTTCTCCGAAGATGGTGAAATCATCTGGCTGGAAATCAATACTCAGCCAGGCATGACGCCAACCTCCCTGGTGCCCGAAATGGCCGGCCATGCCGGCTACACGTTTGGTGAATTTCTCCGTTGGATGGTGGAGGACGCTTCTTGTTCTCGGTGACGGTCAAAAGAATACGGCGCCCAAGTCATCAGGCGGAGCTCTCGTATCCCGAGGGTGATGGTCGGTTGGTTCTGCCGCGCCCGCTGCGTCGCGTTGTGCGCTTTCTCGTCAGTCTCGGAAGTGGCCGCATCCATATCCCGGCTCACGTCGGGACGGTATCCGCCTTGGCTTTCTTCGCGGCGACGGGTCTCTACGGCATGTCGCTTGGTGGTCACACCGAAGCGGTTGCGCAGGCGACGACGACGGCTGCAGGCTTTGCAATCGATGACGTGAAGGTGTCCGGCAATTCCGAGACCTCCGAAATCGAGATCCTGCAGTTGTTGGGGCTGGATGGTACGACCTCGCTCGTGGCGCTCGATGTCGATGCCGCGCGTCAGAAGATCGCGAAGCTTCCCTGGGTCGAAAATGTCGAGGTTCGCAAAATCTATCCGAAGACGATCGAGGTAAAGCTCACGGAGCGCCAGGCTTACGCCATCTGGCAGCATGGTCAGGAGCTCTCTCTCGTGGAGAAGGGTGGCTCGGTCATCGCGCCGCTGCGTGACAACAAGTTTTCGCAGTTGCCGCTGGTGGTTGGTCGCGGTGCTGAAGTTGCCGCAACCTCGCTCGAAACCGAATTCGCGAAGTGGCCGGAGATCAGGGCGCGGGTAAAGGCCTACGTCTGGGTCTCGGGTCGCCGCTGGGATCTGCACATGGATAACGGCGTTGCGGTGAAGTTGCCGGAAGACGATGTCGATCTGGCTCTGGCGCGGCTGTCGAAGTTCATGAAGGAGCAGGACCTTCTGGAGCGCGACATCGCTGCGGTCGATCTCAGGCTCACCGACCGCACGGCAATTCAGTTGACGCCGGAAGCGATGGCGCGCCGGCAACTTGTGCTTGATCAGCGGACCAAGGATTTGAAGAAGGCGGGGCAAAATATATGAGCTTGTTCGGTTCGTCCCATTTCGGATTGCCGCGCCTGAAGCCGCTTTCGTCGAAGCGGTCCCACGTCGTTTCGGTGCTCGACATCGGATCGACGAAGGTCGTCTGCATGATTGGCCGCCTGACGCCCCGCGAGGAAAGCCAGGTGTTGCCCGGCCGCACGCACAACATTGAAATCATTGGGATTGGCCACCAGCGTTCGCGCGGCATCAAGACCGGCGCGATTTCCGACCTCGATGCGCTGGAAAGCGTGATTCGCCTTGCTGTCGATGCCGCCGAGCGCATGGCCGGCCTGACCGTCGAAAGCCTGATCGTCAACGTCACGGCCGGTCGTCTGACGAGCGATATCTACACCGCAACCATCGATCTCGGTGGTCAGGAAGTTGAGCTGAACGACCTCAAGAAGGTTCTGTCGGCAGCCTGCCAGCAGTCGCTGCGACAGGATCGCGCCGTGCTGCATTCGCTGGCAACCGGCTTCTCGCTCGACGGCGAACGCGGTATCCGAGATCCCTTGTCGATGTACGGTGACGTTCTCGGCGTCGACATGCACGTCGTCACCGCTGAGCGTACCGCCCTTAAAAATCTCGAGCTCAGCGTCAATCGCGCTCACCTCTCGGTTGAGGGAATCGTTGCGACGCCGTATGCTTCCGGTCTGGCAGCTCTCGTCGACGATGAAGTCGAGCTGGGCTGCGCGGCGATCGATATGGGGGGCGGAACGACGACGATTTCGGTCTTTGCAGAAGGTAAGCTGGTGCACACGGATGCCGTCAGCCTCGGCGGCCATCACGTCACTACGGACCTCGCCCGCGGCCTTTCGACCCGGATCGAAGATGCCGAGCGCCTGAAGGTCGTTCATGCTTCCGCAATGCCGAATTCCTCGGACGAGCGCGAGTTGATCTCGATCCCGCCGATCGGCGAAGACGAACGCGACCTGCCGACGCAGGTTCCGCGCGCTTTGGTATCGCGCATCGTCAGCGCCCGCATCGAGGAAACCATGGAATTGATCCGCGACCGCATCCAGCGCTCGGGCTTCAGCCCAATCGTAGGCAAGCGTGTCGTCCTGACGGGTGGTGCGAGCCAGCTGACCGGCCTTGCCGAAGTTGCGCGTCGCATTCTTGCCCGCAACGTCAGAATCGGTCGTCCGATGGGCGTCTCGGGCCTGCCGACTGCAGCGAAGGGCCCAGCCTTTTCGACCGCCGTCGGTCTGATGATCTATCCGCAGGTCGCGGACCAGGAAACACATGCGTCACAGAGCGGTCTGCTCATGTCGCTTGGGGGAAATACCAGCCGCTTTGCCCGCATGGGGCAGTGGTTGAAAGAAAGCTTCTGACAATTGAGTGAATTGGCCGGCGTGGCGATGCGGCCATAAAGAGAAGGAACGGTAACATGACTATCAAGCTGCAAAAGCCGGATATCACTGAGCTTAAGCCGCGTATCACCGTGTTCGGTGTTGGCGGTGGCGGCGGCAACGCTGTCAACAACATGATCTCCGCTGGCCTCCAGGGCGTCGACTTCGTCGTTGCCAACACGGATGCCCAGGCCCTGACGATGACCAAGGCGGAGCGCATCATCCAGCTCGGCGCCAACGTCACAGAAGGTCTCGGTGCTGGTTCGCAGCCGGAAGTCGGTCGTGCCGCAGCCGAAGAGTGCATCGATGAAATCATCGATCACCTGAACGGTACGCACATGTGCTTCGTCACCGCCGGCATGGGCGGCGGCACCGGCACCGGCGCTGCTCCTGTTGTCGCTCAGGCGGCTCGCAACAAGGGCATCCTCACGGTCGGCGTCGTTACCAAGCCTTTCCACTTCGAGGGCGGTCGCCGCATGCGTCTGGCCGAAGCCGGTATCGAAGAGCTGCAGAAGTCGGTCGACACGCTGATCGTCATTCCGAACCAGAACCTCTTCCGCATCGCCAACGACAAGACGACGTTTGCCGACGCTTTCGCGATGGCGGACCAGGTACTCTACTCCGGCGTTGCCTGCATCACCGACCTGATGGTGAAGGAAGGTCTCATCAACCTCGACTTCGCCGACGTCCGTTCGGTCATGCGCGAAATGGGCCGCGCGATGATGGGCACCGGCGAAGCATCCGGCCAGGGCCGCGCGATGCAGGCTGCCGAAGCTGCAATCGCCAACCCGCTGCTCGACGAAACGTCGATGAAGGGCGCACAGGGCCTGCTGATCTCGATCACCGGCGGTCGCGACCTGACCCTCTTCGAAGTTGACGAAGCTGCGACCCGCATCCGCGAGGAAGTCGATCCGGACGCGAACATCATCCTCGGCGCGACGTTCGACGAGTCGCTCGAAGGCATCATCCGCGTTTCCGTTGTCGCCACCGGTATCGACCGTGCGATCAACGCTGCAGCTGGCAAGACCTTCCAGCCGGCAGCGAAGCCGATCGTGCGTCCTTCCGCGGCCGTTGCTCCGGCGCCGGCCGCAGTTCAGCCTGCACCTGTCATGCAGCAGGCACCCAAGCCGGTCGACTCGGTCGCACAGGCAATCCGCACGGCGGAAGCTGAGATGGAGCGCGAGCTCGAGATCCACGCTCCGCGTGCTGCAGCTCCGGTGCAGCAGCCGGCAATGCAGGAGACCTTCCGCCCACAGAGCAAGATCTTCGCTGCTCCGGAAGCCGCTCCCGTCATTCGCCCAGCCCCGGTTCAGCAGGCTCCCGTTCACGCGCCTGTTATCAGCCAGCCGGCTCCGCAGCCTGTCATGAGCCAGCCGGCTCCGGTCATGCAGCAGCCGATGGCCGCCCAGCAGGCCGTTCGCATGCCGAAGGTGGAAGACTTTCCGCCGGTCGTGCAGGCCGAGATCGACCGTCGCTCGCAGCCGGCCGCTCCGTCTCACGCCCACGAAGAGCGTGGCCCGATGGGGCTCCTGAAGCGGATCACCAACTCGCTTGGTCGCCGCGAAGAGGAAGTTGCGCCAGAAATGACGTCGGCTCCGGCTGCGGCATCGCAGCAGCGCCGCCCGCTTTCTCCGGAAGCCAGCCTCTATGCGCCGCGTCGTGGAAATCTCGACGATCAGGGCCGCAGCGTTCCGCAGGCTCGCATGATGCAGGAAGACGATCAGCTTGAAATTCCCGCGTTCTTGCGCCGCCAGTCGAACTGAGGCAAGGGACAGAATCGCCACAAGGATGCCCGGGAGTACGCTCCCGGGCATTGCCGTTTCAGAGCCCTGAATTCGGCTCGAATTGTGTTGTTATTTCAAAGGCATGCTTTCGTAACATTGCGAAAGAAACAGTGATTTGGATTGGAACCCGGGCGCACGTATGTATGTGCTCAAGAAACCGTCTTCTTGCGCTTTATCGCGAGGCTCTGACGGAGTGAAATGACCCCTGGCGGATGGTTCGGCATGTTAGCCGATGCGGATCACCAGGGATAATAAAGGCAAAAATTTATGGTTATTGGCATGTTGGGTTTTCAGACGACAGTATCGCGCCCGATTACGCTCTCGGGCATCGGCGTTCATTCCGGTGCTGACGTTTCGATTACCTTCAACCCGGCAGAAGCTGACACAGGCGTCGTCTTCAATCGCATGCACGACAACGGCGAAGTTTCCGAATATCGTGCCGTGTCTTCTCAGGTCGGCAATACAGATCTCTGCACCGTTCTTGGTTTCTCGCCGGCGCGCTCGGTCGCGACGATCGAGCATGTCATGGCCGCTGTCTACGCGCTTGGTCTCGACAACGTCCTGATCGAAGTTCACGGCTCCGAAATGCCGATCATGGACGGCAGCTCGATGCCCTTTATCGAGGCGATCGAACAGGTTGGCCTGGTCTCGCTCGGCGTCAAGCGTCGCTATATCCGCGTCACCAAGCCGGTTCGCATCGAGCATGGTGGTTCGTGGAGCGAGTTCCGTCCCTATGACGGCATGCGCTTCGAAGTCGAGATCGATTTCGACTGCCCGCTGATCGGCCGGCAGAAGTGGGAAGGCGACATAACGGCTGCGACGTTCAAATCCGAGCTGTCGCGTGCTCGTACCTTCGGCTTCATGCGCGATGTCGAGCGTCTTTGGGCCTCCGGCCACGCGCTTGGTTCGTCGCTTGAGAATTCGGTCGTCATTTCGGACGACAACACCGTCATCAACGTCGAAGGCCTGCGCTACGCCAAGGACGAGTTCGTGCGCCACAAGGCACTCGATGCCGTTGGCGACCTGGCGCTCGCCGGTGCTCCTTTCATCGGCTGCTATCGATCCTACCGCGGCGGTCACAAGATGAATGCCAATGCTCTCAAGGCGTTGCTCAGCGACCCGACCGCTTACGAAGTGGTCGAGACCTCTGCGCCGCGCCAACGTGTTGCCGCTCGGGATTTCATCCGGGTCAACGCGCCGGAATTTGCTCCCTGGTCGGCATGACCTCCATCGCATTTCTTAGGCCAGGGCCGCCTCCTTCGGGAGGCGGTTTCTTTATGGGGAACAGGCCGGCGATGATTCCCCGATAGATGTGCTGCCGCAGATGCTTAGCGGCAACAGATGCAGCATTCTCAGTGTAAAACCGGCGTTTATCGCCTGCATCGCCACAAAAATGCGTTAATGCATCATCATTGCGTTGCTCTGGCTCCACATTTGTGGCTAGAAACGCCAGCAAGGCGTGGCTGCCGTTGAGGGATGGCGGCGTTGGGATATTCCGATGGGTTATGCAGGGTCTGATAGTATGATGAAGACAGCGCGCGCTTTGTTCGCATCGCTCTTGGTGCTGAGCGCAGGTGCCTTAATTTCCGGATGCCAGTCGGACCCCGATATCGATATCACCAAGCTCGGCCTCGAGAACGATCCGCCGGATGTCCTCTATACCCAGGGCCTCGCCAACATGAAGGCCGGCAACATGGCCGAGGCGGCGCGCAAGTTCGACGCAATCGACCGCGAAAACCCGTTCTCGGAATGGGCGCGAAAGGCGCTTGTGATGAGCACCTTCGTCAAGTATCGCCAGGGACGTCTGGACGACGCTCTCGCTTCGGGCAACCGCTATATGGCGCAGTATCCGAAGTCGAAGGACGCTCCCTACGTGCAGTATCTGGTCGGTCTGACCTATTCGAAGCAGATCGTGGACGTCACGCAGGACCAGCGTGCGGCTGCCAAGACCGTCGAGGCCATGCAGGCCGTCATCGACAACTATCCGGATTCCGAATACGTCGATGACGCGCAGGCGAAAATCCGTTTCGCGCGCGACCAGCTGGCCGGTAAGGAAATGCAGGTCGGTCGTTACTATATGGAACGCAAGGAATACCTCGCCGCGATCTCACGCTTCCGCACGGTCGTCGAGAAATATCCGAACACCAACCAGATCGAAGAAGCGCTCGCGCGCCTTGTCGAAGCCTATTACGCAATGGGCATCGTCGAGGAAGCACAGACCGCAGCCGCGGTTCTCGGCCACAACTATCCTGACAGTCAGTGGTATGCGGACTCCTTCAAGCTCCTGAAGAGTGGTGGCACCGAGCCGCGTGAAAACCCCGGTTCGTGGATTGCTGCCGCAGGCAAGAAACTCCTGCTCGGTACCTGAGGCCAATGCTGATCCAGCTTTCGATCCGCGATATCGTCCTGATCGAGCGGCTGGATCTCGCCTTCGAGACCGGCCTCTCGGTGCTGACCGGGGAGACCGGCGCTGGCAAATCCATCCTGCTCGATAGCCTGTCGCTCGCGCTTGGCGGGCGCGGAGACGGCGGCCTTGTTCGCCACGGCGAGGACAAGGGGCAGGTTACGGCTGTGTTCGACATCGGCGCGGACCACAGCGCCCGCAAGCTGCTGCGCGAAAACGGCATCGATGATGACGGCGATCTTATCTTCCGCCGTGTCCAGAACGCTGATGGCCGCACCAAGGCTTACGTCAACGACCAACCGCTCAGCGTTCAGCTCATGCGCCAGGTCGGACAGATGCTTGTCGAGATCCATGGCCAGCACGACGATCGCGCCTTGGTCGATGCGCATGCGCACCGGATCCTGCTCGACGCTTTCGCAGGCGTCAACGAAGATGCAGCCGGGGTCTCTAATCTGTACCGCATCTGGCGCGATACCGAGCGGACGCTCAAGAAGCAGCGCGAAAAGGTGGCGAACGCTGCTCGTGAGGCCGACTACCTCCGCGCTTCCGTAGAGGAGCTCGAGAAGCTTTCACCGCAAAACGGAGAAGAGGACGAGCTCGCCGACCGTCGCCAGAAGATGATGAAGGCCGAGCGGATTGCGGGCGATATCGCCGAGGCTTCCGAATTCCTCAACGGCAATGCTTCCCCCGTGCCACATATTGCCTCGCTGGTGCGCAGGCTGGAGCGCAAGAGCCACGAGGCGCCGGGCTTGCTGGAAGATACGGTGGCGCTTCTGGATGCCGCTCTGGACCAGCTCTCCAATGCGCAGATGGAAGTCGAGGCTGCGCTGAGGAAGACGGAATACGATCCGAAGGAGCTGGAGCGTGTAGAGGAACGCCTGTTTGCCTTGCGCGCTGCCTCCCGCAAATACTCCGTTCCGGTGACCGAACTGCCGGCGCTGGCGGTCCGCATGATCAGCGATCTTGCCGACGTCGATGCCGGCGAGGAAAAGCTTGCCAAGCTCGAAGCCGAGGTCGGTGTTGCCAAGGCAAACTACGACGCAGCGGCGCGCACGCTTTCCGATAAGCGTCATCATGCCGGAGATGCCTTGGCTGCTGCCGTGATGACGGAGCTGCCGGCGCTGAAGCTTGAGCGCGCGCGCTTCATGGTGGAGATCACCACCAATCCTGATGACGCGACCTCGGAGGGGATCGACGTGGTGGAGTTCCACGTTCAGACCAACCCGGGCACTCGTCCTGGTTCGATCATGAAGGTGGCATCCGGTGGCGAGCTTTCGCGCTTCCTGCTCGCCCTGAAGGTGGCGCTCGCCGATCGCGGTTCTGCGCCGACGCTCGTCTTCGACGAAATCGATACCGGCGTGGGTGGTGCGGTTGCGGATGCGATCGGCCAACGGCTGAAGCGGCTTTCCGACCGCGTGCAGGTGCTTTCGGTCACACATGCGCCACAGGTCGCCGCACGGGCAGCAACACATCTGCTGATTTCGAAGGGACCGGCCGCTGAAGGCTCCGAGAAAATCGCCACTCGCGTCGCGACGATGGCGCCTGGCGACCGGACGGAAGAAATCGCACGCATGCTGGCGGGTGCGTCGGTGACAGAAGAGGCGAGGGCGGCGGCGGCCCGGCTGCTGGCCGGGAACGGCTGATTTCCTAATCGCCGAATTGGGGAGAGGGCGAGCGAGGACCTCTCGCTCTCTTTCAATCCATTCATTTTGCTCTAAAACCGACTCCAGATTCCGTGGAGCGAGAGCCGTATGTCGACCGAAGCCATAGCCGTTGATGCCCTGACGATCGAAGATGCCGCCGCCGAGCTTGAGCGGCTCGCCAAGGAGATCGCCCGCAACGACGAGCTTTATCACGGCGAGGATCGCCCGGCGATTTCCGATGCCGAGTATGATGCACTGAAGCGTCGCAACGACGCGATCGAGGCGCGCTTTCCGGAACTCATTCGCGAGGACAGTCCGTCGCGGCGCGTCGGGATCGCGCCTTCGGTAACGTTCGCGCCCGTTGTGCATGCACGGCCGATGCTGTCGCTCGACAACACCTTCTCGCAGGAGGACGTGCAGGACTTCGTGGCGAGCGTCTATCGCTTCCTGGGCCGCCTGCCGGACCAGTCGATTGCCTTTACCGCGGAGCCGAAGATCGACGGCCTCTCCATGTCGATTCGCTATGAGAACGGCAGGATGGTGAGTGCTGCAACGCGCGGCGACGGCACGACGGGCGAAAACGTCACGGCCAACATCCGCACGATCAAGGAAATTCCCCAGACGCTGCCGGCAGGGGCACCCGCCGTCGTCGAGGTGCGCGGCGAGGTCTACATGGCCAAGAGCGACTTCCTGGCGCTCAACAAGCTGATGGAAGTCGAGGGGAAGCAGACCTACGTCAATCCGCGCAATACGGCAGCCGGATCGCTCCGGCAGCTCGACGCCAAGGTGACTGCGAGCCGCAAGTTGAAGTTCTTCGCCTATGCCTGGGGTGAGATATCCGACATGCCCTCCGACACACAGTTTGGTATGGTCGAGGTGTTCAAGAGCTGGGGCTTTCCGGTCAATCCCCTGATGAAGCGGCTGAATTCCGTCGCCGATATTTTAGCCCACTACGACGAGATCGGCCTGAAGCGACCGGACCTGGACTATGATATCGACGGTGTCGTCTACAAGGTCGACAGCCTGGATCTGCAGCAACGGCTCGGATTCCGCTCCCGCAGTCCGCGCTGGGCGACGGCACATAAGTTCCCGGCCGAGCAGGCTTTCACGACTGTCGAGAACATCGATATCCAGGTGGGCCGCACCGGCGCCCTGACGCCGGTTGCACGGCTGACGCCAATTACCGTCGGCGGCGTCGTGGTAACCAATGCGACCCTGCATAACGCCGATTACATCGAAGGCATCGGGAACTCGGGCGAACGCATCCGCGACGTCGGGCACGACATTCGGATCGGTGACACGGTCATCGTGCAGCGGGCAGGGGATGTGATTCCGCAGGTGCTCGATGTTGTCATGGAGAAGCGGCCCACAGACGCCGCCCGCTATGAATTTCCGCAAAAATGCCCAGTCTGCGGCAGCCATGCCGTGCGGGAGAAAAACGAAAAAACAGGCAAGCTCGACTCCGTCACCCGCTGCACCGGCGGCTTCATTTGCCGTGCGCAGGCCACCGAGCATTTGAAGCACTTTGTTTCGCGCAATGCCTTCGATATCGAGGGCCTGGGATCGAAGCAGGTCGACTTCTTCTTCGAGAGCGACGATCCCGCGCTGCAGATCCGAACTGCACCCGATATCTTCACGCTGGAGAAGCGGCAGGCCGGCTCGCTGACAAAACTCGAAAACATCGAAGGTTTCGGCAAGGTCAGCGTCGGAAAGCTCTATGCGGCGATCAACGAGCGGCGGGGCATCGCGCTGCACCGGTTCATCTATGCGCTCGGCATCCGCCACGTCGGCGAGACGACAGCCAAGCTCCTGGCACGCTCCTATGGCACTTACGCCGATTTCGAAGCAGCGATGAAGGCCGCCGCGTCGCTCTCGGGCGATGCATGGAACGACCTCAACGCCATTGAAGGCATCGGTGAGATCGTCGCGCGCGCGATCGTCGAATTCTACAAGGAACCGCGCAATGTCGAGGTCATCTCGCGACTGCTCGCCGAACTGAATGACGGGACGCCCTTGCCTGCAGAGAAGGTTGCTGCTGCAGACAGCCCAGTCGCCGGCAAGACTGTGGTCTTCACCGGTTCGCTGGAGAAGTTCACGCGCGACGAAGCCAAGGCGCGGGCTGAAAGCCTCGGCGCTAAGGTCGCAGGCTCGGTGTCGAAGAAAACCGACATCGTGGTTGCGGGACCAGGCGCAGGCTCGAAACTCGACAAGGCACGCGAACTCGGTGTCCAGACGATGGACGAAGACGAGTGGCTGGCCCTGATCAGCGGATGAGGGATCGGCTGTCACCGACCTCGGAGCGTTCCTCTACCGCTTGATGCGCGCCATCGCGTAAGCATCGACGTAGCTGCCGGCGCGGAAGGCGAAAGCACGGAGTATGCCTTCCTCTTCGAAACCGAACTTCCTGTAAAGGGCGAGGGCGGCTTCGTTGTCGGTGTAAACAGTCAGCTCCAGGCGCATGATGTTCAGCCAGTTGTCGGCGGCGTCGATGACGGCCGCGAGCAGCGCGCTGCTGATGCCGCGACCGGTAAAGTCATCGTGCACGCCCATGCCGATGCTAGCGACATGATTGCGGCGGCCGTGGTAACGGGTCATGCCGATGTCGCCTACGATCTGCTCGTCGATAACTGCGACCAGACGCATTGCATCCGGATTGCTGTTTTCGACATGGCGGCGGGTCTCTTCAATACTCTGGTAGGGTGGGCGCAAGGTACCGGCGCGGAAGCCGGGCAGATTGACCAGCGCCGCCAAGGCCTCGGTGTCGGACGGACGGATGGCTCGGATCGACAATCCGGCAGGTATCTCTCTGGGGTTTGGATTCTTCTGCATGCAACTCTCCTTCTCAGTTTGAGGAGAGCCGGTTCCCGAACCCTGCTCGCCTCGGCAGGGTTTGGGGGATGACGGACTGCTTCTAACGCACCATCGCTCCCACCAGCCCTGCAAGGGTGGTCGTCCGCGTCAGCACAATGGTCATCAATCCGGTCATGCGCCATGATTTCGCAATCCGCTTGCGGATGTCAACAGCCGGATTTGCGCGGAGAGGGCGGGGAGGTTATGCCAAATCCATGCTATCGAATCGGAAATCTCGTTGAAAACCATCGCCATTGATTTCGAAACCGCCAACGAACAACGCGGCAGCGCCTGTTCGGTGGGACTGGCATGGATTGAGGACGGCAAGGTTACCCGCGTCGAGGAGCGGCTGATCCGGCCGAAGGAGATGCGGTTCTCCGGCATGAACATCGCCATTCACGGCATCCGGCCAGAGCATGTCGAGGACGCGCCGGCGTTTCCGGAAGTGATGGACGAATTCCACGACGATTTCCGAGATGCGACCATGATTGCGCACAATGCAGCTTTCGATTTCAGCGTCTGGCGCGCGAGCCTCGATCTCTATCGGCAGTCCTATCCGGAGCTGACGTATCTCTGTAGCCTGAAGATGGCCCAGCGGATCTGGCCGCATTTCCTCTCGCACCGGCTCAACATGATCGCCGAGCATCTCGGCCTGCGTTTTGCGCATCACAATGCCGCCGAGGACGCGGCCGTGTGCGCGCATGCGGCGATCGCGATGGCAAAGGCTGTCGGGGCGGCAGCCGTGAACGCCATTCCCGCTCTGATCGGCATGAAGCCCGGCAGGCTGACGTCGACCGGGTATGAGGCTTGCACCTGCAGGAAGGCGTGAACACTTCCTTGTAAAGGCATCCGGCGCGCTTACCTAAGATGCGGATGCAAATCAGGGAGCCGTCATGTCCAGAAGGAGTTACATCGCGCTTGCCGCTGCTTCACTCATCGGTCTGAGCGCCGGTGCTGCCTCAGCCGACGTCGTCGGCAAGGTCGGGGTCGACTGGATTGGCAACGACATCATCATCGATGCGGTGGCCGACCCGCAGGTGAAGGGCGTGACTTGCCACGTCACTTATTTCGACCGCAGCGTTATTGATCGCGTGAAGAACGGCAACTGGTTCGAAGACCCCTCGAACAACTCCATCTCCTGCCGCCAGACGGGGCCGATCGAGATTGGCGACATCAATCTGTCGGAGGGCGGTGACGAGGTATTCAGGACGGGCATGTCGCTGATCTGGAAGAAGCTGGTCGTCAACCGGATCTACGACAAGAAGAACGACACGCTGGTCTATCTCGCCCACTCGCGCGAACTGACTGATGGCTCGGCGAAGATGGCGATTTCGACCATCCCGCTATACGGCCAGAACGTCACGTGGAAGAACGGCAAGCCACAATAGCAACGCGCCTGGTCGCGCTAGGCGCGGCTCTTGGGATGTGCCGGCAGCTCGTCGCAGATGACATCCCAGGACACCTTTTCAGACGTCCAGACGTGAAAGGTCGGATGATACTCATCCGGGTCGTCGAGGCTGACAGTCATGATGTCGATCAGGTCCGGGTCTGCATCGTTCTGATAGCCGATCGGGGAACCGCATGAGCCGCAGAATGTCCTGACAACGCCTCTCGAGGAGGCAAATGCCCGAGGGGCTCCCTGTTCGTATACCAGCGTTCGCACGGGAAAGGTGACGAACGGAAGCGTAGGAGCCGAAGCGACCTTTCGGCATGTCTGACAGTGGCAGATGCCGCTCGCCAGCGGCGCCTCGTCAATTCTGTATCGGACCGCACCGCAGCCGCATCCTCCGGTGTGACGGGTTTTCGCCTCGCGCATTCTGCGTACCCCGTTGTTCTTCTGACAACCATTCGAACGCCCGTCCGCGCACTTCGTTCACTCGAAGCTACGTCGGACGATGCGATGAGGAGATAGCCTGCAATGCGGCCCTAACAATGACCGCACAGAAAAAACCCGCTCGCAACGGTTCGATGCGAGCGGTTCGAAAATTTCCCGGCGGTTATGCTGCGCTGGTCGCGTCAAGCAGCCTGTGCCAATTCGTCGGCGATTACGGTGTCGAGGTTCAGGAAGCAGACCATGGTCTTTTCCAGGGCGACGATGCCGCGGCAGAAGGCGCGCTGGGCTTCCGGGACGATCTCCGGGGCCGGCTGCAGGTCTTCGCTCTTGATCGTCATCATGTCGGAGACCTGCTCGACCAGCAGGCCGACGAGCTTGCCGGCAATGTCGGTGACGATAATGGCGGAGCGCTCCGACGGCTCGGTCATCTTCATGCCGAGGCGGCAGGCCATGTCGATGACCGGGATCACCGCGCCGCGCAGGTTGATGAGGCCGAGGACGTAGGGCGGCGTGTGCGGCATCGGCGTGACGGGCGCCCAGCCGCGGATTTCGCGGATCGCCATGATGTCGATGCAGAACTCCTGCTCGCCGAGATGGAAGGAGACGATCTCGAGATGCGATCCGGTCTGGTTGATGATGGTATTGTTCATGATCAGAATTCTTCCCAGTTGTCTCCGGCCGGTACGGCCATGGCTCTGGCGGTTGCGCCGCCGCTGAATGCGCCCGCGACCTTGCCGATAAGGCTTCGTGCGGGAGATGGTTTCGGATGCGAGACTGCGGTGGCTTCCCGCGGCGTGGAACGGGCATTCATGCCTTCGCCGATCTTGAACGTCTGGATCAGGTGGATCAAGCTATCGGCATCGGTGGCGAGCGCATGGCTGGCTGCGTTCGTTTCCTCCACCATGGCCGCGTTTTTCTGCGTGACCTGGTCCATCTGGCTGATGGCCGTATTGATTTCGTTCAGTCCGGTAGATTGTTCGCGTGCAGAGGTTACGATTGATTTAACATGCTCGTCGATGCGCAAAACATCTTCGCCGATCTGGCGCAGGGCTTCGCCGGCCGCCGTTACGAGTTCGCCGCCGGCCTTCACCTCGGCGCCTGATTTTCCGATCAAGGCCTTGATATCCTTGGCGGCACCGGCCGCGCGGCCGGCGAGTTCGCGTACTTCCTGTGCTACGACAGCAAAGCCCTTGCCGGCTTCGCCGGCGCGAGCAGCTTCGACGCCCGCGTTGAGGGCGAGGAGGTTGGTTTGGAAGGCGATCTCATCGATGACGTTGATGATCGTTCCGATCTCGCGCGAGGCGGTCGCGATTCGCTCCATCGCGGCCATGGCATCGGTCACGACCACATCTGATTTCGCGGTATTCTGCCGGGTGTGGGCAACCATGTGGCCGACTTCCTCGGCACGGTTGGTGGCGTTGCGAACCGTTGCGGTGATCTGGTCGAGCGCCGCGGAGGTTTCCTCCAGCGAGGCCGCCTGCTGTTCCGTACGCTTGGCGAGGTCGTCTGCTGCCGAGCGCATCTGCTGGCTGTTTGCCTGGATGGAAGTCCCGTTTCGGGCGATCCCGGCCATTGTCTGGCGGAGCGTCGCCGTGGTGTGATTGAAGTCGGTGCGCAAGCGCTCAAGCTCTGCCGTGAACGGCTGATTGATGGTGACTGTCACGTCTCCGCCCGCGAGGCGCGTCAGACCGTCGCCCAAGGCATGGACTGCATCGTTGAGGGCTTCGGCGTCCGCAAGCTTCGCTGCTTCACGGCTGCGGCGCTCGGCATCGCTCTGCTGGCGTTCGCTGTCGCTACGCGCCTGCAATTCCTGCTTCTCGATTGCGGCAAGCCGGAAGCTCTCCGCTGCGCGTGCCATGTCGCCGATCTCATCGCCCCGGTCAGTGGCGGGGACAAGGCTATTGAGATCGCCGCGCATGATGCCCTGCATGTTTTTTCGCACACCCTCGATACCGCGACGGATGGAACCGCCATGAATATATTGCAGGGTGCCCATTGTCAGGATGGCGACGATGCCAAGTGCCAACTGGATCAGTATCGCCCGCTCCGAGATTGCGTTTGCCTCGTCGATCCGCGCTTTGGCCAATTCGCCGCCTTCGTGGGCGAGCTTGTCCAGTGTCGCGCCCACCTTGTCGCCGCCACCGTCGATGGCGTCGTCCAGCTTGTCAAATTCACTGTCCGGCGCGCCGGCTTCGACAGCAGATTTCAAGTCTCCGACGACATTTTTCCCCAGAGACGCCACGTCTGCATCATAGGTGGACAACAGGTTTCCGGCGTTCAGCTCTTCGCTCAGGCGGTGCATCTCCTTGGAGCTGCTCTGCAGCTCGCCGATCGCCTCGTTCATCAGCTTCAGGCGTTCGGGCACGACGACGCGATCGCCACGGTCGACGATGGTGTCCATGGCAGCAAGAATGAGAGTGAGGTTTGCGGCGCGCATCTCGTAAATCTGGTCGACGCTGGCCTGGATTTCGTTGGCATGTCTCAAAGCCGCGTCGGCGCTCGAATTTTGATACCAGCCAACTGCAAGCATCGAGCCGAAGCCAATGAACGCCGCGCCGGCAAGTGTCCCCAGCCGTTGGCCTACGGAGAGGCTCTTGCGCACTTTCATATCAGTCATTGATGATCATCCCCCTCCGCGATGAGACGCGGTGTGCATCTTGCGCTCACGCGGATAGCCGGGGATTGAAATGCCGGGTGGACCTCATGTCACGAGAACGTCGAGCGTTCTATCCATTCCTAAATATAGATATGTATTTTTAAGTATTTGCTAACCCTCAAAGATTGCAGCCGTCTTTGTTTCATCTGCTAAGTGTTTGAAGATTTTGGTTTTTGTGAAACTGATTTCGCCTTTTCCGTGTGCTGGTGGGGCAATCGGTCGCCACCGGGAAACGTGTTGTTGAATTGCGCCCCGAAGCAGGAGGCGATATCACCCGACAAACGGGAATGATCCCGATCTTTGAGGTTCGATCGATGAAGACTGTCCGCATTGCGGTGTGGGTTGCGGTGCTGCTGATGGCCGGCATTCTCGGCTGGCTGACGCTTAATGTCACCAAGACGAAGGAGGCCGTTTCCGAGGGGCCGTTCGGCGTGCCGTTCACGCTCGTTGCCCAGGACGGCAAGCCGATCACCGAGCAGGCCTTCCGGGGCAAGCCGACGGCGCTCTTCTTTGGCTTCACCCATTGCCCGGAGGTCTGCCCGACAACGCTCTTTGAGATGAACGGTTGGCTGGAGAAGGTCGATCCGGATGGCAAGAAGCTGCAGGCCTATTTCGTGACCGTCGATCCGGAGCGCGACACGCCTGAGGTGATGAATGAATACGTTTCCAACGTGTCCAAGCGCATCGTCGGCATATCAGGCGCGCCCGACAAGATTGCCGATGTCATCAAGGGTTATCGCGTCTACGCCAAGAAGGTTCCGGTGGACGAAAGCAATCCGAACGGCGACTACACGATGGATCACACGGCTTCTGTCTTCCTGCTCGATTCGGAAGGGCGGTTCTCCGGTACCATCGCCTATGGCGAAAATCCCGATACGGCTGTAAAGAAACTGGAGAACCTCGTCAGCAAGGGATGACCGCATGGCGTCAGGGCATCGCAGCATCTTGATCGCCGGAGCCGGTGCGACTGGTCTGACTGCTGCTCTTGAACTCGCCCGCCGCGGCCACCTCCCGCGCATCGTCGATAGCGACGCCGGACCGGTGCCCCTAACGGAAAGCCGTGCTCTCGGCATCAATGCCAGAACGCTGACGCTGCTTTCACCTTCGCGTGTGACGGACACGATCCTGCAAGAAGCGCAGCAGATCCAGCACTTCCGGATCGCCGCCAACGGCAAGGTCCTTGCCGACATCGACACCACGGAGGTTCCCGGTCCCTACAGTGCCATCCATGCGCTGGCGCAAGGGCATACCGAGCGGCTGCTGCTCGGCAAGCTTTCCGACTATGAGATCGTTCCGGAGTGGCAAACCGTCGTGGAGGCGGTTTCCGGCGATCTTGCGAGACCGAAGGCGACGCTAAGGAAGCTGGATGGCTCGGTCGAAACCGCGGATTTCGATATCGTGATCGCGGCCGACGGGTCCCATTCAACGGTGCGAGAAGCCCTCGGCATCGGTTTCCCCGGGCAGGTGCTGGAGAGCAGCTTTTACCTGGCGGATTTTCGCTACGCCGGACCGGTCGATCCCAGCTTTGCCGAGATCAGCCTGTTCGATCCCGGCATGATCGGGCGCTTGCCTGCGACGCGTGACGTGCTGCGCTACATTTCGACGCTCCCCGATTTCGAGAGCCGCATCGAGCATCCCGCGCCCATTGCTGAGCGGGTCTGGGCGTCCGATTTTCGCATACACTTTCGTCGTGCCGAGGTAATGGCGAAGGGCAACGTTTTCCTTGCCGGGGATGCTGCGCACATTCATTCGCCTGCCGGGGCGCGGGGGATGAACCTTGGCATCGAAGACGCATGCTGGTTGGCCTGGCTGATCTCGGAGGGGCGGGAGCAGGAGTATGCGGGGCTCAGGATGCCTGCTGTGACGACGGTGCTGAAGCAGACCCATCACTTGACATCGCTAATCACAATGAAACATCCGATGGCAATCGCGATCCGCAATCTTGCCGTCCCGGTGCTTTTGCGGATACCTGCATTCCGACAAAAATTGCTTCACGGTGTTTCCGGATATGATACGCAGTCGCCGCCCTGGATCGATGGCGCCCTATAAAAGAAAGAGTGATCGTGAGTGAAATACGCCTTTATGTGACGACGACCGAAGTGCAGGCGGGTGAGATTCTGGACCTGCTGTCCGAGGTCTTCGGCGAAGAAGACTTCGCGATCGCGACGACTGAAATCGACGAGAAGAAGGACATTTGGGAAGCCTCCGTCTACATGATGCGTGAAGACGAGGCGCAGGTTCGCGCGCGTGTCGAGGACGCGCTGAAGACGGGCTTTCCCGACGCCAAGGTCGAACGCGAGGTGATCCCTGACGTCGATTGGGTCGCCAAGTCACTCGAGGGCCTGAAGCCGGTTCGGGCAGGGCGGTTCCTCGTCCATGGCTCGCACGACCGCGACAAGGTACGGCCCGGGGACATTGCGATCGAGATCGATGCGGGCCAGGCGTTCGGTACGGGTCACCACGGTACGACGGCTGGCTGCCTGGAGACGATCGATCGCGTTCTTCGTTCCCGCCCGGTCCGGAATGCGCTCGACCTCGGAACCGGCAGCGGCGTTCTGGCGATTGCCGTGAGGAAGCTGCGGAACATTCCCGTTCTCGCCACCGATATCGACCCGGTCGCGACGCGGGTCGCGGCCGAGAACATCAGAAGCAATGGTATCACGTCGGGCATCTCGACGGCGACGGCGCCGGGTTTTCACTCGACCACTTTTGCGGCCAACGGTCCTTTTGACCTGATCATCGCCAACATCCTGGCTCGACCGTTGATCAAGATGGCGCCGCAGCTCGTCAATCATCTGGCCCCCGGCGGTTCGGTCATTCTCTCCGGAATTCTTGCCGCGCAACGTTGGAAAGTGCTGGCCGCCTATAACGGCGCGCACCTGCGGCATGTGCGCACGATCTGGCGAAACGGTTGGGTGACGATCCATCTCGACCGCCCTTGAGGTGAAGGCAAAAGAAAAGGCGGTGCCAATGGCACCGCCTTGAGACCAGTTTCCCGGTCAGTGCCCGCGAGCTCGAAGGAGGAGGAGCGCTCGAGCGGGCTTCTACTGTTCTGATCGCCGATCCCGTGAGGGAGGAGGAGAAGGGAGCGGCGAGTTGCTCAGAACGCGTAGCTGGTTGCGACCTGATGGCGCGTAACCCTTTGGCCGGCGCCGAGCAGCTTGAGGGTGTCCTCATGCAGCGGACGGCGCGAGCCGATGATGTGACGCACAGTCTGGCGCTCGCCAGCCTGCACCGGGCTGCTGTAAGCGAAGCGCGACAGAGGGGCAGTCATATCCAAATTCCTTTTGTTTCGTTTCAGGTTCGTCTCGAACCCGTCTGATGGCGCCTGTATAGCGATTTAGAAAAGCTGAGGGAGAGGGTTTCATTCATGGGAGCCATGCAGAGAATGCATAAAGCGTGCCAGTTTGTGAATCGGCGCCTCATTTCCGCCGAATTATTGCGCGGCTCTCACTCAGGTATCGCGTCGCAATTTCTCGTATTCTCCTGAAATTCCGATAACATAGCCGAATCCCTTCGCTGAGGGGATCGTCCAAAAAAACGGGTTATTGAGCATGTTCCAGTCTTTCGAAGTCACCTCGACGCCACAATTCGGCCGCGATCGCGTTTCGGCCCTGCGCGCAAGCTTTGATGCGCTTGGCATCGACGCCTTTCTGGTGCCGCGCGCCGACGAGTTCAACGGCGAATACGTGCCAGCTTGCTCGGAACGCTTGTCGTGGCTGACGGGTTTCACTGGCTCGGCGGGGGTCGCGCTGGTGACGCGTTCGGAGGCGATTGTCTACGTGGACGGGCGCTACGTGACGCAACTTGCCGAGCAAGTCGACAACGCGGTCTTCACCGGTGGGGACCTTGTGAACGAGCCGCCTCATGCCTGGCTTGCAAAGAATGGCTCCAAGGGCTTGCGTCTTGGCATCGATCCCTGGCTACACTCCGGGGCGGAGGTGCGGCGACTTGAAAAGGCGCTTGCCGAGATTGGCGGTTCGCTCGTTGTCCTGCCTCACAATCCTCTGGACAAGCTCTGGAGCGACCGGCCGCAGGAGCCGTTGGGGCAGGTGACAATCCAGAACATCGTCCAGGCGGGCGTGCTCGCAACCGACAAGATCGCAACGGTCGCGGCCGATCTTGCAAAGAAGAACCTCAAGGCGGCGCTGATCGCGGATCCGTCTTCGGTCGCCTGGATCTTCAATATCCGCGGTGCCGATGTGCCGCACACGCCGCACCCGCTGGCGCGGGCGATCATCTATGCCGATGGCAAGGTGGACCTCTTCCTCGACAAGCGCAAGACCGGTATCGAACCCGAAGCCTATCTCGCTCAGATGTGCATGCAGCTTCCGCCGTCGGAGCTCGAAAAGAAACTGTCAGCTGTTGCAAAGGATGGTGGTCGCGTCCTCGTGGATCCGGACCTCACCTCGTATGCCTTGGCGGAGATCATTCGCAAGGGAGGTGGCGAGGTCGTGGAAGGGAACGATCCCGCAAAGCTTCCGCGAGCGGTGAAGAACAGCGTCGAGATCAACGGTTCCGCGGCCGCGCATCTGCAGGATGGCGCGGCGATGGTCGAGTTTCTCTACTGGCTGTCGCAGATCAAGCCCGGGACGGTGACGGAAATCGACGTGGCGGAGAAGCTGGAAGCAGCGCGCGCCCGTGTCGGGCAGAGCATGCAGAACCCGCTGAAGGACATCTCGTTCGATACGATTTCCGGTGCCGGCGAGCACGCGGCGATCATGCACTATCGCGTCACGACGGAAACGAACCGCAAGCTGGAGGCCGGAGAGCTGTTCCTGATCGACTCCGGCGCCCAGTACATCAACGGCACGACGGACATTACCCGCACCGTCGGGATCGGTTCGGTCACCGAGGAGCACAAGCGCTTTTTCACGCTGGTGCTGAAGGGCATGATCCAGATCAGTACCGCGCGTTTTCCGAAGGGCACCCGCGGCTGCGATCTCGATCCGCTGGCCCGCATCGCGCTCTGGCGGGCGGGGGCCGACTTCGCCCATGGCACCGGCCACGGTGTCGGGTCTTACCTATCGGTGCATGAAGGGCCGCAGCGCATCGCCAGGTTATCAACGCAGGAGTTGCTGCCGGGGATGATCCTCTCGAACGAGCCCGGTTACTACCGTCCCGGCGCTTTCGGCATTCGCATCGAGAACCTGATCTACGTCCGCGAGGCAGAGGCAATCGATGGCGGCGACATGCCAATGCTCGGATTCGAGACGTTGACCTTCTGCCCGATCGATCGCAGCCTCGTCATTCCAGAACTTCTGAACCATGACGAGTTGCATTGGCTGAACAACTATCATGACCGCACGCGGGAGGCGCTGATGCCGCTGATCCACGACCACGACGTCAAGGCGTGGCTGGAGAACGCGACCTTGCCGCTGGAATATTAAGCCAGGCGGCCTTGCTCGCCGCCGACGGCGTCACATGCCGATCGTGTGACGCCAGCCCAGAACAAAGAGCCAAGCGACAATCAGCATCCAGGTGTGCGAGGCCCGCAGGCCAACGACGAGTGCGATGAGCAGGGCCAGCTTCGAATCCCAGCCGCCGATGAAGAAGGCCGGCGCGACAAGCGTCGTCAAGACCGCGGCTGGGACCGCGGCAAGAGCTGCCTCCATGCGTGGCGGAATGCGCTTCATCGTGGTGATGAGGATATAGCCGCCGATGCGGGTTGCGTAAGTTGCAACCGCCGCAGCGACGATCACGAGTGCCATATGAAGATCGAAGGCCATCGTCATACCTCGTGCAGATCGGATTCGAGTTCCTGTTCGTGGGGCGGCGGCGGGAACAGGGCGGCAAGGATGATGCCCGCAGCGGCACCCAGGCTGACGTGCCAAGGCGAGCCGACATAGTGATAGGCAACAACGGAGGCGACTGCACTGACGGCGGCGACCGGCAGAAAGTTGTCGCGATGGCGGAAATCCAGAACGATGCCGAGGAAATAGGCTGGCAGCAGGATGTCGAGACCGATCAACTTCGGGTCGCCGATGTAGTTGCCGAGCAGCCCGCCGAGCAGGCTCACCAAGACCCAGGGGATGTAGATGATGATGCCGAAACCGAGATACCAGACAAAGGTGACCGGCTTGCCTGCTTCGCCGCGCTTCAGCGTTTCGGCAAACTGCGGATCGACCAGCAGGAAAAAGGTGAAGAATTTCTGGAGCGGCGAAAAGTGCTTGATGTAAGGGGCGATGGCCGCCGAATAGAGGACATGGCGAAAGTTGACGGCCAGGATGGAGGCGACGATCAGCCACGCCTGGACGTTATGGCCAAACAGTTCGAGGCCGACCATCTGGCTCGCGCCGGCATAGACCGTGGCGCTCATGAAGGTCACTTCCGCGAGCGACATGCCGTTATCGACTGCGAGCGCTCCAAACAATGCCCCGAACGGGGCCGAGGCCATCGCAATGGCTGAGCCACCGCGCAAGCCGTCGAAAAAATCAGCGCGACTCATCGGCGATAATCCTTCTGGAATTTTGCCCCCCGTCTAAGGACGGGCGGTATCCGTCGCAAGCAAATTTCCTTGATTGACCGATCGATTTCGCTGAACCATGCATGCGCGACTGATTGCCGTTCGAGGAACAAAGATGACCCGGATCGAACTTTCGAAAGAGGAAAAGGCCGAACTCATTGCGCGGATCCAGCACTATTTCGACAGTGAGCTGGACCAGCCGATCGGCCTACTGAAAGCGGAGTTTGTTCTCGAGTTTTTCGCGAAGGAAGTTGGCGCCGCTTACTACAAGAAGGGGCTCGAGGATGCGCAAGTCGCGCTTGCCAGACGCATGGATGACTTTTCCGAGGACGTCTATCAGTTGCAGCGGACTGCGACGGAGTGATCAGCCTTCCAAAATTTGTCGGCTGGTGACGATGTCGATGCCGTGCTCGCGCATTTCCTTGATCGCGGTCGCAACACCTTCGGGCGTAATCCCACGGCTGGCATCTTCGACAATGCGAACTCGCACTCCGGGCATCATTTCGGTCGCATCGAGGACGGAGAACTTCACACAATAGTCGGTTGCGAGACCGCAAACGTCGAGTTCCGTGACATCCTGCCCCTCGAGAAAGTCGGCGAGCCCGGTGAGGGCGTCCTGATCGTTGTCGCGGAATGCCGAGTAGCTGTCGACACCGCGATTCTCGCCTTTCTGGAGGATGAGATCGATCTCGCCCGTCTTGAGGTCGGGATGCAGTTCAGCGTCCACCGTTCCCTGAACGCAATGGTCCGGCCACATCATCTGCGGCTTGCCGGAGAGCGTCCCTAATTCGAACGGCTGCTTGCCGGGATGAGATGAGGCAAAGCTTCCATGGCCGGCCGGATGCCAGTCCTGGGAGGCGACGATCAGGTCATACTTGCCGCTCTCGATCAGCCGGTTTGCGATGGGAACCACTTGGTCGCCATCCGGCACCGGCAGGTTGCCGCCCGGGCAAAAGCCATTCTGAATATCGACTAGAAGCAAGGCTTTCATCGGTGCGACTCCCTTGATTTTGCGTTGCAACATGCCAAGGGCCGAGGGGCGGCGCAAGCGCCGAAACGCTTCGCCGCACGGGCGGCGAAGCGGGCCTCGAAATGGTCAGGTCGGCCGGTGCCCCTTCAGCCCATAAAAGGCGATGTAAGCATAGCACAGAACCGGCATCAGGAAGGCGAGATGTATGCCGATCGTGTCCGCAAGAGCGCCTTGCAAAAGCGGGAGCAAGGCGCCGCCGACGATTGCCAGGCACAGGATTCCAGAGCCTTGGCTCGTGTATTTTCCAAGGCCGTACAGTGCGAGACTGAAGATCGTCGGGAACATGATCGAGTTGAAAAGGCCGATTGCGAGGACCGACCACATGGCGACGTGACCGCCCGAGAAGACGGTGAGCAACAGCAACAGGATGACCGCGGCTGCATTGAAGGCCAAGGCCTTGCCGTCATCGACGTAGCGCATCACGACAGCACCAATGAACCGGCCGATCATCGCGCCACCCCAGAAGTAGGATACATGATGGGCGGCCTCGGCTTCCGAAAAGCCGGCGATATCCGGCTGGCTCATGAAGTTGACTAGGAAGCTGCCGATACTGACCTCCGCGCCGACATAGAGGAAGATGCCGACTGCGCCGAGCACGAGATGGCGATACTGCCAGGCCGAGCCGCCGCCGGTGATCGGCTCGATTTCGTCCGCGCCTTCAACCTGCGGGAGCTTGAGAGCTGCAAAGAGCGCAGCGAGCAACAGGAAGGCGACAGCCAGCAGCATGTAGGGGAACTTCACAGCGCTCGCTTCGGCAAGCCTGACGGCGTCGAGTTGTTCCGGAGTGGCGCCCGCAACGGCGGCCGCTGTCGCAGACAGGATCAGGACTGCGCCGAACATCGGGGCAAGTGTCGTGCCGAGGGAGTTGAAGGCCTGTGTCAAGGTCAGGCGGCTTGCGGCGGTGTCGGGCGGACCGAGGACCGTGACATACGGGTTTGCCGCGACCTGAAGCACGGTGATCCCGGTTGCCAGCACGAAGAGGGCGCCGAGGAAGAGTGCATAGACACGGTAGCTTGCGGCCGGAATGAAGAGCGCGCAGCCGATGGCGGAAATGATCAGGCCCGTCACGATGCCCCACTTATAGGTGATGCGCTTGACCAGCGCGCCGGCGGGCAGGGAGACGATGAAGTATGCGCCGAAGAAGCAGAGCTGGATCAGCATCGATTGCGTGTAGTTCAGCTGGAAGACGTTCTTCAGGTGCGGAATGAGAATGTCGTTCAGGCAGGTGATGAAACCCCACATGAAAAACAGCGATGTCAGGGCCACGATGGCAAATTGATAGCTCGCTGCTGGGGAAGCCGATGCCGGGCGCGTTGTCGCGGCACTGTTGGTGATGATACCAGCCACAGTCTTGTACCTCTTGTTCTTGTTGCGCCGGAAACTTTCTCTTGAAGCCGTCGAAACGACGGGCCGGCGGTGGCTCGGCAAGGCGCTTGGGAGGATGCATGCAGCAAGCCACAAGGCTCATATATCCATTTGAAACCAAATTGGTAGTATTCAAACGATTTTTATTGTGCGTTGCGGCGGGCGGTTCGCGCCTGCGAACGTGTGCCGACGCGGCCGGTTCTTGCGCCGGCGTGCCCAAGACCGTGGAGTGATTTCCTGCGCCCGGAAATGGTCAGGCCGCCGAAGCGGACGTTTCATTCGCCGCGACGCTGCCTTGTCCTTCTGCCTTGCGGCTGGCGTGATAGGCGCGTTTCTGCGCGTACATCGCAATGTCGGCACGCCGCACCATGGCTTCCATCGTTTCCCCCGGCTCGCTTGTCGCGACACCGAGCGATATGCTGAGCGGAGCATTGGAGTAGAACTGATTGTTGATCTTCAGCAGCTCGCCGATGGTCTCGACCATTGCGGCGACAGCCTGCTTGTCGGCGCCGGGCATCAGCACCGCAAACTCGTCGCCGCCGATGCGGGCTGCATGATTGGGCTGTGTGGCAGCACCATTCAGAACTTCGCCGAGGCGGCGCAGCAGCGCATCGCCGGCATCGTGCCCCAGCTGGTCATTGGCCTCCTTCAGGCCGTTGAGATCGATGACGACAGCCGAGACCGGCCGTAGCGACTTGCGTTCGAGCCTATTCAACTCGTCCACGTAGAAGGCGCGATTGTGGAGCTTGGTCAGGACGTCGTGCTTGCCGAGATATTCGAGGTAAGCTTCGGCCTTCTTGCGCGCGGTGATGTCGGTGAGCGCCACTTGCACAAGGGCCCAGTCGCCTTCGTGGCCGGGAAGGATGGAGAATTGCAGAAGGACATAGCGCTCGGAGCCATCGAGCGCATAGTTGATCACTTCGCGCTGATGAAAGAGCCGGCCGTTCCAGAGTTCGATCAACTGTTCGCGGAAGTGTTTTTCCATGTCATCGCGGAAGACATCGCCAATGCGCTGCAGAAGCGTGTGTCGGTCGGGTGCGCAGAACAGGTCGAGGGTCGCCTGGTTGACGTCGATCACCCGGATCTCGCTCATGCACTGACGCACGAACTCGGGATGGACATCGGTGAAAACCCTGAAATCGTCGATGCCGCGATCGCGGACATTCTCAAGCAGCAGCCTGATCTGGCTGAAATCCTCGACCCAGAGCGAGACCGGCGAATGCTCGAAGATGCCTTCGGCGTAGCGGCGATTTTCGTGCTCCCTGCGACGCGCCTCCTCACGCGCGGTGACATCTTCCGTCGTCAGCATGACCCGCGCAAGCGACTGCTCGTGGCCCGGCAGCACCGAACCACGGAGCTGGATATCGAGCCTGCGGCCGGACAGCGTATAGTTGACCGCGTTGCTGGCGAATTCGGTCTTGCCATCCCAGAGTTCTGTCAATTCGTTGACGTGGCTTTCGAGCATCTCGTCGCGAAACACCAGGCCGAGATTCGCGACCAGGTGGTCGAGATCGTTGGCCCCGAAGAGTTCGAGTGTCTTGCGGTTGACGCGCAGCACGCGGATGAGCTGCGAGCAGGCGGCGACGCGCGTTGTGTCTTCTCTAAGGTAAGCACGGATGTCTTCGACGCCCTCAGCGCGCCAGCGATCGAATTGCGCCTTGACCCCGCTGAAATCCTCGATCCACATCGCGATTGGTGACAGGTCGAAGATATCGGAGTCGCTCATGACGGGACTTTCGGTTTGTTGTCGAATGTGTGGAGGCGCAGCGTTGTTCGTCGGCTTTTAAGCATGATTCGTAAACCTTCACTTGATGCGGCGAAGATCGGTTGTCCTACTCCCCTGCGAGGCATGCCATTGACGCGCGCTCAGTCAGGCCAATCTAGAGTGACAGGAGACCTTGTGCCCGCGACAGTGCGAGTGAGTGATGGTGGTGATGAGTAGCGTTCAGAGTCTCGGGCGACAGGCGACAGTCGCGACGGCCAAATTCTGTCTCGTCATGCTGGTCATGATCTTCCTCGCGGCGGGATCCCTGTCTTACTGGCAAGGCTGGGTGTTTCTCGTGCATTTCTGCGGGTGGTGCGCAGTCCTCACGGCCTATTTCGTCAGGCGTGACCCGGAGCTGGTCCGGAAACGGATGAGTGTCGGGCCGACGGCGGAACGCGAGCCATCGCAGAAGCGCATTCAGTCCTTTAACAGCATCGCAATTCTTGCGCTCTTCGTGGTTTCGGCGCTCGACCACAGGTTCGGTTGGTCGGTCGTTCCGGCCTCGATCGTGCTTCTCGGCAATGCATTGATCGCGGTTGGCTTTATCGGCTGCTTCTTCGTGCTCAGGCAGAATTCGTTTGCCGCGGCGACAGTCGGCGTGACGGCGGGGCAGCGGGTGATTTCAACCGGCCTCTACGGCGTGGTGCGCCATCCGATGTATGCCGCGGCGCTGGCGATGTTTTTTGGCGTGCCCTTGGCGCTGGGTTCCTATTGGGGTCTGCTTGTGTTGCCTCCCGTCATTGGTGGTCTGGTCGCCCGCCTCCTAGATGAGGAGAGGTATTTGGTGGGCAATCTGGTCGGCTATGCCGAGTACCGCGGCCAGGTCCAATGGCGTCTGGTGCCTGGAATCTGGTGACGGATCATTCCTCTGGAGGCTGGTGAGGAGGCGGCCCTTGCGGTAAATATCGCGACAGGTCGAAGGAGGGCGTCGTGGCAATCAGGGTAGTGCAATTGGGTTCGCCGCGGGCAGAAGGCGAGGGGGTGCGGATCGGTACCGTCCGCCGACCGCCACGGGGCGTGCCGAAGGAAGAATTTTCCAGCCGCAACTACTATGACGTCTGGCTGCCGGTGCTTTCGCCGAGCCAAGCCCTTGTGACGGAAGCGAAGGCCGCGACGACTGACGCCGAGTGGACGGCCTTCGTCCGCAGCTTCACGAAGGAAATGAAAGTGCCGGAGGCGAGCCATGTGCTGGACCTGCTCGCCACGCTTTCGCATGCCAGTCATTTTTCAATCGGCTGCTACTGCGAGACCGAGAGCCGCTGCCATCGAAGCGTGTTGCGGCGCCTGCTTGAAGAGCGTGGTGCGACATTTGCCGCGGAAGGCTGTGCCTGATGGCTGCAGAGGATCACCTGGAGCGAAAGCCAATGACCGAGCCCGGTTCAGAGGAGAAGATCGATGCGACCTTCCGCAACGGCTCACTGACGGCAGCCGGCATCATTCTCGGTTTTTCCCTGAGTTTCATGAGCCGCTGGGCTTCGAATCCGAACGACTGGAGCCGGATCGATATCCTGCCGATGTTGCTGATGACGGTAGGGATTGCCTTGCAGGTCAAGGTCTTCGCCGATCTGCTGGCCAGGGACTCGCTGATTGCGGCCAAGTACGATCGGGCGAGGCGCCTGTTCCTGATCGGAATCGCGGTGGTTGCCGCCGGGATCGGGCTCGCATTGCTCAACGATATACTGGGGTTGGGATCGATGCCGATCCTGGGGTGAGCGGGCGCCACGCCCGCTCCATGAATTCGGACTTCCTCGCGTGTCGCGGATCGTTCGTGTACCTGCGGGATCAGGTCCCTAGGATGATCTTGCTGCAGGCAAATGCGACGGTCGGACTGCTCAACACGGCAATCATGAGCGAGGCTACGATCAGAGGCAGCGAATAACGTTTCATCTGCGTCCTCCTTCTCTCCCGCGGTCGGTACGCGCGGGAGTTCAGTATGCGGGACGCGGGACGGTAAACGAAGTCACGAAAGGGTGAGGCAAGCCGCGCTATCGTTCGCTGCAGATGTCGGCGAGTTATCCGAGGTCAGTGAGTTGACGGTTCCGCTTTAGGAAACTCGCTCCACAAACCCATCCAAGACCCGCTTCTGGCCTGCCCGATCGAACTCGATCGTCAGCTTGTTGCCCTCGATCTCCACGATGTTCCCGTTGCCGAATTTGAGGTGGAAGACGCGATCGCCGGTCTTGAATTTCGAAGGCTCGGTGGCGGTTGATTTCGCCACCAGTTCGCCATCGATAGTGCGGCTGCGCGGGCCGCTTTCGCCGTAGCCGATGCGTTCGACGGCGTGGCCGGAACGTGTGCCCCAGTTGTCGCGGGTGGCGTCCGTCTTGTTCTGCTGGGCGCGTTTCCAGCCGGGCGTCGAATAGGAGTTGGCGAAGGGGTCAGCCTTGTCGAAACGGGACTGGCCGTAGCCGCCACGGCCATAGCCGCCGTAGCTCTGTTCGGCTTCCGCCACCTCGACATGCATTTCCGGCAGTTCGTCGAGGAACCGCGACGGGATGGTCGACTGCCAGAGACCGTGGATGCGTCGGTTGGAGACGAACCAGATGTGGCAGCGGCGCTTGGCGCGGGTGATGCCGACATAGGCAAGGCGGCGTTCTTCCTCGAGACCGGCGCGGCCGCTTTCATCCAGCGACCGCTGGTGCGGGAACAGGCCTTCCTCCCAGCCCGGCAGGAATACGGTATCGAACTCCAGGCCCTTGGCGGAATGCAGCGTCATGATCGAGACGGCGTCGAGGTTTTCGTTCTGCTCGGCGTCCATGACAAGCGCGACGTGCTCGAGGAAGCCGCGCATCGACTCGAAGCTCTCCATCGAGCGAATGAGTTCCTTCAGGTTTTCAAGACGGGTCGGCGCGTCCGCCGACTTGTCGTTCTTCCACATATCCGTGTAGCCCGACTCTTCGAGGATCTGCTCGGCAAGCTCGGTGTGCGGGGTGTTTTCCAGCATTTCCTGCCAGCGGCGGAATGATTGGACGACGTCGAAGAGGGCTTTGCGCGCCTTCGGCTTCAGCTCGTCGGTTTCTATCATATCGGCGGCGGCGGCCAGCATCGGAATGTCGCGGGCGCGGGCATAATCGTGGAGGGCGCGCACCGTCGTATCGCCAAGACCGCGCTTCGGGGTGTTGATGATGCGCTCGAAGGCGAGGTCGTCGGCAGGCTGGGCGACGAGGCGGAAGTAGGCCATGGCATCGCGGATTTCGAGGCGCTCGTAGAAGCGCGGGCCGCCGATGACGCGGTAGTTGAGGCCGAGCGTCACGAAGCGGTCTTCGAACTCGCGCATCTGGAATGAGGCGCGCACGAGGATCGCCATGTCGTTGAGCAAATGCCGCTTGCCATTGGCGTCGCCGCGTTGAAGTTGCTCGATCTCCTCACCGATTTCCCTGGCTTCCACTTCGGAATCCCAGGATGCGTGCACCTGGACCTTGATGTCATCGGGGTCGCTGCGGTCGGTGAAAAGCGTCTTGCCGAGGCGGCCTTCATTGTGCGCGATCAGGTGGCCGGCCGCGCCAAGGATATGCGCCGTCGAACGGTAGTTGCGCTCCAGCTTGATGACCCTGGCGCCCGGGAAGTCCTTCTCGAAGCGGAGGATGTTGTCCACCTCGGCACCGCGCCAGCCATAGATCGACTGGTCGTCGTCGCCGACGCAGCAGACGTTCTGCGGCTCGCCCTTCGGGCGCTGGGCAAGCAGCCGCAACCACATGTACTGGGCTGTGTTGGTGTCCTGATACTCGTCGACAAGGATGTAGCGGAAGCGGCCGTGATATTCCTTGAGAAGATCCGGGTTTTTCCGGAAGATCGCGATCGGATGCATCAGGAGATCGCCGAAATCGCAGGCGTTCAGCGTCGAGAGCCTTTGCTGGTAGGCGAAGTAGAGTTCACGGCCCTTGCCGTTGGCGAAAGCGCGGGCGTCTCCCTCGGGAATGTCGCCGGGGCCGAGGCCCTTGTTCTTCCAGGCATCGATCATTCCGGCGAACTGCTTGGCGGGCCAGCGCTTGTCATCGAGGCTTTCCGCCTGGATCAGCTGCTTGATCAGCCGGACAACATCGTCGGTGTCGAGGATCGTAAAGTCAGATCGCAGGTTTACGAGTTCGGCATGGCGGCGCAGAAGCTTGACGCCGATCGAGTGAAAGGTGCCAAGCCAGGGCATACCCTCGACAGCGCCGCCGACGAGCACGGCAATACGTTCCTTCATCTCGCGGGCGGCCTTGTTGGTGAAGGTCACGGCGAGGATCTGCGACGGGAATGCGCGCCCGGTGTTCAGGATATGGGCGATGCGCGTCGTCAACACGCGCGTCTTGCCGGTGCCCGCACCGGCGAGCACGAGTACGGGGCCTTCCAGTGTCTCGACGGCTTCGGTCTGTTCCGGGTTCAGGCCGGAAAGATAATCGGGGCGCCTGCCGCCATCGCGAGCTGCCATGGCACGGGCGGCGAGCCCTCCGGCGGCGGGAGCGGCAGGGGCCGGCTGCTTGCGCGGCTGCTCGCCCGGCTCTTCATCGAAGAAGGGGATATCGTCGAAACTATTGCTCATGGCGCGTAATGTAGTGATTCGGGATCGAAAGACCAGAAAAGATGTTCTGCTTTCATTCCGCCCCGCACCCGCTGTCCTCAGCTTATGCAGTGCATTCGAGCAGGCCTGCCCGGGAATTGCCGATGTGCGCTGTAAGGGGCGGGCTCGGTCGCGCGCAAGCGTCTTCAATAAAACTCAGAAAACAAAACCGTCATTTGACGTTGATGATGAAATTCTACAACACGGCAGGCGGCGGTCGAGAGTTGCCTGACAGTAACTCAGTCTTGAATTACAATTCAGTAATGCGGGACCAATTCGCTTGCTGGTGATCGGCAAAGAGACAATATTGTCGCAGACGCGCGACAATTTGTCCTGCGAACGCCTCTTTCGATAGACCCTGGACTAGCCTCGAGTCCCTCTGGAGACGTGAATGCCATTTTGGAAGCAGTTTATAGTTTGCCTTGTCGTGATTGCGGCCGGCTTTGCCGGATGGGTTTTCTTCGTGCCAGGGGCTGGCGAGACGCTACGGAAGGCGGGCTTTTCAGAGGTTTCAAAGTTAGCGCCCGGCGAGGCTGCACCGAAGCCGGTGGCGAGCGAGGAAGGGCAATCGAGACGTCGCAGCGGCGGAGCAAACGCGCCCGTTCTGGTCGCCACGCAGGCCGTCGTTCGTGGTGTCGTCAATGATCGGCTGAGTGCCATCGGCACGGGCGACGCCATCCGCTCCGTGGTGGTGATGCCGCAGGCAAGCGGGACAATTCGCGAGATCCTGATCAAGTCGGGCGACAGGATCACCAAGGGGCAGGTGCTTGCAAAGCTAGACAGCGAAGAGCAGGTCATCGCTCGCGGTCAGGCCGATGTGGCGCTGAAAAGCGCCGTCGAGAAATCCAGCCTCTACCACAACATCAAATCCAGCGTGTCGCGCATGGATGTCTTCGATGCCGAGATCGCGGAACAGGGCGCACGCCTGCAATTGCAGGCGGCCGAGTTCAATCTCGAGCGCCGCAGCATTGTCGCCCCGATCGATGGCATTGTCGGCATCATCCCGGTCAATGTCGGCGACAACGTTTCGACGACGACGCCGGTTGCGACCCTCGACGACCGTACTGAAATTCTTGTCGACTATTGGGTGCCGGAACGCTTCGCCAATACCATCACGGTCGGCCAGCCCGTGGAGGCAACGTCCGTGGCCCGGCCAGGTCGGGTATTCTCGGGCGCGGTCGAAGCAATCGACAACCGCATTGACGCCGCCAGCCGGACGATGCGCGTGCGAGCCCGCATCGACAACGCATCGGACGAACTCCGCGCCGGCATGTCGTTCAATGTCGGGATGAGGTTTGGCGGCGACCAGTATCCCGCGGTCGATCCGCTTTCCGTTCAGTGGGACTCGCAAGGTGCGTTCGTCTGGAAAGTCGCCGACGGCAAGTCCGGCAAGGTGCGTGTGAGTATCGTGCAGCGCAATCCCGACTATATCCTCGTCAAGGCCGATCTGGACGATGGCGATGCAATCGTCACGGAAGGGCTGCAGCGTGTCCGTGAGGGTGGCGCGGTACGGGTGGCCGGCGAAGTGGCGTCGAATTCGGAGCCAGTCACCCAATGACCGTGACCGAGATGCAGGAGAAGCCGGCTTCCGGCAAACAGACCTTCACCGCGCTGTTTGTCAGGCGCCCGATCCTTGCGCTTGTCTTCAACGCCCTGATGATCGTTGCCGGCCTTGCAGCCTATGCCGGGATCGAAGTGCGCGAACTGCCCGATGTCGACCGACCCGTCGTGACGGTGCGCACGACTTTCGACGGTGCCTCGCCACAGACGATCGACCAGGAACTGACGAAGGTGATCGAGGGCGCGGCCGCACGCGTCAGCGGCCTCAAATCCATTTCCTCCAGCTCTCAGTTCGGCCAGAGCCGGGTGACGCTCGAATTCTCGGACTCCGTCGATCTCGCGGTAGCGGCAAACGATGTGCGTGACGCCATCGGCCGTATCGCTGACCGCCTGCCCGAAGAGGCGGATGCGCCGCAGATCGTCAAGGCGGATTCCGACTCTCAGCCGATCATGCGTCTTGCCGTTACCTCGTCCAAACTGAACATGGACGATCTGACGCTTCTCGTCGAAAACCAGGTCATCGACCGGCTTGCCTCGGTCGATGGCGTTGCCGATGTCGAAACCTACGGCGACCAGGAGAAGGTCTTCCGCGTCGACGTCAACCAGAGCGAACTGGCCAGTCGCGGGCTGACCGTTGGCGATCTGACGAAGGCGCTTTCCAGCGCGGCTCTCGACATGCCGGCCGGATCGCTGAAGAGCCCGACGCAGACGATCGTTGTCCGCGCGATGGCCAGTTTGCAGACGCCGGAAGATTTCTCCAACGTCATCCTGCAGAACCACGTGCGTCTCGGCGATGTGGCGAATGTTACCCTCGGGCCACGCGATGGGCAGACGGCGCTGCGCTCCAACGGCGTTCCTGGCATCGGCCTCGGCATCATCCGCCAGGCACAATCGAATACGCTGAACATCTCCAACGGCATCAAGGACGCCGTTGCCGAGCTTTCAAGAACGCTTCCCGAGGGCACGCGGATCGCCATAACCAGCGACGACGCCGTCTTCATCCAGGGTGCGATTCATGAAGTGGTGCTGGCGCTGATTCTGGCCGCCGTCATCGTCACCGGCGTCATCTATCTCTTTCTCAGGGACTGGCGTGCGACGATTATCCCTGCCGTCAGCATGCCGGTTGCGCTGATCGGAACCCTGGCAGCGGTCTATCTCGTCGGCTTCTCGATCAACATCCTGACGCTGCTCGCGATCGTGTTGGCGACCGGCCTTGTCGTTGACGACGCGATCGTCGTTCTCGAAAACATCGTGCGCCGCCGTTCGGAAGGCATGGGTCCCCGAGCAGCCGCTGTACTTGGCACGCGCGAAGTGTTCTTTGCTGTCATCGCCACCACCGCGACGCTTGCCGCAGTCTTCATTCCGCTTTCCTTCCTGCCGGGGCAAGTGGGTGGCCTGTTCCGCGAATTCGGGTTCGTGCTGGCTTTCTCGGTTGGCCTCTCGTCCATCGTTGCCCTGACGCTATGTCCGATGCTGGCCTCACGGATACTGACGAAGGAGATGCTTGAGGACCATGGCCTGCTCGGCCGTTTCGGCACGTGGTTCGCCGATGCCTACCGGTGGTCGCTGCATGCATGCCTTAATGCACCGCTCGTGGTCATCGTCGCATCGTTGTTTTTTGCCGGTGCTGCTGTACTTGCGTTCCAGACGGTTCGAAGCGAGCTGACGCCGAACGAAGATCGCGCGATGGTCATGATGCGCCTGACCACGCCGCAGGGCTCCAGTCTCGAATACACGCGCGACAAGATGCAACGCGTGGAGGAATATCTCCAGCCGCTCGTCAATAGCGGCGATATCAGCAATGTCTTTTCGATCTCGGGGCAGGGCGGACAGGTCAACAGCGGCTTCATGGTACTGACGCTGGCGTCGTGGGGTGAACGCCACCGCACACAGGCGGAGATCGTTTCCGATATCAACCGAGCCGCCGCAAGGGTTCCGGCATTGCGCGGCAATGCAATCCAGTCGAACAGCCTGCGCATCCGCGGCGCCGGCAACGGACTGCAGATGGCCTTGGTCGGCAACGATCACGAGGCTCTGACGACTGCGGCTGCTCAACTGGTGCAGGCCCTCGACGCCACGGGCCATTACGATACGCCGCGACTGACCAACGAGCCGACCCAGGCCCAGGTGTCGGTGACGATCGACCGCGAGCGTGCCTCCGATCTCGGAATCGATATCACTGGCCTTTCAACGGCCATGCAGTCGCTCCTGGAAGGGCGATCGGTCGTCGACGTTTTCGTCAAGGGCGAAGCCTATCCGGTGCTGCTCACGTCGAACACCCGACCGCTCGACGATCCGACGGATCTAGAGAACGTCTTCCTGAAGACAGGCGATGGCAAGATCGTGCCGATGTCTGTAATTGCGTCGCTGACGGAGAGCTCGGTCGCGCCGCAATTGAATCGCGAACAGCAGCTTGCGTCGGTAGCGATCACGGCCGGCCTGAAGAATGGTCTCTCGCTCGGAGATGCCGTTAAGGAAGTTGCCGAGATCTCCAAATCAATCCTGCCTGCCGGTGCGCGTCTCGTACCGCTTGCCGAGGCGGCGACGCTGGAGGAGAACTCAAGCGGCATGGCACTGACCTTCGGCTTTGCCATCGTCATCATCTTCCTGGTTCTGGCCGCTCAGTTCGAAAGCGTGCTGTCGTCGGTTATCATCATGTCGACGGTGCCGCTCGGGCTGGCGTGCGCCGTCTTCGCGCTGATCATTACCGGGTCGAGCCTCAATATCTACAGCCAGATCGGCCTTGTGCTGCTTGTGGGCGTGATGGCGAAGAACGGTATTCTGATCGTCGAATTCGCGAACCAACTCCGCGATCGCGGCGAGGAGGTGCGCACGGCGATCGAGAAGGCGTGCGCGCTACGCCTGCGCCCCGTGATGATGACCATGATAGCGACGATCCTCGGGGGCGTTCCGTTGGTCTTCGCCCATGGCGCTGGCGCGGAAGCGCGCGTTGCGCTTGGCTGGGTTATCGTCGGAGGCCTTGGCTTTGCAACACTGGTGACACTCTACATTACGCCGGTCGCTTACCTGTTGATTGCCCGCTTCGCGAAGCCGCATGCTCACGAAGAGGAGCGCCTCCACGAAGAAATGGCGCACGCATCGCGCCCGCGCCCTGCCGCCAAGGCAGGACGGCTGGAGGCGGCGGAATGAGCCGCGCCTTCAGCGGGCAAAATCCTGCGAGTCATAGTTTATAAAAGGCTCAAGTTGGCAATATATTTACTTTAAATTTTAGACGTTTTTTAGCTGTAAAAGGTCATCATTCCGATAGAAGCCGATAGGTCCTCCAGCGTTTTTCGAGGGCCTGTCCCGGCGCCCCGTTCAGGCGCTCCCGGACAATGATCGTTCGTGGCACGGCTTGTTTGTGTCAGTGTATTGTTGTGTTTGGAGTACAGTACCTTGAGCATTTATCGGCGCACTTCGGTGGATGCCGCGCTTTATGTTTTGCGTGACATCGGTCGCGACATGACCAAGACCCAGAGGCAGGTGTCGACCGGTCTCAGAGTGGAAAGAGCGTCCGACAACGGCGCTTATTGGGCGATTAGCTCGACCCTGAAAACCGATCAGAAAGCTCAATCGGCCATTCGCGACGCTCTCGGCCTGGCGGCTGCGACCATGGGCACCGCCAATAACGCCGTCGGCAGCGCGATTGATCTCGTCAGCGAGATCAAGGCAAAGCTGGTGGCAGCGACCGAGTCCGGCGTCGACAAGGACAAGATCAACACCGATATCGCCCACCTGAAAGATCAGCTCCGGTCGGTTGCGCAGTCGGCGGAGTTCAATGGCGACAACTGGGTCGCGATCGACGATTCGGCCGATCCCTCCAAGCCGAGGGAGATCCCGTCGTCGTTCATCCGCTATTCCGACGGAACGGTGAAGGTCGATATGCTGAGCTATGAGGTCGATCTCGCGCCCGTTGGGGCGACCACTTCGAAGGATGCACGCTACCTGATTGACGACCGTACCACCGGTTCCGGTGAATACGGCGCTCTTACGTCCCAATATTTCGCGACCGAGGCCGGTGCCTCGCAGAACTATGTGATGCTCAAAGGCGCTGGTAATACGGCGGGGCAGGTTGAGATCGGTGTTTCGAGCAGCACGACGCAGGCGCAGGTGAAGGAGATGATCACCGTCGTCGATATGATGCTGAACCAGATGACGACGGTTGGCTCGGCCTTCGGTGCGCTTGAAAAGCGCATCAGCATCCAGAGCGACTTCGCGCAGTCGCTGGACGACTCCTATTCCCGCGGCATCAGCCGCCTGATCGATGCCGATATGGAAGAGCAGTCGAGCCGGCTGCGTGCCCTGCAAACCCAAGAACAGCTTGGCTTACAGTCGCTGAACATCGCCAACGCCAGCTACGACACGGTTCGCCAGCTCTTCCAGAACTTCTAACCGGTCGTCTTGAAATAGAACTGTCGCTCGGATTCCGATGGGCGATGCAGCCACCTGGTTCGTCGCTGTTGCTTGCAATCCGCAGTAGTTGTGCATTTTGCCCAATTTCAAGCATCTGCAGCGTCTGTTTCATCTTGTTGCCGCAATCCTTAATACTGGTCGCATCAACACCGAACTGGAGATCCGCCTGTCCATGATCAAGAAATTCATACTTTTGGCTGTTGCTGCAACTTACCTTAGCGCCTGCACCACGACTGACCCCTATACGGGCGAACAGAAGATGTCGAATACATCGGGCGGCGCGCTGCTGGGTGCCGGCGTTGGCGCTCTTGCCGGTTTGGCGGTCGGCGGCTCGCCGGTCGGACGTCGCAATGCCGCGCTGATCGGCGCCGGCGTCGGTGCGCTCGCAGGCGGTGCGATCGGCAACTACATGGACCAGCAGGAATCGGAACTGCGCGCACAGCTCCAGGGAACGGGCATTTCGGTGACCCGCCGCGGCGACAACATCATCCTCAACATGCCGTCCAACATCACGTTCGACGTCGACCAGGACGCTGTGAAGTCTGGCTTCTATCCGACGCTGAATTCTGTCGCGATCGTCCTGCGCAAGTTCAACCGCACGCTGATCGACGTAAACGGCCACACCGATTCCACCGGCAGCCTGCAACACAACCAGGACCTGTCGCAGCGCCGCGCCATGTCGGTTGCCGACTATCTCGGCACGCAGGGCATCGACCCGCGCCGCGTTTCCGCTGTCGGCTTCGGTCCGTCGCAGCCGATCGCTTCCAACGCGACGGAAGCCGGACGTGCTCAGAACCGCCGCGTCGAAATCCAGATCGCGCCTGTCACACAGAGCTGATCCAGACTTCAGTCAAGAGAGACGGCCGGGCCCCATGCCCGGCCGTTTTCGTTATTGATGCATCGTCGCGCCCTTGGTGATCTTGTCGACGATCTTCTTTTCGGCGCGGATGGCTATGCCGACGACCTTGGCATCGTCGGGTGCGTATTCGGCAAAGACGGCTCGGTTGGCGGCGTCGTGGCCGGTTGCAAACATCTCCTCGATGAAGAGCGACGAGGTGATGCCGCGCTCCAGCGAACGGCGGTGGATTGTCGACATCGTTTCGTCCTCTGCCGACAGTACAATAATCGGCTGGATGGAAAGCGGATTGTAGAGATTGCCCACCCGGTCTTTGTAGGCCTCACCGATCATCTCGGGGTGCTGTCCGGCAATGCCGCTCATCAGGAAAGCCGTGACGTTCAGCTTCTGCCAGGATGCAAGATTGTTTCGCAGGACGATCGCAATTTTGGTATCAAACATTCCAGTCACTTTCATGCAGGTTCGAAAGTCGCGTTGGACCAGGATGTAACCAGTCACGCCTTCGAGGGTCTTGAACGTTTGTGCACGGAGCCCGGCGCAGACGGGATCGTGATTGCGCCGGCTTTTCCGGGAATCGAGCGGATGGAAGCGCAGTTTTCCGGCAAGGCGTTCGAGCCGCATCGCCACGATACCTATGCTCTCGGCGTCACGATGAAAGGCGTGCAGACTTTTTCTTATCGCGGCCAGCGGCGCTTCAGCATGCCCGGGCAGGTGCTCGTGCTCCATCCGGACGAGGAGCATGATGGTGGAGCAGGCACCGACGATGGGCTGCAATATCGCATGCTTTATCTTGAGCCGGCGCTACTGCTCGAATGCCTTGGAGTGGAAAAGATCGGGCTGCCCTTCGTTGACGATCCTGTCATCGGCGATCCGGTTTTGGCGGGTACGCTGCTAGCTGCACTCAGTGAACTGGATCGCGAGCTCGACGAGTTGTTCGTCGACGACTTTGTTTCGCGTGTTGCCGGCGGACTTGCAAAGCATGCAAAGACCCCGCAGCGGCCGCTCGGCAACGTGGCGTGGCAGCGCGCAAGATTGGCGCGCGACTATCTCGAAGCACATGCCACGGAAGCGGTGCGATCCGGCGAGTTGGAGACGGTCACCGGTCTCGACCGCTTTTCGCTTTCGCGGCACTTCCGGGCCGCCTTCGCCACAAGCCCGCATCGGTATCTGCTCATGCGGCGGCTGCAGCAGGCACGCGCCATGATCGGGGCGGGTGACGGACTTTCGGATGTGGCCGCGGCGACGGGCTTTGCAGACCAAAGCCATCTGACACGTCATTTCAAAAAGGCCTATGGCATGACGCCCGGCCAATGGGCGAGCCTTAGGCGGGCTTCTCCGCAAGGCCGGATCGGCGTGCGATAAAGCGTGCCAGCATTGGGCCGGTGAACAGGATCACCAGGAAGCGGCCGGTTTGCATTGCCATCACGAAGGGCACGTCGACGTCGCTTGACGCGGCTATGATGGCAACGGAATCGGCGCCGCCGGGACTGGTCGCCAGATAGGCCGTCAGCGGATCGACGCCGGCGAATTTGTGCAAGGCAAAGGCCATACAGCCGCAGATCGACATCAGCAGCAGGATAGAGGCAGCGACGCGGGGCAGGGCACGCGCGGCGTGCATGACGATGCGGCGTGTGAAACGCAATCCGATGCTCCAGCCGATCAAGGCATAGCTGATCGCCAGCAGCCAGAGCGGAAGTTCGATCTTGAGCAACCCGAATCCTTGAAGCAGCGCGCCGAGCACCAGGGGCACCGTAATCGTACCGCCCTGAATGCGAAAGCGCACGGCAAGGTAAACGGACAGGCACGTGAGGGCGACAGTGGCGGCCAGAGCCTGCCAGTCAACCGGCGGAAAGAGAATGAGGGGTGGCGGCTCGCCACCATCGGCGGCAACCCAAAGGCGCGAGACCACCGAGGCCGCCACCGCGACGAAGACCACCCGCAGATATTGCATGAAGGCGACGAGACGAGCATCGGCGCCATAGGCTTCGGACATGATGACCATCGCGGAGGCCGCGCCTGGCGAGGAACCCCAAACCGCCGTCGTTCCCGGCAAGACCTGCCAGCGCGTCAGCAGCCAGCCAAGGCCGGCCGCGGCAACGATCACGGAGAGGATCATCGCGAGAAAGAGTGGCGCGTCGGTCGCCATGGTTTTCAGGATATCGACAGTGATGGCGCGCGCCATCAGAAAACCGACGAGCGCCTGCCCGAAGAGGAGTGGCCAGCGCGGCACCTGAAGCGATCCCTGGCCGATGGAAAGGGCAAGGATGATTGCCGCCACCATCGGGCCGATGAGGAGCGAGGCTGGCAGCCCGAGCATCTCAAGCCCGACCACAAGCAGGGTCGAGATGCTGAGCAGGAGAATCCATCGCGGCAGGCTGGCGTATCGAAAGAAACGGCTGGCGTCGTACAACGGCATGATTCCCATGCATGTCTTGCCAATGCTGGAACCGCGATCAGGCGAAGCAGGAGAGCAGCATTGGCTGGCAAAAGAAGCCGGCCGGAGAGGCCGGAGGATATGCGTCGATATAGGCACCGGCGGGGAAGGGGGTCAATTGCGAAATCCTGTCGGTTTCGCGAGGTCAGAGGCTGACACGCTCCGCCAGGAAGTCGAGCAGGGCCCGCACGCGAGCGGGCAACGGACCGCCCTGGCCGATGTAGACGGCGTAGAATTCCTCGATGTCGCCGGGGTTGAGATCCTCGAGAACGGGAACCAGTCGCCCGGCCGCGATATCGTGGCGAACGGTGAAGGTGGCGAGGCGAACGAGGCCCGCGCCTGACAGCGCCATATATCGCATCGCTTCGCCATCGCCCACCTGAACACCTGGCGTAATCGGCAGCGCAATGGTTTCGCCACCATCGAGCAACGGCCAGCCCTGAACGCTGCGCGCGTATGAGAAACCGACACGGCGATGGTGCTTCAGGTCGGTGATGGTTTTCGGTTCGCCTTCGCGGCTCAAATAATCCGGCGAGGCCACGATCACATTGCGAGTGAAACCAAGCTTCCGCGCAATCAGGCTGGAGCTCTTCAACGGTCCGGCGCGGATCGCCACATCGGCGCGATCCTCGACGAGATCGACAATGGCGTCGGTATGAGAGATGTCGAGGGTGACGGCGGGATTGAGCGCCAGAAAATCCGAAACGAGCGGTGCAAGGATATGATGGCCAAAGGAAGCGCTGGTGTTGATGCGTATGGGCCCGGTGGCCTGTTCACCTGATGATGCGTAGCGTTCGGCCTCCGCTATATCCGCTAGGATGGAAACGCTGCGCTCATAAAAGGCGGATCCCTCCGGCGTCAGATGCAGCTTGCGGGTCGAACGGTTGACGAGGCGAGCGCCGAGGCGTGCCTCAAGGCGCGCCACAAGCTTGCTGACGGCAGATGGTGTCATGCGGCAGGCACGCGCCGCGGCCGTGAAACCGCCGAGTTCGACGGCACGCACGAAGACTTCCATTTCGCCGGAGCGATTGATGTCTTGTCTGCTCATGATGAATTCAATTCATGGATAGTTTTCCTTTCGGCAATCTATATCACGATAGATTCAGTGTCTATCTCTCTTGAAGTCCACAACAGGAGACCGACCATGGAATACAGAAATCTCGGCGCATCGGGCCTCAGGGTACCGGTTTTGAGCTTTGGTGCGGGAACATTCGGAGGCTCGGGTCCGCTCTTCGGTGCCTGGGGCAACACGGACGCCGCCGAAGCTCGACGCTTGATCGACATTTTGCTGGAAGCGGGCGTCAATCTCTTCGACACCGCAGATGTCTATTCGGGCGGTGCTTCCGAGGAAGTCCTTGGCCAGGCGATTGCCGGCCGGCGCGACGCCGTGCTGATCTCGACCAAGATCGCGTTGCCGATGGGCGATGGACCGGCAGATTGGGGAACGTCGCGCTCGCGCCTCATCCGCTCGACGGACGAGGCGTTGAAGCGGCTTGGGACTGATTATATCGACCTGCTGCAGCTTCATGCATTCGATGCCGCGACACCCGTCGAAGAGGTACTCGCAACGCTGGACGGGCTGATCGCTACGGGGAAGATCCGTTATGTCGGCGTCTCCAACTTCGCTGGATGGCAGCTGATGAAGTCTCTCGGGATTGCTGAGCAGCATGGCTATCCGCGCTATGTTGCGCATCAGGTCTATTACTCTCTTGCCGGCCGCGATTACGAATGGGAGCTGATGCCGCTCGCTGCCGACCAGGGCGTCGGTGCGTTGGTCTGGAGTCCGCTTGCCTGGGGCCGTCTCACCGGCAAGATCCGCCGTGGCCAACCATTGCCAGAAGGCAGTCGGCTGCACCAGACGGCTGAATTCGGGCCGCCGGTCGATGATGAGAAGCTCTATGATATCGTGGATGCGCTGCTCGAGATCTCCGAAGAGACGGGCAAGACCGTCCCGCAGATCGCGCTCAATTGGCTGATCGGTCGCCCCACTGTTTCCAGCGTCATTATCGGGGCGCGCAACGAGGAGCAACTGCGGCAGAATCTCGGTGCCGTCGGCTGGTCATTGTCGAAGGAGCAGGTGGAAAAGCTCGACAAAGCGAGCAGTGTAACCGCGCCCTATCCCTACTTCCCATACCGCAGGCAGGAGGCGTTCGCGCGGCTAAACCCGCCGGTGGTCTAAGGGTGTTCGATAGGGGACAGTTCTCCCTAATCATGCACTAGACAGGCGCCGTCTCTTGTCTCATACCAACCTGCCTCCGGGTGTGAAGGTGAAGGAGATCAAAGAGATGGCGCTCAAAGATGCAAAATCCGGAACACGGAACGAAACAGGCATCGCCACCGCTCTTGGAATTCTGAAACAGAGCTTCGGCGAGCGCTTCCAGACCGGCGAGGCCTTCCGCGCACAGCACGCGCATACCACCACTTACATCCCGGCGCAGCTGCCTGACGGCGTGCTTTTTGCCGAAAGTGCCGACGACGTGAAGGCGGCAGTCAAAGTCTGCGCGGAACACAAGGTGCCGGTTATCGGCTTCGGCATCGGCTCCTCGCTTGAAGGGCAGGTCAACGCGCCGAATGGCGGTATAGCGATCGATTTCAGCCGAATGAACCGGATTCTTGAAGTCAATGCTGAGGACCTCGATTGTACCGTCGAGCCCGGGGTAACGCGGGAGGAGCTCAATACCTATCTCCGTGACACCGGTCTATTCTTCCCGATCGATCCTGGAGCAAACGCTTCGATCGGTGGCATGACTTCGACGCGGGCCTCCGGAACGAATGCCGTGCGCTACGGCACAATGAAGGACAATGTGCTCGCCGTGACCGCGGTTACTGCGAACGGAGAGGAAATTCGTACAGCGCGACGCGCCCGCAAGTCGTCGGCCGGATACGATATGACCCGGCTGTTTGTCGGCGCGGAAGGCACGCTTGGCATACTAACGTCGGTGACGCTGAGGCTGCAGGGCATCCCGCAGAAGATCGGCGGTGGTGTCTGCGCCTTTCCGACCGTTCGGGCTGCCTGCGATGCCGTGGTCATGACCATCCAGATGGGAATTTCCGTCGCCCGCATCGAACTTCTCGATGCGCTGCAAATTCGTGCCTGCAATGCCTATTCCAAGCTGAACTACGAGGAAAAGCCGACGCTCTTCCTCGAATTTCATGGCACGGATGAAACCGTTGCCCTGCAATCGGAACAGTTTGCCGAGATTGCCTCCGAATGTGGAGGCGGCGCGTTTTCATGGACAGTCAACGCCGAGGAGCGCAGCAGGCTCTGGAAGGCAAGGCACGATGCCTACTGGGCATCGCGCGCGCTGGCGCCGGAATTGGCCGCGCTCTCGACGGATGTCTGCGTGCCTATTTCCCGTCTTGCCGATTGTATCGGCCAGACGCAGATAGATATAGAGGAGCATGGCTTGCTGGCGATGATCGTCGGGCATGCCGGCGATGGAAACTTCCATGTCCTCCTGTTGTTCGACGACAAGACCGAGGAGGGCATTGCTGTGGCCGAGGCCTTTGTCGGCAGGCTCAACGCACGCGCTCTGGCGATGGACGGCACCTGCACGGGCGAGCACGGCATCGGCCAGGGCAAGATGGCCTTCCTGGAAGAGGAGCTCGGCGGCACGGTTGAACTGATGCGGCAGGTCAAGAAGGCGCTCGATCCGGATGATATCTTCAATCCTGGCAAGATATTCCACCGCACCTGAGTTGGGATTCCGTCGAGCCTGCGGGCCGGCAAGGTTGACGCTACGGAATATTGATTGGCGATGACGCGAATTCACCTCCAAATCAAGTAAATAGGGCATGATGTTGCCCGAAAGCTGCTTCACAGCTTTCGGGATCATGCTCTAGTGTCCGCGATGGATTCCCGAATGGAGAATAGTTGAGTTGGTAGGCCGGTTCCTCGTCTTTTTGGGCGGAGTGATTGTGGTGGCGCTGTTCGTGGCGCTGCTGGCACCGCTGTTTATCGATTGGACCGATTTCCGAAAGAATTTCGAGGATCAGGCTAGCCGGATTATCGGCAAAAAGGTCGTCGTGCACGGAGCGGTGGACGCGCGCCTTCTGCCGTTCCCTTCGGTGACGCTGCATGATGTGCGCGTCGGGCAGGAGGTCGACGGGTCGCCGATCGTTCAGATCGAGCAGTTCTCCATGGATGCCGAACTCGCGCCTTTCCTCTCGGGCGAGGCGCTGATCTTCGACATGCGCGTGGTCAATCCACGGGTGAAGCTGCGTCTCCTGAAGGATGGCACGCTCGATTGGACCCGTGGCAGCCAACCCGAAATTCCAGCCAAGACGGTTGTTCTCGAAAACGTCCACGTCAGTGGTGGCGATATTCAGTTCATTGACGATCAATCGGGCCGGTCGCGCCGCATAACGGGGCTGAACGCCGAAATGTCCGCCAAGTCGCTTGCCGGTCCGTGGAGGATCGAAGGCGATGCGGCGCTGGATGGCGCACATGGCAGTTTCATGATCGCCAGCAATCAGCCTGATGAGAACGGGATCCTGCGGATGCGCACGCGGCTGCAGCCCGACAAGCAACCGGTGATCGTCGATCTCGATGGCGAGTTGAAGCTTGTCGACCGCAGGCCGAACTATCAGGGAACGATATCTGCATCGATCGAGAGCCGGAACGCCAAGGCGGCCGACAAGACCGATGTTCCTCCGCGACTGAAGGGCAAGTTCGAGCTTACGAACGAGAGTATTCGCATACCGGAATACCGTCTCGAGATCGGAGCCACCGATGATCCCTATGTGGTCACGGGCGAGGCGACCCTGGACACCGGAAGCCAGCCGCAATTCCTGCTGATTGCGAACGGCCAGCAGATCGACGTCAATCGCATCGGCAATCAGGGTGCGAATGGCAAGACGACGCGCGATCCCGGCCTATCGGCGCGGCAGCGCCTGAACGCGCTGATTCAGATCGTTTCGCAAGTGCCTGTACCGCAGGTGCCGGGTAAGGCAACCGTTCGGTTGCCGGCGATCGTCGCCGGCGACACGACAATCCGCGATATCCAGCTCGATGTTCAACCCGCTGGCAAGGGCTGGATCATCGACAACGTGGTCGGCACGCTTCCGGGACGCACACAGGTGGAAGGCCAGGGCAAGCTCAATTTGCAGGGGCAAGCATCCTTCGTTGGGCAGATCACGGTGGCCTCCAATCAGCCCACGGGCCTTGCGGCATGGCTTTCCGGCTCAGTCGATCCGGCGATCCGGCAACTGCGGCAGGCGGGCTTCTCCGCTGACGTCAGCCTCACGCATGACCGGCAGACGTTCAACAACCTGGAAATCGCCGTTGGCCAGGCCACGTTGAAGGGTCGGATGGACCGACAGGCGTTGGCCAACCAGGTACCGACGCTTGATGTCGCGCTTGCCGGCGATGCACTCGATCTGGATGCACTGCGTGCGCTGACAGGGCTGTTCACCGGCCAGGATGGCGGCGACAACGTGCTCGATCACAAGATCACTGCACGGCTCAAGGCCGACAAGTTTACAGCCTTCGGCGTCGAAGCGGGCGATGTCGAGGCGAGCTTTGCAATTGCCGATGGGGCTCTCGCGGTCGACAAGCTTTCCGTCAAGAACCTGGCGGGTGCCGAAGTGACTGCGACCGGTCGCGCCGAGGGATCGCTGCTCGATTACAAGGGCTCTGGGGAAATCACCTTCAAATCGGCGGATCCGGGCTCGTTCTTCACGATGCTCAAGCAGCATCTGCCGCAGCATCCGGTCATGGATAGGCTTGTGCGCAATGCCGCGTGGTACACGAATACCGCACTGCGCGGAGCCTTGACTCTCGGAGGCGACGAGGGCGACGGCCTGACCCTCACATTGGCAGGGGTGACCAACGGCAGTCGTGTCAATCTCGACTACCGCATGTCGGATCTTCTGGCGCTGACGGGTAAGGGCACGACGAGCCTCGAGGCGACGCTTGAGAACAGCGTCACCTCGATCCTGTTTGGGCAGGCGGGTCTTGATCCGTTGCCGGTCGAGGCCGACGCCAATGGACGCCTGACCCTGAAGGTGCAGGCAGAAGGAACGGATCCTGCCGACGCCCAGCTGACATTTGCCACCGACCGCACATCGTTTACGGCTGGCGGCAAGGTGGACGTTCGCCCGCAGGCCTTCATGAACGGACAGCTTGCAGTATCCCTGGAGAGTGCCGATCTTGATCCGTATCTTGTCATGAACGGCATCGCTGTGCCGCAAATGGGTACGGGCCTGCCGTTCAAGCTGACAACGAACGCGACCATCGATGGCGACAAGATTGCTTTTGCGGATATCGCGGGACATGCCGCCGACAATGAGTTCAACGGCGCCCTGACCGTCGACCGTAAAGCGGAAAAGACCACGGCGACGGGCGAATTGGCGCTATCCAAGGCCGATGCCGCCTGGCTCGGCGAAGCTGTCTACGGGCCTATGACGGATGCGGCGACCGGCGACCTGTCGGCCGGCGCGCTGGGCTTGCCGATCTTCAAGGATTTGGACGTCAACCTCAAGCTTTCCGCCAAGCAATTCTGGCCTGGCTGGTCGGGCGCGATTTCGGATTTCACGTCAAACGTGGCCTACAAGGGCGACGAACTGCAGCTGAACGACATCAAGGGCGGTTGGGATGGCGGCAGCGTCAACGGCAGCCTGCTGTTTACCAATGCTGACGGTACGGGCTTCTTCCAGACGCGACTGGCGCTGGCAGATGCGGATTTGGCCGGTGTCGTGTGGCCCCGCGATGGCGCGCCGGTCGCAAACGGCAAGTTCGGGCTCGGGCTCTCCATGGAGGCTTCCGGCAAGTCCATGAAGGATATCGCTGGTTCTTTGAACGGCTCCGGCGAGCTTCGCCTTGGCGATATCAGTGTACGTGGTCTCAATCTCGGCATGCTGGCGCCATTGCTGGCCGCCACTGATCCGATGCAGGATCAGCTGAATGCCGGCAAGGTTCATCCGATCGTCGAGACCTTGCTCAACAACGGCGAAGCGAAGCTGCCGCCGACTGCGATTCCGTTCAACGTGACGGATGGGGTTCTGCGCTTTCAGAACGTCAGCGTGACGACCGACCAGGCAAAGCTCGTCGGCAACGGCCAGATCGACCTGCCACAGGAGCGCATCAATGCGTCGCTCAACATTGCGCTGAATCCGGGCGGCGAGGTGCTTCCCGGTGCGGAGCCTGCGGTACGCCTCGACTTTTCAGGACTGCTCGCGTCGCCTGGTCGAACCATTGATGTCACGGACATCACCGGCTTCCTGTCGTTGCGCGCCTACGAGCGCGAACGCCGGCGCGTCGAGCGCCTGCAGTCCAACGTACTGGAGAAGCAGCGACTGCGCCGTGAAGTTGCTCTCTACAAGTTCAATGATATCGAGCGCCAGAAGGCCGCAGCCTTCGAGGCGCAACGGCAGGCGGAAGAGCAGCGCCTGAGAGCTTTGGCCGCGCAGGCCGAGCGCGATAGACAGGCAGCGGAAGCGAAAGCAAAGGCCGAAGCTGAAGCCGAAGCGCGCGCCAAGGCAAAGGCGGCGGAGGACGCAAAAGCGGCCGCAGAGGCGGCGCGACGGGCACAGGAGCAGCTTACCGTGCCTCCGGAGAACTCGCTGAATTTCGAAACGGTGCCGGGGTTGCCGGGCGTGCAGGTGCCGCAGTAGCGTGTTTGCGAGCGCGGTGTTGTGGGCATCCTCACGCGCGGTGCCTTCGAGGCGAACTAGCTAGCCCCCGCTCTCGGATTTCAGCCAACGAAGGACATAGACGCGCAGCGCTGACGAGAGGTTGCTCTCCGGCTGTCGCTGATCGTCTATGTCGGAAATCAAGGCTGCGAGTGGGATGGCGCGCGCTCTGGCGATTACGTTCAACTCGGTCCAGAACTCGTCTTCCAACGAGAAGCTGGTGCGGTGTCCGTGGAGAGTAGCCGAGTGCTTGCGGATCATCGCAAGGCTTCAGACTTCGGTTCGAGCCGCTGACACGTTGATTCCAGAAAGCCTGCCAACTGATTGATCCCGGAATCTTTTGCGTTTCTCGGGGCGCTCATTTGTCGTCTTCGGATTTCTCTATCCGGCCTTGCCGATGAGAGCGTTCGGCCTTCTCATTGAGCGCCTTCGTCAGCTGCTTCTCGGCCTTGGTGCGGCCAAAGGAGATACGGTTTTGCTCCGCCTGCTTCTCCTTGTCGGCGAGGGCCTGCTTCTTTTTGAACTGACGGAGATTGACGACTTCGGCGGTCACGGTTGGCCTCGATCGGAATTGAAAAAGGGAAGCAGTTGCTTCCCTTGGTTTTACTGCTTCTTTCGGAAGGCGTCGAGCGAGACGACCGAACCGGGTTTCTTTTCCTCGCCGTCCGTTTTGGCGGCTGGCGTTTCCTCCGACTTCTCGGACGCAACAGGATAGGCGGTGATTTCGGCGGCGGGAAGCTCTTCGCTGTCAGCGAGAGGCACGTCGAATTCCAGCTCGAAGTTCACGGACGGGTCATAGAAGCCGCGGATGGCGTTGAACGGAATGAAGAGCTTTTCCGGAACATCCGAGAAGGAAAGGCCGATCTCGAAAGTGGTCTCCGTGATCTTCAGTTCCCAGAACTGGTGCTGGATGACTATAGTCATTTGTTCCGGATACTTCGCCTTCAGGTGCTGCGAGATGCGCACACCAGGGGCGCCGGTCAGAAAGGTAATGAAGAAATGATGCTCGCCCGGCAGGCGGCCCGTCGCGGCAACTTCAGACAAAACCTTGCGGATGACGCCACGCAGTGCGTCCTGTGCCAGAATGTCGTAACGGATGTGATCCTGCCCCATGCTTTCCTGTCTTTCTTTTGGTTCGGACTCGTTTCCCAAGGCTGTATGGCATGCCAAGACGCCCTGGAAAAGGCCTGAGCCGAGTCATGCTTGACCAAACCATACATGATTTGCGCGCAAGGGAGAAGGTGAAGGCTTCTGTTGCCAGGTGCCTTCGGACCCCGCCTAGAGGTGCGAACCACTAGGGCTTTATTTGAAGTGTCACACCGCGATTAAGCAGCGAGACGAGCTTCCGCATAGTTGTCGTTTGCAACTACAATTTTAGCCCGATAACGGCGGTACAATGCCGAGCAAAAAGACGATCTTTACACCCTTGTCGATCCTGTTTCGCCCCCATCAAAAGCCGGCCATCTGATTGCAAGGCCGCCGGTTTTTGGTGGAGGCGCCGGGTACCGCCCCCGGGTCCAATAGGTTTATTACACCGCTCATTTATCGCCATAGCCGGCCCGAGGACCGGCATGGCTGATATAGTGTTTTCCGCCTCGGATGGGAAGAGGTGTTGTCACAAAACCGTTTCGTAGTGCGCAGGACGGCAGGAAGCTCGCCCGTGCTCTAGGAGACGGCCGTTGCCTCATCGAAGACACCGCGCTTTTTGAGCAGGCTCACCACGCCGGTGGCAGCGCCCACCACCGTAATGAAGAAGACAAGAAGAGAGAGGTAGGGAAGCGACAGGGCACTGGCTGCGCCGGCGACCCGGTAGATCTCGATCAGGAGAACGGCCAGAATCGTGGCGGAAACAGTCGAATAGTCCTTCGCGATGACGCGCTTCGCATTGAACACCATCCCATGCGTCGCCTGCGCGAAATTGCCAAAGCGAAGCATCCAGCGCGGGACGTCGGCACAGTAGGCTCGATAGGCGTCGCCAAACTTGTCTTCGAGAAATGCTTCCTCGGCATAGACGATGCATTGGTAGATAAACATGAAGAGCGCTATGCCGACAACTACGACCATTGGATTTCCATGCAGCAAGAAGACCGCTGCATAGATCAGCATGTTTCCGACATAGAGCGGGTTGCGGCAGACGCCGAACATCCCCTCGGTCACCAGATCGCTGGCGTAGACGCGCTTCTTCAGGCCGCCTCGCTGAATATAGGCATAGCCGATCACCGTTGCGCGCAAAGCCAGGCCGGCAAGCAGGATCAGAAGTGCAACTACGTCTTTAACACGCTCCGCCGTAACGCTTCCCCCGATGTCCGAGGGAGGTAGCGTCACCAGAAACAAGGTGACAATTATGAGCGGGAACACCTGATTGCGATATTTGAAGAAGAAGTTCCCGATATGGATCATGGCTGTTTTCATTTTGGCGCCCAGCCTTACTTCACGGCCACGATGCCGCAGAAATTGTACCAGCGGAAAAAGACCTCGACACTGCGGAAGCCGACCTCTTTCAGAAGCTGCATGTTCTCTTCCAGACGATAGGGGATGAGCACATTTTCAAGCGCTTCGCGCTTCTGGGCGATCTCGATTTCGGAGTAGCCGTTTCGTCGCTTGAAGTCGTAATAGTGCTGGATGAACAGCCGGTTGAAGGCCGTATCCTCGCTGGTCAATTTCTCAACGAGGAGCAGGCAGCCCTGATCGTTCAGGCCGGAGAAGATCATCTTCATTACGCGCTCGCGAAAGAGCGGGCGGATGAATTGCAGCGTCAGAAGCATGGTGACGACGCTGGCGTTCTCCATGTGAAGACCCTGGTGGAGATCGACGACTTTCAAGTCGATCGGGCGCCGCGCGTCTGCATGCTCGATTTTCTGTGCCGCCTTTTCCAGCATGTCAGGGGCATTGTCGACGCCGATGAAAGTGACGTTCGGATCGATCATTCGGTCGAGCGTGAGCAATGTCGTCGCCGTCGAGCAGCCGATGTCGTAAAGATTGGTGTTCGGCACGGCGAAGTCCTGCGCCAACTCACAGACCATCCGTTGCATTTCTTCGTAGTAAGGCACGGATCGGCTGACCATGTCGTCAAAGACATCCGCCACCTTCGCATTGAAGGTGAAGTCGCCAATCGGCTGATCCTCTTTGGCGAATACTTCGTCCCGCCGCTCTGTTCGCAGCTGCAATCGTATCGGGCTCTCTGCCATCATTTCCCCCAAAAAATGCGGTTGGCCCCAAAGGAAAGCGGCGTGAATTGCCGCTAATATCCTGACAGTGCTGAAACCCCGTGGAGCGCCCCCGCGCTGAACATAGGGAGACATGCGAACCTGACGGTAGCCTGAAAGCGCCTCCGGCCGTCTGGCAGGTATCGCGGAGAATTGCCGGGATAATAGCCGCACTATGATTGGTTTTGACGGGCAAACCGCCTAAATAGGTAGGGAACGGAATCGGCGGCGGACGATGAAGCAGTATCTCGATCTCTTGAAGCATGTCATGGAACACGGAACCGATCGAGGCGATCGAACGGGCACCGGCACACGCTCCGTGTTCGGTTATCAGATGCGGTTCGACCTTCAGGAGGGCTTTCCAGTCCTGACGACCAAGAAGCTGCATCTGCGTTCGATCATCTACGAGCTTCTCTGGTTTCTTCGCGGCGACACCAATATCGGCTACCTCAAGGACAATGGCGTCTCGATCTGGGACGAATGGGCCGACGAAAACGGCGACCTTGGGCCGGTCTACGGCGCACAGTGGCGTTCCTGGCCCGCTCCCGATGGCGGCCATATCGACCAGATATCCAATCTCGTTTCGGGCATCGTCAAGAACCCGAATTCACGCCGGCATATCGTTTCGGCATGGAACCCTGCCGAGGTGGATGACATGGCTTTGCCGCCATGCCATTGCCTGTTCCAGTTCTACGTCGCCGACGGGAAGCTGTCCTGTCAGCTCTATCAGCGTTCGGCCGACATCTTCCTTGGCGTACCCTTCAACATTGCCTCCTATGCGCTGCTGACGATGATGGTGGCGCAGGTAACGGGCCTGAAGCTCGGCGATTTCGTGCACACGCTCGGCGATGCGCATCTCTATCACAACCACTTCGAGCAGGCGAAGCTGCAGCTGACGCGCACGCCAAAGCCATTGCCGTTCATGCGGATCAACCCCGACGTGAAGGACATCTTCGGCTTCAAGTTCGATGATTTCGAGCTGGTCGGCTACGAAGCGGACGCCAGCATCAAGGCGCCCATCGCGGTTTGATCGGAGAGTTCTGACGCGGCGAACTCTGGTTGGGCGCGAGCAGCGCTATCTATCACTGCTTCCGTGAGTTCAGGCTTTGGCAACTGATCTAACTATGGATCTTTGACGCACGCCAGAGGTCACTGCGTCGCCGGCGACTGACCGCTGGCCAGTCGGCGCTGGAAGCGGCTTAAATGGTCGGGCAGCGTCAAAGGACTCTGCGAGGAAATCCAGGAGGCCGCCTAGACCAGTTCCTCCCAACTTTACCGACGCACGCTTCGTGACTTTTCCACAGCAGGGGGAGTGCTGATGCGCGACCTTCGATTGGTATAGTTTAGATCGTTCCAAAATATTCAGGATCGGCACTGCCCGATCTCTTGCAAAAAAACAAGCGTTGTAGAAGATATCAACGTATTTTCCGTGGCTTAGCTTCTATTAAGCGCAGAGGTGCAATTCCTTGCGGCGATTTTGGTTCAGCAAGAAATGCCGAATTGCCGCTTGACAACATTGGAACGTTCCAATTATTAAAGCGCCGTGGCTGAGGCCATTGGAGGATCTCATGGCAAAAGGGCGGGTCACCGTCATCGATATTGCGAAGGCGGCGGGCGTCTCCAAGTCGACCGTTTCGCTTGTCTTGCAAGGATCGTCCCTGGTGAACGACGGCACGAGAGCGAAGGTCAACGCGGTGATGCGCGAGCTTGGCTACGTGTACAATCGCGGAGCCGCCAACCTTCGCCAGTCCGGTTCGAAGTCGAAAATTATCGGTGTGGTCGTCAACGATCTGACCAATGGGTTCTTCGCGGAGCTCGCCGTTGGTGTGGACATGGTCGTCCAGTCTGCAGGTTTCGTCCAGTTCCTGTCCAACACCAGCGAGAACCTGGACCGACAGCGGGAAGTTATCGCCTCCATGCGCGAGCATGGGATTTCAGGGCTGATCATGTCGCCCGCCCGTGCGACCGAGGCCGCCGACCTGAAGCCGCTGGTCGCCGCTGGCATTCCCGTTGTCGTGGCTGTCCGCAACGTTCCGGGAGCTAAGGTCTCGTCCGTCGTTTCGGACAATCGCGAGGGAATATTTGCTGGCGTGCAGCATCTCGCATCGCTTGGCCATCGTCGGATCGCATTCATCGGCGGCTTTAGTGACACGGCGGTCTTCGATGAGCGCATCGACGGCTATCGCGCCGCGATAGCGGCTTGCGGCCTTGAGCTTGACGAAGATCTTATCCTGCCTTCCGCCCCCTCGAGAGCTGGTGGTGTCGATGCCATCGGCCGAGCGCTGGCAATCGCTGCCGCTCCCACTGCCGCTGTGTGTTTCAACGACGCAGTCGCGTTCGGTGTGTGCGACGGGCTTCGCGCCCAGCGCCTCGAGCCTGGACGTGACTTCGCAGTGGTCGGCTTCGACGACGTCATCGAGGCCAAGGCCGCCGTTCCGGCCCTGACGACGATCTCGGTGGATCCGCAGGGAATGGGCCGGCGCGCCGCGCAACTGCTTCTGAAGCAGATCAGCGCGGGTAGGGCGGAGGCGGAGTCAATCGTCTCCTCGGTCCGGCTGGTGGTCCGGGAGACCTGTGGAGCAAACCAGGCAGGCGGTTCCAACAGGAGGCAGGCATGAGTTGGTCGCTGGCGACGGGTCTCGCCGTTGGCGAGGCGGCCAAAGGCGGCTCGGCCGTGAAAATCGAAACAGGGCTTTGAGTAATCAGATGAGCAAGCACATTACCCCGGCTGAAGCCGCAGCACTGATCCCCGACGGAGCCATCGTCTCCGTATCATCGTCATCAGGCCTCGGTTGCCCCGACCTGATGCTGAAGGCGATCGGCGAGCGCTTCGATAGCACCGGTCATCCGCGCGATATCACGACGCTGCACCCCATCGCGGCAGGCGATATGAGCGGTATCAGGGGTGTGGACCATATCGCCAAGAAGGGCCTGCTCAAGCGTATCATCGGCGGTTCCTATCCGTCCGGACCATCCAGCGCGGAGCCGCCGCTGATCTGGCAAATGATCACGAACGACGAAATTCCGGCCTACAACATTCCCTCGGGCATCATGTTCAAGACCGATGCCGCTATTTCCGCCCGTGATGAGGGCGACCTTGTTCCGCAGGCGCATTGCATGACTCCTCTTGGAAATTTGCGCTATCTGGATTACGATTTACATCCAGAAGGATTATGATCGTAATCTAAATCTGTCAACCGGTGTGGGGAGAGATTTTTATGGGCCACTCACAGCAGGACAAGCACAAAACACACGAGCGGATCGTCGAAATTGCATCGAAGCGTCTGCGTGAGAAGGGGCTGGATGGCGTCGGCGTCGCGGATCTGATGAAGGAGGCGGGGCTGACCGTCGGTGGCTTCTACAAGCATTTTGCGTCCCGAGACGAACTGGTGGCCGAGGCAATGCAATCGGCCTTCGGCGCCTGGTCGGCGAAGGTTCGGTCGGAGGGGCGGACGCCAGAGGACATTCCGTTGCAGGAGTATGCGGCGATCTACCTGAGCGGAAAACACCGGGACGATACGGCCGGCGGGTGTCCCTTTGCGGCCCTGACGGCCGATCTGGCCCGCAGTGGCGAGAGGTGCCGGTCACTTGCGACCGATCAGCTGAAGACGAACATAAACAGCATGCAGGCGCGCGTTGACGCCACCGATGAGCCAGAGGCTCGCCGCAAGGCGATCATCATGTCCTGTCTCATGAGTGGAGCGCTGGGCCTTGCACGGATATCGGACGATGAAGCCCTTAGCAGCGAGATCCTCGACACCGTGAAGGCCTACGTGAACGAGTTCGGCACAAAATGAAAACGGCCGGTGAGAACCGGCCGTTTCAATATCGATTTCGACACCGATTAGGCGGCGAGGGCGATTTCCTCGGCGCGGGCCTTGGCAGCGCCAATTGCCTTCTCGGCAGCTTCCGGACCAAAGGCGAGGCCTTCGACGTAGATCGTTTCGACGTCCGTGACACCCAGGAAGCCGAGGACCGACTTCAGGTACGGAACAGCGTGGTTCATGCCGGCTGCCGGACCCTGCGAATAGACGCCACCGGAAGCAAGAACGACGTAGACCTTCTTGCCGGTGGCAAGGCCAACCGGGCCGCTTTCGGTGTACTTGAAGGTTAGGCCGGCGCGGGCGACGTTGTCGATCCAGGTCTTCAGCGACGAGTAGATGTTGAAGTTGATCAGCCCCGTGCCGATGACAATCGTATCGGCTGCGAGCAGCTCGGCGACGAGTTCGTCAGACGTCTTCACGGCAGCGGCTTCCTCAACCGTGCGATCATCTGCGGGCTTGCGGATGGCTGCGGTGAAGAGATCATCGATGTGCGGCAGCGGGTTTACACCTAGGTCGCGACGAACGACGGCGCTGCCTGGCTGCTGAGCCTTGATCTTTTCGGCAAGGTCAGCGGCAATCGTGGTCGAAAGCGAGTCTACACGCGGGCTGGAAGTCAAAAGCAGAATGGACGACATGATTGAATTTCCTCTCGAATTGCCGTTCGCGGCCCTTGTTGGGAGCTTCGAGCCGCTGTTTCGAGACAACAAATAGGGCTGGCTGACTATCGAAAAAACTGTGATAATGTCGATCGAAATCATCGATAGATTGGATGGAAGATGCTTCCGAACCCCACACTCGACCAGTTGCAAGTGTTCCTTACCGTTGCGGAAATGGGCAGCTTTTCGGCTGCTTCGCGCACCCTAAATCGCGCTCAATCGGTCATCAGCTACACGATTGCCAACCTCGAGGCGCAGCTGGAGGTGCCCCTTTTCGAGCGTTCGGGTGCGAGGCAACCCAAGCTGACGGAGGCGGGCAGGGCGCTCCTCGAAGATGCGCGGCGACTCGTCTCGGATCTCGAGGTGATGCGCGCCCGTGTAAAGGGGCTGAAGGAAGGGTTGGAGGCCGAGGTCTCCGTCGCGATCAGTGTCATGGTGCCGTCAAAGGCGATGGTTGAGGTTCTGCGCGAGTTTCGCAACGAGTTCCCGTCCGTCGGGCTCAATCTGGCGGTCGGTGAACTCGGCGTGGTGATGGAACTCGTCTCAAACGGCAAGGCGACGATCGGGATCGGCGGCGCCATCCTGCAGCAGCATGATTCGCTTGTGACCGAGCGCATCGGGCATTCCTTCATGGTGCCGGTTGCGTCGAGCGCTCATCCTTTGGCGCGGTTGGGCCGGCCGTTGACGCTGGCCGATGTCCGCGACGAGACGCAGCTTGTTGTGACCGACCCTTCGGGATTGACCAAGGGTCGCGACTTCAATGTGCTTTCCTACAAGACGTGGCGCGTTAGCGATATCGCGACGAAGCACTCTCTTATTCGCGGCGGTCTCGGCTGGGGTGGTCTTCCGGCGTCGCTTATTCGAGACGATTTGAGAAACGGAGCGCTTGTTCACCTGGATCTCCAGGCCTACGAGCAAGGCGAGTATCCGATCTATGCGATGCGGCGAATCTCGACCCCGCCCGGACCGGCTGCCACCTGGATGGTTGACGCCTTTCGGTCCAGGCTTTCGCAATGCCCGAGCCATGCCGACTTCACCGCCGAGGTGGCGGAGTATGCAGCGCGCGACCTGTCCCTGGCGGCGGAATAGGCGAGGCGCAACGGCCTCGCCAGAAGCTGAAAGCCTAGAGAACCAGGCGGAATTTGGCGAAGCCATCGGTGCCTTCGCCGGCATCCTCGATCTTCACACTCTTCACGTCCGCGAGGTATTGCTTGGCCCTTTGACCACTCTGGAAGACTGCCGTCGTCCCAGGCAGCGGTTTGAAAGTCCAGTTGCCGTCGGCTGACGGATTGATCGTACCCTCTTCGTGGACGAAGCGGACGATGACATCGCGGTTTGTGTCCGGTGCCTGGAAGACGACCTTGTCAGCGGCGATTTCCGGAAACTTGCCGCCACCGCCGGCGCGGTAGTTGTTTGTGACGACGACGAATTTTTGGGTGAGATCGATAGGCTTGCCGCCGAATTGGAGATTCTGGATACGGTTCGCGTCGGCGTTGATCAGCTTGCCATCATCATCGAACCTGCGCGGCTGCGACAGGTCGATCTGGTAGGTCACGCCATCGATCACATCGAAGTTGTAGGATGGGAAGGCATTGTTCAGCAGCTCGGTGTCCTGCGATCCCGGTTTCACCTCGTTGAACATGGCGGCTGACATTTCCAGCCAGTTCTTCACCTGTTCGCCGCTGATGGCGACCGCCTGAACCGTGTTGGGATAGAGGTAGAGATCAGCGACGTTCTTGATCGCGATATCGCCGGCGGGCACGTCGGTATAGTAGTCCGCGCCGCCGCGACCGCCGGCCTTGAACGGCGCTGCGGCAGAGAGTACGGGCAGGTCCTTGTATTCGGTGTCGGCAAGCATCTGCTTGATGTACCAGGTCTGTGCCTGGCTAACGATCTGCACGGATGGGTCGTCGGCGACGAGCGCGAAATAGGAGTAGAGCGGGGCCGATGTCTTGCCGACCGGAGTGCGCACGTAGGCAAGGGTGGCCTCATGCTCAGCCTTCGCAGCTTCGATGACATCCTTTTTTTCGGCGACGCCGGCGATGACTTTCTTCTTATCATCGCGGTGGTAGATCGGCCGCGCTTCCGAGGTGAAGTCGACAATCCTCCAACCTTTGCCGTCCTTTTCCAACAGGAGGTCAATGAGGCCGAGATGGGAGCCCCAGAAGCCGGCCATCACAGCAGGCTTGCCATGCAACGTGCCTTTCACCGGATCGGCGTTCTGGATGCCATCCCAGGTCTTGGGGCCGGGGAAGACGAGGTGCTGGTGTCCGGTAAAGATCGCGTCGATTCCATCGACCGCGGCAAGATGCAGCGATGCGTTCTCCATCTTCTCGGAGGGGGCCGCGCCGTCGATGCCGGAATGAGAGAGCGCGATCACGATATCTGCGCCTTCCTGCTTCATGACCGGCACCCAGGCCTTGGCCGCCTCGACGATGTCGCGCGTCTGCGCCTTGCCTTCGAGGTTCTTGATATCCCACAGCATGATCTGCGGCGGCACAAAACCGATGAAGCCGATCTTGACAGGGCTCTCGTTGCCGGCGCCGTCCTTGATTGTCTTCTCGACGATGAGATAGGGCTTGAAAAACAGCTCGTCCTTGGTCGGATCGGCCGCGAGCTGGCCTTTGGTCAGGTTTGCGCAGACGAACGGGAAATTTGCCCCGTTCAGCACCTTGAACATGAAATCGAGGCCGTAGTTGAATTCGTGGTTCCCGAGCGTGCCGACCGTGTAGCCGAGCGTGTTCATCGCCTTGATGACCGGATGTAGGTCACCGTCCTTCATCCCGCGTTGATAGGCCATGTAGTCGCCCATCGGGTTGCCCTGCAGCACGTCGCCGTTGTCGATCAGCAGCGAGTTGGCAGCTTCCGCCCGGATGTTGTCGATGATCGTCGCGGTGCGCGCCAGGCCCATCGTGTCGTTCGGCTTGTCGGCATAGTAGTCGTAGGGAAAGACGTTGACGTGAATGTCGGTCGTTTCCATCAGGCGAAGATGCGCCTGATTGGCGGCGGCGCGCGCGCTGAAGGGATGAAGAAGGATGAGCGCGGACGTGGCGGCCAGGCCGCCAAGCAACGAGCGGCGGGTCACTGGTGAGAGATCCACAATGGAAGACATGAAAACTCCTTCGAAAATCACGCGTCGCCCGGCCCATGGCGAGACTAGGGTGATTTGCGAAGGAGTAAACCCTGAAAATGACAGGGAATTATCGAGTGAGGACTGGCTTTACTTCCTTGTGGAAGAACCGGAAGTATGAGGCCACCTGCGCGCGGGCATTGGAGTTCGGATCGAACTGAATTCCGAGGCGGCCATTATGGCTCCAGCGGATGATGCCGTGAAGCGTGCCGAGGTCTTCGGCGATGATTTGCACGCGGCTGCCGGCTGCGGCGTGGATCGGCGCCCGGATCTCGACGGCTACGCCGGTAACCGACATATCGAGGATGCGAGCATCAACTTCCTTGGTGAGATAGCGGACCTTGCCGAATACACGGCAGGACCGCCGCTCGGCCTTTCGGGCAATGATATTCAGATTACGCTGCATGTTACGCTCCACCAGAAACATGTAGGTGAAATCTACTGGGGGAACATTAAGAATGCTCTAATTGATCGATCTGGAATTGTGGGGAAGCCCGCTGCAAACGTGTTCTGCGCGCAACGACGTGTTCCCGCCACACGGTGAAAATGCCTGCCGCCACGACGATGGCGGAGCCAATGATCATCGTGAGGCTCAGCTTCTCGCTGTAGATCACCACGCCGATAATCGATGCATAGACGAGCTGCAGATACGTCAGCGGCTGCACGGCGGCGGCATCCAGCATATCGTAGGCCCGGATGAGAAAATAATGGCTCGATATGCTGGTCAGACAGACAAGCGTCATCCAGCCCCAGTCCCACCCCGACATCCAGGTCCAATAGAAAGGGCCGACCAGCGTCATGGCGATGCCGCCGACGACGCCCGTATAGAAGAAGCTCGTCATCGCCGAGTCGTCCCGACTGACAAGCCGCGTAGCGATGACGTAAAACGCGAACAGGAAGCATGAGAAGACAGCAAGCAGGAGTTTGACGTCGAAGAACTCGCCTTCCGGCTTCAGGATCAACAGCACCCCGACCAGGCCCGCACCAATCGCCGTCCAGCGGCGCCAACCCACCCGTTCGCCAAGGATCGGCATCGAGAGCAGCGCAATCAGAATCGGGGTTGCCGAAAAGATTGCCTGCGAGTGGGCTAGGCCGATCAGGGCGAAGCAATTGATGACAACGACAACCTGAGAGGCCAGCAAAACGCCCCTGAAGACCTGCAGGAGCGGCCGCTTTGTCTTGGCCGTCTGCTTGAGGCCACCCCTCATCTTGCAAGCAAGCGCAATGGTGAATGCGGCAAAGGCCCAGTAGCGGATCATGGTGATGAAGACGGGCGGATAGGCGGAGGCCAGGTGCTTCGAGATGCCGTCCTGCAGCGAGAAGATTGTGATCGCCAGCAGGACGAAAATATAGCCTTGGGTTTTGGATTTCATGCGTACGGGGTCTTATCGTGGGGGATCAGGCAGAGGACGACGAAGCCGCTGCCCCGATTCTGCGACAGTCTGCCGATTTCAGCTCTCTGTCAAAGCCCGACATTTGGCCTGTCGATGACTTCACGCAGGGCGAAGCTGGAATTGATCTTTACGACGTGCGGAAGCGCTGAGAGCCAGTCGCGATGGATGCGCTCGTAGTCCTCGAGGTCGCGCGCGGCGACACGGAGAATGTAATCGTATTCGCCCGACATCAGATAACAGACCAAGACGTTCGGACAGCGTTTCACCGCGGCTTCGAATTCGGAGAGCGTCTTCGCAAACTGGCCCGACAGGGAGATGTGCACGATCGCGATCATCTTGTAATCGAGCGACTTGTGAGAGACGTGGGCGTGGTAGCCGCGGATGACGCCGCGCTTCTCCAGTATGTCAAGCCGCCGAGAGCAGGCCGATGGCGACAGTCCAACCTTGGCTGCAAGGTCGGCATTGGTGATGCGGGCGTCCGACTGAAGCGTCTTCAGAATCGCAAGATCGATGGCGTCGGGTTCGGACATTCGAAGAACTTTCGATTATTTGCTGTAATTCGCAATATTCTTCGAAAATCACCCGCTGCGCAAACCTTCTTTGCAAGGACATTTCGCGGGTGTGGTGGTTGGATTTCCCGGTCAAAAACACTCCGCGAAGCGGACATAAAGAGAGAGGAACGCTCAATGCGTGTCGGTTGCCCGAAGGAAATCAAGAATCATGAATATCGTGTCGGACTGACACCTGCATCCGTTCGTGAATACGTCGCCCATGGCCACGAGGTCTGGGTTGAGACCAAGGCAGGCGCCGGCATTGGCGCTGATGACGCCGCCTACGCCGCCGCTGGCGCAAAGATTGCCGCCTCGGCCAAGGAAATCTTCGAGAAGTGCGACATGATCGTCAAGGTCAAGGAGCCGCAACCCTCCGAGTGGGCGCAGCTTCGCGATGGCCAGATTCTCTACACCTATCTTCACCTCGCGCCCGATCCGGAACAAACCAAGGGTCTTCTCGCGTCCGGCGTCACCGCTGTTGCCTATGAGACCGTAACGGACGATCGGGGTGGTCTGCCCCTCCTTGCGCCGATGTCCGAGGTGGCCGGACGCCTGTCTATCCAGGCTGGTGCGACCGCCCTGCAGAAGGCCAATGGCGGCCTGGGGATCTTGCTCGGCGGCGTTCCCGGCGTGCTGCCGGCGAAGGTCGCGATTATTGGCGGCGGCGTCGTCGGCCTGCATGCCGCCAGGATGGCCGCGGGTCTCGGCGCCGATGTCAGCATCCTCGACAAGTCGCTGCCGCGTCTCCGCCAGCTTGACGATATCTTCGGCGGTCGCGTCCACACGCGCTATTCCAGCATTCAGGCTCTGGAGGAAGAAGTTTTCGCGGCGGATCTCGTGATCGGGGCCGTGCTCATTCCGGGTGCCGCCGCGCCGAAGCTTGTCACCCGCGAAATGCTGTCGGGGATGAAGCGAGGCTCTGTCATCGTCGACGTTGCCATCGACCAGGGCGGCTGCTTCGAGACGTCGCATGCAACGACCCATTCCGAACCGACCTACGTTGTCGATGACGTGGTGCACTACTGCGTCGCCAACATGCCAGGCGCCGTGCCGGTCACCTCGGCGCATGCCCTGAACAATGCGACGCTGGTTTATGGTCTGGCGCTTGCCGACCGCGGCCTGCGTGCGATCGCGGAAGATCGCCACCTCAGGAACGGTCTCAACATCCACAAGGGACGCGTCACCAATAAGCCGGTGGCTGAAGCGCTGGGCTACGAAGCCTACGCCCCGGAAAGCGTACTGAACGTAGCGTAAATCCCATCACGTTGCGTTAGGTTGGGCTAGTCGCATTCTCCTGCGACCGGCCCTTTGCCTGTCATCTGTCGATACGGCACTGATAGCAATTGTTGCGCGCCGACCGGACGTGCACATAGGCGATCTCCGGCCGCTCGAGGAGTTGGGCGGCATAGGAGCGGATAAAAGGCGTCAGCGTTACCGCGCCTGTGCCGTAGACGATCCGGTTATCGGCATTGTAACCGCGCACGATGAAATCCGGGCTGGTCAGAACCGGCGGCAGGACCTCTTCCGCGGCATAGCGTTCGCAGGGCTCCTTGTGGAGAAAGACCGGACCGGTCTCAGCATAGGGCTGAAGCTCCGGAAACGGCCGGTAGGCGAATACCAGCAATTCCTCGCCGGCATCGATATTCTTCAGGCAATGACGGCAGGGATGGCCTGGCCCGTCGGAGACCATCGTCTCGGGCAGGAAACCGTAGGCGTCTGTGCCGCCGTTCCAGAGATTCTCGGCGTCGGCGGTGGGCATGGCGGAAAAGCGGATGTCGGTCATGGCGGATCTCCTTGCTGATTGCCATGAGAGATGCGCCTTTATCGGGGTAGAAACCACCCGATTCCTGCCAGAGCCCTCGAGGGCTCCAGCTTCTGGCCGACTCACCAGTCCTTCTTGCTCAACTCCAGAAGTTCCTTGTCGCTGAGCGGCCGGACGATGCCCGAACCGGTGGAGACCGGTGAAAAGCCGAACATCTGGTAGAGCTGCAAAGCGCGCGGGTGATCAAGATCGTTGGTGGTCGTCGTCACCCGCTTCGGATTGAGTGTCCAGATCGCGTAGAGCGCCTGCAGCAGGAACCACTTTCCGATCCCCAGACCAAGCGCATGCTCGAACAGCCCGAAGTGGCTGAGCTCGATCGTGTCCTCATCCTCAACGAAGTACTCGTAGAAGCCAGCAGGCGCGCCGTTGACGTAGAGCACGCTGATGTTGTTGCGTTTGTCGTGCAGCGACCTGGCCAAATCCTCGTCAAGCATCCGCAGCCGGTCCACCCACTGCCACCTAGCACCGACCTGACGGTAGAGATAGCGATAGAATGGCAGCGGAATGTCGGGAGCCCGCATGATCGCCGTCTGGATGTTGATCGGCACCGGAAGGCTTGCCTTCGGCGGTGCCGTCATTTCCAGGCGCGTAATATGGGCTTTTAGGGAAGAGGGGGGCTTCACCATCGTGTCAGGCTTTGACCGGTTCCGGCGGGCCGGTGACAACAGGCGTGTCGTCCCGGCCACCCCATTCGCTCCAGGAACCGTCGTAGAGCTTGTTGTCGGTATGGCCGAGCGATTCCAGCGCCAGCGTGATGATGGCCGCGGTGATGCCCGAACCGCAGGACGTGACCACGGGCTTCGACAGGTCTACGCCCGCCTCCTCGATCGTCTGCTTGAGTTCCGGCAGGGACTTGAAGCGGCCCTGGGTAGCGAAGACACCCGATGGCAGGTTTCGCGCGCCCGGCATGTGACCGGAGCGCATGCCAGCGCGCGGCTCAGGCTCTATCGCTGCAAAGCGGCCCGCGCTCCTGGCATCCGCTATCTGCAGCGCACCGCTTGCAACGATATCCCGCATGGTGTCGAGATTGACGACCCGCGAGGCGTCATAGGTGGGCTTGAAAACCTTTGGCTCGTGGCGCGGAACGTTTGCCTCAAGCGGCCGACCTTCCACTTTCCATCCGTCCAGTCCGCCATCGAGTACGTACACATTCCGTGCGCCCATCACCCGAAACAGCCACCAGACACGCGGCGATGCGAACATCCCGATGCCATCATAGACGACGATACGATCGTTTTCCCCGATGCCGAGCTTGCCGACTTCGGTTGCGAAAAGCTCTGGCGAGGGGATCGTGTGCGGCAGCAGTACGGAATGATCCGCGATCTTGTCCTGATCGAAGCGGATGGCGCCCGGGATATGGCCGGCGGCGTATTCGGCGTCGGCATCGCGCTTCTGCGCCGGCAGATAGAAGGACGCATCCAGGACACGCAAATCCGGCTTGCCCAGTTCCGCCTGCAGCCAATCGGCCGAAACGACGAAACGGCTCTTTTCTTCGCTCATTCTGCTCTCCCTGGGCTTCAGGCTTCGTCGCCGGGAGCGCCGAAGCGAATGCGGAAGCGGCGGTTTTCCTTGCCCTTCTTCTCGATCTTGGCAATGTGAATCTGACCGACTTCCTGAGTTTCGGACACATGTGTGCCGCCGCAGGGCTGGCTGTCAATCGCAGAGTTTTCGCCGATGCAGACGAGGCTTACCCGGCCGAGCCCGATCGGCGGACGGACGTTCTTGGATTTGACGATACCAGGGTTGGCAGCAAGCTCCTCGTCGGTAATCCACTGCAGGTAGACCGGATGATTCTGCCGCACCAGTTCCATGAGTTTTTCGGTGACGTCGTCCTTATCGATCGTCTCGGTCATATCGAAGTCGACACGGCTCTCATCCTCGCCGACAGCTGCACCGGTGATCGGAAAGGAGCAGACGACGGAGAGCAGGTGACAGGCGGTGTGCATCCGCATCAGCTTGTAGCGGCGCGGCCAGTCGACATGCAGTACCAGCTTCTCGCCGACGGCCGGCTGTTCCTGACCCTCGAGCGGCACATGCACGACGATGTCCTTGGTCGCTCCATGCTTCGTCTGCCCAAGCGTGATCTTGCTGCCGTCGGTGCGCTCGAGGAATCCCGTATCGCCCGGCTGGCCTCCCGATGTCGCATAGAAGCAGGTTTGATCCAGCTCAATGCCCCCGTCGTCGTGAACGGCGGTTACCACCGCCTCGCATGTCGAAAGATAGAAATCGTCACGATAGAGGGCATTGACGGGCATGGGATCTCACGCTGCTGGTTCGTATGGGATCTGTATGTCTTGCGTCTTGGCGAGCCACGCCGGAACCGGCAGACCCTTCGACGTCAGGAAATCGGGATTGAAAAGCTTGGACTGGTAGCGGTTGCCGTAGTCGGCGAGGATTGTCACGATGGTATGGCCGGGACCGAGCTCCTTGGCAAGGCGTACTGCGCCGGCGATGTTGATCGCCGTCGAACCGCCCAGGCATAAGCCTTCATGCTCGACGAGATCGAAGACGTAGGGCAGGGCTTCCGCATCCGAAATGCTATAGGCGAAATCGGGCGTGAAGCCTTCCAGGTTGGCCGTGATCCGTCCCTGACCGATTCCTTCGGTGATCGAGGAGCCGGCGGACTTGAGTTCGCCGTTCTGGTAGAATTCATAGAGTGCGGCGCCGTCAGGATCGGCCAGGCCGATCTTGATGTCCTTGTTGAATGCCTTGAGGCCGGCGGCCACACCCGCAAGCGTCCCGCCAGAGCCGACAGAGCAGATAAAGCCGTCGACTTTGCCGTTGGTATCGTTCCAGATCTCGCGGGCCGTCGTTTCGATGTGAGCCTGCCGGTTGGCGACGTTGTCGAACTGGTTCGCCCAGATCGCACCATTGGGATCCGTCTTCGCCAGCTGCTCGGCAAGCCTTCCCGAGACCTTCACATAGTTGTTCGGGTTCTTGTAGGGAACGGCGGGCACCTCAACGAGTTCAGCGCCAAGCAACTTCAGCGCGTCCTTTTTTTCCTGGCTCTGCGTCTCCGGGATGACGATGACGGTCCGATAGCCGAGCGCCTTCGCAACGACCGTCAGGCCGATGCCGGTATTGCCGGCGGTCCCCTCGACAATGACGCCGCCCGGCCTCAGCAGGCCCTTTTTCTCTGCGTCGCGAATGATGTAGAGCGCCGCGCGATCCTTGACCGACTGGCCGGGATTGAGGAATTCCGCCTTGCCGAGAATAGTGCAGCCGGTCGCTTCCGACGCACCCTTGAGCTTGATCAACGGGGTGTTGCCGATTGCCTCTAGAACGGAGGGATGGACGGTCATGGACTCTGCCTCTTTTGAACGCTTAGTTTAGGAACGGTCTTTTCCCTTCACAAGGCTAGGTTGGCAAGAAATGCTATTCCATCCCTTTGAGCGCAGCGACAAAATTAGACTTCGCTGCCGTCCAGGCGCTCGAGCCAGAGCCGTTCGCCGGCCTTGTGATCCGGAGATTGACTTTCAACGTAGGGATGGCCACAAAACAGTCTCTAGAAGCGAAAACGACCGAAACCGTCATGGTTCACGAGCATATCGACACGGTCGATGCGTTGATGGCGCATTACGTCGCCGGATCCCTTCCTGAGCCGGCGCGCGTGCTGGTCGAATCGCATCTTGAAATGAAGCCCGATCATCGCTTGCTGGTAAGAGATCTGGAATCCCTTGCTGGGGAGGCCCTCGAGGAGACACCTGAAGCCGCAATGGGCGATCGCCAAGTGCGCCTCGCCGCCGTCTTCGCCTCTGCGCCGCCCGCCGAAAAGCCCGCCGATCTGCCGGAAAAACAAGGCTTTTTCCCGAAGGCGATCCGCAACCTGGTCGGCTACGATGTGGATACGGTCCCCTGGAGGACGAAGCTTCCCGGTTTCAAGGAATACTCCACAAACATCAACGGCTGCGAAGTCACCCTGATGTGGATCAAGGCTGGCCGGGCTTTGCCTGCACACACCCACAAGGGCATGGAGCTCACTTTGATCCTGGATGGCGCGTTCAACGACAGCCGCGGCCGTTTCGGGCCTGGCGACATCTCGGTCGCCGACGAGAGCGTCGACCACCGGCTTGTTGCCGAAAAGGATCGTCCCTGCATCGCGTTTTCGGTTTTTGACGCGCCGATCAAGCTCACCGGCTCCTTCCCCCAGTTCATCCGAGACCTGATCGGCTGAAAGCAGCCACAATGGCGTGATATTCCCTTGAAACCGGGAGATGGCGAGGAACTCCCGGACCTGTTTTGACGTTTGGAAAACAGCCCGGAGGAGATGTGCCATGCCAGATTTCGTCGCCCGTCCCGAACATGGAATAGCCTGGATATCCGGCGCGAGTTCCGGCATAGGGCGAGCGCTGGCATTGAAGCTCGCCGGAGATGGATACAAGGTCGCCGTCACCGCTCGCGACCATGAGAAGCTTGCCGAATTGCAGGCCGAAGCTTCGGACCTACCCGGCAGCATCATCGTGCTCGACGGCGATGTCACCAACGCCGAAGACATGGAGCACGTGCTCGCATCAATCGAATATGAACATGGCGCGCTTGCGCTGGCGGTCTTCAATGCGGGTGTCTATCTCCCCGTACACGCGGAGGAGCTGCAGCTCACCGATTTCGAGCGGAGCTTCGCGGTCAATCTGCAGGGTGTCGTGAATTGCCTCATCCCGGCCGTGCGGCACATGAAGGCGAAGGGGCAGGGGCAGATCGCTGTCGTTTCATCCGTGTCCGGCTATGGCGGCCTGCCGACGAGCGCGGCCTACGGCGCCACCAAAGCCGCCTTGATCAACATGGCCGAGAGCTTGAAATTCGATCTCGACAAGATGGGCATCCGCATTCAGCTGATCAATCCGGGCTTCGTCGATACGCCTGCGATGAAGAAGAACAAATTCTCGATGCCCTCGCTGGTCTCGGTCGAGGCGGCCGCCGAACAGATTTCGGCGGGACTCAAGTCTCAACGTTTCGAGATCACCTTCCCGAAGCGCTTCACCTACATGATGAAGCTGGTCAATCTTCTTCCCTATGGCCTCTATTTCTGGCTGGTCAATCGCTCGACGGGATGGCGGGAGCGACCGCTTGAAAAGCACGCCCGTCCGGCGATGCCGCATCCCGCGGAGTGATGTTCAGTTTCCAGACAAGGACGAGGCGGATGACGGCCAGACAGGAGGTCATCTGCCTAAAAGGCCGCCATCCGCTCTCGTCAGCTCCGCGAATAGACGTCCTGGCGAACGTCTATGTTCTACGCGGAAGTCTGCTCACAATAGAAAATCTGCTCACAATAGAAACAACTAGAACTCCCAAAGACCGTTTGAAGCGCTCATCGAAGCCAATAGGCGAGCGCTCCAAGGTCGACAAAAAAACGCTCGCGCCATTCGGCAGGAGAATGGGTGCAGTCTAACCCGAAATAAAAGTCTCTGGCCAGTGACAATTCAGCTTATGGGAGCCGTCCGGCCACAGGGGCTTTACCCCAGCCGAGCGGGCCGGCAGCATGAAGCGAAAGGGGGCCGGTCAGACCGGCCCTTTGGAAATCAGCGATGCGTCAGATTAGTTGTCGTATTCGCGGCAGGCGTCGCTGATGGATACGCCGCTCTCGCTACTTCGGGTATCAACACCCGAATTCGCTTGCGGCATGCCTCGGCAATCCAGCGCCTCGGCTGTGGTGTGATCTCGGCGTTGTCATCGGGTCAACCGGAGCGACAGTGATCGGATGCGTGCCGTTTCACTGCTCGTCTAGTCGCTGGTGTAGGTGCTGGAGCTCGCTGGCGTTCTTTGCGAAGTCCACAACGCGCAGCCGTTCATCGGAGGTTAATGCTTATTAACCCAGACTCGCAGCCTGAAAGGATGCACCGATGAAGAAACTTGTGCCCGCACTCGCAGCCATGGTCCTGGCTGGATCTTTCGCCCTGCCACTAAACGCCACGCCGATCGTCGTGCCTAAAGCAGTACATATCCACACCGCCGACGTCCAGCAGGTCAAGCACCGCGGCCATGGTAACGGATATGCGTATGGCCACTGGAAGAATCGGCGGTACGCTTACCGCGACTGCCGGTATTATGGCTCGTGCTACCGTCCGCGGTACTACGGCTATCCAAGATATGGCTATCGCGACTATTACCCTTATGATCGTAGATCAGGTGTCAGCCTCTATTTTAATTTCTAGCCCGTAGTGCCACGGACACCGACTGTGGCAAGCCCCTCGAAACCCGTCGGCGCGAATGCCGGCGGTTTTTCTTCACGCTGGGCAAAGATGGAGCTCCAAGGGATGTTCCGTCTGGCCTTTAGTACTCAGCCGTTTCGGCTACGGCTACAATTGGATCGCAATTGCATCTCGGATCGCCGGCGCCAGGCCCAGTACACACACAAACCCCGGGCTGCGACCAGCGACAACCGCATAGTACGCCTGCATCACTCCACATCAGCTTTCGATTGGCGTCTACCGGGATTTGGATCCTAACTCTTAGCGGTACCGATACCTCGACATATTGATTTGCAGGATCAAAATCGCCGGTGTCGAGCTTGGCTTGTGCGGCAGACAGGCCACCTTCCATGATTTGAGCGAGAATAGACGTTCGCCAGTCGGGCTCCCATGGCTGCGCATGTCGAATTGTCTCTTGCTTGCGTTCTTCTGCCATTGCTCATTCCCCTCAAAGGCAACGCGAGGTAATTAGAATGACACGGCATGGTTGCTTTATGCAATGCCTAATTACATTAGCGTTATCTTAATCTTCTGGGCCCACCCTTGTGAGTGTCACGGAAGGTTATCGTGACAGGCAACGCCGACATGACTCAAAAGGCTCGTCTCCTGTGCTTCGTGGCGAGCCTTTTCTTATGGCCCTATACCAGCACTGCGATGAAGTGTTCGCGCCTACGCCGCAGGACGCTGATCAATCGAAAGGTTGAGTGGCCTTTCATCCAAAAAGAGACCGCCTCGGCTCAGCCGGGGCGGTCAACGCGGATTTGATATCCGCCCGCCCGGTGATAGGGGGGAACCGGGCGCTGCTTTTGCCTCATGGGAGGGGAACCGAGGCAATCGCAGCCTAGCAGCCGACCGCACCTTCCGAAACTATACAAAGGTTTGCCTGAGTTGGACTCTGGGATGGGCCGTCGGCGGCTGCTCACGTCCGATGGAAGACTTCGTCGGTTAGGAGCAGTAGAAAGGTCTCGTCGTCGATCTTATTCGCAACTTGGCCGTCCTCGGTCATGTAGTCGATGATCGGCGCTTGAGGTTTCCCGTTCGGCGGAGATGATGGAAATTTTCGTTGTTCGATTATAACCAGGCGGCGTCCAGAGGTGTCTGCACAGTTTATCCGTGCAGTATTTTCGAAGATAGGCATTTGGGATCACGAGAGTTGATATCGATTGTGCCCCCGCAGGTGGGGTTTCAGCTCGTGGTGATCAATGGGCCGAGTGGTTTTGTCGCGGTTTCGTGTGGTTGGCCACGTATTTGATGGTCAGTTCGTCTGGCAACGAAGCGCATCGTTCATTTGGCGGCAACGAGTCTCGAATTTGGAGAGCGGCTGCTGCTGTTCCTGCTGCTGTTGCTTGGCGTGGAGCATGCCGGCTCTGACCGTCGTACTGCCCGCGGGAATTCCCTGCCGACTGACCTGTGGGTCAGGAGTGGCGCTGCGACAGCCGGCAAGGGCGGCGACCGCCGACAGCGTTACGGCCAGATAGAACATGCGCTTCATTGGTATCGCCCTCCATTTGCCGCCGGACAGTCAGGATACAATCACGACGTGAAGAGTTCAAAGCGCAATATCCCGGCAGCCGTGACAATGAAAAAAGGCCCGGCACAAAATGTACCGAGCCTTTCGGCTGGTCACAAGTTGGGACTGGATTCCAGCTTACAATGACCAGCTGAATTGTCATCGCATTCCGAGAACTGCGGATGGTGTTTAAGGTTCCCCGTGATGAGCAAGCAAAAGCCCGGCAGGGAGGGAATCCCGCCGGGCATTTTGAATGGACCAGCATTTGGGCGATGCTTGGTCCTTGCAGCGTGTTGGGGGCGCTGCATTGGGAGAACCGATGGGGCGTGGAAAAGTTCCGAACAAGGAAAAGTCAGAGTTGGTCGTCGTCGTGCTTCACCTTGAGCCAATCAAGCCACTGATGAAGAAACTTAAACTCCCGCTGATCTCCAGCAATCGCCCGCAGTTGGCTCTCGTGCTTGCGTATAAAAGGCGCCAGTTTCATGAGGTTCTTATGTTGCTTCGGGTCATCTATTGCGTCCCTGACGATGTTGGCGGCCTCTTGGCCAGCATTGGACCTTTTCGCGCCCTCAGCGATCAGCACGGCCGCAATCCAGGACGCTGTGACAGCAAATTGGGTAGGGAATAGTGCTAAAGCGCCCAACACCATGACCGCGGAGACGTTGCGAATCGTGTTTGTGCCGAGGACAGCAGAGCGAGATGGCTGATTGCCAAGTCCAATGTTGGCGGCGGTCTCAACCAAGAACGATTCGGTTCGCTCTGTTGCGATCCCCTCTTCAGCGATAGCTGTAGCCAATTCAACCGATGCAGACCGAAAGGACGCTTGCTGATCAGGCGTTCTGTTGTACTGGGCAACGTAAACACTTTTCTGGAGCCAACTGCGGAGGCGAACCCCAATCCACAGAAAACGCAGTTAGGAAAGAAATTAGGAGCCGGCTCAATCAAGAACCGACTCCCAAAACAAATTCAGCTATTTAGCTGAGAAAACTGGCTCCCCGGGCCGGATTCGAACCGGCGACCTGTCGATTAACAGTCGAATGCTCTACCGCTGAGCTACCAGGGATCACCGCTCGCCGCGGTGTGAGTGGCCTAATACAAATGCTTGCCCGATTTGCCAAGCGGTTTTTTCAAAAAAATGACATCCGCTTGTATTCGTTCTGTATAACCCCATCTCCTGTGGATGACTGAAGCACATCATGCCACTGGAAAACCGGCCGCCAAGCGGTTTGGCATAGACCACACCACGGGCCGTCTCATTCTGGGGTCGGTAAGTATCCCATTTCCGCGGTCGCGCCTTGCCCGGATGTCGATCGGCGTCGTGCTGATCCTGGGCGGTATTTTGGGATTCCTGCCCATCCTCGGCTTCTGGATGCTTCCGCTGGGGTTCATCATTCTATCGCACGATCTGCCTCTCGTCCGGCGGATGCGGCGGCGATTGTCCGTCTGGTGGACGAAGGGGCGGAAACCCGCCCCTTGATCAGCTGAACAGGCCCACGGCCCAGTAGAAAAACGCGGAGATGAGCGCTGCTGCCGGAAGCGTAATGACCCAGGCGACGACGATGTTGCCCGCCAGGCCCCAGCGGACGGCTGAAACGCGCCGTGCCGCGCCAACGCCGATGATGGCGCCGGTGATCGTGTGCGTCGTGGAAACAGGGATGCCGAGCCACGTGGCCGCAAAGAGCGTCAGCGCGCCGCCGGTCTCCGCGCAGAATCCCTGCATCGGGTTAAGGCGGGTTATCTTCGATCCCATCGTGTGAACGATTCGCCAGCCGCCGAAGAGCGTCCCCATAGCCATGGCTGTCTGACAGGACAGGACCACCCAGAGCGGTACGTGGAAGGTTCCGCCGAGATAACCCTGCGAGTAGAGGAGCACTGCTATGATGCCCATTGTCTTCTGCGCATCATTGCCGCCATGGCCCAGCGAGTAGAGAGAGGCGGAAACGAACTGCATGAGGCGGAACGTCCGATCGACGGCGAACGGCGTTTGCCGAACGAAGATCCAGGAAACGGCAAGAACGAGGAAGAGCGCCAGGATGAAGCCGATCAGCGGCGACATGACGATCGCGCCGGCTGTTTTTAGCAATCCGCCCCATACGATCGAGCTGAAGCCGACTTTTGCGAGGCCCGCGCCTACCAGCCCGCCGACCAGCGCATGGGAGGAACTCGACGGGATACCGAAGATCCAGGTGACGATATTCCAGATGATTGCGCCCATCAGCGCCGAGAAGATCACCAGCGGCGTGACGATGTTGGGATCGATGATGCCCGTCCCCAAGGTCTCGGCCACGTGCAGGCCGAAGAACAGGAACGCGATGAAATTGAAGAAGGCGGCCCAGACGACCGCGTGGTGCGGCCTGAGCACACGCGTCGAAACGATCGTCGCGATCGAATTCGCCGTATCGTGCAGGCCGTTCAGGAAGTCGAAGAAGAGAGCGACTGCGATGAGAGCCGCCAGCAATGGAAAGGCGAGGGTGGCGTCCATCTAGACGTTCTCGATCACGATGCCGCTGATTTCATTGGCAACGTCCTCGAAGCGATCGACGACCTTTTCGAGTTCGCCGTAGATTTCGCTGCCAATGATATAGGCCATCGCATTCGACGCGCCGTGCCGCACGAAAAGTTCCTTCAAGCCATTGTCGTGCAGTTCGTCGGAGCGTCCTTCGACGCGGGTGACTTCCTCGGTAATGGCCATCAGGCGCGGGGCATTGGCGTTGATGCGGCTGAGCAGGGGGATCGCCTCGGCTATGAGGTGTGCGGCCTGGACGATGGCCGCTCCCATTTCCTGCATGCGCGGATCGAATTCGGTTTGCTCGAAGAGACGGATCGTCTTGACGGTCTTATGCATCATGTCGATCGCATCATCCATCGACTGGATCAGATCCTTGATATCAACACGGTCGAAAGGCGTGATGAAGCTCCGGCGGACCGCAAGCAGCACCTCGCGCGTGATGTTGTCGGCATCGTTTTCGAGCGCGACGATCCGGTCGCAGTGGTGTTCGATATCCTGACCTGCAAGCAATTCGTTGAGCGCTTCCGCCGCGCCTACGATCGTTCGGGAGTGCTGGGCAAAGAGATCAAAGAACTGATCCTCGCGCGGTAGAAGTTTACGAAACCAGCTGAGCATTCCATCCATCCATAGCTATTTTTGAAGGTCGTCATAAAATAGCGGGACTTGCAATAAAAGTGTCACAATTGCACCAGCCGCGATTCTTTTCGCCCGGAGATGGAAGGCGTAGGGCGGAACTTGGAAGCTTTTTGGACGTTATTATCCTGAGCGTTTTTCACGCGAAGTACGCAGGAAATGAGAAGGTGCCGGAATGAAGAAACTTGCGGTATTGGTGTTGGCAATTGCGACGAGCCTCGCTGGCGTCGGTCCGTCTTTTGCCGAAAACTCAGGGGATGAGCATTCCGCTCAGAGTCGCGGTGGGTTTGGAGATTCCGGCGTCAGAAACAGCCGCGGCTTCGACCGCTGCAGCATCTATCGTTGTGGCGGTTACCGCCATGGCCACTACGGGAATCGCGACTACGGAAATCGGTACTACGGAAATCGCCACTACGGAGATCGCTATTATCGCGACGGCTACTACCATAACGATTACAACGATGCTGGCGCGCTGCTCGGCGGTCTTGCTGCCGGCGCGCTCATCGGCGGCCTGATCGCTTCGCAGCCGCAGGCCAGACCGGTGGGCAATTCGCACGTCGATTGGTGTTACAGCCGCTACCGATCCTATCGGGCCTATGACAACACCTATCAGCCCTATTACGGTCCGCGGCGGCAGTGCTATTCGCCCTACTAGTGGTTGATCACGGAACCGGCGGCATGACGATCCAAAATACCGCCGGTTTTTCAACTACCCTCTTGCACTCGATTTCTATTCATTCTAAATGCCCGCCAACGCTTCGGTCATGAAGCGTCGTGAGGCCTCGTGGCGGAGTGGTGACGCAGAGGACTGCAAATCCTTGTACCCCGGTTCAATTCCGGGCGAGGCCTCCAAACCTTTCTAGACATTCTGCAGTCATTCATTTGCGGCCGTGTTCCCTACATGGCCGCGGTGTCATAATTGGGTCTCTAGGTCGCCATTCGATCGACAACGTGCGGCAAATTCAACGTGCTGGTTCCATCCGACGAAACTCCGATCCTAGCCTCGACAACCACCTACTCCAATCGGACTAGGACCTAGGTCCGTCTAGGATAGCCCCTGCTACGGGGCTATTGTGTCCTTGCAAGTCTGCGGAGGACGGTGGGGCTTTGAGGCACCGGACCCACTTGCTGAACAGGTCCATTGCTCGCGGCAGACTCGGCGGGGGTATGTTCACTGTCCCGAAATGCTGGAGGGCTAGCCAAGTAGGCTGGCCCTCCCGGCTTCTGGGTTATCGCCTCGACGTAATCGCCTTCAGTGTAGACAGCACTCTCTTTGTTGCGTCCGTTCCCTCGCCGCCAAATTCACCTGCTTTGGCAATTGCTCCATCGGCATAGTGAGAATCCACACAACACTAGCGCTGGCGCATGTCTTCCATACCCAAATCGTCGGATTGCCGAATTTTCGATAGGCCCTAAGCTTTGTGTTGAGTTGTTAGGAGCGCCTTCCATGCCGGCGACCCAAATGCCGCAATTGATCTTTGCCCTGAGCGTGGCGCGGGAAATGGCGAAGCGCGAGCGGCACGGCGACGTGCTGGTGATACTGATCGACGAGGCCCTGAAAGAGGCAAAGGAAGAAGCGCTGCGCTACGGCATTCTCGTCGACATAGAAGAGGAAACGGAACTGCAATAGCGCCCGCCGGGCGGCCCCGGCCGCGGCTATCAAGGGCCCCGGCCGGGTTGTCGACCGGGGAGGGGCTGGGGAGGCTCCGAGGTCGGCGCCGATAAGTTACAGCTCCCGTCTGACAACCGCTATTTGTGCTTAGAGCTATGTTTCGTCGTTTGTTCTTGCCTAAAAAGAACCTTACAGGGGCGGTCCATTTGTCCCACCGAAAGCGCCGCCGTTGGCGTTCAGTTCACGCGCTGCAGTGACGGCACTGGTGACACGCCTGACGTCGAGACATTCGGAGCGCCGACACGCACAAAGGGAATCAGCAGAATGATCGCGAGCAGCACGCAGATGAAAAGGCTGCCCAGCAAAATTGGTTTGATTGCCATGTCCCGTCCGTCGAATCCCAAGGGAACTACACTATCGGGGCAGAAACTGACAACGGCCTGAAGGCAGGCAGTCAACTCGTTTCACGATCGAAAAGACCGCAGCAAAAGATGCCGACCAGTGTTGCGATGATGAAGAAGTCGAACAACGAGAGATATTCGATGATATTCGGCATGGCCTACTCCTCCTCTATTCCTCCGGTTGCAATAATATCACAGCGTCCGCGTTTGTTCCATGAAGGATTGCGGTCGGGTCACTTCCGCGACACTCGTACTGGAATTCTTGGCGCAGGCATTCGCGAAGCCTTGAAAGGCCGGTGTGCTGAGATTAAGAGACGTGCAGACAAAGCCGCTTCCACGGGCGAGAGGACATGATGAATTTCGAATCAGCACGCGCAAACATGGTCGACAACCAGCTTCGCACGACGGACGTCACCTCGCATTCAGTGCTGACGGCCTTCCTCACGGTGCCGCGCGAGGCTTTCGTTCCTGAGAAGGCCAAGCCGCTCGCCTATATCGATCGCGACGTCGAAATCTGTCCTGCGGCTGCCGGCAAGCCGGCGCGTTACCTCATGCAGCCGTCGCCGCTTGCAAAGCTGCTCCAGCTTGCGGCTGTCACGAAGGATGACGTCGTCCTCGAGATCGGCGCTGGCAGTGGCTATGTATCGGCTCTTTTTTCGCAGCTTGCCGGTACGGTGATCGCGGTTGAAGAGGACGAAACGCTGGCGGCGGAAGCCAAGACCAACCTTGCCGCCTACACAAATGTGTCGGTCGTCACGGGGCCGCTCAATGCGGGCAGCGCGTCGGGCGCTCCCTATGACCTCATTTTCGTCAGTGGCTCGGTCGAGGAGGTTCCTTCCTCCTTGCTGTCGCAGCTTCGTGACGGCGGCCGTCTGGTCACTGTACAGGGTTACGGCGGTTCGGCGCGTGCGAAGGTTTTCGTGAGCGAGCGCGGCACGATTTCCGAAAACGTCTATTTCAACGCCTCCGTGAAGCCGCTTCCCGGTTTTGCCAAGGCGCGCGAATTCGTATTCTGAGCGCAGTTTGCGATGACTGATTTTCAACGGGCGCCTCTGGCGCCCGTTTTCTTTCCCGCCATGGAATCGGGGCGCCGGGCAGCGTGCCAGAAAAGCTGTGCATGGCATCATTCATTTGATTCGCGATGATTTTTTTAAATCCTCGGCTATCCTAAGGTATGGGTGATTCGGATGCCCATTCCACGCAATCCGGTCGTTTTTCGGAATAACGGGGATAGATATGGCTCAGCCAAGCGTAGCGCGTGAACCGTCCATGGAAGAGATTCTGGCGTCGATCCGCCAGATCATCGAGAGCAATGACCCGGGTGCGGGCAGGGCACTCTCCGCGTCACTGCCGGCGGTTTATGGTGCTGACGAGGACGATCGCGAATCGGACATTCATTTGACGGTGGACGAGACCTACGCTGGCGTGGAATTTCCTGAAACGGTCGCTCATCCCGATCCGCGTTTCGTCGCTGCCAACTCGGCAGGCTCGGCTCCGGTGCCGGAGGCACAGCCGCGCGCCATGTCTCTTGCCGATGTCGCTGCGCGCGTCCGTGCCGCCTCGGAGCGGAACGCTGCCCAGTTGCAGCGCGAAGTGCCGCCGGCATTTCGGCCACCGGAGGTAGGAAGTGCGGAGGACAGGACCGAAGCGCCGGAAGCTGTTGGCACGGCGCCGGCTCCGGCGGCGTCGTCTCCTCGTCCTGCGGAAGCCTTTACCGCACCCATTTCAGCTCCTGCGCCGAAAATTGTTGCTGTTCGCCCGCCCGTAGAGGTTCCTTTCGAATTGCCTCCGGTCGTTGCCATGGAGCCACGGTCAGCTGCCGTCCCGGCGGTTGAAGTAGCCGTCGCGGAACCGACGGCGGTAGAAACTATGCCAGGCCTCGTTGAGCATGAGCAGCAGCCGGCACTAATCTCGCGTGACGCCGGACTGCAGATCGCTCGTTCCTTTGAGGAGCTTGCTGCCGCTATCGATGGCGCCGAGCGCCGCTCGCTCGACGAGATCGCCGAAGACATGCTGCGCCCGATGCTGCGCGAGTGGCTGGATGACAATCTGCCGACCCTGGTTGAGCGTCTCGTGCGCGAAGAGATCGAACGCGTGGCGCGCGGCCCGCGCCGCTGATCGGAAACGCCCTTTCTCAAAAGCCGCTCCGGTCTCCGGGGCGGCTTTTTTATTGACTTGCCCGAAGCCATCCTATTTACAACCCGCATCTAAGAACCTCCAGATTTTGGTCCCCAAATGCTCGACAAGACCTACGATTCCGCTGCCGTTGAACCGAAAATCGCTGCGAAATGGGATGAGGCGGACGCCTTCCGCGCGGGCGCCAATGCCAAGCCGGGCGCCGAGACCTTTACCATCGTGATCCCGCCGCCGAATGTGACCGGCTCGCTGCACATGGGACACGCGCTGAACAACACGCTGCAGGACATCATGGTTCGCTTCGAGCGTATGCGCGGCAAGGATGTGCTCTGGCAGCCGGGCATGGACCATGCCGGCATCGCCACCCAGATGGTTGTCGAGCGCAAGCTGATGGAACAGCAGCTGCCTGGCCGTCGCGATATGGGCCGCGAAGCCTTCATCGACAAGGTCTGGGAATGGAAGGCCGAATCCGGCGGCCTTATCTTCAACCAGTTGAAGCGCCTCGGCGCCTCCTGCGATTGGTCGCGTGAGCGCTTCACGATGGACGAGGGGCTTTCGGCCGCCGTTCTTGAAGTCTTTGTAACGCTTTACAAGGAAGGCCTAATCTATCGGGACAAGCGCCTTGTCAACTGGGATCCGAAACTCCTGACGGCGATCTCCGACATCGAAGTGGAGCAGCACGAGGTCAACGGAAATCTCTGGTACTTCCGCTATCCGTTGGAGCCCGGCGTCACCTATCAGCATCCCATCGCCTTCGATGACGATGGCAAGGCGACGGAATGGGAAACGCGCGATTATATCGTCGTCGCGACCACTCGCCCGGAGACGATGCTCGGCGACACCGGCGTCGCGGTGAACCCGAAGGATGAGCGCTACAAGCCGCTCGTCGGCAAGCATGTCATCCTGCCGATCGTCGGCCGTCGCATTCCGATTGTCGCCGATGATTATCCGGACCCGACGGCCGGAACCGGCGCTGTCAAGATGACGCCGGCACATGATTTCAATGACTTCGATGTTGGCAAACGTGCCGGTCTGCGCGTCGTCAACGTGCTAACTGCCGACGCGCGGATCACGCTCAAGGATAATGAGGATTTCCTGGAGGGGATTCCTGATGCCGCCGCATTGCACGGCGCCTGGGACGAACTTGAGGGCAAGGATCGTTTCGAGGCCCGCAAGATCCTCGTTCGTATCTTTGAAGAAGGCGGCCTGCTCGACAAGGTCGAGCCGCACAAGCACATGGTTCCCCATGGTGACCGTGGTGGTGTTCCGATCGAGCCGCGCCTGACCGAACAGTGGTATGTCGATGCCAAGACGCTCGCGGCACCGGCGATCGCCTCGGTCCGCGAAGGCCGGACCAAGCTCGTTCCGCGCAGCTGGGACAAGACCTATTACGAGTGGATGGAAAACATCCAGCCGTGGTGCGTTTCCCGTCAGCTCTGGTGGGGCCATCAGATCCCGGCCTGGTACGGTCCGGATGGTCAGGTCTTCGTCGAGAAAACCGAAGAGGAAGCCCTGCAGGCGGCGATCCAACACTATCTCTCGCACGAAGGCCCGATGAAGGCCTACGTCGAAGACCTGCTCGAGAACTTCAAGCCGGGCGAAATCCTGACGCGCGATGAAGACGTTCTCGACACCTGGTTCTCCTCCGCGCTCTGGCCGTTCTCGACGCTCGGCTGGCCGGACAAGACCCCGGAACTGGACCGCTACTATCCGACCAACGTTCTGGTCACCGGCTTCGACATCATCTTCTTCTGGGTTGCCCGCATGATGATGATGGGCCTGCATTTCATGAAGGATGACGATGGCGTTCCGGTCGAGCCGTTCCACACGGTTTATGTGCACGCGCTGGTCCGCGACAAGAACGGCCAGAAGATGTCGAAGTCCAAGGGCAACGTCATCGATCCGCTGGGACTGATCGATGAATACGGCGCCGACGCGCTACGCTTCACGCTGGCGATCATGGCAGCGCAGGGTCGTGACGTGAAGCTCGATCCGGCCCGCATTGCCGGCTATCGCAATTTCGGCACCAAGCTCTGGAATGCGACGCGCTTCGCCGAGATGAACGGCGCCAAGAGCGATCCGCACTTCGTGCCCGAGGCCGCCGAGTTGACAATCAACCGCTGGATCCTGACGGAGCTTGCCCGTACGGAACGTGACGTTACGGAAGCCCTGGAATCCTACCGCTTCAACGACGCGGCGGGCGCCCTCTACCGCTTCGTCTGGAACCAGGTCTGCGACTGGTATCTCGAGCTGCTGAAGCCTGTCTTCAACGGTACGGACGAGGGCGCCAAGAAGGAAGCCCAAGCTTGTGCGGCCTACATCCTGGAAGAAATCTACAAGCTCCTGCATCCCTTCATGCCATTCATGACGGAAGAGCTCTGGGCGCACACCGCGGGCGAGGGCATCGAGCGCGACACGCTGGTTTGCCATGCCGAATGGCCAGCGCCGTCCTATGCCGATGACGCAGCAGCCGATGAGATCAACTGGTTGATCGATCTGGTTTCCGGCATTCGCTCGGTTCGCGCCGAAATGAATGTCCCGCCGTCTGCCGTTGCTCCGTTGGTCGTTGTCGACGCCAACAGCCTGACGCGCGAGCGGCTGGTGCGGCATGACGCCGCGATCAAGCGCCTTGCCCGTGTCGACGCCATCTCGCTGGGCAGCGAGGCGCCGAAGGGAGCCGCGCAAATCGTGATTGCAGAGGCAACTGTCTGCCTTCCGCTCGGCACCCTGATCGACCTCGCAGCGGAAAAAGCCCGCCTCGAAAAAGCGATCGCCAAGGCCGACGGTGAGATCGCCCGCATCAACGGCAAACTCTCGAACGAGAAGTTCGTCGCGAATGCCAATCCTGAGGTGGTCGCCGCTGAACGTGATCGCCTCGAGGAATTGCAAGGCCAGATCGCCAGCCTGCGGGTTGCACTATCGCGTGTGTCCGAGGCGGCATAAAATCAACGCTTGGTGGTAATATATTCTAAGGCGTCCGATTGCGAATCGGGCGCCTTTTTTCAGTTTCGGTCGAGATCGATGGATTTCAAGGCCAGGCTTGCCGGGATCGCTGACGGGAATCCTTGATTTTACACGTTTTCTTGAGCCGTTTGGCGAAAAATATGACTGTTGTTTCCCTGTTACAGGGGGGCGTTATCGTGGAATGGTCGACCTCAATTGCGTGGGTAGTTTTACCTTTCGTGGAATTTTCTTCTAAATTGTTGGAATATTGACGTGCCCGTCAAATTTTTACGTAAAGCATCTGTTGGTACAGTTTCTAATCACGCCCGATCACAAAGTTGCCATTTATCGGCATCGTCGGCACAGTCCCGCCATTGCAATTGCCTGAGTGGGGGAGACACCTTGGCATCTCGTATGACTTCAGCCAGCATTGTGTCGCTGGTTCTATTTTCAACACTGGTGCAGCCGTCCTTCGCGGGCGGTCTGGAACGCGGTGGTTATAATATCGACCTGCTCTTCGATCAGTCGCGGTTCTCGGCGCAGTCGGCCGTGATCTACGTCATGCCGCAGCGTGAACTGAAAAATGTTCAGGACAACACTGCGCGCCGCGGAAATCTGAGCAACCGGCCAAATTCGGCAGATGAGACGGAGAACTATGCTGTCCCTTATGTAGGATTCAAGGGTGGCTACGAAGCGGTTGACTGCCTAGTTGACTATTCCGAGCCATTCGGTGTCCACACTAATCCTGGCGTGAACTGGGCTGGCGCAAACAGCAACGTTGAGACGAAAGTTGACACTGAGAACTATGCAGCGACTTGTTCATACAAGTTTGATGTCGGTCCAGGTCAACTTCGGTTCATCGGAGGCGGCTTTTATCAGCGACTCGATGGCTTCCAAGAAAAGCTCGTAGCAGTTATTCCGCCGACACGAGGTACCGGTGTCGGGCGCCTTGATATTTCAGACGAGTCAGGTGGATGGCGCGCTGGCGTCGCCTATGAGATTCCGGAATATGCGTTGCGCGCAAGCCTTGTGTATAACAGCAGGGTTAAATACGACGATTTGACGGGTACGTTGAACCTTTCGCAGGTCGCCGGTGGTGCCATCATTCCCGTTGCCGGTTCAGCCGAGGCGCCGGACTCGCTCGAGCTGAAGCTTCAGTCCGGTATTGCACCTGATTGGCTAGCTTTTGGATCTGTAAAGTGGACGAACTGGAGCTTGCTGCAGTCGATCCCCTTCTGCCCAACAAACGGGCTCTCCTGCCCTGCTGGAGGGATAACGTCTCTCGACCTTGCGTATCGTGACGGATGGACAGTTATGGGAGGCGTTGGCCACAAGTTCAATGACCAGTGGACGGCTGCGCTCAGCCTGACATGGGATCGCGGCACGAGTGACGGTTACGGCTCACAAACGGATACGTGGTTGGTCGGTGCCGGTGCAGCGTTTAACCCCACTGAGAATGTTGAGTGGCGCGTTGCCGGTAGCCTCGGTGTCATGACCAGCGGCGAGTCCGGGACGTTTACGAGGGATGGGGTCACTTACGGAAATGACGCTACTTACGACTTCGGCAATGATCTCGTGGCCGCTGTCTCGACCAGCATCAAGGTGAAATTCTAGGTTTCAAAGATGAACCTCAGAAAAGCCCGGCAAAACTGCCGGGCTTTTCTTTGTGTACGGGTCGTTAAGCATGCCGATTCCGTGTCTCGTTTTGTGACGATTCAGCAACAGTTTTTTACCAGCATTTGCGTAAGATGATCCCAGGCCGAAATTGTCCATTTCCCGCCACAAACTAGGCGCAGCGCTATATGCGGGCGAGGGAATGACAGGCGTAAGGTGCGCGTAAAAGAGTACGATGAGCGAATTCGTAGCGGATACAGTCAGGGTGGGTAAGGCCTACGGCAACGATGCCGCGGCCAGCGCCATTTCCCTTTTCCCGCAAGGCAATTCTGCCTCAGAACTTCGCTCTGACGTTGCGCTTCCGAACCTCTCTTTCTCCTCGCATTCAAACCGATTGGCGTTGTCGGAATCGGCTTCCGGTAACAACGACACAGGTTTGGTCACAATTGGTGATTACCTTTTTCTCGAGGGCGGAAAGGCGCAGAGCCGGGCCGCGGGAGTGAGGCGAATGGCATCGCGGGGGAGCCGCGCCGGGCAGCGGGCGCACAGTGTCGATGCGCTTGGAATTGACGCTCTCGCAGGAGGGCGGAAGGCTGGATGCGACGCGGGTAAAGGGGCCTTTGAGCCCACCGCGGGATCGCTCGCCGGGAGGAATGCATCCGCGGATCGAAAGTCCGCATGGGTGGAAGCGAAAGAAACCGAGTGAAATGCTGACGTCCGAGTTCAGACCTTTCAGAACGATGCTCATGGGGCTGTCCATTGCCTGTTGCGCGGCAATTGTCTCCCCAGCGGGTGCATTCGACATAAAGTCGGGTGTATCGAAGGAGTCTGGCCCGTTCGACCTCTTCAAGTTCGGTTTCAAGGCCTACAAGAACGGCCAGAAGGAAGAGGCGGTCGAAGCCTATAAATACGCGGCGGAAAAGGGACACACGGGCTCACGCTGGGCGCTCGCCAACATGTATGCCGACGGCGATGGCGTCGCGCAGGATGATTTCGAAGCTTTCAAGATCTACAGCGAGATCGCCCAGCAGGGCGTCGAGCCTGGCTCTGAAGATACGGGCTTCTTCGTCAACGCCCTTCTGTCGCTTGCCAACTATTACAAGCACGGTATTCCCGGTAGCCCTGTAAAGACCGATCTCAACCAGGCGCGTCAGCTCTATTTCCAGGTCGCATCCACCTTCGGGGTGCCCGAAGCGCAGTTCCAGCTGGCACAGATGATGCTGGCGGGCGAAGGCGGCAGCACCAGCACGCAGCAGGCAAAGAAGTGGCTCAATCAGGCCCGCAAGAGCGGCCATCCCGGTGCCATGGCCGTCTTCGGCAATATCCTCTTCCAGGAAGGGCAGGCAGCCAATGGGCTCGCGCTAATGACCGCGGCACTCGACCGCTGCAAGCCCACGGACTGCGGTTGGATGGAGACCTTGCAGGAGCAGGCTTTCTCCGTCGCGACGGAAAGCGATCGCCGCTCGGCCGTGGCGCTTTCTCACAAGATCGCTGTCAACGGCGCCGATTAAAGCACGCTAAGCGCTGTCGCCAATCTGGACGAGGGCACGCGTGTCCTAAAGGTCAGGCTGCAAAATCGAAATAGGCAACAACTGGCACGTGGTCTGACGGCTTCTCCCAGGCCCGAACGTGCTTTTCGATCGCTAATGATGTCATGCGATCGGCGGCCTCAGGTGAAAGCAGCAGGTGGTCGATGCGAATGCCGTTGTTCTTCTGCCAGGCGCCGGCCTGATAATCCCAGAACGAGTAGAGTTGAACGGCATCGGTCGTCGCGCGCACGGCATCCGTCAGTCCAAGGCCTTCCAGCCTGCGGAATGCCTGGCGCGTCTGTGGCAGGAACAACGCGTCGTTCTCCCAGACCTTCGGGTCGAAGCAGTCATGCGGCTCCGGGATGACGTTGTAGTCGCCAGCGAGGATCAAGATTTCCTCGTAGGCCAGACGCTCGGCCGCGAATGAGCGCAGCCGTTCCATCCAGGCGAGCTTGTAGCTGTATTTCTCGGTTTCAACAGGATTGCCGTTCGGCAGGTACAGGCAGCACACGCGGGCGACGCGGTTGCCTAGCAGCGAAAAGACGGCTTCCAGGAAGCGCGCCTGCTCATCGAGCGGATCGCCCGGCAGCCCGCGGCTCACTTCGTCAGGTTTGGTCTTGGAAAGGATCGCGACGCCATTGAAGCCCTTCTGGCCGTGCGTCTCGACGTGATAGCCCATGGCTTCGATTTCGAGCCTCGGGAAGCCCTCGTCGATCGTCTTGATCTCCTGCAGGCAGACGATATCGGGATCGGAGTCCTTCAGCCATTGCGTGAGATTGTCGATGCGCGCCTTGACGCCATTGATGTTCCAGGTCGCGATCTTCATGGGGTGTCCTATTCCGCTTCGTCGGCTTCTTGTATCGCGGTCTTTCGATCGCGGACAAGACGATAAACCGGCCGCAAGGAAATCTTTCGGCCGGTTCGATGTGGATACCAGGGATAGGAACTAAATCGAGAAGCTTGTGCCGCAGCCGCAGCTTGCAACTGCGTTCGGGTTCTTGATCTGGAAGGATTGGCCAAGGAGATTGTCGACGAAATCGATCTCGGATCCGGCCATGTAGACCAACGAGAGGCTGTCGATCAGCACCTTGGCGTCGTTCTTTTCGACGATGGTGTCGTCGTCCTGCGCGTCAGCGGCAAGGTCGAATTTGTAGGAAAAGCCCGAGCAGCCGCCGCCTTCGACGGAAACGCGCAACGCGCTCTTCCCGGGTTCGGTGCCGACGATCGCCGCGATTCGTTTTGCCGCGGCATCGGAAAGGGTTACACTTGTGTCCGTCATGTTTGCTCCTGCCGGGGTCAAGATCCGGAGAGAATATCTGTTAGCCGCTCGTTTCAAGCGGCTGATTTCAAAGCCACTTGCGCTCTATACCACTAAAGCGCCCGTTCGGGCAAAGTGACTGCCAAAGCATCGCTTTGCCGTTTATGCTCTTATAGGTATGAAGAGCGCAGGGCGGCGTCAATGGGCGGGCTGCCGCATATAAGTAATGGTGACGAATGACAATCGACCGGCATGCTTTGGGTTATGGCGACAGCGAGAGGGCTGTCTATGCGGCGGACCCGTGGAAGACTCGCGGCAGGCTTTATCCCGAGGATCTCAGCCCGACGCGGTCGGATTTTCAGCGTGACCGTGACCGTATCGTTCACACGACGGCATTTCGCCGGCTGAAGCACAAGACTCAGGTCTTCATCGCCCAGGATGGCGATCACTATCGAACCCGTTTGACGCACACGATCGAGGTCGCGCAAGTTGCCCGCGCGCTGGCCCGCGCATTGAAGCTGGACGAAGACCTCGCTGAGGGTGTGGCGCTCGTCCATGATTTCGGCCACACGCCCTTCGGTCACACCGGTGAGGATGCATTGCACGAGGTTCTGCTGCCCTACGGCGGCTTCGATCACAACGCCCAATCGCTGCGCATCGTCACCAAGCTGGAGCGCCGCTATGCCGATTTCGACGGCATCAACCTGACATGGGAAAGCCTGGAAGGGCTGGTCAAGCACAACGGCCCGCTGCTGACGAAGGACGGTGTAGGCACGCGCGGGCCGGTTCCACAGCCGATCCTAGATTATTGCGAGATCCATGACCTGGAGCTGGATACCTATGCCAGCCTTGAGGCACAGGTGGCCGCCATCGCTGACGATATTGCCTACAACACGCATGACATCGACGACGGGCTTCGCTCCGGCTACCTGAGCTTTGAGATGCTGGAGGAGATCCCGTTTCTGGCCGATCTCATGGCCGAGGTACGGGAACGCTATCCGAACCTTGAGCCCAGCCGCTTTACGCACGAGATCATGCGCCGCCAGATCACACGGATGGTTGAGGACGTCATTTCGGTTGCCCAACGGGGTCTTGCGGAGATCAAGCCGACAAGCGTAACGGATATTCGCCAAGCCAATCGGGTAATCGCGACATTCTCCGACGAAATGTCCGAGACTGACCGGCAGATCAAGGCAATGCTGTTCAAGCGCATCTACCGGCATCCCGAGATCATGCGTATTCGTGCCGGCGCTGCGCAGATCGTGACCGATCTCTTCGGGGCCTATATGGCCAATCCGAAGGAGATGCAGAGCCACTATTGGGTGGATCATATCGCTGGGCTTGCCGAAGCGGCGAGGGCGCGCCATGTCGGCGACTATCTGGCGGGGATGACCGACACCTACGCGATCAGTGCCCACAGGCGATTGTTTGACCACACTCCGGATTTGCGATAGGCAGCGGTCGCCCGGCTGGGACCGGACAAATGCCTTGTGGCAAAGCCTATGCATGGAAGAGTGCGATGAACCTTTTTACCGATTTCGACGCCAGGATTAAAACCGCCCTTGAACAGATCGATCTGGTCAAGGAGAAGCGATCCGAAGTGGATTTCGGCCGCATCGCGATCGAGCCCCCGCGCGACTCGAGCCACGGCGATGTTGCGACCAACGCCGCAATGGTGCTGGCAAAGCCGCTCGGCACCAATCCGCGCGCCTTGGCAGAGATCATCACCGAGAAGTTGAAGGAAGATGCGGACGTTGCTGACGTCTCGGTAGCTGGACCCGGCTTCATCAACATCAGGCTCTCCGTCGGTTACTGGCAGCGCCTGCTTGCCTCGATAATCGAGGCCGGCACGAACTACGGCCGCTCGACGATTGGCGCTGGCAAGCGTGTCAACGTCGAGTATGTGTCGGCAAACCCGACTGGTCCTATGCATGTCGGCCATTGCCGCGGCGCCGTTGTCGGCGACGCACTGGCCAACCTGCTTTCTTTTGCCGGCTTCGATGTCGTCAAGGAGTACTACATCAACGATGCCGGTTCACAGATCGACGTGCTGGCACGCTCCGTGTTCCTGCGTTACCGCGAAGCGCTCGGCGAGAAGATCGGAGAGATTCCGCCGGGCCTTTATCCTGGCGACTATCTCATTCCCGTCGGCCAGTCACTGGCCCGTGACTATGGCGTGAAGCTGCACAACATGCCGGAAGACCAGTGGATGCCGCTCGTCAAGGATCGCACCATCGATGCGATGATGGCGATGATCCGCGAGGATCTCGATGCCCTGAACGTGCATCACGACGTCTTCTTCTCGGAGCGCACGCTGCATGCGAATGGCGCCGCGGCGATCCGCACGGCCATCAACGACCTGACCTTCAAGGGACACGTCTACAAGGGCACGTTGCCGCCGCCGAAGGGCCAGTTGCCCGAGGATTGGGAAGATCGCGAGCAGACTCTGTTCCGTTCGACGGAAGTCGGCGACGACATGGATCGCCCGCTGATCAAGTCGGACGGTTCCTACACCTATTTTGCTGCCGACGTTGCTTACTTCAAGAACAAATTCGACCGCGATTTCAACGAGATGATCTATGTTCTCGGCGCCGACCATGGCGGCTACGTCAAGCGCCTGGAAGCGGTCGCTCGCGGCGTTTCCGAAGGTAAGGCAAAGCTGACCGTCCTTCTTTGCCAGCTCGTGAAGCTGTTCCGCAATGGCGAGCCGGTCAAGATGTCGAAGCGCTCGGGCGACTTCGTCACGCTCCGCGACGTCGTCGAGGAGGTCGGTCGCGATTCGGTTCGTTTCATGATGCTCTACCGGAAGAGTTCGGAACCGCTGGACTTCGATTTCGCCAAAGTAACGGAGCAATCGAAGGATAATCCGGTGTTCTACGTGCAGTATGCGCATGCGCGCTGCATGTCTGTTTTCCGGCAGGCGAAGGAGGCGTTCCCTGACCTCGATGTCACCCCGGCCAACCTTGCTAAAGCTGTTGCGGGCATCTCGGATCCCGCGGAATTGCAGCTGGTTGCGAAGGCCGCGGAGTTTCCACGCTTGGTCGAGTCTGCGGCGCAGTCACAGGAGCCTCACCGCGTCGTATTTTACCTCTATGATCTGGCGAGTTCTTTCCATGCGCACTGGAATAAAGGTAAGGATCAAGTAGGCTTACGATTTATTAACGATAAGAACCGAGAATCGAGTATAGCCAGATTAGGGCTGGTGTACGCCGTTGCGTCGGTTTTGAAGTCGGGACTTGCCATTGCGGGTACCGCTGCGCCGGATGAGATGCGGTAGCGTCACCATTTACCCACAATGCTCTGGCATAAACCTTAGCAGTTGCGAGTGGGATGAGTATGGCAGACAAACAGCGGGCGTATGACACGCGTAAGAATACGGACCTCTTTGCTGACGATGATCCTTTGGCGGAACTTGCCCGCATCGTTGGCTTTGAGCCGCGGGTAGCAGCAAATACCGTCGAAGATGCCCCCCGACAGGAGCCGGCCTTCAATCTCGAGGATGAATTGTTGCGCGAATTCGAGCGCTACGATGCGCCTCAGTCTGAGGCTTCCTTCGATCTGCCTGAACCCCCTTTCGAGGAACCGGCTGCCTTTGAGGCTCTTGTCGAAGTCGATCGTTCGCCGGTCGCCCAGGCCGAGCCCCAATTTGCTGTCGAGCCTGAAGTTGCGAGCGAGCCGGTGGCCCATCAGTCTTTGGACGCGGTTTCCAACCTCACCCCTGCCGCTTGGGCGTCGAATGCCGTCCGTGAGGGCGAGCAGATTTCAGGTGGCGCACGGGATCTGATCGAAGAACTCGAGATGTCGATCAGTGCGTCGCCGGCTCCCGCTGCTTCGGTGGCCCCCGCCAAGGCGCCGCAGTGGTCTGCGGCCAGCATTCGGTTGCCGATCGCCAACTTCCATCCGGCACGTCGCGATGAGTCTTCGCCCGCGCCGATTATTCCTGTTGTAGCGCCCGAGCCAGTCGCCGCTGCGTCGGAGAGCGCCACTGCTTTCGAAGTGCCCGTTGCCGCAGGCTTCCCTGCTGAAATCGACCGGCACGAAGAAGCCGAGGCGGTTTACGACGCGCCTGAGGTGCCTCAAGAGGCGCCGTTCGCTGAACCCGTCATCGATCACAGCGCCTTCGATCTGGCTGCTGCAGCGAAGGATGACGGTGCCCTTCAGGCCGATGCCGCGCTGACCGAAGCCGTGACGACGGAGAGCGACGATATTGCCTTCGATATCGACGAACTCCTCGCTGACGTATCGCACTACCCTGTTCCTGAGCGTCAGAACACGCCTACGGCCGATGTCGCAGAGATGCCGCACTCGCCGGAGCCCGCCCGCGTGGCCGCGCCTATCGTGGCGCCGTTGCCGAAGCCGGTCGAGCCGCCCCTATCCGTTCCCACGGCCAAGGCGGAACCTGAGGGTGACGATCCTTTCGCTGGACATGACTTTGAACTCGATCTTGAAGGTATCGAGCTGGAGCTTGCCGACTTTGACTTTGCTGAACCGGTGAAGGTGCAGCCGCAGGCGATCGAGCCGGCGCGCGTTCAGGCACGGCATGTCGAGGCGGTCAGACCTCAGCCGGTTGCCCCGGTGCCCGCTTTCCAGCCGGCGCCCGCTCCGGTCGTTGCTGCCGCCCCGATCCACCAGGCCCCGGCCGAGGCAGCGTTCGTCGCGAAGGCGCCCGTTACACCCGCATTCACGGCCGACGCCGGAGACGATCTCCCGTTCGATCCGTCGATGATCTCGGATGCGGAGTATCATCCGGAAGCCGTCGAAGAGATGCACGTGCCTGTGCTGCCGCCCATTGAGCAGCCGGAGCCGGTCGTAGCGACGTCCGATTTCGATTTCGACGTCGACGCCGAGATCGCCAACCTTCTCGCACCCGCAAAGCCGGTGGAAATGCCCGCGAAACCGGTTGTCGAGGAATGGCGGACCCGTGCGCCCGTCTCGGCATCGGCAGCGTCCGTCGCCAAGCAGGCGCCGTTGCAGGGCCTGGACGAGTTCGAACGCGCTTTGGAAGAAGACTTCCGCCGGAGCGTCAACGAGCCGGTCCAGCGCCGCGAGAACGTTTCCCAGGTACAGATCCAGTCGGCGAGCGAAGCCGAGGATATGAGCCGCGCGCGCTCGATGAAGCGTATGCTGGCTGCCGCTGCGGCAATCGTCGTGTTCGGCGGCGTCGCCTATGCAGGTTACACGTTCCTGGCCCGCGATGGAGGCCTCGGCATCGCCTCCGGCGAGCCGCGCGTGATCACGGCGGACAACGAACCCGTTAAGGTCGTACCGGAAAACCCCGGTGGCAAGACCGTGCCGAACCAGGACAAGGCTGTTTACGACAGCGTTGGTGGTGCGGCTGCTGAAGCGCCGAAACAGAAGGCGCTTGTATCCAGCGACGAGCAGCCGGTGGACGTCGTGCAGCGCACGCTGACGCCGGAAACGCTGCCTGAGGACAACGACAGCGATATCGCGACGCCGCCCATGGCGACACCTGTCGGTGACACCGAGGATCCGCGTCTGCTGCCGAGCCGGGATACTGCCGCTGCCGACGAGGCAGACAATGCCAATCAGGCTCCGTCGGTTTCCGCCCGCAAGGTCCGCACCATGATCGTCCGACCGGACGGCACGCTGGTTGCCCGCGACGAGCCTGCTCCTGAGGCGGCCCCGACGCTGCCGAAGGCAACGCCGGTTCAGACGCAGAAGATCACGGCTGGCTCAAAGCCGGCTGGCGGCACCGCTGCCAATTTCCCGGCGTCGGGACAGGTTGCTGCCGCTGACATCCGTTCGACTCCGGTTGAAGCAACCAAGCCGACGGCGGCTCAGGCTCCCTCTGAAAACGCGCTGGCAAAGGCGGCTGCCGCCACTCCGGCCAATGTCGATCCGCCGGTCCGCGCCGTGAAGAGCTCGACGGTGAGCGACACGGCACCGGCTCCCGCAGCGCGCCCCGTGACCGATGCGGCGAAGGCACCGGTTGAAGCGCCGGCAGCCCAGAAGCCGAAGGACGTTGCCGCTGTTTCGCCGGCTGCGACCCAGGCTCAGCCGACTGCTGCGGCTGCCGGCTATGGCGTGCAGATCGCATCGCTTCCTTCCGAGGAGGAGGCGAAGAAGACCTTCGCTAGCCTTTCGAAGAAGTTCGCGAGCGTGCTTGCCGGTCGCAGCTACGAGATCCGCAAGGCCGACATTGCCGGCAAGGGCACGTTCTACCGTCTTCGTATCCCGGCAGGCTCCAAGGACGAAGCAGCGGCCATTTGCGAAAAGTATCGCGCCGCAGGCGGCAGCTGCCTTATCTCGAAGTAAGTTTCTGCAAGCATTCAATGAAAGCGGCGGGCCTCTGGTCCGCCGCTTTTTTTGTGAATGCCGGTTGACGCGGCTCGTAATTCCGCAAGGCACCTCTATGATTCGGGTATGACCGAATCAAAAGCAATGATCCTTGGCTGTAGCGGCCTATCCCTCACTCCCGATGAAAAGGCGTTTTTCAACGCCGAGCGCCCCTGGGGCTTCATTCTGTTCGGGCGCAATATTTCCGAGCCGCAGCAGATCAGTGACCTCGTCGCGGAAATGCGAGACGCTGTCGGTTGGCACGCGCCGGTCCTGATCGACCAGGAGGGTGGGCGCGTCCAGCGTATCCGGCCGCCGATCTTCCAGCATTATCCCTCGGGGCAACAGCTTGGCGATATTTATCGGCAGGACCGAGAAAAGGGCCTGCGTGCCGCATGGCTGATGTCGCGGCTGCATGCCTTCGATCTGTCGGGCCTCGGGATCAATGTTGACTGCCTGCCGGTTCTGGACGTTCCGGTGGAAGGCAGCAGCAACGTGATCGGCAATCGCGCCTACGGCGGTGACCCGGTAACTGTTACCGCCATGGGGCGTGCCGCTGCCGACGGTTTGAAGGCGGGTGGCCTTCTGCCTGTGATGAAGCACATGCCTGGCCACGGACGCGGCTTTGCGGACTCGCATCACGAACTGCCGGTTGTCACCGTCTCGCGCGCGGAACTCGAGGCGCACGATTTCCCGCCGTTCATTGCCATGAAGAACGAATTGATGGCGATGACGTGCCATGTCGTCTTTGCGGCCATCGACTCGGAGCGTCCGGCAACGACCTCGCGTAAGGTCATCGACGGCATCATCCGGGACCATATCGGCTTCAAAGGACTATTGCTTTCCGATGATACGTCGATGAACGCGCTTGCTGGCACGATCGGTGAGCGCGCCGCCAACATCATCGGCGGTGGATGTGATATCGTGCTGCATTGCAATGGCCACATGGACGAAATGCAGCAGGTGGTCGAAAACGTACCGGCCTTGCAAGGCCAGTCGCTTTTGCGGGCAGAAGCGGTGCTGAAAGGCTTCCCGACAGCTGGCAAGGCCGACGAGGCCTCGCTTCGGGCCGAATTCGATGCGATGTTTGCAACGGTCTGATTGCGAAAGGAACAGGGCAGGGTGACGACGACCAAAGGCACGGAACGGCCACAGACGGCGGCTACGCCGATGGACAAGCTGTGGGAGGAGAGCGGTGCTGAGCGCGCGACCTCCGATCCGGCTCTGCTGATCGACGTTGCCGGCTTCGAAGGTCCCCTCGACCTCTTGCTCTATCTCGCCCGCAATCAGAAGGTCGATCTGTCCCGCATCTCCGTTCTTGCGCTGGCGGAGCAATATCTGCAGTTCATCGAAAGCGCGCGGCGGATACGGATAGAGCTTGCTGCCGACTATCTCGTGATGGCCGCTTGGCTTGCCTACCTGAAATCGCGTCTGCTGATCCCGCAGCAGGCCAAGGACGACGGGCCCTCCGGCGAGGAGATGGCGGCGACGCTCGCCTTCCGCCTGAAACGCCTGGAGGCGACGCGCGAGGCCGCGAGCGGTCTTGTCAATCGCAACCGTCTGGGTCGGGATATCTTCGCTCGCGGCGCCCCGGAACACATCCCGGACAGGCATCAGTCGGCATATGATGCAAGCCTCTATGATCTGCTGACGGCCTACGCGTCGCTCAGGCAGCGTCAGGCGGTCACGCAGGTCACCATCGCGCGCCGCAACGTCTGGTCGCTGACGGACGCCCGCGAGCTTCTGACCCGCATCATCGGCGAGATCGGCGACTGGACCGCACTCGAATCCTACCTGTTGCGCTACATGGCGTCGCCGGAAGACAGGGTCACGGCGATTGCCAGTGCGTTCGCGGCTTCGCTTGAGTTGGTCCGCGAAGGCAAACTCGAAATTCGGCAGGATGGAGCCTTCCAGCCCCTCTACATGCGGCGAGGCCCCAAGCATGCGACGTTGCAGGTCGTCGAACAGGAGCGACCGGCGTGACCGATCTGGAAGACGAACACATCGATAGCGCAATGGCGGAAGATTCAGACGACGAGGTTCGTGCGGAGACCGAGGCAGAGCGCATCGCGGAGGCGCTGGTCTTTGCGTCCGCCCAACCCGTTTCCGAAAGCTTCATCGCAGACCGCTTGCCTCGCACGTTCAACGTCCGCGCCATCATGTTGCGCCTGAAGGAGCAATATGCCCATCGCGGCGTCAACCTCGTCCAGGTAGACGATGCCTGGGCGTTTCGAACGGCCGCTGATCTCTCCTTCGTCATCCGGCGCGACGAGAACGAAACGAAGAAGCTGTCGCGCGCGGCCCTGGAAGTATTGGCGATCATTGCCTATCACCAGCCGGTGACGCGCGCCGAAATCGAGGACATCAGGGGCGTGCAGACCTCTCGCGGCACGCTCGACGTGCTGATGGAGGCGGGTTGGGTCCGGTTTCGCGGCCGCAGGCGCACGCCGGGCCGACCCGTCACGCTGGGCACCACCCGCGATTTCCTCGATCATTTCGGGCTGGAAGAACTGCGCGACCTGCCCGGACTCGAAGAGTTGAAGGGAGCTGGGCTGCTCTCCGGTCGCATACCAGCCAATTTCAATGTACCATCGCCCATGATGAGCGACGAGTTGACCGAGGACGAGGATCCAATAACCCAACTCGATCTCGAGGAACTCGGCCTGCTTGCGCCGGGCGGCGGGTCCGAAGAATAATCGGATTTGTCTTGGTTCCGCCACGCATCGCGAAAACAATGCCGATCACGGTTTTTCGGATGTGTATTCTCTTGTCACAGAGGGCGATCCCGTGACATTAAGCGACAATCCAAGGGGAACTTTGATGTTGGAATTGGTGTAGGAAGCTCTTACATCTGGAAACATCGCAACAGGGAGTTAGCGTAATGGGTTCTTTTAGCATGTGGCACTGGCTGATCGTTCTGGTCATCGTGCTTTTGTTGTTCGGTCGCGGCAAGATTCCGGAGCTGATGGGTGATGTCGCCAAGGGTATCAAGAGCTTCAAGAAGGGCATGAACGACGAAGACGCGCCTGAGTCCACGACTGCCAAGACCGTCGATCACAAGGCCGACGAAACGAAGTAATCCACTTCCGGGCAACGTAGCCCCCACGTTTCCCGTTCAGGAGCCTTGAATGTTCGATATTGGCTGGACCGAGCTGCTTGTCATCGCGGTCGTATTGATCGTGGTGGTTGGTCCCAAGGACTTGCCGCCGATGCTTCGTGCGTTCGGCAAGATGACGCAGCGCGCCCGCAAGGTCGCCGGTGAGTTTCGTGCCCAGTTCGACGAGGCCCTGCGTGAAGCGGATCTGGACGAAGTACGCCAGACGCTGACCGATGCGCAGAAGCTGAACCCCGTCAACACCTTGCGCGAAGCAATGAACCCGCTTCGCCAGATGGGCAACGAAATCAAGGCCGACCTGCAGAAGGCGACGACGGTCGACAACAAGACCGAAGTTCCGCCAGCTGCCGTATCTGTTCCTGAGCCGTCGCTGAGCCTGCCAGAAACGCCGCCGGTCGTAGCGCCGGCGCCTGTTGCAGCAGGCGTGGAAAATGCGGCAGCCCAGGAAAAGCCGAAGGCGGCCCGTAAACCGCGTGCCAAGGCGGAGCCTGCGCCTGCCGCAGTTGCTGCTCCGGTCGAAAAGCCCAAGCGGACTTCGACGAAGACAGCGGCCGCCAAGAAGCCTGCGGCAGTTGCCGCTACAGCCGCTCCGAAGAAGACGGCAGCAAAGAAGAAGAAGGACGACGCATGAGCGGTGAAATCGAAGACAAGCCGCAGCCACTGATCGAACACCTGATGGAGTTGCGCACGCGGCTGATCTGGTCGATCGGTGCGTTTTTCGTCGCGTTCATCGCCTGCTTCATATTCGCCAAGCATCTCTTCAATGTGCTCGTCTATCCATACAAGTGGGCGGTGACCTGGGCGAAGCTCGATGTGTCCAAGGCGCAGCTTATCTACACCGCGCCGCAGGAGTTCTTCTTCACGCAGGTGAAAGTCGCGATGTTCGGCGGCCTGGTCATCGCCTTTCCGATCATCGCCGCGCAGATCTACAAGTTCGTCGCGCCTGGCCTCTACAAGAACGAGCGCGCGGCCTTCCTCCCGTTTCTGATTGCGTCGCCGATCCTGTTTCTGATGGGTGCTTCGCTCGTCTATTTCTTCTTCACGCCGATGGTCATGTGGTTCTTCCTGACCATGCAGCAGGCGCCGGGTGAGGGCGATGTCGCGATCTCGCTGCTTCCGAAGGTCTCCGAGTACCTCAGCCTGATCATGACGCTGGTGTTTTCGTTCGGCTTGGTCTTCCAGCTTCCTGTCATCACCACGCTGCTCGCCCGTGTTGGGCTGCTGACGTCGGATTGGCTGGCCGAGAAGCGCAAGTTCGCGATCGTGCTCGCCTTCATCGTCGCAGCGGTGCTGACGCCGCCTGATCCGATGTCCCAGATCGGCCTTGCACTGCCGACCATCCTTCTCTACGAGATTTCCATCTACGCGGCGCGACTCGTGGAACGCCAGCGTGCCCGCGAGGCGGTCGAAGAGGCTGAAGGAAACACGGACGTTGCCAAGACGGACAACGTCTGACGACCTCCCTCAATGAGCGCTTCCAAGCATCCGGTCGAGGCCTAGCCGGGCTTTGGCCGGGTTATCTTTTTTACAATGACCTGGAACGACGATGCTCGATATAAAATGGATCCGTGAGAATCCCGAAGCCCTCGATGCGGCACTTGCCAAGCGTGGTGCCGAGCCTTTGGCCGAAAACCTGATTGCGATCGACGAAAAGCGCCGTTCGGCCATCCAGAGCGTCCAGGACATGCTGTCCCGCCGCAATGCCGCCTCCAAGGAGATCGGCGCTGCGATGGCTCAGAAGAACAATGAACTCGCTGAAAAGCTGAAGGCCGAAGTGGCCGACTTGAAGTCGCTGCTTCCGGCCGCGGAAGAGGGCGAGCGGCAGGCGACGGACGAACTGAACGATGCGTTGTCGCGCATTCCGAACGTCCCGCACGACGACGTGCCGGTTGGCAAGGACGAGCACGACAATGCCGTTGCCCGCGTCGTCGGCGAAAAGCCGCGCTGGAATCATACGCCGAAGGAACACTTCGAGATCGGCGAAGCGCTCGGCTACATGGATTTCGAGCGGGCTGCCAAGCTCTCTGGATCGCGCTTTACAGTGCTGACCGGCCCGCTGGCGCGGCTGGAGCGTGCGCTCGGTCAGTTCATGATCGACCTGCATACGCGCGAGCACGGCTACACCGAAGTCAGCTCGCCGCTGATGGTGCGTGACGAGGCGGTCTTCGGCGTGGGGCAGCTGCCGAAATTCGCCGAGGACATGTTTCGCACGACGGATGGCCGCTGGTTGATCCCGACCGCCGAGGTGACGCTCACCAATCTGGTCTCCGGCGAAATCCTCGATCAGGAGAAGCTGCCGCTTCGCTTCACCGCGCTGACCCCATCGTTCCGTTCGGAGGCGGGCTCTGCCGGACGCGACACGCGTGGCATGCTGCGGCAGCATCAGTTCTGGAAGTGCGAACTCGTCTCGATTACCGATGCCGAGAGCTCGCTTGCCGAGCATGAGCGCATGACGGCTTGCGCCGAAGACGTGCTGAAGCGCCTCGGCCTGCATTTCCGCACGATGACGCTCTGCACGGGCGACATGGGCTTCGGTTCGCGCAAGACCTACGACCTCGAGGTTTGGCTGCCCGGTCAGAACACCTATCGTGAAATCTCGTCCTGCTCGGTCTGCGGCGATTTCCAGGCGCGTCGCATGAATGCGCGCTATCGCGGCAAGGAAGACAAGGCGACGAAATTCGTCCACACACTGAATGGTTCCGGCACCGCGGTCGGCCGCTGCCTGATTGCGGTTCTGGAGAACTACCTGAACGAAGATGGCTCCGTCACCGTTCCCGATGCTCTGCTGCCATACATGGGCGGTTTGACGAAGATCGAACGGGCGGCCTGAGCCGATGCGCATTCTGCTCACCAACGACGACGGCATTCACGCAGAAGGCCTCGCGGCGCTGGAGCGGATTGCGCGGACGCTCTCCGATGACGTCTGGATTGTCGCGCCGGAGACGGACCAGAGCGGCCTTGCGCATTCGCTGAGTCTTTCCGAGCCGTTGCGGCTTCGGAAGATTTCCGACAAGCATTTCGCGCTGCGCGGAACTCCGACCGATTGCGTCATCATGGGCGTCAAGCAGGTTATGGACGTCAAGCCCGACCTGGTGCTCTCGGGCGTCAATTCAGGCTCGAACGTCGCCGATGATGTGACCTATTCGGGCACCGTCGCCGGGGCGATCGAAGGCACGCTGCAAGGTGTCCGCTCCTTTGCGTTGAGCCAAGCCTATCTGCACCAAGACGGTGCAAGGGTGGTCCCCTGGGAGGTCTGCGAGGCGCATGCCCCGGCACTTCTCGACAAGCTCATATCGCTCGACCTGCCTGATGGCACCTTCCTGAACCTGAACTTTCCGAATTGCCGGCCGGAAGAGGTCGAGGGCGTGGAAGTGACGGCACAAGGGCGGCTTGCCTTCAACCTCCAGGTCGATGCCCGTTCCGACGGGCGCGGCCTGCCCTATTACTGGCTCAGGTTTGGAGAACGCGCCGGCGCCTTCGTTGCAGGCACAGATATTCACGCCCTGAGAAGCCGCAAGATTTCGGTAACGCCTTTGAAACTGGATCTGACTGATTATTCCGTACAGGACCGCGTCGCGCGGGCGCTTTCGGGTACGGAGTAAATTGCTTTGACGGCACGGCTGGTGGAGAAGGAAGGTTTTGCGGCGCTCGTCTTGAGGCTGCGAGCCGAAGGCGTGTCCGATCTGGACCTGCTGACTGCAGTCGAGCAGACGCCGCGGTCGCTGTTCGTGCCGGCTCAATTTGCCGAGCAGGCCTATTCGAGCCGCACGATCCCGATCGAATGCGGCTCCTTCATCGAGGGCGTCGATCTCGCGGTCAGGATCCTTCATCACCTGAAAATCAAACCTGGGCAACGCGTGCTCGAGGTCGGCACCGGCAGCGGCTTCATGACCGCCGTCATGGCTCGCATGGCCGAACGCGTGCTGACTGTCGACCGCTACAAGACACTGACGACGAATGCGCAGCGCCGCATCGACTCGCTCGGACTGCGAAACGTCATCATCCGCCAGGCTGACGGCAGCGCCGGCCTGCAGGGCGAGGGGACCTTCGACCGTATCGTCGTTACAGCTGCGTTCAATTCGATGCCGCGGTTCTACACCGACCAACTCGTTTCCGGCGGTTCGATGATTGCTCCATTGATGATTTCCGAGAGCGAGTGTCGCCTCGTGCGGCTCACGAAAACGGGCAGCCGCTTCGAGCGCGAGGAGCTGTTCGACACGCCCTATCTTCCGATCGTCCCTCGTCTCGCATCTCAACTCTAGGGCGACTGGCTCGCAAGCGTTGCTATGGTTAGCAATCCCTCAAAAAAATCTCGCGGATTCCGGCACCTTAACCGCGTGGTAATACTAACGCGCTTTAATAAACCCACAAATGGTTGCGTTAATCAGTGGGTCGAGTCATGCGTTTCAGTCTTTCGCCAAGAGTGGGCAAGTCTGCCGGTAATGTCCTGATAGCGGCTTTGCTGGCGAGTGCGGCAACGGGTTGCAGTTCCGATGTAACACGTTTCGGTGGTCTCTTCTCGTCATCCGGTCAGGATCAGATGACGACCAACTCAATCCCTCGCAGAGGTATGCAGGCTGATCCGGTTCCGCAGGCGGATTTGGCACAGGGCGGCTACGCGCCAAGTAGCCAGGCAATGAGCCAGCCTTATCCCGCGCAGCCCGCTTATGGCGCCTCCAGCGCCCGCATGGCCTCGGCACCTGTTTCCGTCCAGCGCTCCGAACTTGCGGCTCCCTCCGCCGTTGCACCGGCAGCGCCATCCCGTGAAAGGCAAGTCGCACTCGCCCAGCCATTCCCTGCAGCCACTGCTCCGAAGAAGTCGGCGCCCATTCTCGTTCCACCGAAGACAGACGCGATCGTCACCGGCACGAACCCCAAGGTTTCCGGCTGGTCGGCCACCAATGCGCCGTCCGTCACACTTCGCCCGGGTGAAAGCATCGCGACACTCGCCAACCGCTACGGTGTGCCGGAGAAGGAAATCCTTCGGGTCAACGGCTTCAAGACCGCCGTTGCCGCCAAGCCCGGCCAGATTATCCTGATCCCGACCTTCAACGGAGGCAATGCCGCAAAGGCCGCCGCCCAGAGCGCCGACCTCTCCAAAGGTGGGCATCTGCCGCAACCGAACAAGCAGCAGGAACAGAACGTTGCGGTCGTTCCGGGTGCGAACTCCGCCCGCGACAAGTCGGTCGCAAATGCCGATCCGTCCAGCAAACTTGCGGCCGGTGCAGGCAAGGGGCCGAAGGGCGCCGGCGGCACCTACGTCGTCAAGCCGGGTGACTCACTCGCCAAGATCGCCAAGGCGACGGGCACCAGCGTCGACGATCTGAAGGCCGCCAATAACCTGTCTGCCGGTTCGATCCGCATCGGTCAGGAGCTTAATCTTCCGGGTGGTTCTGAGGATGGCATGAAGACGGCTTCCATTCCGGCAAAGGCAGAGGCGAAGCCAGTCGCCGAGCCCGCCTCCGCAACGTCGACTGCTGCCGCGCAACCGGCAACCTACAAGGCTCCCGTCGCCACCGAGACGGTGGATGAGGCTGCCAAGAAGGAAGTGGCATCTGCAGCGCCCGAGGCTACCGGCATCGGCAAGTATCGCTGGCCGGTTCGTGGTGCTGTCATTGCTGCCTACGGCGCCAACGTCAACGGCAGCCGCAACGACGGCATCGACATTTCCGTGCCGCAGGGTACGCCGATCAAGGCGGCCGAAAACGGCGTGGTCATCTATGCCGGCAACGGCCTGAAGGAACTCGGCAATACTGTCCTCGTCCGCCACGACGATGGTACGGTCACCGTCTACGGCAACGCCGATACCTTGAGTGTTGCCCGCGGCCAGAAGATCCAGCGCGGCCAGACGGTCGCCGTCTCCGGCATGAGCGGCAACGTCAAGCAGCCGCAGGTCCACTTCGAAGTTCGGAAGGACGCGACGCCGGTCAACCCGATTACCTTCCTCGAATAGGTATTGCGTCCGAGGATGCTCAAAAGCCCGGCCTCAAGCCGGGCTTTTGTCATTATGCACGGTCGAGTGCGATGCGCATCCGACCGGCGAGATCCTGAATGTACTGCCAGGCAACGCGGCCCGAACGTGCGCCACGCGTGGTGGCCCATTCCAGCGCCTCCGCATGCATCTTCTCGCGATCGATTGGCAGCTTGAAATGGTCGGCATAGCCGTCGATCATCGTCAGATAATCGTCCTGGCTGCATTTGTGGAAGCCGAGCCAAAGGCCGAACCGGTCGGACAGCGAAACCTTTTCCTCGACCGCCTCCGAAGGATTGATCGCCGTCGACTGCTCGTTCTCCATCATGTGGCGCGGAAGCAGGTGGCGCCGATTCGAGGTCGCATAGAAGAGGACGTTGTCCGGTCGACCTTCCACGCCGCCATCAAGGGCTGCCTTGAGCGATTTGTATGCCGTGTCATCATGGTCGAATGAGAGGTCGTCGCAGAAGACGATGACGCGGTGCGGCGTGTCCTTGAGAACATCGAGCAGGGTCGGGAGGCTCGCAATATCCTCGCGATGTACTTCCACCAGCTTTAGCGACACGCCGCTCTCGCGCCGCACATCCTCGTGAACAGCCTTGACCAATGACGACTTGCCCATGCCGCGCGCGCCCCAGAGGAGAACGTTGTTGGCCGGAAAGCCTTCGGCGAAGCGCACCGTATTCTCGTGCAGGATATCGCGCACGTGGTCGACACCGCGGATGAGCTTCAGCGCCACGCGGTTCGGCCGTGCAACCGGCTGAAGATGCTGACGGGCAGGGGACCAGACGAAGCAGTCGGCCGCGTTCCAGTCGTTCACTGCGGGCGGCGGCCCCGCCAACCGATCGATCGCATCCGTGAGCCGGCGCAGCTCCGTCAGAATGGCGTTGTTGACGTCTCCGGCCATGGGCCTTCCTCCTGAATTCTGCTTGCAACCAGTGTACTGTGTCTTTTGCCTGCGGCGTAGCATGGCCTTTTACGAGCGGAAAGGTTATGAGGCAGCGGAATCGGTACGGTTTCCAGCTGTTTCTGTTGCATTCGCAAAGACCGCAATTATAGTCCGGCCACCCGAGAAAAGGCGGAGTTCCGCCTCCGGAAAGTTTGAGGAGTTTAGCATGTTCATCACCCCGGCATTTGCCCAGGCTGCCACCGATACCGCGGCGTCGCCGTTCGGTTCCGGCTTCGAAATGATCATTCTTTTCGTGCCGTTGATGGTTGTATGGTATTTCCTGCTGATCCGTCCGCAGCGCGCCCAGGCCAAAAAGCGGGAAGAAACGCTGAAGGCGATCCGTCGTGGCGATCAGGTTGTGACCGGCGGTGGCCTCGTCGGCAAGGTCACCAAGGTTGTTGACGACAAGGAACTCGAAGTGGAGATTGCAGACGGCGTTCGCGTTCGCATCGTCCGTACCGGCATTTCGGAAGTTCGCGTCAAGGGTGAGCCAGTCAAGGCGGACGCTGCATAGTTTTGCAAACCAAGCTGTGAACCGGATTAGGCCGGGTCGGAAATAGTCGAGAGAAAATGCACCGTTTTTCCCGCTTGAAGGCCGTCCTGATCTGGGTTTTGGTGGTGGTGGCCGCGATACTCGCGGCCCCAAATCTGTTGTCTGAAGGGCAGCGTTCGCGGCTGCCCTCATGGCTGGCTCATAGCCACATTGTCCCTGGCCCCGATGTGCAGGGCGGTTCCCATCTGCTTTTCCAGATAGAACGCGCTGATATCGTAAAGCACCAGCTCGAACGCACAGTCGCGGATGTTCGCGGTAAGTTGCGCGAAGCCAATATTCGCTACACTGGCCTGACCGGCAACGATCAGGAGATCACCGTCAAGATTACCGATGCCAGCCAGGTGGATGCTGCTGTCAATGCGTTGAGCGCGCTGACCGTGAGCACGAAAAGTGGCTGGTTCGGCGGCTCGGTCCAGAATGTTTCCCTGCAGAAGGGCAATGACGGACAGCTTACGCTGCGAATTTCCAACGATAGCATCGACCAGGGTATCGTGGCCGCTCAGACTCAGTCCATCGAGGTTGTCGAGCGTCGCATCGCCGGCATTGGGATCAGCAGTTTTTCAGTCCGCGCAGACGGGCGCGATCGTATCGACGTCAAGGCGCTGGGTTCGGTCGACGTCGAGCGCCTGAAGAATATTCTGAACGAGCCCGCCCAGCTCTCCGTCCGGCTGATCGATGAAAGCATGTCGGGGCAGGAGGCCCTTGCCGGCCGCTGGCCCGCGACGTCCGAGGTTCTCTACTCGCTCGACGATCCACCCGTTCCCTATCTCGTGGATCGCACCGATTTCGTGACGGGCAAGAACCTGATTGATGTTCAGGCGGTCGCTGATGCGAGTACAGATTCAGTCGCCATCAGTTACAAGCTGGATGCGGAAGGGACCGAACGCCTCGCTCAGAAGACTCGCCAGAACATCGGTCGGCACCTTGCCATACTTTTCGATGATCAGGTCATGGCGGCGCCTCTGATCAATGCGCCGATCCTGGACGGTACCGGAAGGGTGCCGGTCAGCTTCAGTGAGGACGGAGCCCGCGATCTTGCGCTGATGTTGCGAAGCGGCGCTCTGCCGGCGACGTTGACCACCATGGAGGAGCGCACCGTCAGCCCCATCCTCGGCGCGGAATCAAAACGCGCCGGTCTGATCGCCGGTTTCGTCGCTGCGGTCCTTGTCACTGGATTGATGTTTGCCTTCTATCGCAAGCTGGGCATCATTGCCGGCATTTCGCTAGTCCTGAATCTCCTTCTGATTCTTGCCGTGCTGAGCGTGATCGGCGCGACACTCACGCTGCCCGGCCTCGCAGGTATAGTCTTGATCATCGGCATGGCGGTCGACGCCAATGTGCTTGTCTATGAGCGAATTCGCGAGGAGGCGAAAGCCGGTCACTCCTTCGCGGATGCGATCGACAACGGTTTCTCCCGGGCATTCATGACGATCCTTGATGCCAACGTCACGATCGTCATTGCGGCCGTCATTCTCTATTATCTCGGCAGCGATACCGTCCGCGGTTTTGCGGTAACGCTGGCGGCGGGAATCCTGACAACGGTCTTCACCACCTTTACGCTCACGCGCTGGATTGTCGTTACCTGGCTGCATCGCAAGCACCCGCGGCATCTGCCAAGGGATGTTCAGACGGGTATTTTCGACCGCGCGAACATCCGTTTCATGGGCATCAGGCGCTACACCTTCACGGTGTCGGCCGTGCTTTCCATTCTCGCCATGGTCGGCTTCGCGACAGTCGGTGCAAATCTTGGCGTCGACTTTGCCGGCGGGTCGCTGGTGGAAGTCAAGGCGAAGCAAGGAGCTGCCGATCCTGATGATATCCGCGCTCGCCTCGGCGATCTGAACATCGGGGCCATCGAGGCGCGCCGCCTTTCCGACGCGTCGACGGCATTGGTCCGTATCCAGGCGCAGGGCGGCGGCGAGAATGCCGAACAGTCGGCGATGACGTTGCTGCGTGATGAACTGAGCGACGACTATGAGATCCGGCGTGTCGAGGTCGTCGGCCCCGCCGTATCAGGCGAACTGACCAGAGCCGCGACATTGGGAATACTCGGTTCGCTCGCTGTTATCCTGCTTTACATCTGGCTGCGCTTCGAGTGGCAGTTCGCGATCGGTGCGATCATCGCGACGCTCCACGATATCATCCTGACGCTTGGCCTTTTCGTGCTGACAGGCATGGAATTCAATCTGACAAGCGTTGCGGCCCTCCTGACGATCGTCGGCTATTCGCTTAACGATACAGTCGTCGTCTACGACAGGATGCGCGAGAATCTGAAGCGCTATCGCAAGATGCCCATGCCGATCCTGATCGATGCTTCCATCAACCAGACGCTGTCGCGCACCGTTCTGACGGCTGCAACGACGCTGCTGGCGCTCCTGGCGCTCTGCCTTTTCGGTGGCGACGTGATCCGCCCGTTCGCCTTTGTGATGCTGTTCGGCGTTGCCATTGGTACCTTTTCCTCCATCTACATAGCCGCGCCCGTGCTGATAGCTTTCAAGCTCCGCCCGGACGCGATCGACAACGATCAGAACAAGAAAGTGGCCGAGCCGGATACGAACCCCGGCAATCCGGCAGTGTGAGAATATGGCAAGAGGCATAGAAATCCGCGAGGCGCATTTTCCTGGACGCGCGCCCATCGATACCTACGGCAATGGCGGCTTCCGTTTCGCTGACATGTCTCATCGCGGGTCGATCCTTTGCCTGCCGTCCGGCATCCATGGCTGGGACATGGACACGTCGAAGCCTCTGTCGATCGAGAATTTTCAAAAGGTGCTCGATGAAGCAGCCGAGATCGAGGTGCTGCTGATCGGGACGGGAGACGACATGCGCCCGATCCCGCCTGATCTGAAGGCCGCGCTCAAGGCTGCAGGTATTTCCTCGGATCCCATGAACACCGGCGCGGCCGTCCGCACCTTCAATATCATGCTCATGGAATCCCGCGCTGTCGCCGCGGCACTGATAGCGGTTTGACGATGGCCGAGCAGTCTTTGACGAACCAGGACATTTGCCTGGCGACGCTGCGTGACAACGACCGCGACCGCTATCTGGCTTGCCTGCTGGCGCCGGACGAAAAGCGGGGCGCTCTGGCCTCGCTCTACGCTTTCAACGCCGAACTCGCGCGCATTCGCGATCTGGTGCACGATCCCCTCCCGGGGGAGGTTCGCATGCAGTACTGGCGCGACCTGCTGGAGGGCAGCGCGCATGGCTCCACCCAGGCAAACCCGATTGCCGCCGCCTTGCTGTCGGCGATCGAAACCCACCGCCTGCCATCGCAAACCCTCGTCAACATGATCGATGCCCGGATCTTCGATCTCTACGACGATCCGATAGAGACGCGGGTCTCGCTCGAGGGGTATGCCGGTGAGACGGCGTCCGCCCTGATCCAACTGGCAAGCCTCGTGCTCGCACCGGAAGAGGCCGCCGGATCCGCCGAGGCCGCGGGGCACGCGGGCGTTGCGCAGGCCATTGCCGGCCTCCTGCTCCTGATGCCGTTACATCGCCACCGCGGCCAGCTCTACATTCCCCTTGAAATCCTGTCCGCTACCGGGCTCGATCGTGATGCGTTTCTCGCCGGCGAGGACAAGCCGCGAATCTCCGCCGCGATCGAAGCCTTTGCGGGGCTTGGACGCGACCATCTTGCCAAGGCGAGACGTGTCGCAATACCGCAGTCGGTCTTTCCCGCCTTTTTGCCTGTCACCATGGCGGAGCCGGTTCTGGCCAACGCCCAGAAGGTAGGCGCAGGACTGTTCGATCGTCAGATCCAGCGATCGCAGTTTCGGCGCCAGGCCGGTATGCTGCTTGCGCTGATACGCAAGAAAATCTGACCCTGTTCAAACTCGCGCAAGGCTCGTGTGTTATAAAGACGCCGTTGTCGATTAGATCGGAGAGGCATGTGAGCATAATCGTCTGGTGCGTTATATTCGCGATCGTCATCTTCATCGCCTTCATTTCGACGCGCATGGCGGCGCAGAACAAGGAAGATGGCCTGCACGATACCGGGCTCGCGATCATCGAGTTCAACCGGGCTTTCCCCAACGAAGCAATCCGACAGTTGCAGGCGACTGCCGATGGGCAGGCGGTGTTCGTGCGTTTGCATGACAACAAGGCCGGCTTCATGCGGAATATGCAGCGGCACTATTCGTGCCATGTCCTCGAGCCGGGCAGGGTGCGTGTGCTCAGCTCCGAAACCGGGCGAGGCCTCAACATAGAATTCCTCGACGCACCACACCACAGCGGCACCTTTGAATTCGCGTCCGCCAGGGAGGCGTCGGAGGTCGCTCTCTGGCTGCTCGGCAACTACGTGGCCGAGCCTGACAAGGCATTGCCGTCGCACAATCCGACGGTCGCCAACGGCCAGTAGCAGCCGTTCCGCATTCACGATCATCCCTGTCAGCGCTGCCCTGCGTGACGCGTGGCCGCGGCCGTTTTGCCGTTGCCTACGGTCCGAAATAGGCGCAAGATTTACGCTATCCGGCATTAGTTTGAGTTTGTATTCACAAACGCGATGGAGGTGCGTGATGCTTGCAATCAATGATACCGCTCCGGATTTCGAAGCTCAGACGACCGAAGGCGTGATCAGTTTTCACCAGTGGATCGGCAACTCCTGGGCAGTGCTGTTTTCGCATCCGAAGGACTTCACCCCCGTATGCACCACTGAACTCGGCTACATGGCGCGGATCAAACCCGAATTCGACAAGCGCGGTGTGAAGATTATCGGTCTTTCCGTTGATCCGCTCGAACGCCACACCAGCTGGATGAACGACATCGAGGAAACGCAGGGCTATCGTCCAAACTACCCGATGATCGCGGATGTCGATTACGCGGTATCGAAGCGTTACAACATGCTGCCCGCGCTCGTATCCGGCGATCCGACGGAGCGCACTCCAGCCGACAATCAGACCGTCCGCAACGTCTTCGTGATAGGGCCTGACAAGAAGATCAAACTGGTCATGGTCTATCCGATGACCACGGGACGCAACTTTGATGAGGTGCTGCGGGTCATCGATTCCCTGCAGCTTACCGCCAAGCACAAGGTCGCTACGCCAGTGAACTGGAAGAACGGCGAGGACGTGATCATCGCCGGTTCAGTCTCCGACGACGACGCAAAGAAGCAGTACCCGCAAGGTTGGCGAGCACCGAAGCCCTATATCAGGATCGTGCCGCAACCGCACGGATAGGCAATCGCAAAGCAAGCCGCCACGAAGGAGGTGGGGATGATCTTCCGGCAGCTGTTCGATCCGGTGTCGAGCACCTATTCCTATTTGCTGGCAAGCCGGAACGGCGGCGAGGCGCTGATCATCGATCCAGTGTTGGAACGAGTAGATCGCTATCTTCAGCTCATCCACGAGCTCGATCTGAAGCTGGTGAAGGCCGTAGATACCCATCTCCATGCCGACCATATCACAGGTCTTGGCGCGCTGCGCGACAAGACCCATTGTATTACCGTGATGGGAGAGCAAACAAAGGCCGACGTCGTTTCGATGCGTCTGTCGGACAATGACAAGCTGACCATCGAGGGACTTGCGCTCGATGTCATTTATACGCCCGGCCACACGGACGATTCCTACAGTTTCGTCTTGCCCGACCGCGTTTTTACCGGCGACACTCTGCTCATTCGCGGCACCGGCCGGACCGATTTCCAGAATGGAGATCCCCGGGCGCAATACGAGTCGATCTTTGGCCGACTGCTGAAGCTTCCGGAATCGACGATGGTCTTCCCTGCACACGACTACAAGGGCGATACGGTCTCGACCATCGGCGAGGAAAAGGCCTTCAATCCACGCCTGCAGGTAAGATCCGCCGATGAATATGCCGATCTGATGAACAATCTGAAGCTGGCCAATCCGAAGATGATGGACGTAGCCGTTCCGGCTAACATGAAGGTCGGGATGAACCAGGATAACGTGATGCGCCACGGCTGGGCGCTGACGGCGCAGCAAGCGCTGGGTGTCGTCGGCCTCGGCGACGTCGCCTTGGTCGATCTGCGTGAGAGTGCCGAACGGCAGCGAAACGGCACGATCCCGGGCTCTCTTCACGTCCCCTATCCCTCACTCGAGGAAAGCATAGGCGCTGGCGGTACGCTGCATGAGCTGGCAACTTCAACCCGCAAGAGGCTGCTTTTCTATTGCGCGTTCGGCGAACGATCGGCAATGGCCGTGCAGGCAGCGCATGACGCCGGTCTTCCACTGGCCTTTCATATTCAAGGCGGCATCGACGCCTGGAAGAAGGCGGACGGACCGATCGCGCATTAGCGAGCGCCCTATGGCAAGCGATGCATTGGTGCAGCGGCAATCAATTCTGACCTGTCCGATCTGCGGGCACCGATCAGTGGAAACGATGCCGGTTGATGCCTGCGTTTGGTTCCACGAATGCCAGGGCTGCGGCGCGACGCTCAAGCCGAAGCACGGCGATTGCTGCGTCTTTTGCTCATACGGGTCGGTTCCGTGCCCGCCGATCCAAACCCGCGCGATCTCGCGGTGTCGTCAGGCCACCTCGAACACGGCCGCGTAGTGATAGGGCGGGAGATCGACGACCCGCTGCATGGCAAAGCCTGCGGCTTCGACGACGGTGCGGACGGACTCGGGCGACATGCGCATCTCGGTTCGCGGTCCCCGGGGGCTTGCCCAGGACCACGGTTTCCTCTCGCGGAGCCGGATGCCAGTTGACGATGCAGAACAGGCCGTCCGGTTTCAGAACTTCCCTTACGGAACATGCGAGGCCTATTTGGTCAGGAACACCGTGGAAGGTATTGGCGATCAAGACAAAATCGACCGGTTCATCAAGGTGTTCCGCCAGCGTCGACGTGGCGTCCGCGCAAATCCATTGCCGAACGGACGCACCGCTGCGCTCAACTTCGGCCTTCGCCAGCTCGATCATGGCGGGATCGAGATCGAGCGCCGCCACGCGTCCGGCGACCAGTGCTGCGAGCGGGCCGGTGAAGTAGCCGTCGCCGCAGCAAAGGTCGAGAACGCTCATGCCCCGCCGGATGCCAATCTGTTGAAGCAGCCCCTGTGGATCAGGCCACAGCGCAGACCACCAATCCCTGTCCGGCATGGACGTGCCTTGAAACAATGCTGCCATGTCACGCCCCCGAGAAGGTCTCACCACACGGAATTTCGACTTCGGCGAGACGCCTGTCGATGGTTAGATCGGTAGGCTCCCGGCTCGATTACGCACTCTCCGCGAGCTTGACGTCCTGCCCGAGCCAGGTGGCACAATCCGCAAGCGCCCGCTTGGCGATCAGCTGCCGCTTCATGATCGTCTTGTCCTTGCCGCGGAAACGCTTCACGCCTTCGGGTTTGATGATCGAGCCGGGTTCCAGCTCGGGGAACAGGCCGAAATTGATGTTCATCGGCTGAAACGACCGCTTGCCCGGCTCCTCGTCGCTAACGATGTGGCCGCCCGTGATATGGCCGAGCAACGAGCCGAGTGCCGTTGTTGCCGGTGGCAGGGATACAGCTTCTCCCTTTCGCTCGGCAGCGGCGAACCGGCCAGCCATGAGGCCGACGCTGGCGCTTTCGACATAGCCTTCGCAGCCAGTAATCTGGCCGGCAAAACGCAGGCCCGGGCGCGACTTGAGCGTGAGCGACGGGTCGAGCAGCGTCGGCGAATTGATGTAGGTATTGCGGTGAAGGCCGCCGAGGCGAGCGAATTCGGCGTTCTGAAGCCCCGGGATCATGCGGAAGATCTCGGCCTGGGCCCCGTATTTCAACTTCGTCTGGAAGCCCACCATGTTGTAGAGCGTGCCGAGCGCATTGTCCTGGCGCAACTGAACGACGGCGTAGGCCTTGACCGTCGGGTTGTGCGCATTGGTCAGGCCCATCGGCTTCATCGGGCCGTGCCGCAGCGTCTCGCGGCCGCGCTCTGCCATCACCTCGATCGGAAGACAGCCGTCGAAGTAAGGCGTTCCTTCCCACTCCTTGAATCCGACAGTATCGCCGGCAATCAGGGCATCGACGAAAGCGTTGTACTGCTCTTCGGTCATCGGGCAGTTGATGTAATCCTTGCCGGTGCCACCGGGACCGACCTTGTCATAGCGCGACTGGTACCAGCAGATATCCATATCGATGCTGTCGCGATGAACGATCGGCGCGATCGCATCGAAGAAGGCCAGCGCGTCCGCACCGGTCTCGGCCTGGATGGCGCTCGCAAGGGAAGGCGCCGTCAACGGGCCGGTGGCAACGATGGCGAGGTCCCATTCCTTCGGCGGCAGGCCGGTTACTTCTTCACGAACGACCGTGATCAACGGATGCTCGTGGATCGCCTTGGTAACGGCGTCCGAGAAACCATCGCGGTCGACGGCCAGCGCGCCACCGGCGGGGACCTGGTGCTTGTCGGCGCACGCCATGATCAGCGATCCCGCCATGCGCATTTCGGCATGGATAACGCCAACCGCATTGCTGGTCGCGTCGTCGGAGCGGAAGGAGTTGGAGCACACGAGCTCGGCCAAGCCGTCGGTCTTGTGGGCGTCGGTGCCGCGCACGCCGCGCATCTCGTGCAGGATAACCGGCACGCCGGCATTTGCAATCTGCCAGGCTGCCTCGGAGCCGGCGAGCCCGCCGCCGACCACATGGATGGGAGAATGGGAAAAGGTCTTGTTCATGCGCGGCTGATTACCACGCTGCGCCGGCGCAGGAAACCGAAGAATTGGCGACTGATCGATGCCGGCACCGATGCCGTCAAATATCCAGCTCCAGCCGAGCGCCCGTGTCGCTCGCCGCCGGCACGGCGCAGCAAATCAGCGCTTCGTCATCGGCGGCGTCGGCGGTCGGCTCCTTCGTGTATGCGACGGAGCCGGACAGGATTTTCGTCCTGCAACTTCCGCAGTTGCCAAGGCGACAGCTGAACTCGGGCGCCAAGCCGCGCGCCTCGGCAAGCTCGAGCAATGTGCCCGATCCCGGCTCCCAGCGTGCTTCCTTACCTGAGCGCATGAAATAGACCGGCTGCGGTTCTTCAGCGGCGGCGTGCGTGGGCGATCGCGGGAGCGCATCTCCCGATCGCTGGAGAGACGCGGGTCCAAACGCTTCGGCATGGATGCGGCTATCGGCGATATTCAATCTGCGCAGGCCATCATAGACCGACTGCATGAAGCCGGCTGGACCGCACAGATAAAAGTCGTAGTCGTTGAACGGCAACACGCTGCTGAGCAGGGTCATGTCGACGCGCCCCTGCTTGTCATAGTCTTCACCAGCGACCGTATCAGAAGTATCGCTGAGCAACCGGACCAGCTTGACGACGCCGCCGGACACTGCGGCGAGTGCCTGCAGCTCGGCATTGAATGCACGTTCTGACGCGTTGTGCGCTGAATAGATCAGCCAGGTCGGTCGTATCCGCCTGGTTCTCAGCCCCTCGTAGACGACATGCCGCAGCATCGCGAGCAGCGGGGTGATCCCGATGCCAGCCGCCAGCAAGACGGCAGGGCGTCTCTCTCCGGCGTCGATCGTGAACCCGCCGGTAGGGGCGCGTGTCTCGATGATGTCTCCTTGCCGCGTGGCGTCGTGAAGATGCGCCGAGACGAGCCCTTCGCGCTTGACGGTGATGCGATAGATACCGTCGGAGGGCGCCGAGGAGATCGTATAGGTGCGCACCGCCGGCACATCCGAGCCCTCGAGCTTGATGCGGATCGGCAGGTGCTGGCCGGAGACATGCGGAATGATCCCGCCTTCGTCTGTTGGTTCGAGATAGAACGAGCGCACGCTGGCGCTCTCTTCGACGATCCGGGTGACGCGGAAGGGCCGCCAGCTCTTGGCGAGGGCAATCGCCTGAAGCCGCGCGGCAGCCTCATCCCAACTCCCGGTCATCAGGGAGTTGGGAGATGGACCATTGGCACGCGATCGCCAGCGCAGCGGCAACGCTTCCTGCCTGTAGACGATCCGCGTCGGGCGGAAGCGCCACAGCCGCTCCGCACCCTGGAACGCCGCTATCTCAGGCGATTCCAAAATGACCTCGGCGCTGCCCGATAACTGCAGCAGGTCGCCGCTCTCGAAATCCGCGAAAACCAACCCCGCCCGCGGATTGGCGAGAATGTTGCCGAGTGTGTTGAAGAAGAGATTGCCGGCAAAGTCCGGGATCGTCAGGACACCGTCTTCACCAATCCGGACAAAGCCGGGCCGGCCGCCACGATGCGAAACATCGATTTGGCGCCCTTCATGGTCGCGGTCGACATACGAGGCGACGAAGAATGTATCCGCCTTGGCGATCATTTCGGCAGGACGACCCTCCAGATTGCCAAAACTGACCGGGTCGTACCCAGAGGGCTGCATTGGATCGCGTGCAAACTCGAAATCGCGCAACTGGATATATTGCGGGCAGTTGCCGTAGGACTGCCCAACGCGCACATCGAAGCCGTCCTGCCCGGTTCTATGGATAGTGCCGTTCAGCCGGTTGCGACGGCGCGTGTGGAGCTCGATGCCCAGCATGGCAATGGCCTTACCCTCATGCATTCCTGCGTCGGCCGGGTCGAGCGGCTCACGGGGAAGGTGGACGCTCAGCGTGTGGACGTCCGGGCTCTGAAGGAAACCCGGACGATTGCCACGGAGTGTCGCCCATGCGTTGCCGTCCGCATCCACCGTCCCAAGAACGATGAAGGGCAACTGCGGATAGAACTGCCGATGCTGATCGATCAGGTGATCTCGCAGCACGCGGCGGCCCACTTCGTCCATTCGCTTGGCGACGCCGACCTTCTCCTGCAGTGCGATCTCTCCGGCATGCCAGGGAGACGATGTGGTGCTCTGTGCCTCGGTGGGCATAGCTGGCTCCTTTACGGCTATTGGTCGGGTGCGGCGCGATGAAGCGCCTTAAGCGGCCTCGACAATGCCGACGGGTGATTTCTGGAAAGGCTGAAAGCCGGGAAGAGCTTCGATCCGCTCGAGCCAGGCCGTTACGTTACGGTAGGCAGACCGGTCGACGTTCCCCTCAGGCGCCCGAGCGATGTAGCTGTAGAGGGCGATGTCGGCGATCGTCGGTCTCGTTGAGGCGATCCATTCACGACCGGTCAGTTGGGCATCGACAAGGCCAAGAATGCGATGGGCTCTCGCGATCACTTCTTCAGTATCGAATTTCGCGCCGAATAAGGTCACAAGACGGGCCGCGCATGGACCATAGGCGATCTCGCCCGCCGCGACCGACAGCCACCGCTGAACCGCAGCCGCCGCTGCCGAGTCCTCCGGCAGTCATCCCTCCGGCGCATACTTCTTGGCGACATAGACAAGAATGGCGTTCGAGTCGCTGACGACTGTGTCGCCGTCCTGAAGCACCGGCAGCTGCCCGAATGGGTTGAGCGCCAGGAAATCGGGGCTCTTGTGTTCGCCCGCCGCTAAGTCGACTTCCACGATATCGGCATCGACGCCGATAAGCGACAGAAAGAGGCGGGCCCGATGGGCATGGCCCGATAGAGGATGCGAGTACAGCTTCATCGATCTGATCTCCGGTTGGTGTGCGCAGACAATAATTGTTTCCAGCTGCGCGCTGAATTGCGATAATATGAAAGTCACTATTTCAATTGATGGAATATTGCGGGATATCCTATGGATCGGCTTCAATGCATGAGGGTTTTGGTCAAGGTCGCCGAGACGGCGAGCTTTGCGCAGGCTGCACGCCAACTTCACATGAGCCCTCCGGCCGTTACGCGCGCAGTTGCCTATCTGGAGGAAGCTACAGGTGCCAGGCTGTTCGTGCGCTCAACACGCTCGGTGAAGCTGACGCCATCAGGCAGCCGATATGCCGATGACTGCCGACGGATCCTCAGCGATATCGACGAGGCGGAAGCCTCTGCCGGTGGATCCCATTCAACGGCATCCGGAATCCTCAGCATCACTGCGCCTGTCTTGTTCGGTCAGATCCATGTCGTCCCGATCTTGACCGAGTTTCTCAGCATGCATCCGGCCGTCACCGGGCGCGTCCTGTTCTTCGATCGGATGGTCAACCTCGTGGAGGAGGGCATCGACGTCGCCATTCGTATCGGGCACCTGCAGGACTCGGACCAGCAGGCGACCAAAGTCGGCAGCGTACGCCGCGTCGTCTGCGGCGCGCCGGCCTATTTCGCGCGTCATGGCGAGCCGGTAACGCCGGCGGATCTCAGCCGGCACGTGACCATCGTCAATACGGGATCATCGGCGCCGTTGGACTGGCACTTCGCGCCCAACCATACGCCCGCCAAGCTTCACCCGCGCATGTACTGCAACACCGTCGATGCATCGATCTCCGCGGCGTTGACGGGGTGGGGCCTGACGCGGACCTTGTCCTATCAGGTGGCGGAGCATCTTGCTGCCGGTCGGTTGAGGACGGTGCTCGATCAGTACCAGGAAGAGCCACTGCCGATCCACGTGGTCCACGTAGAGGGCAGGCACGTCTCAGCCAAGACACGTGCTTTCGTGGACTTTGCTGTTCAGAAGATAAAGGCGCTCGGCCTCTAGAGGCAGACCGATGTCGAGGTAGATATCAGCCCGATACGCCGTGCCGAAAAGGCGGCATTTATGCCATGGCCTTGGCCGAGGCTTCGTAGCGTTCGGAAAGGGAGCTTATTCGATCGAGGTTGTTCAGGATATCGACCATGTCGCATGCTTCGCGCCACGTCATCCGAGCCATCTGCACGTTGTTCAACTCCGCCGGCCGTTGTGTCGTGGCATCGACAACGGTCCAGAGTCCGTCCTCCATGCGAAGATTATATCGGCACATTACGCATGTCTCCCTTGGGTAATGGCCGGATACTTTCACAATGGCTAATATGAGTCCATCCTAAAGGATGATGGAAGTGCGGTATTAACAGCCATGCCCATGGCGGGCGCTCTCGCTGTGAAGGGGCTCAGAATCAAAAACGGCGCCAAAGGCGCCGTCTTGGAAGCTTCACGCTCGCCGCTATTAGCGGAACGAGCGGGAAGCGATATTGCGGATGTCGTAGCGGGTAACGCCGATGTCGGCGAGCGCCTGGTTGGAGAGGCTGCCAAGTTCGCTAAGCGTGCGGCGGTAGCTCATCCAGTTCTTTGCAATGCGGATCGGGTTCATGTTCGTTTTCCTCAGAATGATCGTCAGAGCGGCCCCATCGCCGTCTCATCGTTGACGCCCATATAAGTCTTCTCTGTCATATTGTGCAGTGCAAAGAAGCGGCATCTGCTATGCAATTGTGCATGTGATGCTCATTCCGAATGCAACGATTGTTTTCTGAGCTACGCCAAAGGGGCGGGGAACTGACTGCAACTATCGCGGAAGCTGGTAGCCAGGCAAAAGAAAACGCCCGTTGCCAGGGGCAGCGGGCGTTTTGTCAAGGCGATCTTGCTTGGGAGGATAGCAAGTCGCTTGGATTAGCGGGCAGAAGCCTCGCGAGCAACGCGATGGATGTCAGAACGGTCGATACCGAGGTCGTGCAATTCGCGGTTGGTCATGCGGCCGAGTTCGGAAACAGTCTGACGGTACTTGCGCCAGTTGTTGAAAGAGCGAGAGAAGTTCATTTTGGTCCCCTTTCCTAGGGCTTGCGATCTGCCAGCTGCCGCCGATCGGCGCTGACCTCTATTTGATGACTGCAATATATGTTGCACTGCGAAGTCGTAACAGAGACAAGATTTCAGATCACCTATGCAGCAAACGCAAGTCTCAGGCGCTAATCGCCGTGATTTCGCCCCTATGTGGTTAATCATTAGGCAGAATGGTGGATGTATACCGCCCCGCGTTGCCTTTTCGCCTTTCAAGGCAGAGTGGCCGCTGGTTGGCATATGCAGCTACGACAAGGAGGTCGCCGCAAAGTTTGGTTCGGCGGTCAGCGGCTGCGGGCTCGTTGCTGGATCCACTGAGCTTGCTGCCAGGCCATTAGACCGGCGCGACCTGCGGGAGGCACATCCGCCGCCGCTGCCCAACAGGCATTGGAAAACCAGGCTGCGATATTGTCGAAAACCAAACGCCCACCGGGGGAGGATCCGGTGGGCGTCATTAGGGTGACTGACAACTGGGAGGAGGAGTGTCGTCAGTCTATCGGAGGGCGCCGGGAGGAGGAGTGCGCTGCTCCGAATTTCGTTACGAAGATCATCTTCGCAGGCTTTTCCGGTAACCCGGGGCAGGGCGCCATCCCCTTGCCTTCTGATTGGTAATATAAATCGTCTTACTGATATTTTGCAGTGCAATATAATCATGCTGCCCATGCAGAAATCGCATGGCTTGCGAGTATGGAGTGTATATTAGCAACTTACCGTTATGGATCGGTTAAAAATCACCCCAAATTCGCCCAATGAGGAATTCGCATGGGAATATTTCCCTCGTGCTCGATCAACGGCTATAAAGCAAAGAGAGGAAGCGCGTAGTCGCGCGTTTGGCGGAGTAGGGCATGTATCGCGGTCGATTGGAGCGAGACCTTTCGCTTTGGGTGGAAAAGGGGCTCTTGCCGGAGGCAACTGCAGGAGCGCTCCTGGAGGAATATGATGGGCGCCCGGCAAGCTTCAGCCTCGGCAATGTGCTGATGATCCTCGCGGCAATCCTGCTCGGGGCGGCGATCCTGCTGGTTGTCGCTTCGAATTGGGAAGCCATCCCGCGTCTTGTGCGCGTCGCCGTCATTCTTGCAATCATCTGGGTCGTGCATCTCGGCGCGGCGGCCACGCTGAGGCGCGGCGCAACCGGCGCAGCGGGCGGACTACTGGTGATCGGGACATTGGCCTTCGGTGGAGCGATTTCGCTGATCGGGCAGATGTATCATCTGTCGGGAGACCAACTGACGGTCATGTACCTGTGGTTTGGCATGGCGGTGGTTTCGGCGGTGCTGTTTCGCTCCGGCGTCGTCGCCGCGGTGGCAGGCTTTCTGTCTTGGGGCAGCTTCGCGGCCTATCTCGATACCTACGATACGCGCTGGGTCGGCATTGATCCCTGGATTGTGCCGCTCATGGCAGCGGTTGTCATTGGTCTCGTCCGCTTCACCGGCGCGGATCGCGCGCGCCATCTCGCGTATCTGCTGCTCGTCGGCTGGCTTACCTGGCTCTATGCGGTGAACGAGAATTTCTGGCTTGCGCTCGCCTATGCCGTCGGCGGCATGCTCGCCTTTGTTCTCGTCAGCCTGCCGGTAGCACGACGTTCCGCGCTTCTCAGGACTGCCGGATCGGCTCCTGCCTTTTACACTTTCCTCGTCGCCATCATCGGTCTCCTTCTGCTCCATGTCGAACTGGAGCATGGCTGGCAGTTCGTGACATTGGCACTGGTGACGCTGGGCGCCGCGGTGCTTGCAATTGCGCTCCAGGGACGAAACAACGGTGCGGTGCGCTATCTGGCCTACACGGCCTTTGCCGTTGAGATGCTCTACATTGCGTCGGTGACGGTCGGGTCGATTCTCGGGACATCGAGCCTCTTCCTGTTCTCGGGGCTTTTCGTTGCGGCCGTCGCGTGGCTCGTCATTCGCCTCGAGCGACGATTTGCCCTCAGAACTCCGGAGGCAAGCGTATGAGCATTTTCTCGCCGCAGGGCTCAGGCCGCCGCTACATCATCGCTGCAATCATCGTCGCGGCGCTGCAGACCGCCGTTCTTGGCTATGTGATCGAGAGCCGTGCGTCGATTCTGCGCAGCGGTACCGACGCTCTGCTGAAGACCTCGCCCGTCGATCCGCGCGACTTTCTGCGCGGTGACTATGTCGTCCTGAACTACGAGATCTCCTCGGTCCCGGTCGCATCGATTGTTGGCGGTGTACCGCAGGACCAGGGCAAGAAGAGCCTATGGGTGCGGCTGAAGCCTGGCGATGGCGGATTCTGGGGCATTGTTGAAGCATCGTTCGAACGCTTGGCCGAGCAACCGGGCACCGTAGTTCTGCATAGCAGGCCTTTCTATAGTTATGGCCCCAATTCCGCCGACCACATCCGCGTCGAGTATGGCATCGAACGCTATTATGTTCCGGAAGGCCAGGGCACGGCCTTGGAGCAGGCGCGTCAGGGCGGGGACGTCTCCATTGCCGTTCGCGTCGCCTCGGATGGAACGCCACAGATACGCAGCCTGCTCGTTGACGGGAAGCCCGCCTACGACGAGCCTCTTTATTAAGTTGACGCCGAATGGTGTGGAAGCCTGCGAGTGCGGGCGAAATCACTGCCATTTGCCCTTCATTTTTCCTTTGCCTCTCCCAAATCGGGTGATATAGAGACGCCGCGCTCCGGAAGGCCTCATGTGCAGGCATATGCATGCGGTTTTTTGAGAACGCGGGTATGGTGAAATTGGTAGACACGCCAGATTTAGGTTCTGGTGCCGCAAGGCGTGGGAGTTCAAGTCTCTCTACCCGCACCAAAAGCTGGCTTGCAGGCGGGGGGACCGGAACCGGTGTCCCTCGATTACCCGGAAGCAAGGCGCCGTTCCGCCAGGGGCGGAATGAATAAGAATTGAGAACAAGCCACGCCCGGCAATTTTCCGGCGTCGTGCTCATCGAAACGAACGGCGTCTGGGCACGGCCGCCACGAAATGAGGTAGGAAGACATGCAGGTTATCGAAACGCTCGCTGAAGGGCTGAAGCGCGAAATCAAGGTCGTAATCCCGGCCAAGGACATGGAAGTCAAGATGAATGAGCGTCTTGCCGACGTGAAGGACAAGGTCCGCATCAACGGCTTCCGTCCGGGCAAGGTTCCAGCGGCTCACCTCAAGAAGGTTTACGGCAAGTCCATCATGGCCGACCTCGTCAACGAGATCGTCCGCGAGCAGCCGACCGCCATCTTGGCCGAACGCGGCGAAAAGTCCGCGACGCAGCCGGAAATCGCGATGACGGAAGACAAGGACGAGGCAGAACAGATCCTTGCCGCTCAGAAGGACTTTGAGTTCACGCTGTCCTACGAAGTTCTGCCGCCGATCGAACTGAAGTCCAACAAGGGCATCAAGATCACGCGCGAAGTCGTCGACATCTCCGACGAGGAAGTCAACGAGCAGGTTCTGAAGGTTGCCGAAAGCGCCCGTTCGTACGAAACCAAGAAGGGCAAGGCTGCCAACGGCGACCGCATCACGATGGACTACGTCGGCAAGGTCGACGGCGTTGCCTTCGAGGGCGGCACTGACCAGGGCGCCGAACTCGTTCTCGGCTCCGGCCGGTTCATCCCGGGCTTTGAAGACCAGCTGGTCGGCACCAAGGCTGGTGACGAGAAGACCATCACCGTTACCTTCCCGGCTGACTACCCGGCCAAGAACCTCGCTGGCCAGGAAGCCACCTTCGATGTGTCGGTCAAGGATGTTGCTGCTCCGGCCGACGTTGAAATCAACGACGAGTTGGCCAAGAAGCTCGGCCTTGAATCGGCTGACCGTCTGAAGGAAATCGTTCGCGGCCAAATCGAGTCCCAGTACGGCTCGATGACCCGCCAGAAGGTCAAGCGCCAGATCCTCGACCAGCTTGACGAAATGTACAAGTTCGAGACGCCTGCTTCGCTCGTCGACGCCGAGTACAACGGCATCTGGAACCAGGTTGCTAACGACCTCGCTCAGTCCGGCAAGACCTTTGAAGACGAAGACACGACGGAAGAAAAGGCTCGCGAAGAGTACAAGAAGCTCGCTGAGCGCCGCGTTCGCCTCGGCCTCGTTCTCTCCGAAATCGGCGAAAAGGCCGGCGTCGAGGTAAGCGAAGACGAAATGCAGCGCGCCATCTACGAGCAGCTGCGCCAGTATCCGGGCCAGGAAAAGCAGATCCTTGACTTCTTTCGTAGCCAGCCAGGCGCAGCCGCCTCGATCCGCGCTCCGATCTTCGAAGAAAAGGTCATCGACCATCTGTTGACCGAGATTGACGTCACGGACAAGAAGGTGACCAAGGAAGAACTGCTCGCCGACGAAGAAGGCGAAGGTTCCGAGAAGGAAGCCAAGAAGGCTGCTCCGAAGAAGAAGGCTGCTGCCAAGGCCGACGCTGCTGAAGGCGAAGAAGCCGCTGCTCCGAAGAAGAAGGCCGCTCCGAAGAAGAAGGCTTCCGAGGAAGGCGCCGAGTAATCTTCGGCCAATTGAATTTACAGAAAGCCCCGTCTCGTGCGGGGCTTTTTTATTCTCCAGAGCGCGCGCCTAGTAGGCTGCCGTCCATCCAGGGCGCACCATCTGGTTGCATTTTAGGGCGATCGGATGCAAGCTGAGTGTGTCAGCAGGGGAGGGATTGACGACGGCTTCCGGCGCAGACCTGAAAGACCTGACAAGACGGATTTTCGAGGCACGGCATCAGGGAGACCTTGATGTGCTTATGTCATTTCTTGGTGACAATTGCGTTTTCGGGGCGGCCGGCAGCCACTATCTGGCGCCACTCACCAACCCGGTTGTCGCCAGCGCTGCACTCCGCGCGACGATGCGGCAGTTCATTGACACCTGGGACATGACGGCGCTTGAGATCCTCGACATTCATGTCGACGGCAATGTTGCCCTGGTTCACCGCAAGGGCCAGATGCGCCATGGTACCACGACGTTCGATACCGAGATCATGGACAAGATGACCTTCGACAACGGCAAGCTTGTTGAGTGCGTCGAATTCCTCGACACGCTACAGACTGCGTCGCTATTGAATATCGCGACGATCTCGGCGGTTCAGAGGTAAATCCGCCGATCACTGTCAACCGCTATGCCCAGGTATCAAACCGCGGGCCGAACCTTATGCGCGTGGGTCAGTTCCGCGACCTTATGAATGTGAGAGACCGCTGCCAGTCCGCCCGCTGTCTTGGTAAAGAGTTCGAGCGTCTCGTCCTCGTTGTCGCCGACCGGTGTCAGGGCCTGGTCCATGTAACTCTTCGATTTCTTGTCGCGCGCGATGAAAAACGCGCTCGTTGCAAGACTGGCAATGGTGGCGCCCAGCGACAGGTGCTTGGTAACGGTCTGCCAGATGAAGCGCGGCCAGAACGTCACGGCATGCTCCCTCGGAAGTTCGGGGCGGCGTTCGGATGGATGCTTGAGACGCAGGAGGCCGCTCTGCAGCGGATGAACGTTCTCCAGCGGCACCGTGGTCGCGAATGACACGAGCATCTTGACCAGACTGGCGAGCGGCACGCCCGTAGCAACAGCCCGACGCAACAGCGTCTTCATGTGTTCCGGCGAATAGTAGAGCGACCAGGCCTCCTGATAGATGCCCTCCCATTCCTGCTTGCTCATCTTCGGATGCGCGGTGCAGACGTGCTCCACGTCGTAAATGTTGAGATCGGCGTCCATCTCGACGCCCTTCTTCCACAAGGTCTGGTGATCTTCCGAGCCCGGCAGAGGCGTGAGCACGAAGAACTCAATGACATCAAGGGGCAATTCGTGCTGGATGATCGCGATATCACGGCGGATCGTCTCCGGCGTGTCCGCGGGGAAACCGAGAATGTAACCGGCGAGAGTCATGATGCCCTGTGCCTTCCAGGCAAGCAACATCTTCCGGTACTCAGTGATCTTGTTCTGGTTCTTCTTGGCCGCCGTCAGATTGTCGGGGTTTACGTTCTCAAGCCCGATAAAGACACGCGTGACGCCGGCACGCTTGGACTTTTCGATGAAGTTCGGAATCTTGTGGCAGAGCGTATCGACCTGGATCATCAATCCGAGCGGAATGCCGTCCTTCTCCCGGAGTTCGATCAGGCGGTCGAAGATTGCCTCCCAATCCCTGTTGCGTGCGAAATTGTCGTCGGTGATGAAGAACTTATGGATGCCTTGCGCCCAGTTCATTCGCACCAGCTTTTCGACATCGTCGGCCGAGCGGAAACGCGACTTGCGGCCCTGCACGTTGATGATGGTGCAGAAGGAGCACTGGTAGGGGCAGCCGCGGCCGGCGTCGAAACTCGTGCTGAGGCCGAGCGTCTGCGCGACATTGGTTTTCGGCAGGAATGGGACGGCCGCACCTTCGATGCTGGGCAGGTCGTTCATGAAATTGTAGAGCGGCTCAAGCTTGCTGGCGGCGGCGTCCTGCAGAACGCGGTCCAACCGGCCTTCTGCCTCTCCAGCAAACATCGAGATGCCCATCTCGCGACAGGCGTCGAGGCCGACCGCCTTGCCGTCGAGCATGGCCAGGCATCCCGACACGTGAAAACCGCCCATCGAAACGGGAATACCGGCAGCGCGGAAGGGGCGGGCAATGTCCAGCGCCCGCGGGTATTGGTTCGACTGCACACCGACCAGGGCGATCATCCCGAAATTGTCGTGCTGCGCTAGCCGCTTGAGAAGTGCGGGGATGTTGACCCGGGTGTTCGTCTCGTCGATGACCGTGATCTCGATGCCGACATCGGGGCCCAATACCTTACGCTCGGCGCAGTCGGCAGCGATTCCATAGATCGCAGCCAACGAATTGGACGGGATCATCGCCCGCCACCACCGGATCACATAGCCGTCATCGTCATAGTGCGACGGCTTGATGAGGATGAGCTGGAAGGTCCGTTCGACAGTCTTTGACAGATCTTGCACGGTCACTCGCTGGTAAGAGGAATCCCCGAAAATGGACGCTACCAGAGACGGTGGATTATACAAGCAAAGCTTTTACCGATGCTATTCGACACAAATAAGTCAGTTGGAATGGATTTTGGACGGCGCGTAGGTGTCTGTTTTCGTTCAAGAAATTATCAAATTCCCGTCGGTTGCCGTTAGTCGGAGGGATTAAAGCTCCGACTTAATGTCGCCCATGCGGTTCCACGCGTCGAGGCCTGCGATCTTGTAGGCTTCTGCGAGGGTCGGGTAGTTGAAGGTGTTTTCGACGAAGTACTCGACGGTGCCCTTGAGGTTCAACACTGCCTGGCCGATGTGAACCAACTCGGTCGCTCCTTCGCCGACGATATGCACGCCAAGCAGCCGGCGCGTCTTCAGCGAAAAGATAAGTTTCAGAAGCCCAGTGTCGAGGCCCATGATGTGCCCGCGCGAGGTCTCGCGGAAACGCGCGATGCCGCATTCATAGGGGATACCGCGCTCCTTCATCTCTTCCTCGGTCAGGCCGCAGGTGGAGATCTCAGGCACGGCATATATGCCGTAGGGAAAGTACTTTGGCGGCTCCTTCGCGACTGCGCCGATGGCAACGCGCGCTGCAATGCGGCCTTGCTCCATCGAGGTGGATGCAAGGCTCGGAAAGCCGACGACATCCCCCGCGGCATAGATGTTCGGTACGGATGTCTGGAAGGTCTCCGGATTGACCTTGAGGCGGCCACGGCTGTCGGCTTCGAGCCCGGCCGCGTCCAGGTTGAGCGTGTCGGTCGCGCCCATGCGCCCGGCGGCGAACAGGACCATGTCTGTCACCAGGCGGCGACCATTGTCGAGCTTCAGTTCAACCTTGCCATTGTCGAGACGCGTCACCTTATCGGCCTTGGTGCCGAGCAAGATCTTCATGTTGCGATCGCGCAGTTGGTAGGTGAAGTCCTCGACGATTTCCCGGTCGATGAAATCGAGCATCGTCGCCTTCGGATCGATCACGGTCACAGCGGTATCCAATGCGCTGAAGATCGTCGCATATTCGATGCCGATGACGCCCGCGCCGATCACGACCATCGAGCGCGGCAGCTCGTCGATGTCGAGCAGCTCGTCGCTGTCGAGCACTGTCTTGTTGTCAAATGGGATGTCGTCCGGACGGAACGGTTTCGTGCCGACCGCAAGCAGGATGCTCGCTCCCGTGACCTTCACCACTTCCCCATCGTCCTTGATGACCTCAAGTGTCGACGGGTCGAGAAAGCTTGCCTTGCCCCTGATGTGCTGCACCCTGTTTCGGGCAAACTGGTGTTCCAGCACCTCGACTTCGTGATCAAGGGTGATCAGCAGGCGGCGCCGAAGGTCCTCCGCGCTGATCTCTTCCTTCACGCGATAGGAACGGCCATAGAAGCCGCGCTCGCGCCAGCCGGACAGATTGAGCGCCGTTTCTCGCAGCGTCTTGGAGGGGATGGTGCCGGTGTGCACCGATACACCACCGACACGCTTGCCTTGCTCGATGACCAGGACCTTCTTGCCAAGCTTGGCTGCCTGGATTGCGCCGCGGCGGCCTGCCGGGCCGCTGCCCACAACAACGAGATCGTACTGGAACATTAGGCTGGCCCCGATTGGAAAGCTGGAATCATTTTGCGACGCAATATGTCGCGCGTCCACGGGGGCAGGTCAATGTTGCAAAATGCTTTAGGAGGAGAGGTCTGGATTTATTGAGGCCAAGTAGGGTTCCAGCTTCTCGAAGCTGCGGTCCATGGCGAAGGCGCGAGCGAAAGGCAACCCGATATGCCCGTAGAAGATGGACATCTGTTTCTCCGCAACCCCCTGGCTCGTCTTGTCGACGCCGGCCAGATAGAGAGCGGAAGCGAGACCGGTTCGATCCGCGCCTGAGTTGCAATGGATCAACAGCGGTTTCGGCGCCTCCTTCATGACTTGGATCAATTTCATCGCTCGCTCTGGCGAAAGCTCCTTGTAGGCCGACATCGGGAAATCGATATGCTCGATGCCAAGTGTCTTTGCCTGCTCGACTTCGGCGCTCCGTACCGGGTTATTGCCTCGCAAGTTTATGATCGTCTTGATCCCATAACGCTTCGAGAAACCCGCAAGGGCTTCAGGCGATGGCTGCGATGAACGATAGACTTCGCCATCGACGACCGCGTGGAAGTTGTCCGTAACTGTCAGGTAAAGGGCGTAGCTGCCACTGGCGAGAAAAGACCCGGCGAGCAAGCACAACGCTGCTATCGCGGTGCGAGGAAATCGGCGAGAGGCGGTTGGCGTCATTAAGGTCCCGGAGCAGTTTGATTGCAGCATTGTCCCTTTGCCATCTAAACCTGACGGATACCTGAAGCACTTTAGCTCCTATAGGTTTAGACTCCTATATCAGACGCAACCCCTTCAGGCTAGCGTGACCGTCCTTGCCGATGATGATGTGGTCGTGGACCGTGATGCCGAGGGGCTTTGCGGTGTCGACAATCATCTTGGTCATATCGATATCGGCCCGCGACGGCGTGGGATCGCCGGAGGGGTGATTGTGGACGAGGATCAGGGCTGTGGCCGAAAGCTCCAGCGCCCGCCGCACAACCTCGCGCGGATAGACCGGCGTATGATCGACCGTCCCGCGCCCCTGAACCTCGTCGGCGATCAATGCGTTGCGCTTGTCGAGAAAGAGAATGCGGAATTGCTCGCGCGTCTCGTGAGCCATCGCGGCGTGGCAGTATTGAATGACCGACGACCAGGACGACAGCACCTGCTTGCCTCGAAGCTCGCTCTTCAGGGTCCGCTGTGCGACCGTCGAGACCAGTTTCAAATCGAGCGCCACGGCTTCGCCGATGCCCTTTACCTCCTGCAGCAGAGGCAGCGGTGCACCGAAGACAGCCGCGAGCGAGCCGAAGCGCTCGAGCAGCGCCTTGGCGATCGGCTTGGTGTCGCGCCGGGGGATCAGCCTGAACAGCAGCAGTTCGAGCAACTCGTAATCGGCGAGGGCTGTATCGCCATGCTGACGGAAGCGGTCGCGCAGGCGCTCGCGGTGCCCGTGGTAGTGCTCTTCCTTGCCAAGCGAGGCGGAAAGGCTGGCTCGCTTCGCCAGGGATGCCGGCTTGGCGGCCTGTTCCGCGAAAAAGGAGCGTTCGTCGCTTGCATCGCTGGTGGCGAAGGGCAGTTCGGCGTCGTTGGAATGCGAAACAGGACCCTTCGTCATCAAGCGCTCATCGGTTCAAGGGCGGGAGGCCGGGTCGGTCGAGGCCGCCTGGCGAAAGTGTGAAAATCTCGCAGCCGTCGGCCGTGACGCCGACCGTGTGTTCGTATTGCGCCGAAAGCGAGCGATCGCGCGTTACCGCAGTCCAGCCGTCCGCCAGAACCTTCACATGCGGCCGACCGAGATTGATCATCGGCTCGATGGTGAAGATCATGCCTTCCCGCAGTTCGGGCCCTTCATTCGCGCGACCGTAGTGCAGGATATTCGGAGAGTCGTGGAACAGCGCGCCGACGCCATGACCACAGAAGTCGCGCACGACGGAACAGCGCTCGGCTTCGGCATAGGTCTGAATGGCTTCCCCTATCGCGCCGGTGCGGGCGCCGGGCCGAACGGCCGATATGCCACGCAGGAGGGATTCATAGGTCACTTCAAGCAGCCGCTCAGCCGCGCGCTTGATGGTTCCGACCGGGTACATCCGGCTTGAATCGCCGTGCCAGCCTTCGACCACGTAGGTGACGTCGATGTTGACGATATCGCCTTCGCGCAGGGGCTTCGCATCCGGAATGCCATGGCAGACGACATGGTTGATCGATGTGCAGGTAGACTTTGTGTATCCGCGATAGTTGAGGGTCGCCGGAATCGCGCCGTTGTCCATGCCGAATTCGAATACGAAGCGGTCGATTGCATCGGTCGCAACGCCGGGCCGCACGAACGCCGCCAGCTCATCGAGGCAACGCGCCGTCACTTGGCACGCCTTCCGCATTCCTTCGAATGCTTCGGGACCGTAGAGCCTGATTGCGCCGGTATTCTTGGATGGCGCGGAAGAGGCTTCGATATAATTCACCATTGCAGGCCCTTAGGATTGTCTTTCTGGTACATAATGCAGCTATGCCGGGTTCGTCCATCGCGATCAATGGGGCGAATGCTATTTCTGCCGTGTGCGTCGTGTATCGGTGCCAAGTGGCTTTTCTGCGAGCGGCACGCGTCTTCGCCCTCACGCGATCCTCACGACCCGCGGCTTGAGCATGCATGCATTGGACGGGGCGCTGGAAATTGCCTCGTTGAGATAAAATCATATGGCTCTTCCCAGAGCCCCGTTCGGCGGTTTATGTCCGCAACTCCGGTCCCTCTGCGGCCTTGCCCGAGGAGGCTTCGCTTCCCCTGGGGACCATGTGTGCCACACAGGCACGTCCGAGGCTCAACTCGACGCCGCATTCGCGCGGACGCCGCCGTCCCCGGAGGGAGACCATTTTCTGCAGACCCCTGATGCGGAAGCTCACGTCCTTCTTCCGCACCCGGCGCCGGTCCCGCCTCGCCGCAACGCCTTGCGGTGTATCCGCGACGGGACAAGGGGATGATGGCATGGGGGCGAGGTGCGGGGAAAATCGAGCGCGGTGTTTTCTTCTGACTATTGATTAGGAGCGCGACGAGAACAACGAAGCGAAGGTGGACGTCGGCTTGTTCGGCATGCTCGTGACCACCACCAGCTGGCGTATCTGGCCGCGCTTGAAGGCAGCGAGGAAGCGCTTGTAGTCCTTGAAGGACACGCAACCGTTCGAGTCGCCGCGGGCGCCGAGCATGTAGGTGTGCGCAAGCAAGCCGACGCGGTTGTAGACGTAGCCTGCACCGCCGATGGGGTTCAAACGGATCGCCTCGACGCCGTGGAAGAGGCTTTCGCGCATCGTCAGATTGTAAGTATGCGGTGGGGTCGGGCCGCGGTTCTTGGCATGCACATAACGCGGATTGTCACGCATCTTGCCGAGGCCGGAATGGGCCTCCAGGCGTTCGCCGTTCGGAAGGTAGACGACGTTGGCCGAAATGTCGTAGACGGCGACGCCATTGCGGGCGATCGCGGGGGACAGCCCCTTCTTCACCGTCGGCATCGCATCATCGTCATCATCGGAAGCGCCGGCATCCGGGCGCGCATAGGCAAGTACGGGTTCAGCCGGAGCACTGCGATCGTTGGGGGCAGCCCGCTTGATCAGGCCATCGGGCCGAGCCATGGGCAAGGGGATCGCGGTGTCGGTGCCGCTCAAAACGAGATCGAACGGCTGGGTCGTCCCCGGAGCAGGCTGCTCAGTCGGCGCAAGAGCCGCAATCTCGACCGGGCCGGGCTTGGTGGCGGCGGGCGGTACCTGTCCCTTGATTTCGGCCGCAGGGCTTGCTGCGAGCGCCAGCAAGGCAGGTCCTTCGGCGGCTGCGACCTCCTGCTTCGACGGGATGATGATACGGTCAGTCGAGGCTACGGTCGCCGATGCCACCTCTGCGGTGTCGTCCTTGGCCGGGCGCGCGGGCTGAGCGGGGGTCGCTGATGCGACAGCGGTTGCCAGCTTTCTGTTCGGAGAGGCTTCGGAAAGTGCAAGAGGTTCGGACTGCCCGACAAATGCTGCCGCAAGCGCCGCCGACGGAGCGGCTACGTGAACACCCCTTGCAAGGGCCAGCTCGGCATCGGTGCTCATGCGCAAGCGCGAGAATTTCTTGACGTGAACGAGGCGTTGCACAGGCTCGATCTTCGCAACGCTTGCGGGGGCAAGCGCGATGTCGGCGAAGCGACCGGCACTCGGATGTGGGGCCGGTGCGACCATATGCATGGTCGCAAGTGTAGCGACGACCCACGCTGAAGCGGCAAACCCCGCACCGATGAGAGCTGCACCTGAAAGAAAGCGGAAAGAGTAACCGAAGCGAGAAATGGACGTACCTATAGGCCTGCTATTGCTAAACACATCGACCGCAAACGCCATGAGACCCGTCTTTCACAACTCGTTACTGGGCCGGCGGTACGAACCGATGGATATTTCTTCGCCGGGGCCGGTATAGAAGCATCAGGGCTAAATTGCGGCTTGCTAATATGTCCGGTTGATTGGCAGGATGCCGAATTATGGTAACCAATTCCTTTACGAGATCGCTCGAGCCGTTCGAAATTGAGGGCAGGCTTTGGGCATGTCCCTGGGGCGCTGGCTTTTTGCCTGCTCCTCCTTTGTCAGGACGTGCAGAGGAATGCGGATTCTGCTATTGATACCTCCCGTCGCGTGGCTCCACGTTGGGAGGGAAAGCCGATGTCTTCGACACAAGAAATGGCTCAAGAAATTTCGCCGGCCTTGCTTGTTGATACGATGTTCGCATTTCGGAAGACGGCAGCGATCAAGGCGGCAATCGAATTCGATCTCTTCACGAAGTTTGGCGGCAAAGAGCGCACCGCGAAGGCGCTCGCGTCGGAATTGAACTGTGCCGAGCGTGGCGTGCGCATCCTTTGCGACTTTCTGGTGGTCTCTGGATTCCTGACGAAAAGTGGCGAGAACTACGCGCTGACGCCATCGAGCCAGGCCTTTCTCGACAGGCGCTCCCCAGCCTATATGGGAGCAGCGATCGATTTCCTGGCTTCGCCACAAATGATGTCGTTGCTGCTTGACGATCCGGCCGCTTATGTCCGCAACGGCGGCTCCGTCGGCCTCGCGAATGTGGCGCCTGACAACCCCGTATGGGTCAAGTTCGCCCGGGCCATGGGGGCATTCACCGGCGCAAGCGCCAAGTCCGTGGCATCCGATGTGGCGACATGGTCAAAGCCGCCAAGCAAGGTGCTGGACGTTGCCGCCGGTCCCGGTGCTTTCGGCATCGAGATCGCCAAGGTGGCGCCATCTGCCAGCGTGGTTGCTATTGATTGGAAGCCGGTTCTTGCGGTGACCGAGGAAAATGCAACGAATGCAGGAGTAGCGGGGCGCTTCAGCTTCCGGCCCGGCAGTGCCTTCGAGGTTGATTGGGGCAGTGGCTATGATCTCATCCTGCTGCCGAATTTCCTTCATCACTTTGACGCCGATGGCTGCGTCATGCTCCTGAAAAAGGCGCGAGCAAGTCTGGCGGCAGGAGGCCGCGTTGCGATCGTCGAGTTCGTTCCGAACGAGGACCGCGTCTCGCCCGAGTTCCCGGCTGCTTTCGCCATGGTCATGCTGGCCACGACGCCGAAGGGAGACGCCTACACGGAGCGGGAGCTTGCCGATATGGCCAGGTCGGCTGGTTTTCAGGAGTTTGTTTCCCGACGGCTGCCTCCGTCACCTGCCAGTCTGATCTTCCTGGAGTGATGAAGCCGAGCAGGGGCGTCGCTCTTAGGCTCGCTCCATCACATAGCTTCCCGGCGCCTCCTCGATGGCGTTGAGCGCGGTGCCTCCCGGTTTCCGGGCGGGAACGCGCTTGTTGTCCTTCGCCTCGATCCAGGCTTGCCAGTGTGGCCACCACGAGCCGGCGTTCTCAGCCGCTTTGGTAAGCCACGTCTCATAGTCGCCGGTTACGCCGCCGCCGGTCCAGTACTGGTATTTCTTCTTGTCCGGGGGATTGACGACGCCCGCTATGTGGCCGGAGCCCGCCAGCACGAAATCGACCTTGCCGCCGAAGAACCGGCTGCCGAGGAACACCGATTTTGCCGGCGCGATGTGATCTTCGCGGGTGGCAAGATTGTAGATCGGGATCTTGACGTCCTTCAGCGACAGCTTCTGACCGTCCAGGATCATCTCGTTCGCCGTCAGCGCGTTCCTGAGATAGCAGTTGCGCAGGTAGAAGGCGTGGTTTGCCGCCGCCATGCGGGTGGAATCGGCATTCCAGAACAGAAGGTCGAAGGGCATCGGTTCCTGGCCCTTCAGATAGTTGTTGACGAAATAGGGCCAGATCAGCTCGGAAGCCCGCAGCATATTGAAGGCGGTCGCCATCTTTGAACCGTCGAGGTAGCCGATCTCGTCCATGTGGGCCTCGAGCCGGCCCAATTGCTCCTCATCGACGAAGACCTTGAGATCGCCGGCATGGGTGAAATCGACCTGTGTCGTGAAGAGGGTAGCGGTCTTGATCCGCTTGTTCTTTTCCTTGGCGTGCAACGCCAGCGTTGCCGCAAGCAGCGTGCCTCCGACGCAGTAGCCGACGGCGTTCGCTTCCTTCTCGCCGGTCGCCCTCTCGATGGTGTCGAGGGCAAAGTCGATGCCTTCGCGTGCATAGGCAGCCCAATCCTTTTGCGCATGCCGTGCGTCCGGATTGACCCAGGAGATCACGAAAACGGTCTGGCCCTGGTCGACGCACCATTTGATGAATGATTTCTGCGGGTTGAGGTCCAGGATATAGAACTTGTTGATCCACGGCGGGCAGATGAGGAGAGGGCGCTTCAGCACCGTCTCGGTCGTCGGCTCGTACTGGATGATCTGGCAGATCTCGTTCTGCGCGATCACCTTGCCCGCGGTCAGCGCCATGTCGCGACCGACCGCGAATTTGGTCATGTCGGTCTGGCGAAGCCTCAGGTCGCCTTGGCCCGCCACGATATCCTCGGTAAGCATCTTCATCCCGCGCACCAGGTTCTCGCCGCTGGTCGCGATCGTTTCGCGGTAAAGCTGCGGGTTGGTGGCAACGAAGTTGGTCGGCGAGAGGGCGGCTGTGATCTGCTTCACATAGAAACCGGCCTTGTGCTTCGTGTGCTCGTCGAGCCCGTCGGTTTCGGCGACCATCTTCTCCGCCCAATCGGCGGTGATGAGGTAAACCTGCTTCAGGAACTCGAAGAACGGGTTCTTCTGCCAGTCTTCATCGGCAAAGCGTTTGTCGTTGCGCTCCGGTTCCGCCGCCGGCGTTTCGCCCTGCATGCGTTGCATCGAACGCATCCAGATGCCGAAGTAGCTGCTCATCAACTGGGTCTGCGCCTCGAACGTGCGGCGCGGATCTGAGATCCAGTATTCGGTGACCTTGGACAGCGTCTTGACCATGTCGGTCACCGGCTCCGCTGCATTTTCTGCGATCTCGCCACGTTCGCGTGGCGCAAGCCAGGCCGTGGCCGCCTTGCCGAGATTCTCCAGTGCACGGGCGAAGTTGACCGCCATCGCCTCCGGATCTTTCATCAGGTACGGATCCAGGTCCTTCGCATCGAATCCCCGGCTCTTTGCCTTGTCGCCGTCTTGCTGCTTGCTGTCGGTCACGTGTCTCCTCCGGCGGCGGCATGTTCCTGCAAATTGAGTTGTACATCTGGAAAGATCTATAAAACAAGTTCCGCTGACGCACGCTCGTGCTATTGCTTTGTGGCGGCGACGAATCTAACAGTCGAAGCACCTCAGGATTTGGGACCTCTGGCAAATGACGAGAATTGGCATCCGCACCATCGCAAACATGACCCGTATCGCGCTCATCGGCGCCGCCGCGGCCATGGCGCTTGCCGGATGCATGCAGACGCCCGAGGAAAAGGCCGCCTTCGCGGCCAGGCAAGCGGCCCCGACGCCCGTTGTCATGAGCGCGACAAAGGGTGAAGAGCCGACCGAGAGCGGCCTGTCTCATTACAAGGACGGCTATCCGGGATTCGGGGCGCCGCTGACGGCCGCAAACGTTCAGATGAGCGATGACGAGGCTGGCGGGGTTCAGAAGCAATTGACGGCGCTTGCCGCCCAGCGCAAGGCCGGCACGATCTCGGAAGCCGAGTATCAGCGTCGCGTCGCGGAATTTCGCAAGCTAGCGGCCGAGCACGGCGCCGAAACGCTCTCAGAAATCGCCAATTAGGCCTTGCCTTCGCTGCAATTTGGAAGCAAAGCCTTCCATCTGTGGCGGAAGATGAATTTTTCCCGATAATGCACGGCCTGCGCGGCTTTCCGTCAAAGAAATGCCGTGCGACGCAAGTCTGATGAATACGGCGTTGGTGATTCTGAAGTTCGTATCGCGAACAGCCGGGAATTTAGGACGAACTTCGAGCGCGGCCGCGGTGGCCGCATTTCCGTGGGGAAAGAAATGGAAGAGTTTCACAAAGTCCGGCGTTTGCCGCCTTACGTTTTCGAACAGGTCAACCGTTTGAAAGCAAGCGCGCGAGCGGGCGGGGCCGATATCATCGATCTCGGCATGGGGAACCCTGACCTTCCGACCCCGAAGGCAATCGTCGACAAGCTCTGCGAAGTCGTCCAGGACCCGCGCACGCATCGTTATTCGTCCTCCAAGGGCATTCCCGGCCTTCGCCGGGCGCAGGCTGCCTATTATGCGCGCCGCTTTGGCGTGAAGCTCAATCCTGACACGCAGGTCGTGGCGACGCTGGGCTCCAAGGAAGGCTTCGCCAACATGGCGCAGGCAATCACCGCGCCGGGCGACGTCATCCTCTGCCCGAACCCGACCTATCCGATTCACGCCTTCGGCTTCCTGATGGCCGGTGGTGTCATTCGCTCGATGTCGGTCGAGCCGGACGAGAGCTTCTTCCCGCCGCTGGAACGCGCCGTTCGCCACTCGATTCCGAAGCCGCTGGCGCTGATCCTCAACTATCCGTCCAACCCGACGGCTTTTGTGGCGACGCTGGACTTCTACAAGGACGTCATCGCCTTCGCCAAGAAGCACGACATCATCGTCTTGTCCGACCTTGCCTACTCCGAGATCTACTTCGACGGCGAGCCGCCTCCGTCGGTTCTGGAAGTTCCGGGCGCGATGGATGTGACGGTCGAGTTCACCTCGATGTCGAAGACCTTCTCGATGCCCGGCTGGCGCATGGGCTTTGCAGTCGGCAACGAACGCCTGATCGCCGCGCTGACACGCGTCAAATCCTACCTCGACTACGGCGCGTTCACGCCGATCCAGGTGGCGGCAACGCACGCGCTGAACGGCGACGGCTCTGATATCGCGGAAGTCCGCAACGTCTACAAGCGCCGCCGCGACGTCATGGTGGATACCTTCGGCAAGGCTGGCTTCGAGGTGCCGCCGCCGGCAGCGACGATGTTTGCCTGGGCCAAGATCCCGGAAAAGTTCCGCCATCTCGGTTCGCTGGAATTTTCCAAGCTGCTGGTCGAGAAAGCAGACGTGGCTGTCGCGCCAGGCATCGGTTTCGGCGAAATGGGCGACGACTACGTGCGCCTGGCGCTCGTCGAAAACGAGCACCGTATCCGTCAGGCCGCCCGCAACATCAAGAAGTTCATGTCGACGGCAGACGAGACGATGCACAACGTCATCTCGTTCAACGCACATCGCTGATATAATCCCTCAACGGCAGCCGCTTCCGGCGGCTGCCCTTCATGACACATTTCAGGATCGATCCATGGCAGATGCCCTCAAAATCGGCATTGCGGGCTTGGGTACCGTTGGTGCTTCGCTTGTCCGTATCATTCAGCAGCGCAGCAACGAGCTGGCCGCAACGTGCGGACGCCCGATCCTGATTACGGGCGTTTCCGCCCGCGACAAGACCAAGGACCGCGGCATCGACGTCGGCGGCATCGAGTGGTTCGACCGGCCGGAAGATCTGGCGGAGAAGGGCGACATCGACGTTTTCGTCGAACTCATGGGCGGCGTCGATGGCTCAGCGAACAGTTCCGTACGCGCCGCTCTGCAGCGTGGTCTCCATGTGGTGACAGCAAACAAGGCGCTGCTTGCCTACCACGGCGTCGAACTGGCGACGATCGCGGAAGAGAAGGGCGCGCTGCTGAACTTCGAAGCAGCGGTTGCCGGCGGCATTCCCGTCATCAAGGCGCTGCGCGAATCGCTGACGGGCAACACGATCTCCCGCATCTACGGGATCATGAACGGCACCTGCAATTACATCCTGACGAAGATGGAAAAGGAAGGCCTTTCCTTTGCCGATTGCCTGAAGGAAGCGCAGCGTCTCGGCTATGCCGAAGCCGATCCGGCCTTCGACATCGAAGGTAACGACACCGCTCACAAGCTCTCCATTCTCACGACGCTTGCCTTCGGAAACCAGATCGCAGCCGACGACATCTATCTCGAAGGCATCACCAACATCTCGATCGAGGACATCCACGCTGCCGCCGATCTCGGCTACCGCATCAAGCTGCTCGGCGTTGCACAGCGGACCGATACCGGCATCGAACAGCGCGTCCATCCGACGATGGTGCCCGTCGATTCTGTGATTGCGCAGGTCGACGGCGTGACCAATGCCGTGGCAATCGAGTCCGATGTTCTCGGTGAGTTGTTGATGGTTGGCCCCGGCGCCGGCGGAAATGCGACGGCTTCGTCTGTACTCGGTGACATCGCTGACATCGCAAAAAGCCGACCCGGCGCCCAGCGCGTTCCGGTTCTCGGCCACCCCGCCAAATCGCTCGAGCCCTACCGCAAGGCGCAGATGCGAAGCCACGAAGGCGGATATTTCATTCGCCTGACCGTGCTTGACCGCACGGGCGTCTTCGCAAGCGTGGCGACCCACATGGCGGAAAACCATATTTCGCTGGAATCGATCGTCCAGCGCTCGAAGCAGCACCTGGCGCCGTCGCACCACCAGACGATCATCATGGTCACTCATGCGACGACGGAGGACTGCGTTCGCAAGGCGGTCGCCGCGATCAAGGGCGAGGGCTACCATGTGGGTGAACCGCAGGTGATCCGCATCGAGCGACCGAAGGAAGACTGAGCCTCACCCGCTCCGAGAAGATCGATGTTGCCGAACGTGCCGCGGCAGATCTGCGGCGCATCCACAGCTAACGTCGACTATGTCCTCCAAAATCGTTGTGCGGCCCGGCCAAGCCGCTTAAAGCTGCCGATATCACTCCAGTCTCGGGGTGGTGACAAGTGACGAGGGCAGCAGGCGATATGGAGATTCCGGCCGATCCGGTACTACGTGCGTTTCTGGGCGTGGAGAAGTCCGTACTGGACAACCGCTGGATATCGCGACTGGATCAGGCGGGCCAGAACCGGGCGCTTGCGATGTCTCAGGTGCACGGGCTGCCTGAGCTTATTGCGCGCGTCCTCGCCGGACGCGGTGTCACCGTCGACGAGGCGCTGGAGTTTCTTGATCCGACGCTTCGTAACCTGATGCCGGACCCCTACACGTTGACGGACTGTGAGAAGGCGGCGAAGCGGCTCGCCGAGGCCATCCGAAACCAGGAGCAGGTCGCGATTTTCGGTGACTACGACGTCGACGGCGCGTCCTCGTCGGCGCTTATGTTCCGCTTTCTCAAGCACTTCGGCGTCAAAGCTGAGATCTATATTCCGGATCGGATTTTCGAGGGCTATGGGCCTAACGCCGCCGCAATCGGCAGTCTGATCGACAACGGTGCACGGCTGATCGTCACCGTCGATTGTGGGTCGACCAGCCATGATGCCCTGGCCGAGGCAGCCAGGCGCAATATCGACGTGGTGGTAATCGATCACCACCAGGTGACACACGATCTGCCGCCGTGCCACGCGCTGGTCAATCCGAACCGGGAGGACGATCTCTCCGGTCAGGGACATCTCTGCGCGGCGGGCGTCGTGTTCCTCGTGCTCGTCGCGACGCTAAGGCTGTTGCGGGAAGCAGGAGACCCGCGCGTACGGTCGATCGACCTCCTGCAATGGCTCGATATCGTCGCGCTTGCGACCGTCTGTGATGTTGTGCCGCTGAAGGGCCTGAACCGTGCCTATGTCGTCAAGGGACTGATCGCCGCCCGCCACCAGGGCAATGCGGGCCTGTCCGCTCTCTTTCGCAAGGCGGGTCTTGCTGGACCGGTGACGCCCTATCACTTCGGCTTCCTGATTGGGCCGCGCATCAATGCCGGCGGTCGCATCGGCGACGCGGCACTCGGGAGCCGCCTGCTTACCCTGGACGACACGAGCGCGGCCGAGGCCATTGCCATGCAGCTGGATGAGCTCAACCGCGACAGGCAGGCGATGGAAGCGGCGATGCTGCTGGAAGCGGAGGCCGAGGCACTGGCGGAATATGGGGACGGCGAGGGCGCCTCGGTCATCGTCACTGCGCGCGAAAAGTGGCACCCCGGGATCGTCGGCCTGATTGCCGCCCGTCTTAAGGAACGCTTCAAGCGCCCGGCCTTTGCCATTGCTTTCGATCCATCCGGCAAAGGCACCGGCTCGGGCCGCTCCATCAACGGCTTCGACATGGGCAAGATGGTGCGCGCGGCGGTGGACGAGGGCCTGCTGATCAAGGGCGGCGGCCACGCGATGGCTGCCGGTCTGACCGTCGAGCGCGACAAGCTCGGCCGCTTGCGCAGCTTCTTTGCCGAGCGAGCCGAAAAGACGGTTGCCGCACTCGTCGCCAACGAGACACTGAAGATCGACGGTGCGATTGCCGCCAGCGGCGCGACGCTCGATCTGATCGACCGCCTCGAGACGGCCGGGCCTTACGGCTCGGGGCATTCGCAGCCGCTCTTTGCTGTTCCCGCCCATAGGCTTCGCGATTCGCGCCTGGTTGGCGAGAAGCACGTGAAGGTGACGCTCGAAGCCATGGACGGCGCCCGCCTTGATGGGATCGCCTTCCGGGCCGCCGATACGCAGCTCGGCAACCTGCTGCTGAATTCGAGGGGCGCCAACCTGCATGTTGCAGGCTCGCTTGGCGCGGACCACTACCAGGGTGCACGACGCATCCAACTACGCGTCCAGGACGCCGCTCCGGCGCGGTGAGTGCACGCGGCTCTCCAGTAAAGGCTCGCCAGTGGCGGCAATTGCGGCTGCCTCGAACTGTTCCCAAAGACGGTCAACCGCGTCCTTGCCATTGGCAAAGTCCGCTTGGATGGCGACGGATTTTGCGCCAAGCGCCTCGATCTCGCGGACGACGGCAGCGCCACTATGAGATTTTGATTTCCACGCGCTCGCGTTCGTCTGGAACCCTAACGCGTGCGCGGCCATCTTCGGGCCACAGCCGATTTTTGGGAATTGGAGCACGGAGATGTATTTCGAAATCAAGGACGCGACAGCCGACATCCTTGCCAAGAGTCGACGCCGTGAGGAACTCTGTGATCTTCCTCTGAGCCTGATTGCCTCGGAAAAAGAGGCATACGATATCCAGGCGATTGCGCAGGATGCGCTGGGCTTTGAGCGAATGGGCTATGCCCTTGTCGGTACGAGCGACGCGTCGCGATTGACATTGGGTTTGACGACGCCGGTCTATTCGGAAATTCCCGCGTCCTCGCTCCTCAACGGGACAAAGGAATTCCGCCTTCCGCCTGAAACGATCGGCGTTCAGTGCGAATTCGTGTTCACCATGCGCCGATGCTTTCCCGAGGTGGGTGAGTCCATCAACTGTAGAACGGCGTGCGACGCTATCCTCGCCTGTCGACCGGCCATTGGCGTCATCGGCCGCCGGACTCGCCGGACATTGATTGGCGACTATGCCGCGATTGCCGACTTTGGCCTGCATGTCGCAACTATCTGCGGCGATCCTGCTCCCGGCATACCGCTTGACGAGGTCGCCAAGATCGACGTGACGACATTTTTGTTCAAGCATACCGTTTTTTCGGGAAAGGCGACGTCAGTCATGGGTGATCCGTTGAACGCTGTCGCCTGGCTCGCTGCTGAGCTTGCAGCAAAGGGCCACCAGCTCGAGCCGAACGACGTGGTCGCAACTGGTTCGTGCACGAAAATTCTTCAGGTTTGGGCAGGCCAGCATCTCGCAGCCGACTTCGGTCCGCTTGGCCAAATCGAGTGCGTCTTTACCTGACGCTCATCGAGGGCTCGCGCCCGCGCTTAATGTGAAAAATCAGATCGAGCGCTATCTTCAGCGCATCACGCGGCTCGGGAGCACTCAGGGTCCACGCTACCAATGCATAGTTGATTTTCTGGGAGTGACTCTCCATCGGTTCCTCTGCGTTGCGGAGCGCCGCTTCGCTGTAACGCCGCAGAAGATCAGCCGTCATCTTAGGTGTATGCGGTAAACCCATGGGCTGCTCCATTCTGCTGCCAGGTAGATGGCGGGGAGGGCGCGTTCGAACCATATGATGTCTGAGCCCCAGTCTATAGCAGGTGGCTGATTCCCAGACATTCGCTTTCGAAAAGCAGCATATAATCCGCTTGCCCCCGAAACTCGAAATAATTATCGAATTTTCGCAAGCGGGTATCTAAGCAACTGATTTTTAAGGGAAAACGATGGCACGCCCTAGGGGAGTCGAACCCCTCTTCCCAGAATGAAAATCTGGTGTCCTAACCGATAGACGAAGGGCGCTTCCTTCGTGGTGGCGCCCTTATAGTCAGGCACTTTGAATCCCGCAAGCGGCAAAACCAGAAAAAATCACAATGGCGCGATTTTTTCTCTCCCTTGAACCTCCGGAGCTCAGGAAAATCCGTCTATCCTTTTGATATTTCGGCGTCATTTCTATGTTCACAAGCTCTTCTCAGCATGTGGACAGTTTCAAGTGCGCGGCGGCCATGGCCAACGCGTCACCAATGATGCACCTCGCTCAGGCGCGCACCTCGAAGACCATGTTGAAGGGTGTCTCCGTGGCGCGGCGGAAATGCTTGAAGCCGGCATCGAGGGCGACCTTCCGAAGCTTGGTTTCCCCGGCCTGCGCGCCGAGCCCGAGGCCGACCTCCTGAGAGAGTGATGCCGGTGTGCAGATCATTGTCGATGCGCCGTAATAGACCCGGCCGACCGGATTGAGATTGTCCTTCAGACAATCATGGGCGAAGGGCTCGACGACCATCCAGGTTCCATCGGCCGAGAGCGATTCCTTGACATGCTTGCCGGCACCAACCGGATCCCCCATGTCGTGGAGGCAGTCGAACATGGCGATGAGGTCGTAGTTCCCCTCCGGAAAGCCGGCGGCAGGCGCCTGTTGGAATGTGACGCGGTCGGAAACGCCGGCCTCCTTGGCGGCAGCCTTCGCCCGCTCGATTGACGGGGCGTGATAGTCGAAGCCAAAGAACGTCGAGGCGGGATAGGCTTTAGCCATCAGGATCGTCGAAGCGCCGTGGCCGCAGCCGACATCGGCGACCTTGGCGCCGGCCTTGAGGCGCGCGTCGACGCCCTGGAGCGCCGGAATCCACTCGGCAACCAGATTGTTGTTGTAGCCGGTCCGGAAGAAGCGCTCCGTGCCGCGGAACAGGCAGGCGCTGTGTTCGTGCCATCCCACACCCTTGCCGGTGCGGAAGGCGTCAGCCACCTTCGGTTCGTCCGTCCACATGGCCTGCACGACCTGAAAGGCGCCAGCAAAGAAGGCTGGGCTGTCCTCCTCGGCAAAGACCATGGCCTGCTCTGGCGTCAGATGAAAGCGATCGCTCTTCTCGTCATAGCTGACGTAGTCGGCAGCTGCGAGTGCGGACAGCCACTCCCTGATATAACGTTCCTTGATACCGGTTTCCTTCGACAGTTCGGAAGAGTTGCGCGGTTTGCCGTCGGCCATGGACTTGAACAGGCCGAGGTCATCGCCCAGCACCACCAGCGCTCCGGAGACGGCCGCACCCACATCGCCGATCAACCTGCCGACGAGTGCATCCACTTTCTGCATGTCAGGTTCGCGCATGTCTTCCTCCCTCGGAAGTGCAGGAAAAGCCAGCCCGGCCGACAGTATACCACCGTCGGCTTTTTGCCGCTAAGCAAACGCCTGCTGCAGCGCGGGGATGTTATCCCGTCAGCGGACCTCGACGGTTGCCCCGAACAAATTTAACGTACTGGTTGCGCCATTTGTCGCGTTGACAAGAAAATTGGGCCGCCTGATAGTTTGATTGCCCCTGGAGGCCTGGAGGAAAGATCATGATCAAGCAGTTGACTATTCTTGCATCCGTTTCCCTGCTCGGGGCGTTGGCGTTTGCGACGCCGTCCTCGGCGCTGACCATGAAGGAATGCAGCGCGAAGTATAAGTCGGCCCAGGCTGACGGCTCTGCGAAGAACATGAAGTGGAACGATTTCCGCAAGGCGCAGTGCGGTCCGGATGCGACGGCCGAGCCCGATGTCACCCTCAACAGTGGCGAAGAACCGGATAAGCCGACGATGACGGCGCCCAAGGGCGTGTCGTTCCCGACAGCAATTTCACCGAAATACGCCAAGGAAACGCCCGGAAAGGGCCGGATGCATACCTGCGTCGACGCCTACCATCAGAACAAGGATGCGAACACGCTCAATGGCCTGAAGTGGATCCAGAAGGGCGGCGGCTTCTACAGCCTCTGCAATGCCAAGCTGAAGACCTGATCGCTCTCAGGCTCACCTCGGAAGGCCCCGTCATCGGGGCCTTTTGTTTGCGATGTTACGGCGCCGCGTGTGAACACGCCAGAAGTGCCCCGAAACGAAAAGGCCGCCGGAAAAATCCGACGGCCTTGAATTCGTGGTTCGCCAATCGACCTAGTGCAGGATCTGGCTGAGGAACAGCTTGGTGCGCTCGTGCTGCGGATTGTCGAAGAACTCGGCCGGCGAATTCTGCTCGACGATCTGCCCCTGGTCCATGAAGATGACGCGGTTGGCGACCTGGCGCGCAAAGCCCATTTCATGAGTCACGCAAAGCATCGTCATGCCTTCTTCCGCAAGCCCGACCATGGTCTCCAGAACTTCCTTGATCATCTCAGGGTCGAGCGCCGAGGTCGGTTCGTCGAATAGCATGATCTTCGGGTTCATGCAGAGCGAGCGGGCGATCGCCACGCGCTGCTGCTGGCCGCCCGAGAGCTGGCCCGGATACTTGTTGGCCTGTTCCGGGATCTTGACGCGCTTCAGGAAGTGCATGGCGACTTCTTCCGCCTGCTTCTTCGGCATCTTGCGCACCCAGATCGGCGCCAGCGTGCAGTTCTCCAGGATCGTCAGGTGCGGGAAGAGGTTGAAGTGCTGGAAGACCATACCGACTTCGCGGCGCACTTCGTCGATCTTCTTGAGGTCGTTGGTGAGTTCGACGCCATCGACGATGATCTGGCCCTTCTGGTGTTCTTCCAGACGGTTGATGCAGCGGATCATCGTCGACTTGCCGGAGCCCGACGGGCCGGCGATGACGATGCGTTCGCCACGCATCACTTTCAGATTGATGTCGCGCAGAACGTGAAAATCACCGTACCACTTGTTCATGCCGATGATGTCGACGGCAACGTCGGTTGCCGAAACGGTCATCTTCTTTGGTTGAGCCTCAGCCATGTGTTCGTTCCCTTATCTTTTATCGTTTGTGGCCGGTATCGAGATAGCGTTCCATGAAGCCTGAATAGCGCGACATGCCGAAGCAGAACAGCCAAAAGACGAAGCCAGCGAAAATCAGGCCTGTCAAGGGTGTCACCGCGCTCGCCCAGGTGGCGTCCGTGAAGTTGAAACGGACGATACCGAGCAGGTCGAACATGCCGATGATCGACACCAGCGATGTATCCTTGAACATGCCGATGAATGTATTGACGATGCCTGGGATGACCAGCTTGATCGCCTGCGGCAGGATGATCAGCCGCATTTTCTGCCAGTAGCCGAGCCCGAGCGAGTCGGCCCCTTCGGACTGGCCCTTCGGGATCGCCTGCAAGCCGCCGCGGATAACCTCTGCCATGTAGGCGGAGGCGAAGATCGCCACACCGATCAAGGCTCGGAGCAGCTTGTCGATCGTAAAGCCTGTCGGCAGGAACAGCGGCAGCAATACGCTCGCCATGAACAGCACGGTGATCAGCGGTATGCCGCGAATGATCTCGATGAAGCCGACGCAGACCATCTTGATGACAGGCATCTTCGAGCGGCGTCCGAGTGCCAGGATGATGCCGAATGGCAGCGACACGGCGATGCCGACGAAGGAGAGCACCAGGGTCACCATCAGGCCGCCCCAGAGCGGCGTATCCACGATTTCGAGCCCGAAGCCGCCATAAAGCAGCCAGAAGGCAAGAAGCGGCAAGACGGCAAACAGCAGAATGGCGTTGGTGCGCTTGAATGGTGCCTTGGGGATCAGCATGGGCACGAGCAGCAGCACGAACAGGATCCCGACGATTGTCGGACGCCAGCGTTCGTCGAGCGGATATCGACCGAAGACGAACTGGTCGAACTTCGCATTGACGAACGCCCAGCAGGCGCCGCTCCAGCCGTCGGGTTGCGTGCCGCCCTGAACGGTTGTTGCGCAGAAGGTGCGATCCGTTCCGGTCCAGACGGCCTGAATGAACAGCCAGTTGATGACGTGCGGTAATGCCCAGGCGAGGAAGACAACGGCCAGAACCGTCAGGACGATGTCCTTCGGTGTGGCCAGCAGGTTCTTGCGGATCCAGGCCAGTGGCCCGCTTTCGCTACGCGGCGCGGGTTCGGCATCGATGAAATTCGTTCGGACGAACGCTTGGTTGGATGTCGACATCTTATCTCTCCACCAATGCCATCTTGGCGTTGAACCAGTTCATGAACAGCGATGTGAGGATGCTGATGGCGAGATAGACGACCGCCCAGATGAATACGACTTCGATTGCCTGGCCGGTCTGGTTCAGGATCGTACCGCCGACGGCGACGAGATCCGAAAAGCCGATGGCGATCGCGAGCGACGAGTTCTTCGTCAGGTTCAGGTACTGGCTGGTGAGTGGCGGAATGATGATGCGCAATGCCTGCGGAACCACCACGAGGCGCGTGATGCTTGATGGATGCAGGCCCAGTGCGCCGGCGGCCTCGGACTGGCCCTTCGGTACACCGCGAATGCCGGCGCGGACGATCTCGGCAATAAATGCCGCCGTATAGAAGGACAGTGCCAGGAACAGCGACATGAATTCCGGGCCGATGACGGATCCGCCGGTGAGATTGAACTTGCCGGCAACTGGCACATCGAACGAAAGCGGCAGGCCGGACAGCAGGAACACCAGAACGGGCAGGCCGACAATCAGCCCGATCGAAGCCCAGATCGTGTGGAATTGCTTACCGGTTGCGGCCTGACGTTTATGCGCCCAGCGCGCGATTATTGCGGCCGCCACGATCCCAACCAGAAATGCCACGCCAACCGCCCACATGCCTTCGCCGAAGATCGGCTTCGGGAAGGCGAGCCCGCGATTGTTGAGAAACATGTTCAGCGGCAGGTGCAGCGACTCGCGCGCGCCCGGCAGAACAGCGAGAACGCCCTGATACCAGAAGAAGATGACGAGCAGCGGCGGGATGTTGCGGAATACCTCGACATACACCGTGCAGAGCTTGGCGATCAGCCAGTTGTGCGACAGGCGCCCGATGCCGACGACGAAGCCAATGATCGTGGCCGTGACGATGCCGGTGACCGCGACGAGGATCGTATTCAAAAATCCGACCACAAGGGCTCGGCGATACGTCGCATCGCTCGAGTATTCGATCAGCGACTGGCCGATGTCGAAGCCGGCGCGCCCGCTCAGAAACCCGAAGCCGGAGGCCGTGCCGGCGCGGGCGAGGTTTTGAGCCGTGTTATGGGCAATCCACCACACGAAGCCGACGATGAGCGCGACGGTCAGAACTTGGAAGAAAATGCCCCGAATCCTCGGGTCGTAAGCCACCGACCGGAAACTCCAGCCAGTGCTTTGCACATGTGACGTGTGCATAGCCTCTTGCGTCATGCCGAGTCTAATCCCCTATGAGCCCGTTTTCGGGCTTTTCTCTTTATATAGGGAAGGCGGCTGACCGCCTTCCCAAGTCTTGGCCAGTCGCTTAGCGGACCGGCGGAGCGTACTGGATGCCGCCCTTGTTCCACAGCGCGTTCAGGCCACGCTCGATCTTGAGCGGGCTGCCTTTGCCAACGTTGCGCTCGAAGACTTCGCCGTAGTTTCCGACGCCCTTGATGATGTTATAAGCCCATTCATTGGTAAGCCCGAGGTCGGTGCCGATCTTGGTATCGGTTTCCGTGCCGAGGAAGCGCTTGATGTCAGGATTGGCCGAGTTCTTCATTTCATCGACGTTCGCCTGGGTGATGCCGAACTCTTCGGCATTGATGAGGGCATAGGCCGTCCACGACACGATGTCGAACCACTGATCGTCACCCTGACGAACGGCCGGGGCGAGCGGCTCCTTCGAGATGATTTCCGGAAGGATCATGTGCTCGTCTGGGTTCTTCAGCGTCAGACGCAGCGAGTAGAGGCCGGACTGGTCGGTCGTGTAGACGTCGCAGCGACCAGCGTCATAGGCCGCGTTGACCTCTTCAAGTTTTTCGAAAACGACCGGATTGTACTGGAGGTTGTTGGACTTGAAATAGTCGGCAAGGTTCAGTTCCGTCGTCGTGCCGGACTGGACGCAAATGGCCGCACCGGAGAGCTCAAGTGCTGACTTCACGTTCAGGCTCTTGCGGACCATGAAGCCCTGGCCGTCGTAGTAGGTGATCGGGCGGAAGTTGAAGCCTTGCGCGGTGTCGCGGTTGATCGTCCAGGTGGTGTTACGCGACAGAAGGTCGACTTCGCCCGACTTCAGCGCCGGGAAACGGTCCTTGGCCGACAGCGGCGTGTACTTCACTTTGGTCGGGTCGCCGAAGACGGCCGAAGCAACTGCCTTGCAGAAGTCGACGTCGAAGCCGGCCCAGTTGCCGGAAGCGTCAGGTTGCGCGAAACCGAGAAGGCCGGTGTTGACGCCGCACTGAATGAAACCCTTTGCCTTCACGTCTTCGAGCGTGGTGGCAGAAGCTGCAGAAGCGCCAACTCCGAAAACTGCTGCGCCGATGGCGACCGACAGAAGCTTAATCTTCATTTTTCCCAACCTTTTCCTTTGTCTTATCTTTCTGTGGGAGCGCTCGCGAAGCAGGCAAACCTCCCAGATGACCCGACACCCTCCCGGCGCGAGTTGGTGCTATCACAGTCGCAAATGTCACTATGGTCAAGTGTCGCGATGAAAGATTGCGTGATATTTCGGCAATTCACTAATTGAGGCGCATAAAATGCGCAGATGGCTATCGAAATGGCAGCATTTTGCCAAAAAAAACCGCGCAAAGCCGCTGATATATCTGAGGAATTTGCATGGCAGGGATGCTGTGCGAGTCCGGGCTTCGGGGTTGACCGATCGTTTTGCACGGTCCAAGAGTTTGGCTGCATCCCACCGCCAAAGGCATTTCCGATATGATAGATAAAGAAGGCCTGCTTCAGAACGCCGGCATCAACACGCGCCTTTCCCACCTCGGCAACGATCCGGCCGAATACCACGGTTTCGTCAATCCGCCCGTTGTCCACGCCTCCACGGTCCTCTTTCCCAATGCGAAGACGATGGAGACACGGGGACAAAAGTATACGTATGCAACGCGCGGTACCCCGACGACGGATGCGCTTTGCGAGGCGATCGATGCGCTGGAAGGGTCGGCTGGGACGATCCTCGTGCCATCGGGCCTTGCAGCGGTTACTGTCCCGTTCCTGGCATTCCTGTCGGCCGGTGATCACGCGTTGATCGTCGATTCCGTCTATGGACCGACCCGCCACTTCTGCGACACGATGCTGAAGCGTCTGGGCGTGGAAGTAGACTATTACGATCCGCTGGTCGGTGCGGGCATCGAAGCGCTGATCAAGCCGAACACCAAGCTCGTCCATACGGAAGCGCCAGGCTCGAATACCTTCGAAATGCAGGATATTCCGGCGATTGCCGCGGTCGCCCATAAGCACGGTGCCGTGGTAACGATGGATAACACCTGGGCAACGCCTGTTTATTTCAGGCCGCTCGACTTCGGTGTCGATGTCTCGATTCACGCCGCCACCAAATACCCGTCCGGGCACTCGGACATCCTGATGGGAACGGTCTCGGCAAACGCCAAATATTGGCCGCAGTTGCACGAGGCGAACATCACGCTCGGCATATGCGGTGCGCCTGACGACGCCTATCAGATCCTGCGTGGATTGCGGACCATGGGCGTGCGCCTGGAGCGCCACTATGAAAGTGCGCTCACGATCGCCAAATGGCTGGAGGGCAGGGAGGACGTCGCCAAGGTGCTGCATCCGGCGCTGCCGAGCTTCCCGTCGCACGAATTGTGGAAGCGCGATTTCAAGGGCGCGAGCGGCATCTTCTCTTTCGTGCTTGCCGTCGACGCCCCGGAAAAGTTCAGGGCCAAGGCGCACGCCTTCCTCGACGCGCTGCAACTCTTCGGCCTCGGTTGGTCGTGGGGCGGCTTCGAGAGCCTCGCCGTTCATGTCAACCTGAGCGATCGCCGCATTCGAACGGCACCGACCGAAGGACCGGTCATCCGTCTGCAGATCGGGCTTGAGGATGTCGTCGATATCAAGGCCGATATCGAGCGCGGTTTCGCCGCGGCAAAGGCCGTCTGATCAAGTGCCGGCGCGGTAGCCGTAAATCCAGTCGAGGTCCGCCGCGAGACTTTGCGGCGGCCGCAGCGCCAGAACGATGTCACGGCCGATGCGCATCGGTCCGCGGGCGTGATAGGCAAACTGATTGAATGCGCCGCGCTGGCGCAGCCGTGCAATCCGCGGCGTGCGATGCTCTTCGAACAACCGCAGGGCTTCGGCGACGGGACGCGACGCGGCGAACAGCGCAAGCTCATAAGCATCTTCGATCGCCATTGCGGCGCCCTGCGCCGCAAAAGGCATCATTGCGTGTGCGGCGTCGCCGATGAGGACGCAGTTGTGGCCGTCGTGCCAACGCCCGTTCGTCGTTTCGTACAAGGGCCAGAAGGTGATGTCGCCTGTCTTGGCGAATAGTTCGACAATCGCGGGATGCCATCGAGAAAAACGCGAGAGCAGCTGCTGACGCTGGGTTTCCGTCGGCTGGTTGGTCCAGTCGTGCGATGCGGCATTGCCGGCGGTAATCGCCACCATATTGAAGCGGTTGGCTTCCCTGAGCGGATAACAGACGAGATGCGCTGAGGGACCAAGGAGGGCAGAGACGCTCGTGCGTTCAAGAAAGGCGGGCGCGTTTGCGGCGTCAACGGTGAAACGGTAGGCGATGTTGCCGGAGAACCGCGGCGAGGGGCTGCCCTCGATGCTTTCCCGAACCTGCGACCAGACCCCGTCGGCGCCGACCAGAAGGTCTGCTGGGCGGTTTGACAATGGCCGGCCCTTGATTTGCGCGCCTAGATGCATCTGGCAGAGCGGCTCTGTGGCGACGGCGTCGAGCAGGGTTTGCTGCAGCGTGGAGCGATGCAGGACACCGTAGGGAGCACCCCATCGGGCGCGTGCAAAGCTCCCGGAGGGAACGGCTGCCAGTCGGCGCAGCGAGGTTCCGGATATCAGCTGGATGGCGTCTGGCTCGAGCCAGGCGTCGGTCAGGCGCTCAAGCACTCCCAGCTCAGCCAGAATGCGTGACGCATTGGGCGAAATCTGCAGTCCGGCGCCGACCTCGGTCAGTTCCGGCGCCTGCTCGAAAATCTCGGAACTGATGCCGCGCCGTGCCAAGGCAAGTGCAGCTGTAAGGCCTGCTATGCCCGCGCCAACGATGGCGGCATGTTTAGCCGGCATAGGCTTTCCGATCTCGAAATGGGTGTCAGGCAGCCTTGACGTGGAAGACGCAGCCAGCCGGATTGGTCTGGTTCGCCTTCAGCGCACCATTGAAACGGTAGAGGGTCGAGCAGTAGGAGCAGACCTTCTCGTTCTCATCGCCCATGTCGATGAAGATGTGGGGATGATCGAACGGAACAGAGGCGCCGGTGCACATGAACTCTTTCACGCCGACTTCAATAACGCGGTGTCCGCCGTCGTTCTGGAAGTGGGGAATGTTGTGGCCGGCCATGTCTGTCTCCGAATGCTTTGTAAGGTGCGCGGACCTTATAGTCCTTCACCGCAAATGTGTAGAGCCAAAGAGCGCTCGGACGCACAGTTTTTGCACCTGCGAGGGTTTCAGTTCTCTGGCCTATAAAATATGGTCCGGCAAAAAAGGACAGTCCGATGAACTTGAATACGCCCGCTTTTTCCAGCTTCACCCATGATGGGCTGAAGCTTGCCTTCTTCGATGAAGGCGATCCGGGCGGCGCCCCCGTGCTGCTGATCCACGGTTTTGCTTCGAGCGCCAACGTCAACTGGGTTCATCCGGGCTGGCTGAAGACCCTGGGCGACGCGGGCTACCGGGTCATCGCCATCGACAACCGCGGACACGGTGCAAGCGACAAGCCACGCGACGCCGAGGCCTACCGTCCCTGGCATATGGCAAGCGATGCGATTGCGCTCCTTGATCACCTTGGGATTCCGGAAGCCAACCTGATGGGCTACTCGATGGGAGCCCGCATTTCCGTTTTTGCGGCACTCGCGCATCCCGACCGGGTCCGCTCGCTGGTCCTCGGCGGTCTTGGGATCGGCATGACGGATGGTGTCGGCGATTGGGATCCGATTGCGGATGCCTTGCTGGCTCCGTCGCTCGACGATGTCTCTCATGATCGCGGACGCATGTTCCGGGCCTTCGCCGACCAGACGAAGAGTGACCGTGACGCGCTCGCCGCCTGTATCAAGGGATCTCGCGATCTCGTGGCACGGTCCGACATGGCGAAAATCGAGGCGCCGACCTTGATCGGCGTTGGAACGAAGGACGACATTGCGGGTTCAGCCCAGGAACTGGCTGCGCTGATGCCGCATGCCCAGGCCCTTGATATTCCCGGCCGCGATCACATGCTGGCCGTCGGAGACCGGGTTTTCAAGAAGGCGGTGCTGGAGTTCTATGCCGAAGTCGCCGGACGGTGACTTGTCTCCATGCCGGCGCCGCGGGACGCAAGGATTCCCGGAGCACCCATTTATGTTAACAGGTTTTTGCCCTATATAGAGCCGAGCCTACGCATTCGAGGAGACCTTTCATGGTCGCAAAGACAGACATTCGCTCTCTTGAGACTGGCAATCCTCTCAAGGTGATGGATCCGATCTGGGACAGCCTGCGCGAGGAAGCGCGTGTTGCCGCGGAAAGCGATCCGGTGCTGGCCGCATTTCTCTATTCGACCGTGCTGAATTATCGGTCGCTCGAAGAGTGCGTGATCTACCGCATCTGTGAACGTCTCGACCATCCGGACATGCAAGCGATCCTGCTGCGTCAGACCTTCGATCAGATGCTGGAGGATTGGCCGGAGTGGAGCGCGATCCTGCGCGTCGACATTCAGGCGATCTACGACCGCGACCCCGCATGCCTGCGCTTCATGGAAGCCGTGCTCTATTTCAAGGGATTCCACGCGCTGCAGACGCACCGCCTGGCGCATTGGCTGCTGAACCGCGGCCGCCGCGATCTGGCGCTCTATCTGCAGAGCAGATCCTCGAGCGTGTTCCAGACCGACATCAATCCCGCAGCGCGTATCGGCAGGGGCATTTTCCTTGACCATGCCACCGGGTTGGTCGTCGGCGAAACCGCTGTGATCGGCGACAACGTGTCGATCTTGCATGGTGTCACCCTTGGCGGCACCGGCAAGGAAGGCTCGGACCGGCATCCGAAGATCGGCAGCGGTGTCCTGATCGGCGCCGGCGCCAAGATTCTTGGCAACATCGAGGTTGGTTATTGCTCGCGCATTGCCGCTGGCTCTGTCGTGCTGAAGGCAGTGCCGCCGAAGACGACCGTGGCGGGCGTGCCGGCCAAGGTGGTCGGAGAAGCCGGGTGTTCGGAACCGTCGCGAATAATGGATCAGGTGATCGGCGCGGATATCTGAGCCGCTTACCATCTTATTAGTATGACATATCGGCGGGGATAGCGTTCGCGCGTCTGTCCCCGTGCCTTTACAGCGCCGTCTTTCCCATGCAAGAAGCGGCCAACCGAGACCGCTCAGGAGATGCAGTGTGAAGCCCGAAGAAATCAAGAAGCTCGACGCCTATTTCAAGCGCACGTTCAACCCGCAGGTGATCGTCAAGGCACGCCCGCGAAAGAACGATTCCGCGGAAGTCTATCTCGGCGAAGAATTTCTGGGTGTCGTCTATATCGATGACGAGGACGGCGACCGCTCCTACAATTTCTCGATGGCGATCCTCGACGTTGATCTTTGATTTGTGATTGACGGGCGGTCTCGCCGCCCGTCAGCCCATGCCGCGCCAGCGAGCGGCTGGCTTCTGAAGACAGGTCGCTCCATCGACCTGCAGCGCGGCCCAGGCCTTAGTCCCGCAAACCTCCGATTGTTTCTTTTCGCAGGGCAATCTTTAGCGGAAAAATAGGCTGCCTTCTCTGGACCACTCCGTCGAATGCTCCATCTCCTCTTCTGAGCATGTGCTCTGGCGCCAAGGAGGGATGCTGAGAATGGGTATTTTCGACAAGATCAAGCACGCGATTTTTGGTGAAGCCGTGGCCGCACCGGTCACTCCGTCCGCGACACCCACGCCACCGCCGACCGCAGCAGCGCCAAGCGCCGCGCCCGCAGCCACACCGCAGCCGACACCGGCCACCGCGTCGCCCGCCGCAGCTGCGATCGATATCGTGCCGCTGCTCGATGCCGCGGTGAAGAAGAGCGGACAGAAGCTGGATTGGCGCCGTTCGATCGTCGATCTCATGAAAGCAGTCGGCATGGACGCGAGCCTTGCAGAGCGCAAGGAACTTGCTGCAGAGCTTGGCTTCACCGGCGATCCGCACGACACCGCCACCATGAACATGTTCCTGCACAAGGCATTGATGAAACGGCTTGCCGAGAATGGCGGAAAGGTTCCGGCAGACCTCCTTGATTGATGGCTCAATGCTGGCGGCGCCGTACCGAAATTCTTCGAAAGCTCTTGGTTGCGGCGCTCCTGATATATTTTAGCAAAATCAACTATTGGAGATGGTGTCGTCGTGTCCTGCCCGAAGAAAACAGGCGCGGATGCAAGTGGGGGTTGTTTTGCAATGCACAATCCTGCTTGACTATTTGTGCGTTGCAGCTAGGCTTCATCCTGCTTGCAAAGGCCAAGGAGGATGATGGTCATGTTGAACTTCGATGACGCCAACCGGAAGAGCAAGGAAGCCATGGATACCATGCTGAAAAGCTATTCGGACACAGCCAAGGGCTTCCAGGCGATTGCCGCTGAAGCCGTGGAGTATTCCAAGAAGTCCTTTCAGGACACGGTCACGCATTTTGAAAGTCTTTCCGGAGCGCGCAGCTTTGAAGCTGCCTTCGAGTTGCAGACCAACTATGTGAAAAGCGCATACGAGAACTTCGTGAGCGAAGCGACCAAGCTCGGCGAAATGTATTCCGATCTCGCCAAAAGCGCTTACAAACCATACGAAGCGCCTGTTGCTGCAGCGACCGCGAAGGCGACGAAAGCAGCCACAGTTGTCGCGCCCGCAGCGGCGTAACGATAGGCGGCAATCGCCGCATAGCCCTTGAAAATCGAGGACCGGCTACGCATCTGCGGCCGGTCTTTTCTTTTTTCGCGACGTCCGTCATCTGCTTTCGCCAGTTTCTGTGTCTTTGCGTCGGCACCGGCCGAAATGTGATTGCAGTGTGAAACGAGGGGCTTAAAATCGCGGAAGGATGGACTAAGTTAGTAGTTCGAATATTCGGCGGGCAATCACGCCTCCCAGGCCCACCGGGATGATCGAGGAATGAAAAAAAATGATCGCTAAGCCGATCCGGATGCAAAACGACAGCGAAAGGAACGGGGACAACGGAAATCGCGGAACCTCGGTCATCACGCGCACGAAGCCAAAGACCAAGAAGCCCAGTCTCTACCGCGTGCTGCTCCTGAATGACGACTACACTCCCATGGAATTTGTCATTCATATCCTCGAGCGGTTTTTTCAGAAGGATCGTGAAAGTGCCACCCGCATCATGCTCCACGTCCACAACCACGGCGTCGGTGAATGTGGGATATTTACATACGAGGTAGCGGAGACGAAGGTGAGCCAGGTGATGGACTTCGCCCGACAGCACCAGCATCCGCTGCAATGCGTCATGGAAAAGAAGTGAGGATCTGAACGTGCCAACATTTTCGCCTAGTCTTGAGAAGGCGCTCCATCAGGCACTGACCTTTGCCAACGAGCGGCATCATGAATATGCCACGCTCGAGCATCTGCTGCTCGCCCTGATTGACGATGCCGATGCGGCCGCGGTCATGGGTGCCTGCAATGTCGACCTCGACGCGCTGCGCAAAACGCTTGTTGAATATGTCGATAACGAACTTTCCAATTTGGTCACTGGCTATGACGAGGATTCCAAGCCGACATCCGGCTTCCAGCGTGTCATCCAGCGAGCAGTGATCCATGTGCAGTCTTCCGGTCGCGAAGAGGTCACGGGGGCAAACGTCCTTGTTGCCATCTTCGCCGAACGCGAGAGCCATGCGGCCTACTTCCTGCAGGAGCAGGAAATGACCCGCTACGATGCCGTCAATTATATCTCGCACGGGATCGGCAAGCGGCCGGGCTCGTCCGAGACCCGTCCGCCGCGTGGCGCGGACGACGGCGAGTCCGAGAGCAAGCCGGCCTCCCGCAACAGTGGTGATCAGGAAGAGGGCGGTCCGAAGAAGCAGCAAGACGCCCTGAAGGCCTACTGCGTGAACCTCAACGAGAAAGCCAAAAGCGGCAAGATCGATCCGCTGATCGGCCGCCAGGCTGAAGTCAACCGCACGATCCAGGTTCTGTGCCGTCGCTCGAAGAATAACCCGCTCTACGTCGGTGATCCCGGCGTCGGCAAGACGGCGATTGCCGAAGGCCTTGCCAAGCGCATCGTCGAGGGCAAGGTGCCTGAAGCATTGGCCGATGCCACCATCTTCTCGCTGGATATGGGCACGCTGCTGGCCGGCACACGCTATCGCGGCGATTTCGAGGAACGCCTGAAGCAGGTCGTCAAGGAACTGGAAGAATATCCGGGCGCCGTGCTGTTCATCGACGAGATCCACACCGTCATCGGTGCGGGTGCGACGTCGGGCGGCGCGATGGATGCCTCGAACCTGTTGAAGCCGGCTCTGTCCTCGGGCGCGATCCGCTGCATCGGTTCGACCACCTATAAAGAATACCGCCAGTTCTTCGAGAAGGACCGTGCCCTGGTTCGTCGTTTCCAGAAGATCGACGTCAATGAACCGTCGATCGACGATGCGATCGAGATCATGAAGGGCCTGAAGCCTTACTTCGAGGAATATCATCACCTGCGTTATTCGAACGAAGCGATCAAGACCGCCGTCGAGCTGTCCGCCCGTTACATTTCGGACCGCAAGCTGCCTGACAAGGCAATCGATGTGATCGATGAGACCGGTGCCGCCCAGATGCTGCTGCCGCCGTCCAAGCGCCGCAAGCTGATCACCGAAAAGGAGATCGAAGCGACGGTCGCGACGATGGCGCGCATCCCGCCGAAGACGGTGTCGAAGGACGACGAAGCCGTTCTTGCCAATCTCGAGCAGGAACTGCGCTCGGTGGTCTATGGACAGGACAAGGCGATCGAGGCGCTGTCGACCGCGATCAAGCTCGCCCGTGCGGGCCTGCGCGAACCGAACAAGCCGATCGGCTCCTACGTCTTTTCCGGCCCGACAGGCGTCGGCAAGACCGAGGTTGCAAAGCAGCTAGCGTCGTCTTTGGGTGTTGAGCTTCTGCGCTTCGACATGTCCGAGTACATGGAGCGGCACACGGTATCGCGCCTGCTCGGTGCACCTCCCGGCTATGTCGGCTTCGACCAGGGCGGCCTCCTGACCGATGGCGTCGACCAGCATCCGCATTGCGTTGTGCTGCTCGATGAGATCGAGAAGGCGCATCCCGACATCTACAACATCCTGTTGCAGGTGATGGACCACGGCGCGCTGACGGACCACAACGGCAAGAAGATCGACTTCCGCAACGTCATCCTGATTATGACGACCAACGCGGGCGCATCGGAGATGGCCAAGGCCGCCATTGGCTTCGGCTCGTCCAAGCGGACAGGCGAAGACGAAGAGGCGCTGACCCGCCTGTTCACGCCCGAGTTCCGCAACCGCCTCGACGCGATCATCCCGTTCGCGGCACTGCCGACGGAAGTCATCTACAAGGTCGTGCAGAAGTTCATCATGCAGCTCGAAGCACAGCTTTCCGAACGGAACGTCACCTTCGACCTGCACAAGGACGCCATCGCTTGGCTGGCCGAGAAGGGTTACGACGACAAGATGGGTGCTCGCCCGCTTGCCCGCGTTATCCAGGACGTCATCAAGAAGCCGCTTGCCAACGAGATCCTCTTCGGCAAGCTGCGCAAGGGCGGCGTCGTCAACGTCACGGTCGGTCCGAAGGAAGATGGCAAGCCCGGCATCATCCTCGAAGCTGTATCGGACAGCGCCCCGATCAAGCCGAAGCCGGAAGCCGAAGTCGTCCATTCCGAGGCCGATGATGAGGATGACGGCGAGTTGAAGACGAAGGCCCGCCCGAAAAAGGCAACGGCCAAGAAGGCAAAGGCAGTAGCTGAACCGGTAAGCAAGAGCCTACCCAAGAAGGGAAGTGCGGTTCCGAGGGTTCCGAAGAAGTAAACTGAGCAAAAGGCGGCCAATGGCCGCCTTTTCTTTTTCGCACGAGAGATTGCTTAGACGATTCTTAAGTGAACCGGCTTTATACCGGCTCCAGCAAGGAGCCTTACGATGGTGTTTCTGCCGGCTGAACGTTTGATCATCTCGATCATCATGACCCTGATGTTGCTTGACGGCTGTCTGCTGTTGGTTAAGGGCGTTGAGATCGACGTCGCAGGATATGCCAGCCTGGTAGCGTGCGGACTATTCTTGCTCGGACTTGGCCAATTCTATCGGCACGTCCGGCGCAACGAACGGGTCGCGGTGACGGCTATTGCAGCTGGTCTCTTCGTGCTTTTCACGATTGCCGGTTCGATCTTCAACTATCTGCTCCTGCCGCTACAGTTCCAGTTTATCGATCCCGCGCTTGGCCGGTTGGATGAAGCGCTCGGTTTTCATTGGCCGACTTTCGTGACATGGGCTTCGCAATATCAGCGCGCGGGAATGCTGCTGCAGGTGGTTTATGCAACTTCATTGCCGCAACTGCTTGCCATTTTGCTGATCCTGGGCTTTGGCGGGCACGTTAGATTGCTTCACCACTTTCTGATAACCGGCGTTGTGGGAGCGCTGTTGGCAATCATTTTCTGGTTCTTCTGGCCGTCGTTTGGTGCCTCCGCGATCTATGAGTTGCCGGCCGGGGTGACTGAGGCCGTTCCGCTTGCCGTGGGGCCTGACTATAACGCTCAAGTTGTCGAACTAGGACGCAACGGCGTGACCTATTTGACGCCCAGAAATGTGCTCGGTCTGATCGGATTTCCGTCATTCCACACGGTCATGGCGGCTATGTCCGCATGTTTCATGATCCGTCGCGGGGCGCTCGCCGCACCGTTCCTCGTTATGAATGCGGTAATGCTGCCCGCCATCCTGATACAGGGCGGGCACCATCTTGTTGACGTGTTCGGAGGTTTGCTGGCCTTCGCGCTTGCCTACATGCTTGCCGATGCCGCACTTCGCCAATTGGAGAAGGTGCAACACCCTCAGCTCGGCGATCGCATCTTGACCACTGGCAACGCCTGATCAGAGCTCAGCCTTGATCTTCTCCGCGTTCGCCGCGAGCACGGCATTGTCTTCCATCTGCCCCGAATGCGGACGCAGGGCCGTACCTTCATAACGCGGGATCACGTGGAAGTGCAGGTGAAAGACGGTCTGGCCGGCGGCTGGTTCGTTGAACTGGCAGACGAAGACGCCGTCGGCGTCGAAGGCTTCCTTGACGGCATTGGCGATCTTCTGGACGACGGGGATGGTCTTGACGAGAACGGATGGGTCCGCATCAAGCAGGTTGCGGGACGCCGCCTTGGGAAGGACAAGCACATGGCCCGGAGCCTGCGGCATCACGTCCATGAAGGCGACGGTGTCGCTGTCTTCGTAAATGCGGTGCGAGGGAATTTCGCCGCGCAGGATCTTGGCGAAAATGTTGTTGCTGTCGTAGGCGGCGCTGGTCATACGAACTCTCCTCGTTGCTGCTGTGATCGCGTAGCGCGGCAAGGGCGAAAGCGTCAATCCTCCTGCTGGCGCTCGCCCTTTCGAAACGGGCTGTGCTCGGTCAGGATCTCGTTCATGTGTTCGACGTCGTCACGCTCGCGCTCGAGATAGTCGGCTATCGCCCGCCGCAACCCGGCATGAGCGACATAGTGGGCGGAGTGGGTTGTCACCGGCAGGTAACCTCGTGCCAGCTTGTGCTCGCCCTGGGCGCCGGCTTCCACACGCTTGAGGCCTTTCGCGAGCGCAAAGTCCACCGCCTGATGATAGCAGACCTCGAAATGCAGGAACGGATGGTCCTCGATGCAACCCCAATGACGGCCATAAAGCGTATCGCCGCCGATGAAGTTGATCGCGCCGGCAATATAGCGACCGTCGCGCTTTGCCATGACGAGCAGGATATCATCGGGCATGCGCTCGCCGATCAGCGAGTAGAATTTGCGCGTCAGGTAGGGACGGCCCCACTTCCTGCCGCCCGTGTCCATATAGAATTGGAAGAACTGGTCCCAGATCCGCTCGGTCAGATCGCGACCGGTCAGCCAATCGATCTCAATGCCGTGTTCGAGTGCGGTGCGGCGTTCCTTGCGAAGTGCCTTGCGTTTGCGCGAGGCGAGCGTTTCCAGAAACTCCTCGTGATTGGCGTAGCCTTCGTTGATGAAGTGGAACTGCTGATCCGTCCTGTGCAGGTAGTCCTCACCTTCGAAGATGCCGATCTCGTCCTCGGGTACGAATGTGATGTGGGCTGAAGAGACGCCAAGCCGGCGCACGACCTCCTTGAGGCTCTCGGCTATGGCATGCTGGATCGGCAGGCGTTGCAGACCTTCGGCGACAAGCAGGCGCGGGCCGGTCGCAGGGGTAAAGGGGATGGAGCATTGCAGTTTCGGATAGTAGCGTCCGCCGGCTCGTTCGAAGGCATCGGCCCAGCCGTGGTCGAAAACATATTCGCCCTGGCTATGGTTCTTGAGATAACCGGGCAGGGCGCCGATGAGCTCGCCTTTGTCGGTTTCCAATAGAAGATGGTGACCCATCCAGCCGGTTTGTGCGGTCGCCGATCCTGATTCCTCCAGCGAGGACAGGAAAGCATGCGACACGAATGGATTGTAGGCGAGCGCGCTGCCTTTGCGGGAGGCCCCGGAAAGCCGAGACCAGCTCTCCGGGGAAATCGCGGTGAAGGACCGCTCGATGCGGATTGAAAGTTCGTCTGTCATGGAGCGAATGCGAGACCGTTTGGGAGGAGAATAGGGCTCACCAACAGTCTGAACATGATATTGTCCAAAAAGCGAGCGTCAAACCGAAACGCGCGGATCGAATCCCTCGAATGTCATCTGGTCGGCATTCTCGAAGGTGTGCTTTCGCCCCTTTTCGTCGCGGACGGTCCAGGTGATGAGAACGATGCCCTTTTCGCGCTGGGCTGTTATGAACGGGTTCGGAAGGTCGGCGAAGAAATAGGAAATGAAGTCCAGGCCGAGTTCCATCGCCTTCTCATGCACTTCGAACTCTTCCGGCTTGTTGCCGCCTGCCGTCAGCCCGAGAGGATAGGGGGCATTGAGCGCCTTCAGATCGCGAAGCAGCCAGTGGTCGAAGCTCATCAGGGCGACCTTGCCTTCATAGCCTTCGAGCACTTCGAGAACTGCTTCGGCAAAGCCCTCGTCATCGGCCTCGCGACCTTTCAGCTCGATGACCAAGGGAACCTGGCCCTTTACGAGATCGCGCAGCTGCCGCAGCGTCGGGATCTTGTCGGCCGTCCCGCCGACGGAGATGAGGCCGAGCTCCTTCGACGTGCGTTCGCGCACGTCTCCCTTCAGATTGCACAGACGCTCCAAATCCTCGTCGTGGAAGACAACAGGAATGCCGTCGGACGCATAGTGCAGATCGCACTCGATCGCGAATCCTGCATCGACTGCGCGCGCGAACGCGGAGAGTGTATTTTCCCAGACCGTCTTGTTGAGGTCATGATAGCCGCGATGGGCGACCGGTTGCTCCTTGAGCCATGCTGCCGAGGTCATGAGGCAATTTCCACGATCGCATCGATTTCGACAGCGGCGTTCATCGGCAAGGCTGCCATGCCGACGGCGGCGCGCGCATGCTTTCCGGCCTCGCCGAGCACGCCCGCGATCAGGTTGGAGGCGCCATTGATGACGAGGTGCTGTTCGACGAAATCAGGAGTGGAGGCCACGAAGCCGTTGAGCTTGATGACGCGCTTGATGCGACCGAGATCGCCGCCAAGGGCGGCGCGTGCTTGCGCCAGGATGTTGATGGCGCAGAGTTCCGCGGCGCGCTGACCGGTTGCGACGTCTACATTCTTGCCCAGGTGACCGAGAACAGCGATCTTTCCGCCCTCGAGCGGCAGCTGTCCGGAGATATAGAGAAGGTTCCCGCTGATGACGTAGGGGACGTAGTTGGCGGCCGGCGCAGCAGCCTCAGGCAGGGATATCCCCATTTCTTTCAGGCGCGCAGCGATTTGATCGGGCATTTTCCTCTCCGCTTTTATTGTCAATAGTTCTAAAATTATGCATCAAGGCTTGGAATCTGCTTTGTGACATTTTCGAGCCTCGATTTGGCCGAAAGCGTTCTTATAACATTGCAGGCGAGTCCAACAGGAGATTGTCAATGTTCCGATCGAGTCTTGCCGCGCTTCTTCTGGCGAGCGTTTCGACGACCGTCCATGCGGCCGCGCCGGTAACGAGTGCGGCGATCGCGACTGGCCTCGTTGCTCACCGGGCGGTCTACGATCTGGAATTGAAGGATGCCTCCGAGCGCTCCGGCATTTCGGGCATGTCGGGCCGCATGGTCTATGAGTTCGACGGCAACTATTGCACGGGCTTCACCACCAACTTCCGCTTCGTGACGCAGATCGATACCGGCGATACCGTCCGCGTCAGTGACCAGCAGACGAAGACCTTCGAGAACCTCAAGGACCGCCGCTTCACCTTCGACACCAAATCCTTCACCGACGACCAGCTCGACAAGGAGGTCAACGGCGCCGCGCAGGATCAGGCTGAAGGCGTCAAGGTTGCTTTGACCCAGCCGACTAGCAAGGAGTTGCAACTGGCGGCGAGCCGGTTCCCGACAGAACATATGCTGGACGTGATCCAGAACGCCAAAGCTGGCAAGCGCCTGTTCGAGGCGCGCGTGTTCGACGGCTCTGATGATGGGGATAAGGCGCTGGTGACGACGACCGTTGTCGGGAAGCAAGTCGCGCCTGCGACCGACGAGGCAGATGCGGGCAACGCCGGTGCCTTCTCGAAGGCAGCCTTCTGGCCGGTCACGATCTCGTATTTCAACGAGAATACGAAGACGGATGCTTTGCCGGTCTACCGCATGTCGTTCAAGCTCTACGAAAACGGCATCACGCGCGATTTGACCATGGACTACGGCGATTTTGTCTTGAGCGGCAGGCTTGCGAAGCTCGAACTGCTCGACAGCAAATCGGCTGCCTGCAAATAGCCGGAAGGTAGCAAAGCAATAGCGCGACTTCCCTGCCCAAACGGTTTTTGGACTTTGTCGCGGGCTGAAGGTTCGATTTTCCAGCTTGAACGAGCAAGCTCAGTCTGAAACAGGCACCCTTTGAACAACCTCTAGAGCGTCACGCGTCCGTGTCGCGCGTGAGCCCCATGTGACATCGAATTCTTGGCCCGACGATCGCATCGCGGCGTTCGCTGCCTCCAAACTAAAGAATTCATAGAAGGCAGTGTGCTTCGAGGGATCGGTTCGGCTCCAAGCGCGCCACGCGTGGAGTGCCCCAAAAGCGCGTAATGCGTCTGGCATATGGAGATCGTACCATTCGTCGAAAGGCGCTCGGTCCGCTTCGTGGGGAACATCTGCGTACACTATCAACAGCGCTAGAGTGGACATTTTCCCCACCTTCTCTCAGACAGCGTATGATCGGTCGCTCTTCGCTAAGCATATAGGAGACCCGAGCCGTTCGCGACAATGCGTCGTTGGATTGCCGCGCACATTCGACGAACGTATGGATGGTAGAGGTTCACAGGGCGGACCGTCGGCTTTGGTTTCGTCCTCTAGGTCATCGATAGGGCTTTGAGCAGCAATTTGCGGCATTCGCTACATTGGTTACGCAAATAGCCGTCACGAATGCGCACGCCGACGATTGTCGGTATGTCTAAGTAAACCCTCTCTATGCTAGTAATTCGAAAGGCGCTCTGATTTGGGCGCAAGAGTCGGATTGGAGTGAGAATCTTGACGATGCGGCATGGTGTTTTGAGTGGTGGACTCTTTGGTATTTCAACGGGACTGGTTGCGCTGACGTTGTTCGTGAGCGCTCCGGCCCTCGCTGCAGATTGCGGCAGCACGCCGGCGGCAGGAGTCAATTGGAGTGAGTGCACCAAGAGGAATCTCATGTTGCAAGGGAGCGACTTCCAGGGTGCCAACCTGGGAGATGCCGATCTCAGCCTGACCAATCTCAGCCACACCAACCTGACCGGGGCGAATTTCGAGAAGGCGACACTGGTGCGGGCATGGTTTACGGGAGCGCAGGCCGGCCAGGCGAACTTCTCGAAGATCGAGGCCTATCGATCCGGCTTCGAGAACGTTTTTGCGGAAGGAGCGTCGTTCGCCGGCGCGGAACTCCAGCGCTCCAATTTCAATGGTGCAAAGCTCACTGGTGCGAATTTTGAGAAAGCCGAACTTGGCCGTGCGAGTTTTGACAGAGCTGTTCTGACGGGCGCCAAGTTCTCTCTCGCCAATCTGTCTCGCGCCGACCTCAGCGAGGCAACATTTGAAGGACCGGTGGCGTTCGATCGCGCCTTCATGTTTCTGACGCGAATCGAAGGGCTTGATTTGTCCGCTGCGACTGGTCTCGAGCAGGCGCAAGTCGATCTTGCCTGCGGGGATGCCAAGACGAAGTTGCCCGCCGGTCTCTCCGTGCCGACAAGCTGGCCCTGCGAGTCCGATTGACGCTTGGCGCGATGGTGGACGCCAGGAGCCTGCCGATCCATCTACCGGCTCCGAATGTCGCTTTTTTCGCAGGAAGCCTTGATTTTCTGCGGAAGGGAGGGTAAGGCCACCCGCATTCCACACGTAAGGCATGGGATTGTCCGGGAGAAATCCGGATTGTTCCGCCCGGTGGCATCCTCGAAGAGGGTGCTGTTAGCCTTGCGGAGGTTCAACCGGAAAAGGATAACAAGGCATGGCATTGCCCGATTTTTCTATGCGCCAGCTCCTCGAAGCAGGCGTCCACTTCGGCCACCAGACGCACCGCTGGAACCCGAAGATGAAGCCGTACATTTTCGGCGATCGTAACAACATCCACATCATCGACCTGGCTCAGACCGTTCCGATGCTGTCGCGCGCCCTGCAGGTTGTCTCCGACACCGTTGCTCGTGGCGGCCGCGTTCTCTTCGTCGGCACCAAGCGCCAGGCTTCCGAGCTGATCGCTGACTCGGCCAAGCGTTCCGCTCAGTACTATGTCAACTCGCGTTGGCTCGGCGGCATGATGACCAACTGGAAGACGATCTCCAACTCGATCCAGCGCCTGCGCAAGCTCGACGAAATCCTGTCTTCGGAACAGTCCGGCTACAACAAGAAAGAGCGCCTGAACCTCGAGCGCGAGCGCGAAAAGCTCGACAAGGCTCTCGGTGGTATCAAGGACATGGGCGGCACGCCGGACCTGATGTTCATCATCGACACCAACAAGGAAAAGATCGCGATCGACGAAGCCAAGCGCCTCGGCATCCCGGTTGTCGCAATCATCGACTCGAACTGCGATCCTGACCTGATCGACTACCCGATCCCGGGCAACGACGACGCTTCGCGCGCCATCGCTCTCTACTGCGACCTGATCGCACGCGCTGCCATCGACGGTATCGCTCGCCAGCAGAGCTCGTCGGGCCGCGACCTCGGTGCATCGATCGAAGCTCCGGTTGAGCCGGCGCTCGAAGGCGAAGCCGAAGCCTGATAAAAGAAGCAGGCGGATCGAACGGTCCGCCATGCTTTCCAGAGATTGGGAAAAGGCCGCTCGCGACTTTCTAAAGTTCGGCGGCCTTGACCGTTTCAGGCGAGGGCGATCAGTCTCTCGCCATTTGAGTTTCGTATGACGCGTCATTCATCACGCTGTCATACATACAGGTACATTTCGTGCCTCAATCCGGTGCCGCACCGCCCATAGCGGGCCACCGTTTGAACCGACAAGAGGAAGCTTATGACCGAGATTACGGCTGCACTGGTGAAGGAACTGCGCGAGAAGTCCGGCGCAGGCATGATGGACTGCAAGAAGGCGCTGCTCGAAAACAACGGCGACATCGAAGCATCGATCGATTGGCTGCGCGCCAAGGGCATCTCCAAGGCCGACAAGAAGGCTGGCCGCGCCGCCGCTGAAGGCCTGATTGCGATTGCCGGCGCCGGCCACAAGGCTGTTGTCGTCGAGCTCAACTCGGAAACCGACTTCGTTGCCCGCAACGATGCCTTCCAGGATCTCGTCCGCGGCATCGCCAACGTTGCCCTGACCACCGACGGCACGGTAGAAGCTGTCGCGGCTGCGACCTACCCGGCATCCGGCAAGCCGGTCGCCGACACCATCAAGGACGCGATCGCGACGATCGGCGAAAACATGACGCTCCGTCGCGCTGCCAAGCTCGAAGTCGAGCACGGCGTTGTCGCGACCTACATCCACAACGCTGCCGGCGACGGCATCGGCAAGCTCGGCGTTCTCGTTGCCCTGAAGTCGGAAGGCGACAAGGCCGTCTTGACCTCTATCGGCCGCCAGGTTGCCATGCACATCGCTGCGACCAACCCGCTTGCGATCCGCGCCGAAGAAGTCGACGCTGCTGTTGCCGAGCGCGAACGCAACGTCTTCATCGAGCAGGCCCGCGAATCCGGCAAGCCGGAAGCCATCATCGAAAAGATGGTCGAAGGCCGCATGCGCAAGTTCTTCGAAGAAGTTGCTCTGCTCTCGCAGGCTTTCGTCATCAACCCCGACCTGACGGTCGGCGCTGCTGTCAAGGAAGCTGAAAAGGAAGCTGGCGCCAAGATCGAAGTCGTCGGCATGGCACGCCTCCTCCTCGGCGAAGGCGTCGAGAAGGAAGAGAGCGACTTCGCTGCCGAAGTTGCTGCGGTCGCCAAGGGCTGATCGACCTATACATGTGAAAACCGAAGGGCATCGCGTGACAACGCGGTGCCCTTCGTGTATCCGGCACACAGCGGTAAAATACGAGGAGCCACGATGTCGTCAGAGCCTGTTTACAAACGCGTTCTACTCAAGGCTTCCGGCGAAGCCCTCATGGGCAGCCAGGGATTTGGAATTGATGTAGCGGTCGCGGACCGCATTGCGGCTGACATAGCCGAAGCGCGGCAGATGGGTGTGGAAGTCGGCGTCGTCGTCGGCGGCGGCAACATCTTTCGCGGCGTCGCGGTTGCCTCAAAGGGCGGCGATCGCGTCACTGGCGACCATATGGGCATGCTTGCGACTGTGATCAACGCGCTGGCGCTGGCAACGTCGCTGCGCAAGCTGAACATCGATACTGTCGTGTTGTCGGCCATTGCGATGCCCGAGATCTGCGAGAGTTTCTCGCAGCGCGCGACGCTCTACCATCTGTCGCTCGGCCGCGTCGTGATCTTCGCAGGCGGCACCGGCAACCCGTTCTTCACGACGGACTCGGCAGCCGCGCTGCGCGCCGCCGAAATGGGAGCGGAAGCGATCTTCAAGGGAACGCAAGTCGATGGTATTTATTCGGCTGATCCGAAAAAGGATCCCGAGGCGACGCGCTTCGACCACCTGACGCACAAGGAAGTCCTCGACAAGGGACTGGCCGTCATGGACGTCGCGGCAGTGGCACTTGCACGGGAGAATTCCATTCCGATCATCGTCTTCTCGATCCACGAGAAGGGTGGTTTTGCTGAAATCCTCAAGGGCGGCGGCCTCAAGACCATCGTCTCTGATAACTGATTGAGTGGGCGGCCTGCTTTGCCGCAGCTTCTACCAAGACGGGAGCAATGAAATGAGTGAAGGCATCGACATCAAGGAACTCAAGCGCCGCATGGATGGCGCGATTTCCGCGTTCAAGCACGATATCGCATCGCTGCGCACCGGCCGCGCCTCGGCCAACATTCTCGACCCTGTCATGGTCGAGGCCTACGGTTCGCGCGTGCCGCTGAATCAGGTGGCGAACGTGACCGTTCCGGAGCCGCGTATGCTTGGCATCTCCGTCTGGGACAAGTCGATGGTCAACGCCGTCGATCGCGCGATCCGCGAGGCCAACCTCGGCCTCAATCCGATCATCGATGGCCAGAACCTGCGTATCCCGCTGCCGGAGCTCAACGAGGAGCGCCGCAAATCGCTGGTGAAGGTCGCCCACGACTATGCCGAGAAGAGCAAGGTTGCGATTCGCCATGTACGTCGTGACGGCATGGACGGCCTTAAGAAAGCCGAAAAAGACGGTGCGATTGGCCAGGACGAAAGCCGGGCACAATCAGATCGTGTGCAGAAGATGACCGACGAGACGATTTCTGAGGTCGACCGCTTGCTTGGCGAGAAGGAAAAGGAAATCATGCAGGTTTAAGGCGCGCTGCGGCTGCGCCTTGGCTGCAAGAACCGGACGGGAAATGTCGGAACGAACATTTTTGACTGTGCCAGAACACGTTGCCATCATCATGGACGGCAACGGCCGATGGGCAAAGCAGCGCGGGCTTCCGCGGACGATGGGGCATCGAAAGGGCGTCGACGCTGTGCGCGAGGCCGTGCGCGCCGCGGGCGATGTGGGGATCAAATATCTCACGCTCTTCGCCTTCTCGTCGGAAAACTGGCGGCGTCCGGAAACTGAGGTCTCGGATCTCCTCGGATTGTTGAAGGCTTTCATTCGACGCGACTTAGCGGAACTGCATCGCCAGAACGTGCGCGTGAAAGTGATTGGCGACCGGCACAGCCTCAAGAGCGATATTCTCGATCTGCTTGTGGACGCGGAAGAGACCACAAAGGCGAATACCGCGCTGACGCTCGTTATCGCGTTCAACTATGGCTCGCGCGACGAGATCGCGCGTGCGATGGCGAGCCTTGCACGGGATGTCGAGGCAGGCCGGCTGAAGGCGCAGGATATTTCTGCGGCACTGATCGATGCGCGGCTCGACACGGCCGGGATCCCGGATCCGGACCTGATCATCCGCACAAGCGGCGAAGAACGCCTTTCCAACTTCCTGCTCTGGCAGGCGGCCTACTCCGAGTTCATTTTCGTGCCCGAGTACTGGCCCGATTTCAGCCGGGAGATCTTCTACTCGGCGTTGGAAACCTTCGCGTCGCGCGACCGTCGCTTTGGCGGATTGGTTGCACAGACCGCGGCAGTGGGTACCTGATGCAGCAGGAGCTGAAGCTACGCATTATTTCGGGCGTAATCCTTGCCGTTATCGTTCTGCTCTCCACTTGGTACGGCGGCGTTGCCTTCAGCCTTCTGTCGGCCGCGATCGGACTGCTGATCTACTATGAATGGTCGACCATTACGAAGCTCGCCACGGAACAGCCGGTCGCCAATGCGATCGGTTGGATAGGGCAGGCGGCGATCGCGGTTGCCGTCGTTGCGGGCACGCTCGGATATTCCCTGCTCCTCCTGGCGCTATTCTTCCTGATTGCCGTCGGCTTCGTGCTTGTGTCCGGCGTATCGCGCTGGTTTCCCACGGGGATCGTGTATGCCGGTCTTACGGGAATTGCGCTGTCGAGCATCCGCGGCGCCGATAGCGTCGGCCTTTTCGCGATGCTCTTTGTATTCGCAGTCGTGTGGTCGACCGATATCCTTGCCTATTTCGTCGGGCGCGCCATCGGCGGCCCGAAGCTGGCGCCGAGGATATCTCCCGGAAAGACATGGTCCGGGGCTATTGGCGGTGCCGTTTTCGCGGTAATCGCTGGTAGCCTGGTTGCCTATTTTGCCTTTCCGCAGAGCCTTGTGCTCGCGGCTCCGATCGCGCTCATCCTGTCGGTATGCAGTCAGAGCGGCGATCTCTTCGAATCCTTCATCAAGCGTCGATTCGGCGTCAAGGATTCGAGCCATCTGATCCCAGGGCATGGCGGTGTCATGGACCGTGTCGACGGGCTCATTTTCGCCTGCTTTGCGGCGTTCTTGCTAGCTGGGCTTTTTTCGCTGATAAAGGGCGGCGAAATAACGTCGCTCGGTGCAGCCCTGTTCGGCGTATAATGTCTGCAAAGGCTGGCGGAAAAATCAGATGCTTGGCTTGACCGGTATATTTGCGTTCCTGACGGGCTACATCGTGCCCTTTGTCCTCGTGTTGTCGTTGCTCGTCTTCGTGCACGAGATGGGTCACTATCTCGTCGGACGATGGAGCGGCATCCGCATATTGGCGTTCTCGATCGGCTTTGGCCCGGAATTGCTCGGCTTCACCGACAAGCACGGAACGCGCTGGAAGCTCTCGCTGATACCGCTGGGCGGTTATGTCCGCTTCTTCGGCGACGAGGACGTGTCGAGCAAGCCCGATGACGACAAGATCGCGGCTATGTCGGAAGAGGATCGTGCGCGCTCCTTCGCCGGCGCGAAGCTGTGGAAGCGTGCCGCGACGGTTGCTGCTGGCCCGATAGCGAATTTCATCCTGGCGATTGCGATTTTTGCGGTTCTCTTCTCGATCTACGGCCGATCGGTTGCCGATCCTGTCGTTGCGGAAGTCAAGCCGGGCAGCGTTGCAGCCGAAGCGGGCGTCGTGCCTGGCGACCTTCTGATCGCCATCGATGGAACGAGGGTCGAGACTTTTGACGACGTCCGGCGCTACGTCAGCATTCGGCCCGAGCAGCAAATTGTCGTGACGATCGAGCGCAACGGCCAGAAGCTGGATGTGCCGATGGTGCCGGCGCGAACCGATATGACCGACCAGTTCGGCAACAAGATCGAAATCGGCCTGATCGGCATCGTCACCAACCAGGAGGTCGGCCACTTCCGGGTGCAGACCTACTCGCCGCTGGAGGCGGTCAAGGAAGGCGCGATCCAGACTTGGCATATCGTAACTGGTACCTTCAAGTATATCGGCAACCTGATTTCCGGCTATATGAAGCCAGACCAGCTTGGCGGACCGATCCGCGTGGCTCAGGCTTCCGGTCAGATGGCGACGTTGGGCGTTGCAGCTTTGCTTCAGCTTGCCGCTGTCTTGTCGGTTTCCATCGGATTACTGAACTTGATGCCGGTTCCGGTACTTGATGGCGGACATTTGATGTTCTATGCGATTGAAGCGGTGAGGGGAAAACCGTTGGGTTCGTCTGCGCAGGACATTGCGTTTCGCATTGGCTTGGCGATGGTTTTGAGCTTGATGGTTTTTGCCACCTGGAACGATATAAGCGCTTTGATTGGTTGATTGCTCGACGAGGGAAATTACCATTTATTTACGATGTTTCAAAGCTGTAGTGGCGAATGCGTCACGCTTTGAAATGAAGTAAACAGAAATTAACTTGCTCCCTTGCTTGTAAGACAAAAGCGGGTAAAACGACACACGTGACCGGAATCGGGGGACGCCTGGGGCCGGGGACGAGAAAAAAGGTAATGGGTGAAATGAAGGCTGGTTCAAGATTTTTGAACGCAGTATCGGCGGTTGCGCTGTCTGCAGGTATTGTTGCTTCGGGGGCAGGTGCAACGGTTTTCGTCTCCGCTACGACGGCAGAAGCTGCAGTGATTCAGCGCATCGATGTGCGCGGCGCCAGCCGTGTCGGCGCTGAGGCCGTTCGCTCGAACCTGACAATCCAGCCTGGCCAGAGCTTCTCCAACACCGACATCGATGACTCGGTAAAGCAGCTTTACGACACGGGCTATTTCTCCGACGTGAAGATTTCCGTTTCCGGCGGCACGTTGGTCGTGACGGTTCAGGAGGCGCAGCTCATCAACCAGGTCGTCTTCAACGGCAATCGCAAGATCAAGGACGACAAGCTCGCGGCGATCGTGAAGACGCACGCGGCCGGACCCTTTAACGACGCGCAGATCCAGGCGGACATTCAGTCGATCAAGGACGCGTATGCGGCAACCGGTCGCAGCGAGGTCCAGGTGACGACGCAGGTTGTGCCGCTTGGCGAGGGTCGCGTCAATCTGGCTTTCGTCATCGACGAAGGCGATCGCACCAAGATCGGCGCTATCAATTTTGTTGGCAACAATGCCTACAGCTCCGGCCGTCTCGCCTCGGTCATCAACACGAAGCGCTCCAACTTCCTGTCGTTCCTGACCCGCAAGGACGTCTACAGCGAAGACAAGCTTCGCGGTGACGAAGAGGCGCTGCGTCAGTTCTATTACAATCGCGGCTTTGCCGACTTCCGTATCATCTCTTCGGACGCGACCTTCGACGAGGCGACCAACAAGTACACGTTGACCTTCAATATCGAAGAAGGTCCGCGCTACAACTTTGGCGCCGTAACCGTGCAGTCGACGGTTCCCGGAGTTGATGCCACGCAGTTGCAGGGGCTCGTCCGCACTCGCGAGGGGCAGGTCTACAGCGCCAAGGAAGTCCAGAAGTCGATGGAAGCGATCTCTGACCAGGTTGCCTCCGCTGGATATCCTTTTGCGCGCGTAACGCCGCGCGGCAATCGTGACCTGGCGAACAACACGATCGGCGTCGAATACCTCGTTGACCAGGGCGAGCGCGCCTATGTCGAGCGTATCGAAATCCGCGGCAACAGCCGCACGCGCGACTTTGTCATTCGTCGCGAGTTCGACATGAGCGAAGGCGACGCCTTCAATCAGCAGATGATCACGAGGGCAAAGCGCCGTCTCGAGGCTCTCGGCTACTTCTCGTCGGTCAACATCTCGACGCAGCCGGGCAGCTCTCCGGACCGCGTCGTTGTCGTCGTCGACGTGCAGGATCAGGCGACGGGTTCGTTCGGTATTGGCGCAGGCTATGCGGCCGGCGGCGACGGCCTGCTGCTCGAAGCTTCCGTCGAAGAAAAGAACTTCCTGGGTCGCGGTCAGTATATCAAGATCAGCGCCGGTGGTGGTCAGGAGGGGTCTCGCACCTATGGCCTGAACTTCACCGAGCCCTACTTCCTGGGCTACCGTTTGGCTGTCGGTTTCGACCTCAATCACAGCGAGACGTCGAGCAACGACAACTACGACTACGAAGAAAACAGCGGTGTTCTTCGTGCAACGGCGCCGATCACGGAAGATCTGGCGACGACGTTCCGCTACAACTACAAGCAGATGAAATACGATCCCTCTGGTTCGCTGAGCGATCTGTCTGCGCCGTATCAGAACCTCGTTGAGAATAGCCCATGGGTAAAGTCGTCTGTTTCGCAGACGCTGACCTACAATACGCTTGACGACATGACTCTGCCGCGCGAAGGCATCTACGCAAGCGTTACGCAGGAAATCGCCGGTCTCGGCGGTGACTCGCAGTTCTATAAGATCTACGGCAAGGCACGGTATTTCCATCTGCTGGCCGATGACGCTGATATCATCGGCTCGGTTACGGGTTCGGCGGGCTATGTTGTGGGCTTTGACAAGAACCTGAACGTCTTTGACCAGTTCACGCTGACAAACGGCGATATCAGAGGCTTCGAAAACAGGGGCATTGGCCCGCGCATTGCCGGGGCAAACGACGATCCGCTCGGCGGCACGACCTACTTCACAGTCTCGGCTGAAGCGACGTTCCCGCTCCCGTTGGTTCCGCGCGACTTCGGCCTGCGTGGCGCGTTGTTTGCCGACGCTGGCACGCTGTTCGGCAATGATGTCGACCCGCTCGGCGATACCGTGAACGGCGAAGATGCGTCACTCCGCGCGTCCGTCGGCGTTGGTCTTATGTGGGCGTCGCCGTTCGGTACGCTGCGTGTCGACTACGCTATTCCGGTCGCCAAGGAAGACTTTGACAAGACGCAGCACTTCAAGTTTGGCATAAACAACCAATTCTGATATCGGCAGTCCGGAACCGTAAAACCGAATTCCGTTCTGGAGATTTGCCGATGGAGCAAAATAGCTTTTTTCTGCCCCATGATGGCGTGAAACTCTCGGAGTTGGCGCAGTATCTTGGGGCAGAGCTTGCTGACCCTAAAAATGCAGATGTCGTGATCCGTTCCGTTTCCCCCGTAAGTCGGGCGAAGGCGGGCGATCTCTGTTACATCATCTCGAAGCGGAGCAAGGACGAGCTTGCGACATGCGCGGCATCCGCAGTGCTTTGCAGCGCGGGGCTGCGCTCGCTGGTGCCGGATCATCTGCCTGTTCTGATTTCGAAGAATGCCCATGCGGCCTTTGCGATGGCGGGCGGATACCTCTACCCGAAGGCGCTGCGGCCAGAAGCCCTTTTTTCCGAAGCCCCTGGTATTTCGGATCGCGCGGTTGTTGATCCGACGGCCCGTCTCGAAGGGAAGGTTTCGATCGAGCCGATGGCGGTGGTCGGTGCGCACGCTGAAATCGGCGAGGGCACGCATATCGGCGCCGGCGCTATCATTGGGCCCAACGTCAAGATCGGCCGCAATTGCACCATCGCGGCCGGCGCAAGCGTGCTGTGCGCCCTCGTTGGCAACGGCGTCATCATTCACAATGGTGCACGGATCGGCCAGGATGGTTTCGGCTACGCTCCGGGTCCACGCGGGATGATCAAGATCGTTCAGATCGGCCGGGTGATCATCCAGGATCATGTCGAGATTGGCGCGAATACAACGATTGATCGTGGTACGATGGATGATACGGTCGTCGGCGAGGGCACGAAGATCGACAATCAGGTCCAGATCGGCCACAACGTCCGCATCGGGCGTCACTGTGCCATCGTTTCGCAGGTCGGCATTGCCGGCAGCACGGTGCTTGGCGATGGTGTGCAGATCGGCGGTCAGGCAGGACTGAACGGACATATCAAGATCGGTGACGGGGTGCAGATCGCTGCAAAGAGCGGCGTGATCGGAGACATCCCCGCTGGTGAGCGCTACGGTGGCGTGCCGGCCCGCCCCATCAACGATTTTCTACGGGAGACGGCCGCGATTTTGGCGCGATCAACCAGTGGCAAGAAAATGGGAGAAAAGAATGACTGAGGAAGCCAAGACTTCGCTCTCTTCGGCAGATATCATCGAAATCATGAAGCTGCTGCCACACCGGTATCCGTTCCTGCTCGTAGACCGGATTATCGAGATCGATGGCGACGAATCCGCGGTCGGTATCAAGAACGTGACCGCAAACGAACCGCATTTCACCGGTCACTTTCCGGAATCGCCGATTATGCCGGGAGTTCTGCTCATCGAGGGGATGGCGCAGACGGCTGGCGCGATCTGCGCCAAGAAGCAGGGTGAAACCGGCAATCTCGTCTACTTCATGACGATCGATAACGCGCGTTTCCGGAAGCCGGTCGTTCCCGGCGATCGCGTCGAATACCACGTGAAGAAACAGAAGCAGCGCGGTAATATCTGGAAGTTCCATTGCGATGCGAAGGTTGATGGAGCGCTCGTCGCCGAAGCCGACATCGGGGCGATGATCGTTCGCAAGGATCAAGCATGAGCACGATAGCAGCCAGCGCCAGCATTCACGCCATGGCGGTCGTCGAAGATGGCGCCGTGATTGGCGAGAACGTCAAGATCGGCCCTTTCTGCCATGTCGGGCCGAAGGTGGTGCTGGGTGATAACGTGGAGTTGCTGGCGCATTCGGTCGTATCCGGCAGGACGACGCTCGGTCAGGGGTGCCGCGTTTTCCCGATGGCCGTGATCGGCGGCGATCCGCAGAGCGTCCATCACGGCGGCGAAGAAACGACGTTGACGGTCGGCGACAACTGCACGTTCCGCGAGGGCGTCACGGTCAACACGGGTACCGCCGATTTCGGTGGCCAGACGATTGTCGGCGACAACAACCTTTTCCTGGCGAATTCGCATATCGCCCATGACTGCCGGGTCGGAAACAACGTCATCATGTCCAACAACGTGATGCTCGCCGGCCATGTGACGATCGAGGACCGTGTCATTCTTGGTGGTGGCTGCGCCGTGCACCAGTTCACGCGCGTCGGGCGGCAGGCCTTTGTCGGCGGCCTCTCTGCGGTCAGCTATGACGTCATTCCCTATGGCATGCTGAACGGCAATCCGGGTCTTCTGAGCGGCCTGAACGTCGTTGGCATGACCCGCGCCGGGGTTGACCGGGCGACGATTCATGCCGTGCGGCGCGCCTACAAGGCGATCTTCGAAGGCGCCGGTTCGATCCGTGCCAACGCCGCCGCGATCCGGGATGAATACGCCGATTGCGAGCAGGTCCTTCAGATCCTCGACTTCATCGCAGCCGATAGCGATCGCGCTCTTTCCTCTCCGACCAGGGGACAGAAAGGGTGATGCTTGGCTCTCGCGGGTGACATGGCAAAAGGCCGCTTGGCCATCATCGCAGGTAGCGGGCTTCTGCCGTCCTATGTCGCCACTGCGGCGCGGCAAGCAGGTGAAAATCCCTTTATTATCGCTTTGAAGGACGAGGCCGATCGCTCTTGGGAAGGCTTTGACCATGCGGTTATCGGGGTCGGAGATTTTGCCGCTCTCAGTCGGATATTCGAAGGCAACGGCATCGACCGCGTCGTGATGTCTGGTGGTGTACGCCGGCGTCCGGAATGGCGCGAAGTGCGGCCGACGCTGAGGACCCTCGTGAAATTGCCGTCGACAATCCGGACGCTGCTCGCTGGTGGCGACGATACCGTGTTGCGGATGGTCATCACGCTGATCGAAGAGAATGGGCGCCGGGTCGTCGGCGCGCACGAGATCGCACCGGATCTGCTTGCATCCGTCGGTCCCCTGGGCGCTGTGCGACCAAGCCCCGACGATGCGAAGGACATCGCGCGAGCCGCGGAAGCAGCGGATGCGCTCGGCAGGCTGGACGTCGGTCAAGGGTCGGTGTCGGTCGGCGGTCGCATTGTTGCGCTCGAAGGCGTGGAAGGCACGGACAGCATGCTGGAGCGTGTCACCGAGCTGCGGTCGGCGGGGCGAATTTCCCAGCGCCGCCGCGGCGTGCTGGTGAAGCTGTGCAAGCCGCAACAGGATATCCGCGCGGACCTGCCATCGATCGGCATTTCGACGATCGAGAACCTGCAGAGAGCAGGACTTGCCGGAGTAGCCGTGGAGGCGGGCCGGTCGCTCATCCTGGAGCGCGACGCCGTCATGAAGGCTGCGGATGAAGCCGGTATCTTCGTATGCGGACTGGATAGGGGATTGCCATCCTGGGGGCTGGCGTGAGCGAAGCTTCACTGAAAGTTGCCATCGTCGTTGGGGAGGTTTCGGGCGACCTGCTGGGCGCGGACCTGATCGCCGCTCTGAAACGAAAGTTTCCTGGCGACGTGGAACTCATCGGCGTTGGCGGCGAGGGGCTGGAGGCGCAGGGTCTGCGCTCGCTTTTCGATTCCGCCGACCTTCAGGTCATGGGCATCACCCAGGTGCTTTCGAAGCTGCCGCGGCTCGTTCTGCGTATCGGTGAGACGGCGTCGGCCATCATCGCCGCAAAGCCTGATGTGCTGATTATCGTCGACAGTCCCGACTTTACGCACAGGGTCGCAAAGCGTGTACGCACGGCGCTGCCCAGCTTGCCCGTCGTCAATTACGTTTGCCCCAGCGTTTGGGCGTGGAAGGAATACCGGGCACAGCGCATGCTCGCCTATGTCGACCATGTGCTCGCTGTCTTGCCGTTCGAACCGGACGTGATGCGCAAACTGGGCGGGCCGCCGACAACTTATGTCGGCCACCGCCTGACGGCCGATCCCAACCTGTTGGATGCACGACGCGAGCGCGCGCAGACGAAGCCGCGAAGCGAAGCTGAGCGCAAGACAGTCATGCTGCTGCCGGGTTCGCGCTCGTCAGAGATCGCCAAGCTGCTGCCGCACTTTGGCGATGCCATTAGCGAGTTGGTAGCGCGCAACGGCGAGATGCGTTTCATTTTGCCGACGATGCCACGCCGCGAAGCCATGATCCGTGAGCTCGTCAAGGATTGGACGGCCAAGCCGGAGATCGTGACGGGCACCGAGGCGAAGTGGCGGGCATTCACTGAAGCGGATGCGGCCATGGCTGCCTCCGGCACCGTCGTGCTTGAACTGGCTTTGACGGGCGTTCCCTGTGTTTCGGCGTACAAGACGGACTGGATCATCAAGCTCATGACCAGCAAGATCAAAACGTGGAGTGCTGCGCTTCCGAACTTGATCGCCGATTACGCTGTTGTGCCCGAGTATATCAACGACGTGGTCCGAGGCGGCAGCTTCGCTCGCTGGATGGAGAAGCTTTCGGCGGATAGCCTGCCACGGCAGGCAATGATGCAGGGCTTCGACGTTCTCTGGCAGAGAATGCAGACCGAGAAGCCGCCGGGAGAACACGCGGCAGAGATTGTTCTCGACGTGCTCCAAAAGAAAAAGCCCGGTCATTTCTGACCGGGCTTTTTTGCTGTCTGTGATCGCCGATTAGCGCTTGGAAACCGGCACGTAGTCGCGCTCCGGTTCGCCGATATAGAGCTGGCGCGGGCGACCGATACGCTGCTCCGGATCTTCGATCATCTCGTTCCACTGGGCAATCCAGCCGACCGTACGGGCCAGGGCAAACAGCACGGTGAACATGGTCGTGGGGAAGCCCAGGGCCTTCAGCGTGATGCCGGAGTAGAAGTCGATGTTCGGATAGAGCTTCTTCTCGATGAAGTATTCATCGGTCAGGGCGATGCGCTCGAGTTCCATCGCAACTTCGAGCAACGGATCGTCCTTGACGCCGAGTTCGCCGAGAACCTCATGCGTCGTCTTCTGCATGATCTTGGCGCGCGGGTCGTAGTTCTTGTAGACGCGGTGACCGAAGCCCATCAGGCGGAACGGATCGTTCTTGTCCTTGGCGCGGGCGATGTATTCCGGAATGCGGTCAACAGTGCCGATCTCAGTCAGCATGTTCAGCGCTGCTTCGTTGGCGCCGCCGTGTGCCGGGCCCCAGAGGCATGCAATGCCGGCTGCGATGCAGGCAAACGGGTTTGCGCCCGACGAGCCGGCGAGGCGGACGGTCGAGGTCGACGCGTTCTGCTCGTGGTCGGCGTGCAGGATGAAGATACGGTCCATGGCACGGGCCAGAACCGGATTGACCACATATTCCTCGCAGGGAACTGCAAAGCACATGCGCAGGAAGTTCGACGCGTAGTCGAGATCGTTCTTCGGGTAAACGAAGGGCTGGCCGATGTGATACTTGTAGGCCATGGCGGCCAGCGTCGGCATCTTGGCGATCATACGCAGGCTTGCGACCATGCGCTGATGCGGATCGGTGATGTCGGTGGAGTCGTGGTAGAACGCCGACAGCGCGCCGACGCAACCGCACATGACAGCCATCGGATGTGCATCGCGGCGGAAGCCCGTAAAGAACCGGCTCATCTGCTCATGCACCATCGTGTGATGCGTCACGCGATAGTCGAAGTCCTTCTTCTGGGCTGCGGTCGGCAGTTCTCCGTAGAGAAGCAGATAGCAGACTTCGAGGAAGTCGCCGTGCTCGGCGAGCTGCTCGATCGGATAGCCGCGATGCAGCAGTACGCCGGCGTCACCGTCGATATAGGTGATTTTCGATTCACAGGATGCGGTCGAGGTGAAACCAGGATCGTACGTGAAGGAAGCCGTGTTCTTGTACAGGGCGCCGATATCGATGACGTCAGGACCAATCGTGCCGCTCTTGACGGCGAGATTGACTGATTTGTCACCGATTTTCAGTGTTGCGCTTTGTTCCGTCATTATGATCCTCCAAACTGGCGGTTGGCGCCATAAAAGCGCCATAGGGTTAAGCGTCGTCGATGATTGCTATATGATCGCGCGCCTAATGCCAAGTTACCGTGACGCCATTTTGTGCATCGCAGTATCAACTTTTGGGCACTTCTGCGATGACCCCTGCGCATAGCAGAAGCTGATGATTATCCTTAGCTTTTCCGGCTTCCGATTTTCCTTCAGATTTCAATCGATTATTCTTGCTTGGAAGCCCGTGAGCTTGCATTCTGGTTGTAGGGGCGGCTGTTTTTGGGCGCAATGCATGCCGGGGTTGAGGCCATTGGAGGTGAGGGAAGCCACACCCGGCGCGGACGCGTTTGGGCGCGCGGCACAGCCTTCCTTTCTCGTGCCACGAGTTCCTGCGGAACCTCCGCTAACTTTCCGGACGCAATCCTTCGTGCCGTGGCCGACACGGATAAGGACTGCGTCGGATCGTTGTACCGTGTGGCTTCGGCTCGCCGTGGCAACGGAGATAGAGCATGGGCGGTTCTTCCTGGTTTCGCCCGTCTTCGCTGGGGCGGGCGCGATCCTCTGGTTTGTGCTTGGAAGTGCCCCGGCCGAGCTCCGGATGGTGGCGTGGTTCGCGGCATTCGCCGTTGTCGCGCTTGTGGCAGGCCCGGGGCGCAGGCTCATTCGAAATCTCGCTTTGGCGGGCTTGCTCTGCGTAACGGGGATGTTCGCGGCCCAGTTCGAGACGTGGAGCAAGGCGACCGTCATATTGGACACAGCCGTGACGACGACGATCATCGGCCGTGTCGAGCGCCGGGAAGGAGATGGCCGTGGCCGCTGGCGCTACATCGTCTCCGTCTCATCGACGCAATCGCCCGAGATAAAGCGGCCACCTGAGCGCGTTTCCGTTGTCGCGCGGGGGCAGGCGGAACCTTTCGCCATTGGTGAGTGGGTGACGGGCCGGGCGCGATTGACGCCGCCGGCTGGGCCGGCACTCCCCGGGCTCAATGATTTTGCCTTCAGCGCCTATTTCGATGGCATCGGCGCGAATGGCTTCTTCTATGGCGCGCCAAGCGCTTCATCGCCCGTAGCCGCCGATCAGCGGTCCGCCTGGGACAGCGCCGTGAATTGGTTGGACGCCCTTCGAAGCGGAATAGGAGACCGCATCCGCGAAATCCTGCCGGGCGACACCGGCGCCTTCGCTGCCTCGCTTGTCACCGATGAGCGACGTGCGATCTCGCAGGAAACGACCGAGGCCCTGCGGCAGGCGGGGCTGGCTCATATCGTGGCAATCTCCGGCCTCAACATGGCGATGTCTGCTGGCATCTTCTTCGTCGGCCTGCGCCAGCTGCTGAGCCTGTTTCCATCGATCGTGCAGGCATACCCGACCAAGAAGATCGCCGCTGCCGGGGCGCTCGTGGCGCTCACGGCCTACTACATGATCTCGGGCTTCGCGGTATCGGCGGAGCGTGCGTTCATCATGATGGCGATCATGCTCGCCGCGGTGTTCTTCGATCGCCCGTCGATCAGCTTGCGCAACATTGCCTTGTCCGCGTGGGTGATCCTGCTCCTGTCACCGTCCGAGGCGCTGGGTCCGAGCTTCCAGATGTCGTTTGCGGCGACGCTTGCCCTTGTCGCCGGTTACGCGATCTGGTCAAGGAGGCCGCCGCGCGAACATCCCTTGCTGCAGGCCGCCGCAGCGAGGCCCGTCGTTTTCGTCGTGCGCTTCTTTGGTGGCATCCTGCTGACCTCGATGATCGGCGGCTTCTCGACCGCGCTTTTCGCCGTCGAGCACTTCCACCGGCTCAGCGCTTATGGTCTGCCGGCAAATCTCATGGCCATGCCGGTGATCTCCTTCGTGGTGATGCCGATGGGCATGCTCGCTATGCTGCTGACACCTTTTGGCCTCGACGTCATTCCGTGGAAAATTGCCGGTTTCGGGCTCGACATCGTGATCGCCATTGCCGAGATGGTCTCGGCCTGGGGCGGCAATATCGATATCGGCCGATTGTCGGGTTGGTATTTTCCTGTGGCGGTAGCAGGGTTCCTCTTACTTGCCCTTCTGCGCACCAAGATCCGCTACCTCGGCGCTGCCATTGCGGCGCTGGCAACTGTGCTTGTTGTAGTTGCGCCGAGCGAACCGCCGCCCGATATCGTCATTGCCGAAGACGGCAGTCTCGTCGCGATCGTGAAAGGACAAGTCCTTGCACCGAACCGGCCGCATCCGCCTGACTTCATTTTCGACCAATGGCGAAGGGCGCTCGCCGCGGAGCTAGATCAACCACCGCAATTGTTGGAGGGTGTCGGCGCTATCAGGCGGCGGGACAGTCAAGGCAGATCGGAAAGGCTATCTGCCGTGGAATTGCGCAATGCCCGCGATGCGTTACGTCAGGCTGCGACGAGCGCTGAGAACCGATTTGTGTGCCTGAAAGGCGCCTGGTGCACCGCCACGCACGACAGCGGCTACGTCGTGACGATCGTCGAAAATCCCGCTTACTTCGGCGCTGCCTGCGATACGGCCGATATCGTCGTGACACCCGTTCGCCTCCGCACGACGGGGTGCAAGTCAGGCGCGCTTTTGTTCACCGGCGAAACCTTGCGTCGCTCCGGTGCCGCTGAGGTAAGGATCGACGATCAAGGTAGCCCCGTCGTCACGCCGGCCTATACGAGGCTCGACCGCCCGTGGATGCACCATCGGGCGTACAATTGGCGAAGCGGCACCTTTGACGGCGAGCCGCCCGCCTTCAATGATAGCGGCGAATGAGGCCCACAAGCTTGCCCTGGACCTTGACACGGTCAGGTCCAAAAATGCGCGTCTCGTAAGCCGGGTTCGCCGCCTCCAGTGCGATGGAGGCGCCCTTCCGGCGGAAGCGCTTGAGCGTTGCTTCCTCGTCATCGACGAGCGCAACAACGATGTCGCCGGCATTGGCGGTGCTGCCGTTGCGGATGATTACCGTGTCGCCATCAAAGATGCCGGCCTCGATCATCGAGTCGCCCTTGACCTCGAGCGCATAGTGCTCGCCTGGGCCTAGCATGTCCGCCGGAACCGTAATGTCGTGGGTATTGTTCTGAATTGCCGAAATCGGTACGCCGGCAGCAATCCGTCCCATGACCGGTACAGAGGCAGAACCGCCGTTGTCGGCCTGCGGCGCCGGCTTCGGCGCCGCAACCGGCTGTGGTTTGCCGAGACTGCCTTCGATAACGCTCGGCGAAAAACCGCGGCGGGGCTGCAGGCTGGGGTTATATGCCTCGGGCAGTTTGATGACTTCCAGAGCGCGGGCTCGATTCGGCAGTCGGCGAATGAAGCCCCGTTCCTCCAGCGCGGTAATCAGGCGGTGGATGCCGGACTTCGAGGCGAGGTCCAAGGCATCCTTCATTTCATCAAAAGAAGGGGGGACACCGGACTCCTTCATTCGCTCGTGAATGAAGAGAAGAAGCTCCTGTTGCTTGCGCGTCAGCATCGAAGTTGAACCCCAGAGTCGTGAAACAAAGCCAGAACAGACACTATATGTTCCATATGTGTTCCGCAAGTACCTAAATTTTCGTAAAACTTGCCTGCAACTTGCTGAGTTTTTGCGTCTCATTTGACCGAAAGCGCAGAAGGGGGTTGCATTGTCCTGTTGCCCGGCGCACATCTTCGCAAATTCCGGAGAAGTTGCCATGAGCGAAGCACATCCGCTGGACCACATCGTGCTGCCGGTTCCAAATATCAGGCTCTCGCGCGAGCGTCTCGGAAAGCTGGGATTCACCGTCGCGCCCGACGCCCGGCACCCGTTTGGGACCGAGAACGCCTGCATATTCTTCGCCGACGAAACTTATCTGGAGCCTCTCGGGGTCGCCAATGCCGAACTGCATGAAGCTTCGGCGCAGAAAGGCAATGTCTTTACCGCGCGGGACCGCGCCTTTCGATTCCGATGTGGAGACGATGGGCTGTCTGCCGTGGTCTTTGCGACGGCGGATGCCGATCGCGACCATGCCCGGTTTCTGTCCGAAAAGATCAATGGCGGCGAGATGCTGCAGTTCGAGCGGCCGATGAAGATGCCCGATGGCTCGGAGGCGACGGCTGCATTCAAGCTCGCCTTTGCAGTTGACCTGCGCGCTCCCGATTTCTTTTTCTTCACATGCCAACGTGTCAACCCGCCACCAGCCGACCGGAAAGCCCTGCAAGTGCATGCAAATGGGGTGGTTGGGATTGCAGAGATCGTGCTTGGGGCACCCGACCCGAAGGCGTTTGCACCTTTCCTGCGCGCCGCCGCCCACAGCTTGGGAACGACCAATGAGGCCTTCGGTGTGAGTGTTACAACTCCGAATGCCAGAGTGAGTGTTCTCTCCCCGGATGGACTGGATGCCTACTTCGACATCCCTGCGCCTTCCGACGATCGCGGTCTGCGTGGCGTTGCCATCGTTTTCAAGGTTGGCGATCTCGCCGTGACAGAAGCGCAATTGGCTGCTAACGGGATGACCTATACGCGCAAGAACAATCGAATTCTGGTGAAGGCCGCGCCCGGACAGGGCGCTCTCTTCGCCTTCGAGGAGAAACGATGAGCCAGACAAATTCCGAAGTCGTGGTCGGCGAAGGCGCCGGCCGCGTCACCTTTTCGAATGCCGGCAAGCTGTCGCTGATTGCCGGGCCTTGTCAGATGGAGAGCCGCGAGCATGCCTTCATGGTCGCCGGTGTGCTGAAGGAACTCTGCGACAAGCTTGGTCTCGGCCTCGTCTACAAGTCCTCCTTTGACAAGGCGAACCGGACGTCGCTGTCAGCGCAGCGCGGTATCGGCCTCGAAACGGCGCTTGAAGTGTTCGCCGATCTCAAGAAGGAATACGGCTTTCCTGTCCTGACCGACATTCATACCGAAGAGCAGTGTGCCGAGGTGGCCACCGTCGTCGACATCCTGCAGATCCCGGCTTTCCTCAGCCGTCAGACCGACCTGCTCGTTGCGGCCGCTAAGACCGGCCGCGTCATCAACGTCAAGAAGGGGCAGTTCCTCGCGCCCTGGGACATGAAGAACGTCCTCAACAAGCTGAATTCGAGCGGCAATCCGAACATACTGCTTTGCGAACGCGGTGCTTCCTTCGGCTACAATACGCTGGTCTCCGACATGCGCTCGCTGCCGATCATGGCGGCGATGGGCGCCCCCGTGATCTTCGACGCCACGCATTCGGTGCAACAGCCGGGTGGGCAGGGCGGTTCGAGCGGAGGGCAGCGCGAGTTCGTGGAAACGCTCGCGCGTGCGGCGGTCGCCGTCGGCGTCGCAGGCGTATTCGTGGAAACCCACGAAGATCCCGACAATGCGCCTTCGGATGGTCCCAACATGGTCTATCTGCGCGACATGCCGCGGCTTCTCGAAAAGCTGCTTGCCTTCGATTCGATTGCCAAGAGCTGACGTTCAAAAGACTGACATGATCGTGTAATACGCACGCACGATCGCCGCTGCGGAGGAAGCGCAAAGCGCCATTGTAATTTGCGCGTCTTCGATTAAGACGATTTCAAACGATTTATCCACCCACCGAGCAGGAAGAACCGATGACTGCAATTACCGACATTATCGCCCGCGAGATTCTCGACAGCCGTGGCAATCCGACCGTCGAAGTCGATGTCTATCTCGAAGACGGCAGCATGGGCCGCGCGGCGGTGCCGTCGGGCGCTTCCACCGGTGCTCACGAAGCTGTTGAAGTTCGCGATGGCGGCAATCGCTATCTCGGCAAGGGCGTCGAGAAGGCTGTCGAAGCCGCCAACACCGAAATCTTTGACGCGATCGGCGGCATTGATGCCGAAAACCAGATCCAGATCGACAACATCATGATCGAACTGGACGGCACGCCGAACAAGTCGCGCCTCGGCGCCAACGCCATCCTCGGCGTATCGCTCGCGGTTGCCAAGGCTGCTGCCCAGGCTGCCGGCCTGCCGCTCTACCGTTATGTCGGTGGCGCCAGCGCCCACCTGCTGCCGGTCCCGATGATGAACATCATCAACGGTGGCGCGCATGCCGACAACCCGATCGACTTCCAGGAGTTCATGATCCTTCCGGTCGGTGCCGATTCCATCCGCGAAGCCGTTCGCATGGGCTCGGAAGTCTTCCACGTCCTCAAGAAGGAGCTGTCGGCTCAGGGCCACAACACCAACGTCGGCGATGAGGGTGGTTTCGCGCCGGGCCTGAAGAGCGCCCCTGAAGCCCTCGACTTCATCATGAAGTCGATCGAGAAAGCCGGCTACAAGCCGGGCGAAGACATCTACCTCGGCCTCGACTGCGCTGCGACCGAATTCTTCAAGGATGGCAAGTATGTCCTCGAAGGTGAAGGCCGCACGCTGGAATCGGGCGCAATGGCTGAATACCTTGCGCAGCTCGCCGCCCAGTATCCGATTATCTCGATCGAAGACGGTATGGCCGAAGACGATTGGGACGGCTGGAAGGCACTGACCGACCTGGCCGGCAAGAAGGTCCAGCTGGTCGGCGACGATCTCTTCGTCACCAATTCGGCCCGCCTGCGCGACGGTATCCGCATGGGCGTTGCCAACTCGATCCTCGTCAAGGTCAACCAGATCGGCTCGCTGACGGAAACGCTCGACGCCGTCAACACCGCGCATAAGGCTGCCTACACCGCCGTCATGTCGCACCGTTCCGGTGAAACCGAAGATTCGACGATTGCCGATCTGGCGGTCGCCACCAACTGCGGTCAGATCAAGACCGGCTCGCTGTCGCGCTCGGATCGCCTGGCCAAGTACAACCAGCTGATCCGCATCGAAGAGGGTCTCGGCCCGCAGGCCCGCTACGCCGGCCGTTCGATCATCCGCGGCTGATCAATCGCGCCTGAATTCAACGACTTGGACCCGCGTCTACGAAAGGCGCGGGTTTTTTCTTGCCCGATTTTTCATAGTCAACGGACAGTTAATCTCTGCCCGGTAGTCTTGAGCGCATCGAGGTAATGCGTTCGAGCGTGCGTTTATGTGGACAAAGCATCACAAGAAGAAAAAAATCGGTCGTTTCGTGGTTCCCGCGATGACGGTCGCGTTTCTCTCCTACTTCGGCTATCATTGCATCCATGGTGATTACGGCCTGCGGGCAACCGAGGGGTTCGAACGCCAGCGGATAGCTCGCGAGAGGGAGTTGGCGGTTCTGAAAGGCAAGCGCGAGCATCTTGAAAAGCAGGTCGCGCTGCTGAGCGACGGTTCGATGGACAAGGACATGCTGGACGAGAAAGCGCGTCTTCAGCTTAATGTTTCTCGTGCCGACGAGATCGTCATATTCAATCACTATTCGAATTAACTGAAATTCAGTTAATCAAAATAAAGGGTTATTTATCAGTATCTTACTGGTGAATACGAGCCATGCATTTATGGCATTGCTGTGGCTAAATTTCTTCCCTATGGTGTGCGCCACCAAAGAACCGACAAACCCATAGGGAGGGTTGAATGGCGCCGCGAAAAACCGCGACCGTTTCCAGCCGTAAAACTAGCGCAAAGCCGGCAAACAAGGCCTCGAATGGTGGTCCTGTCGCTGATTTCACGCGCGACGAGGAGCTCAAGGCCTACCGCGAAATGCTGCTGATCCGCCGCTTCGAAGAGAAGGCCGGGCAGCTCTACGGCATGGGCTTCATTGGCGGTTTCTGTCACCTCTACATCGGTCAGGAAGCTGTCGTCGTCGGAATGCAGATGGCGCAGAAGGAAGGTGATCAGGTTATCACCGCCTATCGCGATCACGGCCATATGCTGGCGACCGGCATGAGCGCGCGTGGCGTCATGGCCGAACTGACCGGCCGCCGCAGCGGTTATTCGCGCGGCAAGGGCGGCTCGATGCACATGTTCTCCAAGGAGAAGCATTTCTACGGCGGTCACGGCATCGTCGGTGCCCAGGTTTCGCTCGGAACGGGCCTTGCCTTCGCGAACCGCTATCGCGGCAATGATAGTGTCTCCGTCGCCTACTTCGGTGATGGTGCCGCCAACCAGGGTCAGGTCTACGAGAGCTTCAACATGGCCGCTCTCTGGAAGCTGCCGATCATCTACATCGTCGAAAACAACCGTTACGCCATGGGCACCTCGACTGCCCGCGCGACCGCGCAGTCGAACTACTCCCTGCGTGGCTCCGGCTTCGGCATCCCCGGCATCCAGGTCGATGGCATGGATGTCCGTGCCGTAAAGGCCGCAGCCGAGGAAGCCCTCGAGCATTGCCGCTCCGGCAAGGGTCCGATCATCTTGGAGATGCTGACCTACCGCTATCGCGGTCACTCGATGTCCGACCCGGCGAAGTACCGCACGAAGGAAGAAGTGCAGAAGATGCGCTCCGAGCAGGATCCGATCGAGCAGGTGCGTGCGCGGCTCCTTGAGAAGGGTTGGGCCTCGGAAGACGATCTGAAGGCGATCGACAAGGATGTCCGCGATGTCGTTGCCGACAGCGCCGACTTCGCCCAGTCCGATCCGGAGCCGGATGCATCCGAACTCTACACTGACATTCTGCTCTAATCGGGGAGGGACGACCCATGCCAATCGATATTCTCATGCCCGCCCTCTCTCCGACGATGGAAGAAGGCACGCTTTCCAAGTGGCTCAAGCAGGAAGGTGACACCGTCAAATCTGGTGACGTGATCGCCGAAATCGAAACCGACAAGGCAACGATGGAAGTCGAAGCCGTCGATGAAGGCGTCATCGGCAAGCTCCTGGTTCCGGCCGGCACAGAAAACGTGAAGGTCAATGCCAAGATCGCGGTCCTGCTTCAGGACGGCGAATCGGCGTCCGACATCTCTGCCGCACCTGCCGCGCAGCCCGCACCTGCCGCTGCCACTCCGCAGGCGGAAGAAAAGCCTGCTGCCGCTGCTGCTCCGGTTCCGGCCGAGCCGAAGGCTGCCGTGCCGAACGATCCGGAAATCCCGGCCGGTACGGAAATGGTCTCCATGACCGTTCGCGAAGCGCTTCGCGATGCCATGGCCGAAGAAATGCGTGCTGACGAAAACGTCTTCGTCATGGGCGAAGAAGTTGCCGAATACCAGGGCGCCTACAAGGTCACCCAGGGTCTGCTGCAGGAATTCGGCGCCCGCCGCGTCATCGACACCCCGATCACCGAGCACGGCTTTGCCGGCGTCGGTGTCGGTGCTGCCATGTCCGGTCTGAAGCCGATCGTCGAGTTCATGACCTTCAACTTCGCCATGCAGGCAATCGACCAGATCATCAACTCTGCCGCCAAGACGCTCTACATGTCCGGTGGCCAGATGGGTGCTCCGATCGTTTTCCGCGGCCCGAACGGTGCAGCTGCCCGCGTCGGCGCCCAGCACAGCCAGGACTACTCGGCCTGGTACAGCCAGATCCCGGGCCTCAAGGTCGTCATGCCCTACACGGCATCTGACGCCAAGGGCCTGCTCAAGGCTGCGATCCGCGATCCGAACCCGGTCGTCTTCCTCGAAAACGAAATCCTCTACGGTCAGCACTTCGATGTGCCGAAGCTCGATAATTTCGTTCTGCCAATCGGCAAGGCCCGCATTCACCGTCCGGGCAAGGACGTCACGATCGTCTCCTTCGGCATCGGCATGACCTATGCCACCAAGGCCGTTGCCGAACTCGAGAAGATCGGCATCGACGCCGAGCTGATCGACCTGCGCACGCTGCGCCCGATGGACCTTCCGACCGTGATTGAATCGGTCAAGAAGACCGGCCGTCTGGTTACCGTCGAGGAAGGCTATCCGCAGAACTCGGTCGGCACCGAAATCGCCACCCGCGTCATGCAGCAGGCCTTCGACTACCTCGATGCGCCGGTTCTCACGATCGCCGGCAAGGACGTTCCGATGCCCTACGCCGCCAATCTCGAGAAGCTCGCGCTGCCGAACGTCGCCGAAGTCGTCGATGCCGTGAAGGCTGTTTGCTACAAGTAACAAGGGGAGGGTATTTCGATGCCTATCAACATCACGATGCCTGCCCTCTCTCCGACGATGGAAGAAGGCAATCTGGCCAAGTGGCTCGTCAAGGAAGGCGACACCGTCAAGTCGGGCGACATCATTGCGGAAATCGAAACCGACAAGGCGACGATGGAAGTCGAAGCCGTCGATGAGGGCACGGTTGCCAAGATCGTCGTTCCCGCCGGCACGGAAGGCGTAAAGGTCAATGCGTTGATCGCCGTGCTTGCTGCCGATGGTGAAGACGTAGCCGCCGCTGCAAGCGGTGCAGGCTCTGCCGCCCCGGCGCCGAAGGCTGCTGAAGCCCCGAAGACGGAAGCAGCGCCGGCAGCACCGGCTCCGGCTGCTGCCGCACCAGCTCCGGCCGCGGCGCCTGCCGTTGTTTCGGCAGGTGGCAATCGCACCTTCTCCTCGCCGCTCGCGCGTCGTCTGGCCAAGGAAGCCGGAATCGACCTGTCCGCGATTGCGGGCTCTGGTCCGCACGGCCGCGTCGTCAAGAGCGACGTCGAGGCTGCCGTGGCAGGTGGTGGCGTAAAGGCGGCTCCGGCTGCCGCTGCGCCACAGGCCGCAGCACAGGCTCCGGCCCCTGTGGCGAAACCCGCTTCGGATGACGCCGTTCTCAAGCTCTTCGAGCCGGGTTCCTACGAACTCGTGCCGCATGACGGCATGCGCAAGGTCATCGCCAAGCGCTTGGTCGAATCCAAGCAGACCGTGCCGCACTTCTACGTCACCGTCGATTGCGAGCTCGACGCGCTGATGTCTCTGCGTGCCCAGCTCAATGATGCGGCCCCCCGCAAGGACGGCGCGCCGGCCTACAAGCTGTCGGTCAACGACATGGTCATCAAGGCCATGGCGCTTGCGCTGCGCGACGTGCCAGATGCCAACGTCTCCTGGACCGAAGCCAACATGGTCAAGCACAAGCACGCCGATGTCGGCGTTGCTGTGTCGATCCCCGGCGGCCTGATCACGCCGATCATCCGCAAGGCCGAGGAAAAGACCCTGTCGGCGATCTCCAACGAGATGCGTGACCTCGGCAAGCGCGCCAAGGATCGCAAGCTGAAGCCTGAGGAGTATCAGGGCGGCACGACGTCGGTCTCGAACATGGGCATGATGGGCGTGAAGAATTTCGCGGCCGTCATCAACCCGCCGCATGCAACGATCCTAGCGGTCGGCTCAGGCGAGCAGCGTGTGATCGTACGTAAGGGCGAAATGGTCATCGCGACCGTGATGAGCGTCACGCTCTCGACCGACCATCGCTGTGTCGACGGCGCGCTCGGTGCGGAGCTGCTGCAGGCGTTCAAGGGCTACATCGAAAATCCGATGGGCATGCTCGTCTGAGACCGGAGCGGAGGCGGAAATGACGAAGACCGTTCTTTGCTATGGTGACTCGCTGACCTGGGGTTATGACGCCGATACGATCGGGCGTCATGCCTACAAGGATCGTTGGCCAAGCGCGCTTCAGGCGGCACTCGGCAACGACGTGCGGATCATCGCCGAAGGATTGAACGGGCGAACCACCGCCTTCGACGACCATCTCGCCGACTGCGACCGGAACGGCGCACGCATCCTGCCGACGATTCTGCAGAGCCATGCGCCGCTTGATCTCGTCATTTTGCTGCTCGGCACAAACGACATGAAGCCTGTCGTGGCGGGTTCGGCCTTTGCCGCCTGCCAGGGCATTGCCCGGCTGGTGCGTTTGATCCGCAACCATGCCTGGCCCTTCGAATTCGATGGGCCGGACATTCTGATCGTCGCGCCGCCGAAGGTGCGTGAGACGGCAAACGTGCCGTTTGCCGCGTCGTTTGTCGGCGCCATTGAGGAGTCGGCCAAGCTTCCGACCCTTTATCGTGATCTCGCGGACGAACTCGGCTGCGGCTTCTTCGACGGCAATTCGGTGGCGAAGACGACACCGGTCGATGGCATTCACCTCGATGCGGACAATACCCGCGCTCTCGGGCGCGGCATGGAATCGACTGTGCGGATGATGCTGGGGCTTTGAGCATGGGATCCTTCGTTTCGCTTCGTCCTGCTACGCGGGAGGATGCGACGGAGCTGGCTTTACTCACGGATATCGCGTGGCATGGTTTCGCCTCCTGGCTTTGGCTGGCGGAGGTTGGAAATGGCGGCAGCGATACGCCGATGGAGCGTGGACGGCAGAATCTGCGCGGCGACCAGGGGCAGGGCAACTGGAGCGACGCGGTGATTGCCGAAGCCTACGGCGAAATCGCGGGCGGTGCGATCGGCTACGGTCTCGATGAAGGCATACGGAATATCCTGGCGGATCGTCCGGCGCTGAAGCCGGTCATCGATCTGCAGAAAATGGTGGTGGGAAGCTGGTTTATCGCAACGCTCGGTGTCTACAGCCATCTGCGTGGCATCGGGATCGGTCGACGGCTTCTCACGGATCAGATTGAGCGGGCGGGGAACGCGCCGGTCAGCCTGATTACCGCAGGTTACAACGAAGCGGCTCTGTCGCTTTACAGGAAGAATGGATTTTCGCAGGTGGCGCGCGCGGATGCCGTGACCTTCTTCGAAAACGGCAGGAAACACGAGTGGGTGCTTCTCACCCGCGACGCCCGATAGCAAAGGCAGGAAAACATGGCTGAGAACTACGACGTCATCATCATCGGCTCCGGACCCGGGGGCTATGTCGCCGCCGTGCGTGCCAGCCAGCTGGGCCTCAAGACCGCGATCGTGGAACGCGAGCATCTGGGTGGCATTTGCCTCAACTGGGGCTGCATCCCAACCAAGGCTCTGCTCCGCTCGGCCGAAATTCTCGACCATTCCAACCACCTGAAGGACTACGGTCTCGTGCTGGAAGGCAAGGTCAGCGCCGACGTGAAGGCGGTCGTTGCCCGCTCGCGCGGCGTCTCCGCACGCCTCAACGGCGGTGTCGGCTTCCTGATGAAGAAGAACAAGGTCGACGTGATCTGGGGTGAAGCCAAGATTACCAAGCCGGGCGAAATCGTCGTCGGCAAGTCGACCAAGCCGGTCGTCGAGCCGCAGCATCCTGTGCCGAAGGGTGTCAAGGGCGAGGGCACTTACACGGCCAAGCACATCATCGTTGCAACAGGTGCGCGTCCGCGCGCCCTTCCGGGCATCGAGCCGGACGGTAAGCTGATCTGGACCTATTTCGAAGCGCTGAAGCCGGATGTACTGCCGAAGTCGTTGATCGTCATGGGCTCGGGCGCGATCGGCATCGAATTCGCAAGCTTCTATCTGTCGATGGGCGTGGACGTGACGGTGGTCGAAGTCCTGCCTACCATCATGCCGGTCGAGGATGCGGAAGTTACTGCGATCGCCCGCAAGCAGATGGAAAAGCGCGGCATGAAGATTTTCACGAGCGCCAAGGTCGCGAAGGTCGAAAAATCCGCGAACAGCATCACCGCGCATGTCGAGACGTCGGATGGCAAGATACAGCAGATCACGGCGGATCGCATGATTTCGGCTGTCGGCGTGCAGGGCAACATCGAAAACCTCGGCCTCGAGGCTGTCGGCGTCAAGACGGATCGCGGCTGCGTCGTCATCGACGGTTACGCCAAGACCAACGTTCCTGGCATTTACGCGATCGGTGACGTCGCCGGCCCGCCGATGCTCGCTCACAAGGCCGAGCACGAAGGCGTCGTCTGCGTCGAGAAAATTGCCGGCCTGCCGAACGTTCATGCCACCGACAAGGGCAAGGTGCCTGGCTGCACCTACTGCAACCCGCAGGTTGCCTCCGTCGGCCTGACCGAGGCGAAGGCCAAGGAGCTGGGCCGCGACATCCGCGTCGGCCGCTTCTCCTTTGCTGCGAACGGCAAGGCGATCGCGCTCGGCGAAGACCAGGGTCTCTGCAAGGTCATCTTCGACAAGAAGACCGGCGAGCTGCTCGGCGCCCACATGGTCGGCGCTGAGGTCACCGAGCTCATCCAGGGCTTTGTCGTCGCAATGAACCTAGAGACCACGGAAGAGGAACTGATGCACACGATCTTCCCGCATCCGACGGTTTCCGAAACGATGAAGGAAGCGGTTCTGGATGCTTATGGTCGTGTCCTGAACGCTTGATCGTTTCCTCCCTATTGTCGAAGGTGGAAAAAGCAAAAGCCGATCATCATGTTTATGGTGTGTCGGCGCCATCATCGTGGTTCTGATCGCAAGGGCGATATCGTAAAGAGGCGAGGGCAGGATGGAAGGCGTAGGCTGGATCGCAGCGATCATCATCGGCGGCTTTGCGGGTTGGCTCGCGGGCAAGCTGATGGAGGTCCGCTACGGTGTATTGCTCAATATCGTGCTCGGCATCGTCGGCTCGGTGGTCGCAACCGCGATTCTGGCGCAATTTCATATAGAGGTGGCCGGCGGCAGGCTCGGTTACTTCATCACAGGTTTTCTTGGTGCCTGCTTGCTGATATTCGTCGCGCGGCTCGTCCGCCGATAGATAGGGCTTTTGCCGCATGGAGCGGCGGAGATTTGAACTGCCATGGTAACCATTCTCGATACGATCAATCCTGACACCAAGCGTGTGCGGCATCCCGAAAAGGCCCATCGGCCTGACCAGGAGGTCCTGCGCAAGCCGGATTGGATCCGCGTCAAGGCGCCAACCTCCAAGGGATACGCGGAGACGCGCTCGATCGTGAAGGAGCACAAGCTCGTCACCGTCTGCGAAGAGGCTGGGTGCCCCAATATCGGCGAGTGCTGGGACAAGAAGCACGCGACCTTCATGATCATGGGCGAGATCTGTACCCGCGCTTGCGCCTTCTGCAACGTTGCGACCGGCAAGCCGAATGCGCTTGACATGGCCGAGCCGGAGAATGTCGCCAAGGCGGTGAAGGAGATGGGACTCTCCCACGTCGTCATCACCTCGGTCGACCGCGATGACCTGGAAGACGGCGGCGCCGAGCATTTCGAGAAGGTGATCTGGGCAATCCGTGCTACCTCACCGACGACGACCATCGAAATCCTGACGCCCGACTTCCTGAAGAAGCCCGGTGCCCTGGAGCGCGTCGTTGCCGCAAAGCCCGACGTTTTCAATCACAACATGGAAACGGTTGCCGGCAACTACCTGACGGTTCGTCCGGGAGCTCGTTACTTCCACTCCATCCGCCTGCTGCAGCGCGTGAAGGAACTGGACCCCACCATGTTCACCAAATCGGGCATCATGGTCGGCCTCGGCGAGGAACGAAACGAAGTGCTGCAGCTGATGGACGACTTGCGGACCGCAGACGTCGACTTCCTGACCATCGGCCAGTACCTGCAGCCAACCCGCAAGCACCACGCGGTGATGAGCTTCGTTACGCCTGACGAATTCAAGTCCTACGAGACGGTCGCCTATACCAAGGGCTTCCTGATGGTGGCTTCGAGCCCGCTGACGCGTTCGTCGCACCATGCCGGCGACGACTTCGCACGCCTGAAGGCCGCACGCGAGAAAAAGCTGCTGATCGCAGCGGAATAATCAACGAGCGCTTGCATTTTTTGAAAGCCGCGGCGATCTTCCCGCGGCTTTTTGTTTGCAGAGGCGACGAGAATGCCGGCTTATATCGACGATATGCGCAAGGTTGCCGGACTGCTGCGCCAGTCCGAGCGCATCATGGTCATCGGCTGCTCCGGCGGCGGCAAGAGCACCTTGTCGCGAAAACTCAGCCGCAAGCTCGATCTTCCTTATTTTTCCATGGATAAAGAGTTCTTCTGGCTGCCGGGCTGGGTCAAGCGCCCGAAAGAGGAAGAGCGCCATCTGATCGGTAACGTCGTCGCCGGCGAACGTTGGCTCATGGACGGAACCGGCCCATCCACCTTCGATATTCGTGTCCCCCGCACGGAACTGGTCGTCTGGGTACGCATGCCGCGCTGGCTTTGTCTGTGGGGAATCTGCAAACGCGCGTTCCTCCATCTCGGAAGGACGCGGCCAGACATGGCGCCCGGATGCCTGGAGCGAGTGCCGGGCCGGGAGTTTCTCACTTACATCTGGATGTTCGAGAAGCGGTTCGCGTCCCGGGTGATTGCTGCTCTCGACAAGCATGGCCCGAATGTTCCGGTTTTTCAGCTGAAAAGCCGGCGGGAGGTGAACCACCTTCTTGATCTTCTCGGCGCTCCTACTTAACTGCCGATCATGCCCCAGTTCGAAACGCATCACTCCGTCCCGCACTCCGCTGATCAGATGTTCGACCTCGTCGCCGATGTCGAACACTACCCACAATTCTTGCCGCTTTGTGAGGCGCTAAGCATTCGCAGCCGCAAGGAACGTGACGGCAAGGTTCTGCTGATCGCCGATATGACCGTCGGTTACAAGGCGATCCGCGAAACCTTCACGACGCAGGTGCTGTTGAACCGGGCCGAGCGCCTCATCGAGGTCAAGTATATCGATGGACCATTCCGCTATCTCGACAACCGCTGGCGTTTCGAGGAGACGGCAACCGGCTCCAACATCCACTTCTTCATCGACTACGAGTTCAAGAGCCGCATCCTGGGGGCCGTCATGGGCTCGATGTTCGATCGCGCCTTCCGCATGTTCTCGGAAGCCTTTGAAACGCGGGCGACGAAGATTTACGGCTGAGCCAGTTCCTGGATCATGCCAAGCGCGGTCCTGACCGTCGCAAGCCGCACCTCACCGCGACCGATGTCGCCATAGAGCATCTTCCGATGAATAAGCCCGCCAGAGCGCGACTTGGCCGCGAGGTGGACGAGACCGACCGGTTTCTCCACCGATCCACCGCCTGGCCCGGCAACGCCTGTCACGGCGACGGCAATGGCGGCGCGGGAGCGGAAGAGGGCGCCGTGCACCATCTGCCGCGCCGTCTCCTCCGAGACCGCACCGAAGCGGATCAGCGTTTCCTCCTGCACGCCAAGCATCTCCATCTTGGCAGTATTGGTATAGGTGACGAAGCCTCTGTCCACGACAGAGGACGATCCTGAGATTTCCGTAAGCGCGCCAGCGATCAGTCCGCCGGTGCAGGATTCCGCGGTCGAAACCATCAGCCCAGCTGCCGTGAAATCGCGAATGATCGCTTCTGCCTGCGCGATGATGTCGTTCGGGAAGGTGCTCATCTCATGTGCTCCGATAGACAACGGTTGCCGTGGCGATCGCGGCGATGCCCTCGCGCCGGCCGACAAAGCCGATCTTCTCGTTGGTCGTCGCCTTGACTGAGCAGCGGTCGATCGAGATGCCCAGGAACTCGGACAGCTTGGCGCGCATCTCGTCGCGATGCGGCCCGACTTTCGGGGCTTCGGCGATCAGCGACACGTCGGCGTTCATGATGGTGCCGCCACGCTCGCGCACGATCTTTGCCGCATGTTCGATGAAGATGCGCGACGGCGCGCCCTTCCATTGCGGATCAGATGGCGGAAAATGATCGCCGATGTCACCCGCTCCACAGGTCGCGAGCAGGGCGTCCGTCAATGCGTGGAGCGCCACGTCCGCGTCGGAGTGACCCTTGAGCTTCTGGTCATGCGGTATGAAGACGCCGCAGAGCGTTACGCCGTCGCCCGGCTCGAGCTGATGGACGTCGTAGCCGTTGCCGGTGCGCACATCGGGGAGCGCTTGTCCTGAAAGTCTGCTGTCTGCCATTGCGATATCCCGTTTGACCGTCAGTTTTACATTGTCCGCCAGACCCTCGACGATCCGCACCGGAATACCGGCCCATTCGGCAATGGCGGCGTCGTCGGTGAAGTCGGTGAGATTTGCCACGGCCGCCTTTTCGTGGGCGGCAAGGATAGGCTCGAATGCGAAAGACTGCGGCGTTTGCGCTGCGTAGAGATGATCGCGGGAAACGGTGTCGAGGACCGTTCCATCATGATCTGCTCGCTTCAGCGTATCGGCGACTGGCATGGCGGGGAGAATTGCCGGCACGCCCTCCGAGAGCAGGCCAGCGATGCGATCGAGAAGCGCATGATCGAAGAAGGGCCGCACTGCGTCGTGGATCAGAACATGGGAGAGGTTCTTGCCGCGCAAATGGCGCAGCCCCGCCAAAACGGATTGTTGGCGCGTAGCGCCGCCGTGAACCGCATCGATCGGCGTGCCGGACTGGACTTGGCTGGCGGCCTTGGCAAACAGCGCCTCGTCGTCGGGGTGAATGACCACGACGATGTGGCGGGCAAGCTCCCAGCTGGCGAACTTCTCCAGTGTGTGAGTGATAACAGGCCTGCCGCCAATCGCCCGATACTGCTTCGGTCCCTCTTCGGAGGCGCCCGCGCGTTCGCCGCGGCCGGCCGCGACGACGACGATACCTATTGCTGGTTGCTTTTGATGCATTTGCGGCATAAATCCTCAAAGCGCGATTTTTACACCGGTGCTTAGCGGCTTGGCGCATCGAATTCCAGCATTTGCCCGAAAAATGTCAATTCGCGCACTGCCCTCTTGGCAAGCCATTCAAACCTGTCTAAAAATAGTGCACGCATTTTGCGTGCCTGAAAGATAATCAATTGTTGAACTTCGACCTCGCATCACCTTTGCGGATTGGACCTGTGGAAGTCAGGAACCGTGTTGTGCTGGCGCCTATGTCTGGCGTGACGGACATGCCGTTCCGGCAACTGGCGTGGCGTCATGGCGCGGGGCTTGTGGTCACCGAAATGGTAGCAAGCCGCGAACTGGTCAACAGCACTGCCGAATCATGGGCACGCCTCGAAAGCGCGGGGTTTGAGCCCCATATGGTTCAGCTCGCTGGCCGTGAAGCCCATTGGATGGCAGAGGCCGCGAAGATCGCTGCCGACCATGGCGCCGACATCATCGATATCAACATGGGATGCCCCGCCAAGAAAGTGATTGGCGGTTACTCCGGCTCCGCCTTGATGCGCGATCCCGATCACGCCCTCAGCCTCATCGAGGCGACAGTCAAGGCCGTCAGCGTTCCCGTGACCCTGAAGATGCGGCTCGGTTGGGACGAGAATTCGATCAACGCGCCCGAGATTGCCCGCCGCGCCGAAGAGGCTGGCGTTCAGCTTATTACGATCCATGGCCGCACGCGCATGCAGTTTTACGAGGGTCGGGCAGACTGGGATGCGATCCGCGCGGTTCGCGATGCCATTACCGTGCCCTTGGTTGCAAACGGCGATGTCGAAACCGTCGAGGATGCACATGAGATTCTGCGTCGCTCGGGAGCCGATGCCGTTATGATCGGTAGGGGCTGCCAGGGCAGGCCGTGGCACGCCGGCGTATTGGCTGGGCAACGGGCGCCCGATGTGTGGGAAATCCCCGACATTGCGACCGAGCACTACAGAATGATGCTCGAATTTTACGGTGAGGCAGTCGCCGTTCGCCATGCAAGGAAGCACCTTGGCTGGTATCTCGACCGTTTTGCGCCTGGTCTTGCCGCGCAGGAAAAGGCCGCGATCATGACGGCGCGGGCGCCCGACGAAGTAGCTGCAAGGTTTTGTAATGCATTGATGGCTGCGGCATCGAACACGCAGACCCGGGAGGCTGCATGACGAATGACGTGCCATCGTCGATCGACAACAGCGGTAGCGCAGTTGCGATCGCAGTACTCAACGCGATCCAGAATCCGGTCGTGATGGTCAACGAGGCTGGCCTCGTTGCCTTCGCAAATTGGGAAGCGGAAGCCTTCTTCGGTGCCAGCGCCGCCCACCTCGCGCGGTACAAGATCTCGACCTTTATCCCATTTGGCAGTCCGCTGCTGGCCTTGATCGACCAGGTTCGCGAACGGCGGGCACCGATCAACGAGTATCGTGTCGACCTGAGCTCGCCGCGTCTCGGACAGGACAAGCTTGTCGATTTGTACGTTGCCCCTGTGGTCAGCGATCCAGGCTCCGTCGTGATCGTCTTCCAGGAGCGGTCGATGGCGGACAAGATCGATCGTCAGCTGACGCATCGCGCGGCCGCCCGCTCGGTCACTGGGCTTGCCTCCATGCTGGCGCATGAGATCAAGAATCCGCTTTCCGGGATACGCGGCGCAGCGCAACTGCTGGAGCAATCGGTCGTGGATGATGACCGCGCCTTGACGCGGCTGATCTGCGACGAAACGGACCGCATCGTCTCGCTCGTGGACCGCATGGAGGTCTTCTCTGACGAGAGGCCGGTTGACCGGATGCCGGTCAATATCCACTCCGTTCTCGATCATGTGAAGGCCGTGGCGAAGGCGGGATTTGCGCGGCACCTCCGTATCACCGAGAACTACGACCCGTCCTTGCCGTCGGTCTACGCAAACCGCGATCAGCTTGTTCAGGTCTTCCTCAATCTCGTGAAGAATGCCGCCGAAGCCGTGGGTGACCGCCCGGATGGCGAGATCGTTTTGACGACGGCGTACCGCTCCGGCATTCGTCTGTCGGTCGCCGGCACGCGCGAAAAGATTTCGCTGCCACTGGAGTTTTGTGTTCAGGACAACGGTCCCGGTGTGCCGGCTGACCTTCTGCCGCATCTGTTTGATCCGTTCATTACGACCAAGACGAACGGCAGCGGCCTTGGCCTCGCGCTCGTCGCCAAGATTATCGGGGACCATGGCGGCATTATCGAATGCGACAGCCAGACCAACCGCACGACATTCCGCGTCTTGATGCCAGCCTCCAAGGACGCATCCGTGGACGACGCAACGACCATAACTCCCACAGGACCTACTCGATGACAGCAACGATCCTCGTCGCGGATGATGATGCGGCAATTCGTACCGTGCTTAATCAGGCTCTGAGCCGCGCCGGCTATGACGTGCGAATTACCTCCAACGCCGCCACGCTCTGGCGTTGGGTGTCGGCAGGCGAGGGCGATCTTGTCGTAACCGATGTCGTGATGCCGGATGAAAATGCGTTTGACCTGCTGCCGCGGATCAAGAAGGCGCGCCCGGATCTCCCGGTCCTCGTCATGAGCGCCCAGAACACCTTCATGACGGCGATCAAGGCTTCCGAAAAGGGCGCCTACGATTACCTGCCAAAGCCATTCGACCTCACGGAACTGATCGGCATCATCGGCCGTGCGCTGGCCGAGCCGAAGCGCAGGCCAGCCAAGCTTGACGAGGACATGCAGGACGGAATGCCGCTTGTCGGCCGTTCGGCTGCGATGCAGGAAATCTATCGCGTCCTTGCGCGCCTGATGCAGACCGACCTGACGCTGATGATCACCGGCGAGTCTGGTACCGGCAAGGAACTGGTGGCGAGGGCGCTCCATGACTACGGCAAGCGCCGCAACGGGCCGTTCGTCGCGATCAACATGGCGGCGATCCCGCGCGACCTGATCGAATCCGAGCTCTTTGGTCACGAGAAGGGTGCGTTCACCGGTGCCCAGACGCGCTCGACCGGTCGCTTCGAGCAGGCCGAAGGCGGCACGCTTTTCCTCGACGAAATTGGCGATATGCCGATGGATGCCCAGACGCGCCTCCTGCGAGTTCTGCAGCAGGGCGAATACACCACCGTCGGCGGTCGCACGCCGATCCGTACCGACGTTCGGATCGTCGCTGCGACCAACAAGGATCTGAAGCAGGCGATCAATCAGGGGCTTTTCCGCGAGGATCTCTACTATCGCCTGAATGTCGTTCCGCTGCGTCTGCCGCCGTTGCGTGATCGTGCGGAGGATATCCCGGATCTGGTGCGCCACTTCGTCCAGCAGGCGGAAAAGGAAGGCCTTGGCTCCAAGCGCTTCGATCAGGAGGCGCTCGATCTGATGAAGGCCTACGCCTGGCCGGGCAACGTGCGCGAGCTCGAGAACCTCATCCGCCGGCTGATGGCACTTTATCCACAGGATGTGATCACCCGCGAAATCATCGAAGCCGAGCTTCGGTCCGATGTGCCTGATAGCCCGATCGACAAGGGGCCGATCCGTAACGGCAACATGACGATCGCCCAGGCTGTCGAAGAAAATATGCGCGCATACTTCGCCGGTTTCGGCGACGGACTGCCGCCACCGGGGCTTTACGATCGTGTATTGACGGAAATGGAGTATCCGCTGATTCTAGCCGCGCTGACGGCGACGCGCGGCAATCAGATCAAGGCGGCTGACCTTTTGGGTTTAAACCGCAATACGCTGCGCAAGAAGATCAGAGAGCTTGGCGTATCGGTGTACAGAAGCTCCCGCACTGCTTGACAATGTGACTGGCGACGTTGCATTTTCGCCACAATGCGTTGCTTAGAAGTCACGCATGGGGTTCGGGTTTTCGGAGCTGTCCAAGAGAGCAGCGGCACTCGCCGTTGCTTCGATGAGGCAGGCTGGCGGCTTCCGCCCTGGTCCGCGGGAGCGGCGGAGGCGATTGCCTGCCGCCAGGAGAAACAAGCGAATGGAACAGGATGCAATGCCGCCTGCGGCGGAAGGCGAAGCTGTCACGGCCGTGACCGATCGCCGTGCCCTGTTTGCGCTGCCGGGCCTGATCCTTGCCGGTGGTGCGCTTCTCTGCGCCACGCTGACGCTCTTCGTGCTGCTCGGGCTGACCCCTATCGCTCCGACTTACCATGTGGTCGTCACCTCGGTTGTCGTAAACTCGTTCTTCGTGTTGGGTCTGATGGCCCTCATCGCACGCGAGGTCTCCCGCCTGCTCAAGGCGCGCAAACGCGGGCGAGCGGCGGCGCGCCTTCATATCCGCATCGTTGTGCTCTTCTCGATCGTCGCGATCACCCCGGCGATCCTTGTTGCGATTTTCGCCAGTATTACGCTGAACGCCGGCCTCGACCGGTGGTTTGCGCTCCGCACGCAATCGATCGTCAGTTCCTCCCGAAACATCGGGCAGGCCTACATGATGGAGAATGCGAGCTACCTGCAGGGTCAGACTGTCTCGATGGCGAATGACCTCGAGCGCAACAGGGCTCTGTTCAATCTTGATCGCACCGGCTTTTCCGATTTGATGACGCGGCAGGCGCGCGGCCGAGGGCTGCTCGGCGCTTTCCTTGTCCAGTCTGATGGCTCGGTGATCACCCAGGCTGACATCAAGACCGAGAAGCCGTTGCCGGCAATTCCGCAGGATGCGTTGAACAAGGCCGCGGCCGGCCAGCCGACCTTGATTCCGCCCGGCATAACCAACTTAGTGGGCGCCATCATCAAGCTCGATGCGATTGACGGCGCGTTCCTCTACACGGTCCGTGCGGTCGATCCCAAGGTCATGGGCGCAATGCGTCTCATGGAGGAGAACGCCACCGAATACAAATCCATGGAGGCTGGGCGCTTCTCGCTGCAGATCGCCTTTGCGGTCCTCTACATCGGTTTTGCCCTTATCGTTCTGCTGGCTGCCATCTGGACGGCAATTGCCGTGGCTGACCGCATCGTGCGTCCGATCCGTCTGCTGATTACGGCGGCGGACAGCGTGGCCTCCGGCAACATGGATATTGTCGTGCCTGTCCATTCCGTGGACGGCGACGTTGCCAACCTCTCGCGGACCTTCAACAAGATGATCTCGGAGATTCGTACGCAGCGCGACGAGATCCTGGAGGCCAAGGATGAGGTGGACGACCGCCGTCGTTTCATCGAGGCGGTTCTATCCGGCGTGACCGCCGCCGTCATCGGTGTCGAGCACGATCGCAGGGTCACCATCGTCAACAGTTCCGCAGAAGCGCTTATGGCATTGCCGGCGTCGGATATGCTCGGCAAGCAACTCTCCGAGATCGCGCCCGAAGTCGACCAGGTCCTGACGGAAGCCGCCTCCCGCTATCGCGGCGATTTCCGCAAGCAGATTGCCCTTGTGCGAGCTGGCACCGTGCGGACGCTGAGCGTCCAGGTGACGCGCGAGGAAGTACGCGACATGAGCGAATCCTACGTCATCACGCTCGACGACATCACCGACCTCGTCATCGCACAGCGCTCGACGGCATGGGGCGACGTCGCGCGCCGCATCGCTCATGAAATCAAGAATCCATTGACGCCGATTCAGTTGTCGGCAGAGCGCATTCAGCGCCGCTACGGTAAACAGATCAACCAGGATGACCGCAGCGTCTTCGACCAGTGCACGGAGACCATCATCCGGCAAGTGGGTGACATTGGCCGCATGGTCGATGAGTTCTCGTCGTTTGCCCGGATGCCGAAGCCGATCAAGGAGCCGAGCGATCTCCGCAAGATCCTGCATGATGCGGTGTTCCTGCGCGAGATGGGCAACAGTCACGTGAGCTTCCAGCAGGAACTGGGCGACCAGCCGCTGGAAGGGCTGTTCGACAGCCGCATGCTCGGTCAGGCATTCGGCAATCTGATCAAGAATTCCGTGGAGGCGATTGAAGCCGTGCCGAACGGAGAGCGCGACGAGCGCAAGATCCTCGTTCGTGCCTCGCTCGATCCGGCGCGGGATCGCTTCACCGTCGATGTGATCGACAACGGTCGCGGCTTGCCGGTGGAGAACCGCCACAGCATTCTGGAACCCTATACGACGATGCGCGAGAAGGGCACCGGACTTGGCCTGGCGATCGTCAAGAAGATTATTGAGGAACATGGTGGGCAGCTCGAATTGCATGATGCGCCCGCTGATTTCGACCAGGGAAGAGGGGCCATGATCCGCGTGCATCTGCCACGTCTGGAAACTGCGCCTTCTGCTCCGGCCGCAAGTGACAAGGAAAGTGTTTATGGCCTCTGATATTCTGGTCGTCGACGACGAGCACGACATCCGCGAGATTGTCTCCGGTATCCTGTCTGACGAAGGACATGAGACCCGTATGGCACATGACAGCGACAGTGCGCTGGCTGCGATCTCCGATCGTGCGCCGCGGCTGATCTTCCTCGACATCTGGATGCAGGGCAGCAAGCTCGACGGTCTGTCGCTTCTGGACGAGATCAAGACGCGCCACCCGGACATCCCTGTCGTCATGATCTCGGGTCACGGCAACATCGAGACGGCTGTTTCCGCCATCAAGCGGGGCGCATTCGACTTCATCGAAAAGCCATTCAAGGCCGATCGACTGATCCTCATCGCCGAGCGCGCGCTAGAGAATTCGAAGCTGAAGCGCGAAGTCTCCGAACTCAAGCGCAAGGCTGGCGATCCGGTCGAACTCATCGGAACCTCCGTCGCCGTCTCGCAGCTCCGCCAGACGATCGAGAAGGTGTCGCCGACCAACAGCCGCATCATGATTCTTGGTTCCTCCGGTTCCGGCAAGGAGCTGGTCGCCCGTATGATCCACAAGAAGTCGACGCGTGCGAATGGTCCCTTCGTGGCGCTGAATGCCGCCAATATCACGCCTGATCGCATGGAGATTGCGCTGTTCGGCACGGAAGGCTCGCCCGGCCAGGCGCGCAAGATCGGCGCGCTGGAAGAGGCGCACCGTGGCATTCTCTACCTCGACGAAGTCGGCGAAATGCCGCGCGAGACGCAGAACAAGATCCTCCGCGTTCTTGTCGATCAGCAGTTCGAACGCGTCGGCGGCTCCAAGCGGGTGAAGGTCGATGTGCGCATCATCTCGTCGACGGCCTACAATCTCGAGACCCGCATTGCAGAGGGGTGGTTCCGCGAAGATCTCTATCATCGCCTTGCCGTCGTGCCGGTGCGCGTACCTGCACTCGCCGAACGGCGCGAAGACATTCCGTTCCTGGTCGATCAGCTGATGCGGCAGATTTCCGAGCAGGCCGGCATCCGTCCCCGCCGCATCGGCGACGACGCGATGGCCGTGCTGCAGGCCCATGACTGGCCGGGCAACATCCGCCAGCTGCGCAATAACATCGAGCGGCTGATGATCCTCGCCCGTTCCGACGGTCCGGATGCGCCGATCACCGCCGAGATGCTGCCGACTGACCTTGGCGACATGTTGCCAAAGGTTTCGGCCAAGAACGACTATCACATCATGACGCTGCCGCTTCGCGAGGCACGAGAGATGTTCGAGAAGGACTACCTGATCGCGCAGATCAATCGCTTTGGCGGCAATATCTCGCGCACCGCGGAGTTTGTCGGGATGGAGCGGTCAGCGCTGCACCGCAAGCTCAAGTCGCTCGGCGTCTGAGACACGGGCGGCGCTGCGGCGCCGTCCTCATTCTCTCTGCTATAACTCCCGCACAGGTTCGCCATGCCCAGAATAGCCTATGTGAACGGCCGCTACGTCACGCACTCGAATGCAATGGTCCATATCGAGGATAGAGGCTATCAGTTCGCGGATGGTGTCTATGAAGTCTGTGAAATCAGGCATGGCTACATCGTTGATCTTACACGCCATCTGAACAGGCTGGACCGATCGCTTGGTGAGTTGCGTATTGCTTGGCCAATGAGTCGCGGTGCGCTGACCCGCGTCATTCGGGAGACGCTGCGGCGCAATCGAGTCCGCAACGGTCTCTTTTACCTGCAGATCACGCGCGGTGTTGCGCGGCGTGACCATGTGTTTCCCGCAGAGGGAACGCCGCCCTCGCTGGTCATCACCGCGAATAGCACCGATCCTTCGATCATCGCGAGGAAGAACGCGACAGGCATCAAGGCGATCACCGTGCCCGACAATCGCTGGGACCGTGTCGATATCAAGTCCGTCGGTCTCTTGCCGAACGCCATGGCGCGCCAGCAGGCGAAGGAAGCCGGTGCGCAGGAGGCGATCTTTGTGGATGCCGATGGCATGGTGAAAGAGGGCGCGGCGACCAATGTCTGGATCGTCGACCGCGACGGCAGGCTCATCACCCGTCCGGCCGAACATGGCATTCTGCGCGGCATTACCCGCACGACGCTGATCGATGTCGGCGCCAAGTTGGGCCTGAAGATCGAGGAGCGGAAATTCTCGGTCGCGGAGATGCTTGCGGCGCGCGAGGTCTTCATCACGGCCGCCACGAGCATCTGCTTTCCGGTTGTGTCGATCGATCGCCAGCCGATCGCAAATGGCCATCCGGGCAGCGTCTCTCAGAAAATTAGGGAGGCCTTTTTCGACGTTGCGGAAAAGATTGCGATTTGATACCAAGACTTTCTGGGCAGATGGGATGAGGGTTGTCGGCTGCCTGCAGGCGAGGTTGATTAGTATTTCACCGGTGGAATGAAGCCGGCAATAAAGAAAGAAGCGGCGCGATGGCGGAACGTTCTCAGAATCTGCAGGACTTATTTCTCAATACTGTTCGCAAACAAAAGATTTCACTGACAATCTTCTTGATCAATGGCGTGAAGCTGACCGGAGTTGTCACCTCATTCGACAATTTTTGCGTTCTGCTTCGCCGTGACGGCCATTCGCAACTCGTGTATAAACACGCAATCTCGACCATCATGCCCGGCCAGCCGATGCAGATGTTCGAAAGCGAAGAAGCTGCTTCCTAACGGGACCTGCAATTATCTCGACACGCGATACCAAAAACGATTCGATCATCCCGGAAGCAGCCAAGCACCGGGATGATATGCGCGCGACCGTCGTCGTGCCCGTGCTCAAGCAGGGGCGCGCCGGACGCAGTGTGGCCGATGCTGCGCCTGTGGTTACCCGCACGCCCGAGAGCCGCCTGGAAGAGGCGACCGGTCTTGCCCAGGCGATCGACCTCGATGTTGTGAATGGCACCATTGTCACCGTCAGCGACCCACGACCCGCAACGTTGATGGGAACCGGCAAGATCGGAGAGATCAAGGCGACGCTGGACGCGAATGATTCCGGTCTCGTGATCGTCGACCATCCGCTAACACCGGTACAGCAGCGCAATCTCGAGAAGGAATGGAACGCCAAGGTCATCGACCGCACCGGCCTCATTCTCGAGATCTTCGGCCGTCGCGCTTCCACCAAGGAAGGCACGCTGCAGGTCGATCTGGCGCATCTGAACTATCAGAAGGGCCGTCTGGTTCGCAGCTGGACCCACCTTGAGCGTCAGCGCGGCGGTGGCGGCTTCATGGGCGGTCCTGGTGAAACCCAGATCGAAGCCGACCGTCGCTTGCTGCAGGACCGCATCGTCAAGCTCGAGCGTGAACTGGAACAGGTGGTTCGCACCCGCCAGCTGCATCGCGCCAAGCGCAAGAAGGTGCCGCATCCGATCGTGGCGCTGGTCGGCTATACCAACGCCGGCAAGTCGACACTGTTCAACCGGATCACCGGGGCAGGCGTGCTGGCCGAAGACATGCTGTTCGCAACGCTCGATCCGACGCTTCGCCGGATGAAGTTGCCGCATGGCCGCACGGTGATCCTCTCAGACACCGTCGGTTTCATCTCGGACCTTCCGACCCACCTCGTCGCCGCCTTCCGCGCGACGCTGGAAGAAGTGCTGGAGGCCGACTTGATCCTTCATGTCCGCGATATGTCCGACGTCGACAATCAGGCGCAGAGCGCGGACGTGCTCCGCATCCTGAAGGACCTCGGTATCGACGAGGAAGAGGGCGACAAGCGCATCATCGAAGTCTGGAACAAGATTGATCGCCTTGAGCCGGAAGCGCACGATGCCATCGTCCAGAAGGCGAGCGGTGCCGAGAACGTCGTTGCCCTTTCCGCAATCAGCGGCGAGGGTATCGATACACTGATGGGAGAGATCAGCCGCAGACTGTCAGGCGTGCTGACCGAAGCGACTGTGCGCTTGCCTGTCGACAAGTTGGCGCTGCTGCCTTGGCTCTACGATCATGCGATCGTCGACAACCGCGAGGACAACGAGGACGGATCGATCACGCTCGATGTACGTCTCTCGGAAACCGAAGCGGTCGAACTGGAGCGCCGCCTGGGCAACGGGCCGAAAGCCGCGAAAGAGGATTGGGAACGCTAGAGCTTCCTGCAGCTGCCTTTGCCTTATGCCCGGATTGGGCCCCACGCAAGGTAAGGATGTCGGCTCAGCCCAGTTGCCGCTCGATAGCCTTTGCCGCCTGCCAGATTTCTTCCATCCGTTCCAGACTCGCCGCTTCCAAAGTCTCACCTTCCGCGTAAAGAACGGCCTCGATATGGCTGAAACGTCTACGGAATTTTGTATTCGTTCCGCGCAAGGAATCTTCCGGGTCAGCCTTAACGTGCCTGCCGATATTGACCACGGCGAAGATGAGGTCGCCGAGCTCGTCACTGACCTTTGCTTGATCGCCTTCCGCTAAGGCGACACGCAACTCGCCGATTTCCTCCTCGATCTTGTCGAGGATCGGTTCGGGCGCAGACCAATCGAAGCCCACCTTTGCAGCGCGCTCCTGCAGCTTCAGCGCCTCTGTCAGCGCAGGGAAGCTCCGCTGGACCGATCCGAGGAACCCCGCCTTGAAATCCTCGCTGACGCCGCGCTTGGCTCGCCGTTCGGCGCGCTCGCGCTTTTCTGCCTGCTTGATGTCGTCCCACTGCTTCTTCACCGCATCGGGCGTGTCGGCATCGGAACGGGCGAAGACATGCGGATGGCGGCGGATCATCTTGCGGGTGATGGCCTCAACGACGTCGCCAAAGGAGAATTCTCCCGCTTCCTCAGCCATGCGCGCATGGAACACGACCTGCAGCAGCAGGTCGCCCAACTCCTCGCAGAGGTCGTCCATGTCATTGCGCTCGATCGCGTCGGAGACTTCATAGGCCTCCTCGATCGTGTAGGGCTTGATCGTCTCGAACGTTTGGACGATGTCCCAGGGGCAGCCGGTTGCCGGGCTGCGCAGCGCGGCCATGATCTCGATCAGGCGCGAAATGTCTTTTGAGGCTTCCATGGTCACTCAGTTCAGTGGAATGTCGTTGTCGCTCTTCGACGCCTGGTAGCTTTCCGAGAGCGTATCGTAGCGCGCCTTGATGCGCGCTGTCTGTGTCTTCAATTCTGCCTTCAAATGCTCGTCTTCAGTCTCGACGAGATCAGCGATGGCAAAGCTGTTCCAGAATGCGTTGCTACGCCTGTAGCCGCCGGGCTCCAGGCCGAAAACCTCCTTCAGGATCTTCAGGTCGTGAGGAATGGCGAAGGCGTCGCGCGAATCCTCGTGGCTGAAGAAATAGTAGAAATTGTCGAACCCGGCCCAGGTGATCGCCGACGTGCACATGGTGCAGGGTTCGTGCGTAGACAGAAAGATGAGATCCTTGGTGGCTGGCTTCTCGCCCAGTTCGTAGAAGCGCTTCAGCGTGTGCACCTCGCCATGCCACAGCGGATTTTCAAGCTCGTTATTGGTCTCTGCGATGACGAGCGAGAGGTCGGACTTGCGCAGGATCGCAGCGCCGAACACCTTGTTGCCGGCAGCGACGCCGCGTTCGGTCATCGGCAGGATGTCCTGTTCCATGACGTTAAGCAGGCGGGCGGCGATGGTCTTGTCGGACATGGCTTTCTCCTTGGTGGCCGCACTCTACCGGTAGCGGCAGGCGAGGCAAATGCCGATTTCGACGGGGAGCGGGATTTGTCACAGCCTTTCTGCTGCGCTGCGGCAGACGCAGGTGTGTCCGCTGCGCCGCACCGGTGACTTTTACTCAAATCATTGAGAGAGCGAGTAAAAGAATACGTGCGCGCGCGGGCATTGGAATTTCTGTTTCTTCATTTGCCTGGGCAGAGAGTGCATATTCCGGCAACTTCGAAATGGATTGATAATGTCTCCCAAGACTGAACAACTGTCGGTATTTCCTGCCTTCTTTCGCGTCGAGGGCAGGATCGCGGCCGTCTTCGGCAATGGCGACGAGGCTTTCGCCAAGGTCCGCTTGCTGCTGAACACGCAGGCGCGGGTTGTCGCCTATACAGATCATCCTGAGGCCGATTACCACTCCTATCTGATCGCCAATCGGGTTGAGACGGTGCGCGCAGGCTTTGTGGACGAGCAAGTCCGTGGGGCAACACTCGTCTTTGCTGCGACCGGAGACGCGGCGCAGGATCGCGCCATCGTTGAGGCCGCGCGCGCCGAAAAAGTGCCCGCCAACGCCGTCGATCAACCTGACTACTGCGATTTCTTCACGCCTGCTCTTGTCAATCGCGCGCCGGTCGCTGTCGCGATCGGCACCGAAGGTGCCGGGCCCGTGCTCGCACAGATGATCCGTGCACAGGTCGATCAAATTCTTGCACCGTCGCTGGGGCGGCTGGCCGACCTTGCCATCGGCTATCGAAAGACCGTCGAGCATCTCGTCCCGAAGGGCGCTGCGCGCCGCCTGTTCTGGCGCCGTTTCTTTTCCGGCGCGGTTGCCGATGCTGTCGCCAGCGAGAACCTGCCGCAGGCGCGTCGTGCAGCCAGCAGCCTGTTGCAGTCCGCCGAAAAGGTCGAGGGCCATATCTGGCTCGTCGGTGCCGGGCCGGGTGCTGCTGACCTGCTGACGCTGCGCGCCCAGCGCGTGATGATGGAGGCCGATGTCATCGTCTATGATGCCCTCGTGCCGCAGGAAATCGTCGACATGGGCCGCCGCGACGCCGAGCGCCTGTCGGTCGGCAAGCGCAAGGGATGCCATTCGAAGTCGCAGGAAGAGATCAACGATCTGCTTGTATATCTCGGTCGCGAAGGCAAGCGCGTGGTTCGCCTGAAGTCCGGCGATCCGCTGGTCTACGGCCGGGCAGGTGAGGAAATGGCCGCACTTCGGGCTGCGGGCATTTCCTACGAAGTGGTTCCCGGCATCACCTCGGCCTTCGCCGCTGCAGCCGATTTCGAATTGCCGCTGACGTTGCGTGGCGTGGCCTCCTCGCTGGTCTTTACGACCGGCCACGATCTGACGGGTGATGTCCTGCCGGATTGGGCAAGCCTCGCCGTCTCAGGCGCGACGATCGCCGTCTATATGGGCCGCACCGTCGCCGCTTCCGTCGCGGAGCGCCTGATGCAGGCTGGCCTTCCGGCAGAAACCACTGTTGCCGTCGTCGAGAACGCCAGCCGTCCCGATCGCCGGCTGTTGCACGGGATTTTGCGGGATCTTCCCGACCTGCAGCACCGTGACGAGTTGACCGGCCCGGTTATGGTCATTATCGGCGATGCTGTAGCAGGCGCCAATTTCGAACTGTCGGAACCGCTCGTGCGCGAACGCGCCCGGTCCGAGGAATTTGCAAGGAGCTGAACATGGTGGACAAGGTCCTGACTGCCAACCGACTGACGGATGGCATCGCCGTCTGGCTGAACGCCAACGGCCAATGGGTGACCTCGCTGCAGGAAGCCCTTGTTGCTCGCCATACAGAAGCCGTCGATGCGCTGGAAGCCATTGGCAAGAAGTCCTATGCCGACAATCAGGTCGTGGACGTAGCCGTCGTCGAGGTTCAGGAGAGCAACGGCGTGCTGTGGCCGCTGCGCCTGCGCGAGCGCATTCGTGCCCAGGGCCCGACCATGGAATACGCGCCGGGCTACAAGCCCGCCGACCCCGCATTCATCGCAGTCTGAGGAAGCAGATGTATCGTTACGACGAATTTGACCACGCTTTTGTCGCCGAGCGCGTCGAGCAGTTTCGCGACCAGGTGCAGCGCCGCCTTTCCGGTGAGCTTGCCGAAGACGCGTTCAAGCCGCTGCGCCTGATGAACGGCGTCTATCTGCAGCTTCACGCCTACATGCTGCGTATCGCCATTCCTTACGGGACGCTGAGCTCGCGCCAGGTGCGGATGCTCGCTCATATCGCGCGCAAGTACGACCGTGGCTACGGCCACTTCACGACCCGCCAGAACCTGCAGTTCAACTGGCCGAAGCTTTCCGAAATCCCGGATGCGCTGTCCGAGCTGGCATCCGTCGAAATGCACGCGCTGCAGACGTCGGGCAATTGCATTCGCAATGTCACTGCCGACCATTTTGCAGGTGCAGCGGCCGACGAGATCGCGGATCCGCGTCCCTACGCCGAGATCCTGCGCCAGTGGTCCTCGGTGCATCCGGAATTCTCGTTCCTGCCGCGCAAGTTCAAGATTGCCGTCACCGGTGCCGAACGTGACCGCGCCGCGATCCAGGTCCACGACATCGGCCTGCATCTGAAGAAGAACGAGAAGGGTGAAATCGGCTTTGCCGTTTACGTCGGTGGGGGCCAGGGCCGCACGCCGATGATCGCCAAGCTGATCCGCGACTTCCTTCCGGAAGAGGACCTGCTGTCCTATACGACAGCCATCGTGCGCGTTTACAACCTGCATGGCCGTCGCGACAACAAGTACAAGGCTCGCATCAAGATCCTCGTGCACGAAACAGGCGCGGAAGAGTTGGCGCGTCAGGTCGAGGCAGAGTTCGCGGAACTCAAGGACTCCGAGCTGAAGTTGCCGGAAGCTGATGTCGAAGCCATCGCCGCCTATTTTGCGCCGCCGGCCCTGCCAGATCGCGCCGAAGGCTGGGAAAATCTCGCTCGCTGGAAGAAGACCGATCCGGCTTTCTCTCGCTGGGTGCAGCAGAACGTGCAGCCGCACAAGCATCCCGACTACGGCATGGTGACGATCTCGCTGAAGCCGATCGGCGGCATTCCGGGCGATGCTTCGGATAGCCAGATGGATGCTATTGCTGATATCGCGGAGGAATATGCCTTCGACGAAATCCGCGTCAGCCACGAGCAGAACCTGATCCTGCCGCATGTGGCGCTCGCCGATCTCGAAGCGGTCTATCGTGGTCTTGTTGCGATCGGCCTCGCCGAAGCCAATGCCGGTCTGATCACGGATATCATTGCCTGTCCCGGGCTGGACTACTGCGCGCTCGCCAATGCGCGCTCCATCCCTGTTGCGCAGGAAATCTCCCGGCGCTTCGGCGATCCGGATCGACAGGCTGAGATCGGCGAGCTGAAGATCAAGATCTCCGGCTGCATCAATGCCTGCGGCCATCACCATGTCGGCCATATCGGCCTGCTGGGCGTGGAGAAGAAGGGCGCTGAGCTCTACCAGATCACGCTTGGCGGTTCGGGCGACGAGCATACGTCGATCGGCGAGATCATCGGCCGCGGCTTCGAGCCCGACAAGGTGACCGATGCGATCGAAACGATCGTCAATACCTATCTGACGATCCGCAAGGAGCCGTCTGAGATCTTCCTCGAAACCTATCGCCGCGTTGGTCCGCAGCCGTTCAAGGACGCGCTGTATGGTTCGGCGGCAGAAGCGGCGTAAGGAGAGGGCGATGACCAAGATCTGGAGAGAAACCGGCTTCGTAGAGAACGATCCCTGGGTGATCGAGACGGAAGAGGTAAAGGCAGGCGAGGGGCAGAAGCCCCTTCTCGGCCTAGACGAGCTGATCGCCAGGGCCGACGAGAGCAACGAGGTCGGCTTCGGCGTGCTGATCAAGCCGGCTGACGATATTCACAAGCTCGAGCCCTACCTCTATCGGCTAGAGATCGTCGCTGTCGCCTTCCCGGCCTTCAACGATGGCCGGGCCTTCAGCCATGCATCGCTGCTACGTGATCGTCTCGGATACACCAACGAACTGCGCGCCGTCGGCGATGTGCTGATCGATCAGATTCCGCTGATGCAGCGTGTCGGCATCGACAGCTTTGCTGTCACCAACGAGACTGCGATAAAGCGTCTCACGGAACATCGCCTGCCGGGAATTCCGCATCATTATCAACCCGCTGTGCGTGACGCGGAAGCTGGCAAGGGCTATAGTTGGCGCCGTCAGGCGAAGCCGGCTGCATAAGCACCGGATCGCCGTCAAAGAATTGACGGAACGGTGCAATGAAGACTTTTGAAATCGCGGTGATCGGTGGCGGGCTTGCCGGCATGATCGCCGCCATCGCCTTGGCTCGCGGCGGACGCAACGTGGCTCTCGTTGCCCCGCCATCGCCGAGCCAGGATCGGCGCACGACCGCGCTCATGGATCAATCGATCCGTTTCCTCGACAGGTTGACCTTGTGGGAAAAGTTGCGGCCAGCTGCCGCTCCGCTTTCCACCATGCGCATCATCGACGGCACGAATCGCCTGCTGCGAGCGCCGATCACCACATTCCGTTCGGTCGAACTCGATCTTGACGCCTTCGGCTACAATTTCCCGAACAAGGCCTTGATGGAGGTGCTGGAGGCCGCGATCGCCAGCGAGGGCAACATCACGCGCTTTACGTCGTTTGCCGACGTGATCGATATTGGCACCGAGTCGGTGACGGTTACGCTTGCCGATGGCGAGGTTCTCTCAGCGACGTTTGCCGTTGGCGCTGATGGGCGCAAGTCGAAGCTGCGCGAAACTGCGGGCATCGACGTTCGCACCTGGTCCTATCCGCAGTCGGCCATGGTGCTGAACTTCGAACACTCGCTGCCGCACGAGAATATCTCGACGGAGTTCCATACGGAAAGCGGACCCTTCACTCAGGTGCCGCTGCCCGGCAATCGCTCCAGCCTCGTCTGGGTGCAGAACCCTTCGGATGCAGTTGCGCGCAACGAGCTCTCGCTCGTTGAACTGAGCAATGTCGTCGAGGAACGCATGCAGTCACTGCTCGGCAAGGTGATCGTCGAGGAAGGAGTCCAACTCTGGCCTCTATCAGGCATGATGGCCCATCGCTCCGGCAAGGGACGGATTGCCCTCATCGGCGAAGCCTCGCATGTCTTCCCGCCGATCGGCGCGCAGGGGCTGAACCTCAGCCTGCGCGATGTCATGGCGCTTCAGGACATTCTTTGCACGCGACCCGAACTGCCGATCGCGGCCGATGCCGGCGACCGTTTCGATCGGAAGCGCCGCGCCGATATCATGAGCCGCACCGCGAGCGTCGATCTTCTCAATCGCTCGCTATTGTCCGATTTCCTGCCTGTTCAGATGATGCGCGCTGCCGGCCTGCACATTCTGTCGGCACTCCCCCCACTGCGCAGCATTGTCATGCGTGAGGGCATCGAGCCTGGTCGTTCGTTCCGCGATATTCCCGGCGCGATCAAGGAAAAGCTAAGCCGGAAGAAAGCCTGATTTGATCGCAAGCAGGAAGAGCGAGACGGTCACGACGGAAAGCGCCGTCGTGATCAGGATCGTTGCCGAAGCGCGTTCCTTCCATACGCCATATTGCTGCCCGATGACGAAGACGTTGGTTGCCGTCGGCAAGGCGGCAAGCAGTACCGCGGCATAGATCCAGACCGGCTCGAAGCCACCGATGGCGGTCAGTGCGAGATAAACGACGATCGGGTGCACGACGAGCTTCGCCGGAACGATATAGCCGATTTCGGCGGGTATGCGCCTTACCGGCCGAAGGGCCAGCGTGACGCCCATGGCAAACAGGGCGCAGGGGGCGGCAGCCTGCGCGAGATAGTCGACGAAATGCTGGAATGCGGCCGGCTGATCGATGTGAAAGCCGGCGGCAACGAAGCCGAGCGCCGTCGACAGGATAAAGGGGTGGAAGGCCACTTTCCGAGCAATGTCGATCGCCAGCCTTCCCGCGGAGCGCCGGTCATCGCCTGCCGCCGCCATCAGCGCCGGCGCGACGATGAAATGCAGCGCGTTCTCTAGGCAGACGATCAGCGCGACCGGTACGGCAGCCGCTTGGCCGAGCGCCAGCAGAGCGAGGCCCGGCCCCATATAGCCGATGTTGCCGTAAGCGCCGGCAAACGACTGGATCGTGCAGTCGGCGAGCGAATTACCCCGGATCCAGCGACCGATCGCGAATAGCGCAATGAAGATCGAATAGGTTGCCGCGAGATCGGTGGCGATGAAGTCGATCCTTGTCAGATCTTCGAAGGGCGTCCGTGATACGAGCTTGAAGAACAACGCCGGCAGTGCTGCATAGATGATGAAGGTGTTCATCCAGCCGAGCGCGTCGGCCGGCTGCTTCGTCACCTTGCCTGCGATATAGCCAATAAGGATCAGTCCGAAGAACGGCAGGAGCAGACTGACAATATCGAACAACGGCTATTCCAAATGCAAATTTCTGCGGGGTGATTTCGGCTTAGCCGATTTTCATCAGGATTGGAAAGGTCTGCTGGAACCAGATTGCAACGTCACTGACGAGACCGAACATGAAGGCGAGGCCGGTCAGGACGAGGAATACGCCCATGACCTTCTCGACCGTTCCGAGATGCCGGCGAAAGCGCGTCAGGAAGTTCATGAAGGCGCCGGAAAAGCCAGCGGCGATCCAGAACGGAATGGCAAGGCCGAGGGAGTAGACGGCCAGCAGCCCGGCACCTGAGCCAACCGTTTCCCGCGAGGCCGCAACGCCAAGGATCGCACCGAGTACCGGGCCGATGCAGGGTGTCCAGCCAAAAGCGAAAGCCAGGCCCATGATATAGGCACCCGTCAGCGTCGCGGGCTTGCCGCTGCCCTGGAAGCGCGCCTCGCGCGCCAGAATTCCGATCCGGAAGACTCCGAGGAAATTCAAACCCATGACGATGATGATCAGGCCGCCGATCTTTGCCAGGAGATCGAGATGCTGGCGAAGCGCCATGCCGATGCTGGATGCACCAGCGCCGAGCGCCACAAAAACGGTCGCGAAGCCGAGAGTGAAGAAAAGCGCCGAAAACAGCACGCCCCGCCGCGCGTCCGGGGCAACGGCAACGGCGCTGCCACCGCGAAACTGCTCGACGGAAATGCCGGCCATATAACAGAGATAGGGGGGAACGAGAGGCAGGACGCAGGGCGACAGGAACGACAGCGCGCCGGCAAATAGGGCGCTCAACAAGGAAATATCGGCAATCGACACTTAGGCACTCCGGCGGCAGGCAATGATGCGCGAAGTCCTATCGCAACCGAACCATCCGGGCCAATCACCTTTTTGCGCTTTCGTTGAAAAAGGAAGGCAGGACGCAGGATGCGGAAGGCAATGATCGTGCGCCGCCCGGCGCGCCATCATTGCCTTCCGCACTGCATGTTAGCGGTCGCGGCAGACCGTCCTGTATTTGGTGATGTAGTGGTGATGGCTCTTTTTCTCGTAGGGCTGGTCCCAGCACACCTGTCGCGCATAACGCGGGCGATAATAATCATCGCCATCATCGTCGTACGCATAGCGCGGGCCATGTCTGTAGTAGCGCGGCGGAGGCGGATCGTCGTAATAGCGTGGGCTGGAGCCGAACTCGAAGTATACGCCGTCCGCGAAAGCCGGTGCGCTTACGAGCAGCGTCGCGAGTCCGGCGGCTGTAACGATAAGCTTTCTCATGATCGGTCTCCATCTGTATCTGTCAACGCAACGGCTTCGGAGCGCTGTTGGTCGGGCAGATTAGATGTGGCGAATGAATGCGCACTGAAACCGGCGTTCATGTCCCAGTCATGCGGGACGATCGCGCAGAATCATGATTCGGTTGAGTTTGGTCGGCGGGGACGCATCGAAAGCATCCGCCTGGAGTCAGCGGCGCGCCGTTTCGGCGTTGCCGTCACCGCTCAGTGATCCGTATCCGAGACATGGGGAATGTGCAGTACCTGCCCATCGAGCAGGAGCAGAAAATGATCTTCATCGAGTCGATTCACGATCTCGCCGTCCTCGGTCATATAGTCGGTCTTGGGCAAAGGCGCGCTTTGGCCAGAAATCCTGATCTGCTGAATGACGACATAGGTTTTGCCTCTGTCGTCCTGACACCGAAACCGCCTTTCCTCTTTATAGTTCGACATGGCTAGGCCTCCATCGCATCCAGACAAATCTTTGCTTCGATCGATGCGATTTCAAGGCCCGCCGGCTATTTCCGTCGATTAACGCGAAGAGATTGAAACGCTGTCAGGTTGCCCGCCAAAAGCGCGTCTCGGCAGGTTTCAGACCGGAAGCATGCGGGGCCCGGTTGTTGGCGGCGAAGCCATCAACGAGATTAGCGGGACGCAGCATTCGCTACACGATTGCCGGCGTTCTGGGTCGCATTGACGGTATTGGCCGTATCGCGCCCAATCCCCTTGATCGTGTTTGCGCAAGAACTCAGTGCCATGAGCAGGCACAGGGCGGCGGCAACTTTGGCGGTGATCGTCATTGGGTTGTTTCCTGGTTGCAGACGATAGTTAATGCTCGAGACCGCAAGTTGTTCAAAACGAACGACAATCGAAGGAGAAAAAGCGGGCGAAGGGACCAAGAAAAGGCCCGGCGGGATCGAATCCACCGGGCCTTTTTGACGAACCTACATAGGCGATGCTGGTCCGGCAGCGCGGATTTCAAACGCTGCAATCACACAACGAGCGGCGCGGCCAAAGGGTTCCAAGAAAAACGCGTATGCCGAGACAGAAAGCTTGCGGCACGCTTTGGGACTTTTGAACGGGTGGGCCGGCGCACGGCTGGCCGTCGCTCTCGGCCGCCTCGTAGGTTTTGCTATTCAACGGCTTAGGAGTTGCAGAAGCCAGGCCGCGGGACGACGCGCCCGAGGGCATCGAATTTCACGGTTCTCCTAGATAACGGAACGTCATTTCTTTTGTTCATAAAATTTATAGACAATATTCGGTCTAACAACAAAGGAGAGAGATCTATGTCGCTGCGATTGGTGGGCATTGCCGGTAGCTTTAACCGTCCGTCCAAGACCTATGCCCTGGTCGAGCATATTGCGGGGCTTGCTGCTGAAAACTACGGCTTTTCAAGCAAGATCTACGATCTGAAGGACGTCGGTCCGTCGCTGGGCACTGCGCTCTGGCGTCGCGACCTGGATGAACAGGCCAGCCAGGTTCTCGATGATATCGTCAAGGCGGATGTCCTGGTCATCGGCTCGCCGACCTACAAGGGTTCGTATCCCGGCCTGTTCAAGCACCTGATCGATCTTATCGAGCCGAGCGAACTGCGCTCGAAGCCGATCATCATTTCCGCCACCGGAGGCGGAGACCGCCATGCCCTGATTGTCGAGCATCAGCTGCGGCCGCTGTTCGGATTCTTCATGGCCCACACTTTGCCGACGGCCGTCTATGCCGCTGACCGCGATTTCGTCGACTACAAAATCGCTTCGGAGGCACTGTCTGGCCGTATCGGTTCTGTCGTCGACGAACTGGCTGCCTTCTCTTTCGTCCCCTCGGCAAGGGCCTCGCTTCAGGCGGCCGAATGAGATTTGGAGGAATGGCGGCATGGACAGTGCAGAGAAACGGGCGATGGGGAGCGAGCTTTGGAGCGTCTTCGACTTTGCGCGTCGCTATCGGCTGACGATACGTGAGCAAAATCGGCTGCTGATGCTGTTCGGCCCTGTCGCCAGCGCCGCGGACCTGCTTTCGAATGCGAGGCGCAACCAGCTGATCTGACGTAGGGCAAGGAGAAAACGATGATGCAGTCTCTTCTTCTTTGGTTCCGGTCGATGGTCCTCATCGGTCTTTCTCAACCGGCAGCCGCGCCACGGTTTGAGCCGCATGGCGACGGCGAACTAACGGCACGCGACTATGAAATCTACTATTGGAGCTCGTCTCCGGCGCCTTGGTACTGAGGGATCGTCATGGCCGTTTTCGATGCTCGCCATGTTGCTCCGCGTAGCCGGCTTGCAGATGCCGCGGCGGATGTGACCGCTTCCGCGGCGACGGTGCTCGCCTTCGGGTTCCTCTTCGCCGTCACCCTCGGCGTTCTCTAGGAACAGACACTTCTTCACACGATGCGGATAAGGATTGATGATGGCGCCAGTACTTATTCTTCCCGGGCTCTTCGGATCAGAAGATGCGCACTGGCAAACCGCATGGCTGCGGGATCATCCCGAAAGTCGCCTCGTCCTGCAGGACAACTGGGATCATCCGCACCTCAGCGTCTGGAGGGCGAGGCTCGAGGCCGTGCTCGAAGATGCCGGTGAAGCCTATATCGTTGCTCACAGTCTTGGATGTCTGCTCGCGGCAAGCCTTGCCGGGCGGCCTGCTGCGGCGCGGGTGAGGGGAGCGCTGCTCGTGGCGCCGTGCGACCTGCTTGTAACTGAGAAGCTGCATCCCGGGCAGATTGCATTTGGGACGATGCCGACGGCCGAGCTGCCGTTTCCGAGTATCGTCGTCGGCAGCCTGAACGATCACTACATGTCGCTCGATCGCCTGACACTGTTTGCCCGTCTCTGGGGCAGCGAGCTTCGCAATGCCGGTTTGGCCGGGCACGTCAATGTGGCCAGCGGCTACGGCCGGTGGCCGGGGGGCTACCGTGCCTTCGAAACCCTGAAAGCCAGAACGCGGCATCTCGATAAGATACCGCCGAAAAAGCCGTCTCTTGGTGGAGAGGCCTCGTCCGCGTGGTAATCAATGTCATCGATGAGGTAACTGGCCGGCACGCGAACTGCGGCCATGATCCCCGGCATCGTGGCACAAGTGCTTGAACAGCGCCAGAAAACGACTACAGAATCGCCGGTCATTGAACACCAGCGCCATTTCCAACAAGGTCACTACTCATGAGCCTCCGCATCAACGATATTGCCCCTGATTTCACCGCCGACACCACGCAGGGTCCCATTCAGTTCCACGACTGGATCGGTGACGGCTGGGCGGTGCTCTTCTCGCATCCGAAGAACTTCACGCCGGTTTGCACGACCGAGCTTGGGGCGATGGCAGGGCTGGAGCCTGAATTCCGCAGCCGCGGCGCCAAGATCATCGGCATCTCCGTCGATCCCGTGGAAAGCCACAGCAAGTGGAAGAGCGATATCAAGACGGCGACCGGCTTCGATGTCGACTATCCATTGATCGGCGACAAGGACCTGAAGGTTGCCAAGCTCTACGACATGCTGCCGGCTGGAGCCGGAGAAACGTCGGAAGGCCGCACGCCGGCTGACAACGCAACCGTTCGTTCCGTCTTCATCATCGGCCCGGACAAGAAGATCAAGCTGATCCTCACCTACCCGATGACGACGGGGAGAAACTTCAACGAGATCCTCCGCGCGATCGACTCCATTCAGTTGACGGCCAAGCATCAGGTCGCGACACCGGCGAACTGGCAGCAGGGCGAGGACGTCATCATCACGGCGGCCGTCTCCAACGAGGACGCGGTAACACGCTTCGGATCGTTTGACACGGTGCTGCCGTACCTGCGCAAGACCAAGCAGCCGCAGGCGTAGTCGGCGCGCAATAAGGCGGGACGAGTTGATGGCACACGAGCGACAATTGCATCTCGGCGCCTTCATGCGCCCCGTCAGTCTCCATACCGGAGCCTGGCGCTATCCCGGCGCCTACCCGGACGCGAACTTCAACTTCAAGCACTTGAAGGAGTTTGCGCAAAAGCTGGAGGCGGCGAAGTTCGACGCCTTCTTCATGGCCGATCACCTGGCTGTGCTCAACATGCCCGTCGAGGCACTAAAGAGGAGCCAGACGGTAACCTCCTTCGAGCCGTTCACACTGCTGTCGGCGCTTGCCGCCGTCACCGATCGGATCGGGCTCGTTGCGACAGCCTCGACGACCTTCGACGAGCCCTATCACGTTGCGCGCCGCTTCGCCTCGCTTGACCATATCAGCGCCGGGCGCGCGGGCTGGAACATCGTGACGACGGCCAATCCCGACGCCGCACTGAATTTTGGCCTCGACGAACATGTCGAGCACGGCGAACGGTATCGCCACGCCCGCGAGTTTTACGACGTCGTCACCGGCCTCTGGGACAGTTTCGCCGACGACGCATTTACGCGCGACGTGGAAAGTGGCCAGTTCTTCGACCCGGCCAGAATGCATGTCCTCAATCACAAGGGCGAGGAGCTCAGCGTGCGCGGTCCGCTCAATATTGCCCGCCCGCCTCAGGGATGGCCGGTGATCGTGCAGGCGGGGCAGTCAGAGCCGGGCCGCCAGCTTGCCGCCGAGACAGCCGAAGTCGTCTTCTGCTCGCCACGCGATCTCCCGGCGGCGCAGGCGCTCTATGCCGATATCAAGGGCCGGATGGCCGCCGTCGGCCGCGATCCTGATAGCCTCAAGATCCTGCCGGCCGCCTTCATCGTCATTGGCGACAGCATTGAGGAGGCGCGCGCGAAACGGGCGCTGCTCGACAGCCTCGTTCACTATGACAGCGCCGTCGCTTCGCTCTCGATCGCCCTTGGTCATGATGCTTCCGGCTTCGATCCGGATGGACCGCTGCCCGACATACCGGAGACGAACGCCAGCAAGACCGGCCGCGCGCAGGTCCTGAAGCTCGCCCAGGAAGAGCAGTTGACCGTTCGGCAGCTCGCGCAGCGCTATGGCGGCTATGCCGGCCTTGCCTTCGTAGGAACGCCGGAAACGATCGCCGATGAGATGGCGCAATGGCTGACGGCACGCGGCAGCGACGGTTTCAACATCGTCTTCCCCTACCTTCCCCAAGGTCTCGACGATGTCGTTGATCGGCTTGTACCCGAGCTGCAGCGACGAGGCATTTTCAGGAGGGATTACGAGGGTGCGACGCTACGTGAACACCTTGGCCTATCTCGCCCCGCCAACAGGTTTTTTGCTGGCTCCTGAGCCGCGACAGCCGGCGGAAGAAGTGTCCGCTTACGGCAAGGAGAGGCAAGGAGGCAAGCCGGCCGCTGCGGATCAGATCCGGAAAAAGATGAGCACCGAATCGAGGGCCGCGCGCCGGCTTTCCCGTGCGCTCACTCACCCAAATGAAGGCATTCCAAGCCCGCTTGCACGGCGCGGTTGGTCCTATTAGCTTGAAGAGATAAAGAGCGAAGCGAAGGGAGCCAAACGCCGATGTCGACAGCGGTTGCCATTCTCGGTGGAATTGGGCTCTTTCTCCTCGGCATGACCGTCATGACCGACGGCCTCAAGGCATTGGCGGGATCGGCGCTACGGACCGCTTTGGGTGCAGCGGTGGCCACGCCGCTCTCCGGCGCTTTCTGGGGCGCTGTCGTGACCTTGCTCGTCCAGTCGTCGAGCGCGGTGACGATGACGACGATCGGTCTCGTCAACGCCGGGCTCTTGACCTTCCCGCAGGGGCTTGGGCTCGTTTTCGGCGCCAATGTCGGCACGACGGGAACGGGGTGGCTGGTGGCGCTGATCGGCGTGAGAGTCTCGCTCTCAGCCTACGCGCTGCCGATGATATTCATCGGAGCGCTGGCCAAGCTGCTGAGCGGCGGGAGGATCGCGGCGGGGGGCAGTGCGCTTGCGGGTTTCGCGCTCATTCTTTACGGGCTGACGACGCTGCAGCAGGGCATGGGGGGACTGGCGGAGACGCTGCATCCGTCCGATCTGCCCTCGGTGCTTGGTTCTCCAGGAGTTAGCTGGGGCGCGGGTTTGGCTGGCCTCATGATGCTGATCGGCGTTGGCTTGGCGATGACGGCGGTCATGCAGTCCTCGACGGCGGCGATCGCCGTGACCATTTCCGCCTTCTACGCCGGGGCAGTGAGCCTGGAGCAAGGCGCAGCACTGATCATCGGCCAGAATATCGGGACGGCGACGAGCTCCGCATTGGCCGCGATCGGCGCCAGCACGACGGCCAAGCGCCTCGCCCTGGCCTATGTGCTATTCAAGATGATCGCGGCGCTTATCGCGATCATCGCCTTTCCGTTCACAACCGTACTGATGAAACGCTTTTCCGCGTCGGTCGACGGGATGACGCAGCTTGCTGCCTATCACACGGCCTATAACGTCGTGGGGGTTGCGGTGCTGCTTCCGGCGACGCAATGGTTTACCCGCGTTGTCGAGCGCATGTTGCCGTCGAGGCAGACGGCCGTTCAGCGCGCGCTTGATCCAAGCGCCCTTGCCAGTCCGGTCATCGCGATCGAGACGGTCAGGCGCGTCCTGGCGGACGTCCTCGCGACGAACACTGCCTCGGTTTCCGCCGCGCTCTCAGGCCGGACGAGGCTTGCGACCGGAGGCGTTTCGACCGGCATCGTTCTATCGGAGATACGGGATTTTCTCTCGGAATTGAAGGAGCCGCCCGAGACTGAGGATGAGCGGTTGCGCATGACGAGCATGCTGCACGCACTCGATCACGCTTCGCGCCTTGCGGAGGTCCTGGAGGAGGGGGAGCTCCCCGGCCGGCCGGCCGAAGCCGTTCTCGAACGCCGCGCGACCGAGTTATGCGCACGTGTGATGATCGCGGCCGAAGCGATTGGTCGCTCGATCACTTCTGAAACCGCCCTCAGCGCGCAGGCCGCGGCTATCGGTTGGAGCGTGTCACCCGAGGTCGCCGCGACGCTTTCGGAAGCCGAACGGGCGGCAAAAGAACTCAGCGCGCTGAAGCAGGACCATCGCGCGACAACTCTTGCCTCGGTTGCGCCGGGAGAGCTGGTCGCTGCGAGTGCCTTCGCGCGGATCGACGCCGCCCGACGAGTCGACCGAATCGCGCATCATACCTGGCGGTTGGCGGCCCATCTTCTCGGGCGGGGCGGGCATTAGCCCTCAGGGTACCCCTTTGCGGTCGGTCGTTCCGCAGAGCGGTGCAGCTGCTTGTGCAATCCCTTGATTGAGGTGATTAAAATCAATCGGGAACATGCTCCATGATGATTTGCGTGTGCAGCATCGGCGCCTCGGATCCGAAATAGCCTTCCAGCAGCGGCAGAAAATCGTCCGACAGATAGAACGCCGTCAACGCACGGTCGGCCAGCAGGCGGAAGTCGGCGTCGTCGCGACGCAGCGCTATTGCATAGGGTTCATGCGTAAAGAGCCGATCGCCGATCTCGAGCGACGATGGATCGCGCGCCCGCTTGGCCAGGCTGCTGAGTAGCACCTGATCGGCGATATAGGCGTCGATCTTGTGATCCTCCAGCGCCTTAAGCCCGTCCTCGTGCGTTTCGAAATCGGCAAGTTTCGTCTTCGAGGCTTGGATGGCCAACGCCTCGCGCAGGGTCGTTCCAGTTGTTGTGCTTGCCCGCACCCCGATTACGCGTGTGGAGGGGACACGCTGGCTGACCGGGCGAACAGCGGGCTTCTCGAGAAAAAGAGTCTGCAGATAGTTAGGCGAATCTTTGCGGAGCAGCGCGGTCGCCCCCGTCAGAAAGATTGGCTGTGAGAAGTCGACGATTTCTCGCCTCTTCAAATTGACTGTGATCGCACCGCAAAGCAGGTCGACCTGTCCGTTTTTCACTGCATCGAAGCCGTTGGCGAGCGTCATTTCAACATATTCGCGCTTCAGTTGCGGAACCCGATGCTCTATTTCGTCGGCGATCTTGCCACACAGGTCGATGGCATATCCCATCGGATCGGCGCCCGATTTGACGGAGGAAAAGGGCGCCTCGTCGGTAATGTAGCCGATACGCACACTGCCGCGCTGGGTGACCGTATCGAGCGTCGCAGCGCCTGCCGCGATCGCGGAAAGCCAAAGGGCAACATTCGCCAGCAGAAATCGTCTCATGCACTTTGCCATGGGCATGAACCTCACTCCGAAAAAAACGGCGATCTAAAAGGCGTACGCGCAGATTATGGGCAGTCAGCCATTTGTCAACTCAGGGCGTCTCGCAGTCGCGGGAAGGAAAAGCCCTATCTTGCACCGTAGGTCGGGGCCTGGATCAACATGTGAAGCCGTTGGCAGCCATTATAGCGGCGCGCGTGACGCCCATGGCGGCAGCCATTCGGTGCTTTATGGATCAACTCCACGGCGCTATCTGGCGACCGGAGAGATGTGGCTCGGCATGGAGCCATTACGCGCTTTATGCCTTGTTTTGTTCCATCGCCAGTTCTGCCTCGAGGCTTTCCGTATCGCGGAAGATCGTGACAACCGCCAGAACGTGTCCGCCGTGCGTGAAGCGCAGGAGGCAGTCCTTCGCGGCAATGTCGCCCTCGATCTCGATCGCGTCCCATCTCTCGGCGTGGCCGACATAGTTGATCGGGATGTCGTAATGCTGGCTCCAGAAGAACGGTACATCCGTGAACTCCTTCCGGCGTCCGAGCATGTTCAGCGCAGCGGTAGCGCCCTGCCGCTCTGCCACGACCCAGTGCTCCACCCTGATGTTCTCGCCGCTGTGGGGGTTGGGCCACCGCGCTATATCGCCGGCCGCATATATCCCCGGCGCGCTGGTCTCCAGATAGGCATCGACCAAGACACCCCGATCGGTGGTGAGAGCCGCTCTTTCGGCGAGATCGACCCGCGGACGCACGCCGATGCCTGCAACGACCAGGTCGGCGGTTAGCGTGCTGCCGCTCGTCAGCAGAACCTCGCTGGCGCCGATGCTCGCAGCGGTATCTTTCAAATGGAAGACGACACCGTGTTCCTCATGCAGGGCGCGGATGAAGTCGCCCATCTGGGGACCTAGCACCCGCTCCATCGGCTGTTCCTCAGGCGCCACCACATGCACTTCGACACCGCGGGTCCGAAGCGCTGCAGCGACCTCGAGGCCGATGAAGCTGGCGCCCAGCACGACAGCGTGCCGCGCCGTGCCGCTCCGCGCGATGATCGCGCGACTGTCGGCAAGCGAGCGCAGCGTGTGGACATGAGGCTGGTCGGCACCCGGTATGCTGAGGCGCACCGGTTCGGCACCGGTCGCTAGCAGCAATTTGTCGAAGGCGACCCGACCGCCATCGGCGAGCACGACCTCTCTGGCGCGGACATCAATGTCGGCAACCTTCGTTCCGAGGCGTACCTCGATGCCGTTCTTGGCATAAAAGCCTTCCGTGCGCAGTGGGATCCAGTCTTCGGGAGCCTTGCCCGCAAGATAGTCCTTCGAGAGGTTGGGGCGGTCGACGGGCAACGCCTCGTCGTCGCTGATCATGACGATGGCGCCCTGATATTGTTCGCGCCGCAGTCTTTCGGCCGCGGCAAAAGCCGCCGCGCCACCGCCGACGATGACGATTCTTTCCGGTAGGACTTCGGCATTGCTATCGCGCGAGGCTGGCGACGATTTCTTGCGCTTCTCGCCGACGAAGATCCTATCGCCGCGCTGCTCGACCGACCAGCACGTGAGCGGCGACAGGGCCGGTGCGCGCAGGGCCTCTCCCGTGCGCAGATCGAAGCAGGCATGATGCCAGGGGCAGCGAACATTGTCGTCGACAACCAGGCCGTCGACCAGCGGTCCGCCATAGTGCGAACAGGTGGCGGCGACGGCAAATATCTCTGCTCCATGACGCACGAGAAGCACGGCCTCGCCGTCTTTGTGGCCAACCAGCTTGCCTCCATCGGGAAGGTCGTCGAGTGCTATGCCGAGGGCGAGATCGGGTCCCTTCGGATCTAAGCGGCTATCGGTCATTTTCTCCTCCGTCAAAAGGCAGCTGCCGGTATCGCCTGCTGCGAGGAGGTTGCCCAGGCAGCTCCCTTAAATTCTCGGGCTATTCTGCCCTTTAGGTAAGTGAATACGGCTCGAAGTAAACGTCGCCAAATACATCTTGAGTCGCTTTCGCTGTTTCCATTGACTTGCCGCGGTCGGAACCGGTGGCCCGCTCGTTCGCACCTTGAGCCGGCGCAAGCTTGAGGACCCTAGGGAGGGAAGCGATTGTCTACAAAGCTGTCCTGCGAGACATGGCGGTCGGGTTTTCGGACTCGCCATCAAATCGCTGCGCCTTGCGCGTCGCGCGAGGGTGCAGCGAATTTCCTCGGATTGTGTTTGTCGAGCTTAAAATGAGGTTGTCTGGATAGAACGCAACCGCGTCGGGCAACGCTCTCCTTGTGACAATCTATGGGCGTTCAAAAGGATGCAAGTCACTGCGCTGCAGCTTTGTGCTGCCAAAGCGCGGAGCCTTGCATGATGAGACATCTACAGGAAAAACTGACATCCAAACGAAACGACGGCAATGGCCAATGGCATCGTTAGCATGGCGATGCTTTGCCAGTCGGTCTGAAGTCCATAGTCTCGCGCTTCCGAGTTCATTCCAGCTACCCCCTCATGGAAGCAGCCTACCGGACTTAGTGGCCGTGTCGTCTCAAAATAAGTTTCTGGTTGTAATATTCGCGACAGATCGAGACCGCTCTCGGCCCTCAGCCTAAACCTTTCTGACATCTTGCAATTTGAGGCTTTCAATGACGGGCTTCCGGCCCCTCAAAGGCATTGCCGGATGCATCGCCGATGCAGATCGGCGTCGCATAAGCGTCGAGACACCATATGAGTCTCAGCATGGGAGAGGCTAGTCATTGAGAAGCACCGTAGCGTCCTGCCTGGGATTGGAGCTCGACAGGGTTAACCCGTGTGCCCATAGCCGACACGTTTCTTGGTGTTATTCGCAGCGCGCGCAAGGCGTTCAGGATGACCGCAACATCGATTACCTCCTGAAGGAGCGCGCCCTGGACTGGCGTGAGGTAGCCAAGGGCCGCCGCAACCATTCCGGCCATGGAAAGACCGATGCCCGCGACGACGCTTTCGAGCGCGATCCGGCGTGATCGCTTAGCCACATCTAACCCGGAAACGATCCGACCGAGGTCGTCAACCAGCAGAACAACGCTAGCAGCCTCGGCGGAAGCGGCTGCACCCCGGGCCCCCATGGCTACGCCGATATCGGCGGCCGCCAATGCGGGAGCGTCGTTGACGCCGTCGCCCACCATCATCACCGGCCCGTTCTTGCGTTCAGTCAGCACCAGAAGGACCTTCTGGTCGGGCGTCAGGTCGGCGCGGACGACATCAAGCCCGAGCCCTTCCGTAACGGCCTCGGCGACGGCGTGACGGTCGCCTGTGGCAAGCACAATCCGTCTAATGCCACTGCGGCGGATGCCGGAAAGGAAGCCTGCCGTTTCCCGGCGCAACGGGTCGGACAGGACCAGATTTCCCGCGAGCTGGCCGTCCACCGCGACCGCGACCAGCACAGAGCCCGCTTCGGATTCCTGATCCGGAGCCCGCGATCTGCCAATCTTGCTGATGACGAAATCTGTCCCGCCCACGACGACGGATCGGCCGTCCACCTGAGCCGCGACCCCGTCTCCTGGAACTTCCTCGATATGCGTCGGTATTGGCAGGGGCATGCCCTGCGCGCGTGCCGAGGCAACGATCGCCTGTGCCATGGGGTGCTTCGATGCCTGATCGGCTGCCGCAGCCAGGCGAAGCACTTCGCCCGGCGGCAAGTCGGCATAAGTGTCGACCGACACAATCTGTGGGCGGCCGTCCGTCAGTGTGCCGGTCTTGTCAAGAATCAATGTTTGGGCCTGCGCGAGTGCCTCGAGGGCCCTGGCACCCTTGATCAGCACGCCAAAGTGCGCGGCCCGCGATAGGCCCGCGACCAACGCGACCGGCACCGCAAGGATCAGAGGGCAGGGTGTGGCTACGACCAGCACGGCTACGGCCCGGATTGGGTCATCGGTCATCCACCATGCGGCAGCGGCAAGCGTGACGGTAACGACGAGGAACAGGATCGAATAGCGATCCGCCAACCGAGACATCGGCGCCTTCGACCGCTGCGCCTCCTCGACCAGACGGACGATTCCTGCATAGGTGCTCTCCGCAGCGCGGCGGCTTGCGCGCAGATCGAAGGCATCGCCCACATTGGTCGAGCCGCTCATCGCCTCTTGCCCGTGCATCAGTCTCACAGGCATCGATTCACCTGTCATGGCTGACTGGTCGACGACCGCGCGCGCGCTCTCGACAGTTCCGTCGACAGGCGCGACGTCCCCTTGCCGAATGAGGAGAAGGTCGCCGGGTGCGATTTGGTTGAGCAACACCTCTTCCAACGCGCCGTCGCGGTATCGGGCGGCGGTGCGTGGAATGCGTGAGAGGAGGTCTTGCATGTCACGGCGGGCACGGCCTTCGGCAAAGCTCTCGAGGAATGTGCCTCCAGTGTACATCAGCGCGACGACGGCGGCGGCGAGCGTCTCGCCGAAGACAAGCGCGGCCGACATGGACAGAGCCGCCACGATGTCGAGGCCGACCTCGCCTCTCCAGAGGCTTCGGACAATCTCGATGATTAGGACGGCGAGGACAGGAACGACGCCCGCGACCCAGACCATCTCGGCGAGATCAACATTTCCGGCGAGCCTCAGGCTGGCCCCAACCGCAAGGCCGGTGAGGGCAACAACCAGAATGGCAACCTTGAACCTGTCCCTGCCGTGCCCGCTCATCTTGCCTTCGGTTCACCTCGTTCGTGTTACGCCAGCTCAGGGCGCCCGGCATTGTACCCGAGCGTTTGTCGCAGTTCTCATCGCCGTTGATGAAGAGTGCGTCCAGGCCGACTTTAGGGGGCATTGACGCGCCCTCCAAGTGTTCTTGACCATCAGCACACTCACTCGTCCAAGCATCATCCAGCCTGCTGTCACCACGGTCATGCCGACGTGGCATTCGGCGGCCGCGACGCGCTGAGGAGGCGATTTGTATGCGAGAGCCCGCAGATCGACAGTCGCCAGAGGTCACATAGCGGCTTCGATGTGCAACCAAATGACAGACGGATGTGAGCGAACGACAGAGGCTTCAAGCACATGTCGATCGCGGGTCGGGATCAGCCGAAATCGAAGCCCTCCTGAAAATGCCGAGGCCGCGGCTATTGTCGCGGCCTGGCTGTAGAACAGAGAAGCGCAAGGCTCGACGGGGTTCTGAGGGGCCCTGAGTTAACCCTGCTCACAGAGGGACTGCGAACAAGTTACAGAATAACCTATTGGGGCGAAGGGCAGGATGCCTCCGTTTGAGGGGGAGGGCTAGTCATTCGGTGGGAGGCGCAAAGGACGAGGCCCGCAGGGGTGTGCGCGGACCTCGGAGCACTATCACAGGAAGTGGCCGCACTATTTCTGGCCGGGCTCATAAAAGCACAGCCGACCGTCGATCGCACGTACGCCAATGTTGGTAGCTGGCGCTACCGCTGGTAGGAACTGTTTCGAGAGTTCTGAGAGGCGTAGGCGTTGCGGCCGAGTTCACCCCTTGGCTGTCTCCCGATCAGGCAAGATCTTCGTCTGACAAGACTAGAAAGTGGTTTCCTGCACCAACCACCAGACAGGAAGAAATGCCAACGCGATCGCTGCCAGCCAGACCGAGGCGAACTTGATCAGGTACTGCCGTCTCGCTTTGGCTTCGTTCCACTCGTAGTACATCGCCAACTCCCAACTTAGCCCGTTGTTACTGGAGCATTGCTTTAACGGCGAGTCGAGTGCGGAACTGCAACACTCGTGATCTCGCTTGGGGGCGGTTTCCAAAATGGGGTCCGTGAACCCTATTCCTGACGCCGCGAGGTGGTTCTTCGCGCCTGGCGGCCACGGAGTTTGCAGCAGTGGCGAACATCGCCCAGATCTCGTCTGAGAAGTCTCAATTTAGGCGCCAATCGAAGCGACGCTCGCGCGCCTGGCAATTCGTAGCCATTTACGGACGAAAGGAATGCAGGCTTGTCTTTCCCAGTCACAGGCGGCAAGGGACGCACCGCATTCGAATTTTGTCCGAACGTTGCGAAATGCGCCCCATGGGCGGGGCGGTGCCAAGCGTCAGTTTGAAACGATGTCCCACTTTTCGTCGGGGTTGAAGCGCGTCATTTTCGCGACCGCCGCGGCGGTGTTGGTGCCGAGATCGCGTTCGTAGACGACGCCCTTCTCGCTCACCAGGAACGTCTTCACTCCCGTCTCACCGTATTTGACGGGCCATCCGACGAGCGCGAACCCGACGATCATGTTGCCGTTGATTATGTAGCTGTAGTCGCCACCGGCTATGTTGGCGCCCTGGCCCTTCAGGATACGAAAACGGTAGCCGAAATAGCCATCCCCGGCCTTCGCACGCTCGAGAGCGGCCTGTTCGACGAAGGCTCCGGCGGGACTGTCTGAGTCTCCCTGGTTGGAGGGCCAGTAAAGGCCGTCTGTCTTGCCAGGGCTACTGATAAGGTTCTGTGCATATTCGAGAACGCCGTCGCCGTCGTGATCGGCCGAAGCGTATTCTTGCTGCGCGTCGACGTAGTTGCGCATGGTGTCGATCGCTTGGAGTTCATTCTCGCCGATCCGCCTGTCGAGGATCTCCTCGAAGCCCGCCTTGGTATCGAAGGCCCATTTGCCATCACCACGTTTCGCGAGCGGGAAGGGGAGCGGCCAAAGCTTGTCGCCGATCTCGACGATCTTCTTGCCGTCCCGGTCCTCCACGACCACCTGCTTTGCGGCGCCCTCGCGGATTTGCCGGTAGGTGTTCATGGCGTCCTCGTTGGCCTTTAGCTTGACCGCGTCGATGCCGAGCAGCGCAGCAAGACCATCGACTTCGCCGGACGACAGCGCTGCCTTCAGCTTATCGACCGCCGCAATCGGGTCGTCGAATTGCGGCGCCGGAGTTGAGGCCGTGAAGTTGTCGAACGGCGTATCCTGGGCGAGCACCGGAACAGCTCCGCAAAGAACGGTCGTTGTTGCAAGAACGGCCCAGAGGCCTGCAGACTTGAAGAACGTGTTCATCGTCTTTCTCCCCAAAGGTCGCTCAACGTCTGCCGCGTCCGCCACCGCGGCCGCCGCCGCCTCGAGGCATTTGTCTACCGCCGCCACCGCCGCGGCTCATCTGCGGCCGTCCACCACCGCCGCCACGATACTGCCGTCCGCCGCCGCCTCCGCGCTGAATGTTGGAACGGTTGGGCGAGCGCTGGGCGTTGGAACGGTTGGGGCGCTGGACGTTGGCGCGACTCTGCGCTCCACGCCTCGAAGCGTCGACCTGGCCGCGCTTCGACGAGACGTTGCCGAGTGCGTTTGCGCGGCCGCGGTTGTCTGCCTTGCCGGCGAGCTTACCGTTCGCGGGCCGCTGGCCGGCCGCAGGCCGGTTTCCGCCACCAGGGCGATTTACGCCCGCGCCGGCGCCCGGCCGATTTCCTGCCGCTGGCCGGTTGGCGACCCCACCGCCGGGGCGGTTGAGGCCGGCTTGCCCGGCGGCACCGCCGCGGTTTTTCAGACCCTCCGCGGTGCTTCTGCGCACGTCGGCTGCGCGGTCCGCCCGGTTGGCGATGCCAGCGCCGCGCTCACGGTTGATCTCGGAGGCGCGATTGCGCAGGTTGTTGGCGCCATTGGCCTGGAGATTGTTTCGGATAGTGTTTCGGTCGATGTTCGCCAACTGACTTCTGTCGATGTTGAGCTTGCTGCGGTCGACGTTCTTCCAGTCGACGTCGTTCCACTTAACCTTGCCGTTGAAATTGCGGTTGTTGAAACAATTGTTGCAATCGACGTCGATGTCGCCGCCCCAGTTGCCGCCCCAAACGCCCCAGTTGTCCCAGTTGACCGCGGCCGCCCAGGCAACGCCCGTCACGGCTGCGGCGAAGAAGGCAGCACCGGGATACCAATAGTTCGAATAGGGCTGGTCATAGTAGGTAATGGGCTCGTAGGCGTAGCCCGGGTCGTAGAGCATCTCCGGCGGATATTTCGGGATGTAGACCTTCTCGGGGTCAGTAGGCCGGATGACAACGTTGTCGCCCTCGTTGACGATCGTGATCTTGTCGTCCGTTTTGATCGCGCCCTTGGCCACCGCTTGGTCGCGCAGCTGTTGAATGGCCACAAGGACGTCCTTCTGCTGATAGGTGATCGCCTGTCCGAGCGTCTGTGTCCATTCCAGGTCGTCGTTCATCATCTTGACGACCTCAGGATAGTTGAGAAGAGAGATGATACTGCCATCCCAAGTCTCCTTGGGCTTGAGCTTGTCATCAGTCTTCTTCGTTTCAAGGAACCGGTTCGCCTCGACGATCTGCAGCGGAAAGAGCGAGCTAGCCGTGATCAGTGCCACGAGGTCATCCGGATAAAGTGCGATGCGCGCGACAAGCGTCTCGAGTTCGTCCTCCGTCAAGGCCTGAGGCGCCGCTGCTGTTTCGGCGGTACTCGGTGCCGGCGCGGCGGCCGAAGCGGAAGCGGATGCGGGCGCTGGCTGCTGCGCGTAGGCCGTCGGTAGCTCCGTCGGAATGGCGAGCCAGGACACCGCCGCCAGCCAAGTTGCACACCAAGCAAGAAACCTTGTCATGATCGCACCTTTTCTTTCTTTGGTGGACGACGGATGATCGTCCCCACTGGACGTCTGGGCCATCTTGCTTGCACCCGCAGAAAATTCAGCCGCCGGTCGAGCGAAAAATCCTTGCGGATGCGGAGGCCCCTCGCAACTCCATGAAGATAGGCTAGCAGCAATCAGATCAGGCCGCACGTACGTTACGGTAAATTACGGGAACCGATCTATTCCGGCCATGGCTGTCCAATCTGGAGAATTGCTGTCGACGTGCAGTTGGAGTGCAAATTCACGGAGTTCGGTAGCAGACGCCACCAAGCCAACGGGCGGCAGCTTCGCGCCAGGAGCGGACATCAGCTAGGTGATTGATGCGCAGTCAAAAAGTGGTAATGCTCAGATGTTTTCCAATGAGGTCGCATTGTCATGCGCTTAGTAGATCAAACGCCCTCCGTTCAAATCCTTTTGTGGCTTCTGATGGTTCTTTTCGCGCTCGGGGTGGTCGGTGGCATCATCAGTAATGCACTCATGCTCAGGCGCACCAAAGCACTTTCAATCCTTTCGGGAGAAGAAAGCCTGTCTTGGGGAGAGCGCAAGGGGCGGCAATTCTCTCGCGCCAACTCTTTCTTGATTGACAGTCAATTCAAGCGGCTGCGAGCAGCAATGTTCGGCAGCATGGGCCTATCAGTCACCTCCTTTGCGTTGATAGCTATCATCGATGGACTTTCGAGGTAACGCAACTACACGGTCGTTAGTGCTGAAGCCTGTTTAGGGCCGACTGCGGTCATTGGTGGCAACTGCTACCTTAGAACGCAAATTCATGCGAATGATGCGAAGTAGCGAGTGCGTGATCTCTGGACGAGCTTGTACGATCGGGTTGATCAAGCAGTCACGGACGCTACGATGAACTGTCATGTGTCACAGCGATGTAAGTCATCGCTGATGGGCGCGGAAACGGAAGTTGAGCAGCGCCGAATGTTCGAACCACGGTGGCCCGCCTTCTTGTGAGGCGACGGGAGGTGAGATCAGCTATCGCCGCTACTCAAACGGCCGCGCAGATCCTCAGCAAGGAACTTTTGGTTTTCGAGCAGACTCTCATAGAGAACGAGCATCTCCGGCGTAATGTCCTCCCAGGACCCACCAGCGAATCTGGCCTGATGCTGCACCTCGCCCGTTTGGATCCGGGAAATGCGCTGCGAGAGATCTTCTATCATCGCGGCGCATTCTGCGAGGCGCTCGACGATCGTCGCGCCCATGTCTCCCTCCATGAAACATGCATGCTGCTTAACTGAACAACGAGCACTGCCGAAATGCAAGCTGCTATCGGGTTGGTTCCCAATCCCGTCGTGTATTGGGACATGGTCCAATATTGGATCGGGACTTCGCCTTCAAATGGCCGACCGGGCGTGGGGATACCACTGAAGCCAGGGACCGCTTCGACCCCAAGGCGAAATGGCGGTCGAGAACGGAAAGTGGTATGAGGCGGGATCGCAACCCGGTTCCGCTGACATGGCTGACGAACACCAGACGACCGGCACCACTAAGGCAAAGGGACCAATGCGGCGATATCTCCTGGCGTCTGTTCTGGCTATGGTTTGGGCGGCGAGCGTTCCGGTGCAAGCCGTTGCGCAATCCTTGCCCCTGCCTGATTTCCCAGAGGTGGAATTCGGCTCACGCAAGATATTCCTGATGCTTTTTTTGATGCTCGGCCCAATCAAGATACTGGTGCCATTCAAGGTCCTTGCGGGCAGCTACGAGCCCAGCGTTCGGCGACAATTAGCCACCAGAGCGATCCTGTTCTCGGCGGCGGCGCTCGCCATCGCCGGATTTCTCGGACGCACCATGCTTGAAAATCTGGAAATTTCGTTGCCGGTGCTGGCGATGACGGGCGGCATTATCTTGTTCATGGTGGCTTTGCGAACCGTTTTGCAGCCGACCGCGGACCCAATGATACGGCCAACGGAGCAGGGCCAGATAGATTTGAAATTGGCTCTGACACCGTTGGCGTTTCCAACAATTGTGACGCCCTATGGTATAGCCGCCGTCATCGTCTTCGCTACGTTGGCGGGTGACCGGCAAGCGGAAGGCGTCACCGTGGCAGCGATCGTATTGCTGATCCTGACGCTTGACTGGCTGGCCATGATGTTTGCTGAATCCATCCTCAGATGGATCGGGACGTCATTGCAGGTTTTGGCGGTTGTGCTCGGGGTTACCCAAGCCGCTCTGGGACTGCAGATCATTCTGCATAGTCTAAGCATGATTGCTTGGTAAACTGCCGCATTCTCCACCGGCCAGCGATCTTGCCCGGCCGTTTCCCGCCAATTCTTTTCAATAAACCGGGTACTGATAAAACGTTTCTATCCGGTGTCCCCAGGAGGCGTCTGGAACCTGAGCGCGTGGTGCGGCTCCTTCGGGATGTGTCTGCTGCTTGCGAAATCGTGGGGTTGGCCATCACCGAATACATTTCCTGGGATGCGATCGAAACCAGAAAACTCCTGAGCCAACTCCCGCTGGTCTAGCCGGGACCGATACATCGATCCAGTCATGAGACTAACCCGATGGCACCGGACATGGAGCTACCTCCCAGATGTCGCGGGCATATTCGGCAATCGTGCGATCGCTCGAGAACCTTCCTGAAGCCGCGATGTTCAGGATCGCCTTGCGGCTCCAGGCTTCCGGTTCTTGATAGAGTGATTGAAGATGGAAATCTGCATCCATGTAGGAGGTGAAATCGGCCAGATGCATGTAGGTATCGCCGCCGACCAGAAGTATGTTGCGCAGCGCGTCGGTGACTGCCGGCTCATTTCGCGAGAATTCTCCTGAGAAGATCAGGTCGAGGACAGCGCGTATCTCTGGCTCGTTCTCATAGTGCCAGCCGGGGCTATACCAGCCGCGGCTCTTTGCCACCTGGTCTGCGGTCAGCCCAAACAGGAAGAAGTTTTCCTCGCCCGCGGCTTGGGCCATTTCGATCGTTGCGCCGTCACGCGTGCCGATGGTCAACGCCCCGTTCATCATGAACTTCATGTTGCTCGTGCCGCTTGCCTCGTATCCCGCCGTTGATATCTGGTTGGACACGTCGCTGGCAGGAATGAGCTGCTCGGCGAGTGACACGCAGTAGTCGGGCAGGAATAGTAGCCGAAGGCGACCCCGCACCAACGGATCGCCGTCGATCGTGGCGGCGAGATTGTTCAAGAACTTTATGATCATTTTTGCCGCGTGGTAGGCGGGAGCCGCCTTTCCTGCGAAGAAGAAGGTGCGCGGCGGCATATCGAGACCGGGATTCTGCCGCAGCCGATGGTACAGGGCGACGACCCGCAGCCCATTCAGGAGCTGTCGCTTGTATTCGTGGATGCGCTTCACCTGGCTATCGAAAATCGTGTCAGGATCAACCAGAACACCGGCCTGCGCCTTGAGCCAATCGGCAAAACGGACTTTGGCCTTGCGTTTTGCGGTTTGGACGGCGGAAATGAACCCGCTGTCATCGGCAAGCGACCTCAGACGTTCGAGATCCGTCGCGTTCGCTATCCAGCGGTCGCCGATAGCTTCGGAGATGCATTCGGCAAGACCCGGATTTGACAGCAATAGCCAGCGGCGAGGCGTGACGCCGTTCGTCTTGTTGTTGAAACGGTCAGGATAGAGTTCTGCTAGATCACTGACGGTGACGCTTCTGAGCAGCTTCGAGTGTATCTCCGCGACACCGTTGGTGCTGTGCGAGCCGGCTATTGCGAGGTGAGCCATCCGCACCAGGTGATTGCCTTGCTCGACAATGGCTATGCGCTCGATGCGGCCATTGTCGCCCGGCCAGCGGGCTTGCACCTCTTCCCGCAAGCGGCGATCGATTTCCAGGATGATTTCCAAGTGCCGTGGAAGCATCAACTCAAACCAGCGCAGCGGCCACTTTTCCAGCGCTTCCGGGAGGAGGGTGTGGTTTGTGTAGGCAAGGGTCCTTTTCGTAATGTCCCATGAACGCTCCCAGTCAAGTTTTGCCGTATCCAGGAGGATGTGCATGAGCTCCGCGACGGCGAGACTCGGATGGGTGTCATTGAGCTGGATAGCCACCTTTCCCGGCAGATCATCCCAACTACTGTTGCTTTTTTGGAAGCGTCGAACCAGGTCGGCCAACGAGCACGCCACAAGAAAATATTCCTGCACGAAGCGAAGGCCCTGTCCCATGCTTGTGGAATCGTCCGGATAAAGAACACGTGTCACGGTTTCCGCTGTCAGCCGTTCGGCCAGCGCGCCAACAAAGTCACCTGCGCTGAATTCCTGGAAATCGAATACGTGGGGAGTTGCGGAAGCCCATAGCCGCAACGTGTTTATCGTTTTTCCGCCGTAGCCGACGACAGGCCTGTCGTAAGGGATTCCGAGCAAGCTTGAAGGCACGCCGGCAATCGCTCTCAGGCTTCCGCCGCGCACTTCGAACGAACATCCAAGCTCGACCGGTACTGCCAGGTGAGGTCGGGCAACTTCCCATGGATCGGGTCTGCGCAACCAATTGTCCGGTTGTTCGCGTTGCCAGCCATCGACAACCGACTGCTTGAAAATCCCGTACTCATAGCGCAAGCCATAGCCCATTCCAGGCAATTGCAACGTCGCCATGGACTCCAGAAAGCATGCTGCCAAGCGTCCAAGACCGCCGTTGCCGAGCCCGGCGTCGGGCTCTTCGGAAAGCAAGGCCAATTCGTCCAGCTGATGTCTTTGAAAAAAGCGATCCGCAAGAGGGCCGAGCCCCAGGTTGACAACGTTGTTGCTAAGGGAGCGGCCGATCAAGAACTCCATGGAGAGATAATAGACGCGCTTGGCGTTCTCGCGATTGTATATCTCTTCTGTCTTTTCCCAGCGCTGGGAAAGAATATCCCGAACGGAGCGTGCGACTGCCTCATACCGCTCACGGTTTCCTATCTCGCTCGATGCAAGAACGTTGTCGAACAGGAGATGGCGTTCGTACAACGCGTTGCCGCTGCCGCTTAGCTTGAGGGGACCGCAATCATATTGCGGGGGAATGGAGTCCGTCGAATCCAATTCAGGAGCTTGATCTGATGTTTCCTGGTCGTCCGCCATTCCATGCCTCCGAACCTGTCGGTCACGATCTTCGGGATTGGTTTACGAGCCATCGCAGCGCCGATCCGACACTTGGGTTTGCGAAGGCATTCAACGATCTCAGTCTCATAAAACACGACCGTCCATCTTGCCGTCTTTCACGCGCTCAAAGGTCGAGTTAACGGTCCCGCGTGTTGCAGGAAGAGGCGCTTTAGCGGGGCGGGTGCCGGGTTGATGGTGCCTGAAACCAACAGCGCAGTGAAGTATGTTACCGTAAACGACGCACGTAACGACACTGGGGAGGCTGCGGTGGCAAGCTCTAGGGCCGGGCCGTTGGGATCCAAAGTAGACATCTCGATTGGCGGTCTAACTTCAAGAGTGTCGTAAAATCGTCCGGGCGACACGCCATGGGCCGTTCGAGACCATGAAAGCGCCGCGATCCGATAGGAGTCTTTGCCCGTAGCGACTCAGGGGAGGAGCACGCACATGCTTTCAACGAGCGATTGGACCTTTGGTCTGGAAATCTGGCTGCCTGGCTTTCCGCAACCCATCGATATCAAAGGAACTGGCGAAGCTTCCGCATTACTAGCTGACAAGTGGCCGGTAACCTTTGGGCCGGCGTTTGAGCGTGCGCTTGCCGTTTGCGCGGCGGTTATGGAAGGGTTGCTCCCGGCAGACGATGCAAAGCTGGCCCTCATTGATGCGGCCGAAGAAGTCGGAATTTCCTGGATGGACCGGATCTATTATGTTCCCGATCGTCCGGATGGTCTGACGAAATCGCCGCCTGCCGGGCCGTTTCATTAGCGGCGGTACCGGCTCAAGCCGTCTTAAAGGTGAACGAAAAGGAATACGTCACTAACATGGTGACCTCCGAGCCGGCGCTCCGCGAACATTTCGGATATCTAGGTTCGTGGTTTGTTTGATTTCGCTAGACGGCACTCGGCGATCAGGACGTGGAGTTTGTCGGACACAGCTACCTGACTGGGGGGCAGCTGTAGCATTGCGGACGCGCTCCACGAATTCGCTGTCCACCTCGGGCCGATCCCAATGGCCCGTATTGGTCGTGTGCCAGCAACATCAGAGCGTATTTGAATCTTGGTCGCCTAAAATTCACGAGGTGATGTCGGCCCTTCTTAGAAGCAGGAAGACAAGGGGCAGCATGCCGAGGTCCATACCGCCCATCTTCCGCCCGAATGTCGGCGTTGTAGTCTGGCTCATAGAACATAATGGTAGCAGCGCACGGATCTCTCTTTAATGTTTCGAGGACAGCGGATGGCCCTGAGAACACTGACACTCTTCGCAGGTGCGCTCGCCGGTCTAGTGCTGTTTGCCGCGTCGGAAGGCAAGGTTAGCGCCGAGCCGCAGCCGGCACTTGCCGAGCAGGCCAGCCCGAAAAATGCCTACGCGGTTCCTGTGCGCCGGGCTGTCCACATTTCTCGGCAGGGAGCCAGTTCGTTCTCGACACTGTTTGAGACTGTTGGAGGTAATCAATCAAGGGTACTGCGCGAGATGGGCGGCGTCTCGATCGTGATGAACAACGATATAGCGGACGCAGTTGAGGCCTATTACGGCAATCCGAAAGCAAAACTTATCTGGGTCGATGGCAGAGGTCCCACCGCCAAGGCAGTGCAGGCGATGAACCTGTTGAAACAGGCGGATGATTGGGGCCTGAGCGCCAGTGACTATGCGGTCGCCACGACGTTTGAGACGGTTCCGCGGGGCTCGCCCGAATACGCGAAGTCTTTGGCCCTATTTGAAGCGTCGCTGTCCGGCAAGTTCCTGATGTTTCTGCAGGATAACTACCGCGGGCGGATCGATCCCAACCAGCTCTCCAACTACTATGACTTCAAGCGGAAGCAAGTTGATCTGAAGGCGGCCATCGACCAATTGTCTGCCCATCCGGATCTGATGCCGGTCGTCGACCGACTTATGCCGAGCAATCCGAAGTTCGCCCAGCTTGCAGCGGAACTTCATTGGCTGCGATCGTCGGGTCAGGGAGGCGATAGCGCCGCCAACATTGACAAGGTCATTGTTGCGATGGAGGAAATCCGTTGGCTGCCTCAGGAGTTTCCTGATCGCTATGTCTTCATCAATCAACCGGCTTACATGGCGTATTACTATGAGCAGGGTCAGTTGGCACTTTCGATGAAGGCCGTAATCGGGCAACAGGATCATCAGACGAACTTCTTCGATGCTTCGATCAAGACTGTTCAGTTCAATCCCGACTGGGGCGTGCCGCAATCAATTATTCGCAACGAGATGCTGCCGCATCTGAAGCGCGACCCCGCATATCTCGACAGGGAAGGTTACAAGGTTTCTGTAAAAGGAAAGCCGATGTCGTCCGCGAAGGTCGATTGGGCCCAGCCTCTCGAGAACATCTCCGTTGTTCAGCCGCCGGGGCCGGACAATGCCCTAGGACAGCTAAAGATCCTGTTCCCGAACCCTCACGACATATACATGCACGATACTCCGGCGCGCGGAAAGTTTGCCGCGCAGGATCGAATGTTTAGTCACGGATGCGTACGGTTGGAAAACCCACGCGCAATGGCAGCCGCGGTTCTGAAAACATCCGTTGAATTTGTTGCACAACAGATAACCGATGGGGAAAAGAAGGACATGCCGGTACCGGAAGAAGTTCCGGTATATGTCTCATACTTTACAGCATGGCCAACTGCAGACGGCGTCGTGCACTATTTCGATGACATTTACGGTCGTGATGCAGAGACGCTCGCCGCGATATCGATGACGACCTCAAGCCGCAGTCAATCCTGAGGGGCCAAACAGCGCAGGGCGTCTACGACCCCTTCAAGTCAGCAGCAAGACTTCGTTGGCGGCCCTGATACCGCTTTCCCAGGCACCATGCGCCGTTGAGAAATCCGAGATGTGGGTGGCCTCGCCCGCAAAGAACAGTCGATCATCGACTGGCCGCGCCAATATGTTGCGGGCATCGGAGTGATTTGGGAGCGCATGACTGTAGGAACCGCGTATCCAATCGGTACGACACCACGAAGTCGCGGCGAGTGGCCGCAGATGCCGCCGTATGCCGCTACCCAGCAGGGACGACAACTGTTCAATCGCGAAAGCGAACGCATCCAGCAGCCCCGCACGCTCAATGACCAGGGCACCTGCGCCTCCGAAGAAGCCCTCGATAATCGGTCGGCCAAGCGGACGGATATAGTAGCTGCCAGTTTCGGCGTTGCGGGGATCGCCGAGAAGATGGGTCTCGGGCTCGAGGCCATGGTTCCCGTGCAGTTCGAGGAATAGCTTGTCTGCCAGGCCAAGCGGCAACTGGCTTGCCGCTTGAAGATGATCGTCAACTGCCGCATCGAACGCGATCATACCGTTGGCAAGGACGTTGGTCGACGACGTGATCACAGCCTTCCGGGCAGTGATCGGACCGCGGTCGGTCTCCAGCCGGACTCCGCGATCGGACAGCGCGATACGGCGCACTGCTGTCGAGGGTCGCAATGCGACATCAGGAATGCTCGAAGAAATCAGAGTGCCGTAGCCTTCGTGAAGCCGCCAATTGGCATCTGATGCGGCATTGTCGTATGCAAGGAAGTCTTTGATCGACAGCCGTTCGAGCGGTGTCCCATTCATGTATCCGCTTGTCGCGTCGCAATAGGCATTCCATTCCGCGTTTGCCGGCAACGCATCGGAAGCACGGTCGCTTGGTTGGCGATCGCTGCGAATGCGGGTTTGGAATGCGTCCCACGCAGCTTCCGCCGCCTTTTGATCTTCCGGCGTGAAGCCCAAATCGCGCCACTGCCTTCGCCATGCCGTCGGGCCGCTTTCGATGGTAAACCCGGCAGCACGAGCCATCTCGACGAGTGGATTCCGCTCGGCCGAATGAAGCCAGCCACAACCCATGTCCAGCGGCATTGCGCTGATCTCGATTGTCCAGGCGCGACCGCCGATGCGGTCACTCGCTTCCAGGAGGATGACCGAGGAGCCGGCGCTGGACAGGGTCCGTGCCGCCGCAATTCCAGCAGCGCCGGCACCGACAATCGCTACGTCGTAATCCATGGTCGCCGCTCCGCCTTGAGGCGCTCATCGCTCGTCTTTGACTGGTTCTACTCCGGGTTCTACTAGGGAATCGATCCCTCTTCAACGCGCGCTAAAGACTGCTACTATTCGGGGCATGACATTCTTCGAAACACTCGTTGCACTGCTTGCTGTCGCAATCCTGCTATTGCAGGTAACCAGGCGAATGCGGCTCCCGTATCCCGGCATCCTCGCCGCGGCCGGCGTTGCCGTCGCGGTGTTGCCGGGTGCGCCAGATATACCCATCGACCCTCCGACCGCCCTTGCATTGTTCATCGCCCCCATACTTGTCGATTCCGCCTACGACTTCCCCCTCGGCGCGGCGCATGTTGGTGCCGCTGTTCGTCTACGCGGTTGTGGCAGTGCTATTCACGGTTGGAGTCGTGGTGTCGATCAGTGCACTTACTGTCGGGTTGCCCATCGCGGTGGCAGTCACTCTCGGTGCGATCGTTGCACCGCCGGATGCAGCCGCGGCCACCGCGGTCCTGTCCAATCTGCCGGTCGACCGACGGGTCGACGCACTTCTCAAGGGCGAAAGCCTCTTCAACGACGCCACGGCGCTGCTGCTGTTCAGCGCGGCTTTGACCATCCAGGCGAGAGGTGGGTTCGATACTGAAACCGTAGCGCGGATGGCCTTTGCGGCGCCGGGCGGAATCCTGTTCGGCATTGCCTTCGGGTTTCTGGTTTCACGACTTCGTCCCGTCACCGACAATACGGTTGGCGGCACGCTGCTTCAGTTCGTATATGCATTCGCGACCTGGCTGATTGCCGAGCGTCTGCACCTGTCTGCCGTGCTGGCAACCGTGGCAAGTGCAATGACACTCGCTACCCTTGCCAAGGTCGACGATCCTCCGCGCATGCGGGTGCACTCGTTTGCCGTCTGGACGACCGTGGTCTTCCTGTTGAACGTGGTTGCCTTCCTGCTGATGGGACTGCAGGCCCGGCGCATTGTTGGCGCCATGTCGGCAACCGAGCTGGAGAGGGCGATCGGGTTCGCTGCGATCGTCGTCGTAGGCGTTATTGCGTCGCGCTTGGCGATTGCATTCTTTTTTCACGCGGTTGTTGGCTATCGGCATCGGCGCGGTCATGAACTCGCACCCTTTGAACATGGTGAAACGCTGCTGGTTGGGTGGTCGGGTATGCGCGGACTGGTTACCCTTGCCACCGCGTTCGTGTTGCCCGCGGACTTCCCCGAACGAGACCTCGTTGTTTTGACGGCCTTCTCGGTCGTGCTCGCAACATTGGTCATCCAGGGCGCAACTCTCGCGCCCATGATCCGTCTCCTGAAGCTCGGGAGGGAGGATAAGGCGAGGCAGGAAGTCCACATGGCACGCAAGTCTCTTGCCCAGGCTGCCCTTGGCCGCCTTGAAGGCGAGAAGGGCCCCGAGGTCGAGGCCGTCAGACAAGCCTATCGAGAAATGTGCGAGAGTGGCCCTGGATCTTTGCCGGCACGCCGTCGTGATCTGGCCCTTGCGGCTGTACTGGCGCAACGCAAGCGCCTCGACGAACTGCGCGACGCGGATCTCGTCGGGCCCAGCCAGTATCTTGAACTGCAGGAGGATCTCGATTGGAAGCAGCTTGCCGTGGCTTTGGACGAGGAGCGGCGAATTACCGAGAGTTAGATTCGCACTGAGAGCGGCTCGGGCTGGGACGAACTCCACTTCCTGATACTGATGAGGACAAGATCGTCGAAATCCCGAGAGTTCTGAGAAAGGTCGAGGCTGGATCACCAGTGGAATGTTTGCCTGGCTAGCCCAAGCGCCTCGCTCCTTGGGCAGCGTTTGCCTGGCCTGCGACTCCGATCATTTCAGGCTGCATTTGTTCTCGACATCAAGGCTGGGGGATTCTTTCTGTTGATGCTTCCACCGGTCGTAGCCGTCACCTTTGGCATAAGCTTGACTTTCGACCGTCCGCCAATCCCGCGCATATCGGACGGCAAAGCCCTCCACCCCCCATTCCCGGAATTGGTCGACATGCGTCAACTCATGGGCCCACGCACAGGGGCTCGCGGCTACATGGGGGTCTCTGAATACAATCACATCCATTAGGGTAACTGCATCTGCAAAACCGCCATGCTCCAGCAAGTAGCCAAGGCTGAAGGAACTGTCGTTAATGATTTTGTATCTGACGCGATTCATTGAGTCTTCGCTGGCATAGCCGGTCAACTGACGGCGAATCTCTGCAGGTATCGGCAGGGCGTCGTGTATGGCCTCATTGCGGCTGGCAGTGATTAGGCTCGCGAGTATCGGGCCGCTCAGAGCATATGCCTGAAACTCGTTGAGCGCGCCGACCACACTTTCATTTGCGACGATGACGAAGCTATTGTCCCTGCGGTCAGCCTGATAATGAGCAACGGCGGATGGTCCGTCGAGCATCAGACCAACGGCAACGATGACAGACAGGACCCAGATACTCGCGCAGCGTCGGTTCATCGCAGTAATTTCTTCTCATCGGTAAGATATGATAATCCTGTGGATCATCCGCGGCTACTGCGTTGAATTCTCCCATGGATCGCCGAGCCTCGGTCACCAGTATGGGTTCTCCTCCCATTCGGTCGCCCAGCAAGGGTGCAGCAAGCTAAGGCTGCAAGCGAGAACGAGTTATCGAGGAAAATCATCTGATATCAGTGCTATGAATGAAAAAACGTGGCGGAAGAGGTGTCCGTGTATTTGATGCCGCTATCTTATTGATTTTGCTGCGCGGTTTCGGCTGATAAACGAGAAGATACCCGGAACGATACCCGGAAAATTGCACACTACAAAAAAACCACATGGCACGGCATGGGCTTGCTTTATTTGTAAAGTAATCCTATATCCAGAGATTGCGGGCACAAAAATGCATGGGAGTTCCGCCCACCGTAAGTTAACGCCAGCAAAAATCGATGTCAAGCGCTTTTTTTGAAGGGAGACAAAAATATGGAACATGCGAACGATAACGTGCCGATGACAATGCTGCGGCTTCGCGACGTGGAGCGCGTCACTGCCATGGCCAAGAGCTCGATCTACAGAGAAATGGGCAACGGATTCCCAAGGCCGGTGGCTCTGTCGAAGGGCTGTGTCCGGTGGATTGCATCGGAGGTTCAGGAATGGATTTCCACACGAGTTGCGCAGGCGAGGGCTGCAGCATGAGCTTGAAGGGTTCTAACTCACTATCCGCAACAGCCGAAGTCGTTCGCCAGCTTGTCGCCGCAGCAGACATGTTGGAGTTAGAGGCTATAGAAAACAGGCTCGAAGCCGGACGGTTGTTGGTCATTGCCAAGGATGGGTGCGGTCATGGCAATTGGCTACCGTTTCTGTCTCGCGCAGGAGTGAATGAGCGACAAGCTCAGCGGTTGATGCAGTTGGCTCGGTCGGGCCTGAAATCCGACACGGTGTCGGATTTGGGTGGCATCAAGGCTGCCCTGCAGTTTCTATCAGAGCGCCGCCTTCCGAAGCATGGCGAGGCTCTTTCTGTCACCTGCCATAGCGATGAGAGCAATCCGTTTCGAAGCGAGTTGGCTGCCTTCGTATGGCCGTCAACGGAGCATCCCGGCCACTACTTCGTTGCAGGTTTTGCGTCATCGGGAGCAGACACTGGCACGTCCGTCATCTACACGAAGCGCGCAATTTCCGGCGACGACATCCTTTGCGGTGACGACCGGTTCATGAATCCGGTTTGGACGCTCGTCGAGCGAAATATGGTCATCCCGCCGGTCAACTGGCATTTCTATCATGAGAGTGAAGGTGCCGCAGCCGTCATCGAGAGCGTCCTGGCGGTCGACAGGGGTGGCGTAGTGGCGGCGTTCGCCGCCTAATCCACACCGAAAAAATTTCGGCCTCAGCCCCGGACATTCGGGTCCGAATGCTGAGAATAGACATGCATTCACATCGTCAACAATTTGCCGACCGGCCTTTGCCGGCGAGAGGAGACAACTTTGCCAATCATTAGCACCAAAGAAGGCATCAACATTAACTCTGAGCATGTCGTACAGTTCACTACGCTCAGAAACGGCCTGACTAAATTCCTTCTATCGACGGGCGACCAACAGACATGCGAGGCTTACTCAGAGGACGTGGCCGAGTTCTTCACTCCGGTAATCCCAGCCAACCCAGGTTTCGTGGCTGTCTTCGCAGATCGATGGGACGACGGTGTTTTCACCTACAAGCATCGTTCGGTAATAGCTTGGCGCCGATGCCCGTCTGGAAATTATCCGATCTTCGAGGGATACGGCGACAACGACGACTACTCGGTGATGATTGACCCCGCTGGCGGCATCTACGACTCCGACCACAACAGCTTCTCATCCCTTGAGGATTGGAAGCAGGAATACGAGGCGGAGCAAAACGAGATCGCAGGCCGCATGGCCAAGGCTGCCTGATGACGCCAATTATCCAAACCATAGAGGCGGTCGACAGACCGCCTTCATCATCGGGCGCCGGGCGGACTATCGCTCGCTTTAGCGTCCAGCTTGGCGACGTCCGGGTTAATGGGTTGCTGCTCCGCGAGTACCCCAACGGAACGCGCCGTACGGTCTCCGGCAATATAGGTGGTCACCACGCAGTGACATTCCGACCAGAGATTGCTGAAAAGATTACCGCCGCAGCGTCGAAAGCACTTCAAGGAGGCCAGCTTGCCGAAACTTCCAGCCGCCAAACTTCCTGAGCCTACCTTTACCTTCGACGAGCCAGCGATCCGCGAGCACGTTGAGATGCTTCACCGCCTCGCGCACGGCATGCAAGGAAAGTTCGTGGTCTCTACGTTCTTTGCCAATCCGACGGGCGAGGACAACGGCGGCAGCATCATTAGTCACCACTCTATTGGTGACATCGACGGAATGGTCGACGCCGTGACCGCCCATGCACAGACACCGAACGCGAACGTCTATATCTGCCCGAACCTTATGCGGCAGTCGCTCGAGCCTCGCAAAAAGGGCTCAGAGACGGACGTGGTTGCCGTCCTGACGTTGGTTGCGGATCTTGATGACGATACCGGTCGATCCGGCACTATGCCGATTAACCCAAGCTATGTCGTTGAGAGCTCGCCTGGAAATTTCCAGTGCTTTCTTCTCTTGGATCGTCCGCTGTCTGTAGACGAGGCGAAGCCGCTTGCGCGGGCGCTGAAGATAGCCGCGAATGCTGATCACTGCACGGCAGACATGGCCCACGTCTGGCGCGTGCCTGGCGGGTTGAATTGGCCGAACGCAAAGAAGCTTGCCCGCGGTCGTGCACCGGAGCCGGTGGCGGTAACGATCGCCGAGCCGTGGGATGGTTCTCTTATAGACGTTGATGAGCTCCGCACGACGCTAGAGCCGTGGGCTGGCAAGGAAAGCGTTTCCGGACAGTTGGTGACACTCGGTGAATTGCCACCAGTCGGTGACATTCATGTATCCGAAACTGCAGCCGCGATGCTTGCGTCGGACGACGTCGGCGACAGGAGCGAGCACGCGGCCCGTGTCGTCGAGCAATTGGCATTCGACGGACTCACGGCCGAGCAAGCGTGCGCAGCTTTCCTTTCGGCCACGGGCGATTGGTTTTGGCGCTACGACAGCAAAGATCCGCACAAGGATTTCCAGAGGTTATGGGCTCGCTTTGGCGCGCACCACGCCGAGGAACGGGCGGCAGGTCAAGTTGCGGCAGCCGGGATCATTGCTCGAGCCTCGCGCAGCAGCACGGCTCCGGTTGCTGCGAACGACAACAACTCTGCCAGTGAACCAGCTCTCATCCGCCCAGTAGACCCCTGGCTGCAGAGAAAGCACCCGCCGCTGCCCGACGGTCTGTTGCCTTCAGCTATCGAAGGGTTCGCCAAATCGCAGGCGGAGATCATGGGTGTGGACCCTGGCGGTCTCGCGGTAGCCGCTCTGGCCGTTTGTGCGGCTGCCATTCCGGACAGCATCACCATCAAGGTGAAGCGCTACGACGAGTGGCAGGAATCGGCGCGCATCTGGGTTGCCCTCATCGGAAACCCAAGCGCTAAAAAGTCGCCAATTATCAACGCAGCTTCGAAGCCTCTGCGATCGATTGATGAGGGGCTCGTGCGGGGTTACCTAGATGAAAAGCGCAAGTTCGACGGGCTCAGCAAGGATGAGAAGGCCTCGACCTATCCACCAAAGCAAATCCGGACGCGGATCGAGGACGTCACCATCGAGGCGACACAGGAGATCCTGCGAGACAGCACTCAAGGCGTCTTGCTTGTGCGCGACGAACTGTCTGGCTGGTTCGGCTCAATGGAAAAATACGGCTCTGGCAAGGGCGCTGCGACTGACCGCAGCTTCTGGCTACAGTCATTTAACGGCGGCAGCTACAGCGTCAACCGCGTTGGTCGTGGCGTCGTCGCGATCGATAACCTGTCGGTCTCTATGCTCGGCGGCATCCAGCCAGAGCCCATCAGGAAGATTGCGACAGAGGCCGCAGATGACGGCCTGCTTCAGCGTCTGTTCCCGATCGTGCTTGGTCCGTCCAGCGTCGGTATTGATGCGCCTCCGTCGGCTGCTGTCGGCGAATACAGCGGCCTCATCCAGCGTCTGCACAAGATTCAGCGCCCACGGGTAGGCTTGAATGAGGTCTCACTGAAGTTCGACGATGAGGGGCAAGCCTTGCGCCAAGAGCTCTCAGAGAAGCATCACGACATGCAGGCCGGATGGGAGATCATCAACAAGAAGCTGGCCGCCCACATCGGTAAGTATGACGGTCTGTTCGCACGGCTTTGCGTGGTCTTTCACTGCATCGAGACCAAAGCAATGCGTCCTGAACCGGTCATCCCTTTCGATACAGCAAGCCGGGTCGCATCGTTCCTGCATGAGTTCCTGTTCCCGCATGCGCTCGCATTCTACTCGAATGTTCTGGGGATCTCCGATGGCCACGACGCCCTACTTGCTACCGCCGGCTGGATACTGGCTCACAAGCCGGAGAAGATTACCGTGCGTGACGTTCGCCGCGGTGATCGCACGATGCGGGAGATGGACGACGAGCAGGCGGCCGAAGTGCTTCGCAAGCTTGATGCAATGGCGTGGCTAGAACCGATACCGCAGGTGCGTAGGGACTCGGTGGCCTATTCGGTCAATCCCGATGTCTATGCCGAATTCGAGCATCGGGCGACGCAAGAAAAGAACCGGCGCGAGCGGGTTCGCGAGTTGATTGCATCTTCATCGTTATAAGCAACCGCAAGCAGACAACTGTCACCAACCGTCCCTTGCGCGCATGGCAACACGATAGAAATCGGAACTCTCTCTACCAGAATTCCAATTCTCATATGCCGCGCGCGTACAAGGGCCAGTTGCGGACACTTCAACGAAGGAGGGTTCGATGATCAAATCTAGAGTTAGACTGCAAAACTTAGGCGGCCCATTTCCCGGCAAAGGTGCCGCGCCAACCATGGCCCATGACAAGATCCTGCCACGCGGGCAACGGGCCGGATTTGAAAAACTCAATGATGCCGCGGCGATGCATCCCACGATCAGCGATGCTGGCAGCTTGGTGGCGGCGAATGACAACACCCCCCAACGCGAAACCCAGTTGACGTGGTCGAGCAAGGACCTTCGGCTCACGAGGGTCCAAGAGGACTTCCTGCGTAACGGGCAGAGCAGCGTCCACCAGAGGGTTCAGGAACGAACGGAGTTAATCCTGGAGGCTCGAAAGATGCTCACATGGAAGCGATCTCCGAACGGAACGTATTACCGCGGCCCGTCGGCTAAGGGCGAGGCTGCCCTGCAATTGAAGAGGAGCAAGTAGATGAGCACGTCTGAGAAGCATCGCGACCTGTCGCAACTGTCGGCCCTGCTGGCCGAGCAAACCGCGTCGCCGGCCAAGAAGGGCACAACGGCCGTAGTCACAAAGCTTCGGGCGCCAGCAAACGACAACAAGCCAGTCACAGAAGTTCTGGCTTGGCCCGCGCTTGAGCGCCTGGCATATCGGCGCGACGCTGATCGCATCCGCGGACTCCAACGCTGGAGATACCTCCTCTTCCCACAGGAAATCGTGGTCGCCGAGGAGGACGATGACACGAACGAAGAAGCCACAATCGAAATCCGCCCGTCAGAGTCCGAACTCATGGCCGCTGTCGGCCGCAAGGTGATTGGCCGGGAGCGGTGGAATTGGACGCGCAGGATGGTTAACGTCTATGGCGACGAGCCGGAGCCATCCACCCAGTATCGCACCAACCGCAATGGCGCATTGGAAGCGAAGATCGGCCACCTCCTTTTCCGTAAGGGCGAGCTCGTTCAATGGGCCGTCACTAAGAATGGGCGCCCGCTGGGTCCAGTCGAGCGATCTCGCGGAGTCAAGGGCACAGCAAAGGCTGAGCGATGCGCGAGCGGCATAAGTTCGTATTTGGCGCTTTCTGGTGCAGTCTCACCACTGATGGCTGAACCGTACCATCGCCCAATGTCTGGCGCATCCGCACTGGGCGATTGCTTCCAGCCTTCCACCGATGCGGCCAAGGCGCGGGCCATACTGAAGGAGTTTGGAGTCGACGGATCGGTGAGATTCGAGGATCTTCCGTTTCCGGCCGCGCTGTGTACAACCGCTGTCGCTCAAGGCGCGTTCTTCTTCGGCGGAATCAAAGCGCCAAACCCAACAGCGTCCACGCCGGCAGCGCGGGAGCCCGACCTAATCAGCCGCGCTGAAGGGCTTAGCCTTGAACGCTATCTGCGCAGCAGATTGGGCGATCATGCTCGCGTGCTCGATATGTCGATTACCCATGCATCGTCCGCGCAGGAGATCGGCGTGGCTATGGGATTGTCACCTGAGTACGCGAAGAAACAAGGCGGAACACTGATCGACGAAGCGATCGATGCGCTGATCCTCCTGCTGTGTGAGGTCGAAGGCGATAAACCCTTTGCAGGGGAAGAAAAAATCGCGGCTTGATGTCCAATGAAGCCGCGCGCCACCCCGTATTATATTGATAGGTTCAATTCCAGCGGCGTCTTCGGGCGCCGTTTTCTTTTGGGGCGCTGTAGAGACGCGGACGTTTCGCACTCGCGAGCTAGCCAGTCAGCCCCATTCCCCATTGGCAAGGCAGGACTTTGTACACCCTGCAAAGGCACCTAGAGCAACACTCCGGCCGTTCCTTGCCAACCAACGTCAACTGGCGATAGCTACGGGCATATCACCTCAGCCGAGGCGTACGCTTCACATTGTGAACCAGTTCGCTCGTCGTCGCGAACTGACCGAACAGGGCGGTAAGCTTGGCTTCCTCCTTACCGTCCAATCGGTGCAATGAGCAGAAGTCGGCAATGCACCAGACCTTAGTTGCGGTGATGGGTTCAGCTGAAGTCGACTCGATATGTTGCATGATGGTCCTCCCATGAGGACGCTACCGCAAATTAGCTCGAAGTAAAATAAACAATCATCCCAAAATTGTATCACCTGGCGCTGCCTCCTCCAGCGACGGGCGATCCTGCGGCTGCCTCCCTTCGGGTTGAGGTGGCCGCTTTCGGTTTTTTCACTGGGTGCAAAATAGAAATTTCCGCCTTGAAGACCGAGGCTCACTTTCGTATTTTTGGACGTCAAACGGCCAAAACGCGGAGGTGAATCATGGCTCCTTCATATTTTGATCGCGCGGTATATGTTTACAATGTCCACTTCATCGAAGAGATCACGTGCCTCGAGGAGGTTTTCGATTTCCTCGACGATTGGCCAGAAGAGCGGCGGGACCTAGCATACGATGCGATCTACCGTGCGTGCCGAAAAGCGGCTGCGGGTTCGTTCCCGCTTGGAGCCGTCCGGGACAATTTTGAGATATTCGTCAAGAAGGCGGGTCTGCTTGCCGAGGTAGAGGACGTTCCAAACTTTTCTGTTCGCGATCGCGGCAGAAATGTGGGTGGCGCGTAAGCTCTATTTCATCTTGTTGGCCGCCCTGTCGCAAGAATCCCGATCAGAGCCATGCTGGTTGATGATCCGCCTTGCGTCTGCGGTTGCGATCCCATGCTTGGTGGCGAAGAAAGCAACTTCGTAGGGTTTGCGCTCTGAGAGTCCACGATCTGTCTTGCCGCGCCTCTGGCTGTAGTCTGGCATCTGCGGTCTCCTTCGTTAGGGAACGGCCATGCCTCAATCGGTTCTAGACCGCCGCAGCGAAGAAGCAATTGAGTATAGGCGGCTCTACCGAACCGCCAGATGGCGCCGGATACGGCACCATCAACTATCACGCCAGCCGCTTTGTGAATGGTGCCTTGAGCAGGAGATCGTCACGGTCGCTTCTGAAGTGCACCATTCGGACGGTGGGCACAAGGGCGACATCGATAAGTTCTGGAATGGACCTCTGATATCAACATGCAAGCCTTGTCATGCATCCAGGGGGCAACGTGAAGACCTAGGGCAGGATGTCCTGCTGTTCGACGCGGCAGGCTGGCCGGTCTAGGCACGCCCCTTCAATGTTCAGGGCCTTCCGGGCCCTATACCGGTGGCGTCCAACAGCGCACGCATCCACAATTCAAAATATGACCCCTAGATCGGATTATTGAGCCATGGCGAGGCCGAGAACGCCTCGGGCCAAAGCGGTCGTCGAGGCCAGCGATAAGAAGAATCCGAAGCGGTTCAAAGGGCGGAACGAGCCCAAGGGCGATGCACCATTGGGACCGCCGCCTAAGTGGGTTGTCGACACTGACGCTATCAAGGCGAAGTCGGCTTGGCTGCTTTTCCAACGCGAGATCCCGTGGCTAACCGAATCCCATCGCATGCTTGTCGGGATGGCGGCCAACATTCAGGGACGCATTATGGCAGGCCAAGAGGTCGGCGTTCAGGCGATGAACCTATTGCGGCAGATGCTCGGCCAGATGGGGGCGACGCCGTCAGACGCCTCCAAAATAACGGTACCTGATGGCGACGAAGAGAAAGACGACCTCCTCGACTGAGGATGTGGCCCTAAAGCGTGTGAGCGACTACGCGCAGGCCGTCATCAACGGTGACATCGTAGCCGGACCACATGTTCGTAACGCCTGCCGTAGGCATTTCTCAGACCTAGTACCGCGTTTTCGTG
>UBOA01000013.1:0-321391 GCA_900466985.1 Hyphomicrobiales bacterium
ACCTCTTGCCAACGGAGAGCCGTCCATACACGGCCCCATATCGGTCGCCTATCACGAGCGTGTCGAAGTCCGCTCACGATATTTGCTAAGCAATTCCACAAAAAAAGCCCCGCCGAAGCGGGGCTTTTTCAAACTCTGCCAAGCGACAGCGATTAGAGGCCGAGGCCGCCGAAACGCTTGTTGAACTTGGAAACGCGGCCGCCGCGGTCCATGAGCTGCTGGTTGCCACCAGTCCATGCCGGATGCGACTTGGAGTCGATTTCGAGGTTCATGACTGCGCCTTCAGAACCCCAGGTCGAGCGGGTTTCGTATTCGGTGCCGTCGGTCATGACTACCTTGATCGTGTGGTAGTCGGGATGGATATCTGCCTTCATAACAATCTTCCTGCCATGCAACGTCCAATTTGACGCATATTCGTTGCGACAAGAGGACCGATTGAATAAATGAAGCCGCAGACACAAAAGGCTACGGCTTCCCATTAGGATGGGCTGCCTATACATGAAGGCCGGCAGGATAACAAGAGCCATCAGCCGCGGATGAGCGGTGTCGAAGGCGATCGGAGACGAATTGGCATACGCAGGGCAACCCGAGGAAAAGAAGTCTCGTTCACTGAAGCCGCTCGGCAGGTTGACACCCTATGTGATACGCTATCGCGGCATGGTCACAGGGGCGCTTGCCGCCCTGGCACTTGCCGCTGTCACTTCGCTTGCTCTGCCGCTCGCCGTCCGCCGCATGATCGACCATGGCTTCACACAGGCCGACGGCAGTTTCATCAACAGCTATTTCCTGATGCTGATGATCATGGCGATCGTGCTCGCTATCGCAAGCGCCCTTCGCTACTACTTCGTCATTACGCTTGGTGAGCGTGTGGTCTCCGATTTGCGCCGCGATGTCTTCAGTCACGTCACGCGCCTGTCGCCCTCGTTCTTCGACGTCAACCAGTCCGGCGAGATCGTCTCGCGCCTAACGGCAGACACGACACAGATCAAGTCGGCTGTCGGCGCGACGGCCTCCGTGGCCCTGCGCAACCTCATTCTCTGTCTCGGCGCGATGGGCATGATGATCGTGACGTCGCCAAAGCTGTCCAGCCTGGTGATCGGTGCGATCCCGTTGATCGTCTTTCCGCTGGTCGGCTTCGGCCGCTCCGTCCGGAAGCGCTCGCGCTCGGCTCAGGATACGCTGGCCGACGCCTCTGCTTTCGCCAACGAAACGATTGCGGCCAGCCGCACCGTCCAGGCCTTCGGCGGTGAGGACGCCGCCGCCTCGCGTTATGGGATGGCCGTCGAAACCGCCTATGACGCTGCCCGCGCCGCAATTCGCTCGCGCGCCCTGCTGACCGGCATCGCCATCACCCTCATCTTCGGCAGCGTCGTCGCCGTTCTCTGGGTCGGCGCCCATAACGTCCTCGCCGGCACGCTGTCGCCAGGCACTCTTGGCCAGTTTCTTCTCTACTCCGTCATTGCCGCAGGCTCGCTCGGCGCACTCTCCGAGGTATGGGGCGAGCTCTCGCAGGCCGCGGGTGCGGCCGATCGGCTGACGGAATTGCTCGACGAGGTTTCCCCGATTACCGCACCGCCTGCGCCCGATGCCTTGCCCGCTCCGGCGCAAGGCCGTGTCCAGTTTACCGACGTGCATTTCGCCTATCCCTCACGGCCGGAGCGATCCGCGCTGCATGGCTTGAACTTCGGCGTCGCTCCCGGCGAAACCGTCGCGATCGTTGGCCCCTCCGGCGCCGGCAAGAGCACCGTCTTCTCGCTGCTACTGCGCTTCTATGACCCGCAGAAGGGCGCCGTGAAAATCGACGGCGTGGATGCACGCAGCACCGACCCCGACGAACTGCGCAAGCGCCTTGCGATCGTGCCCCAGGACGTCACGATCTTTGCGGCTTCCATTCACGACAACATCGCCTTCGGCCGTCCCGAGGCAAGCCGCGACGAGGTGCGTGCCGCCGCGATCGCTGCACAGGCCGACGAATTCATCGCTCGTTTGGAGAAGGGATACGACACCGAGGTGGGAGAGCGCGGCATCACGCTTTCCGGCGGTCAACGCCAGCGCATCGCCATCGCCCGTGCCATCCTCAAGGACGCGCCGGTCCTGCTTCTCGACGAGGCGACGTCGGCCCTGGACGCAGAAAGCGAAACGCTTGTGCAGAAGGCCCTCGATGGGCTGATGACCGGCCGCACCACGCTTGTCATCGCCCATCGCCTCGCGACCGTGCTGAAGGCCGACCGTATCCTCGTGATGGATCAGGGCCGCGTCGTCGAAGAGGGAACTCATCAGAGCCTCATCAGAGAGGGCGGCATATACGCCAAGCTCGCAAGGCTGCAGTTCGAAACCGGCGCCGGAGACTTTCTCGCCGCAGCAAGATGATTGCCTGACCACACGCTCTTCCTCGACCCCCGGCCTCCGCCGGTTGCAATGGCGTGTAATCTTTGCGTGTATATTGACATAACACACGCAAAGATTACACTCGGTTCATGGGTGAACGCCATGTCGTCGCGTTCCGAGGGGAGGCTCAGTTGAACTCGATAAGCTTTGCCGAGATGCTAGTCGTACTCGTCGCCGTAGCCGTCGTCATATCGATGCTGCTGTGCTATCGCTCCCTGCGGGAGGCCCGGGATTGGTCGCTCACCGATGCCTTGTCGGAGGAAGTCGCGTTGACGAAGACCGATACGGCCGGAAACCCCATCGATGCCGCCGGCAATGCGCTCGCAGCAGGGCAAGTCCCCCTCACCGTCACGATGATGAAGGCGAGCTCGAGCCGCTTTATCGCGCTCGTCGGAACGGTCGCGATCCTGATGCTCTATGTCGGCTTTGGCCTTGCCTGCCTGCATCGCTTCGCCAGCGGCAACGAGATCCCCGATATGACGAAGGGCGCCAACTTCTTCTATTCCGGTCTGGTGCTCTTCGCGCCCTACCTGATCAACAAGTTCTCGTCGGTCTTCTCGATCTTCAAACCGTAGGGGCCCGTGGGTCGGGGGCGCATGTCGCCCTTGAAAGTCCGTCAGTCGCGTCGGTTGCAAAGCGCGCAAATATCCCGATGGAATAGTTGCGTTTTTTGTTCTAGGCTGCACCTGCAGATAGGACAACATCCTGATTCCGGGAGAAAAATCGATGTATAAGTTCGAAGTTTACAAGGACAAGGCTGGCGAGTTCCGTTTCCGTTTCAAAGCTCCGAATGGCGAAGCCATGTTCGGCTCCGAAGGCTATAAAGCCAAGGCATCGGCGCTCAGCGCCATCGAATCCATCAAGAAGAATTCTCCCGGCGCAGAAGTCGTCGACACGACGAAGGCTGAAGCCTGATCACATAAGGCGGCGCCACAAACGCCGCCTTTAAACTGCCCGCCCGGCAACCCTGCCGGAAAAGATGCAGCCGCCGAGGAAGGTTCCCTCGAGCGCATTGTATCCGTGCATACCTCCACCACCAAAACCCGCCACTTCACCCGCGGCATAAAGCCCCGGAACCGGATCGCCACCATGGCCGATCACGCGCGCGGATAAGTCCGTCTCCAGACCACCCAGCGACTTTCGTGTCAGGATGTGCAGCCGCACGGCAATGAGCGGTCCGGCCCTGGGGTCAAGCAGTGCATGCGGCTTGGCCGTCCGCATCAAGCGATCCCCGAGATAGCGCCGCGCCCCGCGAATGGCGACGACCTGCGCGTCCTTGGCAAAGGGATTGGCGACCTCCCTGTCGCGCGCTTCGATCTGTGTCCTGAGGCGGCTCGCATCCACACGCCGTTCACCCGTCAACCCATTCATCCCGTCGACAAGCGCTTCCAGCGTGTCGCGAACGACGAAATCCTCGCCTTTATCCATAAACGCCCGAATCGGCACAGGGGGCTCCTTGCCCAACCGCTTGAGAAGCAGCCGGACATCCTTGCCCGTGATATCGGGATTCTGTTCGGAACCGGAAAGGGCGAACTCCTTCTTGATGATTGCTTTGGTCAGGATGAACCAGCTGTGGTCCTGCCCCGTCGCGCAGATCGCCTTCAGAGTCCCTAGCGTATCGAAGCCGGGCATCGCAGGCGGAGCAAAGCGGTTACCCCAGGCATCGCACCAGAAGGAGGATGGGCCCGGCAGGATGCGTATGCCGTGATTGCGCCAGATCGGGTCCCAATTTCTCACGCCCTCCGTGTAGTGCCACATCCGGTCCGAATTGATCTCCCGCCCGCCAGCGCGCTCGGCGATCTCGATCATCCGACCGTCGACATGGGCGGGCACGCCGGCGACCATTTCCGCCGGGGGCCGCCCCAACCTGTCGACCGGCCATCTCCGGCGCACGGCGTCGTGATTACCCCCGATACCCCCTGATGTGACGATCGTCGCGCCGGCCCGAACCTCGAAGAGCGCCGAAAAAATACGGTTTGTCTCCCGCCCTCGCACGGAAGCATCGGGCTGAAGGACCGAGCCGCGGGCGCCGCAGACGACGCCGTCCTGAACGAGAAGGTCGTCTACCTGATGCCGGAACAGAAGCGTGACAAGCCCCTTCGCTTCCGCTTCACGCACGCGACGAACAAAGGGGGCAAGCACAGCCGGCCCGGTTCCCCAGGTCACATGAAAGCGCGGCACGGAATTTCCGTGGCCATGCGCGAGGCCGCCTCCCCGCTCGGCCCAGCCGACCACCGGGAACCAGCGCATGCCCTGTTGATAGAGCCACGAACGCTTTTCGCCTGCGGCGAACTCCAGATAGGCCTCTGCCCAGCGACGCGGCCAATAGTCTTCCGGCCTGTCGAATGACGCGGACCCCATCCAGTCCTGTCGCGCCAGACCGAGGCTGTCGCGAATGCACAGCAGCCGCTGTTCCGGGCTGTCGACGAAGAACAGCCCGCCCAGAGACCAGAATGCCTGCCCACCCAGGCTCTGTTCGCCCTCCTGCTCGACTATGCAGACCTTCTGCCCGCGCTCCGCCGCCTCCGCCGCCGCCACAAGCCCGGCAAGTCCTGCGCCGATGACCAGCACATCACATTCAATCAAAGCATTCTCCCCAAAACTCCGCGAGCCTACGCGGAGCCCCGCCCGGCGACAACGCCACTTTTCCTCCGTGAGATTTTTTGGGCTGATGTCGAAATGAGCCAACGCCGAGTCTCATTCTCTCGGAACGGCCTACCGCCGATCCCCGAACGTTGCAGCTTTCTGCTTTTGGTTCTTAGATGCCTGCACGCCGGTCAACACAACCATTCTGGAGGAATGCACATGCAATACGCGCTCATCGTTCGCGAATCGTCGCGGGATTTTGCCCGCCGCGCCGATCCCACCTACCGCGACGGCTGGATCGCCTACACGCAGGCTCTGATTCAAGCCGGCATCATGACCGGCGGCGCCGGCCTGACCGCGCCCGAAACCGGCACGGTGGTGCGGCGCAAGGGCGAGGACCACGACGTACAGGATGGCCCCTACCCAGAGGGCAAGGAGCAGTTGGGAGGCTTCTATCTGATCGACGTGCCGGACTTCGATACGGCGCTCGAATGGGCGACCCGGGTTCCGGTCTCCGCAGAAGGTTCGGTCGAAGTGCGCCCTCGCCTTCAGATGTGAGGCGGACATGACGGTCGAAGCCGAACGCGCCGCCGAAAGGGTGGCGCGTCAATCCTATGGCAAGCTGGTCGCCTTCCTGGCGGCCCGCTCCCGAGATCTGCCGGCGGCCGAGGACGCGTTGTCACAAGCGCTCGTCGATGCTCTGCAGGTCTGGCCGGAACGCGGCATCCCCGACAAGCCGGAGGCGTGGCTGCTGGTCGCTGCGCGGCGCAACCTCATGCAAGCTGCACGCCATCGATCCGTTCGCGAGAATGCGCGCCCCACCATCGTGCTGGCCTTCGAGGAGGCCGAGGCGAGGATGAACGAGGCGGCCACAGACGCGTTCCCCGACGAACGCCTGAAGCTGCTTTTCGTCTGCACCCATCCGCAAATCGACAAAGGCATTCACACGCCGCTGATGCTGCAAGTCGTGCTGGGTATCGACGCAAAAGCAATCGCGCAGGCTTTTGTCGTTTCTCCTGCCGCCATGGGACAGCGGTTGGTCCGGGCCAAGGCGAACATTCGCGATACCGGCATCGGGTTTGCCATACCCGATCGATACTCGCTGCCCGAGCGTCTGTCCGCCGTTCTCTCCGCAATCTACGCGGCCTACGGGCTTGGTTGGGACGATCTCGATGGCGCCAATGGCGGTCGCAACGCGCTCTCCAACGAAGCCATCTGGCTCTGCCGGGCGCTGCTTTCGATGCTTCCCGAAGAGCCAGAGGTGATCGGTTTGCTTGCCCTGATGCTCTATTGCGAGGGTCGACGTGCCGCGCGGCGCAATGCCGAGGGCGAGTACATCGCGCTCGACAAGCAGTCGACGGATCGCTGGAATGCGATCATGCTCGCCGAAGCCGACACGCTGCTCCGCAAGGCCGGCGCCGCCAACCGCTTCGGTCCGTTCCAGTGCATGGCCGCCATTCAATCCGTTCATGCCGCCCGCCGGCTGACAGGCGTGACAGACTGGGACGCTCTCGTGACCCTCTACGACGCGCTGCTGATGATGCAGCCGACGATCGGCGCCCGTGTCAGCCGTGCCGCCGTCCTCGGTCGCACCAAAGGGGCCAAAGCCGGGCTGGATTGCCTCGACGCCATGGATGCGAAGGAAATCAGAGCCTACCAGCCATACTGGGCCGTTCGCGCGCACTTGCTGACGGAAGTTGGAGACTATCCGGCGGCAGAGGCCGCCTACCTCTCGGCAATCGGCCTCAGCGACAGCCCGGCGGTGCGCGGTTTCCTGATGGGCCGCCTCACCGACGTTCGGTCGGGCGTCGCGTAACCCTACTTCTCGGTCAGCTTGAGCTCGATACGACGGTTGGTGGCGCGCGCCTCGGGCGTGTCGCCTGGTGCGATCGGCTGGAACTCGCCGAAGCCGGCGGCGACGAGACGGTCGGCCGGCACGCCGTGGGAAATCAGGAACTTGACCACCGAGATCGCACGTGCGGACGACAGCTGCCAGTTATCGACATATCGGCCGGTGCCCGCAAGCGGCACATTGTCCGTATGCCCATCGACGCGCAGTACCCAATTGATCTCAGGCGGAATTTCCTTGGCAACGTCGAGGAGCGCCGTGGCAAGCTTGGCCATCTCGACCTGCCCGTCCGGATTGAGATCCGCACTGCCCGAGGGAAACAGCACTTCCGACTGGAAGACGAAGCGGTCGCCGACAATCCTGATATTCTCGCGGTCGGACAGGATCTCGCGCAGGCGCCCGAAGAAGTCTGACCGGTAGCGGTTGAGCTCCTGCACGCGTTGCGCGAGAGCGACGTTCAGGCGCCGTCCGAGATCGGCGATCTTCGCCTGTGAACTCTGATCCTTCTGTTCGGAAGCTTGCAGAGCCGCCTCGACGGCGGCGATCTGGCTGCGCAAGGCGGCGATCTGCTGGTTCAGAAGCTCGACCTGGCTCATCGCCCGGTCGCTCATCTGCTTCTGTTCGTCGAGTTCCTTCGTGAGGTTGCCGACGCGCGCTTCCGCAGCGCTTTGTCCGCCCGACCCAGCATCAAGGAGCGCCTTCAGGCGGGACCTTTCGTTCTCGGCGGACGCCAAGGAGGCCTGCAGGTTGGCGACGCTATCCTCGAGGTCCTGCTTGCTTCCCTTCTCCAGGGCGAGAAGCTGCGTCAATTCGTTGATCTGGCTGTTCAGCCGATTCAACACCTCGTCCCGGCCAGTAATCTCACGGCTCAGGATGTATTGCCCGACCACGAAGACGGTCAGCACGAACATGATGGAGATCAGCAGCGTCGATAGCGCATCGACGAAACCTGGCCAGTAGTCCACCGCGCGTTGGGGGCGACGATTGCGGGCAAGAGCCATGGCTTACTTGCCCTCGGTCTTTTCGGGTTGCTGCATGCGTTGAGAGCGTTCGCCTGAGCCGTGCTTTTCCTGCGAGCCGATCCGCTCAGCCAGGCGATCGAGCGTGCGCCGCATCGCCTTCGTCTCGTCCTGCTGCGCCTCGATCCAGTCGCGCAGCATCTGCTGTTCATTGCGCATGTTCTTGACCAGGCCCTGAATGCCTTCGGCAAGGTTTGCCATTGCCGCAACCGACCTCTGGGTACCGCCGCTACCTTCCTCGGAGATCCGGCGCATATATTCGGAAAGCGCCCGAACGTCGTCCGGCGAAACCGCCGAGTTGGGGTTGATCGTCGGGATCGCCACATCGGAGCCGACGTCGGTCACTGACGAAAGCCAGTTCTCCAGCTCCATGTAAAAGCGGTTCTGAGCACGGCCTGCCTGCAGATCGAGGAAACCCAGGATGAGCGAGCCGGACAAACCAAGCAGCGACGACGAGAACGCCTGGCCCATGCCCGAAAGCGGCATCGAAAGCCCCTCCTTCAGCGCTCCGAGAACATCGGTCGAACCATTCGAACCCGCGTCGAGCGTCTGAATGACCGAGCTGATCGAGCCGATCGTGCCGATAAGGCCCCAGAACGTACCAAGCAGGCCGAGAAAGACGAGGAGGCCGATCAGGTAGCGCGACACGTCGCGCGATTCATCGAGGCGGTTGGCAATGGAATCGAGAATGGAGCGAAACGCCGCCGTCGAGATCCCCGCCGAAGCGCTGCGGCTGCCGATGAGAGTCCTCATAGGAGCAAGCAGCTTCGGATTGCGGCCGACCTTGTCGGCGCTGCCCGCGGCGCGGAACGAATTGAACCACCGCACTTCCGGGCGCAACGACAGCACATGGCTGAAGACGAGGATGATACCGACGGCCAATACGCCGAGGATCAAACCGTTAAGGCCCGGATTGTGCATGAAGGCGGTCTGCGTCTGCCGGAAAAGAATGGCTGCGATGAACCCGACGATGATCAGAAACAGTACCATCGTCCAAAGAAACGGCATCGGACTGGAAAGTTTATAGCTGTAATTGCCCGTGGTTTTTTCGGTCGAGCCGAACTCAGCCACATTCACATTTTCCATAGGTTCCGCAGCCTCCGGATTCATTTCAGCCGGAGACTAGAGCAACATTGTGCCGAATTGAAGTATGCGCGGAACGAAAACCGTGCCTTTACAACAGCGATTTAGCGTGTTGGCACGGGGCGCTTGGCAACCTCAAGCAGAGCCTTCTGGATATATTCGTTGCCCGCGACGACCGAACCGGTCTCGAGAATGGACGAGCCGCCTTCCCAATCGGACACATAGCCGCCGGCTTCGCGGATGAGCAGGATGCCCGCAGCGATATCCCAGGCGGACAACGCAGTTTCCCAATAGCCATCAAACCGACCGGCAGCCACATAGGCCAGATCGAGCGACGCCGCGCCCATGCGACGAATCCCGGCAACTTCGCCCATGACGTGCCGGAGTTCAACGAGGAACTTGCCGTGGTTTCCGCGGCCGAGGTGCGGTACGCCGCAGGCAATGACAGAATCCGAAAGCACGCGGCGTGCGCCGACACGAAGACGGCGATCGTTCAGGAAGGCGCCGCCGCCGCGTTCGGCGGTGTAGAGTTCGTCCGTGGCCGGATTGAAGACAACGCCGGCGACGATTTCATTGTTGCGCTCGAGCGCGATCGATACCGCAAACATCGGGATGCCGTGCAGGAAGTTTGTCGTGCCGTCGAGCGGATCGACGATCCAGCGATGCGCTCCGTCAGTGCCCTTGATCTCCTCGCTCTCTTCGCCGAGGAAGCCATAGGTCGGGCGGGCCTTCAGCAGTTCGTCCTTGACGATCTTTTCGGCCTTGCGGTCGGCATTGGAGACGAAGTCGCCCGGGCCCTTCACCGAGACCTGCAGGTTCTGCACTTCCCCGAAATCACGCCCCAGCGACTTGCCTGCCTTGATGGCAGCTTGAACCATGACATTGAGGAGAGCTGAACGAGCCATGTGAGCACTTTTCCTTGAGCGGTAATACGGTATGCGCTGTCAGGGCGGGAAAGGTCCCTGATCGCCGGAGAAGGCAGCGCTCGATAAGATTGGCGGCCTCAAGACCACAAAATCGGGAAAATTTCAAGAGGAGACCGTCGAACCACGGCGCCGGCGGAGAAATGCGACTCAAATAATTCTGGACAGATTAATCCGGAATTGCTATTTGCGTGTCCATGGCAAGGCACAAGGAATTCGACAAAGACAATGCTCTCGACGCGGCAATCAGCGTCTTCTCCCAGCATGGCTATGAGGGCAGCTCCACCGACACCCTGCTTGCGGCGATGAAGATCAGCCGGCAGAGCATGTATGATACCTTCGGCGACAAGCGCAGTCTCTACCTCCAGGCTCTGAAGCGTTACAATACCGACAGTATTCTGCGCATCATCGCGGACATGCAAAGCGGCGCGCAACCGCTTGACGCGCTGGAGGCTGCCCTGTTCGCCTTCGCATCTCGACCTGCCTCGGAGGCGTCGAAAGGCTGCCTCGGCGTCAGCGCGATTTGCGAGTTTGGCCGCACCGACGCAGATGTGGCGACCTTGACTGACAGCGCCTCGGCAATGCTTGCCAAGGCAATCTTCACGCTGCTGAAGGATGGCCAGAGGAAAGGCCAGCTATCGGCGGAAATCGATCCCGAGGCCGCCACCCAGTTTCTCGGCGCCACCCTATCCGGCATGAAAGTCAGCGCCCGCAACGGCGCAAGCCCCGAAACCCTGCGCACCATCGCAAGTCTCGCAATCCGCAGCCTTCGATAACAGCCCAATCGAAGAGCGCTGATTTTCCGCACCCGATTCTAGATTAAACAGTCCAATAAGGAGCAATGAAAATGACGAAACCACTTGAAGGAAAGGTCGCAATCGTGACCGGCGGCTCACGCGGCATCGGCGCGGCGATCGTTCGCAGGCTGGCGATGGATGGCGCCTCAGTCGCCTTCACCTTTGCCAATTCCAAGGAGAAAGCTGAAGCGATCACAGCTGAGATCGCGTTGAAGGGCGGCAGGGCACTTGCCATTCAAGCCGACAGCGCGGATGACGCAGCACTGCAGCGAGCCATCGACAAGGCTGCCGATCACTTTGGCTCCATCGACATTCTCGTCAACAACGCAGGAATCCTGTTGTTGAATAGCTTGGAAACCTTCCCTCTGGAGGACTTCGACCGCATGTTCGCCGTCAATGTGCGTCCCGTCTTTGCCGGCACGCAGGCCGCGGCGAAACATATGCATGAAGGCGGTCGGATCATCACCATCGGCAGCGTGACTGCTGAACGCAGCGGCTTTCCGACGTCCGCTGTCTACAGCATGACCAAGGGCGCAGTCGCTGCGATGATGCGCGGCCTCGCCCGTGATCTCGGTCCGCGCGGCATTACAGTCAACACGATCCAGCCCGGACCTACCGAGACGGACATGAATACCGATCCACATGCCAATGAGATGTTGAAGGGGTTGATAGCCCTAGGTCGCCTGGGCGAGGACCACGAGATTGCAAGCCTTGCGGCCTATCTCGCAAGTTCAGAAGCGTCCTTCATCACCGGCGCCAGCCTGACGATCGACGGCGGCTATCTCGCCTGAGACAGAAAGCCGGCGGTACGAGCCGCCGGTCCATTCAGAGCCTTTCAGGGGTTAAATCACTGAAGCCGGCGGAATTTGTTGGCGGCATCGATGGCCGCCTTCTGCTGGTCGTCCTCGATGCCGAGATAGAAGTCTTCAAGTTCCGGGTCGGGCAGGCCAGCGCGACGCGACAGGACATACCATTTCGCGGCCTCGACAGGATCGGGCTTGGTTCCAAGCGCGTTGATATAGAGGTGCGCGAGCTTGTTCTGCGCAACGACGTTGCCACGATTGGCGGCAAGCCTCAGCCACTGGAAACCCTTGACGAAATCGCGCGGTCCGTTCTGACCGTTAATTAGCCAGATGCCAAGATCGACCTGGGCGGTGTCGAAGCCGGCATGCGCCGCGCGTGCCATCCACTCGCGCGCCAGCTGCTTCTTTTCTTCCGGCAGGTCGGGCAGCGAGGCGTAAATCTCCGCCACCGCATATTGCGCGTCGGCGATGCCCTGTTCGGCAGACTTCTCGTAATAAGGCAGGGCAAGCTTCAATCCCTTGTCGCCGGGATTGTCGGTCGTGAGGATCTGGCCCCAGTTGAACTGTGCCGAAGCATTTCCGCCATCGGCCGCCTTGTGCATGTATTCGTCGGCCTTGGCCTTGTCGCGCTTGACGTACCGGCCCTCGATCAGCATCAGCGCGTATTTGAACATTGCTGCGGCGTCGCCGCCTTCCGCGCCCTTGCTGTACCAGAAGGCCGCGTTCTTCATGTCGCGCTTGACGCCCAACCCGTCCGCCAGAAGCTCACCCATAAGCGTCTGCGCGGCCGGATCGCCGAGTTGTGCCCGGGGCAGAGCCTTTTCCATCGCCGTCAGATAGTAGCCGCGCTGATAGGCGCCGTAGGCATCGTCGACGAGGCCCTTATAGTCCTTCTCCGGAGGCAGGTCCGGCAACTTCGCACCCATGCGGTCGAAAACGCCGACGCCGGTCGAGGGTCCCGTGCCATCTGTCTGCGGCCGCCCAGCTTTGAGCGACTCCGGGGCCGTCACCAGTGGCCGTGTCACGACATTGTCGACCACCTGGGCCGAAGCGCCATGGGTAAACCCCACCAAAATGGCGACAGTAAAGGCAGCGGACAGGCGCAGATGACGGGCTAGGATCGGCATGAGCGCGATATCAATCCTCAAACCGTGGCGCTTTTTCGTCCAAGAGCGCATTGATCTCGGCGACGATGGACGGCGCACGCCCGGCGTCCGCGAAAACCGCCAGCCGCAGCGCGACGAACTCCGCGCCGGTTTCGGCAACTGCCAGTGCGGAAGCCGGATCCGTACCGCCCATCACGATGCACGGGATCTCGATCATCGAAGCCCACCACTCGCCGAGCGCGAGGTTCTTCGGGTGCGCCTCCGGCTTGATGTCGCCGTCGAGCTTGCCGAAGAAGATGTAGTCCGGTCGCTCCTCGCCGATCTCAAGCGCATGGTGGCGATCAGCGGCATTGCCGCCGCCAACGATCAGCTTGTCGGCATACTTGTCGATCGCTTCGGAAATTTCGCTCGCCGGACCGGTCAGATGCAGGCCATCCGCCTTGCTGCGCCCGACGACGCGGCTGTCGCCCGCTAGCAGTGCGGCCGCACCTGACTCCTGAATGATGGGAACCAGCTTCTCGGCGTGCTTCTGGAACTCGCTGTCATTGAGGCTGTATTGGGGTACGATCACCGAGGCGACGTCACCGCCCTTCAAGGCATCGCCGACGATCTTCGCCTGCTCGTCGGCATCGGCAATGTCGGGCGCGATCAGAACAAGGCGGCAGCGGTTTTCCGGTTCGGTCATGAACTCTTTCCATTTACAGCAGGACAGGTCGTTTTGCGGCCTATCTGCACTCGTCTCGTGTGAGTAGTTCCGTTAGACGGGACTGGCAAGGGGAGGATTTCAAAAGCATGCCGATGGACTTGTCATTTTACTATGCCGCCGTTCCCGCTGTCATTCTCGTCGGACTGGCGAAAGGCGGCATGGGTGATGCCTTGTCGCTGATCGGATTGCCGTTTCTCGCTCTCGTCGTTTCGCCCGTTCAGGCGGCCGCGATCCTGCTCCCGATCCTCGTTTTCATGGACATGATCTCGCTCGTGATCTGGCGCAGGCACGGAGACTGGACAACGCTGAAGATCATGCTGCCGGGCGCATTGTTCGGCATCGGGCTCGGCTGGGCGACTTCGGCGCTCGTTCCAGGCAATGCGCTTCGCGTCGTGATCGGCGCCGTCACCATCCTCTTTTGCCTTCGTTACTTCTGGAACAACTTCGGTCCGGCCGCCGGAAAGCATACGCCACCTCGAGCCCAACGGCCGCTGCTCGCGACGACATGGGGAAGCCTGTCCGGCTATGGCAGCTTCGTCGCCCATGCCGGCGGAGCACCGTTCCAGATCTATGCCCTGCCGCTGCAGATGCAGCCACGGGAATATACGGGAACCAGCGTCCGCTTCTTCGCAATTCTCAACGCAGTCAAGCTCATACCCTACTTCGCGCTCGGCCAGCTCGACACGCAGAACCTCTCCACATCGGCAACGCTGCTGCCGTTCGCGCCGCTTGCGACGATTGCCGGCGCCTGGTGCGTGCGCCGGATGAAGCCCGCGATCTTCTACCCTTTCATGTACGCCATGGCGCTGATTGCCGCCGTCCTGATCGCGAAGGAAGGCTTGGGTTTCTGACAATTTTGGGTTTCGTTGCGTCGCACAATTTCCTTGCCCGATTGCGCCGTTTGACGTAGCGTTTTCGCCATGTCGAACGTGGATCCCTTCACCGCGATTGCCGACCCTCACCGGCGCTTCCTGCTGGAGGAATTGCGACGCGCGCCGAAGACCGTGAGCGAACTTGCCGAGGGGCTGCCGATCAGCCGCCCCGCCGTCTCCCAGCACCTGAAGGCGCTGCTCGATTGCAACTTGGTTTCGGTGACCGCAGAAGGCACCCGACGCATTTACGCGGTCAACAATCGCGGCTTCGACAGGCTCAATCTCTGGCTCGATCAGTTCTGGGCCTAGCCCGACTGCTCAACGAAGGACGCCGGCTCGCGACTTTCCGTCGGAGCCGGCGTCATAACCGCCTGTCGAGCACGAACTGGTCTAAGCTTTTGGTGAAATTGGAGTTTTGCCCTCCTCGCCTAGGGCCGCGTTCGTTGATTTATTGCATCCTACTCAATGGAAGGATGATTTAAGGCGCTCAATCTCGTCCTTGATCCGCAATTTTCTGCGTTTGCACTCAGCTACTTCATTATCGTTTCGGGAGGGGGATGTCATAAGCGAATGCAACTCCTCCTCAAGAGCAACATGCTTTTTCTGGAGTGACTCAAGATGAGCTTGAACAGTCATTTGACCCTTCCTTCCTCTTACCTCTCCCCGGCCAACACCGCCGGAGATCCAAGGCGTCAACCCTTCAACTGTGACACATTTTTGAAGCCTTGTCGAAGGTGAAAGCAAGGAGAACACGTGGCAAAATCATGACGAACAGCCGCTAGCCGTTACCTCCAATTGGTGATAGGAGCTTGCGGAAATTATCGGCAGAACGGACGATGTCCGAAGACGGTTATGGGGAATGCAAAATGGCCGATCAGGAACAGGCGGAAATCAGGCTCATGGTCGCAAGACTGCGCCAGGAGCACGAGGATTACGACGCCGCCATCAACGCCATGATTGCCACTGGATGCGACGCATTGCGCGTCCAGCGCATGAAGAAGAAGAAACTGGTCATCAAGGACAAGCTGTCCAAGCTGGAAGACCAGATCATCCCTGATATCATCGCCTGAAGGGAACGCCGTGACGATGACAGACAGACCACCCGTTGCCATCATCATGGGAAGCCAGTCCGATTGGGAGACCATGAAGAACGCCGCCGACACGCTGGAGGCGCTCGAAATTCCCTATGATGCGCGCATCATATCGGCCCACCGCACGCCGGATCGCCTGGTGAACTTCGCAAAGTCCGCCCGCGATGAAGGCTTCAAGGTGATCATTGCCGGTGCCGGCGGCGCGGCCCACCTTCCCGGCATGGCCGCAGCCATGACGCCGCTGCCCGTTTTCGGCGTCCCGGTCCAATCCAAGGCACTGTCAGGTCAGGACAGTCTTCTTTCCATCGTCCAGATGCCGGGCGGCATCCCGGTCGGCACGCTCGCCATCGGCAAGGCGGGTGCGATCAACGCCGCTCTTCTGGCAGCAGCCGTACTGGCATTATCGGACGAAGAGATCGCCGACCGGCTCGACGAATGGCGCGAGCGCCAGAGCGCGGCGGTGGCCGAATATCCGATGGACGACCTATGACCGTGAGAACGATCGGCATCATTGGCGGCGGCCAACTCGGCCGCATGCTTGCCATAGCCGCTGCACGACTGAACTTCCGCACCGTCATCCTGGAGCCGCAGGCCGACTGTCCAGCAGCGCAGGTCGCCAACGGACAGATTGTCGCCGCCTACGACGATCCTGCAGCGCTGGCCGAACTTGCGAAGGCTTGCGACGTCGTCACCTATGAGTTCGAGAATGTCCCGGTAACCGCCGCCGAGACCCTTGCAAGCCAGGTGCCGGTCTATCCACCGCCGAAGGCTCTCGAGGCCGCGCAGGATCGGCTGGTCGAAAAGCGCTTCATCAATGGATGCGGCATCCCGACGGCGGGCTTCCGCGCGGTCGACAGCCAGGCCGATCTCGAAGTGGCCCTGAAGGATTTCGGCGGATGCGGTGTCCTCAAGACCCGCCGCCTCGGCTATGACGGCAAGGGACAGAGAGTATTCCGCTCCGAAGCCGATGCACCGGACGGCGCCTTTGCAGCACTCGGCAGCGTGCCGCTCATTCTCGAGAGCTTCGTTGCCTTCGAGCGCGAGATCTCGATCATTGCGGCGCGCGCGGCCGACGGCGCTATCGCCTGCTACGACCCGGCCGAAAATATTCACCGGAATGGCATCCTGCACACGTCGACAGTACCCGCTTCCATCGCGGCGGAAACGGCAGCCGCCGCCCGCGAAGCCGCCGAGAAGATCCTGGCGGCGCTCGGCTATGTCGGTGTCATCGGCATCGAATTCTTCGTGCTCGCGAACGGCAGCCTGATCGCCAATGAAATGGCGCCCCGTGTCCACAACTCCGGTCACTGGACCGAAGCCGCCTGCGTCATCTCGCAGTTCGAACAGCATATCCGTGCCGTCGCCGGCCTGCCGCTCGGCAATGCCGACCGCCACTCGGACTGCGTCATGCAGAACCTGATCGGTGACGATATTCTGGCCCTTCCCGATTGGCTGCAGCGACCCGACACGCTGGTTCATCTCTACGGCAAGACGGAATCCCGCCCCGGCCGCAAGATGGGCCACGTCACCACGTTGGCCGCAAAATTGCCGGTTTTTCCCTGACAAAAGCCGCTTCGGCCACGGGAAAAACACCGTCATGTGGTTGACACAGCGGAACCGTCGGGTTATCTGCACGCCCAACCTGAAGAGCGCGCCCTGAGCGCGCTTTTGAATGTAATAGATACGGGCGAATGTGAATTCCCCCTCAAACATCGCGGATCAAAACAATGAAGATCAAGAATTCGCTCAAGTCGCTCAAGGCTCGTCATCGTGACAACCGCCTGGTTCGCCGCAAGGGCCGCATCTACATCATCAACAAGCTGAACCCGCGCTACAAGGCTCGTCAGGGCTGATATAGCGCGCCTGTACGGCTTCGTGGCATTCTGCGCCCGCCGTCCGGGGATTGCTTCGGCAATCAAATCAAATTGCTTTGATCTTCAGCGATGGCGGGCTACTATGTCCGCCATGCGTTTTTTTGCTATGACTTGCGCGGCGCTGCCGCTGTCCCTTTTCTTGTTCGCTCCTGTTTTCCCTGCCGCAGCTGCGGACAAGGATGTCATCGTCGAGCAGCCGGACACAAACCTCTCACCCAAGCAGCATGTGAATCAGCTCTTCGAACAGCTGAGGCGCGAGCGCGACCCTGACAAGGCGAGCGGTATCGCCGATGAAATCCGTACCGAGTGGAACGACTCAGGCAGCGCGACCGTCAATCTCCTGATGCAGTGGGCCGACAAGGCGATCCAGGAGAAGCGCACCGCCGCCGCCCTCGACTTCCTCGATCAGGCGATCGCCCTCAAGCCGGATTACGCAGAGAGCTGGAACCGCCGGGCGACGCTCAACTACGCCAATGACAACTATCGCAAGTCCATGTCAGACATCGAGCGCGTGCTTGACATCGAGCCACGCCACTTCGGCGCGCTCTCCGGCATGGCCGCCATTCTCACCGAAACGGGCAACGACGCGCTGGCCCTGAAAGCCTGGGAACGTTTCCTGGAGATCTATCCTGCCAATCGAAGCGCCCAGGAGCAGATGAATACGCTCTCCGAAAAGCTGGCCGGCAGCCGGACCTGATCTTGACGGCGGCGCGCGCAGCCCAATCTTACGCCTCGGTTACGTGATTTCAGCAGATATTGCCATGCTTGCCGAAGCTTCCGCTTTCATTGCCTCCATTGCCGCCGCTGTCGGCTACTCCGTTTACATGGAACGGCAGTTCGAGGCCAACTATCCCAACATTGGCGAACGTACCGATATCGGCGGTTACCAGCTGAATGCCGTCCATGTTCCACGTCCCGAAACCGCCGATCTACCGCCGCTGGTCTTTATCCATGGAGCAGGCGGCAACCTGCTCGATCAAGTCGGCGCCTTCCTGGGACCGCTTCACGGCCGCGCCGAGATGCTGTTCGTCGACCGGCCGGGTCACGGCTATTCGGAACGCGGCGGCCCCGAGAATGCTCTGCCCTCCGGACAGGCGGACGCAATCGCGAAGCTGATGGAAAAGCGAGGCATCAAACGGGCCATCATCGTTGGCCACTCCTTCGGCGGCGCCATCGCGGCTGCCTTCGGCGTGCGCCATCCCGACAAGACGGAAGGCCTGCTCTTTCTCGCCCCTGCGACTCATCCCTGGCCTGGCGGCATCGATTGGTATTATCACCTGGCTGCAACGCCCATGCTCGGCTGGCTCTTTACCCACGCCATTGTCGTACCGCTTGGCTTGCGACGGCTCGAACAGGCGACGATGAATGTCTTCCGTCCCAATCCGCGCCCGGCAGACTATATCGCGAAGACAGGCCCCACCCTGGCGCTGCGCCCGCGCGCCTTCTACAACAACGCCATCGATTGCACGCGCCTGCTGGCTTACCTCAAGACGCATTCTCCGCAATATTCCAGGATCACCGCACCTGCTGTCATCATCACCGGTGACAGCGATGCCATCGTCTGGGAACATATTCATTCGCAAGGACTGGCCCGCGATATCGCCGGCTCCGAACTGGTGAAGATACAGGGCCTCGGCCACAAGCCGGATTATGTGGTCACCGACGTCGCCATTGCCGCCATGGAGAAGATCGGCGGCGCCGCTCGCGACCTTCAGGCCGCCGCCCGTCAGGCCGAGCACCGCCTGGGGCATGAAAAGCCCGCGCGGCCGACAGACATTGCCGCGCCCTTCGGCGATCCAGCCAGCCTGACCGAGACTGTGGCAACCGAAAACTAACCTTTCAGCAACGGAACACACCACTGCTGAGCACAGCGCATTGCCGAGCGCTGACTGCGTCCCATATCCATCCCACCGTCATGCTTTGAGGGAAGTCATGGATCAGCCCCACATCAGAATATTCGCGGTTGTCGCCGCGCTGTCGCTATCGCTTGCACCGTCGGCGTTCGCCGCCTCGCCCGCGCCCGTTGAAGCCGAGCATGGCATGGTGGTGACCGCCCAGCATCTGGCGACCGATGTCGGCGTCGATGTGCTGAAGAACGGCGGCAATGCCGTCGATGCCGCGGTTGCGGTCGGCTACGCCCTCGCCGTCGTCTATCCGACGGCCGGCAACATCGGCGGCGGCGGTTTCATGACGATCCGGCTGAAGGATGGGAAGACGACATTTCTCGATTTCCGCGAGCGCGCGCCGCTCGCAGCCACCAAGACGATGTATCTCGATGCGAAGGGCGATATCGTTCCCCGCGCTAGCCTCGACGGCTATCTCGCCGTCGGCGTGCCCGGATCCGTGATGGGCTTCGAGACGGCCCGAGAAAAATACGGCACGAAGTCGCGACAGGATCTGTTGGCGCCGGCCATTCGCTACGCCAAGGAAGGCTTCACGCTGGAACAGGGCGACGTGGCCAACATTTCCGGCAGCGCCAAGAGGCTTGCGAAGGACGAAGCTGCTGCAAAGATCTTCCTGAAAGCAGAAGGAAAGCCTTACGTCGCGGGTGAAAAGCTCGTGCAACCCGATCTCGCCGCCGTTCTTTCCAGTATCGCCGACAAGGGGCCCGACGCTTTCTATAAGGGGGTGCCGGCCGACGCGATCGCCAAGGCGAGCCGAGCGAAGGGCGGCATCCTCGCCAAGGAGGATTTCGAGCAGTACGCGGTGCGTGAACTGAAGCCGGTCGAATGCAGCTACCGCGGTTATGACATCATCTCCTCGCCTCCCCCCTCCTCCGGTGGCGTCATCATCTGCGAAATCCTCAACGTGCTCGAGAATTACCCGCTCTCCTTCCTCGGCTACGGCTCTGCGGAGACGGTTCACCTGATGGTCGAGGCCATGCGCCATGCCTATGTCGACCGCAACGCTGCCCTTGGCGATCCTGACTTCGTGGAGAACCCGATGTCGACATTGCTCGACAAGGCCTACGCCAAGGCGATCCGCGCCAAGATCGATCCCTACAAATCCGGCACCTCGGCCAACCTGAAGCCTCTCGGCGCCAAGGAAAGCGTCGAGACCACGCATTATTCCATCATCGATGATGAAGGAAATGCCGTCGCGGTCACCTATACGCTGAACGGTTCCTTCGGCGCTGGCGTTGTCGCGCCCGGCACCGGCATCCTGCTCAACAATGAGATGGACGACTTCACCTCGAAGCCTGGCGTTCCGAACCTCTACGGTCTCGTGCAGGGCGAGGCCAATGCGATTGCACCGAAGAAGACGCCGCTCTCCTCGATGAGCCCGACGATCGTCACCAAGGACGGCAAGCCCTTCATGGTGATCGGCAGCCCCGGCGGCTCGCGCATCATCACCATCACGCTCGAGGCGATCCTTAACGTCATCGATTTCGGCATGGACATCAGCCAGGCGGTCAACGCCCCGCGCATTCACCACCAATGGCAGCCGGACAAGATCTATCTCGAGCCCTACACGCTCTCGCCCGATACGATCCGGTCATTGATCGCCATGGGCCACACACTGGACGACGGCAGCGGTCCGCCTCAATGGGGGCAGGCCGCGGGCATCCTTGTCGGAGGCAAGAGCCTCGCCGATATCGAGAAGGGTGGCGGCGCACGCTACAACGGCGCGATGGACAGCCGCGCCTCCGAGGGCTCCGCCGGCGGCTACTGATTGTCGGATGCGAGCGCAGAGGTAGTCGCCATTGATGCTGGCGCGTAGTATGGCGCTTTTCGTGTCACGGTGACAAAGTCGTCGTTCACAAGCATCACGTGTAGCCCTATGCAGGGGCGTACCGTCATTCGAAAGAGTCTCCATGACCAGCATTGAAATGATCGTTGCCGCCCGCGCCCGTCTGCGCGGACATGCGCGCCGCACGCCCCTTCTCTCCTCTCCCTTCATCGACGAGCTTGCCGGACGGCGGGTGTTCGTGAAGGCCGAGTGCCTCCAACATACCGGCTCCTTCAAATTCCGCGGCGGCTGGTCCGCGGTTTCCGCACTCGATCCGGCCATACGCGCGCACGGTGTCATCGCTTTCTCGTCAGGCAATCACTCGCAGGGCGTGGCGCTCGCCGCCAAGCTTCATGGGGTGCCTTCGGTGATCATCATGCCGTCGGACGCCCCGAAACTGAAGATCGCCAACACCCGCGCCCTCGGCGCCGAAGTCGTGCTCTACGACCGCGCCACACAGGATCGCGACGCCATCGGCGCCAAGCTTTCGGGCGAACGCAAGCTGACCCTGATCAAGCCCTTCGACGAGCCCCAGGTGATCGCCGGCCAGGGCACGACGGGTCTCGAGATCGCCGAACAGGCGGAAGAGGAAGGCATCAAGGCTGCCGAGGTGCTGGTGCCCTGCGGCGGCGGCGGCCTGACGTCGGGGATCGCGCTTGCGCTTGAGGCCAGCGCGCCTGCGTTCCGCGTGCGTCCCTGCGAGCCTGAAGGCTTCGACGATACGACACGGTCGCTGGCCTCAGGCAAGATCGAGCGCAACGCGGCGATGACCGGCTCCATTTGCGATGCGATCATTACCCCACAGCCCGGCAATATCACCTTCCCGATCCTGCAGCGCCTTGCGGGCGCCGGCATCGTCGTCACCGACGAGGAAGCGCTCCGCGCCATGGCGCTCGCCTTTGTGCGACTGAAGATCGTCGTCGAACCGGGCGGCGCCGTGGCTCTTGCAGCGGCTCTGTTCCATGGCGATGAACTGGAAGAGGACAACGTCGTCGTCGTCACCTCGGGAGGCAACGTCGACGCCGATATCTTCGTCGACGCATTGGCCCGGTTCGGCTAGAGGCAGGACAAGCCTGCCTCACCACTTCCTCAGACGGCCTTGTAGCGCGCCGCGGGTGCGGAGCGCGACAGGTTCGGCATCAGCGCCTGGCGTGCATCCTCGTAGGCCTTCAGCAATCCGGCATCCTCGAGCGCCGGGATCGTCGCGAATTCACCTTGGTCGAAGCCGGCAAGAGACGCATCCACCATGTCTTCCGCCTGCATGACGATCTCGGTCGGCAGGTGTTCGACCGGCGTACCGGCAATGCCCCAGAATTCGGTCGCCGTCGCCCCCGGCAGCACCGCCTGGATACGGATGTTCTTATCCGCCAACTCATGCGTGAGCGACTGGCTGAAAGCGAGAACAAACGCCTTGCTTGCCCCATAGACCCCATTCAGGACTTCAGGCGCGATCGCCACGATAGAGGCGATGTTGATAATTGCGCCGCCGCCGCGGGCCGTGAAACCGGGCACGACCGCGTAGGTCAGCCGCATCAGCGCCGTAACGTTGAGATCGACCATCGCCTGCATCTTGTCGACATCGGAGGCCAGTAGCGGCGCGGTGCCGCCGACGCCGGCATTGTTGACAAGAAGGGTGATGCTGCGGTCGTTCTTCAGCACCGCCTCGACACGTGCCAGATCAGCCTTGTTGCCGAGATCGGCAGGCACGGTTTCAACCGTCCTGCCCGTCTCCCGGGTCAATTTCGTCGCAAGTTCCGAAAGGCGCTCGGCATTGCGGGCGACCAGAATGAGGTCGTAACCTCGCTTCGCCAGGCGGTGGGCGTAGATGGCGCCGATCCCCGATGACGCGCCGGTGACGAGCGCGGTTCCTTTGTGCTGTTCGGTCATTGTCGTTCTCCGTGTTGGGCAACAGCGCCTGCTGTTGGCTTGCGGAGAGTCTTACGCCTGATTGCCAATGGCTTGAATGTCATATACACCACCTTTTAGGACAAACGGAGTTTGAGCCATGCAGCGCATAGCGGTCCTGCTCTTTCCCGGCTTTCAGATGATGAGCCTCGCCGCGATCTCGGCCTTCGAGTTCACGAACCTCGAACTCGATGAACAGGTCTACGACATCACCTACCTCTCCGAGACCGGAGGACCTGTGCGAAGCTCATTCGGCCTGACGAACGAGACGACGCGCTTCGGAGATCCAGCCTTCGATACCCTGCTGGTATCGGGCGCCGTCGGCATCAAGCTGCCGACCCCAGGAGAAGGCGAATTCATCCGCAACGCGCTTGCCGCCTCCCGCCGCGTCGCCTCGATCTGCACCGGTGCATTTCTGCTCGCTGAAGCGGGCGTTCTGGATAACCGTCACGCCACGACGCATTGGCTCCTGGCCCGCGAGCTGCAGTCGCGCTACCCGAAGGTCAGGATCGAGGAGGATCGCATCTTCATCATCGACGGTTCTGTCTGGAGTTCGGCCGGCATGACCGCCGGTGTCGATCTGGCGCTTGCGATGATCGAGAAGGATCACGGCGCGGAGGTCGCCCGCGCGGTCGCCCGCAAGCTCGTCGTCTATCATCGCCGCGCCGGCGGCCAGTCGCAGTTCTCGGCGCTGCTGGAACTGGAGCCCAAATCGGACAGGATCCAGAAGGCGTTGGCGCATGCGCGCAGCAACCTGAAGAACACGCTATCCGTCGAAGAACTGGCAGAAGCAGCGGCGCTCAGCCCCCGCCAGTTCAGCCGGACCTTCCGCGCCGAGACAGGGCAATCGCCGGCCAAGGCGGTGGAGAACCTGCGCCTGGAAGCGGCCCGGCTGATGATGGAACAGGGCCGGCATCCGATCGACGTCGTTGCCGCGGAGACAGGCTTCGCGGATCGTGAGAGGATGCGCCGCGCCTTCCTGCGCGCTTTCGGCCAGCCACCGCAAGCGATCCGCCGCAACGCGCAGCGCGAATATCAGGCATAAGCTCTCGCGGCCGGGCGGACCGCCTGCGGCACGACATCAGCAACGGCCTCCCGCACCGATTGCAGCATGATGGACGCAAGCCGCGCCGTCGCCGGCCCAGGCTCCGCCTCGGCGCGATGCAGGACGAGACCGAGCGAGGGAAGCTCCGGCAAGCCGGCTGCGTCGGCAACAATCGGCTTGACCTTTCGCGGCAGCCCGATCGGTGTGCGAATGGTAATGCCGAGGCCAGCGGCCGTCGCCGCCCACAATCCGCCGAGGCTCGGACTGACGAAGGCAAGCCGCCACGGAATGCCCGCCGCGTCGAGCGCCTTGGTCGCCGCTGTCCGCAACAGGCACGGGGCTTCCAGCGAGGCGAGCGGCATCGGCTCGCCGCCGCCGAGGCTCCAGTCAACAGCTCCTTCCGCCGGCCCGATCCAACGCATCGGGACTTCGGCGATCTGCTCGCAATGCGGCGTCAGCGTGCCGTCGCTCCACGCCAGTGCCAGATCGAGCTTTCCTGATGTGACGCGCTCGATCAGTTCGACATTGCGCACCACGCGCGCCTCGATGCGGACCTTTGGATGCGCGCGCGCAAAGCGGCCGAGCACGTCGGGCAACAGGGTCTCGCCGAAATCCTCCTGCAGTCCCAGCCTGACCCAGCCCTCCAGCTCGATGCTTTGCACGGCGGCAGCCGCTTCGTCGTTGAGTTCCAGCAACCGCCGTGCATAGGCCAGCATCGTCTCGCCGGCATCGGTGAGCGCAAGGCCGCGTCCCGCCTTGCGGAAGATCGGCGTGCCCGCCTGCTCCTCAAGCTTCTTCAACTGAGCGCTGACCGCCGAGGTCGAGCGGCCGAGCCGGTCGGCTGCCCGCGCGAAGTTGCCGAGCTCCATTCCGGTCGCAAAGGTTCTCAGCACATCGAGATCGAAGATCGTCCGTCGCATTACAATAGTCCCATTTTTAAGGATCATATGTTCATTTAATTCTGATTTTCAGCATCATCGTGGCGTGCGATGCTCTTCCTGTCAAGAATTCGCTCAAAGGAGGTCGCCATGCCTTTTGTTCGTATCTCTCTACTGCGCGGCAAGTCGCCGGAGTATTTGCGCGCTGTTGCGGACAGCATTCATCGTGCCATGGTCGAGACGTTCAACGTGCCGCCCGCCGATCGTTTCCAGATCATCCACCAGCATGAACCGGGCGAACTGATCTTCGACCGCAACTATCTTGCAGGACCGCGTTCCGACGACTTCGTGCTTTTCGCGATCACCGCCGGAAAGCCGCGCTCGACCGAGACCCGCCAGGCCTTTTTCAAGCGGGCCACCGAGCTTCTCGGGACATCGCCGGGCATCCGGCCGGAAGACATCATGATCGTGGTCACCACCACATCACCGGACGAATGGTCGTTCGGCGATGGAAGGGCGCAGATGAGCGAACCCGGCTGGGAAGCCCGCGCCTTCGGGAGCGCGGCATGATGGGCAACCCTGAACACATGACGATCCAGCGTCCGGGCAATGCCGTCCGCTCGCCCGTCGATATTGCCACCGCGCCCTTCTGGGTCGAGATGCTGCTGGAAGGCGCAGCCGACGGCGAGAACACGGCGATGCGGGCGACGCTCGATCCGGGCACGATCACGCGCTGGCACACGCATCCGCGCGGGCAGCTGCTCTATGTTCTATCAGGCAAGGGTCTGGCGCAACGCGAAGGTGGGGCAGTCGAGGAATTGCTGGCCGGAGATGCTGTCTGGTTCGCCGCCGGCGAGAAGCATTGGCACGGCGCCGGACACGACAGCCCGTTCAGCTACATCAGCATCCAGGCAACCGAAGCCGGCCGCATCGTCGACTGGCTTGAGCCGGTGGAGATCCTCTCATGATGGCGATGCAGTACAGCTTTACCCTGCCGGCCGATTACGACATGTCGATCATCGACCGGCGCATCCGCGACAAGGGACCGATGCTGGACGGATTTCCCGGTCTCGGATTCAAGGCATATCTCAGCGCCCGCAGAGGCGAGTTCGGGTCCCGCGAAAACCTCTACGCGCCCTTCTATCTCTGGCAGCAGCCGGAGCGCGCCAGCGACTTCCTCACCGGCCCCGGCTTCGAAGGACTGACGCAGTCTTTCGGCTGGCCCGGTGTGAAGACCTGGATCGTCTGGCACGCGGAAACAGCCTCCGCGGTCGCAGAGGCGAAATTCGCAATGACAGAGATAGTCGCCATCGAGCCCTATTCCCCGCTCGCCGAGATCAGAGACGTGGAGGTCAGGCAGGCGCAACGAGAAGCACGACAGGCCGACGTCCTGGCCTCGGTTTCGGCCTTCGAGCCGACCAACTGGACGCTGGTCCGCTTCAGCTTGCGCCGATCGGCGCCGCTCATCGCAGGCTCAAGCCAGATCTATCGCGTCGGGCACGTATCCCTGCCCTAGACCGTCGCCCGACGATAGAGCGCAAGCGAACCGGCCAGGGCAAGCAGCGCGCCGCCGCAGGCGCGCTCAAGCCACAACGCGCCGTTCGTCTTGAGGAATCGGACGGCCTGCACGCCGAACATGGCGTAGGCCAGCATGATGATGAAATCGAGGGAGGCGAACACCAGTGCCAGCACGCCATACTGCGTTGCCTGCAGGCCGGTCGGATCGATGAACTGCGGCAGGAAGGCCGAAAAGAAGAGATAACCCTTCGGATTGGTGACCGCGACCATGAAGCTCTTCAACGCGATCGAAACCGGTGTCCCGCCCGCAGCCGCCGCCCCCTGCCTCAACGCCGCATCGATCGTGCCTTTCGACCGCAGCATCATGATCCCGAGAAAGGCCAGATAGGCCGCGCCGACATATTTCAGGGCCGAGAACCAGAATTCGGACGCCGCGAGCAGTGCCCCGAGACCGATTGCAACGGCGCCGATCAGCACGAAATCCGAGAGTACTGCTCCAACCATGCCGGCAGCGGCACGCCTGACGCCGTAGCGGGAGCCATTGGTCATTGCCAGGAGTACGGTCGGCCCCGGCGTGGCAATACCCACGAAGGAAACGGCTGCGAACGCAAGAAGCGTGACTGTCTGCATGATGCCCTCCCGATCTCTGCAGGGGAAACTTGCATGTGCATCGGCCACGCACAAGGGGCGTCGGGCTGACTGAAAACAGAAAGCCCGCCGCCTGGGTCAGGCGACGGGCTTTCGTTCAATCGCTATGGAAAATCTCAGACGCCGCTCTGGCCGTCGGAGCCGATATAGGCGATGCGCAGCATGTTGGTTGCGCCAGGTGTCCCGAGCGGCACGCCGGCCGAGATGATGATGCGATCACCCGGCTTGCCGAAGCCTTCGTCTGCGACGATGCGGCAGGCGCGGTTGACCATGTCGTCAAGGTCGGTCGCGTCATGCGTGACGACGCAGTGCAGGCCCCAGACGATGGCAAGGCGGCGAGCCGTCTGGATGACAGGCGACAGCGCCAGGATCGGCACCTGCGGGCGCTCGCGCGAGGCACGCAGACCGGTCGTGCCTGACGAGGTATAACAGACGATGGCCGACAGGCGCAGCGTCTCGGCGATCTGCCGGGCAGCCAGCGAAATCGCGTCGGCGCCGGTTGCTTCCGGCTGCGCGCGCTGTGCGTAGATAATACCAGGATAGTGCGGCTCGCGCTCGATGGCGCTGGCGATCGAGGCCATCGTCGAGACGGCTTCGACCGGATAGTCACCCGAAGCGGATTCGGCCGACAACATCACCGCATCGGCACCTTCGAAAACGGCCGTCGCGACGTCGGACACTTCGGCGCGGGTCGGAACCGGCGCGGAAATCATCGATTCCAGCATCTGCGTCGCGACGACGACCGGCTTGCCCGAACGGCGGCAGGCGCGGATCAGCTGCTTCTGGATACCCGGAACGGATTCGAGCGGCATTTCGACGCCGAGGTCACCACGGGCGACCATGAGCGCGTCGGACAGCTCGATGATTTCTTCGATGCGCTCGATCGCCTGCGGCTTTTCGATCTTCGACATGATGCCGACGCGGCCGCGCGCGATCTTGCGCACCTCGGCCAGATCTTCTGGGCGCTGCACGAAGGAGAGCGCGACCCAATCGACGTCGTCGGTTTCGAGAACGGCTGCGAGGTCCGTGCGGTCCTTGTCGGTCAGAACGCCAACCGTGAGCAGCGTGTCCGGAAGGCTGACGCCCTTGCGGTCGGAAATCTTCGTGCCGGAAATAACCGTCGTGACGATGCTCTTGCCGTCGCATTTTTCAGCGCGCAGGGCGAGCTTGCCGTCGTCGATCAGCAGGCGGTGACCGGGCTGCACCGATTCCAGGATTTCCGGATGCGGCAGGAACACGCGGGTGGCGTCGCCGGGAACGTCCTTGTTGTCGAGCGTGAAGGTGTCGCCCGGCTTCAGGTCGACCTTGCCTTCGGCGAACTTGCCGACGCGCAGCTTCGGGCCCTGCAGGTCGGCAAGGATGCCGATCGGACGGCCGGAGCGCGCTTCGACGGCGCGGATACGCTTGATCAGCGTGCGCATCACGTCATGGCTGGCGTGGCTCATGTTGATGCGAAAGACGTCGGCACCGGCCTGGTGCAGCTTCTCGATCATCGATTCCTCGGACGAGGCGGGTCCGAGGGTGGCGAGGATTTTAACTTTGCGGTTGCGCTTCATTAATTCGGGCTTTCTTGGGTGCCTGGGGTATCGGAAAGTTGAACCATCCAGCTGCCCTGGCGGCCCGTGTCATATTCCTTGAACCCCATCTTTTGATAGCCACGGGCGTAGCAATCATTGACTCCCGTGATCTTGAACTCGTTTTCCGCCACGCACATTTGCACGTCACCCGTCCATCGGCCTCCCCGGGCAGCGTCTTCGGCGTAGAGATAATAGTATCGGGACTGCAACTCCCCCTCGATCAGCGTCGCGCAAGTCGTCGCCGGCACTTGCCACCAGCCTTCCGTCATCCAGCCATCCTTGGCCCGATATCCGATCGCCACGCCCACCAGATTCTGCGTTCCGTTGCACACGCGGAAATCCGCGCGGGCCACATCGGCAATGAAGAACGGCGAGAACGCCGCAAGGACAAAAAGGGCAAAACGGGCAAGCGGCCCGGAACGCGTAAGGAAACTTGGCGCGGTCTGGATCAACACGACTTCCAATTGGCTCCCGGTTATTCGTTGTTGTTTGTGCTTTCTTGCGCTGCCTCCCGGCGAATGTCAACGCAATGCTAATCGATTATATCCTGGATGGCCGGCCGTACTTCGGCCGGGTCGCAGCCTTTGCTTGCCAAGCGCGCTTGAACCCATCGGTGGCCCGTGCGATCAAAGACGGCCCCGTAAACTGCGATCGACAATTCCTCCATGAGCACTTTCAAATCATTTGAACTACTAGCCGGCGATCATGACAAAGGCATGGTGCTGCTCGGCGATCACGCGATGAATCGACTGCCGGAGCGCTATGGACGACTTGGCTTGCCGGACAGTGCCTTCGAGCGCCATATCGCCTATGACATCGGCATCGAGGGACTCGTCAGGAACCTGTCGACGAGGCTCGGAGTGCCCGCCGTGCTCGGCGGCTTTTCGCGGTTGCTGATCGACCCGAACCGGGGCGAAGACGACCCCACGCTGATCATGAAGATATCGGACGGCGCGGTCGTGCCGGGCAACCATCCGATCACCGCGGAGGAGTGGGATTACCGGATCGAAACGTTCCACCGGCCCTATCACAATGCCGTCAGCGAAACGATCGACAGGGTCGCCAACAAGACCGGGAGCGCGCCGCTCGTTCTCTCGCTTCATTCCTACACGCCGGTCTGGAAACACTTTCCCCGCCCCTGGCACGCAGCCGTTCTGTGGGATACCGACCAGCGCGCAGTCGCCCCCCTGCTTGATTTGTTGCGCAGCGATCCCGATCTCGTGGTCGGTGACAACGAGCCTTACGACGGCGCACTGAAGGGCGATACAATGTATCGGCACTGCATGCTGACCGGCATTCCGCACGCGCTGCTCGAGGTACGCCAGGATCTGATCGGCGACGAGCCGGGCATTGCCGCGTGGGCGGACCGTCTCGCACCGATCTTCGAGACCATGAATGCCGATCCGGCACTGCACGAGTATAATGTGCATGTGTCGCGCACCGGTCCGTACGAATAAAGGAGACCGAGATGGCCGCCCTGACGAAACAACAACAGACCGAATTCGAGGCTGCGGCTTTTCGCCGCCTCGTGGAGCACCTCCGCGAGCGCAGCGATGTCCAGAACATCGATTTGATGAACCTGGCGGGCTTCTGCCGCAACTGCCTGTCCAACTGGTACCGCGAAGCAGCCGAGGCGGACGGCGTTCCGGTCTCCAGGGACGAATCGCGCGAAATCGTCTACGGCATGCCGTATGACGATTGGAAGAACCTCCACCAGAACGACGCCTCGGCGGAGCAAAAAGCCGCATTTGAACTGAACAAGCCGCACAAATAATTCGCGTGCGCCTCGAATCGGCTTGACCCCGGGCACGCTTCGCGGCAGTCAACGCCATCCGAATTTTCCCACCCCCAATCAGGAGAACACGATGTCTGATGCTCATGGCGTCGCCCGCGATCAGCTTCGCGCCTTTGTGGAGCGCATTGAACGCCTGGAAGAAGAAAAGAAGACCATCGCCGACGACATCAAGGACGTCTACGGCGAAGCCAAGGGCATGGGCTTCGATACCAAGATCCTCAAGAAGGTCGTTGCGCTGCGTAAGAAGGACGAGCAGGAGCGCATGGAAGAGGACGCAATCCTCGACACCTATCTGCATGCGCTCGGCATGATCGAAGCGCCGCCGGAAGGCTGATTGTTTAGCGCCTTACCTTCAAAGCCGCCGACATGCTCGGCGGCTTTTTTGTTTGCGATTGGGTCGGGCAGAACTTATCTGCCGGCTTCCTTGGCCGCCTTCTCGATCACGTCAGCAACCTTTTTCGGCTGCGAGGCGAAGACGGCGTGACTGGACTTGATCTCAGTGACCACGCTGCCGGCACGCTTTGCCATGGTCCGCTCCAGTTCGGGGTTGATGGAGCGATCCTCGGTCGCCACGATGGACCAGCTCTTTTTCGTCCGCCAGGCGGGTTCCCCGACTTTGGTGCCAAAAACCTCTTTCGCAGCAAAGACCTGTGACTGCGCCACGAAGGCTGCTTCGGCCTTAGGCAGGTCGGCGGCAAAATCGGCGTGAAAGACGCTTGGATCGAGATAGAGATACTTGCCGTCCTTGGTTTCCTTGATGCCCTTTCCGGCCGGTGGCTTTGAGCCCGCAAGGGTAGCGACGTCTTCGCCCTTGTCAGGCTGGAAGGCCGCCACATAGACAAGTCCCTCGACATGCGGGTTCCGGCCGGCTTCCGTAATGACCATGCCGCCATAGCTATGCCCGACCAGCAGCGTCGGCCCATCCTGCAGGTCCAGCACGCGGTTCGCCGCAGCGACGTCGTCGGCGAGCGAGGTCATAGGTTCCTGGAAGACCGTAACGTGAAAGCCGCGTCGCTCCAGGATTTCGGTGGCCTTGCGCCAGCCGGACCCGTCGGCGAAGGCGCCGTGAACGATGACGATGTTCTTGATGTCAGCGGCCTGGGCCGCAAAGGCGATGACGCTGGTGGCGAGTGCCAGTGCGAAGGTGGAAACGATGCGGCGGTTCATGCGGTCACTCCTTTAATTCATGGGATGCCGGGCTTGAAATGGTCGGGAGGCGCGGCGACGTTGAAAACGTCGGTAATCTGGTCTCAGCGACGTATCGCTGATATGTCAGGCTCCATCGTAATATGTAACGCAGTGTAGGAAGCTCAACCCAGTGCAGATTTGCGGTGGAACGCTTCGCCCGCCGCTGTCGCCGATGCTCATAGAATAAGCATTGACACAAATTGCTTGATTTTGAGGCGTCATTCGCGCATTCAATGCCGCACAAGGGACTTCGACCTTGGCCTCAGAGATCATAGGGCAAGACAACCGCAGCATGGCACCTTTCGCGATATCAATGCCGACGCTATCTCATCTGACGCAAATGCCTGACGACCGGCGGTAGACCCTGTGGCCGACCGCTCTTCCAAGCCGGGTGACCTCAACGTGCTCGTCATCGACGAGAACAGCATCCGCGCGTCGATCATCGAGATTGGCCTGCGCGAGGCAGGCTACGACAACGTCACGATCATCGACGACATGAATGGGCTTGCGAGGCGGATCACGGAGATCAACCCCGACGTCATCGTCATCGACCTCGAGAACCCGAACCGCGACATGCTGGAAAGCATCTTCCAGATTTCGCGCGCGGTTAAGCGCCCTATTGCGATGTTTGTCGACAAGTCGGACGAGGCTTCGATCGAGGCCGCCGTCGAAGCTGGAGTTTCCGCCTATATCGTCGATGGACTGAAGCAGGAGCGTGTCCGCCCGATCCTCAAGATGGCGATCAGCCGTTTCAATGCCTTCTCGCGCCTAAACCGCGAGTTGGAGGAAACGCGCGGCGAACTGGAAAACCGCAAGCTGATCGACCGCGCCAAGGGATTGCTGATGCGATCCCGTGGGCTGGGCGAAGATGAGGCCTATGCGCTCATGCGGCGCACGGCCATGAACCAGAACAGGAAGATCGTCGAGATCGCGCAGAGTCTGATCACAGCCGCAAGCCTCCTCGATCCGGGAACCGACGCATGACCAGCACACATCAGATCACCGCCGGCTTTCTGCCGCTTCTCGACAGCGCAATTCTGGTCGCGGCCAAGGAAAAGGGCTTTGCGGCCGAACAGGACATCGAACTGACGCTCGTGCGTGAACGCTCATGGGCGACGATTCGCGACCGGCTTGCGGTCAGCCATTTCGACGTGGCGCATATTCTCGGCCCCATGCCGATCGCCTGCAACCTCGGACTGACCGCGCCGGCGCCGCGTATGATCGTGCCGATGGCGCTTGGGCTTGGCGGCAATGCCGTGACTGTCTCCGCCGACCTCTGGAGCGAGATGGCCGCATGCGGTGCCTCGCCCGATCTCGACGCCCGCGCGAGTGGCCTTGCCCTGCGGCGCGTCATTGATAACAGGAAGGGCGAGCGTCTGCGCTTCGGCGTCGTCCACCCCTATTCCGGTCATAACTACGAGCTGCGCTACTGGCTCTCAGCAAGCGGCATCGATCCCGACAGGGATGTGGAGATCGGCGTCCTGCCTCCGCCCGACATGGCGGACGCGCTGACATCAGGCCTCATCGACGGCTACTGCGCCGGCGAGCCATGGAACACACTCGGCGTGCTCCATAACCGCGCGCATCTGGCGACGGTGAAGGCCGCCATCTGGAAATCGAGCCCTGAAAAGGTGCTTGGCGTCAACAGCCGCTGGGCCGACGGGCATCAGGAAGCCCTGGCGGCCCTCCTGCAAGCACTCTACACGGCCTCCCGCTGGTGCGCCGACATCCGCAATCACGAGGAGCTTGCCAAGCTGCTCGCGAAGCCCGCCTATGTCGATCGGCCTTTGGAAAGTCTGCTACCCGCATTGACCGGTCTGCTGCACATTGGCGGGAAGGACACGCTGAGCATAAAGGACTTCTTTGTCCCCAATGCCAAGGCGGCGACGTTCCCTTGGAAGAGCCACGCCTTGTGGTTCTACACGCAGATGGTTCGCTGGGGGCACATCCGGCATAACGCAGAACACCAGCAGATCGCCAACGACACCTACAGGCCCGATATATACCGAAGCGCCCTGAAGGCGCTTGATGTCGCGATGCCGGCGGCGAGTTCCAAGGTGGAGGGTGCGCTCAAGGTCGAGACGCCCGTCGGCTCGAGCGGCGCACTGACACTGGGGCCGGACGGTTTCTTCGACGGCGGCCTGTTCGATCCCGCTGACGTCGACAGTTACATCGCCAGCCAGGTCCGCACCTAAAGCATGCCCATTTTATACGCATTGCACAATTTTTAGAGCGATTGCTGCACATGCGTTAGCGCATAAATGATCGCCTGATTTTCGCGATCAATGCTATTCCTTCAAAAACAATGACTTAATTAAACTGGCACGGCCCTTGCTTTGTTATAGGCAGGCCAACAGGCCAAGAATTCCGCGTCCAACGACGGGCGCCCATAGCAAAGCCGCTGATCAGGATACCTCGCGCACGTCTAGTGAAAGCGCGCCCTGACCAGCGGCTTTTTGTTTTTAACCCCCAGCGATGGATAGGCACGACCTTGTCGGGCCCCGGAGAAGCCATGTCTGTTATCAGGAACACGCAGTCCATGTCCGCCGGCGAACCAGCCAAAGCATTGTGGATGTCCACGATTGCCTTCACCCTCTGTTTTGCTGTCTGGACCATCTTCGCGATCATCGGCATCCGCATCAAACAGGATCTCGGCCTCAACGAGGCCGAATTCGGATTGCTGGTCGGCACACCCGTTCTGACCGGTTCGCTTGTCCGTATCGTCCTTGGCATCTGGACCGGCCGCTATGGCGGCCGCCTCGTCTACACGCTCACCATGCTGGCCGCTGCCTTGGCGACCTTCCTCCTCTCCTATGCCCAGACCTATACGCAGATGCTGATCGCCGGCCTCGGCGTTGGCGTTGCCGGCGGCTCCTTCGCGGTCGGCGTCGCCTATGTCTCGCCGTTCTTCCCGGCTCAGAAGCAGGGAACGGCACTTGGCATCTTCGGTGCCGGCAACGTCGGCGCCGCAGTGACCAAATTCGCAGCGCCCTTCGTCTTGATTGCCTGGGGCTGGCAGGCGGTTGCTCAGATCTGGGCCGTCGGCCTGGCGCTGATGGCAATCGTCTTCTGGTTCACCACGACCGATGATCCGGCATTCCGCCTTCGCCGCGAAGGCAAGGTTGCCTCCAAGAGCCTGGCACAGGAATTCGCGCCACTGAAGAACGTCCAGGTCTGGCGTTTCTCGCTCTATTACTTCTTCGCTTTCGGCGGCTTTGTTGCCCTGTCCCTGTGGCTGCCCCGCTATCTGGTCGGCGTTTACGGCTTCAACCTGGCAACGGCAGGCATGGTCGCAGCCGCCTATTCCATTCCGGGCAGCATTTTCCGCGCCTTCGGTGGCGTACTGTCCGACAAGAAGGGCGCCCGTAGCGTGATGTATGTGATGTTCGCGGTTGCGGCCGTCGCAACGCTCATCCTGTCGCTGCCGGCTGCCGGAACGGATGTCGCAATTGGCATTACGCCCGCGGTCTTCATCGTCGTCATCTTCGCGCTTGGCTTCGTCATGAGCCTCGGCAAGGCTGCCGTCTACAAGCACATCCCTGCCTACTATCCCGAGAGCGTCGGCGCGGTCGGCGGCATCGTTGGCATGATGGGCGGCCTTGGCGGTTTCATCCTGCCTATCGCCTTCGGCTTTCTCAAGGATATGACCGGCCTCTGGTCGAGCTGCTTCATGCTGCTCTTTGCGGTCGTCGTCATCTCGCTGGTCTGGATGCACCTGTCGGTCAAGCAACTCGACCGACGCGGCCTCTCCGCACAAGCCGTCGCCGCCACCTGATCCGAGGATTTGAAAACCATGACTGAGAAGCTTGTCATCATCGGCAACGGCATGGCGCCCGGGCGCATGCTCGAGCATCTGTTCGAAAAAGCACCGGGCCAATATCAGGTCACGATCTTCAACGCCGAGCCGCGCGTCAATTACGACCGCATCATGCTCTCGCCGGTTCTGTCAGGCGAGAAAGAATACGAAGAGATCATCATCCACGGCGATGGATGGTACATCAAGCACGGCATTACCCTCTACAAGGGCCACAAGATCATCAAGATCGACCGTGCCGCGAAAACAGTGACGTCGGATCACGGCGTCACGGAAAGCTACGACAAGCTGGTGATCGCCACCGGCTCCGTGCCCTTCATCATTCCCGTGCCCGGCAAGGATCTGCCCGGCGTCATCACCTACCGCGACCTCGACGACGTGCAGGCGATGCTGCTTGCTGCCCAGTCTCGCGAGAAGGCGATCGTCATCGGCGGCGGCCTGCTCGGCCTCGAAGCGGCGGCGGGCCTTGCCTCGCGCGGCATGGACGTCACCGTCCTGCATGTGATGCCGACACTGATGGAGCGCCAGCTCGATCCGGCTGCCGGCTACCTGCTTCAAAAGGCCGTGGAAGAACGCGGCATCAAGGTCATCACCAAGGCCAACACCAAGGCCATCGTGGGCAACGGCAAGGTCGAGGGCATCGAGCTCGACGACGGCCGCATCATTCCGGCAACCCTGGTCGTCATGGCGGTCGGCATTCGCCCGAGCGTCGGGCTCGCCAAGGACGCCGGCATTGCCGTCAACCGCGGCATCGTCGTCGATGACGGCATGCTGACCTCGGACGGCAGCATCATGGCGCTCGGCGAGTGCGCCGAAGTCGGCGGCATGGTCTACGGCCTTGTCGCTCCGCTCTACGAGATGGCCCGCGTCGCCGCCTCGCATCTGTCGGGCGACCGTTCCGCTGCCTTCGTGCATTCCGACACTCCGACCAAGCTCAAGGTCACCGGTATCGAGCTATTCTCGCTCGGTGATTTCGCCGATGGCGACGACCGCGAGGAAATCGTGCTGCGCGACGCCTCGGCCGGCGTCTACAAGCGCCTTGTGCTGAAGGACAACAAGATCATTGGCACCGTGCTCTACGGCGAAACCGCCGATGGTGCCTGGTTCAACGATCTGAAGAAGAAACAGACCGATATCAAGGAGATGCGCGAAACGCTGATCTTCGGTCAGGCCTATCAGGGAGGGTCGCCGCTGGACCCTATGGCGGCCGTTGCAGCCTTGCCGGATGACGCGGAAATCTGTGGCTGCAACGGCGTCTGCAAGGGCAAGATCACCTCGACGATCACAAGCAAAGGCCTGACGTCGCTGGACGATGTGCGCGCCCACACCAAGGCATCCGCATCCTGCGGCTCCTGCACCGGCCTCGTCGAGAAGCTGATGACGCTGACGCTTGGCGACAGCTACAACCCCGCCGCCGTCACGCCGATGTGCACCTGCACCGAACTCGGCCACGACGACATCAGGCGCCTGATCAAGGCCAAGGGCCTGAAGAGCATCCCTGCCGTCATGCAGGAGCTCGAATGGAAGACGTCGTGCGGTTGCGCCAAGTGTCGCCCGGCTCTCAACTATTACCTCGTCTGCGACTGGCCGGATGAGTATGCCGACGATTACCAGTCGCGCTTCATCAACGAACGTGTCCACGCCAACATCCAGAAGGACGGCACCTATTCCGTCGTTCCGCGCATGTGGGGCGGCGTGACGAACTCCAATGAGCTGCGCGCCATCGCCGATGTCGTCGACAAGTTCGAAATCCCGATGGTGAAAGTGACGGGCGGTCAGCGCATCGATCTGCTCGGCATCGAGAAGGAAGACCTGCCGGCAGTCTGGGCCGATCTCGGCAAGGCCGGCTTCGTCTCCGGACAGGCTTATGCCAAGGGGTTGCGCACGGTGAAGACCTGCGTCGGCTCCGACTGGTGCCGCTTCGGCACGCAGGATTCCACCGGTCTCGGCATTCGCATCGAGAAGTTCATGTGGGGCTCCTGGACACCGGCAAAACTGAAGTTGGCGGTTTCCGGCTGCCCACGCAACTGCGCCGAAGCGACTTGCAAGGACATCGGCGTCATCTGCGTCGACTCGGGTTTCGAGATCCACTTCGCCGGTGCTGCCGGCCTCGACATCAAGGGCACGGAGGTTCTCGGCCTCGTCAGGACCGAGGACGAGGCGCTGGAGCATATCGTGGCGCTGACGCAGATGTATCGTGAGCAGGCCCGCTATCTCGAGCGCATCTACAAGTGGGCGAAGCGCGTCGGCCTCGATGAAATCCGCCGCCAGATCATGGACGATGCCGACAAGCGCAAGGCCTACTACGACCGCTTCGTCTTCTCCCAGAAATTCGCCCAGGTCGATCCCTGGTCGGAGCGCGTCTCCGGCAAGGACAAGCATGAGTTCAAGCCGATGGCGACCGTCGGTTACCCTGAGGCCGCTGAGTAAGGAGATGGACATGAACTGGATTTCAATCGGCGACATCTCCGACATTCCGCTCCGGGGTGCCCGTTGCGTGAAGACACCCCAGGGAAAGATCGCCGTCTTCCGCACGGCCGAAAACGAGGTCTTCGCCATCGAGGACCACTGCCCGCACAAGGGCGGGCCGCTCTCCCAGGGTATCGTCCATGCCAAGGCCGTCACCTGCCCGCTGCACAACTGGGTGATCTCGCTCGAAACCGGCAAGGCGCTCGGCGCCGATGAGGGCGAGGTGCGAACCATTCCCGTTCGCAACGAAGATGGCGCCCTCTACATCGCGCTCGAAAGCCTGATGATGGCAGCCGAATGATGGAGAAAGAGGTCAAGACAACCTGTCCCTATTGCGGTGTCGGCTGCGGCGTCATCGCCAAGGTCGCGGAAGACGGCAAGGTGTCCGTCAAGGGCGACCCGGACCACCCCTCCAACTTCGGGCGGCTGTGCTCCAAGGGCTCGGCGCTCGGAGAAACCGTCGATCTCGACGGGCGCATCCTCCACCCGGAAATTTCGGGGGAGCGGGCGGAATGGGGACAGGCGCTTGACCTTGTCGCGCAACGATTTTCGGATGCCATCGCCGAGCACGAACCCGATTCCGTTGCCTTCTATGTCTCCGGCCAGTTGCTGACCGAGGACTACTATATCGCCAACAAGCTGATGAAGGGCTTCATCGGCTCGGCCAACATCGACACCAATTCGCGGCTGTGCATGTCGTCCTCCGTCGCCGGTCACCGCCGCGCCTTCGGTTCGGACACCGTGCCGGGTACCTATGAGGATATCGAGCTTGCCGATCTGGTGATCCTCACCGGCTCGAACCTCGCCTGGTGTCACCCGGTCATCTATCAGCGGCTGGCGGCCGCCAAGGCCGCGCGCCCCGGCATGAAGGTCGTCGTCATCGACCCGCGCCGGACGATGACATCAGATATCGCTGACCTGCATCTGGCCATCCGTCCCGACAGCGATGTCGCGCTTTTCGTCGGCCTTTTCGAACACCTGATCGCAAGCAACTCCATCGATCAGAATTACATTGCCGAACATACCAACGGCTTTGCAGAGGCCTTTTCGTCTGCGTCAGGCGTCTCCTTCAACGAGGTGCTTGATATGACCGGCCTTCCGGCCATGCAGCTTCGCGAATTCTATCGCCTCTTTGCCACGACCGAGAAGGTCGTCACCTGCTACAGCCAGGGCGTCAACCAGTCCTCATCGGGCACCGATAAGGTGAACGCCATCATCAACTGTCATCTCGCCACCGGTCGCATCGGCCGGCCGGGCATGGGCCCGTTTTCGCTCACCGGCCAGCCGAATGCGATGGGCGGGCGCGAAGTCGGCGGGCTTGCCAACATGCTTGCCGCTCACATGGCAATCGAAAATGCCGAGGACCGCGACCGTGTCCAACGCTTCTGGAAGGCGCCGACCATCGCGGAAAAGCCGGGGCTGAAGGCGGTCGACATGTTCAGGGCTGTCGCCGACGGCCGCATCAAGGCGCTTTGGATCATGGCGACCAACCCGGTTGTTTCCATGCCGGATGCCGACGCCGTCGAGGCCGCCATCAAGGCCTGTCCCTTTGTCGTCGTCTCCGACGTCCTTGCGAGCACCGATACCGCACGGCACGCCGACGTCCTTCTGCCCTCGCTCGGCTGGGGCGAAAAGAGCGGCACCGTCACCAACTCCGAGCGCCGCATCTCCCGCCAGCGCTCCTTCCTAGAGGCGCCCGGCGAGGCCCGCGCCGACTGGTGGCAGCTTGCCGAAGTGGCGCGCCGCATGGATTTTGCCCAGGCCTTCGACTTCGCCACCAATGCCGAGATCTTTGACGAGCACGCCGCCCTCTCCGCCTTCGAGAACGATGGCCGTCGCGACTTCGATATCGGCGCGTACGTCGGCATGAGCCATCAGTCGTACGACGAGTTCCCCCCTTTCCAGTGGCCACAGCCCGCAGGCCACAACGCGACCGAGACCCGCTTCTTCGCCAAGGGCAGCTTCTATCACGCCGACGGCAAGGCACGTTTCATCGCGGTCGAGCCGGCCGCCTCGGATCGCACCAGCGCCGACTATCCCTTTACGCTGAACACCGGCCGCATCCGCGACCAGTGGCACACGATGACGCGCACGGGCAAAAGCGCGCGGCTCTCGTCCCATATCGCCGAACCCTTCGCGGAACTTCACCCCCGCGACGCAATCGAGATCGGCGTCGGCAATGCTGCCCTCGTCGAGATCGAAAGCCCGCACGGCAAAGCCGTGGTTCGCGCCCTGATCACGGAGCGTCAGGCCCGCGGCAGCATATTCGTGCCGATGCACTGGAACGATCAGTTCGCCGCGAAGGCACGCATCGACGCCGTCGTTGCACCGTTGACCGATGCAATTTCCGGCCAGCCCGCCTCGAAGAATGTCGCCGTCGCGGCTCGACGCTTCAAGGCGGCGCGCTACGGCTTTGCCGTTTCCGCAGCCAAGCCTGGCCACCTCGACGCGGCCTATTGGGCTCTGGCAAAGGCTGAAAGTGGCTGGCGGGTGGAACTCGCCTTCGACCAACCGGTCGAGGACTGGTGCGCCTGGTGCCGGAGCACCTTCGCTATCCCCGAAAATGTCGAGCCTCTCGGCTATGCCGACCAGCAATCCGGCGATCTCAGGCTCGCCTTCTTCGACGGCAAGCGATTGCTCGCGGCGCTGTTCCTGGCCCGCGAACCCGTGGCGGTTGCTCGCAACTGGGCGATCTCGCAGCTCACTGCCGAACACACGAATCTGCGCAAGCGCTTCGCCCTCGTCGCCGGTCGCCCGGGCGCAGACAAACCCGATCCGGGCGCCACCGTCTGCTCCTGCTTCGGCGTCGGCGTCAACCAGATCGTCGCCGCTGTTCGCGGCGGCTGCCACAGCGTCGAAGCCGTCGGCAAGGAACTCAATGCCGGAACCAACTGCGGCTCCTGCCGCGCCGAAATCAGGGGGATCATCGATGGATGTCTTGCAGCAGCCGCGGAATGAAGTACCCGCCCGCATGGAACCGCTTGCCAAGCTGCCGGTGTTCTGGGCGCTCGAAGGCAAGCGCGTAGTCGTCGCTGGTGGATCCGACGCCGCCGCCTGGAAGGCCGAGCTTCTCGCTGCCTGCGGCGCGGAAGTCCACGTCTATGCTGACGCGCTTTCCGAGACCTTCGAAAAGTTGATCCTGCGCGGCGCCGAGCATCCTCAGGGTAGTTTCGTCCGTCACTGCCACGAATGGAATGAAACCATCTTCGCCGGCGCGGCCATCGCTATCGCCGACTGTGAGGAAGGGGACGAGGCGAAAGCCTTCTTCAACGCCGCCCGCATTGCCGGTGTGCCGGTCAACGTCATAGACAAGCCTGCCTTCTGCCAGTTCCAGTTCGGCTCGATCGTCAACCGCTCACCGGTCGTCGTCTCGATCTCGACTGATGGCGCCGCCCCGATCCTCGCCCAGGCGATCCGGCGTCGCATCGAGACATTGCTGCCTCGGACACTGAAGGGTTGGGCTGAACTCGCTCAGACATTGCGCGACCGGGTCAATGAACGACTGACTCCCGGCCCGCTCCGCCGCGCCTTTTGGGAGACATTCGTCGATCGCGCCTTTTCAAGTTCGGATACGCCGGAGGAGGGCGTCGGCGGGCTGCTTCTCGAGGAGGCCGACAGGCTTCGGGAAGCGCCCGCCCACTCCTCGCGCGGTCGCGTGACGCTGGTCGGCGCCGGCCCGGGTGATGCGGAGCTTCTGACGTTGAAGGCCGTCCGCGCCCTGCAAGCCGCAGACGTGATCCTCTTCGACGACCTGGTTTCTTCGGAGGTGCTGGAACTCGCCCGCCGTGAGGCCAAGCGCATGCTGGTCGGCAAACGCGGTGGCCGCACGAGCTGCCGCCAGGAAGACATCAACGACATGATGGTGAAGCTCGCCAAATCAGGCAAGCGGGTCGTACGGCTGAAGTCCGGTGATCCGATGATCTTCGGCCGCGCCGGCGAAGAGATTGCCCATCTCGATCGCGAAAACATCCCCGTCGACGTCATCCCCGGCATAACAGCCGCAAGCGCCATGGCCTCCCGCCTTGGCATCTCGCTGACGCACCGCGATCACGCGCAATCCGTCCGCTTCATCACCGGCCATTCCCGTCATGGCGGTCTGCCGATCGATGTCGACTGGGCCAGTGTCGCCGATCCGCACACCACAGCTGTCTTCTACATGGGGGGCAGAACGGCACCGTTGATCGCCGACCGGTTGATCGAGGAAGGTCTGTCGCCGGAAACGCCGGCCATCATCATCAGCGACGTCAGCCGTTCGACCGAGCGTGACTGGAGCGGCACGCTCGCAACCATCCCTGAGGGAATTGCCGAGATCGGCTACGACAATCCGGTACTGATTGCGGTCGGCACTGCGCTTGCAGCACGCCTGAACGTTCGCGACACGAACGGTTTCGACGATGATCATCGTTTGGTCATGGGTGCGCGCTGATGCAGCTCCACACGATCGCCCCCGCCCTCCTCGTTCTTGCCATTGCCTTGAGCTGGCCGCGCTTCAGCAGCATCTTTCGCGGCGAAACACAGGCCGCGGTGGCAACTGCGCCGCTGACCATGATCGCCAGCGCCGTCAGCCTTTCCGCTCTCGGTCTGGCCTTCGCCGGCAACGGACCATGGCTCGGCATGCTGATCGCTGCGCTGGGCCTGCTTCTCGGCTGGACGATGCGCACGCCGGCGCCGCCGCTCGCCATCTCGCTTTCCGCGCTCAGTCTGGCCGCCTACCTGCAGTTCGGCCCGCCCACTCTCTTCTAGCCACCATTCAGGCGGCGATCCTCGCCGTCTGTTCCGGCAGCATGTGGGCCATGGCGCTGAGCAGGTCCGTCTGCGAGATGAGCCCGACGACATGGCCGGCGGGATCGACAATGACAACGGCGTGGGTGCGCCCGTCCGTCAGAACAGGCAACAGGCTGACAGCCGGCGCATCCGGGGGAGCTATCGCAGCCGTCACGATATGGCCGGCAACCTGCTCGGTCTGCATCAATTCGCGCAGCCCGACCGTGCCGATCAAACGCCCGCTGCCATCCTTAACAGGCAGCGTGCGGATGTTGTGCTTCAAAAGCAGCGCGCGCGCCTCATGGGCCGTGGCGCTCTCGTCGACCGCAATCACATCACGCGACATGATATCGGCACAGCTGACGGTGCCATGGGAGCGAACGGCAGCTTCCGCTTCGACCTGCCGCAGCAAGCGGCTCAGGTCGCCACGATCGATATCGAACGTTTCCTCGAACTTCGCGAGTGCCGCATCGACGTCTTCCTCGCGGAAGCCTATCCGTGTCACGGACGGGGGATCGATCGTCTGATGCGTATTGACCGGCGCCGGCACCGCGACATGCGGATAGTTTCGCCGCCCCAGTTTATGGAAGGCAATGCCGAGGGCCACTAGGATGCAGGAATTCAGCGCGACGGGCACGAAGGGGAAAAGCAGCCCCCAGCTCGCCACCGCCGGGCCGCCCAGCACGGCGGTCAGCGCCGCGGCGCCACCCGGCGGGTGAAGGCAGCGGGTGAACGACATGGCGCCGATCGCCAACGAGACGCCGACGCCGATCGCGATGATCGGTTCATGAATGAAGTGCGCGGCGAGAATGCCCATCATCGCCGAAATCGTGTTACCGCCGATGATCGACCAGGGCTGTGCCAGCGGACTTGCCGGCACGGCGAAAAGCAGCACCGCCGAAGCCCCCATCGGCGCGACGATCAGCGGCAGATGCGGGCCCTGGCCGAAAAAGTAGCCACAGACCATGCCTGTCAGCGCGATCGCAATCAGCGCGCCAAGGCAGGCAAGCATGCGCTCACGCAGCGTGGCGCCGGCGAGGATCGGCGAAAACAGGCGGCGGCCGAGGGCCTTGGGAGTGCTGGAATTTGACATGACGAACCGACAGTTTGTGAAACGAAGTGTCTGGGTGTGAGAAGGTTGCGCGCCGAGGTCAGCCGCTTGGAGGTGAGAGGCCGTCCCTGCCCCGCGAGGCCATGAGGACATCGTGGAAGGCCTCGAACGCGTCCGATCGGTCGCCCTTGCGGCGAACGAGAAAGGTCTCCACTGCGCCAATCTCGCGGGTGACGATATCGCCAGGCCAACGCAGAAGGTCGAACACGGAGCGCGGCATGACGCCGAAGGCGTTGCCGGCGACAATGCTCGCGAGGATCGCATGATAGGAGCCGAGCTCGAGCGTGCGCAGCGAAGCGGCATCCTCGGCCCACTCCTCGGCCATGCGCCGATAGGTGCAGCCTGGTTCCATCACGGCGAGCGTCCCGACACGCAGATCGGCTGCGGCTTTCACGTCGGGATGCTTCGGCGGAAGGACGAGGATCAGATCCTCGAGATAGATCCGCCGCGCATCGAACCGGCCGAGGTCGAGATCGGCATAACGCGTCTCGTCGAGCGACGCCTGCGGCGGCCGCGCGACCAATGCGCAATCCAGTTCTTCGGCAAGCACGCTCTGCATGAGCTCCCGTGTCGCCCCCATCGTCAATTGCATGGAAACGTCGGGCCACAGCGACCCGAACCGCCTGATGACGTCGGGGAGTCGGCTCGCGGCCGTGCTTTCCATCGTTCCGACGCGCATCACGCCCGATGCAGCCAGCGGCCGCACGGCCTGCTTTGCTTCCACGGCCAGATCGGCAAGACGTGTCGCATAGGATAGAAAGATCGTGCCTTCGCGCGTCAACGACATCTTTTTGCCGTCTCGAGAAAACAGCGCCACCCCAAGATCCTCTTCGAGCTGCTGGACGCGCGTCGTGACGTTCGACGGCACACGCCCCACTGCGGCCGCCGCCTTCGTGACGCTGCAATGCGCTGCGACCGCCTTGAAGATTTCAATTGAAGACAGATCCATATATTCGCTCGAAAAGAATACGGGAGGCGCTTTATTCTCTAAATGGAAACGAAAATCAACCGCTCTTTCTGGGATGTGACCTCGTTGCCCGATTTTTCTGCCCTGGCTCGGAAAACAAAAGAGCCGCCGGATTGCTCCGACGGCTCTTCGAAATTCTTGTTCTGTCCGACTTAGTTCGAGTCGAACTTCCGCACTTCCATGAAGTTGACCGCAGTGCCGCTGAAGCGGCCCGGATCGATGGAGGCTGTCTTCGTGAAGCCCTCGGCATAGACCGCGGTCGGCTGGGCACGAAGCGTCTGGCTGACGAAGCGCGGCGCCTTGACCGGCTTGGTGACCATTTCCATGCGGGCATTGGTGAGCGCCCACTGCGAGATGATCTTCTGCGTCAGCTTCGGCTCGGTGCGAACCGTTGCGCGGCTGGCGTCGGCCTCTGCCGCCTCATGCTTCGTCGGGCGGCCGCCCTTGGTCGGCAGGCCCTGAGACAGTCCATTCGCATCGGTCGGCTTCGGTGCATCGAACGCATCGCCGAAGCTTGCGGACTTCGTCGCCGGCGCCAGAGCGGCAAGCTGCAATTGCGGCCTTTCGCCCGGAACCTTTTGCGGCATTGCCGCGTTAATAGCCTGCTCGACGCTCGTGACCGGCGCCTGGTTGGATGCGACTTGACGGTCGCCATCAACATTTTGCTGGTCGAGGGCATCGGCAACGGCCGGAGAAAGCGTATCTTCCTGGTCCACCATGTCGTCCTCAGCTTCGGCATCGGCACTCGCCGCAGTCAGAAGCTTCTCGGCAAGCGCCGGTCGTTCACCCGGCGTCGGGACCGCTGCGAGATCCCCCGTCATCGCAGATGGATCAACCGAGGCGACTTCCGCGTCCCCTGGAGAGCGGCGCGGTCCGAGTAGGGAAGGAACCGGTACGCTGTAGGCGCTGAGATCCGCGAACTGCTGCTGACCTTGCTCGGTCACAGCGGAAAGGGCCTGTTGCGCTGCATTTCCGGATTGCGGAGCGACGAGGGCGCTGGCCATCTCGCTACCGCCTGGCTGATTGGCGAACGCCGGACGCACCTGCGGAATCGGCGCGTTTACACTTGCGACTTCAGTAGCCTGCGCGGGCGCTTGCTCGCCGGGATCGGCGGCGTTCGGCATGTTAGCCGCTGGCGGCGTCGCCTTCGCGACCGCCACTGCTGCGCTGCTATCATCATCGGAGCTGTCTTCGGCCTCGTCGGCGCCGCCTCCAAACAGGGCTGCAAACAGCGTCTTATGCTTTGGCTGATCGCCGACCGAGGAGCCCGAATAGGCGCCGGAGCTTGCCATCTGCACCTGTGTCGAGCTGACGCGACGCTTGTAATCGGCCACCGCCTGCTCGTAGCCCGGCAGCGGACGGCCATCCGATGGGATGTGCATCGTGTTGCCGTTCGGGAAGAGCCGGACCAGTTCTTCGCGGCTCATGCGCGGCCAGGCGCGAACGCCGCCGACGTCCATGTGGACGAAGGGAGAGCCGGATTTCGGATAGAATCCAACGCCGCCGACCTGCATTTTCATGCCGATGCCGCGCAAAGTGGCCAGTTTGACGTCGGGAATGAAGAAATCCATCGCCTTGCCAAGCATGTGCTGGCTCTTCTCGGCGACACCGGAATTGCGCGAACGCGACTTCAGCATGGCGTTGGTGGCTGGAGAACGGAAGCCGCAGACGACGTTGATGTAGTCGCGCGAGCCGCTCTGACGGTAGACTTCCCAGATGAGGTCGAAAAGGCGCGGGTCCATGTTCGTCGGCTGGTTTTTACGCCAGTCGCGAAGGAACCGGTTCAGTTGCTGGAGACCCTTCGGGTCGAACCGGCCGTTGCGCTTGTAGGTGATGACGGCTTTTTCGCCGGTATGGACGAAATAAAGCTTGAGACTACGCGTTTCGCCTGCCGCCTCGGAAGGCGAACTGACTAGAACAGGCGACGAAACGGCGAGTGCGAGAAGGGCGGCCATAGCCGTCCTAAACACCTTTCCGCAAAGGCCCGTGGACCTAGTGCGCCAGTTCAAGCGCGAAGGTCTCGTATTCCGATTCAGATCCGGCAACTCAATCCCCGTCAGACAGCCGATGGTCCCCTTTGACACCGTTGACTGTTAAATGCGGTCACACGATGGCAAAAATGCCACACGCGTTCAACCTTTTCTTTACATAGTGAACAGCCCACTAACAAGTGGTTTATGTTTCGTAACAAAAGATGATTGCCGGAGTGTTAATCAGAAAACCTATGCCGCGTCCTTCAGCGGATTGTCGGGGTCTATGCCGTAATCCTTGAGTTTCCGGTACAATGTGGACCGTCCGATACCCAATTTCCGAGCCACTTGACTCATCTGCCCCCGATAGAATTTAAGGGCGAATCGGATCAGTTCCTCCTCCACATCCGCGAGCTTGCGCACATCCCCGGCAGGGTTTGTGCTCGCAATTGCGTTGTCGGGCGCCTCCGTGATTCGTGCAACCGCCTCGTCGACGCTGGCCTGATGGGCCGGATAGTCGGTGGCTGAAAAGTCGTTTTGTCGATCGACACGCGTGTTGTCGGCGACCAGCGCCAGATGATCAACGACCTCGTATTCGGGCAGCTGTGCCGCAATCTGCGGGAAATCCGCTTCGGTCAGCTCACCGCCTTCGGCGAGGACTACCGCGCGGAAGATCGCGTTCTCGAGCTGTCGGATGTTGCCCGGCCAGTCATAGGCCGTGAGCAAGGCCAATGCACCGGAACTCACCGACATGCGATGGCCGTTTTTTTGCTCGCTCGAGAAGCGCTCGGTGAAGACGCGCACGAGATGCGGAATGTCTTCCTTTCGCTTGCGCAGCGCCGGAATAGTGATCGGGAAGACGTTCAGGCGATAGTAGAGGTCCTCGCGGAAGTGGCCATTCTTGACCTCTTCGATCAGATCCTTGTTGGTCGCCGAAATCAGCCGGACATTGACCTTGTGCGCAGTGCGCGCGCCAACGGTCTCGATTTCCCCCTGCTGGACGGCGCGCAGCAGCTTGACCTGAACCTCGAGCGGCAGGTCGCCGATCTCATCGAGGAAGATGGTGCCGCCATCGGCTTCCATGAACTTGCCGATATGCTTTTCGGTGGCACCGGTGAAGGCGCCCTTTTCGTGGCCGAAGAGAATGCTTTCGACCAGATTGTGCGGAATGGCGCCGCAATTGACCGTGACGAATGGCTTGCCGGAACGGTCGCTGCCGGACTGGATCGCACGGGCGACCAGTTCCTTGCCGACGCCGGACTCGCCTTCAAGCACGACAGGAATGTTCGACTGCGCTGCGCGCTGCGCCAGATCGATGACGCGGAGCATTGCCGGGCTGGCCGAAACGATGTCGTCGAAGCCGACGGCGCCGGAGCGCGACCGGCGGCCGGCGCGTGCCTTGACCTCGCGCTGGTCGAGCTTCAGGGCGTTCGAAATCGAGTTGGCGATCCGCTCTGGCGAGACCGGCTTGACGACGAAATCGAAGGCGCCGGCGCGCATTGCCTGCACCACGGTTTCGATACCGCCCTGCCCTGTCTGGACAATGACAGGAACATGCGTGCCAAATTCGTGCAGTGCCTCGAGGAATTCGAGGCCCGTCATCTCCGGCATCATCAGGTCGAGAACGATGACATTATAGAGGCCGCTGCCTCTCTTCACCATCTCCAGCCCGATCCGGCCGTTTTCCGCCTGATGGACGACGTGGCCGTGACGCTCTATCGCGTTCTTGAGCAGCCGACGCTGGATCGGGTCGTCCTCGACGACGAGTATCTGCGCTGCACCCTTGAGCTCATGGTAACCGGTCATTGCTGCCTCACTTCATGCGAAACCTGAGACGCACTCTGGCAGAAAGGCTTGAACATCCAGTTTTGAGAAACAATTGCATTTTAACGTTTGCGGCGGGGCCGAATCCGACCCGTAACGGAGCTGTTTGGCAGCTGAAAGCCCCTTGATGCCAAGCCTTTAGGCGCTTAGACAGTCAAGCCTGTCGCAAAAGAGGAAGAGGATCCCGATAATGAAAAACATGCTCTCCGGCACCGCCATTAATTTTTCGGCAAGTTCCGCTGCCTCCGCGACCGATGCCGCTCTCGGCGACCTGCCGACGTGGAAATTGCAGGATCTCTACCCTTCTGCCACATCCACGGCTTTCACCGGAGACATGGAGAAAGCCGGCAATCAGGCAATCGCCTTCGAGGAGAAATGGAAGGGCAAGCTTGCCGACGCCGCGACCAGGAAGGGTGCAGAGGGCATCGGCCAGGCGCTGAAGGAATATGAGGCACTGGACGACATCATCGGACGCCTTGGCTCCTTCGCCGGCCTTACTTATTTCTCCGACACATCGAACCCGGTGAACGGCAAGCTCTATGGTGACGCCCAGACGAAGATCACCGAATTCTCCAGCCATCTCCTGTTTTTCGCGCTTGAACTCAATCGCATCGACGACGCCGTTATCGATGCCTGCATGGCAAACGACCCGGATGCCGGCCACTACCGCCCCTGGCTCGTCGATCTGCGCAAGGACAAACCCTACCAGCTGGAAGACAAGCTCGAACAGCTGTTCCTGGAAAAATCGATGACCTCGGCGGCTGCCTTCAACCGCCTGTTCGACGAGACGATGGCAGAGCTGCGCTTCGAGGTCGACGGCGAGAAGCTGCCGTTGGAAGTCACGCTGAACATGCTGCAGGAGAAGGACCCTGAGGTTCGCCACAAGGCTGCGATGGCGCTGGCGCAAACCTTCAAGGAAAACCTGCGTATCTTCACCCTGATCACCAACACGCTCGCCAAGGACAAGGACATCTCCGACCGCTGGCGCGGCTTCGAGGACATCGCCGACAGCAGGCACCTCGCCAACCGCGTCGAGCGCGACGTGGTCGATGCGCTGGCCGCCGCCGTCAAGCAAGCCTATCCCCGGCTCTCGCACCGCTACTACAAGATGAAGGCGAAATGGCTCGGCATGGACCAGATGAACTTCTGGGATCGTAACGCGCCGCTGCCGGAAACCTCCAATACCGTCATCCCCTGGAACGAGGCGAAAGACACAGTGCTATCAGCCTACGGCAGCTTCGCGCCCGAGATGGCTGCGATCGCCAAGCGCTTCTTCGACGAGCAGTGGATCGACGCCCCGGTTCGCCCCGGCAAGGCACCCGGCGCCTTCGCGCATCCGACCGTTCCGTCGGCGCATCCCTATGTGCTCGTCAACTATCTCGGCAAGCCGCGCGACGTGATGACGCTCGCCCACGAGCTTGGCCACGGCGTCCACCAGGTCCTCGCCGGCGCCCAGGGCGCGCTGATGTGCCAGACGCCGCTGACGCTCGCCGAGACCGCTTCCGTCTTCGGCGAAATGCTGACCTTCCGCGCCCTCCTCGACAAGACCAAGGACAAGCGCGAGCGCAAGGCAATGCTCGCCCAGAAGGTCGAGGACATGATCAATACGGTCGTGCGCCAGATCGCCTTCTACGAATTCGAGCGCAAGGTCCACACCGCCCGCAAGGCAGGCGAACTGACGTCGGATGATATCGGCGAACTCTGGCTCTCCGTGCAGTCGGAAAGCCTCGGGCCGGCGATCAAGATCTCGGAAGGCTATGAGACCTACTGGGCCTATATCCCGCACTTCATCCACTCGCCCTTCTACGTCTACGCTTACGCCTTCGGCGATTGCCTGGTGAATTCGCTCTATGCCGTCTACCAGAAGGCCGACAAGGGCTTCCAGGAGAAGTATTTCGAGCTCCTGAAGGCGGGCGGCACCAAGCACCATTCTGAGCTTTTGAAGCCGTTCGGCCTCGACGCCACCGATCCGTCGTTCTGGAGCAAGGGGTTGTCGATGATCGAAGGGCTGATCGACGAATTGGAAGCGCTTGATAAGAGCGCATAGGCTCTCGATCCAAAGGCAGGCATGACCAAGGCTGAACGCTATGTTCTGTTCCGGGATGACACGACCGGGCAAGTGATGCTCTTTTCCGACCCGTCGGAGATCATCATCGCCCGGACGCGCGCCGAGTTCCTTGCGGGCCTTGCCCGTATGGAAGAGGCAAAGGCTGCCGGCAAATGGCTGGCGGGCTACATGGCCTATGAAGGCGGCTACCTCTTTGAGGAAAAGCTGGCAGCCTTCCTGCCGGAAGGTCGGGAAACACCGCTAATCGCCTTCGGCGTCTTCGATGCCCCTGAAGCTGATACCCGTCCCCTTAGCCAACCGAAGCATCGCAGCGAAAACGACGAATTCCTCAGCGAGCCCAAAGCCGGCTGGGATTTCGTTACCTATGAGGAGCGTTTCGACCGCCTGCATTGGCACCTGCGGCAGGGCGACTGCTACCAGGCAAACCTCACCATGCCGATCACGGCCCGCTGGTCAGGCGATCCGCGCGCCGCCTTCTGGTCGCTGATTTCAAGGCAGCCGGTGAAATACGGCGCGCTGGTCGATCTCGGCGGCCCGATCCTGCTTTCGCGCTCGCCCGAACTGTTCTTCCGTACCGACGAGGAAGGCTGGATCGAAACGCACCCGATGAAGGGAACGGCGAAACGAGGCACCGATGATATCGAGGATGCCGCGATCATCGCCGCGATGCGCGAGGACATCAAAACCCAAGCCGAAAACCGCATGATCGTCGATCTGCTGCGCAATGACATTTCGCGCATCACGGAGGTCGGAACCTTGGACGTTCCGAAGCTCTTTGACATCGAGACCTATCCGACCGTGCACCAGATGGTCAGCCACGTGCAAGCAAAGCTTCTCCCCGATCTCACCATCCGCGACATCTTCGCGGCGCTCTTTCCCTGCGGATCGATAACAGGCGCGCCGAAGCTCAGCGCCATGCAGATCCTGCATACGCTGGAAGATACGCCACGCGACGCCTATTGCGGCGCGATCGGGATGATAGCGCCCGGCGGCGCCATGCGCTTCTCCGTCGCGATCCGCACCATCAGCCTGTTTCCAGGCGGCAAGGCGGTCTTCAATGTCGGCGGCGGCATCGTCTTCGATTCCACCGCAGAAGCCGAATACGAGGAATGCCTGCTCAAAGCGCGGTTTGCGATCGGTGATCAGGAGATCGCGCGATGAACGACTTCTCGCTGATCGAAACACTGCGCTGGGAGCCGGAAACCGGCTTCGTCAGGCTGCGCCTGCACCTGGCGCGCCTCTCCCGCTCCGCGCGCCGTATCGGCTTTCCCGATCCCACGGATGCTACCGCGAACCTGGAAGAAGCCGTAACCGGCGCCACAACGGCACGGCGAATGCGTCTGACGCTCGACCGGCTGGGGCAGATCGAGGTCACCACGGCTCCCTTTGCACCGACACCGGCAGGCACCGAATGGAAAGTTCGCATTGCCGAAACCCGTCTCGATTCCGCCGACAAATTGCTGCGGATGAAAACGACGCGCCGCGGCGTTTACGAGACCGCACGCGCCGAATATCCATCGTCCGAAGCCGACGAAGTTCTGCTTCTGAACGAGCGCGGCGAGGTCTGCGAAGGCACCATCACCTCAGTCTTTCTCGACGACGGATCAGGCGTGCTGCGCACGCCGCCAATCTCCTGCGGCCTGCTCGCCGGCGTCTTGCGCACCGAGTTGATCTGCCAGCGCAAGGCGCGGGTTGGACGCATCTCTGTCAACGATCTGACAGCCGGAAAACTCTATATGGGTAATTCGTTGCGCGGACTGATCCCGGCCCGCCTCGTCGGCTAGGCCACGATCTTCAACCGATCCCGGCCGCTTTGCTTGGCGTGATACAGGGCTTCGTCGGCGCGGGCATAAACCTCGCGCGCCGTCTCTCCTGGCCGCAGCTCCGCCAATCCCGCAGAACAGGTGTAAGAGAACGACGGGGCGGAGGGTATCGGACGCGCGCCGCGCACCATTCCGATGATGCGTTCTATAATCAGTTCCGCCTGCGCCAGGGTCGTATCCGGCAAGATCAGCATGAATTCCTCGCCGCCGATCCGCCCGAAACTGTCACGTCGGCGGATAACCGGCTGCACGCGGCGTGAGAAATCAATCAGCACATCGTCGCCGAACTGGTGGCCATAGATGTCATTGATGCGCTTGAAGAAATCGAGGTCGATGATGCAGATGCAGCCGGCAATGCCGGGATTGGCGGAAGCCTGCCCCGCGATCAGGCTCTCCAGCGCCGCCATCATGAAGCGACGGTTGGAAATACTGGTCAGCTCATCCGTCTGCGAGGCCCGCAGCGCAAAGTCACGATCCTGGCGCACGTCGCGCCCGCTTTGCTTCAGAGAGGTGATGTCGCTGGCAACACAGAGCATCCAGCCGTCTTTCTGCACGGTCTCCGTCATCCAGAACCAGCGACCGTCGACGACGTCGGTTTCGAACGCCCTGAACGGCAGCTTGCCCCGGCGCGATTGCGCGGAAACGAGCCAAGTCTCGAAATCGGCAGTGCGAATGATCGTCCCCTTGCCCGCCTTCGTATTGCGCCGCATGAGTTCCGACCACAAGGGAGTCTCGTCCGGTTCGATGGCGAAAGTCGAACGAAAGGCAGCATTTGCATAGCGCAACCGGTCTTCCTGATCGTAAACGGCGATCAGGACCGCGCTTTCTTCCTGCAATTCGGCAAGCCGCTCAGATATCTGGTTCATCCAATTGTTCCGGGGCACGCTGCAAACAATGGTTCGCACTTTGGCGCAGAGTTCAAAAAAGAAGATGGATGGCTCGGCGCCGATTGAATATTCACATGCATCGGAACACAACACCCCGAAAGGAAATTCTGCGATGTTCATCCTCGCCCTGACCTATGTGAAGCCGAACGAGGAAGCCGACAGGCATATGGAGCCGCATTTGGCCTGGGTCAAGGAAGGCTATGCAAAAGGCTGGTTCCTCTCCTCCGGCCGCAAGGTGCCGCGAACCGGCGGCGTGGTGCTCGCGGTCGGTCAGCGCGCAGAGATCGAGGCCTACGTCGCAAAAGATCCCTTCACGGTGCATGGCATCGCCGAATACGAGATCACCGAGGTCGCCATCACCACGACTATCGAGGGATTGGATATTTTAAAGGGCTGATTCACGACCGGCGCACCGCCAATTCACTGTGCTCCACTTGGAGCACGGGCCGCCCCAAACTTAGGTGTACCTCGACCGCCAAAACGCTTCACCATGGAGTCCGCATGGTCCGTTGCTCGATATGTCTCTCACGCAAGACAGGAGCGCATCATGTCACAGGCTGAAACAGAACGCGGTACGATGGGTCAGCAGAAGTGCTGGCGAAGACCGGCGGATTGCTGGTGGCCACGCACCTGCCGTTCCCGTCCGTCGGCCACGTGGCGGTCGAGGGCGACGACTTTCGCTGGGTGCCGGCCTTCTGGAACTACTGAGGGCTTGTCCGTCAGGGCATGAGCCAAATCTGGCCCCATCCAGACAGTCTGTGGCGGACGGTCTTCCATCAGGGGACATTGGCGGCATAGAGTGCGATTATGACGCCTCTGACCTATACGCCCTATGGCGGCTCCGCCCGGCCTTTCACCATCGGTTTGATGCCGCTCGATCCTAGCCGCTGGATCGAGCCGGATGACGATTGGGCCCGCTATATCGGCGAGAAGCGACGCCTGATCGAGACACATCGCGACGAGATCTTCGTTGCCGAGGCGGAGACCGCGGAGGCACAGCAGGAGGTCTTCGATCTCCTGCTGGCTTGTCTTGCGGAATATCATCCGAAGCTTGCCGACATTGCCGATGCCGCCGAGCGGGATGCGCCGCCCCTGCTGCGTGCCGGCCTGCTGGTGCAGGACGATCTCGTCATCATGCGGCGCAGGGAAGACGGCTGGCATCTTGTCGCCGGCTTTGTCGCCTTCCCGTCCTCATGGTCGCTGCAGGAGAAGTTCGGTCGTCCGATGCAGGCGATTCACGCCGACGTGCCCGGTTTCGGCGAAGGTACGCGCAACGCGGCACTCATCACCCGCATCTTCGATAACCTGCAGGTTTCGCAACCTGTGGAACGGCTGAACTGGTCCGTGAACGTCACGGACGATCTCTTTTTGCCGCTCTCCAAACACCGCCGCCCGCCGTCGGCCGACCCGTTCACGCTCGCCGAGCGCTTTGCTCGCGTCGAGCGCCAGACGCTGCACAAACTGCCGAAGTCGGGCGATATTCTGTTCACCATCCGCGTCTATGTCGATCCGATAGCCGCGATCGCCGACCATCCGAATGCCACCCAACTTGCCGAGAGCTTCGCCGCGCAGCTGGATAGTCTCGATGAGCAGCAGGCGGCCTATAAAGGTCTGATACTGCAGAAGGCCGAACTCGTCGCGAAGCTTCGAGCGCTCGCGGACACCCTCTCTCCCGCCTGAGTTTTATGCTCTCGCTCTTTATTGTGACGCCGTTTTGTGGTTAGAGCCGATAATCTCGCATTCTCTGCGCAATTTTCAGATGAATTCCTAAAGGCCCATCGCCTTCGTCGCCTTCCACAGGAGAAAAGAAAGAATGACGGAACAAACCCACCCGGTATATGCCGAAATTACTGGCCCGATCGTGATGATCGGCTTTGGCTCCATCGGCCGCGGTACCCTGCCGCTGATCGAGCGCCACTTCAAATTCGACAAGAGCCGGATGGTAGTCATCGACCCGCGCGACGACGCAGATCACACCAAAATCATGGCAAAGCATGGCGTGAAGCACATCAAGGCTCATGTCACGAAGGAAAACTACAAGGAACTGCTGAAGCCGCTTCTGACCGAAGGCAGTGGCCAGGGCTTCTGCGTCAATCTTTCCGTCGATACCGGATCGGTCGACCTGATGAAGCTCTGCCGCAAGCTCGGCGTCCTCTACATCGACACCGTCATCGAGCCCTGGCTCGGCTTCTATTTCGACAAGAACATGAAGAATGCCGACCGGACCAACTATGCGTTGCGTGAAACTCTTCGCAAGGAAAAGGCGAAGAACCCGGGCGGCCCGACCGCCGTCTCCACCTGCGGCGCGAACCCGGGCATGGTGTCGTGGTTCGTCAAGAAGGCGCTCGTCAACCTCGCCAACGATATCGGCGTGAAGTTCGAAGAGCCGGATCAGCACGACCGCGAAGGCTGGGCGAAGCTGATGAAGAAGGTCGGCGTCAAGGGCATCCACATCGCCGAGCGCGACACGCAGCGTACCAAGCATCCGAAGCCGCTTAACGTCTTCTGGAACACCTGGTCGGTCGAGGGCTTCATCTCCGAAGGCTTGCAGCCGGCCGAACTCGGCTGGGGCACCCACGAAAACTGGATGCCGAAGAACGGCAAGCAGCACAAGAAGGGTTGCAAGGCTGGTATCTACCTCGAACAGCCGGGCGCCAACACTCGCGTCCGCACCTGGTGCCCGACCCTCGGTCCGCAGTACGGCTTCCTCGTAACGCACAACGAGGCGATCTCGATCGCCGACTTCTTCACCGTCCGCGACAAGGACGGCGAAGTCACCTTCCGTCCGACCTGCCACTACGCCTACCATCCGGCAAACGACGCGGTTCTCTCGATGCATGAGATGTTCGGCAACGGCGGCAACCCGCAGCCGGTTCACCACGTTCTCGACGAGGACGAACTGGAGGACGGCATCGACGAACTCGGCGTCCTGCTCTACGGCCATGAGAAGAACGCCTACTGGTACGGTTCGCGCCTGTCGCTGGAGGAGACCCGCCGCATCGCGCCTTACCAGAATGCGACGGGCATGCAGGTTACCTCCGCCGTTCTCGCCGGCATGGTCTGGGCCCTTGAAAATCCGACGGCCGGTATCGTCGAAGCCGACGAGATCGACTACAAGCGCTGCCTCGAGGTGCAGAGCCAGTACCTCGGCCCGGTCGAAGGCCACTACACCGAGTGGACGCCGCTGGAAGGTCGCCCGGGACTTTTCCCGGAAGAGATCGACACCAAGGATCCGTGGCAGTTCAAGAACATCCTCGTTCGCTGATCCCAGCTCGAACCGCATTCGAAGATGCCCGCCTTGCGGCGGGCATTTTTGTAACGCCTGCTGTATAAATGCCGTCATGAGACCTTGAAGTCTTGCCTTAACTACCGGCTCGCGCCATGTGTTTCACAACCACACGGATAGTTCTCGTTCCGAAGCCCCGGGAGAAGCTCATGAAAATCAGACCCCTCCTTGTCCTCATCGGCGCGTCCGCGGCGTTGAGCGCCTGCACCACGTCGTCGCCGCGCCCGGTACCGGTCGCTGCAACCCCGGCTCAGACAGGCGTTGAGGGTTCATGGTCGGATCCGAACGGCATCATCTCCACATTCCAGGCCGGAACCTTCACCACGCGCACGACCGACAGCAACCAGCTTCTCGCGTCGGGCACCTATGTGCACACCTCCCCGTCGCTGGTCGAGATCAACATGACCTCGCTGGTGCGCAAGACGCAATCCAAGGTCAACTGCGCGCTGGTGACCCAGAGCCAGCTCAATTGCACCTCCGACGCCGGTTCCCAATTCACGCTCACGCGCCGCATGTAGAGCTGTAAGGTTCGATTTGCGTTGGACTAAATGGTTCTGGTCTGCCAAAAGGCCCCGAGGACGCGACCGCCGTTATTTATAGAACGGGGTCGGGCGACCGATTGACGTCACGTTGCTGCCGCGAGATCACGCTGGCCGTCCTCAAATTCTCAACAAGCCGGTTTCAGAGGATGACTGCTTTCGCAGCCTGAGCGGATTTTCGTCGTTCCAAAAAAGAAAGCAGCTCTAGGGTTTGTTGAAAGCAGCCTCTCGCGATGTTTTTCGTTTACCGCCCTTGGAATGCGCCGCTTCTGTCACAGCTTTTTCTCTTGCCGCCGCTAAATGCTTGGTGGAAACATTGATCACCGAGGGACGGCGGAGCGCAGGGGATATGGCTTCGCCGAAAAATCAGGAGAGCAGGATGACGAATTTTCAGTTCGGTCTGTTGACCGCGTCGATGCTGGCGCTGTCATGCAGCGCCGCTTTTGCCGATTACGAACTCAATATCCTTCACATCAACGATTTCCATTCGCGCATCGAGTCGATCAACAAGTTCGATTCCACCTGCTCGGCCGAGGAAGAAGGCAAGAAGGAATGCTTCGGCGGCGCCGCCCGCCTGAAAACCGCGATCGGCCAGCGTCGAGAGGCCCTGAATGGCAAGAACACGCTGCTGCTGAATGCCGGCGACAATTTCCAGGGATCGCTCTTCTACACGACCTACAAGGGCGCGGTCGAAGCCGAAATGCTGAATGACATGAAGTTCGACGTCATGACCGTCGGCAACCACGAGTTCGACGACAGCGAGGATGGCCTGGCGACCTTCCTCGACAAGGTGCAATTCCCAGTCATTTCGGCCAATGTCCTCGCCGGTGACGGCTCCAAGCTCGGCGATCGCATCAAGCCTTCGCTGGTGCTCGAGGTCGGCGGCCAGAAGATTGGCATCGTCGGCGCGGTGACCAACGACACGGAAGAGCTGTCCTCGCCCGGCCCGAAGGTGATGATCGCCGACGACGTGCAGACCATCACCGCGGCCGTCGAAGACTTGAAGAAGCAAGGCATCAACAAGATCATCGCGCTGACCCATGTCGGCTATCCACGCGACCTCGCAGCCATCGCCAAGATCCCCGATGTCGACGTCGTCGTCGGTGGCCATTCGCACAGCCTGCTGTCCAACACCGACCCGAAGGCGGAAGGCCCCTACCCGACGATGGTCGACAATCCCGGTGGCTACAAGGTGCCGGTGGTTCAGGCTGCATCGTACAGCAAGTATCTCGGCGACCTCGTCGTCACCTTCGATGACAACGGCGTTGTCAAGGACGCCAAGGGCGATCCGATCCCGATCGATTCCTCCTTCACCCCGGATCCGACGCTGACGGCCCGGATCGCGGAGCTCGCCAAGCCAATCGAGGAACTGCGCAAGAAGGTCATCGGCTCCAGCGAAGCCCCGATCCAAGGTGACCGCAGTGTCTGCCGCGTCGAGGAGTGCTCGATGGGCAACCTCGTCGCTGACGCCATGCTCGACCGCGGCAAGAACCAGGGCATGAGCATCGCCATCCAGAACGGCGGCGGTCTCCGCGCTTCGATCGATGCCGGCGACGTCACCCAGGGCGAAGTCATCACTGTGCTGCCGTTCCAGAACACGCTGGCGACCTTCCAACTGACGGGTGCCGATATTCGCAAGGCTCTCGAAAACGGCCTGAGCCAGATTGAACAGGGCGCTGGCCGCTTCCCTCAGGTATCGGGCTTGAAATACACCTTTGATAAGACCAAACCATCAGGCAGCCGCCTCGTTTCCGTCGAAGCGAAGGAAGGCGACGCCTTCGTGGCGCTCGACGATGCCAAGACCTACGGCGTCGTCACCAACAACTTCATGCGCGCAGGTGGCGACGGCTACTCGATCTTCGAGACGGCTGGCAAGAATGCCTACGACTTCGGACCTGATCTCGCCGACGTGACGGCCGAATATCTTGCAGCGCACTCGCCCTACAAGCCGTACACCGACGGGCGCGTAGCCGAAGTCGCAGCCTCCGGCGCCCAGGCAGCGGCCACGACGGCGCCCGCCTCCCCGGCAGCACCGGCAGCTTCTACGGCACCCACCGCGGCAGCTCCGGCAGCGCTCGCCCCGAATACGCCGACCAACCACGTCATCGCCGCTGGCGATACGCTTTGGGATCTCTCCAAGCAGTTCTATGGCGAGGGCGCGCTCTGGAAGAAGATTTCCGACGCCAACGGCACGCCGGCGCCACGCCACCTGACGATCGGTAAGGAACTGCAGATTCCGTCGAAGTAAGACGATTTGTCTCGATTCTGAAAGCCGGTCCGGGGGTTCCCCGGACCGGCTTTTGTTTCTATAGGGTGAACCACCGAAGTCCGGCTGCGTGTGAGCCGGTCAGACAAGACACCAAGGGTTTAAATGACGACCGTTGAAACTGCGCACCGCCCGGCGGACCACCCGCCCGTCAAATCAGGCAAGGTCGGCGTCCTGCTCGTCAATCTCGGCACGCCCGATGGCACCGATTACACGTCCATGCGCCGTTACCTGAAGGAATTCCTGACCGACAAGCGCGTCATCGAGTGGTCACCCTGGAAGTGGTACCCGATCCTCTTCGGCATCGTCCTCAACACGCGCCCGCAAAAGGTGGGCAAGGCCTATGAGACGATCTGGAACAAGGACAGGAACGAGAGCTACCTGCGCACCTACACGCGCAACCAGTCCGATCTCATGGCCGAGCGCTTGAAGGACATGCCAGACGTGAAGGTGGATTGGGCGATGCGCTACGGCACGCCCTCGATTCCCTCGCGCATCGAGGCGCTGAAGGACGAGGGTTGCGACCGCATCGTTCTCTTCCCGCTCTACCCCCAATACGCCGCCGCGACGACGGCAACCGTCAACGACAAGGCCTTCCAGCAGCTCCTCAAGATGCGCTGGCAGCCGGCGCTGCGGACCGTCCCTGACTATCACGACGACGAGACCTACATCGAAGCGCTTGCCAATTCGGTGAAGAACCATCTGGCGACGCTCGACTGGCAGCCGGACATGGTACTCGCCTCCTTCCACGGCATTCCTATGTCCTATTTCAAGCTTGGCGATCCCTATTATTGCCAGTGCCAGAAGACCGGCCGCCTGCTGCGCGAACGGCTGGGACTGCCGGAAGACAAGTTCATGGTGACCTTCCAGTCCCGTTTCGGGCCGGAAGAGTGGCTGCAGCCCTACACCGACAAGACGGTCGAGAAGCTGGCGCAGGACGGCGTCAAGAAGATCGCCGTTCTGAACCCCGGTTTTGTGTCCGACTGTCTGGAGACGCTGGAAGAAATCGCCGAGCAGGCCGCCCATTCCTTCCATGAGAATGGCGGCGAGAAGTTCGCTCACATCCCCTGCCTCAACGACAGCGAGGACGGCATGCGGGTGCTCGAAAAGGTCGTCCGCCGCGAATTGCTTGGCTGGGTCTGATCAGACGCCGCGCTTGTTGCCCCAGAGCAGAACATGCAGCTGCGGCAGCACGCGGGCCTCGAACCACCGGTCCTCGGTCACCTTGTCGACCAGCCACAGCATCCTGTCCATGATGCCGTCGATATCGACGCGCGCATCGTCGTCGTCAGGCGGCGGAGGCGTGTGGTTCCCCGGCTGCAGATAGACGGGCAGATCTGGATGGCGCGCCGCCGCCTCGCGGGCATAGGCATAGTCGCGGTCGTCGAAGACGACGATCTTCAGCGCGATATCGGGCCCGCCGGCCGCCATCTTGAGACAGACCTCGAACGCATCCCAATCCGTCGCCATGCCGCTCGAGGGCGGCTTCGGGCTCAGCACCAGCACATCAAGATCGGCAAACCATTCTTTGGCGACGCTCCCCTGCGTTTCCAGCGCGAATCTGTAGCCTTGCTCATGCCCATGCGCGATCAGACCGCCAAGCGGCTGGATCGCCGGGTTGCCACCGGAGAGCGACACCATCAGCGGCTTGCCGCCGGAGAGCCGTGTCACCTCCGCCCATATGCCATCGACGGTCATCGGCAGCCACTGATCGCGATACTCGCTATCAACAGCATGCAGGCTGTCGCACCACGAACAGCGATAATCGCAGCCGCCGGTGCGAACGAAGACGGTTGGAAGGCCGATCAGCACGCCTTCCCCCTGGATCGTCGGACCGAAGATCTCGCTGACGCGGATCTGCGCCTCGCGAGCCCCGCTCATGGCCGGTATTCCGCCCAGGTCTTCGGTGTCTCGCTGACGCGCACGGCGGAAGTCTCCGGCAGCTGCTCCTTGCACCAGTCGTAGAAGTGCTTGGCGAGATATTCCGAGGTCACGCGATCATGACCGAACACCTCATTCAGATGCCGATGGTCGAAGCGCTCGTCGATGTAGCGCTTCAGCGGCGAAAGCTCGTGATAGTCGCGAACGAAGCCGTTCTCGTCGAGTTCGGCGGCGGCCAGTTCCACCACGACGATATAGTTGTGACCATGCAGGCGAGCACACTGGTGATCGGCCGGCAGATGCGTCAGCTGATGCGACGCGGAAAAGTGAAACTCCTTGGTGATGCGAAACATCACTTCACCTCCCTGGCCGAATAGCCTGCTGTGGCCGCCACCCAGAAATCCGGATCCTCGTATTCCGTGGGGTCGGCGACGCCGGCCAGATGAAAGGCCTCGCGCCGCTCGACGCAGGTGCCGCAGCGTCCGCAATGGCGTGTACCGCCCTTGTAACAGGACCACGTCTCGGCAAAAGGTGTCCCGTATTTCGCACCGTCGGTAACGATATCGGCTTTCGAGACGTTGACGTAGGGAGCCAGCAGCGAAACGCTGGCATAGCCATCGAGCGCCTGGTTCTGCATCTCCTGGAAAGCATTGATGAAGCCCGGGCGGCAATCGGGATAGATGAAGTGGTCGCCGCCATGCACGGCAACGGCCACCGCGTCGGCTTTCTGGGCCGCGGCGAGACCGAACGCGATTGAAAGCATGATTGCGTTGCGGTTCGGCACCACGGTCGCCTTCATCGTCTCCTCGGCATAGTGGCCGTCGGGCACGTCGACATCGTCGGTCAAGGCCGAACCCGTCAGGTGCCGGCCGATGGTGCGGATGTCGATGATCTGGTGCGGTACGCCGAGCCGCTTGGCGCAGGCTGTGGCAAAGTCCAGTTCCTTGCGGTGGCGCTGTCCGTAATCGAAGGAAAGCAGGCTGATAAGCTGATGCTCCGCCGCCACGCGATGGGCGAGCGAAATGGAGTCCAATCCGCCGGAGCAGATGACGATCGTCTTCATGATGAGAATCCCTTGTTTTGACCGGGTGGGCTGCGACCGGTATTTCCTGCGCGCCTTCTAATGCAAAGCGCTCCCGTTGTGAATAGTCGACTGACATCCCATATCGAATCCATAAACCGGTTAGCTTCGCCGGCTGAAGATGCTGGCGTTTCAGGCCGGCTCGTCTAAGGTTGCATCAATCGATTCTATCGCGGGGGAGTTTCATGGTTGTGAGTGGCTTCGATATCGTCGTCATAGCACTGGTGATCTTCGTCATCCTCGTGCTGTTTGCAGGAATCAAGATCGTGCCGCAGGGTTACCGCTACACCCTCGAGCGTTTCGGCCGCTATACACGCACGCTGGAGCCCGGCCTCAACCTCATCACCCCCTTCATCGAGCGCATCGGCTCCCGCATGAACGTCATGGAACAGGTCCTGAACGTGCCGACACAGGAGGTTATCACCAAGGATAACGCCTCTATCTCGACCGATGCCGTCGCTTTTTACCAGGTCCTCAACGCCGCCGAGGCAGCCTATCAGGTCGCGAATCTCGAGAATGCCGTTTTGAACCTGACGATGACCAACATCCGTACCGTCATGGGGTCGATGGATCTCGACGAATTGCTCTCGAACCGCGATGCGATCAACGACCGGCTGCTGCACGTCGTCGATGATGCCGTCCGGCCTTGGGGCATCAAGGTGACGCGCATCGAGATCAAGGACATCCAGCCACCACGCGACCTGGTGGACGCCATGGCGCGGCAGATGAAGGCCGAACGCGAGAAGCGCGCGCAGGTGCTGGAAGCCGAGGGTTCACGTAACGCTCAGATCCTGCGCGCCGAGGGCGCCAAGCAATCGGCAATCCTGCAGGCCGAGGGTCAGCGCGAAGCCGCCTTCCGCAACGCCGAGGCTCGAGAGCGCCTCGCCGAAGCAGAAGCTAAGGCGACCAAGGTGGTGTCCGAGGCGATTGCATCGGGCAACATCCAGGCCGTCAACTATTTCGTAGCCCAGAAATATACCGAAGCTCTCACTGCGATCGGTACCGCCGGGAGTTCGAAGGTCGTGCTGATGCCGGTCGAGGCATCGTCCATCATCGGCTCGCTTGGCGGCATCGGCGCGATCGCCAGGGAGGTCTTCGGCGACAACCCGACGCCGCCGCCACCACCACCACGCCAGCAGTCAACACCGCGAACCACCCCGGCCGTCAACCCCTTCAACCCGCCAACGGAGCGCTGAGCCATGATCGCCAGCCTTGTCGCGGAACTCGGACCCTGGAGCTGGTGGATCGCCGGCTTGGTGCTGCTGGCCGCAGAATTGATCGCGCCGGGCGTCTTCCTTGTCTGGATCGGGCTTGCTGCGCTCGTCGTCGGCATGCTGTCGCTGCTGTTCTGGGACAGCAGCTTCTGGCTTTGGCAGGTTCAGGCCATCCTCTTTGCGCTGCTTGCAGTCGTGGCAACAGTGCTCGGCCGCAAACTGACCCTGCAGCACGGTGAAACCGATCAGCCTTTCCTCAATCAGCGGGCCGAAAGCCTCATCGGGCGTACCGCGACGCTGGCGGAGCCCATCCGCGAAGGGCGCGGTCGCATTCGCCTCGACGATACGTTCTGGCTCGTCAACGGCCCGGACCTGCCTGTAGGCACCAAGGTAAAGGTGGTGGCGAGCAGCGGGCGCGATCTGACGGTAGAACCGGTCTGATCAGGCCACGCCGATCCGCAGCAGATCATGGAAGTGCACGAGCCCGATCGGGCGGTTGTCGTCGTCGACCACGATCAGCGCTCCGATGCTGTGCTGGTTGAGCAAGGCAAGCGCGGCCGTTGCCAGCACTGTCGGCTTCACCGTCTTTGGTGTCCGCGTCATGATATCGTCGACAACGAGCTCGGAGAGGTTGCGCGTCAGGTTGCGTGCCAGGTCGCCTTCCGTGATGATGCCGCAGAGGCGCTCATCCTCGTCCAGAATGCCGACACAGCCGAAATGCTTCCGAGACAACGTCGAAATCGCCAGAGGCACCGGCGTTCCCTTGGCCACCAACGGGACGCGATCGCCCGTATGCATGATATCGGCGACATGGCTGAGGCTCGCCCCGAGTTTGCCGCCCGGATGGAACACGTGAAAGTCGCGAGCCGTAAAGCCTCGCGCCTCAAGCAGCGCAATGGCAAGCGCATCGCCCATGGCGAGCTGCATCAGCGTCGAGGTGGTCGGAGCAAGCCCATGCGGACAGGCCTCTTCCTCGTTCGGCATCAAGAGGACAATGTCGGATGCCGCCGCGAGTGACGATCTTTCGGAACACGTGACGGCAATCAGCGGAATCGAGAACCGGCGCGTATAGCCGATGATGCTGCGAAGCTCGGCACTTTCGCCGCCTTTGGAAAGGGCAAGGACGATATCCGTCGTGCCGATCATCCCGAGATCGCCATGGTTTGCCTCGGCCGCATGAACAAAGAAGGCAGGCGTTCCTGTCGACGCCAGCGTCGCCGCGATCTTCACACCGATGTGGCCGCTCTTGCCGACGCCTGTAACGATGACGCGACCGGTGACGCCGTTGATCGTCTCGACGGCCCGCATGAAAGGCCCGGCCAAGCCGTCTTCAAAAGCTCGCTCCAGGGCCTCAAGCGCCCGCCTCTCGGTACCGATCGTCCGTTTCGCAGACTCCAGGACACCGTTTTCGATGACATTTACCGCTCTCTTGATCATGGCACTGCGTTAGCGGTTTTCATCCGCCGAGTCCATCGGCTGCCCTCACGGGCATAGCAGCGCAACGAATGGTTAACCACAAGCCTTTACGTTCGGGTAACGCTTCGACGCATGCCAGGATACACATGAGCCATTGGAAGGATACGAGCAGTCTCACGCCGCTCCGCGCGACGGGCTTTGCCGTGTCCATGGCTCTGATGGCAGGCACTTTCCTCGCGCCCCACGCCGTACTTGCGCAGTCGACGCCCGTTTCCAACAGCTCGATACGCTCGTCCACCGCACCGGCTGCTGCGGCGGTGGAGGATGAAGGCGATATCCCTGAAACACCGGCCGGCACCATGCCAACGGCCGACAATGCGGCGCCAGCAGCCACTGCTGCGCCGATTGCGGCTGCCGATCAAAAACCGAGCGACGAGACGACCGGTGCGATCCTCGATGAGGACATGATACGGCTCAACACGCGCGAAGCGCCGCTCGACGAGCGGCTGCCAGCCCGCAAGCCGGAGCCGAATCCGGCTTCCGAGGAAACGCCGGGCATCCGCATCGGCACCTTCGTCCTGCGTCCGACCGTTACCCAGAGCATCAACACCGAGACGCAGAAAGACGCGGGCATCAAACAGACGCGTGGCTTCCTCGAAACGGATCTGCACGCCACGCTGACCTCCGACTGGGCGCTGCACCAGCTCACGGTGACCACCGACGGCGCCTGGCAGAAGAACGTCAGCGGCGAAGGCGAGGAACAGCCGGATTTCAGGATCGACGGCGATCTGCGGCTTGATCTTCCCGAGGATACGACCGCGCATATCATCGGCGGCTACCATTTCTACCGCGAAGACACTGATGATCCGAATGCCATCCAGAACGCGGACCAGCAATCGGATGTTCAGGAGTTCAGCGCCGGCGCCTCGATCGAACGCGACTTCGGCATCTTGCGCGGCAGCACCGGTATCGATGTCAGCCGCACGATCTATTCCGACGCGACATTGTCCGATGGAACGACCGTTTCGCTGGCCGATCGCAACGAGACGAGCGGCACGATCCGCGGCCGCATCGGCTACGAGCTTTCCCCGGCTCTCATCCCCTTCATCGAAGGCAATGTCGGCAAGACGGTCTATGACGAGAGTGTCGATTCCGCCGGCTTCCGCAGGTCGGGAGATAGCTATGGCGCCAAGGTCGGCGTCGAGCTCGATATGGGTGAAAAGCTCCGCGGCGAGGTTGGGGTCGGCTACCAGACTGCCACCTTCGATGACGACCGCCTCTCGGACATCGACACGGCCGTGGTGGATGCTCAGCTATTCTGGTCGCCGATCAGAGGTACGGACGTCAACATCGGCCTGCTGACAAGCATCGACCCGTCGACCACATCAGGCGAATCCGGCTACGTTTCCCACGCCCTGACGACGGGCGTCACGCATCAGCTGCGTGATAATCTGACAGGCACCGTCCTCGGCGGCATCATCTATCGCGACTATCCGTCGGATAGCCCGACCAGCGACGAGACGGTCTACACCACGAGCGCCGGGCTGACCTGGAACATCAACCGCTACCTCGATATGACCAGCACCATTGGCTACGAGCTGACGTCCCGCAAGACAAGCAGCGATTCGGAGCAATGGCGGGCCGGAGTCGGCTTGAAACTGAAGCGCTGAATCGAAATCCGCCTCCAAGTGGGAGCCTTGGAGGCGGACTAATTCGTTTAACAGGTGGGCTGGTTTCAGAGGCCCTTCAGCAGCGCCTTGAAGCCTTCCTCGACGGTCGGGCGGATGTCCGCACGTTCCAGGGCGAAGGCCACGTTGGCCAGGATGAAGCCGTCCTTGGCGCCGCAGTCATAGGTCGTGCCGCGGAAGTGGTAGCCCGCGAACGTCTGGTCCTTCAGCAGCTTCAGCATGCCGTCGGTCAGCTGGATTTCGTTGCCGGCACCGCGTTCCTGGGTTTCCAGGATCTTGAAGACTTCAGGCTGCAGGATATAGCGGCCGTTGATGAAATAGTTCGACGGCGCCGTGCCCTTGGCAGGCTTTTCGACCATGCCGGTGATGCGGAAGCCGTCACCGATCGCTTCGCCGACACCGACGATCCCGTATTTGTGCGCCTGATCCGGAGCGCATTCCTCGACGGCGATGATGTTGCCGCCGCTCTGGGCATAAAGGTCGATCATGCCCTTCATGCAGCCCTTGCCTTCGCTCTTCATGATCATGTCGGGCAAGAGCAGCGCAAACGGCTCGTTGCCGACGATCTCGCGAGCACACCAGACGGCATGGCCGAGGCCAAGCGGCTCCTGCTGACGAGTGAAGCTGACCGTACCAGCCTTGGGAAGCTGGCCAGCAAGCAGCGTCATTTCCGCCTGCTTGCTGCGCTCGCGCAGCGTCTGCTCAAGCTCGAAATGGATATCGAAATAGTCTTCGATGATGTGTTTGTTACGACCTGTGACGAAAACGAAATGCTCGATGCCCGCTTCCAAAGCTTCGTCGACCACATACTGAATGATCGGCTTGTCGACGACAGTCAGCATTTCCTTCGGCACGGCTTTCGTGGCCGGGAGAAAGCGAGTCCCGAGACCCGCGACCGGAAATACAGCTTTGCGAACTTTTTTATGCTCTGCCACACAATCCTCCTGCGATAACTACACCGCTTGAAATAAAGGCATTTTTGATTGAACTAGATGCGATTTGCTACAGTTTTGCAAATGGTGACTGCGTTCCTACGTCATGGTAAAGAATTTGTTGACTTCGTTCAGGTAGTCTCAGGCCTGAGCGGAAATTTGCGCTCCGCTGTGCCTGAAACGAAAGGACGGATGACCGCCGATGACTCAAAATCACAGAAATTCCCTTCGTGGTCTTGCTATTGCACTCATCGTGACCGCGTCCGCCGGCCTGGCCCCCATCAACGCGAAAGCAGATCAGCGGTTCCAGAAGTGGATCGCGGACTTCTATCAAACTGCCGCTCAAAATGGCATCAGCAAGGCAACCTATCGCAAAGCCTTCTCAGGCGTCAGCGATCCGGATCCGACAGTGCTGGAAAAGGCTGCCTATCAGCCTGAATTTACAACGAAAATCTGGGACTACGTTGATTCCCGTGTAAATCCGTACACGGTGCAGATCGGCCGTCAGATGGCCGCCAAACATGCCTCGACGCTGAATGCGGTCCAACGCCAGTTCGGTGTGGACAAGACGATTCTCCTGGCCATCTGGTCGATGGAATCCAATTATGGCGCAGTTCTCGACAAGGACGACCGCCTGCACTACGTGCCGCGCGCCTTGGCGACCCTCGCCTATGCCGACGAACGCCGCGCGAAGTTCGCCAAGAAGCAACTCATTGCGGCGCTGAAGATCCTGCAGAATGGCGATATCTCGCCGGAGGGCATGACCGGCTCCTGGGCCGGCGCCATGGGCCACACCCAATTCATTCCGACAAGCTACCTGCTCTATGCGGTCGACGCCGACGGCAACGGACATCGCGACATCTGGAACTCCGTCCCTGATGCTCTCGCCACGTCCGCCAACCTGCTGCGGAAAAACGGGTGGGATGCCGGCAAAACCTGGGGCTATGAAGTGGTCGTGCCGCCGAATGCCCGAAAACAGGTCGGTAAAACGCATACACTGGCGCAGTGGGCCTCCCTCGGCCTTAGCCGGCCGAACGGCAAGAGCTTCCGCGATGGCGGCAGCAAGGCCGTGCTCAAGATGCCGGCCGGCCCCGATGGCCCGGGCTTCCTGATGACCAGCAATTTCTTCACCATCAAGAACTACAACGCGTCGGACAGCTACGCGATTGCGGTCGGACTGCTGGCGGACGAGATTGCCGGCTACGGCGGCATGAAGCAGCCGTGGCCACGACCGAACGGTACGCTTGATATGAAGCAAAAGTTCGAACTGCAGACGCGCCTGAAGACACTCGGTTACTACGACGGCGAGGTCGACGGGAACTTCGGCAGTGGATCCAAGGCCGCGATTGCCGCGGTCCAGGCCCGCATCGGAATGCAGCAGGACGGCGAACCATCGCTCCCGCTCCTGAACGCGCTTCGCAAGTAGACGGAATAATCGGCAACATACACTTTTGGGGTGTGGACGCGAGTTCCCGCTCCATGCGAGAATGCCGGCAGATGCGAGGCTGCTGATTATGCGTAAACGAGTACACCGGGCAACGCTCCGCTGGGGTGCGATCGGCACCGCAACGTTGGTGCTCGTCTTCAGCGCGCTGCCGGTGCACGTGGCCGATGCGCAGGAGCGGTATTACTATCGCCGCTCGATTCTCGATTTTTTCTTTGGCCGTCGCTACATCCAGGAATATCCGCCGCAGGCACCGTCTCAGAACGCGCCGCAGCGACAGCCTGCGCCGAGGAGGAAAGCGCCGTCGCCGAAAGCGGCTGCCGCTCCCCGTCCCGCTGCTCCCGTCGTCGTTGAGGAAAAGGCGGTCGAGAAGCTTGCCAACGCCCAGAAGATCCTCGTCGTCGGCGATTTTCTCGCCGGCGGTCTTGGCGTCGGCATGGACGCTGCTTTCAAGGATTCTCCCGGCGTCGTTGTCGAGACACACAGCAACGTAGCCTCGGGTCTGGTCCGAGACGACTACTATGACTGGCCGCAACAGCTGACAAAGTTCATGGACGAGGCGAAGCCCGCCATGGTCATCGTCATGCTCGGCGCGAATGACCGCCAGCAGATGGTGACGGATATCGGCAAGGAGAAGTTCAGGACCGACGGTTGGTATGCCGAATATCAGCGCCGCGTCGTGGCCTTCGGCCAGCAGGTCACCAGCCGCAAGATTCCGCTGCTCTGGGTCGGCCTGCCGGCCTTCGATTCGCCCGCGATGACCGCCGATGCCGTGCAGCTTAACCAGCTGTTCCGCAAGCAGATGGAGAGCGTCGGCGGCGAGTTCGTCGACATCTGGGACGGCTTCGTCAGCGAAGGTGGCGACTTCATCGTCACCGGCTCGGATATCAACGGCCAGCAGGTCCGCCTGCGCACCTCTGATGGCATCAACCTCACGGAAGCAGGCCGGCGCAAACTTGCCTTCTATGTCGAAAAGCCCGTGCGTCGTATTCTCGGGGTACAGGCAAGCCCGGACCTCGTCCGCCTCGACACGGGCAATGCGCCGGTGATCGACGCTGTGGCAATGCCCGGCCGCACCGAGCCGATCAGCCTCTCCGATCCCAACCTGGATGGCGGCGCGGAACTTCTTGGCGGCAGGGCACTACCGGTCAGCGCCACCAAGTCGCCACGTGATCTGCTGGTTCAGGATGGCGAGATGGCGGCTCCCCCTGTTGGCCGCGTCGATGACTATCGCATGGCTCCTGTGAAGCCCACCGCTCAGGTCACCATCAAATAGTCCGGCTGCATGAAGCCGACGCGAGGCTCACCAAACGAAAAAGGGCCGCTCAGAGCGGCCCAAAATCCAATCATCAATCGTTTCGCTTACCGCGGCAGAACCGTCGAGCCCATCAGGGCTTCGTCGATGGCGCGGGCGGCCTGGCGGCCCTCGCGGATCGCCCAGACCACCAGAGACTGGCCGCGGCGCACGTCGCCTGCCGTCCAGAACTTGTCGACCGAGGTCTTGTAGTCCTTGTCGTTGGCAACGACGTTGGTCGAGCCGCGACGGTCGGTGTTGAGCGTGAGCTTGCCGTCGAGTTCCTTCAGCACGCTGTCCTTGAACGGACCGCTGAAACCGATCGCGATGAAAGCGAGGTCGGCCTTGATGATGAACTCGGTGCCGGCGATCGGCTTGCGACGCTCGTCGACTTCGCAGCACTTCACGCCTGTCAGCACACCGTCTTCGCCGACGAACTCGAGCGTTGCCACCTGGAATTCGCGAATGGCGCCTTCCGCCTGAGACGAGGAGGTGCGCATCTTCGTTGCCCAGAACGGCCAGACGGCGAGCTTGTCTTCCTTCTCCGGCGGCTGCGGGCGAATGTCGAGCTGCGTGACCTTCACCGCGCCCTGGCGGAACGCCGTGCCGACGCAGTCGGATGCGGTATCGCCGCCGCCGACGACGACGACATGCTTGGCGCCGGCGAGGATCGGGTCGGAGGCCCAGCCGACGCTGTCGATGTTTTCACGGCCGACGCGCTTGTTCTGCTGCACGAGGTAGGGCATCGCGTCATGGACGCCTGAAAGCTCGATGCCCGGGATACCCGCTTCGCGCGGCGTCTCGGAACCGCCGCAATAGAGCACCGCATCGTGGTCGGCGAGCAGCTGCTCGACCTTCACGTCGACGCCGACATTGACGCCACAGTGGAAGGTGACGCCCTCGCCCTTCATCTGCTCGACGCGGCGATCGATGAAGTTCTTTTCCATCTTGAAGTCAGGGATACCGTAACGCAGCAGGCCGCCGGGCTTGCTTTCGCGTTCGTACACGTGGACCTCATGCCCTGCGCGGCCGAGCTGCTGCGCAGCCGCCATGCCGGCCGGGCCGGAGCCGATGATCGCAACCTTCTTGCCCGTGTGAACCGTTGCCGGCTGCGGACGGATGAAGCCCAGTTCGTAGGCCTTGTCGGCGATCGCCTGTTCGACGGTCTTGATCGCAACCGGCGTGTCTTCGAGGTTCAGCGTGCAGGCTTCCTCGCAGGGCGCCGGGCAAACGCGGCCCGTGAACTCCGGGAAGTTGTTCGTCGAATGCAGGTTCTGGATCGCCGCTTCCCAGTTGTTGTTGTAGACGAGGTCATTCCAATCCGGGATCTGGTTATGAACAGGACAACCGGTCGGCCCATGGCAATAGGGAATGCCACAGTCCATGCAGCGGGCTGCCTGTTTCTGCACTTCCTGGTCCGACATCGGGATCGTGAATTCGCGGAAATGCCGGATGCGATCCGACGCAGGCTGATACTTCGCCACCTGCCGGTCGATTTCCAGAAACCCTGTGACCTTACCCATATTTTCGTCCCTCATCATCTCAAAGCCCAAGACCCAGAGGTCCCCAGTACCAGTAGGCGAGTCCCATGACCGCACCCAGGGCTATAAATTCCGTTTTCAGGTCACCGCTGAGATATGAAGTCCCGGCGAAAACTGCGACGGCGAGGCACAGAGATATAAAGAGGTGGAATAGTGACCATCGATTTTTCATCAGCGTCCTTTCCGGTATCTCTGTGCCCCTCGTCTGAGCAGCTGTAGACCTAGCGATTCAAGAGCATTACTCGGCCGCAATTCCCATGCGGGCGCGTTCCATCTCTTCAAGGGCGCGGCGGTACTCGACCGGCATGACCTTGCGGAACTTTGGACGGTAGTCGGCCCAGTTGTCCAGGATCTGCTTGGCGCGGGTGGAGCCCGTGTAGTGCAGATGGTTGGAGATCAACTGGTAGAGTCGCTCCTCGTCGTGGCGCGTCATGTCACCAGAGACGTCGACGCGTCCCTTGTGCATGAGGTCGCCGCCGTGGTGATGCAGCTTCTCCAGCATGTCGTCCTCCTCAGGAACCGGCTCGAGCTCGACCATCGCCATGTTGCAGCGCTTGGCGAAATCGCCGGCCTCATCGAGCACGTAGGCGACGCCACCGGACATACCGGCCGCGAAGTTACGGCCCGTTTGGCCGAGAACGACCACCACGCCACCCGTCATGTACTCGCAGCCGTGGTCGCCCACGCCTTCGACGATGGCGATCGCACCCGAGTTACGGACGGCGAAACGCTCGCCCGCGACACCGCGGAAGTAGCACTCGCCTTCGGTCGCACCGTAGAGAACGGTGTTGCCGACGATGATCGACTCTTCCGCGACGATCTTCGAGTTCTCCGGCGGCCGGACGATGATCTTGCCGCCCGAAAGGCCCTTGCCCACATAGTCGTTGCCGTCACCGATCAGGTTGAAGGTGATGCCGCGTGCCAGGAAGGCGCCGAAAGACTGGCCGGCCGTGCCCTTGAGCGTCACGTTGATCGTGTCGTCCTTGAGGCCGCGGTGGTTGTAGCGCTTGGCGACTTCGCCGGACAGCATCGCGCCAGCCGAACGGTCGACGTTCTTGATATCGACCTCGAAGGACACAGGTGTCCTCGAAGACAGTGCCGGCTCGGCCTCCGCGATCAGCTTGCGGTCAAGAACGTCGTCGATCGGGTGCTTCTGGCGTGATGTCCAGTAGGTTGCATCCTTCGGCGCCTCGACCTTGTGGAAGATGCGGCTGAAGTCGAGGCCCTTGGACTTCCAATGCGCCAGCATCTCGTCCTTCTCGAGCAGCTCCGAAGCACCGATGATGTCATCGAGCTTGGTGAAGCCGAGCGAGGCCAGGATTTCGCGCACTTCGTTGGCGACGAAGAAGAAGTAGTTGACGACGTGCTCCGGCGTGCCCTTGAAGCGCTTGCGCAGGACCGGATCCTGCGTGGCAACGCCGACAGGACAGGTGTTCAGGTGGCACTTGCGCATCATGATGCAGCCGGCGGCAATCAGCGGGGCCGTCGCGAATCCGAACTCGTCGGCGCCGAGAAGCGCCCCGATGATGACGTCGCGGCCGGACTTCAGGCCACCATCGACCTGCAGGGCGATACGCGAACGCAGGCCGTTCAGGACAAGCGTCTGCTGGGTTTCGGCAAGGCCGATTTCCCACGGAGAACCGGCATGCTTCAGCGAGGTCAGCGGCGACGCGCCGGTGCCGCCGTCGAAGCCGGAGACGGTGATGTGGTCGGCGCGCGCCTTGGCAACACCGGCGGCAACTGTGCCGACGCCGACTTCCGAGACGAGCTTGACCGAGACATCCGACGTCGGGTTGACGTTCTTCAGGTCGTAGATCAGCTGCGCCAGATCTTCGATCGAGTAGATGTCGTGGTGCGGCGGCGGCGAGATCAGGCCGACACCCGGGGTCGAGTGACGTGTCTTGGCAACGGTCGCGTCGACCTTGTGGCCAGGCAGCTGGCCACCCTCGCCGGGCTTGGCGCCCTGCGCGACCTTGATCTGCAGCATATCGGCGTTGACGAGATATTCGGTCGTGACACCGAAACGTCCCGACGCGATCTGCTTGATCGCCGAACGCTCGGGGTTCGACGAACCATCCGGCAACGGCATGTAGCGGTCGGACTCTTCGCCACCTTCGCCGGTGTTGGACTTGCCGCCGATCTTGTTCATCGCGATCGCGAGCGTCGTGTGCGCCTCACGGCTGATCGAGCCGAAGGACATCGCGCCCGTCGAGAAGCGCTTGACGATCTCGGCAGCAGGCTCGACCTCGTCGACCGAAACCGGCTTGCGGCCGAGCTGCTCGGCGCTCTTGATGTTGAAGAGCCCGCGGATCGTGTTCATGCGCAGCGCCGAGGTGTTCACCATCTCGGCGAACTCGCGGTAGCGGTCTTCGGCATTGCCGCGAACGGCATGCTGCAGCGTGGCCACGGCGTCCGGCGTCCAGGCATGGCTTTCGCCGCGCATGCGGTAAGCATACTCGCCGCCGATATCGAGCGTGGTCGCGAGCAGCGGATCCTTGCCGAATGCGGAGGTGTGACGCGCAACAGTCTCTTCGGCGATCGCGGTGAGATCGACACCTTCGATCATCGTCGCGGTGCCGAAGAAGTACTTGTCGACCAGCTCCTGCTGCAGGCCGATTGCGTCGAAGATCTGGCCGCCGCAATAGGACTGATAGGTCGAGATGCCCATCTTCGACATGACCTTGAGGATGCCCTTACCGACAGCCTTGATGTAGCGGTAGACGACTTCCGAAGCGTCGACTTCCTTCGGGAACTCGCCCTTGGCATGCATGTCGAGCAGCGTGTCGAAGGCAAGGTAAGGGTTGATCGCTTCGGCGCCATAGCCTGCGAGCAGGCAGAAGTGATGCACTTCGCGCGGCTCGCCGGTCTCGACGACGAGGCCGACCGAGGTGCGCAGACCCTTGCGAATCAGGTGGTGGTGCACGGCTGCCGTCGCCAGCAGCGCCGGGATGGCGATGCGGTCCGGTCCGATCTGACGGTCTGACAGTACGATGATGTTGTAGCCGCCCTTGACCGCCGCTTCCGCGCGCTCGCAGAGACGATCGAGCATCTCGGGCATGCCTTCGGCCCCACGCTCGACGTCATAGGTGAAGTCGAGCGTCTTGGTGTCGAATCGGTCTTCCGTGTGACCGATCGAGCGGATCTTTTCGAGATCGCCGTTGGTCAGGATCGGCTGGCGCACTTCCAAGCGCTTGGCGTTTGCCATGCCGGTATGGTCGAGAATGTTCGGACGCGGCCCGATGAACGAAACGAGGCTCATGACGAGCTCTTCGCGGATCGGGTCGATCGGCGGGTTGGTGACCTGCGCGAAGTTCTGCTTGAAGTAGGTGTAGAGCAGCTTCGACTTTTCCGACATGGCCGAGATCGGCGTGTCGGTGCCCATCGAGCCGACAGCTTCCTGGCCTGTCGTCGCCATCGGCGACATCAGGATCTTGGTGTCTTCGGTGGTGTAGCCGAAAGCCTGCTGGCGGTTGAGCAGCGATACGTCCCGGCGCAGCGCGCGCGGCTCGACCGGCTTCAGGTCTTCGAGGATGAGCTGCGTGCGATCCAGCCAGTTGCGGTAAGGATGCTTGGTCGCGAGTTCGGACTTCACTTCCTCGTCGGAAACGATGCGGCCCTTCTCCATGTCGATCAGCAGCATCTTGCCCGGCTGCAGGCGCCACTTCTGCACGATATCCTCTTCGGCGACCGGCAGCGTGCCGGCTTCCGAAGCGAGGATGACGCGGTCGTCTGACGTGACGAGGTAGCGGGCCGGACGCAGACCGTTACGGTCGAGCGTCGCGCCGATCTGCTTGCCATCCGTGAAGGCAACAGCCGCCGGTCCGTCCCACGGCTCCATCAGGGCGGCGTGGTATTCGTAGAATGCCTTGCGCTCGGCCGCCATCGACTGGTTGCCGGCCCAGGCTTCCGGGATCAGCATCATCACGGCATGCGCCATGGAGTAGCCGCCGCGCACGAGGAACTCGAGCGCGTTGTCGAAACAGGCCGTATCCGACTGTCCTTCGTACGAGATCGGCCAGAGCTTGGAGATATCCTCACCGAAGAGCGGCGAAGACACCGATGCCTGGCGCGCCGCCATCCAGTTGACGTTGGAGCGCAGCGTGTTGATTTCGCCGTTGTGGGCGACCATGCGGTAGGGGTGCGCCAGCTTCCACGACGGGAAGGTGTTGGTAGAGAAACGCTGATGCACGAGCGCAACCGCGGTTTCGAAGCGCGGGTCCGATAGGTCCTTGTAGTAGGCGCCGACCTGATAGGCCAGGAACATGCCCTTGTAGACGACGGTCGCCGACGACAGCGAGACCGGATAGAAGTTGCTCTCCTCGCCGTCGAATTCGTCGTAGATGCGGTTGGAAATTACCTTGCGCAGCGTGAACAAGCGGCGTTCGAACTCGTCGTTCGTCGCGGCATCCTTGCCGGCACCGATGAAGACCTGCACGTGATGCGGCTCGGTTGCAGCAATCTCGGGCGCCTTCGACAGCGAGGAGTTGTCGACCGGCACGTCGCGGAAGCCGATGAAGACCTGGCCTTCTTCGGTGATGACGTCCTGGATCACCTTCTTGAAATGCGCGATCTGCTTTTCGTCGCGCGGCATGAAGATATGGCCCATGCCGTACTCACCGACCTTCGGCAGGGTGATACCCTGCTTGGCCATTTCCTCACGGAAGAAGCGATCCGGGATCTGCACGAGAATGCCCGCGCCGTCGCCCATCAGCGGATCGGCGCCGACGGCACCGCGGTGCGTCAGGTTCTCGAGAATGAAGAGACCGTCCTTGACGATCTGGTGCGACTTCTGACCCTTCATATGGGCGACAAAGCCGACGCCGCAGGCATCGTGCTCGTTGCGTGGGTCGTAAAGCCCCTGTTTTCGCGGCAGACCGGAGGCGAATTTACGCGTATTGGCCGTCGCGCGCGTCGTTGCTGCTGCGAACTGGTCAAAACCCGTGGATGGCGTCTTCGTCATCTTTCCCTCCTGTCAGAGCCCGCGGGGCCGCGGGCGGCTTCTTGTCGCGCGCCGTCCCTGATCCTAGGTTCGGCGCGTTACAGCGCTGTTGCATTATCGAAGATCCGGTCGCCGGCGGCAGGCTCTCCGGGGAAAGCAACCGTGCGCTCCTGCGCCTGCCATCCGCCTCCGCATGCGGGCTCTTACCCGCTTTTGAAGAACTATAGCGTGAAACCCCACGAGTGTAAGGTTTTTTGGCGCCTCTTCGGCCGTTGCGGCCAAAATAGGACAACAACACTGTCCTAATTCACTTGATCTATGCCAGAAACATCTGGCCTTCGCAAGAGTGCAGATTCAAAAAATCGGCGGTTTGCGACTTATTATTACCGAACATAGCTACCATAGCGACATAAAATTACACGATTACGCACTATTTTGTTTATTGATTGCCGAGGTCAATTTTTGTGATGGATTCCACGCCGCCCCTTTGACCAGCCGGAGTGTTGGCGTAATGTCGCCGCCGAACCTGATCCCCCCACCACATCCCAAGCGGTCCCCTTTCATGTATTTTGCATCCGACAACTGGGCAGGCGCCCATCGATCCATCGCCGAACGTCTGCTCCGGGAGTCCGACGGCTTTGCCGCAGCCTATGGCGCAAGCGATCTCGACCGGCGCGTCGAGCGCCGCTTTGCAGAAGTCTTCGAGCGTGAAGTCGCCGTTCTTTTCGTCGGCACCGGCACGGCAGCGAACTCGCTGTCGCTCGCGAGCGTCCAACGGCCGGGCGGCATCACCTTCTGCCATTCTGAAGCACATGTGATTGCGGACGAATGCGGCGCGCCCGACTTCTTCAGCGGTGCCCGCCTGCTCGGCGTTCCCGGCCCGGAAGGAAAAATCGACCCGGAAAAACTCAGGGAAAAGGTCGCTGCTTTCCCGGAGACGGCCGTGCAGCACGGGCGGGCAACGGCTGTAACGATCACCCAGGCAACGGAAGCCGGAACGGTCTACAGCCTGTCGGAGATCGACGAGATCGCTGCGATCGCCCGAAAGGACAAGCTGCCCCTCCATATGGACGGCGCGCGCTTTGCCAATGCCCTCGTCTCCATTGGTGTCAGCCCGGCCGAGATGACCTGGAAGCGTGGCATCGACATGCTGTCCTTCGGCGGCACGAAGAATGGCTGCTGGTGTGCGGAAGCGATCGTCTTCTTCAATCCGGAGCAGTCCAAGGAGATGCCGTTCATCCGCAAGCGCGCCGCCCAGCTGTTCTCGAAGTCACGCTTCATCGCCGCCCAGTTCGATGCCTACTTCGAGAACGATCTCTGGCTCGATCTCGCCCGCCATGCGAACGGTATGTCCGATCGTCTGCGCGCAGGCGTCACCGCGAGCAACGCGTCCCGGCTGGCGTGGCCGACCTCGGCCAACGAAGTCTTCGCCGTCATTCCGAAAGGCGCGGCGAAAACGGCACAAGAAAAGGGTGCGAAGTTCTATGAATGGCCGGTGCCACCGGCCACGCCCGAGCTTGTCGGCCCGGATGAGACACTGATCCGCCTAGTCACCAGCTTTGCGACCAGTGAGGCAGATGTCGATGGTTTCCTGGACTGCCTCGCACGCTGAGTTCTGAGTTTCAATTCTGATGGCCCGTCACGGCGGATTGCGGCTTGCCGCCATCCGTCGTTTTCGCGTCGTGCCCTGCCACGACGATCAGCATCACACAGGCAACCAGCCCGGATACGAAGAGTACACCATACGTCATCGGTCCGTTCTCCTTGCCCCGAAGATCGACCATGGGTGATCGGAGCCTAGGCCCCGAACCTAACCAGATGCCTAAGTGACACGGTTGAGGGCACCTTAAGATGGTAAGAAGGCCATTAACTTTTGGGCGAAGCAGCGAATGAACATTGCGCGGCTACGAAGCGTTATTGCGTGATGGGACCATGATTGATTACCGACTTGCTGGCCACCATGCCGAGGTCGCGCTATCACGGGCCATGCCTTGATATCGGAAGACGACGAGAGAACCGCCGATGGAAATCCGTCCTGAACAGCCGAGCGACATCGCGACGATCCGCCAGATCACAAAGGCGGCCTTCGCGCCGATGGAATACAGCAGTCAGACAGAGGCGGAAATCATCGACGCGCTCCGCAAAGCCAGCGTGTTGAAAATTTCGCTCGTCGCCGTCGACGGTGGCGCGGTCATCGGACATGTCGCCTTCTCGCCCGTCACGATCGATGGTGGCGACTACGGCTGGTACGGACTTGGCCCGGTTTCGGTGCGACCCGACCGCCAGAGCGAGGGCATCGGTGGCAAACTCATTCGCGACGGCCTGTCGCGGCTGACCGATATCGGCGCCAGGGGCTGCGTTGTTCTCGGCGATCCCGGCTACTACGAGCGCTTCGGCTTCGAGAATGACGTCAATCTGATTTTCGAGGGCGTGCCGGCGGAATATTTCATGCGCCTACGGTTTGATGGCCCGCTGCCTGTCGGCAAAGTCTGCTATCACGACGCCTTCAACGCTACTTAACAGGTCTCATCCGCCGGAACCAAGACGACGCACCTTGCCGAGGATGTCCTCCGACAGCGCGTGCACGAGCGCCTGATCGGCGCCCTTGCGCGGCACAAGGACGAACTCCACGTCCTCAAGGATGGGAAGCCTGTCGCGCCCGATCTCCTTCAGACCTGATGGTGCCATGCTGCGCGGCTGTACGAGCACGCCCATGCCGGCCCGTGCGGCCGCCGTCAGACCGCTGAGGCTGCCGCAGGTGCAGACGATCCGCCAGGCGACCTGGCTTCGACCCAGGGCTTCGAGCGCGATGCTGCGCGTCACGCTCGGCGGCGGAAACGCGATCAGCGGCAGGGGCCCACCGCTTAGGACATGCTCCGGATCCCGCGCCAGCCAGACCAGCGGCTCACGGTAGACCAGCCGCCCGCGCGCATCGCCCAACCGGCGCTTCGCCAGCACCAGGTCGATCTCGCCATTGTCCTGCATTTCGTAAAGCGTTCCTGACAGCGCTACCGTCAGCTCGAGATCGACGGAGGGGTGCGAGCGAACGAAATCCTCGAGCACCGCCGGAAGCTGGCTGGTTACGAAATCCTCGGAGACGCCGAGCCGCAAGTTGCCGCGCAGATTCTGCCCTTTGAATTGCGATTGCACCTGCGCTTCGATCGCCAGCATCGCCCGCGCGTGGCTGAGCAACGCTTCCCCGTCTGTCGTCAGCACTACCTTGTGGGTGTCGCGCGCCAGCAACCGCCGCCCGACCGCGCTTTCGAGCCGCTGGATGTGCTGACTGACGGTCGACTGCCCGAGACCGAGCCGTTCGGCAGCCAGCGTGAAGCTTCCCATCTGTTCGACGGCAACAAAGCTGCGGAGTTGGGTAAGATCGAGCATGATAATCCAGAAATACGATAACTGTTATTCCTTGCATCCTGTATCATAATGGAAGAAAGAGAAACGATCCACCGATCCGATGAGTAAAGCCATGCGCCGCTTCTTGCCCGATACATTTACGATCCTGCTCGTCTGCACGGTCATCCTCGCCTCATTCCTGCCGGCCACGGGTACCTTTGCGGGCTATTTCGGCATAGCGACGAACCTCGCGGTGGCCCTTCTCTTCTTCCTGCATGGCGCACGCCTGTCCCGCGACGTCGTTATCGCCGGCGTTCTGCACTGGCGGCTGCATCTCGTGATCCTGTTGACGACGTTCGGCCTGTTTCCGATCCTAGGCCTAGGCCTCGGCTTTGTGCCGGAGTGGATTCTGCCGAAGCCTCTTTATCTTGGCATACTCTATCTCTGTGTACTGCCTTCGACGGTGCAGTCGTCGATCGCCTTCACCTCCATGGCAGGTGGCAACGTACCGGCCGCCATCTGCTCTGCATCGGCATCGAACATCTTCGGCATGTTCCTGACGCCGCTACTGGTCGGACTGCTGTTTTCCGTCGGCGGCCATGGCGGCTTCTCATGGGAGGTGCTCGGGCAAATCCTCCTGCAACTGCTGCTGCCGTTCATCGTCGGCCAGGTGCTGCAGCCATGGATCGGGGCCTGGATCCGCACGAAAAAGACGCTGCTGATGCCTGTTGATCGTGGCTCGATCCTGATGGTCGTCTACCTCGCCTTCAGCAAGGCAATCGTTGAAGGGCTGTGGCACGAGTTCTCGGTCACCGACATAGCGGCCGTCATCATCGCCGACACGGCGCTGCTTGCCTTCGTCTTGTGCTTCACCATGTTTGGCAGCCGCCTGCTCGGTTTCAACAAGGCCGACGAGATCACCATCACCTTCTGCGGCTCGAAGAAGAGCCTCGCCAGCGGCGCGCCGATGGCCAGCGTCATTTTTGCCGGCCAATCGATCGGCGCGATCGTGCTGCCGCTGATGCTGTTCCACCAGATCCAGCTGATGGTTTGCGCGGTCATCGCACAGAAGTACGCGGCAACGACGGCACATCGCATCACCACGGAAGAAACCGAGGAAGCGGCAAGCCCGGCTTGATGGCAGACAACAAAAAGGCGGCGCTCAAACGAGCGCCGCCGGCATGCTTGGTCTTGGGAGGACCGATTGGGTTAGTTGGTGACCTGCGCCTCGATGGCCTTCGGCGCACTGACCGGCTCAGCCGCAATCGCGATCTTGCGCGGCTTCATGGCTTCCGGAATGCTTCGAAGCAGGTCGATGTGGAGCAGACCGTTCTTCAGCGAAGCGGCGGTAACCTCGACATGGTCGGCAAGCTGGAAGCGGCGCTCGAAGGCGCGCTTGGCAATGCCGCGATAGAGGAACTCGCTACCATCAACCTTGTCTTCGCTCTTTTCACCCTTGACGGCGAGAGCGTGAGCCTGTGCCTCGATGGAGATTTCGGTCTCATCGAAACCGGCAACGGCCATGGTGATGCGGTAGGTGTTTTCGCCGGTACGCTCGATGTTGTAGGGCGGATAAGTCTGGCCCTGGTCAGGCTGACCGAGGCTGTCGAGCATGGTGAAGAGACGGTCGAAACCGACGGTCGAACGATAAAGGGGAGAGAAGTCTACGTGACGCATGATGTCCTCCTTAAGGAAGCGACGTGTTGCGATAGTTGCCCCTGAAACCCCTTGATCGGCAGCTTCGGGACGGTTCAGCAGGCCCGTTTGGCACCCGCAGGATTGAGATGGGGATGGCCTTTGCGCAGTTCAAGACCCTGGCGCTGGGAGCGAACTCACGCCGCGTGAACCCCGCATGAACAGCCGGTTCGGAAGCCATTCATGCGCAGGGGATTAGGAATCGTGCCTATCGGGTGACACTGGCCCGATGGCTGGAGTGTATCGTCCCTTCGTCTTCAGCCCGATCTCCAGCCGGCATCGCGGAACCTCAAGTTCAGCATGCCGGCTTTTTTTATGGCGTGACGTCAAAACGACCAGCTTGCGTTCACCGCCTGTTACCAGGCCTCTTTTCTTTGATTTGACAGGCCAATCAGCTATCCGCTTTACTCGATAGGCGAATCCGCGAAGCACACGATCGATCGGCCATGGAACAAGTTCTTTTCTCGACCCCCGAAAATCCGGCTCCGGAGAACCGCACCGAAGGCTTCTTCGAAACGCATGACGGTCACCGGCTGCGCTATGCCGTTTTCCGCTCCGACGCGCCGGTGGCAAAGGGTACGGTCGTCCTCCTCCAGGGCCGCAACGAGTATATCGAGAAGTATTTCGAGACGATCCGCGACCTGACGGCCAAGGGCCTGTGGGTCGCAACCTTCGATCTGCGCGGCCAGGGCGGCTCGGACCGGCTTCTGAAGACGCGCACCTATGGCCATGTTCGCCGCTTCGTCGATTACGAGCACGACCTCGACACGTTCCTTGAGAAAATCGTGCTACCGGATACCCGCCTGCCGTTCTTTCTTCTGGCGCATTCGACCGGAGCGCTGATCGCGATGTCCGCCGCTCCGTACCTGTCGACACGTATCGAGCGGATGGTGCTGACGGCACCCTTTATCGGTCTTTCAGGTCAGGCGGCATCGGAAGGCACGATCCGGGCGCTTGCCGGCATCGCCTGTTCGCTCGGTCTCGGCTCGTTCCCGCTGACGCGCAAGCTCAAGGAGAAGCCGTTCAGCGACAACCCCCTGACATCGGACGAGACCCGTTTCGAGCGCAATGTCGCCGTTGCCACCGCCCATCCGGAGCTGACGCTCGGCCCCCCGACGGCGCGCTGGCTGCACGACTCGCTGCTGACGATCGACCGCGTAACCGCTCCGAGCCACCTGTTCTCGATCACCATCCCGACGGTCGTCATCGCGCCGACGCGCGACGCCATCGTGCCCTATATCGCGCAGGAGCGGATCTCGCGCTATTTCCGCGCCGCCCAGTTCGTGCCGATCAATGGTGCGCGGCATGAGGTGCTGCAGGAACGCGACGTCTACCGCAAGGCTGCGCTTGCGGCCTTTCACGCCTTCATCCCCGGCAGTGACGCCGAGGCCGTCGAGGAAGTCGAAGGGTTTGGTACTTAGCCCCGTCCCCATCCGGGAGACCGCGGCAAACGCCGGTGGATGCTATCGACTGAGGACCGCCATCGCCTGCTCGTAGACGGCACGGCTGCCGGCCGCAATGATCGAGCCGCCATTTTCCGGACGCCCGCCATCCCAGGTCGTGATGATCCCGCCGGCGTTCTCGATGACGGGGATGATGCCGCCGACATCGTAGGGCTTCAGGCCGTTTTCGATCACGAGATCGACATGGCCGGCGGCGAGCAGCGCGTAGGCGTAGCAGTCCGTGCCATAGCGGAAGAGCCGCACCTGGCTCTCGATCTCCCGGTATTTCTCCATCTCGACACCGGCAAACAGATGCGGCGAGGTGGTGAAGAGAATGGCGTTCGCCAGTGCGCCGCAATCGCGAACCTGCAGCCGGCGCTCCCCTTCCGGGCCGTTATAGATCGAACCGTTCGCATCGGCGAAGTAGCTTTCGCCGGTAAAGGGCTGCTCGATCATGCCCATGACAGCCCGGCCGTTTCGCTGCAGACCGATCAGCGTTCCCCAGACCGGTACACCGGAGATGAAGGCGCGCGTGCCGTCGATCGGGTCGATCACCCAGACATATTCGCGGTCCAGGCCAACATTGCCGTGCTCCTCGCCGAGAATACCGTGATCCGGGAAATGCTCCTCGATCAGCGCCCGAATGGCGACTTCGGCAGCCCTGTCGCCTTCGGTGACGGGATCAAAGCCGCTCGTCAGCTTGTTGGTCACGTCAAGTCCGGAACGGAAACGTGGCAGCGTTTCGGCCTTGGCGGCCTCCGCCAGGCGATTGAAGAACGAGCGATCAGGCAACATGGTGAAATCCATCGGTGGCGCGCGAGTGCCGCTTTTCATAGCCGAATTGCCGCCCGTTGCAAACGAGAGCGGCAGCTTTTAGCCGGCTGCACAATATTTTTGCACTGCAAAATTTTGATTGACAATTGTGCACCGCAATAGTAGCTTTTGCTCACAGTCTTTGACTGTAAATGCCCTCCTTGGGTGTTTCCTCCCTAGACTTAGACCGCCGCGAGGCGGTCTCTTTTTGATGTCTTGAAGGGTTATTCGGCAGCGAGGGCGGTGTCGGTCGCGAACTGCGCCACATAGACTGCCATCTGGCGCATGAAGGCGGTAATCGCTGCGGCAACCAAGGCGAAGTCGGAGCGCTTCTCCAGCGTGACCTCGTCGACATAGATCGAGCGGTTCACTTCGATCTGCAACGCGTGCAGCCCGCGCGACGGGCGGCCGTAATGCTCCGTGATGAACCCGCCGGCATATGGCTTGTTGCGGATTGCCGTGAAGCCCATCTCCTCCAAGATGGCGACAGCCGCACGCGACAGCTCGGCCGAGGCACTGGTGCCGTAGCGATCGCCGATGATGAAATCCGGCCTCGCATTGGTGCCGGCGACGCGAACGTTGCCCGGCATGGAGTGGCAATCGATCAGCACGCCGAAGCCGAACTGGACATGCGTGCGGGCAATCAGGCGCCGCAACGCCGCGTGATATGGCTTATAGACAGCTTCGATTCGATCGAGCCCCTCCTGCACCGACAGCCGGCGGGCATAGATCTCCATGTTCTCGGCAACGATGCGCGGAATGGTACCGAGCCCGCCTGCCACGCGCAGTGAATTGATGTTCGCGTAGGGCGGCAGCAGACCGTCGAACATGCGCGGATCGAGCTCGTAGGGCTCGCGGTTCACATCGAGATAGGCGCGCGGAAAGTTTGCAAGCAGGAGCGGTGCCCCAAGCGCGCTCGCATCGGCAAACAGCTCATCGACATAGTGATCCTCCGAGCGGCGGATGGAAATGCCCTCGAGCCTGGACTGAGCGATAAATTCGGGGGGATAGATGCGCCCGCTGTGCGGCGAGTTGTAGACGAATGGAATGGCGTGCGACAGAGGCTCCCGGACCTCGAAAAGTGCGTATTCAGGGATTTCGTGCACCCTTTTTTCCCTCTTTACCACGTCAGGCGGCCATTGCTTCGCCCATGTTGCCAGTTGCAGCACTCCAAGTCCATACTATCTCATGGGGATGACGGCCCGGATGGCCTCTTCACCGGTTGTTTACTGGGCGAACTCTAGTGTAAATGGCTGGAGCCCAACGCATAAATTACTGATTAGCGGTCTGGATAATGACTCAGAAGATACTTCTTGCAGAAGACGACAATGACATGCGCCGGTTCCTTGTGAAGGCGCTTGAAAAGGCAGGCTACAAGGTCCTCTCCTACGACAACGGCGCAAGCGCCTACGACAGGCTTCGCGAAGAACCCTTCTCGTTGCTCCTGACCGATATCGTCATGCCCGAAATGGACGGAATCGAACTGGCGCGCCGCGCCACCGAACTCGATCCGGACCTGAAAGTGATGTTCATCACCGGATTCGCAGCCGTCGCGCTCAACCCTGATTCGAAGGCACCGAAGGACGCAAAGGTCCTTTCCAAGCCTTTCCACCTTCGCGACCTGGTCGAGGAAGTAAATAAAATGCTTGCCGCGTAAGGCTTCCGGCGAAGCATGTCACAAAACCGAAAAAAGCCTATTGACGGCAAAAAGGGTTTGTGGTCTATGCGCCGCCATCGGATGGGCGTGTAGCTCAGCGGGAGAGCACTACGTTGACATCGTAGGGGTCACAAGTTCGATCCTTGTCACGCCCACCATTCGAATTCAAAGGCTTAGCGGGACACCGCTAAGCCTTTTTCGTTTCCGGGCAAGCCCAAACATTGATTGCACGCAGCCGACGCGCGGCAAGAGACGGATGGCCGTCTTCGCCTTTGCGTCGGCACCTACGGGTTATTGTAGAAGGACCCGCTGTCGTAAGTGCAGGCGTAGTCGAGGACGCATTGCTTGCCGGTCTTATCCCGGAAATTCGCGGTCGTGCGCGCGTAGCCCAAGCCGCATTTGGCGGGCGGATAGCGAAAGCTGCTGCCGCCGAAACCGGAACGGACGAAAACCTTCTTGTTTTGGCGGATGATCTGGGAAATCTGGCTGCAAGTGTAAGCGCGAGCATCGACGTTCAGTGCTCCGGCAGACCATGCCGCGGACGGAAGCAACAACGCAGCGACCAAGACCCCCGCACCGAAAGCCCTATTGAATGGCGTGCCCATCTCGCCCTGCCCCTGAGTGTGATCGAAGCTTGAATATACTCGTTTTCGGCGAAGCAACAAAACGGCGCTCCATTCCTTGCCAATGCGGAACGCCCGCCAAGGGGCGGGCGCTTCGTTCGGCTTTCGTGCGCAATAGCAGCCCATGCTACATGCAGGCGGACGCGGACTTCATTGCCGCCTCGGCAAGCGCCCTCGTCTTGTGCGCGCCGCCGATAGCCATCGCGCTCTTGCCATCAGGGCGCTTCGACACGACGCTGCATTTGTTGCTGCTCGGAGAATGTTCCACGTAGTAGTGGCTGCTTGCGGCCAGCGCCGGAGCGACGCCGAAGGCCAGGATAGCTACGCTCAGAGCGATTTTCCTGATCATCGCATTCCTCCATCTTGAATCGGCCGGCAGTCTCGCTGCCAGACCAAGGCGTAGCTATCGCGCCAGATGAATTTGACGAAGCGTCATTTCACCGCATGCCCTCATGTCCGGACCAACGACCGCGCAGGAAGGCAGTCGATTGCCAAGTCCACAGGTCAAGCCTATCGACCAATTTCGAACACAGAAGAATGGCAAGCCGCTGCCGACACACTGCACTGCCGACATAAGCACTACGAGGTAAAGAGATGAGACTGGCAACTTTGGCCGCCGCTTCGCTGCTCGCCGCAACACTGACAACCGCAGCGGACGCAGCCCCGCAGAACTTCCCCGGCGCCCCCGGAGCACTGACGCTCACCGGCAAATGCGCCAAGCTCGTCGTCGGCAAGGTCGACGCGACGAAGGGCTGCGAAGGCGAACTCGCGAGCGTGACGCTCGTGAATGGCCAGGTCACCTTCATCTTCACCTCGGGCGGCAAGATGCTCGGCTTCCAGGGCGACGGCACGGCCATCAAGCCTGCTGCCAACGGCAATGCCCGCATGCCGCTCAACCTGGTGGTCACGGGCGTCGGCCAGAAGATGACAGGTCAGGTGAAAGTTGCCGGCACCTGCACGATGGGTAACCCCTACGGCGGCAAGCCGGTCGCCATCGAATGCTCGGCCGAGAGCAAGGACACCGCCTTTACCGGCAGCTTCCGCACTAACGGCAAGGCGCCGAAGCAGAAGTAGGCCGGCACAAGCCGGTGCGGGCTCGGCTCAGGCGCACCAGGCGCTGTTTGCGCCGGGTTTGCGGGCCAATCCCTCGTTGATCATCTGCGCGCCGATCGACCGACCGTCGCGAGACACGACATGCGGGACGCCGCCCTTGCCAGGCTGCCCTGCCGGGTTCATCGCGAAGGATCCGGAGTTCAGGATATTCAGGAGCCGCAGCTTCGCGGCGAAGCCCAGCCGCTTCTCGTTGTCGCAACGAGCCGTCTCGATGCCGGGGCTCACGACGTCGGCAATGGCGATCTTCTCGCCCTTGTACCAGAATGTGCCTCCATCGGCGACGCAGTTGATGTGCTCGCCTTGGCCGCAATAGCCGAAGGCGGCCTTGCCGGTCTGCGCCTGCGCGGGGGAGATGGAAACCGGCACCGCTTTTTCAGGGACGACAGGTGCCTTGACCGGAATGGGCACGGCGGCAGGCGGCACCATGCGGGGCGCTGGCACGATTGAAGCGGTCTGCCTCGGGCTCGGATCGCGTGCAGGTTCGCTTCGCGCGACCGGCGCTGCCCGGGAGACGATCGACGCCGGCGCATGCGTGGCCAGCATCGGCTTCACGCTCTTCCAGTTGTCGTAAGTCGCAATGCCCCCAACGGCGATGACGCCGATGATTGTCCAAGGGAGGGCGCTTCCGCCTCCCCTTGCCTTCGATCGTGCCGATGATTTGCGGCGGCGTGTCGCAGTCTTTGCCATCTATGCGATTCCCGTGAACACACGGATTATCGCCGGGCAATCCTTTCCGAAAGGTTGGCGACCACGTCATTTTGATACAGACGTGATGATCCAACGCTCCGACGAGCGGGCGCGCAATCGCAAAAGTACAAGGTATTTAGAGCCGGGCGGCCGGGGACGGCGAGTCCGACCGCGAGTGCGTCGGCGGGTTCCACCGAGACCTCAGTGAATTCGTGATCTCGATTCTTTCCAGATCGATCTGGATATCAGCGGCCGCGCGAAGCGCCTGCCATTCGATCTCGTGCTTCAGGCAAATGTCGTGCGGCACCAAAGTCGTTTTCATCGTTTCTCACCGGTTGTCGCGAATACAGGGTAGCAGGCGTCGATAGGTCAGCGGGTCGGCTTTGCGATCGTGGAATCGTCATCGGCGGCCGACTTCGGCCCGCCTTTCGAAAGATCGCCGCCGGTGCAGTGAGCGGGGATATGGACGTCATCGAAAACGCCATGCGGCAGCGTCAGGTCGACGTGGTGCGGCGGCAGCACTTGTGCCTTTTGCATTCGGTTGGGACGCGCCCGCTTCATGCGGTCCGATTTTTCCGTGCGCGTGTCGGGAGTGTGGGTCGAGGGGTGCATCATCGGCCTCCTTTTTATTGCGCATGCCACTGGTGAACGAAGGACTAACGACCTCGGCGCCGAATAGTTCCGAGGAAAAGAACAAACCGCATCACGCCGCCTTGACTGGCGTGGCAAGTTCACTACCTTCGACTTATCCCGCGGCCTCGGACATCGGCCGACGGGTCAACCTGGTGCCGGGCCCCTCTGGCGAGAGTTTTTACGGCGCTCTCGTGATGTCGGTACCGCCTGCAGCTTAAGCCGGCGGATTTTTCATTGATGAAAAAGCTCACCATGCCTCACGCGCATGCCCTTTGTGGTATGTCGCTTTTTTCCCGCACATCCTTGTTCGACAACCTTCCTGGCTGCGAGGTGCGGCCATGACCAACGGTTCCCCGCAAAAATCGACGCTCAGCTATTTCCGCTGGGCCTTCATCGTCACCTTCCTCGGTCTCGTCCTGGGCGCAGCGCTCGGCTGGCAGACCACGGGCACGATCGGCGGCATGGCGACCGTCTTCTTCATCTGCACGGTGCTCGCCGTGCTGGAGATTTCGCTCTCCTTCGACAACGCCATCGTCAATGCCAACAAGCTCAAGGAGATGACACCGGTCTGGCAGCATCGCTTCCTCACCTGGGGCATCGTCATCGCCGTCTTCGGCATGCGTATCGTCTTCCCGCTCGCAATCGTCGCGATCGCCGCCCAAATCGGCCCGTGGGAAGCCCTGGTGCTCGCTGCCCGCGACCCTGCGGAATACGCCCGCATCATGAACGACGCACACCTGCCGATCGCAGCCTTCGGCGGCACCTTCCTGATGATGGTCGGTCTCAACTACTTCTTCAATCATGAGAAGGACGTCCACTGGATATCAGGGCTTGAAAAGCTCATGGCCCGCTCGGCCACGATCAAGGGCATCGAGATTGCCTTCGTGCTGGCGCTGGTCCTGGTGTTCTCGTCGTTCCTCGGAGAAGAGGAGGCCACAACCTTCGTGCATTGCGCCATCTATGGTCTTCTGACCTTCCTGGCGGTCGAGGTGATCGGCGGCCTGCTCGATGCGTCGCAGCAGACGATGAGCGCCGCCGCCAAGGGCGGTCTCGGTGCCTTCATCTATCTCGAAGTGCTCGACGCCAGCTTCTCCTTCGACGGCGTCATCGGCGCCTTCGCGCTGACGCAGAACCTCTTCGTTATTGCGATTGGCCTCGGCATCGGCGCCATGTATGTGCGTTCGATGACAATCATGCTCGTCGAAAAGGGCACGCTCGCGGAGTACCGCTATCTCGAGCACGGCGCCTTCTACGCGATCCTGATCCTCTCGGTGATCATGTATGTGCAGACGATGTACCATATTCCCGAGGTCATTACCGGCCTTGGCGGTGCCGCCCTGATCGGCATCTCGCTCTGGTCGTCCATCCGCTACAACAAGAAGGAACAGGCGGAAGAGCGCGCTGAGGCGCACAAGGAACTCCACGCCTGAGCTTGCAAGCCGCATTCACCGATGCGGCTTCATCAGCACAAAAATAAAGCCCGCGACCATGCGGTTGCGGGCTGTTTCGTATCCGGCGATCAGAGACCGCCAGCCGCGCCTAAGGCGCAGATAAGCTAGTGGTTGATTCTGCCGAACATGCTCGGGTCGATGCCGAGTTCGCGCAGATCGCGCGCCTTCGGGCGGCGGCCAGCTTCGATGGTGGCGCTCACAGCATGCGCAGCACCGATCATCGCAAAGGCGCGGCCAAGGAAACCATCGCGAATGGACTTACGTAAGGACATTTTCTCTCTCGCTTTGCTTTATGATTGACCACTCATACATGTGAACGGATGCGCGTCTTCACAAGCGACAGAAATTCAGCCCTGCCATGCAAGAACAAGCGATCGAGCGCAAAACGCGCCATGTCCTTGAGGGCAACGCGACTAAATGAACGGAGGCATCAAAATGACGGGCTCGTTCACAATCAGACGCGCGCGCCCATCGGACGCCGAAGCGCTTTGCGAATTTGCGGCACAGCAGTTCCGAGCGACCTACGGCAGCGACACGCCCGCATCGGATCTCGAGTCCTACATCAAGGCGAATTTCAGCGCCGAACAGCAGAATGCGGAGATTGGCGACCCCTCAGCCGCTGTTTTCCTCGCCATGCTTGATGATCGCGTCATCGGATATGCTCACCTCATACTGGATACAGTCGACAGACGATCGGCCTTTCTCAATCGGATTTATGTCCACACCGATTGGAGGGGACGCGGATTGGCTATGGACCTCCTCAAAACGGTCCTGCACGAGGCGCATCGACGTGGCGCAACTCGCCTGGAGCTGACCGTCTACGAGCGAAACGCACGAGCCATTGCGTTTTACGAGAGGGCCGGCTTTGTCGTGACGGGCAATACGACCTTCGCGGTCGGTCAGGATTTGCAGAGCGACCTGGTGATGGAAATGAAGTTGGTCGAGCGGCCTAACAGCTGAACGGCGCGGCCAGCACACGTGACTGCCGAACAGCAGAAACTCCGCATTGGATGCGCCGCAGAAGCACTCGTGCCGTCCGCAGCAACCAACCAATAACACCTTATCGTCACCAGACGAAAAGGCCGGCGATGTTTCCATCGCCGGCCGCAGTTGTGGGGTTCGGGCAGTCTTTTTCTTTAGTCCTCGTTCGCCGCAAGCTGCGACAGAACCTCACCGCGTCCACGCAGGCGCAGGATCAGCGGGATGATAAAGGCGGCCGCAGCAACGATGAGCAGGCCGGCCGCGATCGGCGACATCACCAGCGTCGTCACGTCGCCCTGACTGATCGCAAGCGCGCGGCGCAACTGTTGCTCGGCCAGCGGGCCAAGGATGAGGCCGACAACAGCAGGCGCGATCGGATACCCGAAGAGCCGCATGATGTAGCCGAGAATGCCGAAGGCGAGCAGCATGCCGAGCTCGAAGACCGACGGGTTGGCGCCGATCGTGCCGAGTGTGGCAAACAGCAGGATGCCGGCATAAAGCCACGGCTTCGGGATCGTCAGCAGCCGCACCCAGAGGCCGATCAGTGGCAGGTTGAGCACGAGCAGCATCGCGTTGGCGATCAGCAGGCTGGCGATCAGGCCCCAGACGATCTGCGGGTTGTTCGCAAACAGCAGCGGGCCGGGCTGCAGGCCGTATTGCTGGAAGCCGGCGAGCATGATCGCGGCCGTCGCCGTCGTCGGCAGGCCGAGCGTCAACAGCGGCACCAGGGTCCCTGCCGCCGACGCATTGTTCGCGGCCTCCGGACCGGCCACGCCTTCGATCGCGCCGTGACCGAACTCCTCGGGGTTCTTCGCCAAGCGCTTCTCCGTGGCATAGGAAAGGAAGGTCCCGATCTCGGCACCGCCGGCAGGCATCGCGCCGATCGGGAAGCCGATCAGCGTGCCGCGCAGCCACGCCTTCCACGAGCGGCCCCAGTCCTGCGCCGTCATCCACAGCGAGCCTTTGACCGCCTCGACCTTCTCCTCGATGCTGTTGCCCTGGGCGGCAATGTAAAGCGTCTCGCCGATCGCAAACATGGCAACCGCAAGCGTCGTCACCTCGACGCCATCGAGCAGATCGGGAACGCCGAAGGAAAGACGCGCCTGTCCCGTCTGCTGGTCAATGCCGACCATGGCAAGCGCAAAGCCGATAAAAAGCGATGTAAGCCCGCGCAGCGCCGAATCCCCGAACGCCGAGGAGACGGTCACGAAGGCGAGTACCATCAGCGCGAAATATTCACGCGGTCCGAAAATCAGCGCCAGCTTGACGATATAGGGAGCGATGAAGGCAAGGCCGAGCGTCGCGATCAGGCCGGCGACAAACGAACCAATCGCCGCTGTCGCGAGCGCCGGCCCGCCGCGGCCTGCGCGGGCCATCTTGTTGCCCTCAAGGGCCGTAACGATCGAGGCGCTTTCGCCAGGCGTATTGAGAAGAATCGACGTCGTCGAGCCGCCATACATGCCGCCGTAATAGATACCGGCGAACATGATCAGCGAGCCGGCCGGATCGAGCTTGTAGGTAACGGGAAGAAGAAGCGCGACGGTCAGGGCCGGGCCAATTCCCGGCAGCACGCCGACCGCGGTGCCGAGCGTCACGCCGACGAGCGCATAGAGCAGGTTCATCGGCTGCATGGCGACCAGGATGCCCTGGAAGAGGAATTCGAAGGTGCTCATCGCATCCAATCCTAGAAGAAGATGTGTTCGAACGGCCCAGCAGGCAGGGTCAACTGCAGGAGCTTTGCGAAGATCACCCAGACGACGAAGCTGAAAGCGATGCCCGCAGGGATCGAGATCCAGAGCTTGCGGCGTCCGAAGCCGGCAGCCGTAAAGGCAAAGAGAAGGCCGGTCGCGATCGAAAAGCCTGCCGTCTTGAGAAGCAGCATCTGCGCGGCAAGGCCGGCGACGACCCAAACCACAGGTGCGATCTCCTGATGCTCGCGCTCGGGGAACTCGCCGCGCCAGGCTTCGAAGATGGTCCAGATGCCGAGGCCAACAAGCCCGAAGGCGACCACCTTGGGCGCGGTTGCCGGACCGATGCGGTCATATTGAGCGATGGCGCGCATATGCGAGGCATCCCAAAGCATGACGGCAGCGACGACGAAAAGACAGATGGCAATGACCAGCGCCGCCCAGTCAGGGCGGCGCTTCGTTGCCAAGGGTTCGTTACCCCTGCTCATTGAACAAGTCCGATCTCTTTAAGGATGCCTTCGGTAGCCGAAACGTCCTTGTCGAGCTGCGCCTTGAAGGCGTCGCCGGCGAGGTAGGTGTCAGCCCAGCCCTTGCTCTTCAGGATTTCCTGCCAGCCGGCGGACTTCGAGAGCTTATCGAAATCAGCGGTGATTGCAGCCGTCTGCTCGGCCGAAAGACCAGGGGCCGCGGCAACCATGCGCCAGTTCTCGACAGCGACATCGAGGCCCGATTCCTTCAGCGTCGGCGCGTCGACACCCTCGATGCGCTTGTCGCTGGAGACGGCCAGGAGCCGAAGCTGGCCAGCCTTCACCTGCGATTCGAACTCGCCGTAGCCCGAAATGCCCGCGGTCACCTGTCCGCCGAGGATAGCGGCCAGGGCTTCACCGCCGCCGGAGAAGGCAACGTAGTTGATCTTCGTCGGATCGACGCCGGCAGCCTTGGCAATCAGGCCGACCGCGATGTGGTCGGTACCGCCTGCCGAGCCGCCACCCCAGGAAACCGAGCCCGGATCCTGCTTCAGCTTGGCAACGAGATCGGCCATCGTCTTGATGTCGGACGCAGCCGGGACAACGATCGCCTCATACTCGCCGGTAAGGCGGGCAATCGGCGTGACGTCCTTCAGCGTGACCGGCGACTTGTTGGTCAGGATAGCGCCGACCATGACGTAGCCGCCGACGATCAGTGCGTTCGGGTTGCCGTTGTTCTGGCCGGTGAACTGCGCGAGACCGATGGTGCCGCCGGCGCCCGGAACGTTCTGGACCTGAACGTTGCCTGAGATGCCTTCCTTCTGCATCACGGTCTGCAGCGAGCGGGCCGTCTGGTCCCAGCCACCGCCGGGAGCGGCCGGCGCCATGATCGTGTAGTCCGCCGCATAGGCCGGCAGCGCGACCGCCGCCGCGAAAATGGTTGCAAGAAGAGTATGCTTCACGAGTGTGTCCTCCGTGGGCGCGGCTGAGAAACCGCGCGTTGTTCTCGATGGAATCGGGAAGGACACCGCAGACGGACTCCAAGGTCCGATATGGCTGGCAAGCTCCTCCCGAAACTTCACCTCTCCGCCTCCACGGAGCTGAAGTTCTACAAAGCGGACCACAACAAGCTGTCATTTAGCTGACATCGATCAACTATCCACCCCGCGATGACACTTTTTTGCCGCAATTGCCCCGGGCGAAAACAGACGCAAAATGCCACTATCCGTGGAACCTGGAGGCGGTTTGCGCGTTATGGCGCTCAGGAGGATTGCCCCATGAGTTCTCACGTCGATAACAAGCAGATCGAAAATGAGGGCTTACGCCAGGTGTGGAGTGTGCACGATTTTGCACGCCGGCACCGGTTGGACGAGCAGGAGGAGAAGCGTCTTCGCTCGCTCTTTGGGTCATACGCGACGAAGCAGGAACTGCTGGCCAACGCCCAGCGGCCCTGCATCTTCCGCTAATCATCCACGGCGATTTTACTGCGTCCGCAGCACTTCGTTCCAGTGCGCGATCAATCGCGCGCGCTTCACCTGGTCCAGATAAACCATCAAGCCCGGGCTGACAGGCACCGGCCGCAACTGCGCGCCCAAGAGCTCCTGCATCGTGTTGGCGGTATTCTCGCCGGCGACCTCCGGGCTGACAGCGGGAATCTGCAACTCCCGCGCCATGATCGTCTGGCCCTCCTTCGACATGAAGAAGGATAGATAGCGCCGTCCGAGTTCCGGTTCGCCCGCCGCCTGCGGCACCAGGCCGATGCGCGACATCACGACCGTATAGTCTTTCGGCAGCACGATCCCGACATCGGGATGACGCTTGGCCCAATCGGCGGCGTAGGACCCGAGGATGTTGTAGCCGAGCACGAAGCGCCCGTCCGATACGCGCTCCAGGATGGCCGAACTGGTGGAGTATAGCTTGACGCCGGCCGCCCCCATGGCGCCGATAACGGACCATATGTCCCCGAACTGCTCCTGGTCGCGCGCCATGAACAGGAAGCCGACGCCGGAGCGCTCGATATCATAGGTGCCGATCCGCCCATGGATCGCGTCACCCTTGCGCTTGAGGTAATCGACGAATTCCGCCCGCGAACTCGGCGGCGGCTCCGTCACGAAGCTCGGCTTGTGGTAGACGAACACCGCCGGCTCGAAGGTCAGCGCATAGGCGGTGTTGCGCCAGTTGGCCCATTTCGGCCAGCGCGCGCTCATCGGCAGGTTGCTCACCTGCGCATAGCCGTCGTTGGAGAGCTTGACCTGCAGATCCATGGCCGAGGAGAAGGCGAAGTCAGCGGTACGCTTGCCGGCATCCGTCTCCCGCACGATGCGGTCATAAATTTCCCCGGTCAGCATGTCCTCATACTTGACCGCGACATCCGGATTGGCCTCCTGAAACCCCCGGATCATCGGCTGCGCCAGTGGCTCGTCCAGCGAGGAATACACCACCAGCGTCGGCGCATCCGCATTGCCGGATTTTGCCGGATAAAAGGCCTCGTCCGCCAGGGCAAAGGCCGGGCAGAGGCAGGCAAGAAACAGAACGGAAAGTCTCCTCATGCGCCAAGGATGCCTCAGAGCGCGGGACCGAGCAAGCACCGTCGGCATTCCCTCGAAGACACCGCTTGACGCCAGCCAGATTTAATGTCATTAATAGTGACATGAATACACGATCAGTGACAAAGTATGAAAGCCCGCTCAGGGCGGAACAGGCGCAGGCGACGCGCGAGCGTATCCTGGCCGGCGTCCGGGCTATGTTCGAACAGGATCCCGACAGCCAGCTCGGCTTCGACGAGCTGGCTGCGGTCTCCGGCGTCAACCGACGGACGATCTTTCGGCACTTCCCAACCAAGGAAGCGCTGCTCGAAGCCTTCTGGAACGAGACGAACGCCTCGCTCGGCGTGCGTTTCTGGCCGGAAACAGAGGAGGATCTGACCGCCCTGCCGCGGGAGCTTTTCGCCTCGCTCGACGGCATCGAGCAGATCGTCAGGGCCTCGCATGCAAGTGGCGCCGGGCGGCAGATGCGACTGCAGGCCAATGCCGAGCGGCAGGCGGCCTTCCGGAGGAGCCTATCCGCGGTGACGACGAACATGTCACCCGAGCGCGCAAGGCAGCTCGAGGCAAGCGTCCAGCTCCTCTTCAGCGCCACGGCCTGGCAAACCATGAAGGATTACTGGGGCCTGACGGGAGAACAGGCGGGAGAAGCAGCCGCATGGGCGATCCGCGTCTTGCTCGATGCGGCACGCCAGGAAGGGCACCAATCAACAGCAGCAACATCAACCACAGGAAAGACCGAATGAACACGAACATCTCAGCCACAGTCCACCCGCTCAAGGAGGCCGAAAGCTTCTGGGTCATGGGCGACCGCGTCGCAAAGCGCGGCAAGCTCGAAGGCACCGCCTTCAACGTCATCGACGTCATCGTACCACCTGGCAGCGGCACGCCACCGCACACGCACGCCTCGCCTGAGATCTTCCGCATCCTCGAAGGCAGCGTCCGCATCTGGAGCATGGTGAACGGCGTTGCCGGCGAGACGGAGGCCTTCCCGGGCGACGTTGTCATGATCCCCGCACACGCGCCGCACGGCTATCGCAATACCGGCGCGGCACCAGCCCTGATGATGTCGATCGTCGACGACCGGATGATGGGCTTTTTCGAGGCCGCCGCGGCGTCGGAAGCCCCTTCCGGCCCGCCGACCCCTGAGATGATCGGTCGCGTCATGAGCCTGACCGCCACCCACGGCATCAACATCCTGCAGGCCGCTTGAGCGACACGCAGTGGAGCGCCCCTCCCACAAAGGAGGGGTTACTCCGCTACGACCTGTTCCGGGGGAAAGCACCGATCGCAGGCAGCCCCAAAGCCGGTCAAGGCAACGGACGGAGCCACATGCCGCTAAACAGGCCGTCCTCGGCGAGGATGAAGCGCCATTCCATCAGCTGGTTTTCGAAGGCCACTTCGTAGACATCCCAGCCTTCCTGGGAGACGCCCTTGAAGACGTGGCTCTTCAAGGGTCCCGCCTTGTCGAGATCGGCCGTGATCTTCCGCCCCTGCTCACGCGTTGCGGTGGCGAGCGGCTCGGTCATCCGGTCGAGATCGTATTCGCCGCGCGTTGCCCGGTCGATGAAGCCGAGAAGCTGTGCCTCGCTGCCGGCGACCGGCCGCTTCTCCCTGATCCTGGCTTCAAGCTCGGCGGCAATGTCATGCGCCAGACTCTCGTCGATGCGCGTCGCCGTCTGCTCGTAGCCGTTCTGGTGCAGCATAAGGCTTGTAGCCGGACGACCGTTCTCGCGGGAAAAACTCAGCTGCGCCGGCACGACACGCAGGAAGAATACGTCCTCCTTCTCGGGATAGATGTCGAGCGCGTCCTGACCCGTCAGCTGTGCGGCAAGCCCGCCCTCGCGGTGCGAAATAGCCATCACGGCGCCGGTCTGGAAGCGATAGGCACCGATATAACGATCGTAGAAGGCCGGATCGATCGGCACTTCGCTGCGGGGCCGAGCCTGCTCGTAGCGCCGCCATGCGACGGCTTCGGCGGTATCGTCGCTCATATCGGTCTCCCTTGCTATTCTGATGAGGTCGTGAAGGGCGATCGGCGCGCCTGTGGCAAGGCGCTGCCGCGACGCACGGACCAGCGCAAGGCCCACCCCGGCCCGGTCGCGCAGCGCGACGAGCGCCGCCTCCTGCATGGCGAGCGTCCGGTCGAGATCGACCGCATGTCCCGCCAGCAGCTCGGTGATGCGGGCAAGGCTGAGCCCCATCCGCTTCAGTGCCAGGATTTCGTGCAGACGGGCGATGTCCGAAAGGCCATAGAGGCGCCAGTTCTTGCCTGTCCGGCGCGGATTGATCAAGCCGCGCGCCTCGTAGAGCCGCAGCGCCCGCACTGTGAGACCCAGCCGCTCGGCGCATTCGGCCGCCGTCAGCCAGGGATTTTCGTCTCGTCGTCCGGTCATGGCGCCTCCTCCGAAGTCTCTTATAGGCTATGACCCAAGGGCCGGCTCAAGCCGTCTGCGGCGTTTTTTTGCTGACGTCGGCTCAGGATGCGGTCGCGCGGTCTTTGCATGCGAAGAGCGTCGCCACTGGTTCTGCCAACTCCTGCCACTTAGTCCGGCCGCCATTGATGACATCGCCTTCTCTCCCTTGTAGGCTGAGGCAAAAAGGGAACATCCGTGCGCATTCTACTGGTGGAGGACAATATCGCGCTGGCCGACGGGCTTTCGGCCATTCTGCGCGGCACCGGTCATGCCGTCGACGTCGTGCATGACGGTGCCTCCGCCAATGCCGTGACGGCGGCCGAGAATTTCGATCTCGTCGTGCTCGACCTGAACCTGCCGGAGATGGACGGCCTCGACGTGTTGCGCGCCATGCGCGCCCGGCAGAACCGGTCGGCGGTCCTGATCCTGACGGCGCGCGGCACGCCGGAAGAGCGCGTCAAGGGTCTCGATCTCGGCGCCGACGACTATCTCATCAAGCCCTTCGATATCGCGGAATTCGAGGCCCGCGTGCGCGTCCTGCTGCGCCGCCAGGCCGGCCTGCATTCGGCAACCGTCAGCTTCGGTGGCGTCTCGCTCGATCTCAATTCGCGCGCCTTCTCCGCCGGCTCAACGCCGCTCGACATTCCCGCTCGCGAACTCGGCCTGCTGGAAATTCTCTTCATGCGCGCCGGCAAGGTCGTCGCCAAGGAGGCGATCATTCAGTCGCTGACCGCCTTCGACGACGACATCTCGGCCAATGCCATCGAGCAATATGTCAGTCGCCTGAGGAAACGCCTGTCGCCCTACGGCCTGACGGTGAAGACGGCGCGCGGCATCGGCTACTATCTCGACAAACTGCCAGAGGCCTCATGACGACGGCCTATTCGCTCCGACGAAGGCTCCTGTTCTGGCTGCTGATCTCGACCGCCATCATCGGCATGGTCGCGCTCGCGGACACCTACCGCGAGGCCGTGCAGACCTCCAATATCGTCTCGGACCGCGTGCTGGCCGGCTCGGCGCTCGCCATCGCCGAGCGCGTGGTCGTCGCCGAAGACGGTACGCTCGAGGTCGACATCCCCTATGTCGCGCTGGAGATGCTGACCTCGGCGGCGCAGGACCGCGTCTTCTACCGCGTCGACGGTCCGCCCGGAAAATTCATCACCGGCTACCAGGCGCTTCCGGTCCTCGCCGAAACCGTAGGCGACACGGCAGGCTTTGCCGATGATACCTTCCGCGGCGAACCGATCCGTGTCGCAACGCTCAAGCGGTCAGCCTCAACAGGCATTCGCTCCGTCCCCTTCGCCGTGACCGTTGCCGAAACCACGATCGCCCGCCGTCAGCTCGCCCGCGCCATCCTCTTCCGCTCGGCGCTGCGTCTCTCCCTTATGATCACCGGCGCCGCCGTCATCGTCTGGATCTCGGTCACGGTCGCGCTCCGCCCGCTCTACAAGCTGCGCGACGCGATCGGCGAGCGCAGCCCCGACGACCTGCACCCGATCGAACAGTCGGTGCCGAGCGAGGTCCAGCCGCTGGTCGACACGGTCAACGGCTTCATGGTGCGCCTGCAGTCGGCGCTCGATGCGCTTCGCAACTTCACCGGCAACGCCAGCCACCAGCTGCGGACGCCGCTTGCGATCATCCGCACGCAGCTTGCGCTTTCGGCCCGATCAGGCACATTGGCGGAAGCGCAGGGCTCCGCCCTGAAAGGCGATCAGGCCGTCGCCCATGCCGAACGCATCCTCGCGCAACTGCTGCTGATGGCGAAGATCGATGCGGCGACGGCGAAGGAGGCGCTGACCGCCGCTTCGATCGACCTGACGGCCATTGCCCAGGAGATCACCGGAGAACTTATCCCGACGGCCGCCGAGGCAGGCATCGACCTCGGCTTCGAAGGCGACCGCCCAGCGCTTGTCCGCGCCGAGCCGCTGCTGATCGGCGAACTCTTGCGCAACCTTGCCGGAAACGCCATCGCCTATGCAGGCAAGGGCGCGGAGGTGACCGTCCGGATATCCGAGACGGATGAGACCGTCCGGCTCGAAGTCGAAGACAATGGCCCGGGCATTCCGGCGGAGAAACTGGTGGCCGTTCGGCAGCGCTTCTCGCGCGGCAGCGCGTCGAGCACGCCGGGCGCGGGGCTCGGCCTGCCGATCGTCGAGGAGATTGCCGCCCTCTTCAATGCTGCGCTTGCGCTGGAGCCCGGCAGCGGCGGTAGCGGCCTTAAGGCCTCGGTGACATTTGCGAAGGCGACGTAAAGGCTTAGCCGACTTGGCCTTATCGCCTTGCATTCTTTCGCTGCATTGCACACACTGCTTTCGGGAACAGCAAATGCCGTACAACGATACGGCCGCGGACAAGGCAATATATGTCGATCAAAGCCAGCATCTATCATCTGACGCATTACAAATACGACAAGCCGGTCCGCCTCGGACCCCAGATCATCCGCCTGAAACCGGCCTCGCATTCGAAGACCCGGGTGATCAGCCATTCGCTGAAGGTTTCGCCGGCGAACCATTTCGTGAACCTGCAGCAGGATCCCTACGGCAACTATCTGGCCCGCTACGTCTTCCCCGATCCGGTAACCGAGTTCAAGATCGAGGTCGATCTCGTCACCGATATGACCGTCTACAACCCCTTCGATTTCTTCATCGAGGAGAGCGCCGAGATGTGGCCCTTCTCCTATCCCGAGGAGATCAGGGACGACCTTGATATCTACATGCAGCCGCAGCCGGTGGAGCCGGCGCTGGCTGCCTATCTCGCCGGCATTGACCGCACCCCGATGCGGACGACGGACTTCATCGTCGGCCTCAATGCTAAGCTGAAGGGCGACATCGAATATGTCATCCGCATGGAGCCCGGCGTCCAGACGCCGGAGGAAACACTGAAGCTGGCGCTTGGCTCCTGCCGCGACTCGAGCTGGCTGCTGGTCGAGATCCTGCGCAATCTCGGCTTCGCCGCCCGCTTCGTCTCCGGCTATCTCATCCAGCTCACCCCCGACCTGAAGGCGCTCGACGGGCCCTCCGGCACCGAAGTCGATTTCACCGACCTGCACGCCTGGTGCGAGGTCTATCTCCCCGGTGCCGGCTGGATCGGCCTCGATCCGACCTCGGGGCTTTTGACCGGCGAAAGCCACATACCGCTCGCCGCCACCCCGCACTACCGAAATGCCGCGCCGATATCAGGCGCGCTTTACGGCGAGGCCGACACCGAATTCGCCTTCGACATGAAAGTCTCGCGCGTCGCCGAGCATCCGCGCATCACCAAGCCCTTTTCCGACGACAGCTGGGACGAGCTCAATGCGCTCGGCCGCAAGGTCGACGAGATCCTGCAGGCCGAAGACGTCCGCCTCACCATGGGCGGCGAGCCGACCTTCGTCTCGATCGACGACTTCGAATCCGAGGAATGGAACACCGCCGCCGTCGGCCCGACCAAGCGCGAGAAGGCCGACATCCTGATCCGCAAGCTGCGCGAGCGCTTCGCCCCCGGCGGCTTCCTGCATTACGGCCAGGGCAAGTGGTATCCCGGCGAAAGCCTGCCGCGTTGGACCTTCTCGCTCTACTGGCGCAAGGACGGCAAGCCGATCTGGCGCAATCCGGAGCTGATCGCCGGCGAAGGCAAGGACACCGGTGTGGTCGCCGACGATGCCGGCAATCTCCTGAGCGCCATCGCCCGCGAGTTGGCGATCGATACCGACATGGTGCTGCCGGCCTACGAGGATCCGGCCGAATGGATCCTCAAGGAAGGCAGCCTGCCCGAGAATGTCGATCCGTCCAACTCCAAGCTGAAGGACCCGGAAGAACGCAGCCGCATCGCCCGCGTCTTCGAGCGCGGCCTGACGACACCGACAGGCTACATCCTCCCCGTCCAGGCTTGGAACGCAAAGGCCTCCGGCAAACGCTGGGTCAGCGAGCGGTGGAAGACCCGCCGCGGCAAAATCTTCCTCGTGCCCGGCGACAGCCCCGTCGGCTACCGCCTGCCGCTCGGCACCCTGCCCTACGTGCCGCCGGCGCGCTTCCCCTATATCCACCCGGCCGATCCCTCCATCCCGCGTAACCCTCTGCCCGATGTCTTCGTGCCATCAGGCCGCGCCATGCCGGAGGCCTCGCGCCACAGCGACGAGGCCGGCCAGAGCCGTGTCGAGCAGACGCTCGGTGAGATCGGCGGGGCGGTCCGTACCGCCATCTCCGTCGAGCCGCGCGACGGCAGGCTCTGCATCTTCATGCCCCCGGTCGAGCGTATCGAGGATTATCTCGATCTGATCGCCGCCGCCGAAAACGCCGCCGCCGAGCTCGGCCTGCCCGTCCATATCGAGGGCTATTCGCCGCCGCAGGACGAGCGCATCAACGTCATCCGCGTCGCCCCCGACCCCGGCGTCATCGAGGTCAACATCCATCCGGCCTCCAACTGGCAGGACTGCGTCGACATTACGACGACGATCTATGAGGAAGCACGCCAGAGCCGGCTCGGCACCGACAAGTTCATGATCGACGGCCGCCACACCGGCACCGGCGGCGGCAACCATGTGGTGGTCGGCGGCGCCAATCCAGGCGACAGCCCCTTCCTGCGCCGGCCCGACCTGTTGAAGAGCCTGGTGCTGCACTGGCAGCGCCATCCCTCCCTCTCCTACATGTTTTCAGGCATGTTCATCGGCCCGACCAGTCAGGCGCCACGCATCGACGAGGCCCGCCACGACAGCCTCTACGAGCTGGAAACGGCCCTCGCCCAGATCCCCGCGCCCGGCAAGGGCGTCACACCCCTGCCGTGGATTACCGACCGCCTGTTCCGCAACCTCCTGATCGACGTTACCGGCAACACCCACCGCGCCGAGATCTGCATCGACAAGCTGTTTTCGCCGGATGGCCCGACCGGCCGCCTCGGCCTCGTCGAGTTCCGCGGCTTCGAGATGCCGCCGAATGCGCGCATGTCGCTGGCGCAGCAGCTGCTGGTCCGTGCCCTCATCGCCCGCTTCTGGCAGAACCCGGCCGATGGCCGCTTCGTGCGCTGGGGCACGACCCTACACGACCGCTTCATGCTGCCGCATTTCGTCTGGGCCGATTTCCTCGACGTGCTCGGCGACCTCAGGCAGAACGGCTTCGACATCAGCCCGGAATGGTTCAAGGCACAGCTTGAATTCCGCTTCCCCTTCTGTGGCGAGGTCGAATACGAAGGCTCGAAGCTCGAACTGCGGCAGGCGCTGGAACCCTGGCACGTCATGGGCGAGGAGGGCGCGATCGGCGGCACGGTCCGCTATGTCGACAGCTCCGTAGAGCGCCTGCAGGTCCGGCTGGAAACCAGCAATGCCTCCCGCTACACCGTGACCTGCAACGGCCGCACGGTTCCGTTGAGCTCGACCGGCACGGCGGGCGTCTCGGTCGCTGGCGTTCGCTTCAAGGCATGGCAGCCTGCGTCGGGATTGCACCCGGTTTTGCCGGTCAATACGCCGCTCACCTTCGACATTTATGATACATGGTCGAAGCGTTCGATCGGCGGCTGCATCTATCATGTTGCCCATCCGGGCGGGCGTAACTATGACACCTTCCCGGTCAATGGTAACGAAGCGGAAGCAAGGCGTCTGGCGCGATTCGAGCCTTGGGGGCATACGGCCGGCGCGTTCATTCCGCGTGCCGAGACAGTTTCACCGGAATTCCCGCTGACGCTCGATCTTCGACGACCGGTGGGAATCTAAGCACTAGGGCGAAATGGGCAAGAAACCGACGGCAGAACTGAGGGAAGAGCCAGCGATCCGCACCGGAAACGATGCCGTGCTTGGCTATACTCCTCTGCCCGGCGTCGCCGACGAGATGGTCGACACCAACGGCGCCATCCGCCCGGTCTGGCAGCGCTTCTTTTCGCATCTGAGCGGAATGCCCGAAAAGGAGCTGACCGAACGCTTCACCCGCGCCGACCGTTACCTGCGTGATGCCGGCGTTTTCTACCGAGCCTACGGCAGCACCGGAAGCGCCGAGCGCTCCTGGCCCCTCTCGCACGTTCCGGTCCTCATCGATGCGCGCGAATGGGAGGCGGTCTCGGCTGGTCTCGTCCAGCGCGCCGACCTGCTGGAAGCGATCGTGGCCGACGTCTACGGCCAAAATCGCCTCGTCGCGGAGGGCGTGCTGCCGCCAGCCCTGATCGCTGCCAACCCCGAATACCAGCGTCCGCTCGTCGGCGTCACCCCGGCCGGCGGTCACTACCTGCATTTCTGCGCCTTCGAGATCGGCCGCGGTCCTGACGGAAACTGGTGGGTCCTCGCTGACCGCACCCAGGCGCCGTCTGGCGCCGGCTTTGCGCTGGAGAACCGCGTGGCGACGACCCGCGCCTTCTCCGATATATACGCCGAGACGCCGGTTCATCGCCTCGCCTCCTTCTTTGGCGCCTTCCGCGATGCGCTGCAGGGCATGAAGCACAGCGGCGACGACCGCATCGCCGTGCTGACGCCGGGCCCCGCCAACGAAACCTACTACGAGCATGCATATATCGCCCGCTATCTCGGCTTCATGCTGCTTGAGGGCGAAGACCTGGCTGTCGTCAACGGCAAGGTGATGGTCCGCACCGTGTCGGGCCTGAAGCCGATCACCGTACTTTGGCGCCGCCTCGATTCGGCCTATTCGGATCCACTGGAACTGAACCAGAATTCACATATCGGCACGCCCGGCCTCGTCGAGGCTCTGCGCGCGGAAAGCGTGACCATCGTCAATGCACTCGGCAGCGGCATCATCGAAACACGCGCGCTGCTCGCCTTCATGCCGACCATCTGTCGTCGTCTGTTTGGCGAAGAGTTGAAGCTCCCCTCGATCGCGACCTGGTGGTGCGGCCAGAAGGGCGAACGCGAGCATGTGGCTGCTAACATCGAAAAGATGGTGATCGGTCCGGCCTATTCGCGCGCCCCGTTCTTCGACGACAGGGGCGAATCCGTGCTCGGCTCGACCTTGCGCGCCACGACCAAGGATTCGATCGGCGACTGGCTGAACTCCGACGGCGCCAAACTTGCCGGGCAGGAAGTCGTAACGCTTTCGACGACCCCGGCCTGGATCGGCGGCAAGCTGACGCCGCGGCCGATGTCGCTACGCGTCTTCGCCGCCCGCACGCCCAATGGCTGGCAGATCATGCCGGGCGGCTTTGCCCGCATCGGCGGCAGCGACGACGTGTCGGCCATTGCCATGCAATCGGGCGGTGCCGCCGCCGACGTCTGGATCGTCAGCGACAAGCCGGTGGAGCAGCACACATTGCTGCCGGCGGAAGGCAGCTTCACCCGCAACATGCCGGGCAGCCTGCCGAGCCGCGCGGCCGACAATCTCTTCTGGCTCGGCCGCTACATCGAACGCGCCGAAGGGGCGCTGCGCATCCTGCGCGCCTGGCACGCCCGCTTTGCCGAAGCCGCCGATCCGAACCAGCCCCTGTTGGCCGACGTGACGGCCTATCTGGCCGCCGTCGACATCGACACCGAGGAAGCGGTCCCGGATACGCTAATGCGCAACATCGACAGCGCTGTCTATTCCGCCAGCAACATTCGTGACCGTTTCTCGCCGGATGGCTGGCTGGCGCTTACTGATCTCGCCAAGACGGCGCGACGGTTCCACGAGACCATTTCTCCCGGCGATGACGCCAGCCACGCGATGACGATCCTGCTGCGCAAGCTCGCGGGTTTCGCCGGTCTGGTGCACGAAAACATGTATCGCTTCACCGGCTGGCGTTTCCTCTCGCTCGGCCGCCACATCGAGCGTGGCCTGCACATGACGCGTCTGCTCGGCCACATGTCGGGGCCCGATGCCCCTGACGGCGCGCTCGACATGCTGCTGGAGATCGGCGACAGCGTCATGACCCATCGCCGCCGCTACAACGTCAACACCGCTCGCCTCACGGTCACCGATCTGCTCGCGCTCGATCCGCTCAATCCACGCTCAATTCTTTTCCAGATGAACGAGATCCACCGCGAGGTGGAGCAGCTCCCGAACGCACTCGTCAACGGCCAGATGTCGCCCTTCTATCGCGAAGCGATGCGGTTGCACTCCGGCCTTGCGGTGATGACGCCGGAGACGATGAGCGTCGACGTCTATCGCCGGCTAGAACGCGAGTTGGAGCATCTGTCCGACCTTCTTGCCCACACATATCTCGGGTGACCCAGGTGCTTTACGATCTCTCGCTGCACATGGGCTACATCTACGACACGCCGGCCTCTGGCGCCCGCCACATCATGCGGCTGATGCCGCTGTCGCTACCGAACCGGCAGCGGCTGGTGGCCGGCTCGATCAAGGTTTCGCCGACGCCGGATGAACAGGCGCACTTCGTCGATTTCTTCGAGCACCCCGCGACTTCCTTCATGCTGCGCGCGCCGCATGAAAAGCTGGATATCCGCATGCATGCCCGCGTGCAGGTGGAAAGCCATTCAATCGCAGCGGATTTTTCCCCCGTGCTCGCAAAGCTTCCGAATGAGGTCGCAGGCGTCTGGTCGCTGAAGCCCGACGCACCGCATCATTTCCTCGGCAATAGCCCCCGCCTTTCGGAAACACGCGCGATCTCGGACTATGCGAAGGCCTGCGCCGAACCGTCATTGACCGTGCTGCAGATCGCCACTGCGCTATGCGCGAAAATCCATCAGGATTTCACCTATGATGCCGAAGCGACTACCGTCGATACGACGCCGCTTGAAGCCTTCCAAATAAAGCGCGGCGTCTGCCAGGACTTCGTCCATGTCATGATCCTTGCGCTGCGTAGCCTCGGCATCCCCGCAGGCTATGTCTCCGGCTTCCTGCGCACCATCCCGCCGCCCGGCAAGGAACGGCTGGAGGGGGCGGACGCCATGCACGCCTGGGTCAGGGTCTGGTGCGGCGAAACGATCGGCTGGGTCGAACTCGATCCGACGAACAACATCCCGGCCGGCACCGACCACATTGTCGTTGCCTATGGCCGCGACTACGCCGACGTCGCCCCGGTCATCGGCGTGCTGAAGAGCTACGGCGGGCAGCGCGCTGTCCAGGCCGTGGATGTCATTCCGTTGGGATAATGGAATAGCCGATAGAATTCAGATCTTTACCGTGGCGTTCATGGTGCCGCAAAAGGTCAAGGACCTCCTTGCCTCCTGCGGGACCACCCCGAGCAACGCCTATCAGCCCAATAGCATGGCTCAGCTGGTTGCGGACTTCGGCCATGGCCGCCAAGGCGACGAGCTCGCGACCCGCCTGACGAACTGGTAACAGCAAAGACCCGCAAACAACAAAAGCCGCCCCGGAACAAACCGGAGCGGCTTTTCGTTTGCCTGCAAAAACGCGCATATCAAATTCGGAAAACCGATTGAAATCAAGCTCTTTCCGCAGCGGAGCGCGAAGCCTCGGCAATTTTTTCGTTTGGGTAATTCCTTTGTTGCAAGTGCGTTGTAACGATGCATAAACTGCGTGTTTAGTGCGCGGCAAACCGATTGAAATTGGCATAACGTACTGAAACCAAACAGAATTGGCGAGGACTGACGATGAACACCGTTTCGAAGCCGACAATCCCCTCCCCCGCGCCCCGCAGCTCCAAGCCGGAAATTCTCGCAGAAGAAATCATCGAACGCCTTACCTACCGCATCGGCAAGGATGCGAAGGTCGCGAAGCCGCATGACTGGCTGACGGCGACCATCCTCGTCATACGCGACCGCATCATCGACAAGTGGATGGAATCGACCCGCAAGGTCTACGCGACAGGCGACAAGCGCGTTTACTACCTCTCCCTCGAATTCCTCATCGGCCGCCTGATGCGCGACGCCGTTTCTAACCTTGGCCTCATGGAACAGATTCGCGACGCGCTCGCCTCGCTCGGCGTCGATGTCTCTGTCATCGCCGGCCTCGAGCCTGACGCCGCTCTTGGCAACGGCGGCCTTGGCCGTCTCGCCGCCTGCTTCATGGAATCGATGGCCACCGTCGATGTCCCGGCTTATGGCTACGGTATCCGTTACGTCCACGGTCTTTTCCGCCAGCAGCTTGCCGATGGCTGGCAGGTGGAGTTGCCGGAAAGCTGGCTGGCGCACGGCAATCCCTGGGAATTCGAGCGTCGCGAGAGCGCTTACGAAATCGGCTTCGGCGGCACCGTCGATGTCGTCAACAGCCCGGAAGGCGAGCCGCGCTATGTATGGAAACCGGCCGAGCGCGTCATCGCCGCTGCCTTCGACACGCCTGTCGTCGGCTGGCGCGGCAAGCGCGTCAACACGCTGCGCCTCTGGTCCGCGCAGCCGATCGACCCGATCCTGCTCGACGCCTTCAACGCCGGCGACCATATCGGCGCGCTGCGCGAGAGCAACAAAGCCGAAAGCCTGACGCGCGTTCTCTATCCCGCCGACGCGACGCCGGCGGGGCAGGAACTGCGCCTGCGCCAGGAATTCTTCTTCTCTTCCGCTTCGCTGCAGGACATCCTGCGCCGTCACCTGCAGCAGTATGACGATTTCACCTCGCTGCCCGACAAGGTGGCTGTCCAACTGAACGACACGCATCCGGCGGTCTCGGTCGCGGAACTGATGCGCCTGCTGTGCGACGTGCATGGTCTCGACTTCGACCAGGCCTGGGACATCACCCGCGGCACGATCGGCTACACCAATCACACCCTCCTTCCAGAAGCGCTGGAAAGCTGGCCGATCCCACTGTTCGAGCGCCTGCTGCCGAGGCATATGCAGATCATCTACGCGATCAACGCCAAGGTGCTGCTGGAGGCGCGCAAGACCAAGACCTTCTCCGAAACGGAAATCCGCTCGATTTCCCTGATCGAGGAAAGCGGCGAGCGCCGTGTGCGCATGGGCAATCTCGCCTTCGTCGGCGCTCATTCGATCAACGGCGTTTCGGCTCTGCACACCGACCTGATGAAGGTCACCGTCTTTGCCGACCTGCATAAGCTCTATCCCGACCGCATCAACAACAAAACCAACGGCATCACGCCGCGCCGTTGGCTGCAGCAGTGCAATCCCGGCTTGACCTCGCTGATCCGCGAAACGATAGGCGACGACTTCCTCGATGACGCCGAAAAGCTGAAGCCGCTCGACAAGTTCGCGAACGATGCAAGCTTCCAGGAGAAGTTCGCGGCGGTGAAGCGCGCCAACAAGGTAGCCTTGTCCAATCTCGTCGCCAGCCGCATGGGCATCAAGCTCGATCCGTCGGCGATGTTCGATATCCAGATCAAGCGCATCCACGAGTACAAGCGGCAGCTGCTCAACATCATCGAGGCCGTCGCGCTCTACGACCAGATCCGCTCGCATCCTGAATTGGACTGGGTCCCGCGCGTCAAGCTCTTCGCCGGCAAGGCTGCGCCGAGCTATCATAACGCCAAGCTGATCATCAAATTGATCAACGATGTCGCCCGCACGATCAACAACGACCCTGCCGTCCGCGGCCTGCTGAAGGTCGTGTTCGTGCCGAACTACAACGTTTCCTTGGCCGAGGTCATGGTGCCGGCCGCCGATCTGTCCGAGCAGATCTCGACTGCTGGGATGGAAGCATCGGGCACCGGCAACATGAAGTTCGCGCTGAACGGCGCGCTGACGATCGGGACACTCGACGGCGCCAATGTCGAGATGCGCGATCATGTCGGCGAGGACAACATCGTCATTTTCGGCCTGCGTGCCGACGAAGTCGCCGCCGCCCGTGCCGATGGCCACAATCCCCGCGCCATCATCGAAGCGTCGCGTGAACTGTCTCAGGCACTCCAGGCCATCAGTTCCGGCGTCTTCTCGCACGACGATCGAAGCCGATACGCGGCGCTGATCGAAGGCATTTACGCGCATGACTGGTTCATGGTGGCGGCCGATTTCGATGCCTATGCGCAGGCGCAGCGCGATATCGACCAGCTCTGGACCGATCCGTCGGCGTGGAACAAGAAAGCGATCTGCAACACGGCTCGGATGGGCTGGTTCTCGTCCGACCGCACGATACGGCAATATGCCAAGGAAATCTGGAGAGCCGGATGAAAGCGCCGAAAGCCACCCCTGAAGTCAGACTTCCCTGGGAGATTTCGGCAGACGAGATAGCGGCAATCCTCGCAGGGTCGCATTCCAATCCCTTCGCCGTTCTCGGCGTTCACAAATCGGGAAACGCCTACGTCACCCGCTGCTTCATTCCGGGCGCCGAAGAGGTGACCGCGATGGCGCTCGATGGCAGCGTCATCGGCGAATTGAGCCAGCAGCATTCTGATGGCTTTTTCGCCGGCGAGGTTTCGGTGACGAAGCAGCAGCCGGTGCGCTATCGCGCCCGACGCGGCGATGCCGAATGGGCCGTGACCGACCCCTACAGCTTCGGGCCGGTCCTCGGCCCGATGGATGACTATTACGTGCGGGAAGGATCCCACCTGCGCCTCTTCGACAAGATGGGAGCACACTGGATCAAGCACGAGGGCGCGCAGGGCATCCATTTCGCGGTCTGGGCGCCGAATGCGCAGCGTGTCTCGGTCGTCGGTGACTTCAACGGCTGGGATGGTCGCCGCCATGTAATGCGCTTCCGCTCCAGCGCCGGTATCTGGGAGATCTTCGCTCCTGACGTTCCGACCGGCGTCGCCTACAAATTCGAAATCCGCGGCCACGACGGTGTGCTACTGCCGCTAAAGGCCGACCCTTTCGCCCGACGCAGCGAACTGCGTCCGCAGACGGCCTCTGTTGCAGCGTCCGAACTGCTGCAGGAATGGGACGATGCAGCGCATCTGAAGCACTGGAGCGAAACCGACAAGCGTCGTCAGCCGATCTCGATCTACGAGGTTCATGCCGGCTCCTGGCAGCGGCGCGACGATGGCTCGTTCCTCTCCTGGGACGAGCTTGCCTCCCGTCTAATCCCCTACTGCGTCGACATGGGCTTCACCCATATCGAGTTCCTGCCGATTACCGAGCATCCCTATGATCCCTCCTGGGGCTACCAGACGACCGGGCTCTATGCACCGACCGCCCGCTTCGGCGAGCCGGAGGGTTTCGCCCGCTTCGTCAACGGCTGCCACAAGGTCGGCATCGGCGTCATCCTCGACTGGGTGCCAGCCCATTTCCCGACCGACGAACACGGCCTCGGCTGGTTCGATGGCACGGCGCTCTATGAGCATGCCGACCCGCGCCAGGGCTTCCACCCGGACTGGAATACGGCGATCTACAATTTCGGCCGTACCGAAGTTGTCTCCTATCTGGTCAACAACGCGCTTTACTGGGCCGAGAAGTTCCATCTCGATGGTCTGCGCGTCGATGCCGTGGCCTCGATGCTTTACCTCGACTATTCCCGCAAGCACGGCGAATGGATCCCGAACGAGTACGGCGGCAATGAGAACCTGGAGGCCGTGCGCTTCCTGCAGAACATGAACACCCGCATCTACGCCGAGCATCCCGGCGTCATGACCATCGCCGAGGAGTCGACCTCCTGGCCGAAGGTCTCGCAGGCGGTGCATGAAGGCGGCCTCGGCTTCGGCTTCAAGTGGAACATGGGCTTCATGCACGACACACTGAGCTACATGAGCCGTGAGCCGATCCACAGAAAGCATCATCACAATGAGCTGACCTTCGGCCTGCTCTACGCCTATTCGGAAAACTTCGTGCTGCCGCTCTCCCATGACGAGGTGGTGCATGGAAAGGGCTCGCTGATCGCCAAGATGCCGGGCGACGACTGGCAGAAGTTCGCCAACCTGCGTGCCTACTACGCCTTCATGTGGGGTTATCCGGGCAAGAAGCTGCTCTTCATGGGCCAGGAATTCGCGCAGTGGAGCGAGTGGAACGAGGCAACCTCGCTCGACTGGAACCTGCTGCAGTACCGCATGCACGAGGGCATGCGCCGGCTGGTGCGCGACCTCAACTTCACCTACCGCAGCAAACCGGCCCTGCACGCCCGCGACTGCGAGGGCGATGGCTTCGAATGGCTGATCGCCGACGACCACGAGAATTCCGTTTTTGCCTGGCTGCGCAAGGCGCCAGGAGAGAAGCCGGTCGCCGTCATCTGCAATCTGACGCCTGTCTATCGCGAGAACTATTCCGTGCGCCTGCCGACCGAGGGGCGCTGGCGCGAGATACTGAATACCGATGCCGACATCTATGGCGGCAGCGGCAAGGGCAATGGTGGCCGCGTGCAGGCCGTCAACGCCGGTGGCGCCATCGCCGCATCGATCACCTTGCCGCCTCTGGCGACGATCATGCTTGAACCTGAGAACTGACGACTGGTGGGAGGATAAAAATGGTAGAAAAACGTGTTCAGCCACTTGCCCGCGACGCAATGGCCTATGTTCTCGCAGGTGGTCGGGGAAGCCGCCTGAAGGAACTCACCGATCGCCGCGCCAAGCCGGCGGTCTATTTCGGCGGCAAGACCCGCATCATCGACTTCGCGTTGTCGAACGCGCTGAACTCGGGCATCCGCCGCATCGGCGTCGCCACCCAGTACAAGGCGCACTCGCTGATCCGCCATATGCAGCGCGGCTGGAACTTCTTCCGCCCCGAGCGGAACGAGAGCTTCGACATTCTGCCAGCCTCCCAGCGCGTCTCCGAGACGCAGTGGTATGAAGGCACCGCCGATGCGGTCTACCAGAACATCGACATCATCGAGGACTATGGCGTCGAATACATGGTGATCCTCGCCGGCGACCATGTCTACAAGATGGACTACGAATACATGCTGCAGCAGCATGTCGATTCCGGCGCCGACGTCACGATCGGCTGCCTGGAAGTCCCGCGCATGGAAGCCGTCGGCTTCGGCGTCATGCACGTCGACACGACCGACCGGATCATCGACTTCGTCGAGAAGCCCGCCGATCCGCCGGGCATTCCCGACAAGCCGGACTTTGCGCTCGCCTCGATGGGCATCTACGTGTTCCACACGAAATTTCTGATCGATGCGCTGCGCCGCGACGCCGCCGATCCGAATTCCAGCAAGGACTTCGGCAAGGATATCATCCCTTACATCGTCAAGAACGGTAAGGCCGTCGCCCATCGTTTCGCCAACTCTTGCGTACGGTCGGATTTCGAGCACGAGCCCTACTGGCGCGATGTTGGAACGATCGACGCCTATTGGCAGGCCAACATCGACCTGACCGCGATCGTTCCGGAACTGGATATCTACGACAAGTCCTGGCCGATCTGGACCTATGCAGAAATCTCGCCCCCGGCGAAGTTCGTCCATGACGACGAAGACCGCCGCGGCTCCGCCACATCCTCCGTCGTCGCGGGCGACTGCATCATTTCCGGCGCAACGCTGAACAAGAGCCTCCTCTTCACCGGCGTTCGGGCCAATTCCTACTCCAAGCTCGAAGGTGCCGTCGTTCTCCCGAGCGTCAAGATCGGAAGGCACGCCCAACTCAGAAACGTCGTGATCGACCACGGAGTCGTCATTCCTGAAGGCCTCATCGTCGGCGAGGATCCGGTTCTAGATGCCAAGCGTTTCCGCCGCAGCGAGGGCGGCATTTGCCTCATTACCCAACCGATGATCGACAAGCTGGGCCTGTAAGCCATGAAAGTTCTTTCGGTTTCGTCCGAAGTCTTCCCGCTCGTCAAGACAGGGGGCCTCGCCGATGTGGCGGGTGCCCTGCCGATCGCCCTTGAGCGTTTCGGCATCGAAACCAAGACCCTCATGCCGGGCTATCCGGCCGTCATGAGGGCTATCCGCAATCCTGTGGTCCGACTCCAATTCGACGATCTGCTCGGCGAACCGGCAACCGTGCTCGAAGTCAAGCACGACGGGCTCGATATCCTCGTGCTCGACGCCCCCGCCTATTACGACCGCTCGGGCGGTCCTTATCTCGATGCGACCGGAAGGGACTATCCCGACAACTGGCGCCGTTTCGCGGCTCTGTCCCTGGCCGGCGCCGAGATTGCCGCGGGCTTGATGCCGGACTGGCGGCCGGACCTCGTGCATACGCATGACTGGCAGTCGGCGATGACCTCGGCCTACATGCGCTACAATCCGACGCCGGAATTGCCGAGCGTGCTGACGATCCACAACATTGCTTTCCAGGGGCAGTTCGGCGCCGATATCTTTCCGGGTCTTCGTCTGCCGCCGCACGCCTTCGCAACGGAAAGCATCGAATATTACGGCAATATCGGCTTCCTGAAGGGCGGCCTGCAGACTGCACACGCCATCACCACTGTCAGCCCCTCTTATGCCGGCGAGATCCTGACCACCGAGTTTGGCATGGGCCTCCAGGGTGTCATCGCAAGCCGAATCGATTCACTGCACGGCATCGTCAACGGCATTGATACCGACGTCTGGAACCCCTCGACCGACCCGGTTGTCCACACGCACTACAACAGCAGCACGCTGAAGAGCCGCGTCGAAAACCGCAGCTCGATCGCCGAGTTCTTCGGACTTCACCACGACAACGCGCCGATCTTCTGCATCATCAGCCGCTTGACTTGGCAGAAGGGCATGGACGTCATCGCCGCCACCGCCGACCAGATCGTCGACATGGGCGGCAAGCTGGCCATTCTGGGTTCCGGAGACGCGGCCCTCGAAGGGGCGCTGCTTGCCGCGGCCGCCCGTCACCCCGGGCGGATCGGCGTTTCCATCGGCTACAACGAGCCGATGTCCCATCTCATGCAGGCCGGTTGCGACGCCATCATCATCCCCTCCAGATTCGAGCCCTGCGGCCTGACGCAGCTTTACGGATTGCGCTATGGGTGCGTGCCGATCGTTGCCCGCACCGGCGGGTTGAACGACACCGTTATTGACGCCAACCATGCCGCGCTTGCGGCGAAAGTGGCAACCGGGATACAATTCTCGCCTGTAACTCCATCCGGTCTGTTGCAGGCGGTCCGCCGCGCGCTACATCTCTACGCCGATCAAAAAGTCTGGACCCAATTGCAAAAGCAGGGCATGAAATCGGATGTTTCGTGGGAGAAGAGCGCCGAGCGCTATGCCGCCCTCTATTCAAGCCTCGCCCCTAAAGGCAAGTGAGAGAAAATGATAAAATCCGTACCCACTACGCCCTACCAGGATCAGAAGCCCGGTACCTCCGGCCTGCGAAAGAAGGTTCCGGTATTCCAGCAGCCGAACTATGCCGAGAACTTCATCCAGTCGATCTTCGATTCGCTGGAAGGCTTTCATGGCAAGTGCCTCGTCATCGGCGGCGACGGACGCTACTACAACCGGGAAGTCATTCAGAAGGCGATCAAGATGGCCGCCGCCAATGGCTTCGGAAAGGTGATCGTCGGCAAGGGCGGCATCCTGTCGACCCCGGCAGCCTCCCACATCATTCGCAAATACAAGGCCTTCGGCGGCATCATCCTTTCGGCCAGCCACAATCCCGGCGGTCCGACCGAAGATTTCGGCATCAAGTACAATATCAACAATGGCGGCCCCGCGCCGGAGAAGATCACCGACGCGATCTATGCGCGCACGAAGGTGATCGACACCTACAAGATCGCCGATTTCGCGGACGTCAACCTCGACCGCATCGGCAAGGACGAACTGCCGGGCGGCATGATCCTCTCGGTGCTCGATTCGGTGGAAGACTACACGGCTCTGATGGAAGAGCTGTTCGACTTCCCCGCGATCCGCAACCTCATCAGCCTCGGATTCCGCATTGCTTTTGACGCAATGAGCGCCGTCACCGGCCCATATGCCAAGGAAATCTTCGAAAACCGTCTCGGGGCGCCGTCGGGTTCGGTCCGCAATTTCATGCCGCTGCCCGACTTCGGCGGCCACCATCCGGACCCGAACCCGGTTCACTGCAAGGAACTCTACGACGAGATGATGAGTGATGATGCGCCCGACTTCGGCGCGGCATCCGACGGCGACGGCGACCGCAACCTCATCATCGGCCGCGGCATCTTCGTCACTCCCTCCGATAGCCTCGCGATCCTTGCCGCCAACGCCCACCTCGCGCCCGGCTATTCCGGCGGTCTCGCCGGCATCGCCCGCTCCATGCCGACCTCAGGTGCGGCCGATCGCGTCGCCGAGCGCCGCAATATCGGCATGTACGAGACGCCGACCGGCTGGAAGTTCTTCGGCAACCTGCTCGACGCCGGCATGGCGACGATCTGCGGCGAGGAAAGCGCCGGCACCGGCTCCAATCACGTGCGCGAAAAGGACGGCCTCTGGGCGGTTCTGCTGTGGCTGAACATCCTTGCCGTTCGCGGCGAAAGCGTTCAGGACATCGTCACCCAGCACTGGCAGACCTACGGCCGCAACTACTATTCGCGCCACGACTATGAAGGCGTCGACACAGACGCGGCAAACGGCCTGATCGCAAACCTGCGCAGCCAGCTTGCGTCGCTGCCGGGCCAGAGCTTCGGCCCGCTGAAGGTCGAGAAGGCCGACGACTTTGCCTATCACGACCCGGTCGACAAGTCGGTCAGCGAGCATCAGGGCATTCGTGTGCTGTTCGAAGGCGGTTCGCGCGTGGTCTTCCGTCTCTCCGGTACCGGAACATCCGGCGCCACGCTGCGTGTCTATCTCGAGCGGTACGAGGCGGATTCGACCCGCCACAACATCGAAACGCAGCAAGCGCTCGCCGATCTTATTGCTGCCGCCGAGACCACCGCCGACATTCGCAGCCGCACGGGCCGCGACGCTCCTTCCGTGATCACCTGACCGAACGGTATGGCGGCGAACAGACCCGGGCAAGGCGGAGCAACCATCCTCGAAACCGGCGTTGATTTCGCCGTCTGGTCGCGCAATTCAGGACAGATCGAACTGTGTCTGTTCGGCGACGACGACAAGGAGCTGGCCCGCCTGCCGATGAAACGAGGCGATGACGATGTTCATCGCCTTTTCGTCGACGGCTTGAAGGAAGGCGCGCGCTACGGCTACCGCGCCGGCGGCGTCTATGCGCCCGACGACGGCCTCTGGTTCGACCCGTCGAAGCTGCTGGTCGATCCCTACGCCAGGGGAATCGACCGCCCGTTCCACTACGATCCCCTGCTTGGCACCTTTGGCGCCGAAACGCAGCATCTGGTGCCAAAGGCAATCGTTACCCGCGACATCAGCGTGAAGCCGGCAAAGCCGCTCTTCAAGCCGGGTGGCTTCATTTACGAGGTTGCCGTCCGACCGTTCACCATGCTGCATCCGGATGTTCCCGAAGCGCAGCGCGGCACGGTCGCGGCTCTGGCACATCCCTCGGTGATCGCGCATCTGAAGCGCATCGGCGTGGATGCCGTCGAGTTGATGCCGATCACCGCCTGGATCGACGAGCGCCACCTGCCGCCGCTCGGCCTCAGAAACGGCTGGGGCTACAACCCCGTCGCGTTCATGGCGCTCGACCCGCGGCTCGTGCCCGGCGGCATGGCGGAGCTCCGCGACACCGTGGCGAAGCTCCACGCCGAAGGCATTGGTGTCATCCTCGACCTCGTCTTCAACCACACCGGCGAAAGCGACCGCTTTGGCACGACGCTGTCGCTGCGCGGCCTCGACAACCTCTCCTTCTATCGGCATCTGCCCGACCGGCCAGGCGAATTGGTCAACGATACCGGAACGGGTAACACCGTCGCCTGTGATAACCCCTATGTCAGGCAACTGATCATCGACAGCCTCCGCCACTTCGTGCTCGGCGCGGGCGTTGACGGTTTCCGCTTCGACCTTGCCCCCGTTCTTGGCCGAACCGCCGGTGGCTTCGAGGCCAACAGCGAAACGTTGATGGCAATGCTCGCCGATGACGTCTTGTCGGACCGCGTCATGATCGCCGAGCCTTGGGACATCGGTCCTGGCGGCTACCAGCTCGGTAACTTCCCAGCCCCCTTCCTCGAGTGGAATGACCGCGTGCGTGACGACGTCAGGTGCTATTGGCGCGGCGACGACCACAAGACCGGACCGCTCGCAACTGCCCTGGCCGGTTCCTCGGACATATTTTCCCGCAACGGCGCGACCGGGACGCGCAGCGTCAACTTTCTTGCCGCCCATGACGGCTTCACGCTCCGCGATCTCGTCTCCTTTAGCGGCAAGCATAACGAGGCGAACGGCGAGCAGAACCGCGACGGCCACAACGAGAATCACTCGTGGAACAACGGGGCCGAGGGCGAGACGCACTACCCCGATATCATTCGCAGACGCCGCGACGACCTGAAGGCGCTGCTCTCCACGCTCTTTGCCACCCGCGGCAGCATCATGCTGACGGCAGGCGACGAAGCAGGCCGCACCCAGCGCGGCAACAACAATGCCTATTGCCAGGACAATGAGATCACCTGGATGGACTGGGCAACGCTCGACGATGAGCTCATCGCCCATACCGCTTTCATCTCAAGCCTGCGCAAACGCTTCTCCGTCTTCTCGGAAACGGGTTTCTTCGATGGCGATGGCGACGTCGAATGGATATCGCCTTCCGGCCAGCCGATGAGCGTACAGGAGTGGGAGACCCCGAACTTTTCCACGCTTGGAATGGTGCTGTCGACGCGCGATGGGCACGGCGGAAAGCCCGCACGGCTGGCCGTGCTTTTCAATCGCTCGGGCGGCGAGGAAATTTTTGCATTGCCCGGGCCGTCTTCATGGCGGCTTCTCGCCCCCAATGGTCAGGAAAAATCCGCGACGTCGGCCATCGTGCCGCGCCGCTCGGTCGCTTTCTATCTCGGAAGTTGACCGGCCAGGCGCCTGCCTGCAATTCCTTGTCGCAATTGTCACAATCCCATTGTAAGGCTTGCGCAGCCGCTTTCTCATGAGGAATCAATGGTCAAGGAAATTTCGCTCGCGGATGTGCGTGGGCTCATCGGCACTGAAACCGGCCTGTCGGACTGGATAGTCGTCGATCAGACAATGATCGATGCCTTTGCGCATGCAACCGACGATCATCAGTTCATCCACGTCGACCCGGAGCGCGCCGCTACCAGCCCATTCGGCGGCACCATTGCCCACGGTTTCCTCACCCTCTCGCTGCTTTCAGCGATGAACTACAACAGCCTGCCCAAGGTCCGTGAGCAGACGATGGGCATCAACTACGGCTTCGAGAACGTCCGCTTTCTCTCGCCGGTCAAATCGGGGGCACGCATACGCGGCCACTTTGTCCTTGCCGAAGCCCGCTTCCGCGGCGCCGGCATGTTGATGACGACCTATGACGTCTCGATCGAGATCGAGAACGAGAAGAAGCCGGCGCTCACCGCGCGGTGGATCACCATCATCCAATTCGACCCAAAAGACCGGCCCGAAGACGCCTAGTGCGCTTCGAAATCGATGACGTGCCGGATCACCTCCCCGGCATGCAGCCGGTCGAACGCTTCGTTGATCCCCTCCAGCGGACCTGTTGAAGACAGCAAGCGATCCACCGGCAGCTTTCCACGCCTGAAGAGCCCGACAAAGCGTGGAGTATCCCGGCTTGGCACGCAGCTGCCGAGGTAGCTCCCGAGCACGCGCCGCTCCTCGGCAACCAGGCTGACGGCGGGGATTGTGAACTGGCTGGATGGATTGGCCAAGCCCGCCGTGGCCGTCGTGCCGCCGCGCCGTGTAATACGGTAGGCGAGATCGAAGGCCCTGACGGCGCCGGCCATCTCAAGCGCATGGTCGACGCCGCCCTTGGTCGCCTCGCGGATCTGCTCCACCACATCAGGATCGTCAGCGAGAAAAGCATCGGTCGCGCCGAGTGAAAGCGCAATCTTGAGCTTCTCGGGCGCAAGGTCCACAGCGACAACGCGTTCAGCCCCGGCCGCCACGGCACCGAGCACCGCAGCCAATCCGACACCACCCAAACCGACAACGGCGACTGTCTGCCCCGGCTGCACACGACAGGTATTCACCACGGTGCCAACGCCCGTCAGCACGGCGCAGCCGAACAGCGCGGCGTGAGCGAACGGGATATCGCGGTCAATGCGAATGGCGGAATGGCGCGAGACCACGGCATGGGTGGCAAAGCCCGAGACGCCGAGATGATGATGGATCGGCACCTCCTCGCAGCTCAGTCGCCGTTCGCCCGATAGTAGCGTGCCCTTTCCGTTGGCATCGGCGCCGGGAATGCACAGCGCCGGGCGTCCCTCGGCGCAGGGCAGACAGTGGCCGCAGCTCGGCATGAAACTCATAACCACATGATCGCCGGGCGTCAGGTCATGGACATCGGGCCCGACCGCTTCCACGGTGCCGGCCGCCTCATGTCCAAGCGCCATCGGCACCGGACGCGGCCTGTCGCCGTTGATGACGGAGAGATCGGAATGGCAGAGCCCGGCCGCGCCAATACGAACAAGGATCTCGTCCCGCCCCGGCGGCGCGAGCTCGAGTTCTTCGATCGAGAGCGGCCGGCTCACCGCAAAAGGCGGCGTGACCGGTGATCGGCGTAATACCGCGGCACGTATCTTCAAGAACTCCTCCCGCGAACGGTTCCGGCAGACTAACCGCTCGCGGAAGCCAACCGCAACAGGACTTTAGGCTGCGGCGATGGCGCTATGGTGCACCGTTGATTTCGACGATGTTGCGATCGGGATCGAGCAGGTAGGCCTGCGGAAAGCCGGCCGGCCCGGTACGCCTCACACGCAGCCGCCGGGGATCTCCCTCGGGCGCATCCTCGCGAAAACCCTTTGCGATCAGTCCCCGGATACATCCCTCGAAATCATCGGTACGGAAGGCGAAATGTCCGTCGGCGGTATCGATGGTCGCCACCCGCCGGAACGTCCCAACTGGATTGACGATGATGTGGACCTGCAGCGCTCCGCAGGCAAACCAGGCTCCGTCGGTACTGAAAGGAGGCCTCTCGATCCGCTCGAGACCGAAAACATCGCGATAGAAGGCAACCGATTGGTCGAGATCCGTAGTGACGATGGAAACGTGATGCAGCATCATCGAAGACACCCCGCAACGTTGCGACTACGCTCCGACAAAGCCGCACGCGATGGCGAATGATGGCATGAATGACACCGGTCTTGCAACTTGAAGCCGAATGGGGACGGCACAAGAGCACCGTCACCCAATCGGGAATTCCAGTTCCGTGGCGCTTAATGCGCGGCGTCTTCGGCGCCCTCGGTCAGCAGGCCGAATACGAAATCGGCGAACGAACGCCAGCACTCGACACGGAACGTATCGTCCTCGGTGCGGAAGAGCACGATCTCGGCCTTGCCGAAAATCGTGCGCGAGCAGGCGCCGACCGGGAAGACCTCGAGCGACAGATCCTGCGGGCAACCCGCCGAAATTGTCGCTTCCGCTCCGGGACCGGAGACGATGATCGCAACATTGCGGTGCGAGACATCGGTTGCCGAATGCAGCACGCCCGCCTTCGCGAGCGCGCCCATCAGGTCTGCACCGGACTCATCGATGACGAGCCATTCATCCGGCCCGAGCCAAAGGGCGGCACGGCCACCCTTGCGGCCGGAGGTCTTCGGCGAAGACGGAACCGTGACGCCAAGAGCGGAGGACAGAGCCTTGAGGGACCCGGCGGGTGCACGGAGCGCGAGGCGGGTGGCGGCCGGTGCTGCCGTCAGCCGTACCGTGGCCGAGCCGCCATGACGACCTGAGAGCACCGACTTGCGAACTGCCGTATCAGCCATTGATGCGGCCTCCTTCCTTGTCAAAGAACACCATATCAGTCACCTCGACGGCGATCGTCTTGTCGGGCATCGGCACATAGAGCGTCTCGCCCATCCGCTTGCGGCCATCGGCGACCAGCGCGAAGGCGATCGATTTTCCGAGGTTTTCCGACCAGTAGGACGAGGTCACGTGCCCCAGCATCGTCATCGGCTTCGGCTCGTTCGGATTGGCGACGATCTGCGCGCCCTCTTCGAGCACCAGTGTCGGATCCTTGGTGATGAGACCGACCAGCTGCTTGCGGCCTGCCTTCACCAGATCCGGGCGCTTCAGCCCGCGAATGCCGACGAAATCCGTCTTCTTCTTCGAGACCGCCCAGGAAAGACCGGCATCGTCAGGCGTGACGGTGCCATCGGTATCCTGGCCGACGATGATATAGCCCTTCTCAGCGCGAAGAACGTGCATCGTCTCGGTGCCGTAGACGCAGGCGCCGAGCGGCTCTGCATTGGCCCACACGGCTTCCAGAACGGACTGGCCATAGTCGGCCGGCACGTTGATTTCAAAGCCGGTTTCGCCGGTGAACGACACACGGAACAGCCGCGCCGGCACGCCCATGACCGTGCACTCGGCAACGCTCATATGCGGGAAGGCCTCGTTGGAGATGTCGACGCCCTCGACCAGCGGCGCGATGATCTCGCGCGCCTTCGGACCCTGCACGGCGATGACGGCCCACTGTTCCGTCACCGAGGTCAGCCACACCTTCAGATGCGGGAATTCGGTCTGCAGATAGTCTTCCATGTGATTGAGTACGCGTGGCGCGCCGCCCGTCGTCGTCGTCACGTGGAAGCGATCGTCGGCCAGACGCCCGACAACGCCATCGTCGTAAACGAAGCCGTCCTCGCGGGTCATGATGCCGTAGCGGCACTTGCCGGGCTTCAGCGTGTCCCAGGCGTTGGTGTACATGAGGTTCATGAACGCGGCGGCATCGGGGCCGACGATCTCGATCTTGCCGAGCGTCGAGGCATCGAACACGCCGGCGACATCGCGCGCCGTCTTGCATTCGCGGGCGACCGCCTGATGCATCGTCTCGCCTGATCGTGGATAGAACCACGCACGCTTCCAGTTGCCGACATCCTCGAAGACGGCGCCATGGGCCTCTTCCCACTGGTGCAGCGGCGTCTTACGCGCCGGATCGAACAGATCGCCACGCGAGTGCGCAATCAGCGTGCCGTAGGTGACAGGTGTATAGGGCGCACGGAAGGTGGTGAGACCGACCTGCGGGATCTCCTTGCCGAGCATCTCGGCGGCGATCGCCAGACCGTGCATGTTGGAGAGCTTGCCCTGGTCGGACGCCATGCCGTTGGTGGTGAAGCGCTTGATGTGCTCGATCGAGTGCATCCCCTCCCGCACCGCAAGGCGAATATCCTTGGCGTAGACGTCGTGCTGGAAATCGATGAACGCCTTGGCGCCGGTCTCCGGACCCGCGCCTTCGGCAGCGCCGATCATCCCGCCCGTCCACTGATGGGCTTGCTCAGCGGTGATGCTGATCTTGCCGCCGGAGGGCTTCCCAGTTGCCTGCGCCATCAGCTCGCCTGCCGCCAGCGATTCCTCGATCGTCTGCTGCAGATCGTCGGTGCCGTTGCAGGCGCCGACGGAGAGGCAATCCTGCGCATAGGTGCCGGGCAGGAAGCGCTGCGTCTCGGGCTCGAACGTCACCTTGCCGCGCGACTGCGAGAACAGATGTACCGAGGGCGTCCAACCGGCCGAAACCAGCAGCGCATCGACCGCGATCTTGCGCGGCGAGCCGCCGCCATTGCGGGCAACGGTCATCGACGAGATGCGGAGCTTGCCCGAGGTGTTGACCACCGACTGGCCGGCGAGAACATCGATGCCGAGCGAACGGGCTTCCGCCAGAACGGCCGTACCCGGCGTCTGCCTGCAATCGACGATCGCGGCGATCTCGACGCCTGATCGTTTCAGGTCGAAGGCCGCCTCATAGGCCGAGTCGTGCGCCGTATAGACGCCGACCTTCTGGCCGACGGCGACGCCATACTGGTTGAGATACATGCGCGCGGCGGATGCAAGCATGATGCCCGGACGGTCGTTGTTCGGGAACACCATATGGCGTTCAATCGCGCCATTGGCGAGGATGACGCGCTTGGCGCGCAGCTGCCACAGACGCTCGCGCGGCAGGTGGCGGCTCGGGTTTGCGACGTGGTCGGTCACGCGCTCGGCGAGGCCCACGAAATTGTGGTTGTAGTAGCCGAAAGCGGTGGTGCGGGTCAGAACCTGCACATTGTCCATCGCCTTCAGCGTGGCGACCGTCTTCTGCGCCCACTCATAACCGGAAAGGCCGTCGATCTTGACGCCGCTGTCGTAGCGCAGAGCGCCGCCGACATCGGCCTGCTCGTCGCAGAGGATCACCTTGGCGCCGGATTGCGCCGCCGCCAGTGCCGCCGAAAGACCGGCGATCCCGGCACCGACGACGAGCACATCGCAATGCGCATAACGGCCGGCATAGTGATCAGGATCGGCTTCCTTCGGCGCAACGCCGAGGCCCGCCGCACGGCGGATCATCGGCTCGTAGAGGTGCTTCCATGCCGCCTTCGGCCACATGAATGTCTTGTAGTAGAAGCCCGCCGCGAAAAACGGGGACATCAGATTGTTGATGCCGCCGATATCGAAGGAGAGCGACGGGAAGCGGTTCTGCGATTCGACGATCATGCCGTCGAACACTTCCTGCACCGTGGCGCGCACGTTCGGCTGCTTGCGGGCGCTGTCGCGCGCAACGTCGATCAGCGCATTCGGCTCCTCGGCGCCGGCCGAGAGAATGCCGCGCGGGCGGTGATACTTGAACGAGCGGCCGACCAGATGGATGTTGTTGGCAATCAGCGCCGAGGCGACGGTATCGCCCTCGAGCGCCGTGTAGCTCTTGCCATCGAAAGTGAAGCGCGCGGTTCTGGCCGGCGTCAGGCGACCCTTGCCTGCGATACGGTTCGTGCCGCTCATTGTGCCTCTCCTTCAAGCTGTTCGTAGGTCTCGACGGGAGCGTGCGGAACGGCGGCCTCGCCGATCGTGGGCTTCGGCTCGCCTGCCTTGTAGGTCATGATGAACTTGTCGCTGATCGTATCGCGGGCCGCGTTGAAGAAGCGGCCGCATCCGTGCTGGTGGCGCCAGCGTTCGAAGATCAGCCCCTTAGGGTTGTCGCGCAGGAAGAAATATTCCTCGAACGCCTCGTCGGAGATGTCCGCGATATTGGTCGGGCGGGCGATATGCGCATCGCCGGCGCCGCGGAATTCGAGCTCGGAGCGCTCTTCCTGACAGTATGGGCAATAGATAAGAAGCATGGTGTCCTCGTGTCAGTGCGCGACGGCGGCGGCGGCGGCTTCGTCGATCAGACGGCCGGTGCGGAAGCGGTCCAGCGTCAGGCCGGCATTGAACTTGTGCGCCTCGTCGCGGGCAATGAGGTGCGCGAAGAGATTGGCCGAGCCCGGCGTCGCCTTGAAGCCGCCGGTGCCCCAGCCGCAGTTGACGTAGAGGCCCGGAACCGGCGTCTTCGACTGTATGGCCGAACGATCCGGCGTGTTGTCGACGATACCGCCCCACTGGCGCATCATCTTGACGCGGCGGAACATCGGGAAGAGCTCGCAGATGGCATCCAGCGTATGGGTGATGATCTGCAGGCCGCCGGTCTGGCTGTAGGAATTGTACTGGTCGGTGCCGGCGCCGATGACGAGCTCGCCCTTGTCGGACTGCGAGATATAGGCATGCACCGTGTTGGACATGACCACGCAGGGGAAGATCGGCTTCAGCGGTTCGGAAACCAGCGCTTGCAGCGGGCTCGATTGCAGCGGCACCCGCACATCGGCCATCTTCATGACCGTAGTCGTGTGGCCGGCGGCGGAAACGCCCACCTTCTTGGCGCCAATGAAGCCGCGCGATGTCTCGACACCGGTGACGCGACCATCGGGACCACGGCGGATGCCGGTGACTTCGCAGTTCTGGATGATGTGAACGCCGCGATCGGACGCCGCACGCGCATAGCCCCAGGCCACAGCATCGTGACGCGCCGTGCCGCCGCGACGCTGGAGGGCGGCACCATTGATCGGGTAGCGGGCGCTGGCTGAGATATCGAGCGGCGGACAATAAGCCTTGGCCTGCTCCGGCGTCAGCCATTCGTTGTCGATGCCGTAGAGACGGTTGGCGTGGATATGGCGCTTGAAGGACTGCTGGTCGTGCACATTGTGCGACAGCATCATCACCCCACGCGGCGAATACATGACATTGTAGTTGAGATCCTGCGAGAGGTTCTCCCAGAGCTTCATCGAATGCTCGTAAATGTGCATGCTCTCTTCATAGAGATAGTTCGAGCGGATGATGGTCGTGTTGCGGCCGGTGTTGCCGCCGCCGAGCCAGCCCTTTTCGAGCACCGCGACATTGGTGATGCCATGCTCCTTGGCCAGATAATAGGCAGCACCGAGACCATGCCCGCCGCCACCGATGATGATGACGTCGTATTCGGCGCGCGGTTCCGGCGAAGTCCACTGCTTCTCCCAGCCCTTGTGACCCCTCAGGGCCTCCCTTGCCACGGCAAAAACCGAGTATCTGCGCATCCGCCTTCATCTCCTTCAGGGGAAAGGTCCCTTCTCGTCGGCCATACAAATCGCAAATCCAAAAGCGGCACAACGTTTCTTTTGCGACGCGGACCGGCTTTTGTTTTGACACGACGGGAGAATGCAGCAGGAGGCGTCGGGTCGTTCTCACCCCGACTTGAAAAACGTTGAGTCACTTTCCGACCCGCGCAAACCGACCCGTGCAAACAGTGGTCAACCCTCAATGCATTTTAGAACACTTGAATTTACAATTCCTGAGCGCATATTTTCAGTCAGCGTGAGACCGCCCTGGCGCACCAGAAAATCACGTCTTTCGCATGAGTCGAACCGGTGCAGCCTCGGGAATAATCTTCAACACGCGCCACCAACCCCAGGTTTGCATCAATTGGAACGGACCGCCTCAACAAGGAGGATTGTTGCGCCGGTCGTTGGGAGGGTTGCAATGACATTGCGTGCTATCAATTTTGCTGCCGGTCTATTTTTAACCGGAGCGTGCATTGCCGGGCCAGCTATGGCCGCCGACTCCATAACCGAGGCGGAAGCCGCGGCCATCGGGGTTGATGCCTACGTCTATCTTTATCCGCTAGTCACCATGGATGTGACCCGTGCGCAGGCGACAAATATCGAAGCGGGCAAGAAGATGGGCCGTGGACCGGCCAATGCGTTCACCAATGTACCGGAATTCCCAACTGCTGAATTTCGAGATGTCGTCCGGCCGAACTTTGACACGCTCTATTCCATTGCGTGGCTCGACATGACCAAGGAACCAGTCATCGTGTCGGCGCCTGATACCGACGGTCGCTACTACCTGCTGCCGATGCTCGACATGTGGAGTGACGTATTCGCCTCGCCCGGATGGCGGACGACCGGAACCGCGAAGGCGGATTTCGCGATTGTGCCGCCTGGATGGAGCGGCAAGGACCTGCCGGCCGGCGTACAGCGCATTGACGCACCGACGCCCTTCGTCTGGGTCATTGGGCGCACGAAAACGGATGGGCCGGCCGACTATGACGCTGTCCACAAGATCCAGGCAGGCTACAAGGTCACGCCGCTGTCGCAATGGGGGAAGGCGGCAGAACCGGTGAAGGTCACGATCGATCCCAAGATCGACATGACGACGCCTCCGAAGAAGACTGTCGACGGCATGACCGCGGCGGATTTCTTCGCCTATGCGTCCGAGGTCATGAAACACAACCCGCCTCACATCACCGACCAACCGATCATCGCGCTAATGAAACGGATCGGCATAGAGCAGGGAAAAAGCTTCGATAAGACCAAGATCGATCCAACCGTCGCCAAGGCATTGGAAGCGGTTCCCGCCAAAGCCCAGAAGCTGATGGACTGGAAAGTTCCGACTCTTGCCCGCATCGCCAACAATTGGTCGATGAATACCGACACCATGGGCGTCTACGGCAATTACTACTTGAAGCGGGCGATCGTCGCGCAGCTCGGGCTGGGCGCAAACCTGCCGGAGGACGCGATCTATCCGCTCAACCTCGGCGACGAGAAGGGAAACCCGCTAAACGGAGCGAACAGCTACAAGATCCACTTCGACAAGGCGAACCTGCCACCGATCAAAGCGTTCTGGTCCGTCACGCTCTACGATCCCGAGGGATTTCAAGTCGCCAACAGCCTGAACCGGTTTGCCGTCAGCAGCTGGATGCCCTTCGCCTACAATGCGGACGGTTCTCTTGATCTCTACTTCCAGAACAAGAGCCCGGGCGAGGACAAGGAAGCGAACTGGCTACCGGCGCCTGCCGGGCCGTTCAACCTGACAATGCGCCTCTACGGACCGGAGAGCGAAGCTTTGACAGGAAAGTGGAATCCGCCCGCCGTCGAACTGGTTCCCGCGCTCCAACAGGTCACGGCACAGTAGCGATTGCGCGCGTGCCTCGGCGATCCACATCGGTATCCCCACGGGGTTGAGAGGGGCCGGGCCATCGGGCAAGCAAAGCCCTCGCGCGCTGGCGCGAGGCTGCTGGGAGGATCAAACTGACTTGGGCGCAGTCCGCCGCTTCTTGGCAGGGGCGGCGTCTGTTGGTGCTTCGGCTTCTTGCTGCAAGCGCAGCGCCCTGAGCTTCTCCGTCTTCTTTTCGCGAGCCGCGGCTTCTGCCGTGATGATTGCTTTCGCTGTCGTATCGGTGGCAGCCGCCTTATCGCGCGGGGAGAGCTTGGCCGGATTGAAGAGTTCGTCTTTTGAAGTCATCTGGTCTCTCTATCTAGACGGAGCTCGCCTCATGGTAGCTCAGCGAGCCGGACGGACTGCCTTCTTCGGAGCCGGAAGGAGACCTTCGCGCTGCAGCTTCTTGCGCGCCAGCTTGCGCTGACGGCGAACCGCTTCCGCCTTTTCGCGAACACGCTTCTCGGACGGCTTTTCATAAGCGCTGCGCGCCTTGAACTCGCGGAACAGACCCTCGCGCTGCATCTTCTTCTTCAGGACGCGGAGTGCCTGGTCGACATTGTTATCTCGAACGAGAACCTGCAAATTCTTTCCTTTCGTGCGGCAAATCCGTTTGCCGGTTGGTCAGAGTGGAAGCTACTTCCGTACCCTGATGCTTGAAGTTTTCAACCAGGATCCGCCCTGGATATCCGCGTCGGCGTCAACTCTCGGCGTAGGGGATGCCGACTGGTTCACGTCGATATCGCTCTCAAGAATCCGCCGATCGAAGTTTTCCGTCTCGAATCGGACCCGATACTGCGGGCGACTCCCGTCTGACGGTAGAACTACCGCGATCTTGCAGGTCCTGCGCGCCTCTTCGGTGCGAACGAGACCGTCTTTCAGAACGATAGTGTCGCCGACAGCGTATCTTGGCATTCGTGCCATTTGGTTCCACCGAACTGTCTTGAGCGTCAAAAACATAAAAGGCCGGGTTTGACCCCGACCTCCGCCATCAGGCTCTCAGCTGCCAGTACATCCGTGGTCAGCCGGGCCGAATGAGAATTAGGCTGCGCGCAGGTTGTCGGCAGAATTCTTGCCGGACTTCTTGTCGCGAACGAGATCGTAGGTGATCTTCTGTCCATCGGACAGGCTGCCCAAGCCAGCGCGCTCAACAGCGGAAATGTGGACGAAAACGTCCGTGCTGCCGTCATCCGGCTGAATGAAGCCGAAGCCCTTGGTGCTGTTGAACCACTTAACGGTACCTGAATTCATAACGATCTCCTTTCATAGTCGTTACTGCCATGCGTTCATTCACAAGGCTAAGATCGATTTTGAGAGGAAATCTGACGGAGCTTGACGCTCTTTGACAAAGGTCACAACCAATAGTCGATTTGCTACATATAGCGCAAACTGCGAAATAAACAAGGCAAGGAAGCAGGCTATCGGGGTTTTGGGCAGTTCGCGCAACGCGGATCGACGGCACACCGAAACACCCAGCTATGCTGAATGGCCCCATTGCGCTCCCATAAAAGCGCCTTCCCTGGGATAAGAAACCGTTTTTTGCGGCAAGAACCGCCGGAACATATGGACTTCGCCCCACCGTTCTGCTATCCGCATCCTCAATCGCAAGGCTGCTGCCGCGCGAACTGTATATTTTTTGCCTCTGGCGCCGTGCTGACGCCGGCATCAACCAAACCAAAGGAACGTGATTCTCGTGCAGGTACTTGTCCGCGATAACAATGTCGATCAGGCTCTCCGCGCTCTCAAGAAGAAGATGCAGCGCGAAGGTATTTTCCGCGAAATGAAGATGCGCGACTACTACGAAAAGCCGTCGCAGAAGCGCGCTCGCGAAAAGGCCGAAGCCGTTCGCCGTGTTCGCAAGCTGGCTCGCAAGCGGGCACAGCGCGAAGGTCTCGTCGCACGCTAAGCGTAGCTGTCGTTATTTCGACGTTTTCAGATGCATGTTGGCGGGGGCGAACTATTCGCCACCGCCTTTTTATTGCTGCTGAAGCTTGCCCGTCCTTGAAGCGGACCGGCTGCACTGGGGGAAAACGAGCCCGCATGGCTGACATCACCAAGACCCGCTCTCTGCGTTCGCCGAAAATCGCCGTTCTACCGGTTTTCGCAATCGTCACCGCGCTAGGCCTTGCCGGCTGCACGACAGGCAGCACCTCGGATGCCGTCATCCGCATCGACAAGGCGCAGGGTTCGCAGGAAAACATCGCCTCGCTGACCTCGGTCATTAATGCCAATCCACAGGATCCGGAAGGCTACAACGTCCGGGGCTCGGCCTACGGTCGCGGCGGCGACTTCCGCGCGGCGCTGAACGACTTCAACAAGGCCCTGCAGATCAACCCGCGCTTCTACCAGGCCTACGCCAACCGCGCGCTGGTCTACCGCAACATGGGCCAGCAGCAGCAGGCGATCCAGGACTACAACAGCGCCCTGCAGATCAACCCGAACTACGATGTGGCGCTGATCGGGCGCGGCAATGTCTACCGCTCCGCCGGCCAGGACGATGCCGCCTACAACGATTTCAACAAGGCGATCCAGAACGGCACGACCGACGGCCGCGCCTATCACAATCGCGGCCTGATCTATCAGAAGCGCAATCAGCAGGATAAGGCGATCGACGACTTCTCGAAGGCGATCTCGCTCTCGCCGAACGCGCCGGAACCCTATAACGGCCGCGGCATTTCCTACATCGCGCTGAACGACGACGACAACGCGTTTGCCGACTTCAATCACGCGATTGAGCTCAACGGCAACGTCGCCGAATCCTGGGCCAACCAGGCGCTGGTCTACGAGCGTCGTGGCGAAAAGGACAAGGCCGCCCGCTCCTACCGCCATGCAATCGGGCTCGACCCGAAGTACCAGCCGGCGAAGGACGGTCTTGCCCGCGTCGGCGCGGCGACCGGCTAAGGCGTTACAGGCGAGCTGCGCCAAACGGGCCGACGGTAACATCATCGCCGGCTCAGCGGCACCTGGTGCCGGCCAGCACGCGGCTCGGCGTGGATCTTTCGCCGTCGCCCTTTCCTCCCTCATCGCGATCGGGCCCGAACGGCCTTGCGGTGCCGTGGCGCGCTCCGGAGCGAGCTTGGCGCCGTTCGTCAACCACTCGCCTCTTACGAGATTTTTGTCAGCGATGCGGCCCCCGTTTTTCGTTCCCTTCCGCCCCGGAAGTTTCGATTGACGCCACGGATGAACAAAAATTTGCGAATTGCCGGACGACATGTTTTAGTGTGTTGCAAGCAGCATTACCTGTCCCTAACATTTGCCGTGGGTTTCGATAGCAGGCTATCAGGAGAGCCGGGGGCGCGTTGAAGGCAATTGCGGTGGTCCAGATTTTTGCTTTCATGCCTGTAAACGGTTGGCGAACCGGTGATTTCGGCTGCATATGTCAGCGGAGTACCGGCTCATGAAAGGCCGTTTCCGCTTCTTTCCGAAGGCGTCGATCGGGACCTACCTGATCGCGATGGCACTTGCGACGGCCTTGCCGATTTTCGCACTGGTGGCACTTCTGCTCGCACAGCTGGAAGACAACCAGCGATCAACTCTGAGGCGTGAAACGGCCCAGGATGCGACCGCTCTCGCCCGCTCCATCGATCGCCAGCTTCAGGACATGGCTACAACTTTAAGATTGCTATCGAACTCGCCGGAACTGGAAAATAGCGACTTCGCCTCCTTCCACGCTCGCACCGAGACGTCCCTGCGCGCAGACAATCTCTACGTCATCGCCGTCGATGAAACAGGGCAACAGCTCTTGAACACCCGTCGGGACTATGGCGAACCGCTGGGCAAGGCCGGCAATCTCCCGTCCGTCGAAGCCGCGATCAAATCCGGCCGAATCGAAGCGTCCGATGTGTTCATGGGACGAACTAGCGGCGAGTTCGTCTACAACGTCACCATGCCGATGCAGGCCGGCAAGGTCAGGGCGCTGATCATAACACAGAACGCCGGGGACCTTGCGAAGCTGGTCACCACCGAAGGCCTGCCGAACGATTGGTCTGCGGCGGTCATTGATCAGAGTGGGCATGTGGTAGCCTCCGCCGGCGCCACGAATATTGGCTTCGGCCAACCTTTCAATCCAGACATCCTGCCTTCCCTGGTCAATTCCAGCGGCGTCTACGAGAACAAGCAGGTATTGCCGAACGCGATGCTCGGCTATGCGCAGATTCCGGGTTGGTCCTGGAAGACCGTGATATGGGGGCCCGTCGCCACGGCGCAGTCTTCTATCCTGACGACATGGCGCTTTCTGATCATCGGCGGCCTGGCGCTGATGCTTGTCGCGATCCTGGCCGCCTATATCGTCGCGCGTCAGGTGCGCACGACGATCCGCTCGATCGCCGACATGGCCATTCGGATGGGCGAAGGCCACATCGTGGCCCCCATCGAGACAAGCGTCATCGAAGCGAACCAGGTTGCGGTGGCGCTCTCCAACGCTTCTTTCGACCGGAGTCAGACGGAAGACCGCCTGCACTTCGTGATGAACGAACTCGTGCACCGCACCAAGAACCTGCTGACCCTGGTGCAAGCGATGATGCGCCAAGTCGCCAAGCGCGCGGACAGCGTGGAGGCCTACCAGGCAGCGGTTGTCGATCGCCTCGAAGGCCTGTCCCGGTCGATCGACCTGCTCACCAGCGAGCAATGGGCCGGCGCATCGCTGCGCCGCGTGATCGACATTCACTTCAAGGGCTTTCCGCAGGCTGCCGAGCAGACCGAGATATCTGGCAAGGATTTTGTCCTCAAACCCGACGTGGTGCAAAATCTCGGTCTCGTCCTGCATGAACTGGCCACGAACTCGGTAAAGTATGGTGCCCTTTCCGTGCCGCATGGCCGCGTTCGGCTGAGCTGGCGGGATGCCCAGAACGAGGAACGCAACGAACCTCTTGTTGTCTTCACGTGGGAAGAGCGTGACGGTCCGGTAGCGCGCGCTCCCGAGAATTCCGGCTTTGGGACGACCATCATCAAGAATCACGCCGCCGCCGCTTTTGGTGGCACCGTGGAAATCGACTTCCCGCCAGAAGGCTTTTACTGGGCGTTGACGGCTCCTCGTCGCAACCTCGAGCGTGCATAGCGCACGGAACAATTAACACTGGACCTTCGTTTCCGACAGGCTACTCGAAAGGAGAAGTCCATGTTCAGGGAAACGATGATTGCCGCGGCGGCTGCCGCAGTAGCCGCCATCGCAAACCCGGCAAGTGCCGCAAACTACGTCACCTTCGGCCAGCTCGTCTGCGGATCGCAGGGTGGTCAGGGACTGATCGTCACCTCGCAGAAGAACCTGCTCTGCACCTTTACGCCGGCGCAGGGTGGCCCGAAGGTCGTCTATGCCGGGACGATCCAGAAATTCGGATTGGATGTCGGCCAGACCGGCAAGACTGTGATGATCTGGCAGGTTCTGGCCAAGACCGGAACCGACATTCCCGACTATGCGCTGGCCGGTGAGTATTACGGCATAGGTGCCGATGCAAGCTTCGGCGCCGGCGCTGGTGCCAAGGTCATTGCCGGCGGCACCAACCAATCCTTCATGCTCCAGCCGTTGAACGTTCAGGCTCAGGAAGGCCTGAATCTCGCACTCGGTGTGGAGAAACTGACGCTGGCGCCGGCCGCCACCTGATCTCAGGTCGCGCCGAAGAGGAGGGAGGCACCCGCCTCTCTCCTTTCCGTGTCAAGCGGAACGATGCGTCAGCGCAAGAGCGCCGCCGAACAACATCATCATCGAGCCGCTGATCCGATTGACCAGGCGAACCGCCCAGGCATTGCGCATGACGCCACGCAGTCGCGAGCCGACGAAGGCATAAATGGTGATCGCCCCGACCTCCAAGACCAGGAAGATTGCTCCGAGCGTGAAGAAACTCTGCCAGTAGGCATTGCGTTCGACGAACTGCGGCAAGAAAGCCGTGAAGATCAGGATCGCCTTGGGATTGCTCGACGCAACGAGAAACTCCTGCCGCAGATACGCCCTGAACGTTGAAGGGTGATGGGCCGCCGCCAGATCCGACACGTCGACCTTCGCGCGGAACAGCTTGAAGCCGATCCAGAGCAGATACGCGACACCCAGCCACTTCACGATCGAAAAGGCTACGCCTGATGCCATCAAGAGCGCACCGAGACCGAAGGCCGTGATGGCGATCATGATGGCAAAGGCGACGATGCGGCCGGCGGAGGCTGCAATCGCCATGCCCATTCCTGCGCGCGCACCGATCGTCACCGAGAGCAGGTTGTTCGGACCAAACGCCATGTTCAGCGCAAAACAGGCGGGAACGTAGAGGAACAGCGTTTCGAGGGACATGACATCACCGTGCAAAACAAAGGGCGCGGTCCAGGTCCGCGCCCTTATAGTTTAATCGAGATCAAGCATGCTGGCGACGCCTCAGTGGCCGATCGCCTTGTTGATTTCCTCGGTGACCTTCTTGGCATCGCCGAGCAGCATCATCGTGCCGTCCTTGTAGAACAGCGTATTGTCGATACCGGCGTAACCGGAGCCGAGCGAGCGCTTGACGAAGAGGCAGGTCTTGGCCTTGTCGACATCGAGGATCGGCATCCCGTAGATCGGCGAGGTCTTGTCGTCGCGCGCCGCCGGATTGGTGACGTCGTTGGCGCCGATGACATAGGCGACGTCAGCCTGCGCGAACTCCGAGTTGATGTCCTCAAGCTCGAAGACCTCGTCATAGGGCACGTTGGCTTCAGCAAGCAGCACGTTCATGTGACCCGGCATGCGACCCGCGACCGGATGGATCGCGTATTTCACCTCGACGCCGTTCTTCTTCAGATTGTCGGCCATTTCGCGAAGGGCATGCTGCGCCTGCGCCACCGCCATGCCGTAGCCCGGCACGATGATGACCTTCGAGGCATTTGCCATCAGGTAGGCGGCATCCTCGGCCGAACCGAGCTTGACCGTCTTGTCGGAATTATCCGCGCCGCCCGCGACCGTCTCGCCGCCAAAGCCGCCGAGAATGACCGAAATAAAGGAGCGGTTCATGCCCTTGCACATGATGTAGGAGAGGATCGCACCGGACGAACCGACCAGCGCGCCGGTGATGATCAGCGCCAGATTGCCAAGCGTGAAGCCGATGCCGGCGGCAGCCCATCCCGAATAGGAATTCAGCATCGACACGACGACAGGCATGTCGGCGCCGCCGATGGGCACGATCAGCAGTACGCCGAGTGCCAGTGACAGCGCGACGACCGCCCAGAAATCGAAATGGCTTTCCGTTGCGGCGAGGCCGACGATGAAGAGCACGATCAGCACCAGCAGGGCGATGTTGATCAGGTGACGGAAGGGCAACATGATCGGCTTGCCCGACATGCGCCCGTCAAGCTTCAGGAAAGCGATGATCGAGCCGGTGAAGGTCAGCGCACCGATAGCGACGCCAAGCGCCATCTCGATCCGCGCCTCGGTGTGGATTTCGCCGATGTTGCCGATGCCGAAGGATGATGGCGTATAGAGCGCCGAGGCCGCCACCAGCACGGCGGCAAATCCCACCAGCGAGTGGAAACCGGCAACGAGCTGCGGCATCGAGGTCATCGGGATCACGCGGGCGATATAGGCACCGGCGCCGCCACCGATGGCGAGACCGAGGACGATCAGCACCAGGCCGCCAAACGAGGGTGTCGCCAGCGTCAGCGTGGTGAGGATCGCGATCCCCATGCCGGTCATGCCGTAAAGATTGCCCTTGCGGCTGGAGGCCGGATGGGAAAGGCCGCGCAATGCCAGGATGAAAAGCACGCCGGAAACAAGATAGAGGAAGGCTGCGATACTGTTCATGCGGTCCTCACTTGTCCTTCTTCTTGTACATCGCCAGCATGCGCTGGGTGACAAGGAAGCCGCCAAAGATGTTCACGGAGACCAGGACCAGGGCGATGAAGCCAAAGCCGGTCGCAAGCCCGCTGGTCGAAATGCCGACCGCCAGAAGCGCACCGACGACGATCACTGACGAGATCGCATTGGTCACTGCCATCAGCGGCGTATGCAGCGCCGGCGTGACCGACCAGACGACGTAATAGCCGACGAAGATTGCCAGCACGAAGATCGCGAACTGAAACACGAAGGGATCGATCGCACCGCCGGTAGCAGCACTTGCCGCCTCGGGAGCATGGGCGGCTGCGGCCGCCACGGCATTCACGGCCTGGTTCAGCTGCTCCAGCGCCTTGTCCATTGCTTCACTGGCCATCAGTTATCCCCCTTCTTCGCGCCGAACGCCGGATGCACGACATTGCCCGCATGTGTCAGCATCGTCGCCTTGATCAGTTCGTCCTCGAGATTGAGGGTGACCGACTTCGTTTCCTTGTTGACCATGGTCTCAAGGAAGGTGACGAGGTTCTTGGCGTAGAGCTGGGAGGCGCTGGCAGCGATCCTGCCGGCCATATTCGAAAAGCCGATGACGCGCACGCCGTCGACGTCGGCGACCTTGTTCGGCTTGACGCCTTCGATATTGCCGCCGCGCTCGACGGCAAGGTCGACCGCCACCGCGCCCGGCTTCATCGATTTCAGCATCTCGCGCGAGACCAGCTTCGGAGCCGGACGCCCCGGGATCAGGGCCGTGGTGATGACGATGTCCTGCTTGGCGATATGATCGGCCACAAGGGCGGCCTGCTTCGCCTGGTATGCCTTGGACATTTCCTTGGCGTAGCCGCCGGCCGTTTCGGCCGCCTTGAACTCTTCGTCCTCGACGGCGATGAACTTGGCGCCCAGCGAGGCAACCTGCTCCTTGGCCGCCGGGCGAACGTCGGTCGCCGACACCGCGGCGCCGAGACGACGCGCCGTGGCGATCGCCTGCAGGCCGGCAACGCCGGCACCCATGACGAAAACCTTGGCCGCCGGAACGGTGCCGGCCGCCGTCATCATCATCGGCATGGCACGGTCATAAACCGCAGCCGCTTCGATGACCGCCTGATAGCCTGCGAGGTTTGCCTGCGAGGAAAGAACGTCCATGGACTGCGCTCGGGTGATGCGCGGCATCAACTCCATGGCAAAACTGGAGAGCCCGGCCTTGGCCATGGCGGCGATCGCTTCGTCATTGCCGTAGGGATCCATGACCGCGATGACGACCGCGCCACTCTTGTAGCCGCCGATCTCCTCGTCCGTCGGACGACGGACCTTCAACACCACATCCGCGGTTGCCGCCGCACCGATCGAGCCAATCCGCGCGCCGACCGCTTCGAATTCCGCATCCGGAACTTTCGACTTGGTGCCCGCTCCCGCCTCGACGACGACGTCGAGACCGAGCCCAATCATTTTCTTTACGGTTTCGACGGACGCAGCGACGCGCGTCTCATCCCCCGTGGTTTCCTTCGCCACAAAAACAACGTTGCCCAACCGCCCCCTCCTCCGGGTCAGCCAGCCTGCCGCAGGTCCCCCTGCTCAGCCCGAACATTCAGTCAAAGCTTGGAAAAGCGCCCTCCCCGCGCCGCTTAACGCAGCAGAACGAGGCCGGCGATAAAGACGATCAGCATGACGACAAGGCCGCCGAGGAAGCCAGCACCGGCGAAGAAGCCAGCAGTCATGCCGAGCAGGAGAGCGACGAGGAACAGCGTGCCGTACTTAGCTGCGGCAAGAAACATGAGGTAGGTCTGCTCGTGTTCCTTATAGTCCATCGGCGCGCCGACTTCTGCAGGTCCGGTGTGATGCTCAGCCATGAATATCGTCTCCCTCAAAATGCCTGGCCAACAAAGTAAGGCGGCCACTCGACTGCTTTGATTCCCTCGATTCCACGAGGAAATTTCCCTGCAGAGGGATTACACAAAGCTTGAACAAAGCGCAATGCATGAGAATGCCGCAGCGGGCGGCATTCTCAGTCAATTCAAGCGGATGCGCTTACAACGGAAGATCCGTTCCGAGATCGCCTTCCGCCATGAACCGTGCTGTCGGTATGATGGTCAGCGGCGGCAACGTGTCATCGGGCGTGCGCGAGAACATCATGCGCTGTTCGCTGGCGCTGGAGATGAAGAAGGGATAGCGCGTCAGGAGCTTTCGGCCGACCTCGATGACGTTGGTCGCCATCAGCGTCAGGTCGAAACCATAGGTTTCCGTCATCCGGCTTGCGACGACGGTATCGGCGTAGAAGACCCGCTTGTAGAAGGCCGCATGCGCCGGACGCACGTGCTGCATCACACGGTCCGCGCGAAAATGCGCGGCAGCGACGATGTTCGGCCGCAGCGTCAGATAAGGGATCCACGGCATTTCCGTGCTAAGCTCCGGATCGGCAGCAAAGCGCGCCGGATCGATTAGGCTCAGCCCCGCGTTCAGAAACGCGTCCATTTCCGCCGGGAAAATGCCGCCCGATTGTGAGAGACGATGATCCGGCGTCACGTGATGGATGCGGATCGTGCTGACGAGCTGTTCATAATAGTACAGTCCGAAAACATACGCCTGACTGTCGAAATCGGCTTCGTCGATCATGCTTTTGGCGGCGACCGGAAGCACTTCGCGAGCCTTGTAAGCCTTGTAGCGCAGGCGCTCCACCTCTTCCATATCCTCGCCGCTTTCGACGCGACGGTATTCGACGTGGTCCATTATTTCGAGAAGTTTGCTACTGAAATCACTCGTCTTCAAAGGGTTGTCTGCCATAGTTACCCGGTCCGTCTGTTAACGAAGCATTAATCATATGGAACCGACAGAAGGGCAAGAATGATGCGAGAATTTGCGTTTTATTTGAATTGTTAAGGTTAATGGCGCTGCGTGTGCGCCGACCGCCTGCGGCCGCAAAGGCGGACGGCATTATGCAACGTTTGGGCGACGACGCGGTGCCGTGCGACGGCTGAGGCTTTGGGAAAGAATGGCGATGTTCTGCGCCGGAACTGCCGGCGAGAAAACGTAGCCCTGTACGAGATCGGTGGCGCGATATTTGTTGAGCAAGGCCAACTGCTCGGTGGTTTCCACACCCTCTGTGACGATCTTGAGACCTAGTTCGCGTGCCAGGTTGACGGTACCGCGCAGCAGCTTGAGCCGACGCCCGTCCTCGATGATGTTGCGCAGGAACGAGCGGTCGATCTTGACGATATCGAGCGGCAGCGTGTCGAGATAGCTGAGGCTTGAGAAACCCGTGCCGAAGTCGTCGATCGCGATCGTGATGCCACGTGCCCTGAGTTCGGCGAGGATCGCGCGTACCGCCGCGGGCTCATCGATCAGGCAGCTTTCGGTAATTTCGAGATGCAGCCGCGCGGGTTCGAGATGCGACGCCTCGAGCGCCTCGGAAACGACGGCAAGAATATCCGCATCGCGCAGGTCGCGCGCCGACAGGTTGACCGAAACGGCGATGTGATCCGGCCAGCTCATGCAATCCTTGCACGCCTTCATGAGGATGAAGCGCGTGATCTGCGAGATGATGCCCATTTCCTCTGCAAGGCGAATGAAGACATCGGGTGGGATCGCGCCCTTCTCGGGGTGGACCCAGCGGGCCAGCGCCTCGGCGCATTCGATGCGCGTTCCATCCGCCTTGAACATCGGCTGGTAGGCAACGCTGAGCCCCTGGTTGCCAACCGCTTCCCGCAGATCCGCCTTGAGCTTCTGCTGGGCGATATAGCGGCCGTCCATCTCACGCTCAAACCCGGCAATCCCGCCGCGCTGCTTCGACTTGCTTTCGAAGAGGGCGAGATCGGCCTTGATGCTCCATTCTTCCATCGCGAAGGCGTCGCTTTCGAGGATCGCAAAGCCGGCACTCAGCGAGACGAGGAAAGTGATGTCATCGGCCTCGTAGTTGCCCTGAATACTCTCGTGGAAGCGCCGGACCTCGGCGTCGAGCGCGGCCATGTCCTTCGCATGCGGAAAGAAGAGAATGAACTGGTCGCCCATCAAGCGCCCGACGATGGCCTTGCCCGCCTGCTTGGCGATGCGGCTGGCGATCGCGCACAGCAAACGGTCGCCGGTGACGTGACCGCGCATGTCATTGACATGCTTGAACTCGTCGATATCGAGAACCATGAAGGCGACGGGGCCGCGCTTCTTCGAATGCTTGGTCAGGTAGTCCTGCACGAGATGGCTGAAGTACTCGCGGTTCGGCAGACCCGTCAACGCATCGAAGCGAACCATGTGCAGGATCTTCTGCTCAGCCTTCACGCGGCTCGATACGTCCTCGAAAATCAGGACCGCGCCGCCATCGGCACGGCGGCTCGCTGAAAACTCCAGCGACAGCTCCTCCGGGAAGTGGACCAGGGTCCGCGAGAGCTTGCCCTCGGCGACTTGCATCATCTGACGCAGGATCAGCTCCGGCTGCGTCGAATCCATAAAGCTATAGCGGGCGCCGTAGCGTAGCACCGCACCGAGGTCGCGTTCCTTCAGGCGCTCCGGATCGCCGATCTTCAGGAGATCGCAGGCCTTCCGGTTGATGACCTGGATGCGATTTTGCGGATCGACCATCACCAGGCCGTGCGGCATGTTGTTGAGCGCCGTGTCAAATCGGTCGGCGATCATCGAGATCTGGCGACGCGCGATGACGTTCTCATACAGGAATTCGCGGACTCCATTCGCCATTGCTCGCGTCGTCAGACCGAACGGAATGAGGAAACCCGAGAGGATCGCACGATAGAAATCGAGCGCCATCAGGCTGCAAATGATCATCGGCAGGCAGCAGGCCAACGTCTGCAGGTCGATTGCCTTCTGGGATCCGTAGTTACGGCCCACGACCGACACCATCGACGCCATGGTGACCGCAATGCAGGCAAGCTCGGCGAACGGATCCTGCAGGAAGAAGATCGCGTAACCGCTACCGATGCCGAGGATCATTGCGGTTGAGGCGGCACCGATGACGTAGATGGTTTCCCAATGTTCGATCTGCTCACGCGACAGCGTCAGCTTATCGATCTTGTCGAACATGCGAAACGTGATCATCCGACCGACAAAAACGGCCAGAAAGCCGACTGACAGGATGACGTAGAACAGAGAGCCGGTTTTCAGGGCAACGGCGAGGAAGGCAACCACATGCACGACGACGCCCGCGACGAGTGTCATGCGATTCCCGAAGAGAGAACTGACAAACGACAGATAAACGTCGGTAGGGACCCGGTTCAGGCTATGTGGCTTCATCCATACTTTCCCTGTGCGGCGAAACCTTAGCCGCAACCCTTTAAAAATTGATTTCGGGTAATCGATACATTTTGTCGAATTTTCCAAAACCCTGGGATGAATTTTAGCATTTGCAATGACTTATGCATCCAGTCGGCGAAGTATTCACGCGCCCGCGCCTATCCAGAGGTTGTCTGATTGCTCCAACTTTTACGCCAGCGTGTCGCATGCGGTTTATAAGACTATATTCCAACACGCCCCCTTTAATCTTTCAATTTGAAAAACCCTGGTCTACCAATCCAGAGAGGAGAACGTGTCGAAACAGGCACGATAAAAAGGGGGAAAGGCATGCCGGCTTTGCTGACCGTCAGCCGGCTGATCGATGCGGTCAGCCAATTCATGGGCAAACTGTCCGAATACATGGTGCTGCTCTGCTGCCTGATCAGCGCCGCCAATGCACTCATCCGCTACTCGTTCAACTATAGCTCCAACGGCTGGCTCGAGATCCAATGGTATCTCTTCGCCTTCATCGTCGTGCTCGGCGCAGCACACACGTTGCGCATGAACGAACATGTGCGCGTCGACCTCATCTACGGCTCCGTTTCCGACAAAGCGAGGATTTGGATCGATATCATCGGCCTCATCGTCTTCCTGATCCCGGCCTGCATCTTCCTGACCTGGCTCTGCTGGCCCTTCTTCCTGTCCTCTTACCAGCAGCATGAGATCTCCGCCAATGCCGGAGGCCTGATCCGCTGGCCGGTCAAGCTCATCCTCGTTCTCGGCTTCGGGCTGCTCTCGCTTCAGGGGATCTCCGAGTTGATCAAGCGGATCGCGGCCCTGACCGGCTACATCCTGATCGATACGAAATACGAAAAACCGCTGCAGTAAGCCGGACCGGAGGAACACCATTGTTTGATTTCGGCATTATTCCGCCGGCGATGTTCGTGGGCATGGTTCTCTTCATGCTCTACGGCTTTCCGGTCGCCTTTTCGCTGGCTGCCGTCGGCCTGTTCTTCGGCATCATCGGCATCGCCACGGGGCATTTCACCGAGGCCTTCCTGCAGGCCCTGCCGCTGCGCTTCTTCGGCATCGTCTCCAACGACCTGCTGCTCGCCATCCCCTTCTTCACCTTCATGGGCGCCATACTGGAGCGCTGCGGGCTGGCTGAAGATCTGCTTGAGGGAACAGGCAAGCTGTTCGGCCGCGTTCCCGGCGGCCTTGCCTACGCGGTAATCCTCGTCGGCGCCGTGCTCGGCGCCATCACCGGCACCGTTGCCGCTTCGGTCATCACCATGGGCGTCATCTCGCTGCCGATCATGCTGCGTTACGGCTACAGCCCGAGGCTGGCCACCGGCGTCATTGCCGCCTCCGGCACCATTACCCAGGTCATTCCGCCGTCCCTGGTGCTGGTCGTCCTTGCCGACCAGCTCGGCAAGTCGGTCGGCGACATGTATCTCGGCGCCATCGGCCCCTCGATCCTGCAGGTCGCGATCTTCATGGGCTATATCCTGATCCTGTCGATCCTGAAGCCGGCCTCGATGCCGCCGCTGCCGAAGGAAGTGCGGGGCGACTTCACCTGGGCGCTGCTCCTGCGGGTTCTGTCCGGGATGATCCCGTCGATCGTTCTGATCTTCCTGGTTCTCGGCACGATCTTCATGGGGCTCGCAACCCCCACCGAAGCCGGTGCGCTCGGTGTTGTCGGCGCCATGGTGCTTGCCGCCATGCATCGCCGCCTCACCTGGCCGCTGATGCAGGAGGCCATGCGCTCCACCATGCACATCACCTCGATGGTGGTGATGATCCTGATCGGCTCGACCTGTTTCAGCCTGGTCTTCCAAGGCATGGACGGCTCGCGCTGGATCGAACACATGCTGTCGGGCATCCCCGGCGGCCCGGTCGGCTTCCTGATCTTCGTCAACATCTTCATCTTCGTGCTGGCCTTCTTCCTCGATTTCTTCGAGATCGCCTTCATCGTCATTCCGATGCTGGCGCCGGTCGCCTCCGCCCTCGGCATCGACCTGATCTGGTTCGGCGTGCTGATCTGCGTCAACATGCAGACGAGCTTCATGCACCCGCCCTTTGGCTTCGCACTCTTCTACCTGCGCTCCATCGCAGACCGCAGCGTCAAGACCTCTGACATCTACATGGGCGCCCTGCCCTGGGTCTGCATGCAGCTGATCCTCGTCGCGATCGTGATCTTCTGGCCACAATCGGTAACGTATTGGCTGGACAAGGGACCGAAGGTCGATCCGAACTCGATCAAGATCGAAGTGCCGGGCTTCGGCGGCAACGGCTTGTCGCTGCCCCCGCTGGGAGCCCCGGGCGGCGGCTCACCGCAAATGCCCGGACTGAGCTTGCCGCCGATGAACGGCCTGCCCGGCCAGCCGCCCGCGCCGGCACCCGCAACGCCCGCGCCGCCGCCGGCAACGGACCTCAGCCAACCCCCGAAGATAAACTGACATCAAAAAAGCCCCGGACCAAAATCCCAGCCACTAACTCAAATGTGGAATCGTTAGGACCATCTTCAGCAATACCCCGATAACGTCGGTTATCGGGGTATTGCGTATGCCGGAGATTTTTTTGAAGCGCGATGGCAACTATGTGCTGCCAAAAGCGGTCATTCACCTCTGTGAAACTGCGCGACACCTATCCGGCCTTCAGGGCCACGTGGATAGCGCCTGATCGGCAACGGCCTGCAGCATGTCACGGCTTGCTCCCGCTTTCGCCTGTACCGCTATACCCTGAGCGACTGTGAGGACGAAGGCTGCCAGTGCATCGGGATTGGCCGTCTCCGGCAAGTCACCTTCGAGCTTGGCTCGTTCGAACCTGTCGCAAAAATGCCTTTGACCCTCCGCGCGAAATTCTATCAGGGCCTGCCGCACGGGCTCCGCCTCATCCGATCCCGCCAGCAGGCCATTGATACCTAGACATCCCGTATGCGTGAGAAATCGCGTATTGAGGTCGACTGTTTCGCGCAGAAAATGCGCAGCCGCCTCGCGTGCCGTAGGAAGGTTCAGCGCGGCCGGAATGTAGTCCATGTAGCGCTCGTAATAGCGCGCCAGCGCCTTGCGGAACATGGCCTCCTTGTTGCCGAACGCGGAATAAAGGGCGGGCCTTTCTACACCTGCAGCTTCGGTCAGGTCCGTATAGGACGCGCCCTCATAGCCTTTGCGCCAAAATACGCACAACACGCCGTCGAGCGCCTTTTCTACGTCAAATTCGCGATGGCGACCCATCATATGTCTCCATATTTTTCATAATGGCCGTTATTAAACGGCTTGACAGCAGAAGTCCACATTCATTAACAATCGTTATCGTAACGCTTGTTACGTAATAAGCGCCACCAAGCCCGGTGACGGGCAAGGCAATTTTGTGGATCGGAAGAATACCCATGTCGAATACATTGAAGGGCAAGGTCGCACTCGTTACCGGAGGCTCGCGCGGGCTCGGTGCGGCCACCGCGGAAGCGCTGGCGGATCAGGGCGCAGACGTCGCGATCACCTATGTTGCATCCGCCGAAAAGGCCCAGGCCGTCGTCGAGAGGCTGAAGGCGAAAGGTGTGAGGGCGATCGCCATCCAGAGCGATCAAGCCGACACCGCTGAGGCAAAGCCGATGGTCGAGAAGGTAATCGCCCATTTCGGCAAGCTCGACATCCTCGTCAACAACGCGGCGATCGTCGCGAAGGGCCAGAACGTCGACGATCCCGATCTCAACACGGCCGCGCTCGACCGCCAGTGGCAGATCAACGTCATGGGCACTGTTGCAATCACACGCGCGGCGGCACAGGTCCTTTCCGAAGGCGGACGGATCATCTTCATCGGGTCTCTCAACGGCTCCCACGCATTCATTCCCGGCGTCGCGGACTATGCGGGAACCAAAGCTGCCATCAACGGCTACGCGAGAGGGGTCGCACGTGACCTCGGGCCGCGCAATATCACGGTCAATGTGGTCCAGCCGGGCGTAATGCCGACCGACATGATGGTTGAGGCATTGGGCAGCACGACTGCACCTGACGCGTTACTCGACATGCATCCCATCCGCCGGATCGCCACGCTCGAAGAGGTATCCGCGTTCGTCTCCTTTTTGGCCGGGCCAAACGCTGGCTACATGACCGGTGGCGTCATCGATGTGGCCGGTGGCGTTGCAAGCTGATGCGACGACTGTCTGACAGATAAGCCGTGGTGCGCGCCCACCTGATGGGCGCGCTTCGGGTAAGGCCCAAATGCGGATGGCTAAAAAATGTGGAACCGAAGAATTTTGGCGATTCCACATTTGCGTTAGTGGCTGGGACCAAAATCCGGGGCTTTTTCTTTGTCCGAACTGGACTGTCGATCAGATCTTGCCGGCGCGCTGCTGGATCATCATGAACGTGTCGAAGGTGTACTCCGACAGCTGCGCCCAGAGATATGCATCGCGCTTGAACGCGGTCTGATCCTCGTAGATCTTCTTGAAATACGGGTTCGAGGCCGAAATCTCGGCGTAGATCCCGAGGGCGGCCTGGAAGCAGGCTTCCATGATTTCCTGGCTGAAGGGACGAAGCGTGGCGCCCTCCGCCACTAGCTGCTTGAGTGCCGTCGGGTTCTTCACGTCGTACTTTGCCATCATGTTGGTGTTGGCAAAGGCGCAGGCATCCGTCAGCGCCGCCTGATAGTGCTTCGGCAGGCTGTTCCACTTTTCGAGGTTGAAGAAGGCGTGGACCGTCGGGCCGCCTTCCCACCAACCGGGGTAATAGTAGTACTTGGCGACCTTGTGCAGGCCGAGCTTCAGGTCGTCATAGGGACCGACAAATTCGGAAGCGTCGATCGTGCCCTTTTCGAGGGCCGGATAAATATCGCCGCCAGCGATCTGCTGCGGAATGACGCCAACCTTGCTGATGACCTGGCCGGCAAGGCCGGCAATGCGCATCTTCACGCCCTTCAGGTCATCAAGCGTATTGATCTCCTTCCGGAACCAGCCGCCCATCTGGGCGCCCGTGTTGCCGGCCGGCAGGCCATAGATGCCCTGCGTGGCATAAAACTCGTTCATCAGCGTGTTGCCGTTGCCTTCGTAGAACCAGGCATTGGTCAGGCGTCCGTTCAGACCGAATGGAATGGCGGTGCCGATCGCATAGGTCGGATCCTTGCCGACGAAGTAGTAGGAGCAGGTGTGCGCGGCCTCGACCGTGCCGGCGCTGACGGCATCGGCGGCCTGCAGGCCCGGAATGATTTCACCGGCTGCAAAGGGCTGAATGGTGAAGTTGCCGTCGGTTGCCGCGGCAAGGTGCTTGGCAATGTCATCCGCAGCGCCATAGATCGTGTCGAGGCTCTTCGGGAACGACGACGTCATGCGCCACGAAATCTTAGGGTTCTCTTGTGCAATGGCGGGTGCTGCCAGAGCACCCGCGGCAGCAACGGCGCCGGCGCCGGCGGTTCCTGCCTTCTTCATGAATGAACGACGATCCATCAAAAACCTCCCGTATAGATGGTACTGCGAGGCGAACCCTCGTCTCTGCCCGCAGCAATGGCGGGAAGCTAAGCACGGTGGCGACCGTGTTTCAAGCACTGTGCCATTAGTCTTTGGCATCACAACGGCAATATGGCGGCGAAGTGCATTTCCATGAGAATCAGCAGGTTAGCGGTAATTTGCCGGAGCCGGCGGCCACGACTGCCGTAATTCCGCCCGCGATTGCGCCGAGACGTTGACTTCCGGGCCGTTCTCGGCTCTCTCAATAGCCAATTCCATCTTCCGACCGGGGTTAAAATGACGAAGCCGATCGTCGCCGTTCCTGCCGATATCCGCACCTTCGACGGCGCCACATGGCACGCCGTCCAGCATCAGTATGTCCGCGCTGCGCTGAACGCCGCCGGTGTCATGGCCTTCATCATTCCGGCCTTCGAGGAAGGATACGGAACCGACGCGATTCTGGACCGCGTCGATGGCGTTCTCGTCTCCGGTTCGGCCAGCAACGTCCACCCGTCTTACTATGGGGCAACGGCGACCGATGCCGACGGCCCCTTCGATATCGCCCGTGACGCCACCACTCTGCCGTTGATCCGCCGTGCCATCGACCGCGCCATTCCCTTGCTCGCAATCTGCCGCGGCATTCAGGAACTCAACGTCGCACTGGGCGGCACGCTTGCCAGCGAAATCCAGGACCAGCCGGGTATATGGGATCATCGCACCCCGGCCGAGGTAGACCGTGACGGCAAGTACGCGATCCGCCAAAGCGTCTTCGTCAAGGAAGGCTCCTGCATCGCAGGCATCGTCGGCCCGGGCGAGATCAGGGTGAACTCACTGCATCGCCAGGCGATCGCCAAGACCGCGCCGCGCCTGCAGGTGGAGGCTGTCGCCGAGGACGGCACGATCGAGGCCGTGTCCGTGATCGATGCCCCGGCCTTTGCGGTCGGCGTCCAGTGGCACCCGGAGTACTGGGCCGAGACCGACAAGCCGTCGAACCAGATCTTCTCTGCTTTCGGCGATGCGGTCAGGGATTACGCGGCAGGCAAGCTCGCCAGGGCGGCGGAAAAAACCCCCGCCTGATTGGCCTGCCAGTTGCGCGGCCTTTTATGGCTTCACCGTGAAAACTTACGATGACAGCGGCTTGCCCGCCTGTTCGCGGACCATGAATTCCGCATACCAGGTTGGCCAGTCTTCATCGCGCTTGCCGATGCGCTTCTCATGTTCTCCATGAGCGGCTTCAGCACGGCGCAAGGCGGCGGCGAGATCGCTGGCAGACGAATACATCGTCTCATCAGCATCTATGCGCCCAGGCAGTCGGGTCGTGATCTCCTGAAACAGCCAGCCGTTTCCATCCGGATCGCTGAATGAAGCAAACGAGCCGTAGCTCTTGCGCTGGGGATGCGGACCTCTCACGCGTGCATTTTCGCCGGCATGATGGAATACACCGCCGGCATCGTGGAAAACATCACTCAGCGCGACGCCGCGTTCGGCGAGCTCGGCACGAGCGGCTTCGACATCGGAAACGATCAGATGGAGGCCCTGCGCCGTGCCGGGCACGGCCGCCGTCACGTTCTTGCCGAAGATGACAGAGCAGGGCGAGCCCGGGGGCGTGAATTGAATGACCCTGAAATCGTCGCCCGTGACGAAATCGGCATCCAGCCGCCAACCGAGATTGCTGTAGAAGTGCTTGGCACGGTCGACGTCCGAGACCGGGATGACGATGACCTCGAGTTTCATGTCGGCCGTCCGCATTGCCGGGGTCCTGGCCGCGGTCTCGCTCTGCACAGAAGTATTGCCCATGTTCAGCTCCCTGGTTTGGATACTTCGAGATTGGCAATAAAACTTGGCGAGTGGATCACAGCGACCGCAGGCAGTCGAATCAATTTGTCCCATCCGAGCACGGCGGATAGGAACTCCTGCGTTTACCTTCGCATCGCCCACCGCAGGCCGACGGCGACCGCCAGGCCCAGCAGCGGCCATATCGCCCAGAACACGCCGTGCCATGTCAGCAAGTTGATGATAACGATACCAATGCCGATGACGGCCAAGCCGGCAAGACGCTGGTCGAAGCGGCTCTGATTCCGGTTCCAGGCCATCGCCACGACGAAGGCAAGGCCGAGGAGCGGCCAGACGGCCCAGAACTCGCCCTGCCATGTCAAAAGATTGATCATGACCAACGCCATCGCGACAACCGCGAACACGCCGCCAATCTTCCGCACCCTCGGGGCAAAGGGGCGCCCCGGCGCAGGCGCCGCGGCCGCCGGCAATGGACGGGCCGATGGCGCGGGCGTCGTGGACACGTCGTCTCCGATCCGCACAGCATAGCTCGGCACGGCCTCGCTAACGTTCTTCACGGTCAGTGGCCCGAGAAAATCGAAGCCGACGGCGACCTTGTTGCGGACCTGGTCGTAGACCGTGTTGGAGATCACGATGCCGCCCGCTGCTGCGGAAGCCTGAAGCCTGGCGGCAATATTGACGCCATCGCCATAGATGTCGTCACCCTCGGCGATGACATCGCCGAGATTGATGCCGATCCGATAGAGCATGCGTCCTTCCGCCGGCCGGGCGGCGTTTATTCCGACGAGTTCGTTCTGGACGTCGATGGCAGCACGCACCGCTTCGACGACGCTCGGAAATTCGGCAATCAGACCGTCGCCCCAGGTATTGATCACCCGGCCGCCATGCGCGCCGATCAGCCGCGACATCGCATCGCGCGACCACTTTAGCATGGCGAGGGTACCCTCCTCGTCGGCGCCCATCAGCCGCGTATAGTCCTGGACATCGGCGGAGAAGATGGTCGTCAGCTTGCGTCGCATTTCATTCATCGGATTGCGATCCACCCAGGGTTTGGCAAGACAGTTTGCCGGCATCGGCCATCTGACAGGGAGATTTCCCCATTCGAAAGTTCTGCAATAGCTGACCGCACTTTTCAACGCATACGCGAACAATGTCGTGCGCGCTCCCCGGCAGAAAGATTTGCTGCGAGCGATCGAGCAAGACAAATCCGAATGTACCTCGCCGGCAGTGAGATCATGGAACCGCCACCTCGCCGGAACGTTTCTTGCTCACATCGGGCGCTACCAGCATCCCGCTGGCACTACCGAACCGGAGGTAATCATGAAAACGCTGATCGTCTCCATGGGCCTGTTGGCTGCAACCGCCTTCTCGGCCTTTGCGGCGGAACCGGCCAAAATGGTCGATACCAAAATGGGTAAGATCCTGGCGGACGCCAAAGGCATGACGCTCTACACGTTCGACAAGGACGCCATGGGCAAATCGAACTGCGACGAGGCTTGCCTGAAGAAGTGGCCAGCCTTCCACGCCGCCGCCAAGGCCAAGGCCGAAGGCGAATGGACACTCGTCAAGGCGGCCGACGGCAAGGAAATGTGGGCATACGAAGGTAAGCCGCTTTACACGTTCGCCGGAGACAAGAAGCCCGGCGATATGGCCGGCGATGGCGTCGGCGGCGTTTGGCACGTCGCCAAGTAGCCAGGCACAGTAGACTGGGGATGAGGCCGACGGTCTGTCCGCGTGCGCGCCTCATCCCGGCCCGAGATTGAGACAATCAGCCCTTCGCTGGTGTTTCCGGAACTGGCGTCAGCGGCCGGCCCTTCCCGAACCACTCAACGAGATTGTCAACGACCAGATCCGCCATCGCATTGCGCGTCGGCACCGAGCCTGAGGCGAGGTGCGGCAGGAGCACGGCGTTCGGAAGATCGAGCAGCGAAGCCGGCACGTTCGGCTCGTCGTAGAAGACGTCGAGGCCGGCCGCGCCGATCGTTCCCGACTTCAGTGCCGTGGCAAGCGCTTCTTCGTCAACAGTCCACCCGCGTCCGACATTGATGAACACGCCGTCGGGGCCGAGCGCCGAGAGAATGTCGGCATTGATCGTCTTGTGCGTCTGCGGCGTTTTCGGGACGATGGAGATCAGCGTGTCGACGGCTTCCGCAAGGTCCTTCAGCGCCGGGTAGTAGCCATAGGGCGCCGTGACATGGCGCGTGCGCGTGTGATAGCTGATCTTTACCTTGAACGGTTCCAGGCGCTTGGCGATCTCCTGGCCGATGCGGCCAAGGCCATAGATCCCGACATGCCTCCCCTTCAGGGAGAAGCGCGACAGCGGATAATTCTGCCCGGGTTTCCAGTTGCCGGCCCGCAGCCAGTTCTCGGCACGCGGAAGCTCGCGGATCGCGTTGAGGAGTAGTCCGATCGCCGTATCGGCGACCTCGTCGTTCAGCACATCGGGCGTGTTCGTGACGATGATACCCTTGGTTGCCGCATGCTTGGCATCGACGCCGTCATAGCCGACACCGAAGCTGGAGATCACTTCAACATTCGGAAAGCTGTCGATTGCAGCCGCATTGAACGTGCCCGAGACGGCAACGCCACGAACCTTCTGCGCCGTATCCACATCAAGCGTCGAGGGGTCGGCTTCGATAACGTCGAAGCTCTCCTTCAGGCGCGTCAGGACGCGTCCGTGTATCTTCCCGGGAACGAGAACGGCGATGCGGGACATGGCACTTCCTCTTGGCTTGCTACGAGCGCGGTCGGTAGGGGCTGGTCGACTGGCGGATGCGCATCTCGGGCTTGATCAGATGGATGCCGTCGGGCTCGTGGCTGCCGGCCAGGCGATCGAGAAGCGCACGGGCAGCAAGGCGTCCGACTTCCGCCTGGCCATTCCAGACGGTGGTCAGCGCCGGCATCGATATTGACGCTTCCTCTAGGTCGTCATAGCCGGTGACGGAGATATCCTTGCCGGGAACGAGACCGGCGCGGGCAATGCCGTTCATCAGGCCGATCGCGACGAGATCGTTCCAGCAGACGGCGGCTGTCGGCTTTTGCGGCAGCGACAGGAAATGCACCGCCGCTTCGAAACCACCCTGCATCGAGCGCGGACCGGGAATGCGCAGACCCGGATCAACGTCGATGCCAGCCTTGCGCAGCGCGTTGACGTAGCCCTGATAGCGATCGCGTCCCGTCGAGGTCTGATCGGTACCGCCAATCATGGCGATCGAGCGATGGCCAAGGCCGATCAAATGGTTGGTGGCGAGCGAAATGCCGTAGCTGTCGTCGCCGCGATAGGTCGGAAGGTCCAATCCGTCCAGCGAGCGGGCCACCAGGATCGCCGGCATGCCGTTGTCTTCCGCAAGCTGCATATCCTCCGGCGGCGTACCGATCGCCGGCGACATGATGACCCCGTCCCCACCGAGCTGCAGCAGCGTTTCGATGAAGGTGCGCTGCTTTTCGACGGAGTCGTAATGGTTCGACAGAATGAAGGTATGCCGACTGCGATCGAGCTCGCTTTCGATCGCCTTCAGGATTTCGCCATAGAACGGGTTCATGATGTCGTGGACGACGACACCGATGATGCCAGAGCGGGACGTGCGCAGGCTGGCGGCGCGGCGGTTATAGATATAGCCGAGTGCGCGCGCCTGTTCCTTGATTTTGTCTCGGGTGGCACCAGCCACGAGCGGGCTGTCACGTAAGGCAAGAGATACGGTTGCTGTGGAAATGCCGAGCGTTTCGGCGATCGTCGAAAGCTTTATCTTTTGAGCCACGTGTCCTCCCCAGGCAACGCGCGGTTGTCCTTGCGCCCAACCATTTCAAGAGTCGAGCACTATTAAAATGTTTAATTAAAAGATTAAACGCAACGAAGCAATTCGTAATTTCACAAATCCGTCAGATTTCCTCAGGCTCATCGAGAGGAATGGCGGCGGACTGCAAGTTGCCGTCAATTGCCTTCAATAGACGGACAAGATTGCGGATTTCCTTCTCGGAGAACTCCTGGGTGGCCATGCTGTCGCAGGCCGAGGACGCCATTTCGATTGCCGTGACGCTGCCGCGACCGAGTTCGGTCAGATAGACCTTGGTCAGGCGGGCATCGTCGGCATCCGGCTTGCGCTCAAGGAAGCCTTGGGCCTCCATGCGTCCGATCGTGCGCGTCATGGTTGGCGCCTTGACGCCGAGCTTCTGTGCCAACCCGCCTGCCGTCATCCCGTCGGTTTCCGCGAGCAACAAAATCACGCCATCCTGGCCGGCATAGAGACCGCTTTCAAGCAGGTTGCGAGACAGCACGGTGCGCATCGAGCGGGCCGCCTGTGTCAAAGCCGGCGAAAGATCGACCACCGTATATTCGGTCTGGTCCTTCTTCTTGGATTTCTGCTTCTTTCCGTCCTTGTGCTTCTTCCCCATCGCCATTCCTTTGACTTTGCCGTGTTGCGCATCCCTCACCGTGCAAGGAAGCCGGAACATTCATAATCATCTCCCCTAAATCGATTTCGGTTTAAGGGCTTATGCGATAAGCATTGAGAACGCTGCGCTATCACATTGCGCATCATCTCGTCATAAACAAGAGGGCTTAGCCGGATGAATGTGCCTTCTCGCGACTTCAAACACAACGATCCGAATCTCTCCCCCTCGGACCGCAGTCGGTGGATCGCAATCCTGCCGCTTGGCGCCCACGAGCAGCACGGACCTCACCTGCCCTTCGACACGGATTCATTGATTGCAGCCGGCATCGTTGCCCGGCTCAAGGCTGCAGTTCCCGCCGCCTTGCCGGTCACGTTTCTGCCGACGGAAACAGTCGGCTATTCGATCGAGCACATGGACGCGAAGGGTACGCAAACACTGACATATGGAGAGGCCATCGAACGCTGGCTCGGCATTGCCCGGAGGCTCTCGGACATGGGCATTCGCAAGTTGGTGATGTTGAATGCCCATGGCGGCAACTCACCGCTGATGACGATCGTTGCGACGGAGGCCCGCGTCCGGTTCAACATGCTTGCCGTCGCCACCAGTTGGACGCGCTTCGGCGTTCCCGCCGATGTCATCTCACCCGAGGCAAAGGCGATCGATATCCACGGCGGCGACATCGAGACGTCGGTGATGCTGGCGCTTCACCCCGATAAGGTCGACATGACCAAGGCTGCGGACTTCCCGTCCCGACAGTCGGATTTCGCTGCCCGCTTCAAGCATCTGCGTGCCTATGGCCCGCACGCCTTCGGATGGAAGATGTCTGACCTTAGCCCGTCGGGCGTGGCGGGTAACGCGTCGCTGGCGACGGCGGAGAAGGGCGAGGCGCTGATTGCGCAGTCCGTGAGGGGGCTGGTCGAACTGCTGCAGGACGTCGATGCATTCGACGCGGCGGAGCTCGATTGAAACCATCGCCGGTGCGATGTGATCTTATAACATACAAAACCCTTTGAACTGCCGCCCGCAACTCCTTATATGAGACCGACGAATTTTCAGCCCCGCCCCCGGGCGTGCCATCTCTCGAGGTTCTTATGACCGACGCGATCCCCACCCAGCAGAAGCCTATCCCCGTTACCGTTCTCACCGGCTACCTCGGCGCCGGCAAGACGACCTTGCTCAACCGCATCCTGTCGGAGAACCACGGCAAGAAATATGCGGTCATCGTCAACGAGTTCGGCGAGATCGGCATCGACAACGATCTTATCGTCGAATCCGACGAAGAGATCTATGAAATGAACAATGGCTGCGTCTGTTGCACCGTGCGCGGCGACCTGATCCGCGTTGTCGAAGGCCTGATGCGCCGCCCCGGCCGTTTCGACGGCATCATCGTGGAGACGACGGGCCTTGCCGATCCTGTGCCGGTCGCCCAGACCTTCTTCATGGATGACGACGTGCGCGCCAAGACGGAACTCGACGCCGTTGTCGCTCTCGTCGACGCCAAGCACCTGCCGCTGCGCCTGAAGGACAGCCGCGAGGCCGAAGACCAGATCGCCTTTGCCGACGTCGTCCTGATCAACAAGACCGACCTCGTCACGCCGGAAGAGCTGGCGCAGATCGAGGATATCGTTCACGCCATCAATCCCTCGGCCCGCGTTTACAAGACCAGCCGTTCGGGCGTCGATCTGGCCCGCGTTCTCGATCAGGGCGCCTTCAACCTGGAGCGCGCGCTGGAGAACGATCCGCACTTCCTCGACCATGACCATGACGATCACGTCTGCGGCCCGGATTGCGACCACGACCATCATCACCATGCGCATGATCACGACCACGATCATGACCATCACCATCATGATCACGACCATGACCACCACCATCATGGCGCCATGTCGCCGATCCATGACGTGACGGTGCAGTCGGTCTCGCTGCGTGGCGGCGAAATGAACCCGGAACGCTTCTTCCCCTGGATCCAGAAGATCACGCAGACACAGGGGCCAAACATCCTGCGCCTCAAGGGCATCATCGCCTTCAAGGACGATCCCGAGCGCTACGTCGTTCAGGGTGTCCACATGATCATCGAAGGCGACCACCAGCGCCCCTGGAAGGACGGCGAGAAGCATGAGACCCGTCTCGTCTTCATCGGCCGCGAACTTGATCACGAAAAGCTCGAAGCTTCCTTCAAGGCGTGCGAGGCGGCGGCCTGATGCCCACAGTTGCCCCGTTTGATCTCGACGGCCATATCCTGGCCGTCGAATTTTTAGGTGACACCCCCTTCTTCGCCAATGCCACCGGCACCATCCACCGCCTCGATGGCGGCGAGAAGGTGACCGAAGCCCATCAGGGCATGCTGAGCTGCATCCGCGACCCCTATAGCGAAAGCCTGATTTCTGGCGGCGAGGACGGCAAGGTACTGCGCATCGGAGCCGATGCCGGGGTGACCGAGCTTGCAAACGCGCCGCGCAAATGGATTTCCCAGCTTGCCGCCGGCCCGCAGGGCGCCGTCGCCTACTCCTACGGCAAGAGCGCCCTCGTGCGCCTCGCCGACGGCACGACCAAGGAATTTACCGAAGAGCGGACCGTCGAAGGCCTCGCCTTCGCGCCCAAGGGCATGCGCATTGCCGCCGCTCGCTACAATGGCGTGTCGCTGCATTGGGTCGGCACTGCCGCCAAGCCGGTCGACCTCGAATGGAAGGGCGCCCATACTGGCGTCACCTTCTCGCCTGATGGCAACTTCCTCGTCACCACAATGCAGGAAAATGCGCTGCACGGCTGGAAGCTCGACAGCAAGGCCGGTGCCGAAGCCCGGCACATGCGCATGACCGGCTATCCCGCCAAGGTGAAGTCTCTCTCCTGGTCCGCGAAGGGCAAGTGGCTTGCCTCGTCAGGTGCGCCGGCCGCGATCGTCTGGCCGTTCCAGGGCAAGGACGGCCCGATGGGCAAGGCGCCGCTCGAGCTCGGCACCCGCGCCAACATCATGGCGACCTCAGTGAAGTTCCACCCTGTCGAAGACATCCTGGCGATCGGCTTCATCGACGGCATGATCCTCGCCGTCCGCATTGCCGACAGCAAGGAAGCGCTGCTGCGCCGACCCGGCAAGGGCGCGATCACCTCAATGAGTTGGAGCAAGAACGGCAAGCTGCTGGCCTTCGCTTCCGAAGCCGGCGATTGCGGCGTCGTCGATATCGCAGCCTAAGCTTATGCGCGGCTGCGTTATCAGGACAGCCGCGCCGCCTCGATAATTTCCGCAAGCACAGCATGCAGCGCATCGCGATAGCCGGTGCGCGCCGATGGGCCGCTTTCGTCCGATGTCATGACGACAGTCATGCCGAGCGAGGGGACGATGTAGAGCATCTGGCCGCCATAGCCCCAGGCGAAATGGACCTCCTCGCCGCCGATCTGCCGCGAGAACCAGCCGTAGCCATAATCGTCGCCGGAGAAGCGCGAATTGGTGCGGTGCTGCCACGATTGCGCGATCCAGTCCGCAGGCACGACCTGCGGACGTGAAAGTTTATGATCGGCGGGGACGCGTCTGATGAACACACGACAGGCGTAGGCCGCCATCCCGCAGGCAGCCCAAGGCGCCGCGCGAAGCCGTGCTTCGTGACGGTTTCTCCCGATGGGAGTGGGCAGGCGATTGGATAAGGGAGTGGGATGTCAGGCTGCATCGCCTGCCCGATTGCGGCTAGCTTTCCGGCTTCTCAAGATCGGCAGGAGCGTCTCCCGATCCCGATTCCCCGGCGGATCTTCAACCCTGACGGTATCCGACCCAGCCTCGGCAACCATCATCGAGCGCCGAAATATGAACGGAAGGCGGACCGGTTCATGAACCCGGCTCCCTGCCCGATGACGAGGAGATCATAGGGCGACCAGGCGCCAGCGAGGAAAACCAGTGCCCAAACTTTCATCTATATGATTGAAATAATTGCACATTCATGAGAACAAATCGGGAATTTCGTCCACTTCAGGGCGAAACTCAGGTGTTGCTAAAATATCATTAATTTTTGCTCTCACAGTTTTTTGTTCATCTGGCGTTCAGAAAACTCTTTGGAAAGCCACTTTTTGAGCCCACATTGAACTCCTGAGAATAGGAGTGCATGAATGATTCTAAGGGCCACTGCCGCAGCGACTATATTCGCGGTTTATGCTTTCACGATGTTCTTCATCGCCGCTATACCTGAAAATGTCGTTCAGACTGCCGGAACTCAATTGGTCGACACAAGCGTCGTCAAGTAATTGAAGCCTGAGGGGGCACGCAGTCATAAAAGTTTAGGCTAAGCGTTCGTCCGGTTTTCCGGCGCCTCCTAAACTTGATTTCCGAAAAACGGGAAAACAAAAGGCCCCTCCCCATCAGGGGAGAGGCCTTGCCGATCACGCCGCCCTGCGGACCGGGGCGCTTGCCAGCATCCGTCCCGAGGGGACGATCATGCCGGCCGCACCGTCAAGCCATCCCTCGATGAGCTCCAGCGCCAGGAAGCGCGAGCGTTCGAAGGGACCCGGCATGACGAGATGTTGAGCCTTCCCGGCAAAAAAACCGAAACGCTCGTAGTAAGGGGCATCGCCGACGAGCAGGATCGCGCCGTGCCCACGATTCTTCGCCTCCAGCATGGCAGCGCGCATCAGCGCCGATCCGACACCCTTGCCCTCGAAGCTCGCATCGACCGCCAGCGGCCCGAGCAGCAGCGCGTTGATCGGCGTGCCTTCGGCGTTGACGCCGGCCTCGACGTTCCACAGGCGCACGGTGCCGATGACATGGCTGTCGCGATCACGAGCAACCAGCGCCAGGCCTTCAGCCGGCACACGGCCACGGCGGATCTTTTCCGACGACTTCTTGCGGCGGTTCGGGCCCATGGCACGATCCAGCAGATTTTCGCGAGCCACGACGTCGCCAGCGTTTTCGGCGTCGATGGTGTAGACAGAAGGCGCAAAAAATGCGCGGACAGAATCAAGAACAGCGGCCATCGTGGCCTCCCGTACCCAAAACCGTTATGAGCGGCGATTGATATGAATTGTGAGAAATGCCGCCCCGGCTGGCTACGGGGCTGGCAAGATTAGATGACGTAGGCCTTCAGCGGCTCGAAGCCGTTGAACGCGACCGCCGAGTAGGTCGTCGTGTAGGCGCCGGTGCCTTCGATCAGGATCTCGTCGCCGATCGAAAGGGAGATCGGCAGCGGATAGAGATTCTTCTCGTAGAGCACGTCGGCGGAATCGCAGGTCGGGCCAGCAATGACGCAGGGCTCCATTTCGTCGCCGTCGCGCTCGGTGCGAATCGGGTAACGAATGGCTTCGTCCATCGTCTCGGCCAGACCGCCGAACTTGCCGATGTCGAGGAACACCCAGCGAGCGGCATCGTTGTCGGACTTCTTCGAGATCAGCACGACTTCCGTCTTGATGACGCCGGCGTTGCCGACCATGCCGCGGCCCGGCTCGATGATCGTCTTCGGCAGGTTGTTGCCGAAGTGGTCGCGAAGGCTCTGGTAGATCGCACGACCGTAAGCTTCCGCCGACGGAACGTCACGCAGGTACTTGGTCGGGAAGCCGCCGCCCATGTTGACCATCTGCAGGTGGATGCCCTGCTTGGCCAGCTGAACGAAGACGCGCTTGGCATCGGCAAGAGCCGAATCCCAGGCATCGACCTTGGTCATCTGCGAACCGACGTGGAACGACACACCGTAGGACTCAAGGCCGAGCTGATGCGCGTAGACGAGAACGTCGACGGCCATCTGCGGCACGCAGCCGAACTTGCGCGACAGCGGCCATTCAGCACCTTCGCCATCGGTCAGAACGCGGCAGAACACCCGAGCACCTGGAGCGGCACGCGAGATCTTCTCGACTTCCTCGTGGCTGTCGACCGCAAAGAGGCTGACGCCGAGCGCATGCGCGCGGGCAACGTCGCGTTCCTTCTTGATCGTGTTGCCGAAGGAAATACGGGCAGCGGTCGCACCGGCATTGAGCGCCATTTCGATTTCGGCGACAGACGCGCAATCGAAGCTGGAACCCATGTCGGCGAGCAGCTTCAGGACTTCAGGAGCCGGGTTTGCCTTGACGGCGTAGTAGATCGCGCTGTCCGGCATGGCGTGACGGAAAGCAGAGAAATTATCGCGCACGACGTCGAGGTCGACCACGAGGCAGGGACCGTCGGGACGTCGGGTTGCGAGAAAGTCGCGGATGCGCTGGGTGGTCATATCGATTCCCTCTTCCAATTCCAGAGCTCCGGAAAAACCGGAGGACAAAGGGCAATCACTCGCTCGCATAGGAACCAGCCGGTGGAGACCCCGGAACCTTAGCAAGCGCTTGATAGCGCGAATGATGGATCAACGCCGCGAAAGACATGGATCCGGCTTTGTCTGCCATGGATTGGAGGGAGTTCCCTACCGCACTTCCGGCAATGAAGGTGTGCCTCTTCAGTAACCCCCGCTGATGGAAAGCAGGGAGAGAACAAAAAGGCCCGCACCGTCGTTGCTTCAGGCGTCCTCGCATTTTCCGGTTGGCCGGAATAGCGACTGGAGGGGTTAATTCCAGGTACCTTACCGATTTCCTCACCAATTCGAGGGTTCGGCGGACACCCATGGGCACGTGCGACTTTGGGCTGACCACGAGATAGGAATATTCGCCGTCATAATCAAGCGGTTTTTTCGCATCTCCCGGCAGAAAATATTTGAACAATACACCGCAATTTGTTCAACGTGGTAAAACGGCCCGCAACCGACTGATTTGAATGGTGGTTCGGCGCTTTTTCAGGAGATCACCATGGACACCCTCACCCGCATCCGCGCCTTCATCGATGTCGTTGAAGCAGAAGGCTTTTCGGCTGCGGCGCGGCGCACCGGCCGCTCCAAGGCGCTGTTGTCGAAATATGTGCGTGAATTGGAGGACGAACTCGGCGCCCTGCTGCTGAACCGGACGACCCGCCAATTCTCCATGACCGAGGCCGGTCATACCTATTACCGCACGGCCTCCGACATCCTGAAGGAGATCGACAACCTCGCCGATCTCGTGCGCGAGAATAACGCCCAACTGAAGGGCCGATTGAAGGTCTCGGTACCACGCACCTTCGTCGATGCCGAGGTCGGGCAGTCGCTGATTGACTTCGCCAAGGAAAACCCGGATCTCGCGCTGGAGATCGCCGCCGACGACCGTTTCGTCGATCTCATCGAAGAAGGCTTCGACGTCGCCATTCGCGTAACCAAACTTGAGGACTCCGGCATGATCGCCCGCAAGATCTCGGATTTCCGCGTCCATCTTTGCGCAACACCCGACTTCGTGGAGCGCCACCCGGATCTCGCCCATCCGTCGGATCTGTCGAACGTCCCCTTCATCGTCGACACCAACTCGCGCAGCCAGGGCAGCATCCGCTTCTACAATCCGGACAGCACGTCTTTTGCCGTTGCCGTGACAGGCCCCATGGAGGTCAACAGCCCGCATGCGACGCTGCGCGCCGCACTGTCAGGCATCGGCGTTGCGCTGATTCCCGATTTCATCGCCCGCAAGCCGATCGAGAGTGGCGAGCTGGTGACGCTGTTCAACGATTACATTCCGACCGATCGCGGTATCTATGCCGTCTACCCCCATCGCCGCTATCTGCCGGCCAAGGTCCGCATCTTCGTCGACTACCTTCACAATTGGTTCAAGAAGCATTCCTGACCGCTTCCCGTCTGGGGCCGGTCCCAATTCCGTCCCATTTACTGGTGAGGAATCAGGTGAGTTTGGGATCCCGCAGTAAGAGCACGCATGAAGAAATCGACATTCCTGATGGCGTCGCTCCTGTCGCTTCTGCCAGCCGCCGCCTTTGCACACCCGCATGTGTTTGTCGAAGCACGGCTGGAGGTCGTCGCCGATGACGACGGCAACGTTGCCGAGCTGCGCAACGTCTGGCGCTTCGACGAGGTCTTCTCGTCATCCGTCGTGATGGATTTCGACAAGAACACCGATCTGAAGCTGGACCCGAACGAGCTGGCCGAGGTCGGCAAGACCGTGCGGGATTCGCTGGTCGACTACGACTACTACATGAACCTCACGATGAACGGTAAGAACATCAAGGTCGAGAAGCCCGACCTGATCCATGTGGACTACAAGCAGGGTCAGCTGCTGATGTTCTTCGCCGTCAAGCCGGCGGAAAAGATGCCGCTCAAGGGAGGCCTTACCTTCGGTGTCTACGACCCGACGCTCTACACCTCGATCGACTTCCCGACCGACAACGAGCTGGTTCTGGTCGGCGACGGCTTCAAAAGCTGCAAGCACCAGGTCGTCCGCCCCGATGCCGACCAGGTGATCGCCGAGAACAAGCAGACCTTGACCGACGCCTTCTTCAACGACCCGACGGGGACGAACATGTCGAAGCTCTTCGCGACGCGACTGGATCTGACATGCTGAGGCACCGGCTTCGGCCGATTGCGCTCGGCGCCGCATTGGTGCTGGTCGCGGGCATGGCGGTCGCGCATGCGCAGTCGCCGCTCGGCATCGGCACATCGGAACCGAGCTTCCAGCCAACGGGCGGTCCGCTTGCTCCCCTCCTCCTCTATGTCAATGCACAGCAGCAGGCCTTCTATCGTGCCCTGACGGGCGCGCTGCGTGCCATGCGTGAGGATACCTGGCATCTCTGGACGCTGATCGGCCTCTCCTTCGCCTATGGTGTCTTCCACGCCGCCGGCCCCGGGCACGGCAAGGCTGTCATCTCCTCCTACATGATCGCCAATGAGATCGAGCTGAAACGCGGCGTATCCATCTCCTTCGTCTCCGCGTTCATTCAAGGACTGGTCGCTATCGCACTTGTCGGCGGCGCATGGCTGGTGCTGCGCGGCACCGGCATAACCCTGACGGCAGCGACGCAGGCGATGGAGATTGCCAGCTTCATCATGGTCATCCTCTTCGGTTGCTGGCTGCTGTTCCGCAAGCTGCGGGGGATCATTGCCAGCATGCCGCGCCGCGAGGTCATGGCAACGTCCTCTGGCCCCGTCAGCATGATGCTGGACTGGCAGGACAATGGAGCGCAGAAGCAAGGTTCGAGCTACGCCGTCGGTGAAGCGCAGGCGTTGAGAGCCGGGCACAAGTTCATTGCCGGCATGGCCTGCGAGACCTGCGGCCAATCGCACATGCCCGATCCATCGCTGCTCAAGGCCGAGAAGTTCAATGTCCGCGAAGCCTGGTCGGCCATCATCGCCGTCGGCTTACGCCCCTGCTCGGGCGCGCTGCTGGTCATGACGTTCTCGCTGCTGAACGGCCTCTATCTCGGCGGCGTATTGTCAGTAATCGCCATGTCGCTCGGCACCGCGATAACGGTCGCGATGCTGGCAACGCTCGCGGTCACCGCCAAAGGCACTGCGATGCGCCTTGCCGGGCGCGGCTCATCCGCGTCGGTGTGGATTGGGAATACCATCGAAATCCTGGGCGCCCTGCTGGTGATTGCCATGGGCGCACTGCTGCTCGGCGCCTCGCTACAGGGCTAGTTTAGCGTACGCCTGCGGCGCTATTTGCCGCGTCGGCGCTGATATCTCGCCCTCAGCCAGAAGACGACGAAGAAGGCCAGAACCAGGCACGCGCCGACACCAGCCGCCAGATACGGCGAGTAGCTGCCGAGTGCCAGAATGATGGCCGGCATGAAATAGAGCACGAGGCCGGCGGCGACGAGGATGATGGCCGCCGCAATTGCCTGCGAGCGACCTTCCGATTTCGGAGCCGTCACGCGGCCGATTCCTTGGTCAGCTCGGCGCGGATATCCTCGAGCCGCCGCTTCTGCTTGCCGTCTGCATCAAAATTGCCGGGAGACAGCCAGACCTCGAACGCTGCGTTCAGGACAGGCCATTCGGAATCGAGCATCGAAAACCAGGCCGTATCGCGATTGCGGCCCTTGGAAATCATGTGCTGGCGGAACACGCCTTCGTAGGTGAAGCCGTAGCGGGCCGCCGTCGTCTTGCTCGCCTCGTTCAGATTGTCGCATTTCCACTCGTAGCGCCGGTAGCCGAGATCCTCGAAGACATGCTTGGCCATCAGATAGTGAACTTCGGTGGAGAGCGGCGAGCGCTTCATATCGGCACCGTGCGCGACGCCGCCGACCTCGACCACGCCATTGGCCGGATCGGCCCGCATGTAGTTCGCCATACCAACGATCTTGCCGGAGCGGTTGTCGCGGAACACATGCGTCAGCCAACCCGATTTGGCGACCGACTGAAGCCAGGCGGCGAAGTCCTCGATACCTGTGAAATCGGGCTGCGAGAAGTAGCGCAGCAAGGGATTGATGGCCATGCCGCCAAGTCCGTCCCACAACGCCTGCAGATGCTGCTCGCGGACATAGGGTTCGACGGTGACAAAACGCCCCCTGAGGGTCACCGGCTGGGGTGCCGGACAGCCCTTGAAATTCGATAGATCGCGCATACGCTCCTCCAGTAAGGAGACATGGCTTAGGCCAGCCGCCAGGGAAAGGCAACTGGCCGAACGATGCTTTTAGAGGCCGACCTTGGCGGAGGACACCGTCGCCTCGATGTGGTCGACCAAAGCATCGGGAAGGCCGAGGCGACCAGCCAGCAGGTCGAGATAGCCGCGCTCGGCGCGCGAATCCGGCTCAATGGTCAGGCGTGACGCGGTGTAGAGCTCCACCCGCTGCTCCTCAGTCTCGGCGGCGGCAACCAGTGCGTCGAGATCCGTCGGCTGCGACAACTCCCGTTCGATGAAGAAGGCGGCTTCGGCGGCGACATCCGCGGCCCTGATCTTCTCGAGGATGAGGGCGCGTTCGTCATCGTTGACATGGCCATCGGCCTTGGCCGCGGCGATCATGGCGCGGATGAGAACGAGGACGAATTCGTTGCTTTGGGCGGGGGAACCGGTGCCGAAGCCGGAGTCAGCGGGGGGCGGCAGCACGGCCGTCCTTGGTGGGGGCGCATCGGACGGAGTGGCCGGCGCCTGCCCTGCCTGATAATTCTTATAGGCCTGATAGCCGAGACCCGCGATCGCAGCGAGACCGCCGATAGTAAGCGCATTGCCGGCAATGCTGCGTCCGGCCTTGGTCCCGAGCAGAACGGTTGCCAGCGCACCGGCTTTCCACGGATTGTCCTTGGCCATCTGGATCGCGTCGCCCGCCCGGTCCTTGACCGTACCGCCGACACCCGGCACCTGCGAACCCAGAAACTGCTCAAGAAGCTTCTTCGCGTCGATCATTCCTCATCATCTCCCTGTCTAGAGGACAAATGGGAGATAGGTGCTGACGCTCAAAATACAAATGCAGGCGGAAATTCCGCCTGCATCAAATGCCGTTTATCCTGGCATCAAGCCTTCAGTGCAGCAGCTTCCGACGCGAGCTTGGTGATGCCGGCCCAATCGCCAGCCGCAACCAATTCCTTTGGAGCCACCCAGGAGCCGCCGACGCAGATAACGTTCGGCACCGACAGATAATCCATCGCATTCTTCAGCGAGATGCCGCCGGTCGGGCAGAAGACTGTACCTGCGAGCGGCGAGGACAGCGCCTTGAGATAGGCAGCGCCGCCGGCCTGTTCTGCCGGGAAGAACTTCAGCACCTTGTAGCCTTCCTCGCGCAGCGCCATGACCTCGCTCGCAGTCGCGGCACCCGGCAGCAGCGGAACGGAGGAATTGCGGGCCGCATCCAACAGCTCCTGTGTTGCGCCCGGGCTGACGACGAACCTCGAGCCGGCAGCAACCGCTGCATCCCAATGGGCGGCGTTGAGAATGGTGCCGGCACCGACCTCAGCGCCTTCGACCTCGTCGGCGACGGCGCGAACGGCATCGAGGGCGGCTGGCGTGCGCATGGTGATTTCGATCGCCTTCAGGCCGCCTGCGACAAGAGCACGCGCCAGCGAAACCGCGGACTTGACGTCATCGACGATCAGAACCGGTACAACAGGCTGAAGTTTCAGGATGGAAAGGAGCTTTTCTGTCTTTTCGCCCATGGCCGCGTGATCCTTTTGAAACGATTGAATTCGGGTCTCGAAATACCTCCATGGGTGCGCTTTGTCGAGACAAAACCTATCCTCGTAACAGAATGGGTACCCATAGCGGGAAAATTAGGCTAGCGTAATAAAATCGTCACAAAAGGTCACCGGAAATGGCGAAAGAAATCGAGCGGAAGTTTCTAGTACGCAGCGATGCATGGCGTTCCGAAGCCGAGACGAAATCGAAGCTACGGCAGGGCTACATTGCCTCCATGGACGACCGATCGGTCCGCATTCGTGTGCTGGATGACAAGAAAGCACGGCTGACGGTCAAGATAGGCCGCAGCACGATGACGCGCGACGAATTCGAATACGATATCCCTGTTGGCGACGCTGAAGAGCTCTTGAAGGAGGCAGTCGGCATTGTCATCGAGAAGACGCGCCACCGCGTCCCCCATGATGGTTTTGTCTGGGAGGTCGATGTCTTCGCCGGCGAGCACCACGGACTGGTAATCGCAGAAGTCGAAATGGATTCGGAAGACGACAATCCAACACTGCCCGCCTGGATCGGCCGTGAAGTTACAGGCGATTTCCGCTACTCAAATCAGGCACTTGCCACCGAATTCGAGCACGATAGGCATGCCTTTTCGCATACGGCCTGACCACGATCTTACAGGCGAGTTTCGTAGAGCGGCCGCTGGTCACCTGCGAGAGGCGATAGACATTGTTGAAGAAAGGCCGAATGGCACGCACGAGGCCATCCATGACTTCCGCAAGAACCTGAAGCGCGTTCGCTCGCTCTATCGCCTCGTCGCCAGGGACATCCCGGCCTTTCGCGAGCAGGAGAACGCCAGGCTCCGCGACGTCGCCAAATCCGTCTCCACAATCCGTGATGCCGCGGCGCTGATCGACACTGCCGTCTACCTGAGGGAGAACGCGCGCGATGCCGAGGAGGGTGAGGCACTCGGCCGCATCGTCTCTGCACTCGAGATGCGCCGCGATCGCATGCTTGGGGCCGCCGAGAGCGGCCTGGAGCAGCGGCTATCGGAAATACCCGGCATGCTTGAGGAGGCCATTGCCGCGCTCGACACAATCGAGTTCAACGGCCGTCAGCGCAGGAATGCGCGACTGATCGCCAAAGGCTGGCGAAAAACCGTCCGCGGAGCGCAGAAAGCAATTGCCTCCTGTCACGACGAAGCCTCGACGGAAACCTTCCACACATTGCGCAAACGGACGCAGGACTACCGCGCCTATCACACTCTTCTTCGCCCCCTGTGGCCGACGGCAATGAAGGCGAAGTACGAAGCAGCCAGCGAACTCGTTGATCTGCTCGGTCACGTCCACGATCTCGATGTGCTCTGCGAACTCGTCGAGGCAGAGCCGGACTTTTTTCCGAATGCCGACGATCTCGCCCGTCTGCTCGACGCCATCATCTTCCGCCAGCAGGAAGATCGGAACGCAGCGCTGGACCGTGCCGAGGATGTGTTCCCGAAGGATTGGGACAAGGAAGCGGACCGAATCGCACTGCTCTGGAGGGCTGTTGCCGACCGCGACGATGCCGCCGATTGCGTTCGCGGGCCGAAACCTGTATTTCCAGCCGCATGACAGACACGCTGACCCAACAGACGACAGCGGCGAGCCCTTTCCTCGTCGCGGCGCTTTACCATTTTGTTTCCGTGCCACGCTTCGAAAGCCTGCGCGAACCGCTGCAGGCGCTTTGCGAAGACAATGGCGTGAAGGGCACGCTGCTTCTGGCGCACGAGGGGATCAACGGCACGATCGCCGGACCGGACGCGGGCATCAAGACAGTGCTCGCCTACCTGCGCGCGCAGCCGGAATTTGCAGCGCTCGAGCACAAGGAAAGCCACGCATCGAAGATGCCTTTCCTGCGCATGAAGGTGAAGCTCAAGAAAGAGATCGTCACCATGGGCGTCGAGAACATCGACCCCAACAAGGTGGTCGGCACCTATGTCGCGCCACAGGACTGGAATGCGCTGATCTCCGATCCCGATACGATCGTCATCGACACGCGCAACGACTATGAGACGGCAATCGGCATCTTCCGCGGTGCTATCGACCCGAATACGAAGACCTTCCGCGAGTTTCCGGACTGGGTGCGCAACAATACCGGCCTCCACAACAAGCCGAAGATCGCCATGTATTGCACCGGCGGCATCCGCTGCGAGAAGGCGACAGCCTTCATGAAGGAGCAGGGCTTCGAGGAGGTCTACCACCTCAAGGGCGGCATCCTGAAGTATCTCGAGGAGATCCCGCAGGAAGAAAGCCTCTGGGACGGCGCCTGCTTCGTATTCGACGAACGTGTGTCGGTCGAGCATGGCCTAAAGGAAGGCGAACACAAGCTTTGCCACGCCTGCCGCAATCCGATAACAGCTGAGGAGATCACCTCACCTCACTACGAGGAAGGCGTATCCTGCAGCAACTGCTACAGCACGCGCAGCGAAGACGACCGCCTGCGCTACCGCCAGCGGCAGCATCAGATCGCGCTCGCCAAAAAGCGTGGCCAAAAGCACATCGGAACCTGATTAGGCGGCGTTGGTGCGGCGGGTGGTGACCTTTGCCGCGCGCCACCGCATCAGCCGTTCGGTAATCTGATCGGCCGGCATCGGCCGGCCAAAGAAGTAGCCCTGTAACGTATCACAGCCGAAGAGCCGCACCGCAATGCCCTGCTCCTCGGTCTCGATACCCTCGGCCGTGACCGGAATGTCGAGCGAGCGGGCAAGTGCCACCGTCGCCTGCAGCATTTCGCGTTGGCTGTCGCTTTCCAGGATGTCCATGACCAGCGAGCGGTCGATCTTGATGCGGTCGAAGCCGAACTGGCGCAGGTAGCCGATGGAAGAAAAGCCCGAGCCGAAGTCGTCGAGCGCAACCTTGACGCCGAGTGTCTTCAGTCGCTCGATCGCCTGCCGGGTACGCTGAGGGTTCTGGATCATGTAACCCTCGGTGACTTCAAGCGTCACCCGCTTGGCCTCGATCTCCGTTTGCTTCAGCACGTATCGGACATAGTCGACAAAGGCCGGGTTACGGAACTGCCCCGGAGAAACATTGACCGAGATACGCAGTTCCGGCCATTGCTTGGCTGTCTCGCAGGCCTTGCGCAAAACAAAGAGCCCCAGCGCCTCGATAAGTCCGCTGGTTTCGGCGATGGGGATAAACACTTCAGGCGAGACCGGCCCGTGACCCGGGCGGTTCCATCGCACCAACGCCTCGACGCCCGTCATTTCATGGGTCGCAGCATCGATCAGCGGCTGATAGGCAATCTGCAAATCACCGCCTTCAATCGCCATCCGCAAATCGAGCTCCAGCGCATTGCGCTCGGCCCGGTCAGCGTCCATGGCCGGATCGTAAAGCGTCATGCGTGCACGGCCGGCTTCCTTGGCCTTGTACATCGCAAGGTCAGCCCGGCGCACCAGTTCCTCGCGGTCGATCGCACCACCCTCCGACATTGCGATGCCGATGCTTGCACCGATGACAACGACGCGCCGGCCGATCTCCAGCGGTTCTGCGAGGAAGTCCAGGATCTGCTCGGAAAGCTGCAGGGCAACGGCGTGCTCACTTTCGGAGACAAAAGCGATGGCGAACTCGTCGCCGCCGATGCGGGCGAGCACGGCGCCCTCAGGAATGAGCACGTTGAGGCCAGCTGCGACCGCGCGGATCAGCTGATCGCCGGTGCCATGACCATAGGCGTCGTTGACTTCCTTGAAGCCGTCGAGATCGAGATAGAGGATGAGCACATTGCGATGCGTTTGCGCTGCCTCGGCAACGAAGGCGTCGATCGCGGTTCCAAGCCCATCTCGGTTCAACAGGCCGCTCAACCGGTCACGATTGGCTTCCTCTCGGGCAATGATTTCCTCGGCCTTCAGGCGGCGGAGCGCCAGCCAACCGATGATGAGCAGAACGATGAAGAACAAGCCGACAAGCCCAAGTGCCTTGACGACCATCGGCCGAACTTCGCCATAGCCGATATCGCCAGGCCCCCGCGACAGCCAGATGAGCTTGCCGAGCATGGCCGCCTTGGCGTCGACGATCGCCACCGAATACGGGGCTTCGAAATCAGGGGCGACCAGCTTCAAACCGTCGACCACATAGGTCGCGCCAAGTTCGGCCACCCTGTCGGAACCTAGGTGGCGGGCAAAGATGAGATAGCGATGTTTTCCTGCCGGCATATCGAGCGCGCCGGATTTCTCGCGCACCAGCGCGACGCCGACCGCCGCAATACCGGATTTGGTATCGACGAAACCTGTCGCCTCCGGGTTGTCCTGCAGGCCCGCCGCTTTCACCTTGTCGAAGAGTGACCAGAGCGCGGGCGAGAAGAAGTCGTCCAGCGCGCCATCCATCGGCTTGCCTTCCTGATAGGCCATCATCGGCTTCTTCTCGTCGTCGATCACGATCGCCATATCGAAAAGGGAGCTGTTGACCGACATTTCGCCGTAGTTGCTGATCGTCCAGGCCATGCCATCGGCGGCATAGACGTTCACCGCGGCATCGTCCCATGCTGCATAATCGTTGAGCGTCGCGCCCAACTGCATCTCGAAGGTCTTCAGGGCGCCGGATACAGTTTCACGGGAGCGCTCGTCATCCAGCACATTGGATCGGTCGGCAACGCGCTCGAGCGCGCTCAGCACGAGCGTCGTGACAATTGCGACAACAATGGCAAAGGAGAAAAGTACGCCGGCGACCGTCGCATGACGACCGATGCCCGATACTTTCTTGTTGCCCCCGAAAATTGCCCGCATTCATTGCTCCCCGATCACGGAAGTCTGCCAGCCAGGGCTCAAAAAACGGTTAAGGGATCGATGTAACGATTAATCATCGGCGATTTTTTTGCCATAACCGCTAGCCCCAAAAACGTCAGGAAAATACGTTGATTACGCAATGTTTTCCACAACTTGACGGAAAGAGTCAGACGCCAACGCGATTGATTGCAGCGCAGAATTTTACAAGCACAGATACGAGAAGGCCGCTTTTCACGGCTTCGGCGAGGACATCAGCCTGTCCGCCATCCGTCTTGCCAAGCAACGAGATCTTTAGAAAAGCCTCGTCGACAAGCCGCAGCGACATCGTCTTCAGCACTTCGGTCAGCTGCTCGAGGGCGAAATCGCCGCGATGCGAGGCATGCGCAATCATTGCGGGCTTGAACGGCACTTCGTCGCGGGAAACGAGCCAATCAAGCGCGTTCTTCAATCCCCCAGGCAGGCCATGGGCATATTCCGGACAGGCGACGATAATGCCGTCGGCCGCACGGATCCTGGCTGCAAACTCTTCAACGATCGCTGGCGTGTTCTCGCCCTCGCGGTCCGGGTTGAAGATCGGCAACTCGCCGATCAGCTCGCAGAGCTCGACCACGACGCCTGCGGGTGCATTGTCCCGCAGGGCTTCGAGCAGCCGGCGATTGGTCGAAGCCTTTCGCTGGCTGCCGCAGAGCGCATAGAGGAAGAGCGGCTTTTCCATGCGCTTGGGTTTAAGCCACGGCGCCGATTCGCGCCATGCGCTCGTCAGCTGCTCTTGTGGTTGCCCTTCGGGAACTGCCCGGCAAGTTCGCTGTACCACTTGCCGCTCTTCTTTACCGTGCGGACCTGGGTCTCGTAATCAACATGCACGAGGCCGAACCGCATGCGGTAGCCTTCGGCCCACTCGAAATTGTCCATCAGGCTCCAGGCGAAGTAGCCGCGCATCGGATATCCGTCCTTGATCAGGTCGGCGACGACGTCCAAGTGCTCGCCGTAATAGTCCAGGCGCATCGTATCGTTGACTTCGCCGCCCTGCTCGATGCCCGTATTGTCACAGGCACCGTTCTCGGTGATGTAGCACTCCGGCAGCTCATAGCGACGATAGAGATCTTCGACGACGTTCTTCAGGCCGGGCGCATAGACCTCCCAGCCGATATCGGTCTTCACGTCGCTGACGCGTGGCGCCTCGACAGTCCAGGGGAAGTCGCCGTTCTTTGCCGGATCATCAGCAACTCGCAGCGGCGTGTAATAGTTGAGGCCCCACCAGTCGAGCTTCTGGTTGATGATCTTGAGGTCGCCCTCTTCCACAACAGGCATGCGGTCGCCGAGCGCTTCCAGGAACTCCTTCGGATACTCGCCCTTGAAGACCGGATCGAAGAAGGCGCCGTTGTGGAACTGGTGAGCACGTTCGCCAGCCGCCTGATCGGCCGCGCTGTCGGAGCCTGGCATCACGGACATGGCATTGAGCACGAGGCCCACAGGCACGTTGGGCGCTTCCGAGCGGATCGCTTCGACGCCAAGACCATGAGCAAGATTCATGTGGTGCATGGCGTGAAGGGCTGCCTGCATATTGCGTTCGCCCGGCGCATGAATGCCATAGAGATGGCTGAGCCAGACGATGCACCATGGCTCGTTGAAGGTCGCGACGCTATCGAGGCGGTCGCCGAGGCGAGCCATCACTGTCTTGGCGTAGCGCTGGAATGCATAGGCCGTCGAGCGCGCCGTCCAACCACCGTCACCGGCGAGAAGCAGCGGCAGATCCCAATGGTAAAGCGTTGCGAAGGTCTTGATGCCGCGCGCCTTGCAGCCATCGACCAGACGATCGTAGAAATCGAGACCCGCCTCGTTCACCGGCCCTGTGCCATCAGGGATGATGCGCGGCCAGGCGATCGAGAAGCGGTAGGCTTCGACGCCCATGGACTTGATCAGATCGAGGTCCTGATCGAGCCTGTTATAGTGATCGCAGGCGACATCGCCATTGTCGCGGTTGAAGACGCGACCCGGCATGTTGCAGAAGGCATCCCAGATGGAGGGCTTGCGGCCGTCTGCCTTGGAAGCGCCTTCAATCTGAAACGCCGCCGTCGCAACGCCGAAGGTGAAATCGCCCGGGAAGCGGGCAGCAAGGGTCTTCGGATCGATCATGAGAGGGTTCCGTCTGTTGCTGTTGGACAGGCCGGTGCGGCCATCTTCGGTGGCGGTTTAGCCAAGCCAGATAGGCTTGTACAGGGCTCGAATGTCAAAACTGTAACGTTGCAGATGAAAATCCATTATGGCGAAATATGGAAAACAGACCTCCCCCCACTACGCGATGATCTCATCGCCTGAGGGCAACTGCAGCCGTCTCGCAATGCCGATATTCTCCAGAAACACCTCGTCGTGACTGACGACCAGCAGCGCACCGTCGTAGGCCTGAAGGCCCGCCTCGACGGCCGCTATGGAATCGATATCCAGATGGTTCGTCGGCTCGTCGAGGATCAGCAGCGGCGGCGGCTTTGCACCGCCGAGAACACAGGCAAGCCCAGCGCGCAGCAACTGCCCGCCCGAAAGCGTCGAGACCTCCTGCAGGGCGGCATCCGCCCGGAACATGAAGCGCGCCAGCGCCGCGCGGCAGGCATTCTCATTGGCTCCGGGATTGAGATTGCGGAAATTCTCGCGGATCGACCGTGATCGATCGAGGAGACTGACACTCTGATCGAACAGCGAAAAGCCGGTCATGACGGAAACGGTTCCGGACCACGGCTGCAGCGCGCCGGTGATCAGCGCCAGCAGCGTTGTCTTGCCGGAGCCGTTCGGGCCGGCGACCGCGACGCGATCGGGGCCGGTCATGGCCAAGGAGAGGTTTCGGATGATCGGCGCTTCCGACCGATAGCCGGCGGTTACGCCCGCCAGCCGGAGAACATCCCTGCCGGGCGCCAACCCGGTTGACGCGAGCTGCGCTGAAAAGGGCTGCAGGATCTCGATCCGCTGCCGCGCCGCCGACGCCTCTTCCGTCGCCTCCTCGCGGCGTCTTTCGCCAAGGCGAACTTTGTTGCCGCTCGTGTTTTCCGCCGCCCCCTTGAGACCGCCGGCGACAATGCGGGGCATATCCCCGCGTGCCGCCTTCCTGCGACCGTTGCGATCGCTGCGGGCCTGCCGCTCGGCCGCGACCTGGGCGCTGCGGACCACATCGGCAACGCGCCTCTCCGCGTCTGCGAGATCGTGTTCAGCGGCGGCGAGCTCGAGCGCCTTCCGCTCCTGAAAGGCGCTCCAGTTGCCACCGTATCGCCGGGCGCCAAGCGTGGTGATCTCCACGATCGCATCCATGGTTTCAAGCAGTTCGCGATCATGGCTGACGACGACGGCGCCGGCGCGCCAGCCGGCAAGCAAGGCGATCACGGCTTCCCGCCCATCGCGGTCGAGATTGTTGGTCGGCTCGTCGAGAACAAGGAAATCGGGATCGGAAAAGACAAGCGCCGCAAGACCCACACGCGTCCGTTGGCCACCGGAGAGCGAGGTCAGCAGCGTTTCCGGCTCCGCGTCCAATCCGACGCGTTCGATCGCCGCGGCAATGCGCGCCTCGATCGTCCAATCGGCATTGGCGAGTTCGTCAGCGGTCGCGTCGCCGGCTTCGGCGCGATGAAGGATAGCGAGCGCATCACTGGCACCAAAGAGATCGGCGACCGTTGCGCCCTCCTCCACCTGGACCGCCTGGCGCAGGATGCCGAGGCGCCCGCCAAAGGCAATGCTGCCGTACTGCGGCTGCAATTCGCCGGAAACAAGCTTCAGCAGCGTCGTCTTGCCGACACCGTTGCGACCGACGAGGCCGGTTCGTTCAGCGCCGAAGCTTAGATCGAGGTGGGAAAGAAGGGGCCGTCCGTCAGGCGTGGACCAGGAAAGATTGGACAGGGTAATGGATGCAGGCATGGATAAAGGACTCCCGAATGGCAAGGCGAACTGGCGTTGCGATCGGGGTGAAATCCATTGCTGCACACATCCTGTTGGTATTGGCGATGGCCGCAATCTAGGCGGGCGGAGGGCTGAAATCAAGGCGATATCGGGTGGAACCGCAAACCGGCGGCGGTCCGTGCGTGACCTGGCCACGCTTTGCCGGATAAATCGAAGCGGGCTTGCACTTCGGCGTCTCAATGACGCCGTGTTGGTTATGGCCCCTTCGCTGCGTCCTTGACCTTCACGGCCATTGTCACTGCGGCATTCACGAGGATTTCGTTGCGCCCACCGCGATTGAGATCCACGCTGCTGGTGAGGTTGGTGATCTGGCAGCTTTCGGCCAGTGTCTGCAGGATGAGATCACATTGCTCGCTAGCCATCGTGTAGAGCCCTTTCTGGGCTGCCTTGATCTGTTCACCGATTTCCTGCCCGGCCTCACAGGCACCGAGAGGGACATCGTCGTCTGCACCTTGACCGTGCCGAGAGCACGCTCGCCGGCATAGAAGTTCGGTGCGCGGTTGGGGACTTCCTGCGACAATGCCGGAAACGCAGCGAGCGCAAACGCGCATGTCAGAACTTTGGCAGAAACTTTCATCGACCATCTCTCCATGTGGTTGCGCGCATTTTCTGCCATAGCATTGTTAAACGACAATGAGCGCGCATCCTAATATTCTAGGAAACGCGCTCATTAGTTGTATCCGTCAGAGTAGTCGAGTGAGGATCAGACCTTGACCCAGGCGCCGTTCTTCTTCGAGGAGGCCACGCAGGCCTCGACGAAGGCAACGCCCTTCACGCCGTCATCAACGGTCGGGTAAACCACGGCCTTGTCGATTGCCTTGCCCTTCTTGTGCGCGTTGATGGCGTGCGCGGCTTCCGTGTAGATCGTCGCGAAGGCTTCGAGATAGCCTTCCGGATGACCGGACGGGATGCGCGAAACGCGGGCCGCCGCGGGGCCGGAACCGGCGCCGTTGCGGGTGATCAGGCGCTTCGGCTCGCCGAACGGCGTAAACCACAGATAGTTCGGATCGGCCTGAACCCATTCGAGACCGCCCTTGGTGCCATAGACGCGGACCTTGAGGCCGTTCTCGTGGCCGGGGGCCACCTGGCTGCACCAGAGCATGCCCTTGGCCGGCTTCTCGCTACCCTTGGCCTTGAAGCGCAGCATGACGTGGGCGTTGTCGTCGAGACGACGGCCTTCCACGAAGCTGTCGAGATCGGCGGCCAGGCTGTCAAGTTCAAGACCGGATACGAAGGAGGCAAGGTTATAGGCATGCGTGCCGATATCGCCGGTCGAGCCGCCCGCACCCGATTGCGCCGGGTCGGTGCGCCACACGGCCTGCTTGGCGCCTGTCTGCTCGACGGCCTCGGTCAGCCAATCCTGCGGATATTCCGCCTGGACGATGCGGATATCGCCGAGTTCACCGTTGGCGATCATCTCGCGTGCCTGGCGAACCATCGGATAGCCGGTGTAGTTGTGCGTCAGGATGAAGAGAGCGCCACTCTCGTCGGCGACCTTCTTCAGCTTCTTGGCGTCGGCAAGGTTCGAAGTCAGCGGCTTGTCGCAGATGACGTGAATGCCGCGACGCAGGAATTCCTTGGCGGCGTCATAGTGCACATGGTTCGGCGTGACGATCGAAACCGCCTCGATGCCGTTCTTCAGCTTGGCTTCGCGGATCGCCATTTCGCGATAGCTGGAATAGGTACGATCAGGATCGAGGCCGAGGTCGCGGCCCGAAGCCATTGCCTTTTCCGGTGTCGACGACAGCGCGCCTGATATCAGGTCGTACTGGTCGTCGATGCGGGCGGCGATGCGATGGACAGCGCCGATGAACGCGCCGGCGCCGCCGCCGACCATGCCGAGACGGATGCGCGGTTCGCGCGCCTGTTCTGTAGATGCTTCAATTGCCATTGGTTCCTCCTGAATTTGCGTAGGGCAGAAACAGCCCTTCCCTCGGTGGGCTGGGGAAGGGAGAGCCCTTCCCGCTGCGTTCCAATCAGCCCTCCTGTCGAGAGGGCCGCGGCCTCAGAGACCGAGCATGCGGCGGTTGGCCGCCTGGTCCGTACCACCTGCTGCGAAGTCGTCGAACGCTTTCTCGGTGACGCGAATGATGTGTGCCTTGACGAACTCGGCGCCTTCACGCGCGCCATCCTCCGGATGCTTCAGCGCGCATTCCCATTCGACCACGGCCCAGCCGTCGAAGTTGTTGGCCGTCATCTTCGAGAAGACCGCGCCGAAATCGACCTGGCCGTCGCCGAGCGAGCGGAAGCGACCGGCACGCTCGACCCAGCCCTGGTAACCGCCATAGACGCCCTGGCGGCCGGTCGGGTTGAACTCGGCATCCTTGACGTGGAACATCTTGATCCGGTCCTTGTAGATGTCGATGTTGTCCAGATAGTCGAGGCACTGCAGGACATAGTGCGACGGATCGTAGAGCATGTTGGCGCGCGGATGGTTCTTCACGCGCTCGAGGAACATCTCGAACGTGATACCGTCGTGCAGGTCTTCGCCCGGATGGATTTCGTAGCAGACGTCGACGCCGTTTTCGTCGGCATGGTCGAGGATCGGCGTCCAGCGCTTGGCAAGCTCGTCGAAGGCGGTTTCGACAAGACCGGCCGGGCGCTGTGGCCACGGATAGATGAAGGGCCAGGCGAGCGCGCCGGAGAAGGTCGCATGTGCCTTGATGCCGAGGTGCTTGGATGCCGTCAGCGCCATCTTGACCTGTTCGACAGCCCATTCCTGACGCGCCTTTGGATTGCCGCGCACCTCAGGTGCTGCAAAGCCGTCGAAGGCTTCGTCATAGGCTGGATGCACGGCGACGAGCTGGCCCTGAAGATGGGTGGAAAGCTCGGTGACTTCGACGCCGTTCTGGCGTGCGACGCCGGCGAATTCGTCACAATAATCCTTCGAGGACGCTGCTTTCTTGAGATCGATCAGCTGGCCCGCCCAGGTCGGAACCTGCACGCCCTTGTAGCCGATGTCGGCCGCCCATTTGGTGATCGAATCCCACGAGTTGAAGGGCGCGGCATCGCCCGCGAACTGGCCAAGGAACAGGCCTGGACCCTTGATCGTTTTCATGTCAATTCCTCCCTAAAAGATGACCGTAAACGTTTCTGATAGTGTTCTAGCACGCGATTTGAAGTCTGCAAGCCGATTTCGGCGAAACTACAAATCTGCCCCACTGGACGGAGATCGAAGGCGGCCGACTTAACCACGGTCGGTCTCGGGCCGCAAGATGTACGTACCGCATTTCTCATCTCCACATCGTCGCGGCAGGGACGCCGGCCTGCGACCCGTGTACCGACCGCTTCTTACTGCGGTGGACATCGCGTAGTGCCGTGCTACTGTCTTGAGACCAGGAGGGTGGCGCATGACGCGGCGTCTGGCAGCAATCTTGGATGCGGATGTGGTCGGCTTCTCCCGGCTGATGGGCCTTGACGAAAGCGGCACTTTCGCAATGCTGAAAGCGCACAACAGCGAAGTCATTGTCCCCAGCATCGGCAGACATCATGGGCGCGTGGTCAAATTCGTCGGCGACGGCACGTTGGCTGAATTTGCGAGCGTCGTCGATGCCGTCGGCTGCGCCATGGAGATCCAGAGAGCATTGCTTGCGCTGAATGAGGCCGTCGAGCCGGATCGGCGCATGTTGTGGCGCATCGGCATCCACGTTGATGATGTGCTGGTCGAAGACGAGGACATCTTCGGCGACGGCGTGAATGTCGCCGCAAGCCTGCAGGCGCTGGCGCCTCCAGGTGGCATCTGCGTCTCCCAGCAGGTCAACGACCAGATCCGGTCGAAGCTTGACTTCAGGGCGATTGATTTCGGCAACCGCAAGCTCAAGAACATCGAGCGACCGATCCGTGTCTGGCGGTGGACGGCGGAAAGGGAACCGCTTCCCTCGCCTGCCGCGCCGAAGGATCCGGTCACGGGTTCCGTGCGCAATCGGCCCTCCATCGCGGTGCTGCCCTTCAGCAACATGTCGAGCATCGAGGGCCAGGAACATTTCTCGGATGGCTTCACGGACGAGCTGATCGCCACGTTGGCGCGCTGTCGCTGGCTGCTGGTCGCAGCCCGTAACTCGTCGTTCAGCTACAAGGGCCGGCAGGCCAATGCGCAACAGGTGGCGGAGGATCTTGGCGTCAAGTACGTTCTGGAAGGCAGCGTGCGCCGCGCGGCAGATCGCGTTCGCGTCACCGCGCAATTGCTGAACGGCACGGATGGCACCCTGCTCTGGGCGGAACGCTACGATCGGACGCTGGCCGACATCTTCGAGGTTCAGGACCAGCTTGCCTCGGAGATCACCGGCACGATCGAGCCGGAACTGGGCTCCATCGAATTCGCCGCCCTTCGCGGTCGCACGGTGTTCGACATGAATGCCTGGGAAATCTACCTGAAAGGCCTCTGGCATCTCTACCGGTTCACGCTTGACGAATTGAAGACCGCCAAGGCGCTCTTCGAGCAGGCGATCGAGATTGACCCGACCTTCGCGCAGGCGCAGGCGCGACTGGCTTACGTTCACATTCAGCTCGGCTGGTATGGCCCCCTCAATGAACGCGCGGAGCGGATCTGCGATGCGATCGAGCTTGCCGAACGCGCGATCATATCCGACCACAGAGAACCCGCGGCGCACCTCGCCTTGGGAAGAGCGCTGGCGCTTGACGGCGCGACGGAGGCCGGACTTGCGCATCTGCGCAACGCCTTGCAGCTGGACCAGAGTTTTGCGCAGGCTCACTTCGCGCTCGGTCAGGTCCTCTGCTACGTCGAACGCCCCGCCGAAGGCATCGAGGAGATCAAGGAAGCGTTTCGGCTCAGTCCTCGCGACCCGCATCTGTGGACCTTCCATAACGTTCTCGCCATCGCAAACTATCAATTGGGCAACACAGCGGAAGCGGCCAAGGCAGCGCGTGCATCGCTCCGCTCCCCGAACGCAACCTTCTGGCCGGCGATTTTTCTGGCCGCTGCCCTCGGAAGGCAAGGCGAAATGAACGAAGCGCGAGAGGCAATCTCCAGGCTTCATCGCTTCCGGCCGGGTATGACGTGCCGTGACGCCCGCCGAGAATTCTATTTCGGCGACAATCCAGTCATGACCGAAGCTTTCATCGACCGCTGCATCACGGACCTCGCCAAGGCCGGACTGCCGGACTAGAAAGCGACGTTGTCAAAAAAAGACGCCCGTCCTTTCGAACGGGCGCCGCATTGGATTTTCAGATCAGAACGGAGAATCCGGGAAGTAGAAGTCCTTCGCATTGTCCTTCGTGACAAGCGTCGCGTCGAGGACGAAGGTGCCGCGAACCGGAACCTGGCCGTAAAGACCAGCTGCCGTCAGTTCCATAGCCGTGCCAACCATTGCCGGCGGATAGAGAACGTCGACCGGGATCAGCTTGTCGCCGTCCATGACCTTCTTGACCATGTCCTTGGAGCCGGCGCCGGCGACGACATACTTGATGTCGGTGCGCTTGGCCTGCTCGATCGCCTGCAGCACGCCGACAGCCATGTCGTCGTCCTGGCACCAGACCACGTCGATCTTCGGGTACTTCGTCAGGTAGTCCTGCATGACCTTGAAGGCATCGTCGCGGTTCCAGTTGCCGTACTGGCGGTCGAGAACCTTGACCTTGGAGCCGGCAATGCCCTTGTCGAAGCCGTCCTGGCGCTGCTGATCGATCGGGATCGGCAGGCCGCGAATGACGACGACTTCGGCGTCCGGCGTCTGCGCAGCGATGTACTTGCCAGCGACTTCGCCGAGCGCCGGGTTGTTGCCGGCAACGTAAAGGTCGCGGACGGTATCATCGTTGGTCGAGGGCGCACGGTCGACGAGAGCGACGTACTTGCCCTTGCCTTTGACTTCCTTGATGGCGTTGACGAGCGGATCCGGATCCGACGGCAGGATGACGAGAGCGTCGATGCCCTGCGTGTCAAGGTCCTGCACGGCGTTCGCCTGGCTGGCGGCATCCGGCGAGGTCTTGACGATGACGTTCAGGCCCGGATGCTGTTCCATCAGCTTCTTGGCGATGCGTTCGGCGTGGAACACGACGCCCGAGGTCCAACCATGGTCTGCTGCCGGAATCGAGACGCCGATGGTGAACTTCTTGTCCTGTGCGTATGCGGTACCCGCCAGCGTGACGGCCGCAACCGCAAGACCCAACATGAGTTTGCGCATTCTATTTCCTCCCAATAAACGTCAGGGACTTTTCCTACCCGTCAACCGGACGCCCTGTGATCCCGGCCAATTCCTGGAGCCAGTCCGCTTACGCTTTGCGGACCAGCGAGCGCTGCACCAGCATGGCGATGATGATGATCGCACCCTGGATCGCACCGATGAGATATTCGCTGATGAAGTTCGACAGCAGCATGATGTTACCGACGAGTTCGAGAATGAAGGCACCGCAGATGGTCCCCCAGACGCGACCAGCGCCGCCCTTGAGCGCCGTGCCGCCGACGACGACGGCGGTGATCGCCTGCAGTTCCCAGAGAATGCCGGTTGTTGCCGAGGTCGAGCCGAGGCGCGGCACATAAAGCAGCACGGCGATGGCAACGCAGAGCCCCTGGATGACAAAGGCGATCGTGCGGACGCGATTGACCGCAATGCCGGAGTAGCGCGCGACATCACTATTGGAACCGACAGCAACGACATGGCGACCATAGCGCGTGCGGTAGAGAATGAAGGCCGCAACGGCGGTGACTGCCAGGATCACTACGATCGGAACCGGCACGCCGAAAATGCTGCCGAAATAAGCCGGACGGTAAAGCGTCTGGATGTCGGCCGAGCGCAGCGTGATCGCGCCGCCTTGGCTAAGCCATGTCGTCAGGCCGCGATAGATGCCCATGGTGCCGAGCGTGGCGATGAACGGCTCGATCCTGCCGACCGTGGTGATCAGGCCATTGGCCAGCCCGCAGAGCGCACCGGCGATGAGCGTGAACACGACCGCTGCCGCCAGCATCAGTGTCGGATCGGCAATCACGCCGGAATTCATCAAAAGGATCATCAGGCTGGCGACAAAGGCCACCATCGAGCCGACGGACAGATCAAGATCGCCTGCGGAAATCACGAATGTAGCGCCGACAGCGATAATGGCGATAAAGGCGCAGCGCGTCGCGACGTTGGCGAGGTTGGTGATGCCGATAAAGTTCGGATTGACCAGCGCGCCGACGATCAAGAGCAGTATCAGGGCTGCAAAGGGTGCAACGGCCCTGAGATCGATATCCCGCCAGGGGCGCCGGCTGATTTCCCTGGTCTCCTCGTTCACACTCATCTCCAAACCAACCTCCCGCCCTCAATTCGATGGGCATCATACCTTTGCGGCGCGCCGAGCGCAGCGCCCCCCGCCACCGTCAGGCGGCTTTCTTCTTCAATCCGGCGGCGTAGCGCATGATCTCCTGCTCGGAGATCTCGTCGCCCTCGAGCACGCCGACGATCCGTCCCTCGCGCATCACGGCGACGCGCGTGCAAAGGCCGATCACCTCAGGCATCTCCGAGGAGACGACAATGATGGATCGGCCGTCGCGCGCCAGCGCCGAGATGAAATGATAGATCTGCTGCTTGGTGCCGACGTCGATGCCGCGCGTCGGCTCGTCGATGATAATGATTTCGGGCTCGGTCTCCATGACCTTGGCAAGCAACAGCTTCTGCTGGTTGCCGCCCGACATGCGCCCGGCAACGATATTGGTATCGCGGACGCGGATATCGAAGCGCCGCCTTGCCTTGGCGAGCGCCTGCGCCTCGCTGCTCGGGCTGAGATAGCCATGCCGCGAATGCTGGCCGAGCGATTGCAGCGTCAGATTGGTCATCATGCCGGAGCGCAGAAGCAGGCCCTTCGACTTTCGATCCTTCGTCATATAGGCAAGGCCGGCGCGATTGGCGGCATGTACATCGCCTGACGGAACCGATTCACCGCGAATGTGGACCTCGCCCGCGGCACGGCTCCGGAGCCCCGCGACCGCCTCCATCAGCTCCGTGCGGCCGGAGCCGATCATGCCCGAAAAGCCGATGATCTCGCCCTTGCGGACCTCGAAGCTGGCATCCTGAACATAGCCTGTCGAAACGCCCTCGACGCGGAGAACGACTTCCTCGTCGACATTGGGCTCCACTTTGGTGGGATAGAGGCTCGACAGCTCGCGCCCGACCATCAGCTGGGCGATCGACTCACCGTCGAGCATCGACGTTGGGGCCGTCTTGACCCATTGGCCGTCACGCAGCACGGTCACTCGGTCGGTGATTTCCATCACCTCGTCGAGCTTGTGCGATACGAAGATGAAACTCGTGCCCGTGTCACGCAATTTGCGCACCTGCCGGAACAGGAAATTCGTCTCCTCGCGCGAGAGCACCGCGGTCGGCTCGTCCATGATGACGACGCGGGCATCGCGGCTGATTGCCTTGGCGATTTCCACCATCTGCTTGTCGGCGATCGACAATGTGCCGATGATGGCATTCTCGTCGACATGCGAACCGAGCAGATCGAGTGCCTTGCGGGTCTCGGCGCGCATGTATTTGCGGTCAAGCACGCCGAACCGCGTGACTTCGCGACCAAGGAAAAGGCTCTCGGTCACCGTCAGATGTTCGGCAAGATTGAATTCCTGGTGGATGAGAACGATGCCGAGCGCTTCGGCCGCGCCGTTGGCTGGCAAGACGACCGGCTGGCCGTCGAGCAGGATCTCGCCCGAACTCGGCTGCTCGAAACCGGACATGACCTTGACCAACGTCGATTTGCCCGCGCCGTTTTCACCCATGAGAGCATGAATCTCACCTGCACGCAGATCGAAATTGACACTGAAGAGGACTTGCACGCCGCTGAACGACTTGCAGATGCGCCGCGCGGACAACACCACGGGCGCGGTGTCGGCAGAATCCACACTCATTGACTGATTTCCTCCCTGCGGCTCCCATCCGCTTGAAGCCATATGTAAACCTTTACACGACGTATGTAAAGGTTTACATCATTGTTACACACAGATCTGCAGGTCCCGGCGTTTGACCTCCCGGCAAGTCTGTGTAGTGTCGCGGCGAAGGCATCCCAAGGCAGGACGCAGTGTCGAATTCCACGCCCGCAACCATAGAAGACGTCGCTCGGATCGCCGAGGTTTCGATCGCGACGGTATCGCGGGCGATCCATACGCCGGAGAAGGTCGCCAACTCCACGCGCCTGAAGGTCAACCAGGCAATCGCCATCACCGGTTACACGACCAATGCCATGGCGCGCAGCCTGCGGCTGGGTCGGTCGAACATGATTCTCGTGGTTGCTCCTGACATCGGCGACCCGAACTTCTCCAACATTCTCGTCGGCCTCGAGAACGAGGCACGCGCCCATGGCTACGGTATCCTGATCGGCCACACGCAGAACGATGCGCAGCGCGGCCTCGAATATCTGAAGTTCCTCAATTCCAACCAGGCCGCCGGGCTGATCCTCTTCACCGGCATCCTGCCCTTCGGCCACCAGACCATGACCGCTCGCTTGCCGCCAAGCGTCGGCGTCTTCGAGCCGGTTTTCAACGGCGGCATTCCTTATGTCGGCGTGGATGATGTGGAAGGCGCCAGAAAGGCCGTCGATCTGCTGCTGGCGGAGGGCCATCGCAAGATCGCTTTCATCGGTGACTCGCGCACCCGTCTCGCATACGCAAGACGTCGCGAGGGCTACGATGCGGGCCTCGATGCGGCGGGCGTTGCACCCGATATGCGCATCGTGCTCGAAGGCGATGGAACGCTAGAGAGCGGCCGCCATGCCGTTGAGCAGCTCTTCATGCGCGACACGCTGCCAACCGCCTTCATGTGCGTGAACGACCAGACGGCGATCGGCGTGATGATCGGCCTTAACGCGCGCGGCTATGATATCCCGAAGGACTTCTCCGTGACCGGCTTCGATGACGTGCCGCAGGCCGTCTTCATGTCGCCGCCGCTGACCACCATCCGCCAACCGCGGACGTTGATCGGAAAGCAGGCCATGGCGCTTCTCCTGGAATTCCTGTCCGACGGCCAGCCGGCGGAAACCGAAATCCTGTTGCGCCCGGACCTTGTGGTACGCAACTCCGTTGGCGCACCATCGCGTCGCTGGACGAAACGCTAAAGCGAACAAGGTAGCGCCCGCACCGTCGATACGAACCAACATTGATTATCGACTGCCTTTGAATGCCTCCCATCGCGCTTCCCGTTCGCGCTGGTAGGCCGGATTGAGCTCAGCACTCAAATCTTCCCGTCTTATCGGCTGGCCGCACGATTCGCATGTCGGCCCCAGCCCCGCCGGCTTGCCGCAGGAAAGGTGCGTGTATTGCACGGCGCGGCCCTCGTCACCCGACTTCAGCCAGGTCTCGCCCCAGGCGCGCAGCGCCAGTATCACCGGGTAGAATGCTTCGCCCTTTTCCGTCAGGTGATACTCGTAGCGCGGCGGTCGCTCGTTGTAGCGTAACGACCGCATTGGAAGGCGCGACGGTTCTCCCACCGTCCGCGCCAGGAGGCAACGTGACGCCGCCATCCGACACCGGCCGGGACGTCCCGCCGCGCTTGGCGGCGGGAGCAATTGGCATTCGCGCGGCAATTGGCTATTGCGACTTCTGGGGATCATCCGCCGGGTTGACGTACTTGATGCCCCACGGGCCGTTGGTGTTGATTTGAAGTACGGTCTCATCGTCGAAGTAGACGAAATGTGCCGTGCCCGGCGGCAGGGCAAAGAAACTGCCGGCAGCCAGTGCCTTCGTGGCACTCCGATCAGCGGTTTTGCCCATGCCAAATTTGGCAGTCCCGGATAGGATCGTCACAACTTCATAGCCAGGATGCGTATGCGGCGGGATCGCATATCCCGACGGCACCTTGAGCCGAAGCGCAAACAAGCCTTTCTTCGTGGGATTGCCGAACAAGACCGCCGCTTGTGCTCCGGCCGGAAGCACCTTGGGGGCCTCGACCCACTTGATATCACCGGGAGCGAATATTGTGTGCGCATCCTCCGCCAGAGCGAGCGATGCGGCCCCGCAGAATCCAATCAAGCCGACTGCGAATATCGATGCGATTTTCATGATATCCTCCCTCTCGCCGGGCCTTCCACTCGGCTGAGCGCTGGGGCAGGCTCGCGAAAACCCAGAATACGTCCGCAGACCATCTCTAGGCAAGCGTTCCTCGGTCGTCCGACCGACTGCCGGCAGGTCATTTCACCCGCTTGAACACCCATTTCACGACGTAATCGCCGCTTCGCTTCATCTTGGTTTTCGTCTTGACCTGCACCGGCCCGCCCAGAGCAGCCTCGGCGGCTTCAAACGCCCGCCGTGCCTCGGCCATGGCCGCGTGATAGGCGCTGTTGTCGCGCTTGGGACTATCGGCGACGGCCTGCACGAGGGCGCTCCAATCACGTTCACTGTCGCCCATTTATCGACCTCCCGTTCGCAGCAAGGCGGTCTACGCTCTCGAGCCTTGGCTGCGCAAGCGCGAATGATCGAAGCGGCGGCGTCATTGCTAGAGCTGCGATGCAATGGCCGCCTTGTCGATGACTGACCAGACCTCCTCGATCCGCCCGTCCCGAAACTCATAGAACACGTTTTCAGTGAATGAGACCCTCTTGCCGTTCACCGGGAGGCCAAACAGGAACCCTTTCGGCGTGCAATCAAACCGCAGGCGGCTTCCCACGCGGGGCGGCTCGGAAATCAGGAAATCGATGTCGAAGTGGAGGTCCGGAATCGCAAGAAAGTCGCCCTCCAGCATCTGGCGATAGCCGGAGAGGCCAATTCGCGTTCCATTGTAGCGAACATCCGGATGAACGAACTGGCCGAGCGCCGGCCAATCCTGGCGGTTCAGACAGGCGATGTAGTCTCGATAGACGGCAGCAAGGTCGGCTTTGGACACGGCATCGCCTCCGGGTGTTATGGTCCCGAGGCCAAGTAGGATGACGCCGAGATTTGGCAACCGCATATCGGCATGATCCGACCGCTTCGAACGCGACGCAGCTGCGTCACTCCACCAGCCCGAACATAGGACCGAACCCGCCATGCCAGGACTTGTCGTTGCGCCCAAGGGCCGGACTGTAGAGCCCGACACCGCGGCCACCGTCGAGAAACAGCGCATTCGGGCAGGACAAATGATCGCGGAACAAGCGCGCGAAGTCGTGGAAATTCACCCTGTCTTCACTGACTGCGAAGCGCACCGTGCCATCGGCGCAGATGCCGACCCCGCCACGACGGGTGCGGTCCTTCGATCCGACGATAAAGATCGGGTTCAGCTTGTTGCCGATGACCAGCATCGGACCGGACTGGGTGGCAAACCGGACCTCCGAGCGGCGTTTCAAAAATTCTTGCGTCGGAAGTATTCCGGTGGCGGCGCCATCGATGAAGAACACGCCATTCGGCTTTTTATAGAAGTTCGGCACGCGACCCGAGGCGGGACCGTCTCTCTCGGTGCGGTTGACGGGCCGCAATTCCTGGCCGTCTTCGACATAGAGGCCGATCGGCGAAAAATCAGGCAGATACATGCCCGCATTGACCGCGAACGCCAAGGTCTGTCCCTTGTTGCGAACGGCCTCGGCGACGCCGGAGAAATCCCGATAAGGCTCTCCATCAGCGTTCTTCCAGAACAGGCGCAGATCGCCTTGTCCTTTCTCGACGGCGCAGACGATATAGGCCCCCCCTTCGAAGGTATCCTGCACGCAGGGCTGGACGGAAGTCGCGCTCGCAGATGTCGCCACCGCCAGCATCGCGGCTACGGCAAGGATGCCCTGTCTGAGATAGGCCATCGTGGCCATGCCCTTCCTTTCAGATCGCCATTCGGCCGCCCGCAGTGCGCCCTGGCGCCGGCATCGTATCTCGCCTGAATCGTCAAGGCGACGGCCGCGCGCCGTCCCCATCAACGAAAAAGGGCCGGGAAGCTTTCGCTCCCGGCCCTCTCCTCCACAATCAACCGCCGATTAGACGTAACGGTTGACGATGTTTTCGAGCAGTTCCTGCTTGCCGGACTTCGGCTGCGGGTTGATGTCCTTGGCTTCGACCCACTCGGCGATCTGCTCGAGCGAGTATTCGCCGCGGGCGAGCTTCTGGCCTTCGGCCGAATCCCAGCCGGCGTAGCGGGCATCGAGCGGGCCGGACAGAGCCTTGTCCTCGATCATCTTGGCAGCAGCCTTGAGACCGCGAGCGCAGGCATCCATGCCGCCGATATGGCCGATCAGCAGATCTTCCGGATCGAGCGACTGACGGCGCAGCTTGGCGTCGAAGTTGGTGCCCCCGGTGGTGAAACCGCCGCCCTGCAGGACGTAGTAGTAGGCGAGCGCCATTTCAGGAACGTTGTTCGGGAACTGGTCGGTATCCCAGCCCGACTGGTAGTCGTTGCGGTTCATGTCGATCGAGCCGAAGATGCCGAGCGCGTTGGCAAGCGCCAACTCGTGCTCGAAGGAGTGGCCGGCGAGGATCGCATGGCCCTGCTCGATGTTGACCTTCACTTCGTTTTCGAGGCCGTGCTTCTTGAGGAAGCCGTAAACCGTCGCGACGTCGTAGTCGTACTGGTGCTTGGTCGGCTCCTGCGGCTTCGGCTCGATGAGGATCGTGCCCTTGTAGCCGATCTTGTGCTTGTACTCGACGACGAGGTTGAGGAAGCGGCCGAGATGATCGAGTTCCTTCTTGAGGTCGGTGTTGAGCAGGGTTTCATAGCCCTCGCGGCCGCCCCAGAGAACGTAGTTCTCGCCACCGAGCTTGGCCGTGGCGTCCATGCAGGTCTTAACCGTCGCGGCGGAGTAGGCGAAGACTTCCGGATCCGGGTTGGTGGCCGCACCGGACATGAAGCGGCGGTTCGAGAAGAGGTTCGCCGTGCCCCAGAGCAGCTTGACGCCAGATGCGGCCTGCTTTTCAGCGAAGTAGTCGACGATCTCGTTCAGGTTCTTGGTGTTCTCGGCGAAGTTCTTGCCTTCCGGGCGCACGTCGGCGTCATGGAAGCAGTAGTAGGGTGCGTCGAGCAACTGGAAGAGTTCGAACGCAACGTCGGCCTTCAGCTTGGCGGCCTTCATCGTATCTTCGAACCACGGGCGCAGGAAGGTCTGGCCGCCGAAGGGGTCGCCGCCCTGCCAGGCGAAGGTGTGCCAGTAGGCGACCGCGAAGCGCAGATGATCTTCCAGGCGCTTGCCGAGAACGACTTCGTCCTTGTTGTAGTGGCGGAAGGCCAGCGGGTTCTTGCTGTCCGGGCCTTCATATTCGATCTTCTGGATGTCGCCGAAAAATCCGGTGCTCATGTCCATGTCTCCTTGGGTTTCAGGATTGTTGTTCTGGGTTCAGTGCTGCAGCGATTTGATCGCCGGATAGAGAGCGCGATAGCGCTTGTAGGAATCTTCGTAAGCGCCGGAGAGCGCCGCGACGGGCTCGATCGTGCCCGCGGTCTTCGGCGGTGTGCAGACCGCAACCGGATCGGCGCCGGTCGCCGCGATCAGGCCGAGGCGGGCCGCGCCGAATGCCGCGCCGAAGTCACCATCGGCAGGCAGGTCGACCGGGACGCCGAGCGCAGTGGCGATCGAGGCGAGCCAGTAGCGCGAGCGCGAGCCACCGCCGATCGCGGTGACGCGGGAAATATCCGTGCCCGCCGAACGCAGCGCTTCGAGATTGTCGCGGATCGCGAAGGACACGCCTTCGAGAACGGCTTGGGTCAGCACCACGCGGCTGCTCTCATGCTCGAGGCCGATGAACGCACCGCGGATGACGGCATCGTTGTGCGGCGTGCGCTCGCCCGAGAGATAGGGAAGGAAAGTGACGCCCGAAGGCGCTTTCAGGGTTTCACCGAGTTCGGTGGTCAGGTCAGCCGCCGACTTTCCCGTGACGCTGGAGTGCCAGTTCAGCGCGTCCGTCGCCGAGAGGATGACGCCCATCTGATGCCAGGTATTCGGCAGCGCATGGCAGAACGCATGCACGGCGCTTTCCGGCTTCGGCAAATAGGCCGCATTGGCCGCGAAGAGAACGCCCGAGGTGCCAAGCGACACGAAGGCCGCGCCATCGCTGACCGTGCCCATGCCGCAGGCGGAAGCGGCATTGTCGCCGGCGCCGCCGGCAACGACGACACTTCCGGAGATTCCCCACTTGCTGGCCAACTCGCCGCGCAGCTTGCCGCCCTGCTCCGTGCCTTCGATCAGATGAGGCATCTGCTTTTCATCGAGGCCGGTGACCGCAAGAAGCTCTGATGACCACTTGCGCTTGCCGGTGTCGAGCCACGAGGTGCCGGCAGAGTCCGACATTTCCGAAATGTGCTCGCCGGTCAACCAGAAGCGCAGATAGTCCTTCGGCAGCAGCACCTTGGCGACCTTGGCGAAGATTTCCGGCTCATGCTTGGCGACCCAGGCAAGCTTCGGCGCGGTAAAGCCGGGGAAAACGATGTTGCCGGTCAGCCTGCGGAAACGCGGATCGGAATCCAGCGCGGCCGCCTCGACATAAGAGCGCGTATCGTTCCACAGAATGCAGGGGCGCAGCACCTTGTCCTCGGCATCGAGCAGGGTCGCGCCGTGCATCTGGCCGGAAAGGCCGATACCCTTCACGGCAGCGAGTTCCTTCGGATGCTTTGCCTTTAGCCCGGCTACAGCCTCTTCCGTCGCGCGGATCCAGTGCGAGGGCTCCTGCTCCGACCATCCGGAATGCGGGCGCGAGACGTCGAGCGAACCATTGGCCGAGCCGATGATCTTCTGATCGCCATCGATCAGCATGGCTTTGACGCCGGAGGTTCCGAGATCGAGACCCAGATACATGTGTTTCTCCCTTTGCCGTTACGGCAGATTATCTTTCAGAAATATGTCGAGGCGGATGCGCTCCTGCGCCTCGATGACGGAAAGTCCGTCCGCCTTCGCCTTGAGGACGCGGATAGCGCTGCGCACCTCATGGCCTGCATTCTGGTTCAGAATTGCATCAATCGTTCCATCAAGGAGCGCGGCGCGGGTATGGGCCGTCAATTCATGCGCGACGACCGTCAGCGACCGGTCGACCGCTTTTTCCTTCAGTGCCTTGATCAGGCCGCGATTACCGGCGCCGAGGCTGTAGATGCCGATGATACCGCTTTTCTTCGACAACGCATCCGCCACCAGCATATGCGCCATGTCAGGATCGTCGCGACCCTCGATGACTGGAAGGATGGAAAGCGATGGAAACTCCGCGGCCATGACGGCCGCAAAACCCTCGAGGCGTTCGCGATGGTCGCGGACCAGCATCGAGCCGGCGAGCACCGCGACCTCCCCCTTGCTGCTGCCCAAGAATCGCCCCAGCAGCCGTGCGGCTGTGCGTCCGGCGGCAATATTGTCGACGCCGGCATAGTGATGCCGCTGCGAACCGGTGAGATCCGAAACCAGCGTCACGACGGGAATGCCATCCTTCACCAGCCGATCGACAGCGTCGCGCACCTCAGGCGCATCGGTGGCGACAAGCGCGATCCCCGAAGGCCGCTCTTCTCCAAGTTCGTCCAGAACCCTGACGAGCGCGCTCGGATCGAACGCCGGCACCTCGACGGTGCGGATTTGCGTTCGCTCCACGGACGACCGCGCAATCGCGGCTTGCACCTCGTCATTCAGCCCATGCATGAAAGAATTGTCGCTGGTCGGAAGGATGAACACGAGCGGATAGGTCCGGCCCTTGGCGAGATTGGCAGCGGCAACATCCCTGACGTAGCCGATCTCGCGAATGGCGTTCTCGACCTTCTCGCGCGTCACATGGCGCACGCCCGGCCGCTGGTTCAACACCCGGTCGACGGTTGCCAGGCTGACGCCTGCCGCAGCAGCGATATCGTGAACTGTTGGCCTCATCTCTCCTCCTGACGAGACCTTTAGCTCCAAATTTGATGTACGTAAATCAAAAACTGCAAACGTTTCCGTTCACGTCAAATCTTTGTGCAAAAAATGAGGGCCGGCGTGGTGTCCCAGGCCCGGCCCTAAACCCTGATTTCAAGAGTGGTCAGTGGCCTCCGCCGCCGCCACCTCCGCCTTGGGGTGCAGGCTTGTCCAGCATCGCAACGCCCAGGATCATCGCCAGGAACAGCACGGTCAGCATCAGGAAAACATCACTGAAGGACAGGACGATTGCCTGCTTCGTCACGAGCCCGACCATCTGCTTGATGGCAACAACCGCGCCATCCATGCCGTAGGCGTCGAAGTTCGCCGCCATGTTGTTCATCTGGTCGATCGCGGCGGGATTTCCCCAATCGATATTCTCGCGCAGCCGCTCGTAATGTACATCCTGCCGGTTCGTCAGCACAGTGTTGATGATCGCCAGACCGACAGCGCCGCCGAGGTTACGAGTCAGGTTGAAGAGGCCGGACGCGCCGCGCATACGGGCCGGCGGCATCGTGCCGAGCGCGATATTGTTGATCGGCACCATGCACATCATCAGCCCGAAGCCGCGGAAGATCTGCGGAATGAGGAGCTCGTAGAAGTCCCAGTCCTGGGTCAGATGCGTCATGATGTAGGTACCGGCCGCGAAGCTGGCGAAACCGATCACCATCATCAGCCGCAGGTCCATCTTCGTCGACAGCTTTCCGGCAATCGGCGCGGTGAAGAACATCGCGAGGCCCGATACGAACATCGTTTCGCCGATCATCAGCGAGTCATAGCCGCGAATGCGCCCGAGATAGACGGGGTAGATATAGGTCAAGCCATAGAGGCCGATACCCATGACGAAAGAAAACACGGAGCCGAAGGCAAAGTTTCGGTTCGTGAAGGCCCTCAGGTCGACGACCGGGAAATCAACGGTGAAAGCCCGATAGAAGAAGACGACGGCAGCGATCGCAGAGGCGATCGCGCCCATGAAGATATAGCTGTCGTTGAACCAGTCGTTGGAATTGCCTTCCTCCAGCACATACTCAAGCGCGCCGAGGAAGACGCCCATCGACAACAGGCCCCACCAATCAAACTTCTTGATCAGCGAGAATTCCGGCTTGTCGAAATCGATGAAATTCCACGTGACGATCGTCACGATGATGCCCGGGACAATGTTGACCAGGAACAGCCAGTGCCACGAGAAGGCGTGGCTGAGATAGCCGCCGACCGTCGGGCCGATGGTCGGAGCGAGCGTGGCGATCAGGCCGATGATCGGCGAGACAATGCTGCGCTTGGAAGGCGGGAAGATCGTGAAGGCTGCCGCGAATACCGACGGAATCATGCCGCCGCCGATGAAGCCCTGGATGGCGCGGTAGACGATCATCTGGTCGATGTTCGTCGCCGTCGCACAGAGCGCGCTCGCCATGGTGAAGCCAGCAGCGGAAGCCGCAAACAGGTATCGTGTCGAGACGATGCGCGCGAGCGTGCCTGACAGCGGAATCATGATGACTTCGGCGATCAGATAGGAGGTCTGCACCCAGCCGATCTCGTCCGAACCAGCGCTGAGGCCAGCCTGGATTTCGGCAAGCGATGCCGACACGATCTGGATATCGAGGATCGACATGAACATGCCGAGCACCATCGCGAAGAACGCGATGAGCTTGCGTGGATCCATATGATCCGTGGCCGCCGGAGTGGCCGGAACGGTTCCAACTGTTGCGCTCGCGGCCATCGGCCTACCTCGTCAGGATTTACTTGGTCGCATCCGGCGCCGTGCGCGTATCGACATCAACAACCACGCTCAGGCCTGCGCGCAGGCGACCGCTGTCGAGAGCATCCTGCGGCAGCGATATACGAACCGGCACGCGCTGAATGATCTTCGTGAAGTTGCCCGTGGCGTTTTCCGGGGGCAGCAGCGAGAAGACGGAGCCGGAAGCCGGCGAAATCGATTCAACCGTGCCGACGATCGGATGGTCGCCATAAGCATCGACGTGCACGTTGACCTTGGAGCCCGGCACCAGATGTTGGATCTGCGTTTCCTTGAAGTTCGCGTCGATAAAGAGCTGACGAACCGGGACGAGCGCCATCAGACGCTGGCCGGGCGACACCAGATCGCCCTCCTGCACCGAGCGATTGCCGACGACGCCATCATAGGGCGCTTTCAGGACAGTGAAGGAGAGGTCGCGGGCAGCCTTGTCGCGCGCAAGTTCGAGCTGGCGGATCGTGCCTTCGGCCTCGCGGCGCTGCGCCTGCAAGAGCGTGATGTTTGCTTCCGCCGATGCGATTGCCGCATCACCGCCAATCAGATTTGCCTTCGCCTGGTCAAGCGCGATGTTTGCAGCGTCGAGGTTAGCGGTCGTGCCGACAGACTTGGACTGCAGTTCGGCGGCGCGGGTCTGCGTGATCTGCGCACCGCGAACAGTGGCTTCCAAGGCCGTCTTCTGGGCCCTGGCCTGGTCGAGGCTTGCCTGACCACCGGCAATCTGCGCGTCAATACGCTGCAGCGAGAGCTTTTCGGTATCGAGAGAAGCCACGGCCTGATCGAGGGCGAGCTTGTAGTCGCCGTCGTCCAGCGAGGCCAGAACGTCGCCGGCCTTGACCTTTTGGTTGGCAACGACGTTCACCTTGGCGACATAACCGGTAACCTTCGGCGAGATCGTCGCGATATCGCCTTCGATGTAAGCGTCGTCGGTCGAGACCAGGAAACGGCCGGTCGTCCACCAATCGTACCCGTACCACGCGGCGCCTGCGAGCAGCGCAAGGCCGATGATTGGCAGGGCAAGACTGCGCTTTTTCTTCTTCTCCGCAGGAGCGGCCTGCGTGTCGGCAGGAGCCTGCGGCGCGCGCGGTGCTTCCGCGGTGGGGACTGCTGCTTCCTGAGCCTTGCCCTCGGTTTCAGCAGGTTCGCTGACGATGCGGGCAACATTGGCTTTTGGACTGGACGACATGGGCGACTACCGGCAAATTGAGTGAATATAATCGAACTGAACGGTTCGGTTCAGTTGACATAGAGCCTTTTTCCATTCATATCAAGACGTATCGAACCACCCGGTTCGATTTTATTAACGAAAAGTTCGCTGATGCGAATATGGTTAAGGAGCTATGACAGAGCTTTCCGATACGCGCGTGGATGAGTCTCCCTCGACAGGCGGCCGATGGGCCGCGGGCGAAGACCCTGCCAAGCGCAAACAAATTCTCGACGGCGCCCGCCGCGTCTTCATGAAACTTGGCTTCGATGCCGCGAGCATGAACGATGTAACGCGCGAGGCGGGAGTTTCAAAAGGAACGCTCTACGTCTACTTCGCCAACAAGGAAGAGCTCTTCACCGCGATGATGGAGAGCGAGCGCGCGGCGTTCGTCGCCAGCGTGCGCAATACTCTCAAGGAATCCAACGATCCCGACGTCGCGCTGCACGATTTCGGGATGACCTTTGTCAGCCACCTGACCGAGGATAAGGTCATCAATGCGATGCGTACGGTCATCGGCGTCCGCGACCGCATGCCGCATCTCTGTCAGCGCTTTTTCACCGGCCCCGAGAACATCCGGACCGTGCTGAAGGACTTTCTGACGAGCCAGGTCGAGGCAGGCCGTTTCGAAATCGACGACATAGAGCTGGCCGCCCGCCAGTTCCTGGAGCTCTGCGGCGGAAGCTTCTTCAAGTTGCGGCTGTTCGGCGACATGGACGCCCCTCCTCCGCGCGAGGAGATGGACCGCGTGGTCAATGGCGCCATCCGCGTCTTCACCGCCGCCTACAGCACCAAGAAGCGATCCTGAACCCACACCTTTGATTTCTTCCTCCGTCCGCGCCAGAATCCCGCAACAGGGATCAAACGCGGCCTGCTGCCCTTCGCTATGAAGGGAACGCAGCCAGGGAGAAGAAATGAGCGCCGTCGGACGTGCGATCTGGTTTATCGAAAGTCATTTCGGCAACGACATTACTCTGGAAGAGATTTCGGACGCTGCCGGCCTTTCGCGCTACCACCTCTCGCGCGTCTTCGGGCTCGTCACCGGGCATTCGATCAGCGGCTATATCCGCGCCCGCCGTCTGAGTGGCGCGGCGCGGACGCTCGTCGATCAGCCGGAGAGCATTCTCGAGGTTGCCCTCGACGCGGGTTATGGCTCGCACGAGGCATTCACCCGCGCCTTTCGCGACCAGTTCGGCCTGACACCTGAGGCCGTCCGCAAGCAGGGGCACACGCGCAACCTCGCACTTCTGGAGCCGATCAGAATGGATCCCGCCCGCCTTCCCGAACTCGAGCCGCCACGATTTGAAACCTTGCCGCCGATGCTCTTTGCCGGCTTGCAGGAGACATATCCCTATGGCGGCAATGCCGCGATTCCCTCGCTCTGGCAAAAATTCAATGTTCATTTCGGCAGCATTCCCGGCCAGGTCGGCAATGTCGCCTATGGCGTCTGCACGCACATCGAGGGAGAGACAGAGAAATTCCGCTACATGGCGGCCGTGGCGGTCCGTGACAGCAGCGACCTGCCGGACGGCTTTGCCACCCTGAAGATACCGGCTCAGCGCTACGCGGTCTTTGCCCATCGCGGCCACGTCTCCGGCATTCCCGCTACGATGCACCAGATTTTCGGGAGCTGGATGCCGAACGCCGGCATGGAATTCGGCAACATGCCCGACATGTTTGAGCGCTACGACGACCGCTTCGACCCCTATACCGGCATGGGCCTGACGGAAATCTGGATTCCCATAAAGGAATAAAACGCGCCTTGCTTTCGTATATCCCCTTGCGCGCTTGCCAAGGCAGGCCGCGTCCGTACATTGCGAGCGTCAATCTGTGTGGCGCAAGGGGATAAACGCCGATGCAAGACATTATGATGCTCGTTCAGGACCCGGCCGCCTGGGTGGCCCTCATCACTCTGGTGGTGATGGAAGTGGTCCTCGGGATCGACAATCTCATCTTCATCTCGATTCTCACCAACAAGCTGCCACCTGAGCATCGCGAGAGAGCACGCAAGGTCGGCATCGGCCTTGCCCTCGTGCTGCGACTTGCCCTCCTCGGCATGGTTGCCTGGATCGTTACGCTGACGACGCCTGTCTTCGAACTGTTCGGTCACGGCTTCTCCTGGAAGGACATCATTCTGCTTGTCGGCGGTCTGTTCCTGTTGTGGAAGGCGACGAAGGAAATCCATCACAACGTCGATCCGGCCGATCACAACGAGGATTTCATTGTTTCATCAGCAACAAGAGGCGTTACCGCAGCGATCGGCCAAATCCTGCTGCTAGACATCGTCTTCTCGGTCGACAGTATCATCACCGCCGTCGGCATGACCCCACACGTCCCCATCATGGTTGTCGCCGTCGTTGTGGCCGTAACCGTCATGCTGGTCGCGGCAACGCCGCTCGCGAACTTCATCGAGAGGAACCCGAGCATCGTCATGCTGGCGCTGGCCTTCCTGATGATGATCGGCATGACGCTCTTCGCCGAGGGCATGGGCTACCATGTGCCGAAGGGCTACATCTACGCCGCGATGGCCTTCTCGGCACTGGTGGAGGTGCTCAACATGTTCGCCCGCAATGCCCGTCAGCGGAAAAAGCAGGGCGGCCACTGAGTCGCCATGGGCACGGCAATGAGGCCGTGCCCTAGAGCATGTCCCCCAGGGTCCAGTGGTTGCCCCATCGGGCATCGATCTCGTCATCGACGTTTTGATAGCGGATATCCGTCGACAGCCTGATCCGGTTCGAGGCGCTTTGGTTCGTGGTCGAGGCGTGGATCATGTAAGGGCTGTGCAACACGACGTCGCCGGCCTCGTAGTCGGCGACCAGCCAGCGCGTATCGAAGCGCTCTGCCATGTCGGGCAGGTCCTTCGATACCCAGCCGCCCTCGGTCATGTTGCGGTTGAAGGCACTGATCCTTTCTTCCGCAGACAGGTCGAGGCTCTTTCTGGAAAACTCCTCCTCCATGCGCACGCCGATGGCATGCGAGCCCTCGAGGTAGACGAGCCCACCCATGTCGACTGGCGTGTCGCCGATCGGAATCCAGGCCGTCACCAGCCGATTGGTGCCGCCGCGCAGATAAACCAGATCGTAATGCGCCGGCGTCGCTGTCGTCGTGCCCGGTTGGGTAAAGCGCATGATCTTGCGTTTGTGCAGGTAGGAGATGCCGGAAAGGAACTCATCCATGAACTGCGCAAGCCGCGGCTGCGCACAAAAGCCCTCGAAGGCGACCGAGCGGACGAGCGACATCAGAATGCGATCCACCTGGCCTTTGTCCAGGCCCGTGCCAGATAGTCCGAGCATCGGGTCGGTGCCGGGCGCGACAAGCCCGCCGCGCGCCAGATGCGAAAAAACCCAGCCGCGAAACGCATTGACCGCTTGGGGATCGAGAAAGCGCTTCAACCAGACATAGCCGTTTTCGTGATAAAGCCTGCGGATCGCCTCCACGCCGATCGACGGATCCGTCGGCTTGAGTTCGCCCAACCGGCTCGCTGCGGTCGAAAGGACTTTCCCGTTGGCGACCAAGTCGATCGCCGGCGGTTGAGCTGGCCGCTGATCCAGGGCAAGACTTGACATTTCGATCACTCCCAAAGCGAAATGGACGCTACACATCTGAGGCGCTGGAGATAAACTTGCCATGGACGGAAAGAACGACTGGACTTTTCGCTCATGACCGAGCCGCCGATCGCTCTCTATCGCTCGCCCTCTTCCGTAGGCACGGCGCTCGCCGTCACGGGGTTTGGCCGGCAACGCATCGGAACGCACATCACCAACCGCCGCCTGCCAATGCACGCGGTCGTCCTTGTCGAGGCCGGAGATGGCACGCTGCAGACAGCGAAGGCGGGCCTTCAAGAGATCGACGGGCCATCGCTCTTCTGGTTGCCGGCCGGCACATTGCATTCCTATGGCCCGACGAACGGAGAGAGCTGGGAGGAGAGATGGGCTCTCTTCGAGGGGACGCTGATGGCAGACCTGATCCGTCAGCGCCTGATCTCGCCGACAGAACCGGTGGTGCGTCTACAGAACCTGCGTGAGATGCAGCACCTCTTCAGCGCGCTTCATTCGGACTTTGCAGCAGGCGATCCGCTCAGCCTCGCTTCGGCGGCGGCGACGCTTCACCGCATCGCCGTCCAATCCGCGCGCCAGGCGAACGCCGGCGGCGACAATGGGGCGAAGGTCGAGATCGAGTTGATCATCGAGACCTTGCAGCGCCGGGCGTTCGAGCCGGTGGACATGCATTCGCTGGCACAGGAATTCGGCATGTCGCCTGCAACGCTGCGGCGGCATTTCCAGGCTGCCCTCGGCCTGTCACCGAAGGCTTTCCAGCTGCGCCTTCGCATCGATCGGGCCAAGCAGCTTCTGACGACATCGGATCGGTCGATCGAGGCGATTTCGCATGCCGTCGGTATTGACGATGCCTTCTACTTTTCGCGGCTGTTTCAGGATCGCGAACACTGTTCTCCAAGCGAATTCCGTCGCCAGCACCGCAGAGCATGACTGCGGCCGGATCGAGTCCGGCCGCAGTCGTGCATCGACTCAGCTCAATTGCGCTGCTCAGTGGGCGCCGGCGCCGCCACCGGGCTGCGCCTTGCGCGTGAGCAACAGGGCGAATGCGGCAATGGCAAGCACGACGCCGATCACAGCGAAGGTGTCGCTAAAGCCAAGGATCAAAGCCTGGCGTCTGACGATCTGGCCCAAGGCGACGATGGCCTTCTGGCTGGCGATTGCCGGATCGGAGACGCCGTGTGCCAGGAAATAGTTGGTCGTTTGGGCGAGGCGATCACGAACCTCATCGCGAGCCAGCGTTACAGACTGCCCGATGATATTCGAATGGAACTGCTCGCGCTTGGTCAGGATCGTGCCAAGCGACGCCGTGCCGACCGCGCCGCCGAGGTTGCGCAGCATGTTCGTCAGGCCCGAGGCAGCCGCAGCATCCGACGCAGCAATGCCAGCGGTCGTGATGGCGGTGATCGGGGTCAGGACCAGGGCCTGGCCGATCGCCCGCACGATGTTCGGAATCCAGAACTGATCACCGGCGTTGTTCGCTGACAGCGTGATGTTCATGAAGCAGCTGATCGCGAAGATCGAAATGCCGAGGAAACCGATATAGCGGGCGTCGAAGCGCTTCATCAGCAGCGGAACGAGGGGAATGAGCAGCAACTGCGGCAGGCCGGTCCAGGCCAGGACATTGCCGATTTGCTCGGCATTGTAGCGCTGCACCTGTCCCAAATACTGCGGCAGGATGTAGACGGTCCCGAACAGCGCGACGCCGACGAGCACATTGACGGCAACCCCGATGCCGAAGTTGCGCTGCTTCAGGAGACTGAGCTTCACCAAGGGCTTTTGAACCGTCAGCTCGATCCAGATGAAGGCAGCAAGGAAGACGAACGCCACGATGCTGAGCTTGACGATGAAAGGCGAGGAGAACCAGTCCTCCTTGTTTCCCTCCTCGAGCACTGTCTGCAGGGCGGAAAGGCCGATCGCCATGGTAACAATGCCGGCCCAGTCACCTTCCTTCAGCAGGTGGAGCTGCATCGGCTGCTTTTCGAGTGTCAGGGCAAGCGCAACCGCCATGATGGCGCTCGGGAGCGCGTTGATGAAGAAAATCGTCTGCCAGCCGTAGTTCTCCGTGAGATAGCCGCCGATCGTCGGGCCAATGGCCGGGGCAAAGGTGACGGACAGGGCAAAGAGTGCGAGGCCGCGAGGCTGCTGAAACTTTGGCAGCTTGGTAAGCACCATGGTGAACGCCATGGGAATGAGCACACCGCCGGCAAATCCCTGCAAGCCACGCAGCAGGATCATCGTGCCGAGATCATGGGCGAAGGCACAGGCGATCGAAAAGATCGGGAAGAGAACCGAATTGACGAGAATATAGCGGCGGAAGGAAAAGACGCTGCTGAAATACGCCGTCAGCGGAATGACGACGATCTCGCCGATCAGATAGGAGGTCGAGATCCAGGCGCCGTTGTCAACGCCGGTGCCGATACCGCCCTCGATATCGAGGAGCGAGGCGTTGGTGATCTGGATGTTGAGGATTGCCATGAACGCGCCGATCATCCCGGCAAGTACGGCAATCCAATCCTTTACGCTGGCGCCCGACTGGGAGATTGGGGCAGCGGTTGCAGTTGCGGTAGACATGGCACGATCCTCATCCCTCGCCCGTCAGGCCCCATGGGCCGCATCGGCGGCCTTGGTATTGATGCTCGGCTGCACCGACATGCCGGGGCGAAGATCGCCGGCGGCCGCGCCATTGTCCTCGAGCACGATCTTGACCGGGATACGCTGGACGACCTTGGTGAAGTTACCGGTGGCGTTATCCGGCGGCAGCAGCGCGAATTCCTGGCCGCTGGCCGGCGCGATGCTGTCGACGTGACCGCGATAGGTGCGGCCCGGGAACGTATCGACTTCGATCTCGACAGGCTGGCCGGCATGCACGTCGGTCAGCTGCGTTTCCTTGTAGTTCGCAACGATATAGGCCGCGCTGGTGGGCACGACCGACATCAGCTGCGTGCCTGCCTGGACGTACTGGCCAACGCGCAGTGTCCGGTTGCCAACGGAGCCATCCACCGGCGCCACAATCGTGGCATAGGAGAGATTGAGTTCGGCCTGGCGCTCGAGCGCCTGGCTGCGGGCGAGCGCAGCCTTTGCCTGGGCAAGCTCGGCATTCAGAAGATCGACCTGCTTTACGGCTGCATCGAGGGCGGCGCTGTCGCGCACGATCGTCGCCTGGGCTGCCGCGATCTGCGAGGCGGCCTGCTGCGCGGTCTGGACCGGGGCGTAACCGTTGGTGGCCAGGCTCGAATAGCGCTTGTTGTTCTGCTCGGCGAACGTCTCGTTGGCCTTGTCGACCTCGACCGTGGCGCGGGCGGCGGCGATCGTCGATTGCTGGATCTGGAGGGCCGCCTCCTTCGCATTCAGCGTTGCCGCCGCGGCGGCAACATCCGCCTTCGCCTGGTCGAGCGAGGCCCGGAAGTCGCGATCATCGATACGCGCAAGCGGCTGACCCGCCTTGACGGTTTCGTTGTCGTTGACGAGCACCCGGGCGATGTAGCCGGAAACCTTCGGCGCGATCGCACTGTTGTCCGCCTTCACGTAGGCGTCGTCGGTCGACACGTGGAAGCGACCGACCGTCCAGTAATCGTGTCCGTAGTAGGCGCCCGCGGCCACGATCGCGAGTGCGGCTGCGCCAAGCAGCAGCGATCGGCCGGGTCGCTTGCGGGCCTGCGGCACGTCAGCGGCGGCGCGTGGCGCCTCCGCGTGCGGCGGCTTGCTGGCTTCAAGCGTTTCCGGGGCCACCTCTGCGACCGTTACGGCGGTCGGATTGGCATTGTTGTTCAGAGCATGCAGCTTCTGGGCGGTCATTGTTTTCTCCGGATCATGGCCACCGTCGCAGGCGACGCAGCCCCTGATACACAAAATGGAAAATTGACGTTTTCCAAAATATGCTCTATAAAATGGATGTCAACTTGAATTTGGAAAATACCGATGGTCCAAAATCACAAGATCGAGAGAAGGCCGCGCGGCAGACCGCAGGCGCGGTGCGACGAGGACACCAGGAGCGTCATCATCGAGGCTGCCAACAAGCAGTTTCACGCGAACGGATATGCAACGGCATGCATCGCCGACATTGCGCAGGAAGCGGGCGTCTCGACGAAGACGCTCTACCGGCTGTTTCCGACGAAAGCCGACCTCTTTTCCGACCTGATCACCGATCGCATCGGACGCTTTCTCCTGGCGCTCGACCCGACCACGCTTGCCGCGGCCGATCTTCGCCAGGGGCTGGAACGGATGCTGATGGCCTACGGCATGCTGACGCTCTCGGACGACACCATCACGATGATGCGCCTTGTGATCGGCGAGTCCGACCGCTTCCCCGAGATCTCCGCTTCCTTCTACGAAAAAGCCATCGTCCGAACGAATGCGCTGATGGAGGGATGGCTGCGCAAGCAGATCGACCGCGGCGTCATCGCTCTCGAAGACCCGCATGCCGCCTGCGGCATGCTGCGCGGCATGATGGCCATGGAGCCCCAGCGCGCCGCCATGCTGCGCCAGCAGCCGGCACCGGGAATCGAGGAGATCGCGGCCCGGGCGAAAATGTGCGCCGACCTGTTTCTGAACGGCGCAGCAGTCGCTCCGGCTTAATAGCCGGTCTTGGGCGCGAAGGCCGCCTTAGGCGGTCTTTGAAAGTTCCTTGTCGATGGCCGAAACCAGCCGTTGATCTTCGGCTGTGACGTCGGGCGCAAACCGCGCCACGATCTTGCCATCGCGACCGATCAGGAACTTTTCGAAGTTCCAGAGAATTTCACTCTTGTCGTCGGTCGCCAGCCCGTTGTTGCGCAGCCGCTCCCGCATCGGACCTTCGCCGACGGCGGTCCCGGCAGCCGCTGTCAGATGCTGGTAGAGCGGATGCTTGTCCTCGCCCTTCACCGAGATCTTCGAGAAGATCGGAAACTTGACGTCATAGGTCAGCGTGCAGAACTCGACGATCTCGGCGTCCGTGCCCGGCTCCTGTCCCTTGAAATTGTTCGCCGGAAAGGCGGCAATCACGAAGCCGCGCTCTCGCTTGTCCTCATAGAGCTTCTCAAGCCCTTCATATTGAACGGTGAGGCCGCATTTGGAGGCGACATTGACGACCAAAATCACCTGACCGCGGTGATCGTTCAGCGTTGTCTCGCGACCATCGGCCAGCTTCACCGGTATATTCAAAAGATCCGTCATCGCTATCTCCACCATGAATTCCGCCGCGGAAGCTATACCCAACGGAGCGTTTGTCCAGCGGGCAGATCCGGTCCACTGACAAAATCAATTAAAACAGCTAGTTTGCCGTCGAGAGCACGGGAGGGCGCGACGAAAGATGGCACTGGAATCGCTGGTGGCGGCCGTTGTCTTCGCTTTGCTCATGACAGCCTCGATCGGAACGATGCTGACCTATTCAAAGCTGCCTGTGCATCACCGGCAGGACGAGACTAATACCGTCGTTCGGCTCGTCGCCAACATCTTCGTCGTCATGACATCGCTGGTCTTCGGCCTGATGATCAATTCGTCGAAGAATACTTTCGGCGAGATCGACAAGAACGTTCATGCCTTCGCAACCCAGATCATCCTTCTCGACCGGACCTTGCGGACCTATGGCCTCGAGGCCACGGAAACCCGCAAGCGTCTGGAGAACTACGTCGAAAAGGCTCTCACCAATCCGGCACGCGCCGCGCCGGATCCGCTGGTCAAAAGCGACCGCACAAGCGAGATTGCCTCAACGCCGTCGGAGACAGTCTGGCGCTGATCGTGCCTTCCGACCCGGGGCATGTGGTGTTGTGGAACGACGCTCGCCAGCAGTATCAGCGGATCGTCGAGCAGCGCTGGGTCATCGTCGAACAGTCGGAAGGCGTCATCCCAAGGCCGCTCATAAGCATGCTGACGGCGTGGCTGACGTTGATCTTTGCCAGCTTCGGCTATCGCGCGCCAAGAAACATCATCGTCGTGCTGATGTTCACCATCTCCGCGCTCCTGATATCGCTATCGATCTTCATCGTGCTGGATATGGATATTCCATTCTCGGGCTGGATCCAGATCTCCGACACGCCTCTTCGCAGGGCGCTTGCCGAGCTTCAACAATAGCAACTGCGAAGCACCGCGCCGTCCTGGAAGGAGCGACGCGGCGTGGCCACGGCATCACAGTTAGCGAACCGCAGGCGTCGGCCAGTCGATGAGGTCAGCCTTTGCACCGGCTAGCGTATTTCGGCTCTGGGATACCACATCGTGGGGAAAGCCGAGCGATATCGCGCTCGCGTCATCGAGGCGCCGAACCTGCTCCTCGCTAAGCTTCACGTCCAGCGCGGCAAGGTTGTCGGCAAGCTGCTCAGCCGTTCGCGGCCCGATGATCGGCAGCGTGCCCTTGTGCAGCACCCAGGCGATGGCGATCTGGCCGGCCGGCACGCCGGTTTCCTCGGCGATTGCCAATACCGTATCGACCGTTGCCGTCTTGCGCGCATCGCTCTCGGAGTGAATGACGACGCCGAGCCCCTGCTGGCGGCCGGTTTCGCCCTTGCGGTACTTGCCGGTCAGCAGCCCGCCGCCGAGCGGCGACCAGCTGACGGTGCCAAGGCCAAAGGCCGCCGCCATCGGCAGCAGCTCGCGCTCGGCCGTACGCTCGACGAGGCTGTATTCCAGCTGCAGAGCCGACAGCGGCGCCCAGCCACGAAGCTCCGCAAGCGTGGCACCGGTCGCCACGCGCCAGGCCGGGAAGTCGGAAAGGCCGGCGTAGAGGATCTTGCCCGAGCGGACGAGATCATCGAAACCGCGCATGATCTCGTCGATGGGCGTTACGGCATCCGGCATGTGCGCCCAAAGAAGGTCGATCCGATCGGTGCCGAGCCGCTTCAGACTTGCCTCGACGGACTGGATCATGGCCTTGCGGCTGTTGCCGGTGCGCTGGAGGCCGGCAGCATGGCGATCACCGAGCGAGAACTTCGTTGCGACGACGATGTCATCGCGGTCGCTCGCGATGAACTCGCCGACCATCGTTTCCGACTGGCCGAATTGATACTGGTCGGCCGTGTCGATGAAGTTGCCGCCGGCGTTGCGGTAGCCGTCGAAGACCACCTTGGCCTCCTCGCGGCTGGAACCGTAACCCCAGCCCGTCCCGAAATTGCCTGTGCCAAGGGCCAGGCTGGAGACACGAAGGCCGGTTCGGCCGAAAATCCTGTAGCGCATTGTCATTGCCTTCCTTGCTTCCTTGATCGATTTTTAAATGACGATCGTCATTCATTTGCATTTAAATGACGGACGTCATATAATTTGTCAAGAACAAACGATGAGAGCCCGAAATGCGCCCAACCAAGGAACAGGCGAACCAGAACCGCCAACGCATCATCGACACGGCCGGTCGGCTGTTTCGCGAGAAAGGAATTCATGCCGTCGGTGTCGACGAAGTAATGAAGAGCGCCGGATTGACCCATGGTGGTTTCTACGGCCACTTCAAATCGAAGGGCGACCTTGCCGCGGAAGCCGTCAGCCACGCCCTTCTGCAAAGCCTGCGTTCCGAGCCCGCCTACGCCACGCTCGGTGCGTTGGCGAAGAATTATCTGTCGAGGGCTCATCGAGATGCTGTGGATAGTGGCTGCACCGTCGCGGCTCTTGGCCCCGAAATCGCCCGTCTCCCAAAGGGACAGCGCGGCGGGATCGCAGACTATGTCCGCGCACGCATCGAGCAGGTCGAACAGATCCAGGCGCAGCAGGGGGAAACGGTCGATCGCGGCAAGGCCATAGCAGATCTCTCAAGCCTTGTCGGAGCCCTCGTCATGGCGCGCGCCGTCGATGATCCTGCCCTCTCGGACGAAATCCTCACTGAAACGATCCGTGTCCTCGACGGGCGGCGTTAGGAACTTTGCGCGCGGCGCGGCATTGATTAGTCCAGCAGAGCGTACAGATATCGGTACGCCGGGGCACTCGCCAGTGCCGATCCTCAAGTTGCTGGAATCGCATGACAACGCAGCAGATCCTCGCCTTCGGGGTCATCGGCCTGATGATGGCAGTCTTCATCTGGGATCGGTTTCGCTATGACCTGGTTGCCTGTTGCGCTCTCGTGCTGGCCATTGGCGTCGGTATCGTGCCTTTCAACCGGGCATTTTCGGGCTTCAGCGACGACATCGTGATCATCGTCGGCAGCGCCCTCATCGTCAGCGCCGGCGTGGCGCGCTCGGGAATCGTCGATACCACGATTAAGCGCTTCTTCCCGAACCTGACGAAGCTGCATGCGCAGCTCGCCCTGCTGCTCATCGTCGTCGCGGTTCTGTCGGCCTTCATCAAGAACATCGGCGCGCTTGCAATCATGATCCCGGTCGCCTTCCAGTTTGCCCGCAAGACCGGGAGATCGCCATCGCTCTACCTGATGCCCATGAGCTTTGCCGCGCTTCTCGGCGGGCTGATGACCCAGGTCGGCACATCACCGAACATTGTCGTCTCGCGGCTTCGCGGCGAAATCACCGGGACGCCTTTCACCATGTTCGACTTCACGCCAGTCGGCGCCACGCTGACGCTGGTCGGCATCGCCTTCTTGATCCTTTTTCACTGGCTCCTCCCCGAGCGCCAAAACGAGAATCCATCGCTGGAGGAAGCGCTGGAGCTGAAGAATTACTTCTCCGAAGCAACCGTGGTCGAAGGCTCCGGCTTCGAAGGCAAAAAGCTCAACGAAATCCTGCAGCTCGGCGATGGAGAAGTGGTCGCAACCGCGATCCTGCGCGGCCATTCGCGCATCTCGCCTTTCCCGGATATCCTCCTGAAGGGGGGCGACACGATTCTGCTGGAGGGACGGCCGGAAGCACTGGATCGCGTCGTGTCCAACGCCAAACTCAAGCTGTCAGGCAAGCCGATCCCCGAAGCAAAAGCCGAAGGAGACGTGACCTCCATCGAAGCTGTCGTCTCGTCGGAGTCCATGCTGATCGGCTGGTCCGCGCGCCAGCTCTCGCTCTGGAACCGCCGGCGCATCAACCTGCTTGCGGTCAGCCGGCACGGGCACAGGCTGACCGAACGGTTGAGCGAAGTCACCCTGCGCGCCGGCGATGTTCTTGTGCTGCAAGGCAGCCGTCGAAACCTGCCGGCCTTCCTGCAGGAATTCTCCTGTCTCCCATTGGCGCAGCGCGAAATCATGCTCGGCACGCCGCGCAGAGCTTACGTGCCGCTGCTGATCCTTGCGACCGCGATGGCGGTAACGGCGGCCGGAATGGTTCCGGTTTCGGTCGCCTTCTTCTGTGCGGCGCTGGCAATGGTCGTTTTTCGCGTGATCCCGCTTGCCGAAGTCTACAAGGCCGTGGACGGCCCGATCCTCATCATGCTTGCCGCGCTGATCCCCGTCTCCGACACATTGCGAACGACCGGCGGAAGCGATCTGATTGCCGGGTGGCTGGGGCACTTCGCCGCCCAGATGCCGCCCTTCGGCGCGCTGGCTCTGATCGTCATCACCGCCATGGCGGTAACGCCGTTCCTCAACAATGCGGCAACGGTTCTGGTCATGGCGCCAATTGCGGCGAGCTTTGCCCACACGCTCGGCTATAGACCGGAGGCCTTTCTGATGGGGGTCGCCATCGGCGCTGGCTGCGATTTCCTGACGCCGATCGGCCACCAATGCAACACGCTGGTCTTCGGTCCCGGCGGCTATCGTTTCAGCTATTACCCCCGTCTCGGCCTGCCGCTGTCCTTCATCATCGTCCTCGTCAGCGTACCTGTCCTGCTCTACGTCTGGCCTGTCCATTGATGCGATCGCCCATTTTCCTTGACGCGCGCGGTCGAATATGGCCTTAAGGCCAGCCAAATGGGCAATCGGCGGATGAACGGGGGCAGTGCCCTTTTCCGGCCGGTTTCCTGATCCAGTTATCTGCATTCTTTCCGGCCGAACGTCGCTTTCTCAGGAAAAGCCGTCCGGCATTCATTTGACGGGCACATAAAATGACAGCTTCCGGCGTCCGCGTCCGCATTGCTCCCTCGCCGACCGGCGAGCCGCATGTCGGCACTGCTTACATCGCTCTCTTCAACTACCTTTTCGCCAAGAAGAACGGCGGCGAGTTCATCCTGCGCATCGAAGACACCGATGCCACGCGCTCGACCCCGGAATTCGAGACGAAGGTGTTGGACGCGCTGAAATGGTGCGGCCTCGAGTGGAAGGAAGGCCCTGACATCGGTGGCCCTTACGGCCCCTACCGCCAGTCCGACCGCAAGGACATCTACACGCCCTATGGTCAGGAACTGCTGGACAAGGGCCATGCCTTCCGTTGTTTCTGCACGCCCGAGCGTCTGGAAAAGATGCGCGAAGAGCAGCGCGCCGCCGGCAAGGCGCCGAAGTATGACGGCCTCTGCCTGAAGTACTCGGCCGAAGAGGTCTCCGCGAAGATGGCCGCCGGCGAAGGCTCCGTGATCCGCATGAAGATCCCGACCGAGGGCTCCTGCGACTTCACCGACGGCGTCTATGGCGATGTCAGCATTCCGTGGGATTCCGTCGACATGCAGGTCCTGATCAAGGGCGACGGCATGCCGACCTATCACATGGCAAACGTCATCGACGACCATCTGATGCAGATCACCCATGTCGCGCGCGGCGAAGAGTGGCTGGCATCCGTGCCGAAGCACATCCTGCTTTACCGCTACTTCGGCTGGGAGCAGCCGGTGTTCATGCATCTGTCGCTGATGCGCAACGCCGACAAGTCGAAGCTCTCGAAGCGCAAGAACCCGACATCGATCTCCTATTACTCCGCTCTCGGCTATATCCCGGAAGCGCTGATGAACTTCCTCGGCCTGTTCTTCGTGCAGATCGCCGAAGGCGAAGAACTGCTTGATATGGATGAGCTCTCCGAGAAGTTCGATCCGGAGAACCTCTCCAGGGCCGGCGCGATCTTCGACATCCAGAAGCTCGACTGGCTGAACGGCCGCTGGATCCGCGAAAAGCTCTCCGAAGAGGAGTTCCAGGCTCGTGTGCTCGACTGGGCGATGGAAAACGACCGTCTGAAGGCCGGCCTGCGCCTGTCGCAGTCGCGCATCTCCAAGCTCGGTGAACTGCCTGACCTCGCAGGCTTCCTGCTGAAGTCCGATCTCGGTGTCGACCCATCGGCCTTCGCCAAGATCAAGTCGCCGCCGGAAGAGATCCTCGAGATCCTCAACACCGTCCAGCCGGATCTCGAAAAGATCCTCGAATGGAACGTCGAGACGATCGAAGCCGAGCTACGCGCCATTGCCGACCGCATGGGCAAGAAGCTGAAGGTCGTCGTGGCCCCGCTCTTCGTCGCCGTATCAGGCTCGTCGCGCTCGCTGCCGCTCTTCGACTCGATGGCGATCCTCGGCCGTTCCGTCGTGCGTCAGCGGCTGAAACTGGCCGCCCAGGCAGTTGCCTCCCTCGTCGGCCCGAAGAACTGAACCGGACGTTTGCATCATGACTGAAAAGACCGAAACAGCGACCCTTTCCTCCGACGCGACCGAGGTCCGCGCCCAGAAGCTGAAGCTGCTGCGCGAACAGATCGGCGAGGTCTATCCGGCGCATTTCCACCGGACCATGACCAATGCCGAACTGGCGGAGAAGTACAAGGACCTCGAATCCGACGTCGAGACGCAGGATGTCGTGACCGTTGCCGGCCGCGTCTATTCCTCGCGCAACTCCGGCATGTTCATGGATATCCATGACGCCTCGGGCAAGATCCAGATCTTCAGCCACAAGGACGTGACGCCGGAAGAAGCCCGCAACATGCTTGGCATGATCGATATCGGCGATATCATCGGCGTGACCGGCACGGTGCGCCGCACGAAGCGCGGCGAGCTGTCGATCAACGCTCGCGAAATCACCATGCTGACGAAGTCGCTGCTCCCGATGCCGGAGAAGTGGCACGGCGTTTCCGACGTCGAGATCCGCTATCGCAAGCGCCACCTCGACATCATGACCAACGAGGAATCGAAGCTCCGCTTCCAGCAGCGTTCGAAGATCGTGTCCGGCATCCGCCGCTTCATGGAAAACGACGGCTTCATGGAAGTCGAGACGCCGATGCTGCACTCGGTCTATGGCGGTGCCACCGCCGAGCCGTTCAAGACGCATCACAACACGCTGAAGCTCGACATGTACCTGCGCATCGCGCCGGAACTGTACCTGAAGCGGACGTTGGTCTCCGGCCTTACCGACAAGGTGTTCGAGATTAACCGCAACTTCCGCAACGAAGGCGTCTCGACCCGGCACAATCCTGAATTCACGATGATGGAGTGCTACTGGGCCTATGCCGACTACGAGGACATCATGGACCTCGTCGAGCGGCTGTTCGAAAGCCTGGCGCTGTCGATCCACGGCACGACGGAATTCCCCTTCGGCGACAAGACGATCTCCTTCAAGGGGCCGTTCAAGCGCGTGCCGATGCCCGACGCCGTCAAGGAAGTGACCGGTATCGACTTCCTCGCCATGAAGACCGACGAGGAAGCCCGCGCGGCTGCCAAGGCCGCCGGCTTCGAAGTCGAGAAGGACTGGACCTGGGGTGAATGCCTTGCCTTCATCTTCGAAGAAAAGGTCGAGGCCACGCTCATTCAGCCATCACACGTCACCCACTTCCCGAAGGACATCTCGCCCTTCGCCAAGGAAGTGCCGGGCGAGCCGCGCCTTGTCGAGCGCTTCGAGACCTACTGCAACGCTTGGGAACTCGGCAACGCCTTCTCGGAACTCAACGATCCGGAAGAGCAGCGCCGCCGCATGGTCGAGCAGCTGGAGCAGGCGCATGCCCGCGGCGAAAAGGAAAAGCAGCTGGACGACGAATTCCTCGACGCGATCGACCAGGGCATGCCGCCAGCCGGCGGTCTCGGCATCGGGGTCGACCGCCTGATCATGCTTTTGACCAACGCCCCGTCAATCCGCGACGTCATCCTCTTCCCGGCTCGACGCAGCAAGGCCGACTGAGCCGACTCAGATGGAATAGAAAAAGGCGGCGGCCCGTTGGGCTCGCCGCTTTTTTGTAGGAAAGCGTTAGTGGCCGGCTGCGGGCGCGGCTTCCGGCGCAGCAGGGTCTTTGGCGGGTGCGGAGCCATGTTCGCCGCCTTCCGCGGGCTTTACTTCCTTTGCCTCTGCTGTCTTCGCAGTTTTCTTGCCCTCTCCTTCGCCGCCCTTGGTAGCGGCAACGGCGATGGGATCGATACAGTCCGAATAGTCCCTGAAGGACGCGTTCATCGCGGTGATCTCGTCCTCGGGCAGATCGACGCGTTCGCCGAAGAACAACCCGTTGTCCGCCGCCTCCCCGTCATAGTAACGGGCGGTGTAGGTCTTGGCTTCCGTGCTTTCGAGGATGGGATCGGGATGCGGAATATAGACGACGTCGGCGCCGATCGCCCTGCCGCGAATATCCGAGCGCAGCGTCGGTCCGTTGGTATCGAGAACAACGACCTGCACGAGATCGGGCCTCTGCGCATCGTAGATCGCCTTCGCGACCCGAAGCGCGGTCTTGACCCGGGTCATGCCATCGGTCGGCTCGGCCTTGATATATTTACGGATCCAGACGCGGTTCTGCTTCTTGATGGTGACGAGATTGACGTCGGTGCAGGAGAGGCCGTTCATCGTCTCTGCGGAAGGGCCAAGCAGCTTGTCTTTGCCAATATAAAGCGCGGCACCGCCGGAGACGCCCCCGAGAAGGGCGACGCCAGCGATGATAAACACCAATTTCCGGGGAGGCCGGAAGATGCGCAGTAGGGCCTTCACGCCAACTGCTCCGCCATTAACAAGCTCCAACGCAATACGAGTGGTTTCGACGCTAGAGAAATGACGTTTCCGAATGCTTAAACGCGGGCTCTAAGTTTGCATCAGTATGGGATTAACACCAAAAAAGGTCCAAGCTTTCCCTATGCTTGCCAATGTCCTCGCGGCCATGCTCTAACGGCTGATGGCCTTCACGCTCCGCCAGATCCAGTACTTCGTTGCCGTCGCCGAGCAGGGCTCTGTAACGCGCGCCGCGCAGAACCTTTCGATCTCGCAATCGTCGGTCACGGAGGCCCTCAAGGAGCTTGAAACCGACCTCGGCGTCGAGCTTTTCGAGCGTCATCCACGCGGCCTGACGATCACCCACAATGGCCATCAATTCCTTCGCCATGCGACGAAAATCCTGGCAAGCGTCACGGATGCGCGCACCAGCTTTTCCGGCAAGCAGAACGAGATCTCCGGCAAACTCAACATCGGCGTCACCTCGCTGGTCGCGGGCTATGTGCTCTCCGACCTCCTGGCCCGCTATCGCCGCGCCTGCCCGGGCGTCGAAGTCAGCGCCATCGAAGACAATGGCGGCTATCTCGAGCACCTGCTGGTCGGCGGCGAACTGGATGTGGCCGTCATGGTCATTTCCAACCTGCGCGACCGCATGGCCCTCCAGGCAGAGATCCTGGAGACGTCTCCTTACCGGTTGTGGTTGCCCATGGGCCATCCACTCGTTTCCGCCGACATCATTTCCGTGGCGGACATCGCTCGCGAACCGCTGATCATGCTGACCGTCGACGAAATCGAGGAAAACACCGGCAAGCTGCTGTCGGCGCTTGGCGCACGGCCGCATGTCGCCTTCCGCACGCGCTCGGTGGAGGCGGTACGCAGTCTGGTCGCGACCGGTGCCGGCGTGGCGCTGTTGCCCGACCTGGTCTATCGCCCCTGGTCGCTGGAAGGCGACCGAATCGAGAGCCGTGACGTGTCCGGCTCCCTTCCGGTTGTCCAGGTCGGCATGGTCTGGCGAAAGGGCTCGAGTTTGCCGCAGGCGGCACGCGACTTCGTGGGCATCGCAGAAGCCCTGCGATCCGGCCGGCCCCGGTGATCCTTCGGACACGATATCGGAAATTCCGATATCGACTTTCTGATAAATGAATTTGCGAAACCGGAAAATTCAGCGCACCTTTTCAACCGGGAACATAACGCCACGAAAAGTGGCAACAACCGGGAGACATCAGATGAAATATCTTCTGAAATCGTGCACTGCTGCCCTCGCGAGCGTGAGCTTCGTGACGCAGGTTGCCGCAGCCGAACCGCTGAAGGCGCTTGGCAAGGGCGAAGGTGCTGTCAGCATCGTAGCCTGGGCGGGCTACATCGAACGCGGTGAAAGCGACAAGAGCTACGACTGGGTCACCGGCTTCGAAAAGGAAACCGGCTGCAAAGTGTCGGTCAAGACGGCGGCGACCTCCGACGAAATGGTCTCGCTGATGAACGAAGGCGGATTCGACCTCGTCACGGCCTCCGGCGACGCGTCGCTTCGCCTGATCGCGGGCAAGCGTGTCCAGCCGATCAACACCGATCTCATCCCGAGCTTCAAGAACGTCGATCCGCGCCTGCAGAAAGGCGCATGGTACACGGTCAAAGACGTCCACTACGGCGTTCCCTATCTCTGGGGGCCGAACGTGCTGATGTATAACACCGATGCCTTCAAGGATAAGGCGCCGACCAGCTGGAAGGTCGTTTTCGAGGAAGAAACCCTTCCCGACGGCAAGTCCAACAAGGGCCGTGTCCAGGCCTATGACGGCCCGATCTACGTTGCCGATGCCGCTCTCTACCTGATGGCTCACAAGCCGGAACTCGGCATCAAGGACCCTTATGAACTGAACGAAGACCAGTACAAGGCGGCGCTCGACCTGCTGCGCGGCCAGCGCAAGCTCGTCTCCCGCTACTGGCACGACGCGATGATCCAGATCGACGACTTCAAGAACGAAGGCGTCGTGGCCTCCGGTTCGTGGCCGTTCCAGGTCAACCTGATGCAAGCCGACAAACAGAAGATCGCCTCCACCTTCCCGGAAGAAGGGGCCACCGGCTGGGCTGACACGACCATGCTGCATGTCGACAGCGAACACCCGAATTGCGCCTACATGTGGATGGAGCACTCGCTGCAAGCCAAGGTCCAGGGCGATGCCGCTGCCTGGTTCGGCGCCGTTCCTTCCGTTCCCGCTGCCTGCAAGGGCAACGAGCTGCTGACCGACGAGGGTTGCTCAACGAACGGCTATGATCACTTCGACAAGATCAAGTTCTGGAGAACGCCGACGGCCAAGTGTGCAACGCAGGGCGAGTGCGTGCCGTATCACCGTTGGGTCTCCGATTATATCGGCGTGATCGGCGGACGATAATCCGCCCGCACAACCTCTCCTTCTCCGCAAGCGGAGAAGACGCCCGCTGAGGGCAAGGCGAGGGGGCAATGAAGACAAGAGCGAAACGTCCGAGCGCTGGGGGCAACGACGGAACGCCAATTGTCCCCTCGTCGGGGCCCCTTGGGCCGCATCCTTCCCGCTGGGAAGATGAAAGACGCAACATCCCGGAGTTTTACAATGATTCCCGCCGTCCGTTTCCAACAGGTCTCGCGCCATTTCGGGCCGGTCCGCGCCGTCGACAGCGTCGATCTCGAAATCGCGCCCGGCGAGTTCTTCGCCATGCTTGGTCCTTCCGGCTCCGGCAAGACTACCTGCCTGCGCCTGATCGCAGGCTTCGAGCAGCCGACGGGCGGCCACATCGAAATTTTCGGCGAGACCGCCGAAGGCATCCCGCCCTATCGCCGCAACGTCAACACCGTATTCCAGGACTACGCGCTCTTCCCGCATCTCAACATCCTCGACAACGTCGCCTACGGGCTGATGGTCAAGGGTGTCGGTAAGCCAGAGCGCACCAAAGCCGCCGAGCAGGCGCTGGAGCTTGTGAAGCTTCCCGGCTACGGCGCGCGCAAGCCCGGACAGCTTTCCGGCGGCCAGCGGCAGCGCGTGGCCCTCGCGCGCGCCCTCGTCAACAAGCCGAAAGTCCTTCTCCTCGACGAACCGCTCGGCGCGCTCGACCTGAAACTGCGCGAGCAGATGCAGGAGGAATTGAAGAGCCTGCAGCGCGCGCTCGGCATCACCTTCATCTTCGTTACCCACGATCAGGGCGAGGCCCTGTCGATGGCCGACCGCGTCGCCGTCTTCAACAACGGTGGCATCGTCCAGGAAGGCACCCCGCATGACATCTATCGCCGCCCGAAGACGCGCTTCGTCGCGGATTTCGTCGGCTCCTCCAATGTCATTGCGCCCGATATGATGACCGCGCTCGGCGGCGAGAAGCGCTGGGCAAGCCTGCGCCCGGAAGCGATCCATGTCGCCGGTGAAGGCGTTGAGGCGCGTGTGGAGCATGCAAGCTTCCTCGGCGCGGCAACCCGCCTCTCGGTCGATATCCGCGGCACCCGCCTGCACGTCATGCTGCCGGCCGGCGCCAACGTGCCGGATGTCGGCACCCGCGTCCGCCTCGTCTGGCAGCCCGTCGACGTGCATTACATGGATGACGCAGCATGACAGCGCTTGCCCTCACCAAGCCGGCGGAACTGCGCGAGACCTCGATCCTTCCCGGTCGCGGCGGGTTCTTCGGACAGCTCTCGGACGCCTTCTGGCGCCATCCGAGACTGCTGCTCTTCCTGATGTTGACGCCGCCGCTCCTGTGGCTCGGCATCATTTACATTGGCTCGCTGATCGCGCTGCTCCTGCAGAGCTTCTTCTCGATCGATGATTTCTCGGGCCTGGTGAATTACGAGTTCACGCTTGCGACCTATGCGCAACTCCTCAGCCCGACGAATTTCGACATCATCATCCGCACCATCATCATGGCGGCGCTGGTGACACTGGCTTCTGCCGTCGTCGCCTTTCCCATCGCCTACTACGCTGCTCGCTATGCGCAGGGCAAATGGAAGGCGCTGTTCTACCTCGGTGTCATGCTGCCGCTGTGGTCGAGCTATCTCGTGAAGATCTACGCCTGGAAACTCATCCTCGCGAAGGAAGGCATCCTCACCTGGATCTTCGAGAAGCTGCACCTGTCCTGGCTGCTCGACGGCATCCTCAACCTGCCCATTGTCGGCGGCAATTCGCTGTCGGTCAGCTATCTCGGTACGTTTGTCGTCTTCGTCTATGTCTGGCTGCCCTACATGATCCTGCCGACACAGGCAGCACTCGAACGCGTCCCAGGCAATCTGATCGAGGCGTCGTCCGATCTCGGCGCCACACCGAGCCAGACCTTCCGCACCGTGCTTTTCCCGCTGGCGCTGCCCGGTATCGTCGCCGGCTCGATTTTCACCTTCTCGCTGACATTAGGCGACTACATCATCCCGCAGATCATCGGCTCGTCGCGCCTTTTCATCGGCCAGGCGGTCTATGCCCAGCAGGGCACCGCGGGCAACGTCCCGCTCGCGGCCGCCTTCTCCGTCGTCCCGATCGTCATCATGGCCGTCTATCTCTGGCTGGCCAAGAAACAGGGGGCCTTCGATGCGCTCTGACCGTTCCCAGCGTTCGCCGCTGCTTCTGAAGATCGCCGCGGCCGGTGGCCTGCTCTTCCTGCACCTGCCGATCCTCTTGATCTTCGTCTACGCCTTCACGACCGAAGAGAAGAGCTATCAATGGCCGCCACCGGGACTGACGACCCAATGGCTCGCCATCGCGTGGAACCGCCCGGATGTCTGGTCAGCGCTCGGCCTCTCCGTGCAGGTCGCCTGCATCGCCACTGCGATCGCGCTGGTGCTCGGCACCCTCTGCGCTGCGGCGATCAGCCAGACGAAGTTCTTCGGCCGTGAAGCGATCTCGCTGCTGGTCATCCTGCCGATCGCTTTGCCCGGCATCATCACCGGCATTGCGCTGCGCTCGGCCTTCAGCCTGTTCGACATTCCATTTTCGGTCTGGACGATCGTACTCGGTCACGCGACCTTCTGCGTCGTTGTCGTCTACAACAACGCCGTTGCCCGCTTCCGCCGCACCTCGGGTTCGCTGATCGAGGCATCGATGGATCTAGGCGCCGACGGTTTCCAGACCTTCCGCCACGTCATCCTGCCGAACATCGGGACCGCGCTTCTGGCCGGCGGCATGCTCGCCTTCGCGCTGTCCTTCGACGAAGTCATCGTCACCACCTTCACCGGCGGCCAGCAATCGACGCTGCCGATCTGGATGCTCGAAGAACTCATCCGCCCACGCCAACGCCCGGTCACCAACGTGGTCGCGATGGTCGTCGTGCTCGTCACTTTCCTGCCGATCCTGGCAGCCTACTACCTCACTCGCGACGGCGACCAGGTCGCCGGAGCCGGCAAATAATTAAGGGAGAACATCATGGACACCGCGATGCTGATTGGGTCCCGTTTCGAAGCGGGCACGGAAACGGAAGAGCACATCCTGAACCCGAAGACGGGCGAGACCGTGCTTGACCTGCCGGAAGCCTCGCTTGCCCAGATCGACGCTGCCGTCGATGCCGCAGAATCCGCATTCCAGGACTGGTCGCAGACGACACCGGGCCAACGCTCCAGCTACCTCCTCAAGATCGCCGATGCGATCGAGAAGGATGCCGAGGGGTTTGCCGCACTGGAAGCCCTGAACTGCGGCAAGCCGATCAATGCCGTGTTGAACGACGAAATCCCGGCGATCGTCGATTGCTACCGCTTCTTTGCAGGCGCCGTCCGCAATCTGCACGGCCCCGTCGCCGGCGAATACCTGCCTGGTCATACATCAATGATCCGCCGCGATCCGGTCGGTATCGTCGGCTCCATCGCGCCGTGGAACTATCCGCTGATGATGATGGCCTGGAAGCTGGCTCCGGCCATCGCCGGCGGCAACACCGTCGTCTTCAAGCCCTCCGAACAGACGCCGCTCACCGCACTGAAGATGGCGAAGCTGCTTGCCGATATCCTGCCTGAGGGCGTCGTCAACGTCATCCTCGGTCGCGGCGAGAGCGTCGGCAATGCCCTGATCAATCATCCGAAGATCTCGATGGTCTCGATCACAGGCGACGTCGCAACCGGCAAGAAAGTGCTGCAGGCAGCCGCCAAGACCGTGAAGCGCACCCACCTGGAACTCGGCGGCAAGGCGCCGGTCATCGTCTTCGACGACGCCGACATCGACGCTATTGTCTCTGGCATCCGCACCTTCGGCTACTACAACGCCGGCCAGGACTGCACCGCCGCCTGCCGCATCTATGCTGACGCCAAGGTCTACGACCGGTTCGTCGCCGACCTCTCCTCAGCCGTCTCCTCGATCAAGTTCAACCAGGCCGACGACACCGAGAACGAGATCGGCCCGCTTATCTCCAAGCGCCAGCGCGACCGCGTCGAAAGCTTCGTTGCCCGTGCGTCCGAACACAAGCACATGGAGATCACCACCGGCGGCAAGATCTCCGGCGACAAGGGCTTTTTCTACACGCCGACAGTCGTCGCCGGCGCCACGCAGGATGACGAGATTGTTCGCCGCGAGGTTTTTGGTCCGGTCGTTTCCGTCACCCGCTTCACCGATGTCGAAGATGCTGTCACCTGGGCGAACGACAGCGACTACGGCCTCGCATCTTCGGTCTGGACCAAAGACATCAGCCGCGGCATGAAAACGGCCGCCCGCCTGCAATATGGCTGCACCTGGATCAACACCCACTTCATGCTGACCAACGAAATGCCGCATGGCGGCCTGAAACAATCAGGCTATGGCAAGGACATGTCCGTCTACGCACTGGAGGACTACACCGCCGTCCGGCACGTAATGATCAACCACGGTTGATCCCGCGCGGCCGGGCCGACGGGCCGGCTGCAACCTGCAAACAAGAACATGCAACAAAGGGGAGTCGAAATGAAACGCCGTACCATTCTTGCCGCCTTCGGTGGCATCTGTCTCGCCTCGACGCTTTCGGCCATGCCAGTCCATGCGGCCGATCAGACGCCGGTTGAGGTCGTTCAACAGTATCTGGCCGCGTGGAACGCGCACGATGCCGGCAAGGCCGCTTCCTATTTCGATGACAAGGTCAGCTACTACGACGCATCAGTTGGCAAGCCGACCGTCGGCAAGGCCGAGGCCAAGGCGGCCGTGATCGACAACTTCATGACCGCTGCGCCGGATCTGAAATGGGAGATGCGGGGTGATCCGATCGTCAGCGGAAACAAGGTTTCCTTCGAGTGGACCTTCTCGGGGAAGAACAGCGGCGCTTGGGCCGATGGGACCAAGGCAACCGACAAGTCCTTCTCCTTCGACGGCGCCTCCGTCTTCGTCATTGAGAAAAACGTGATCAAACAGCAGTCGGACTACTACGACGCCCTTGGCTTCTACAAGCAACTGGGCCTGATGTAACATGGCAATCCGGCCGGCGGCGCTCCCCCGGGGCGCCGCCAACGCTTTCAGCTAGCGCTGCGGCCTGCGCCCACCGGTTGCGGAAAATATGGAACAAATTTCCTCGCGCCGCGTCATCTAAACGATGCGCAAAAAGGAAAAAATCCATGCTAAGATGGGCCCTCATATTCTTCGTTGTTTCGCTGATTTCCGGTTTCTTCGGCTTCTCCGGCGTCTCGGCCGCAACGGCAACGATTGCTCGCGTTCTCTTCGGCATCGCGCTGGTGATCTTCCTGATCTTCCTGATTCTGGCGCTGATGGCCGGCAATGCGGTGGTTTAGCCTGCCACGGCGCGTTGAGCAGCGAAGAGAGGGACCGAGTCCTTGAAGCCTTTCAGGGACACAGCTCCCAGACCCTGGAAGGCAAGACCGCGTGCTGCCGCTTCGGCGGCAGCACGCGTATTGAGGCAGACAAGTGTTTGAGATGGCCCGGCAACGGCCGAAACGCGCGCCGCGAGATTGACCGTCCGGCCAAAAATATCCCCGTCACGAGGCACAACCTGCCCCGTCGCTACACCGACCCGCACAGGCGGCAACTCATCCAAACGGCTCTGCTCCACCAGCGATAGCGATGCTTGCACCGCCGAGGCTGCATCCGGAAACAGCATCATGACGCCGTCGCCGAGCGGCTTGACGATACGTCCGTCGAACGCGCAGGAAAGCCGTTGGGCGATTGCTTCAAAGCGCGCCGCCTTCTCGGCGGCGGACACATCGCCAATCTCATGCGTCAGGCCCGTAAAGCCGGAAAGGTCGGCAAAGGCCACGGCCGGCAGGCTGTCCTCGTCGCCAGGCTCCAGCCCGTGTTCGCGCAAGGCATCCTGCAGCCTTCCGACGATGTTGTCGAACACCGCCTCCTCCAGCATCCGCCGTTGCAGCAGGAACAGCATCCGGAAGCCGATCCGCTGCAGTGCCAAGCGCTTTGTGGCGGCAACCTCGAGAAGATGATGGTAGCTAAGGCCCGCATTCAGCATCGGCTCTTCGACCTCGCCGCGGAAGAGGTCGCGCATCGTGTCGACGCAGCGGCGAACCGACTGACCGAAAACGCGCAGCACCCGCTCCATCCCGGCAACGGAGGCACCAAGCTGCCTGCACTCCGCCAACAGCCAGATAAATTCCGCATCGTCCTCGCGAAGCGATTGATCCGCTGAAAGCGGCGGCAAGCTGGCGCATGCCCTTATGCCATTCAGCTCGTCGAGATCCAGTTGCCCTGCCGCCACCTCAGCAGAAACCAACGCCTCGCTCATCGTTACGGGCTCGAACATCAGCTGATTGGCGAACTCCAGGGAAAAGATCCCCCGCTTCAGACCTTCCGCCAGCACATCGAGGCTGATGCCGGCTTCCTGCAGGGCAAGAATCAAGCGGAGGCGGCTGACATCGCTTGCGGCATAGCCTGTGCGTCCAGGACCAATGATCCCCAGGCGCTCGAGATCACGCAGCCGGGCATCGTCGCAGCCGGCAAGGACCAGCAATCTCTCACGCGGCAATGCTTCCATCACGGCAACCTCTGGAGAATGAGATTGCTTCATACATCAAATCCGTGTGTCCCTCCACGCAGCCAAAGGCGTTAGAGCAGGCTTGCTCCGACATTGATGGCAAGGGCCAGGATCGTCGTATTGAACAGGAATGAGAGGATGGAATGCAGGAGCGTCAGCTTGCGCATGGTGACCGATGTCGTCGCGACGTCGGCCGTCTGTGATGCGACGCCGATCGTGAAGGAATAGTAGAGGAAGTCCCAATAAACGGGTTCGTCATTGCCTTCCGGAAACTTCAGCCCCTCCCCCTTGTCTCCACCGCCATAGAAGCGATGTGCGTAGTGTACCGTGAACAAGGTGTGCAGGAATGCCCAGGAGATCAGAATCGTGGCGATTGCACTTAGCGCTCGTACGAGCGCCTCGCTTGCGTCAGCCCCCTTGGCTGCATGAAGTTCCAACGCGATACCGGCAATGCTGGCGAGCGCCGCCAAAATAGACAGCCCCATCAGGAAGACGTCTGAAAGGTCGAGATCCTCAGCTCTCTCGCGGATGCTGGCGACGGTCGCGCGCAGCATCCGGCGCCAGGTGAGCGCCGTAAAGACGATGGCGCCCACGTTCCAGCCAAAAATCAGGTTCTGCGGATTGACCTCGCGGCTGGTGAGCAGCAGGAAAGTCACCAGTCCAGCGGTCACGGCGACGACGAACACCATGTGTCTGCGTAGTTGCTCCATGACCTGACTTTCCCGGCGCCCAGCGTCTGCCGCCGTCACAATCCTACCGCTGCAAGATTGCCTTTGATATCAGTTTGATGGCGGCAGGAGCAATATGGCTTTAGCCGGTCCAGCCACCGTCGACGACATGGATCTGACCTGTCGTGAAGCCCGCCTCGTCACCGGCAAGATAGGTCACGAGAGCGGCGATTTCCTCGGGTGTGGCGATGCGACCCATCGGCTGGCGGGCGATGAAATCCTTCAGTGCCTTTTCATAGTCGCCGGTCGCACGCAAGCGCTCGTGCAGCGACGGGCTGTCCACGGTACCGGGGCAGATCGCATTGGCGCGGATACCCTTGGCAACAAAGTCGGCGGCAATCGACTTCGTAAGACCAATCACCGCTGCCTTCGATGCGCTATAGGCGAAACGATTGGGAACGCCCTTCACACTGGAAGCGACCGAAGCCATGTTGACGATCGACCCCTTCCCCTTCTCCAGCATCCCGGGAAGGAAGGTACGGCAGGTCGTATACATCGCCTTGGCGTTGAGGTTGAAGGAGAAGTCCCAGTCCTTCTCCTCGCATTCGAGGATAGAGCCGGCATGAACGAAGCCTGCGCAATTGAAGAGAACGTCGATCGGGCCAATCTTCGCCGCGAAGGCGCGAACGGCATCGCCATCGAGCGCATTGAGGACATGCTTTTCGGCGCCTTCCAGGGTGGAAAGCGTCTTTTCGTTGATATCCGTCGCATAGACATGCGCGCCGAGTGAAATGAAGCGCTCAGCGCTTGCTCGACCGATACCCTGACCTGCCGCCGTGATGACGACTTTCTTGCCTTCCAGACCGTGGCTCATACATCCTCCCAAATTCCGGCGCTTGCGGTGCATTCATTCATATGCAAACAATATATTCAGATTGGCGTCAACCTGGTGGAGCGAGGTTTGCACGCCGGAAAGCCTAGTTGATCTCGTATCGCCGGGCATGAAAAATCTGGCGGCCGAGGGCCAGTCGGCGCCGCCGCCGCAGCTTGCGGCCAACAGCTTGGCATGAATGGGAGGAACCGCATGCTCTTCGACACACACCTGCACATCGTCGACCGGCAGGCGCTCGACTATCCCTGGCTCTCCGGCGCGGGTGATCTCAATCGTGACAATCTCTACGAAGACTATGCGCGCGATGCGCTACGCTGCGGCATCTCCAATGTGCTGCACATGGAAGTGGACGTTGCACCGGCGCGCATCGACGACGAGACGAATTACGTTAGGGAAGTCAGCCGCCGCCCGGGCAGTCTTGTGCGTGGCGTCATCGCCGCCTGCCGGCCGGAAGAGGATGGTTTCGCGGCCTATCTGGAGCGATCGGCTGCCGATCCCTTCGTCAAGGGCTTCCGCCGCGTCCTCCACGTGGCCCCGGACGACACAGCCGCCCGACCGCTGTTTCGCGAGAACATCAAGCGCCTCTCCGGCACCCGCATGACGTTCGATCTCTGTGTCTTCCCGCATCAATTTGAAACCATCCTCGCGCTTGTCGACCACTGCCCGGATGTTCGCTTCATTCTCGACCATTGCGCCAACCCGCCGATCAAGGATGGGATGAGCGAAGTCTGGCGCAAGGGCATCACGGAATTCTCCCGCCGCTCGAACGTGACGGCAAAGATTTCAGGCGTCATCGCCTATGGGGATCTCGAAAACTGGTCGGTCGAGAGCCTCCGCCCGTATGTCGAACATACAATCGGCAGCTTCGGGTGGGATCGCGTCGTCTGGGGCAGCGACTGGCCCGTTTGCACGCTCGGCGGCGGGCTGACACCCTGGGTCGCGGCCACCCATGCGCTGACCTCGGGCTGCAGCCCGGAGGAGCGCGACAAGCTCTATCAGGCCAACGCCAAGCGCATCTGGTCGATATGACACGAAAAAGGGCGGCGCCGATGGCACCGCCCTTTTTGGTTGGAGCGCTCGTAAGCCTTAAGCAGCTGCGAGTTGCAGTTCTTTCTGAACGTTGCTGCGAAGCGTACCGAGGTCCTTGGCGAAGGCACGGATGCCTTCGGCGAGTTTTTCGGTCGCCATCGCGTCTTCGTTCATCATCCAGCGGAAGGTCTTTTCATCGACGATGATCTTCGGGGCAGGCTTCGTCACGTCAGGCGACAGCTTGCGCTCGAGCTTGCCCTGATCGTTGGAGAGTTCGTCGAGCAGGTTCGGCGCGATCGTCAGGCGATCGCAACCGGCCAAGGCTTCGATTTCGCCGGCGCTGCGGAACGAGGCACCCATCACGATCGTCTTGATGTCATTGGCCTTGTAGTAGTTGTAGATGTCGCGGACGGAGAGAACGCCCGGATCTTCCTCAGGCGTGAATTCCTTGCCAGTCGACTTCTTGTACCAGTCGAGGATACGGCCGACGAAGGGCGAGATCAGGAACACCTTGGCATCGGCGCACGCAACGGCCTGGGCCTTCGAGAAGAGAAGCGTCAGGTTGCAATCGATGCCTTCCTTCTGCAGGACTTCGGCGGCGCGAATGCCTTCCCAGGTGGATGCAAGCTTGATGAGGATGCGGTCACGTTCGATGCCGCGTTCCTTGTAGGCGGCGATAATCGAACGGGCCTTGGCAAGCGATGCCTCGGTATCGAAGGAAAGGTCCGCGTCGACTTCGGTCGACACGCGGCCCGGAACGAGCTTCACGAGCGCAGCACCGACGGAGATCGCCAGGCGATCGGCAACGGCGGCGGAAACGGCCTCCGGATTGCCGCCCTGCTTCTTGCCCCAGGCAACAGCTTCCTTGACGGTATCTGCGAACATCGGCGTACCGAGTGCCTTCAGCACGATGCTTGGGTTCGTCGTGCAATCGACGGGCTTCAGACGGGCAACAGCCTCGATGTCACCGGTATCGGCAACGACCGTGGTAATCTCGCGGAGTTGGTCAAGCTTGGATGTCATGGTTACTGGTCCTTTTGACTTGAGCTGCGCGCCGAGGCGAATTTCGCCCGGCAAATAATCTACGAATGGGCAGTCTGCGAGCCGCATGTGTAAGCAGCGGTCGCGTCATCCCCGCGAAACGGCGTCACGCCTCGGCCGCCAAGTGCCGATGGGACGTCCCGCTTACCTGCACATTACCTCCTCGGTCGCACAGATGCGACTTCTTGGCGGCGACTATCACTATTCCCCGCTAGATATGTCAAGAACATTTGTGCATTTCAATTGACATAAGTGTCACACCCGTCATTATCGGCAAAACAACGAACCTGTCCTGGCTTGATGATAGATCTAGGGCGCAATTCGCTCCGGAGGAGATGTGGTCAAGCTCAAACGCGGCACGCATACGGCTTATTCCGAAGCATCCTCTCTTAGGTTGCGTGCGGCTTGGCTCTACTACAATCAGGGACTGACGCAGAAGGATGTCGCCGAACAGCTCGGCATCAGCCGTACGACCGTGATCCGCCTGCTCGACGAGGCGATGAAGCGCAGCGAAGTGCAGATCTGGATCAACGACTCGATCGGCGATTGCGTCGAACTTTCGGTAAAACTCGAGCGCGCCTATGGCCTCGACGAAGCGATCGTCGTGCCGGCGCCGGCGCAGCCTGACGCCAATTCGCTGGCAAAGAGCGTTGGCCTTGCATTGGGACAGTTTCTCTCCGAGGCCATTCCCGACGATTACACGATCGGCGTCGGCTGGGGCCGCACAATGACGGCTTCGCTCTCAAGTTTCCGTCCGCCCCGCCGCGACAATTGCAAGGTCGTCTCCCTCCTCGGGGGCGTCGTTGCCGTCCACCAGACGAACCCGATCGACTACACCTGGCGCCTCGCGAGCCAGCTCGGCGCCGAGTGCTACATGTTCCTTGCGCCGCTTCTGGTGGATTCGACGGAAACGAAGCGGAACCTCATCGAGAAATGTGGCCTGGACACGATCTATCGGCTGGCGGAAACGCTGGATCTTGCGATCGTCAGCTGTGGTGACATCGGCCCGCACTCTACCTCCCTGTCGGAAGGGTGGATCTCGAAGGCCGAGCTGCAGCAGCTGATCGACGCTGGCTGCGTCTGCGACACGATGTTCAACTTCCTCGACAAGGACGGCAACACGATCGATCACTCGATCAATAGCCGCGTCATGTCCGTCGATCTCGACACGTTGAAGAAGGCCAGGCACATCGTGCTGTCATCCGGCGGCGCGCATCGCGCGGTCGCAATCCGTGCCACCATCAAGCGGATCGGCTGCAACACGCTGATCACAGACGAGGGTGCCGCCAAGGCTCTGTTGGGCCTGGCAGAGGCGGCTTAGCGGCGTTTAGCCAGCATCCGCTATCGCAGCTGGCACAGATGCGACAGTTGCGATTGCGCCCAGTTGCGCCCGAAATCCTGGGTATCCGGCAGTGCCGATAAAAGACTTCCGATCTCGCCATCGATTTCCAGGTGGGTGTCCGTGATCCTGCATGCACCCACATCAAGGGAGACGGTGGCAACAACCTTGCCTTCCACCGGCGCCATCTGGAAGAGCGAATTGTCGCCAGTTTCGCAGGTCAACAGCGCTGTCGCCCTGATGGATGCGAGCCTGTCTCCCGTCGAACAAACGTCTGCAGACACAACCTTGAAGCTGCTGGTTCGATTGGGTCCGACGGGAAGCTGTTCGCACAACTGCGCGGTGGATATCGCGCGCGCCACATCCGGCCATTCCGGGCTACTCATCGCCGATTTGCAGCCCGCCCAGGCCGGAACCAGCGACATTGCAAGCAGGCCGACGGCAATGCCGACGACCTTGCATGGCTTTTCTCCAGGGTTCATTTCCGCCTCCTCAAGTCCCAGCCATGGAATCAAGCAGGTGATTCCTGAGTTTTTGATGGCAGGACTCCCGAGGGAGGAAGCGTATCCACAGGTTGGATCGATGCGTCGCCGCGATCAAGCGTGCGCCGCCTCCCAGCCGAGCATGGCCCGCTTGCGCGTCAGGCCCCAATGGTACCCCGTCAACGCCCCGCTTTTGCCGAGCGCGCGGTGGCAGGGAACCACGAAGGAAATCGGATTGGCGCCGACCGCCGCGCCAACCGCGCGCATCGCTGTCGGTCGGCCGATGTCGTTGGCGATGTCGCTGTAGGTGACGGCCTTGCCGAAGGGGATCTTCAACAGGCTTTCCCATACCTGGACCTGGAAATCGGTGCCGATCAGCACGACACGCAGCGGCTGGTCTGATGTCCAACGGCCCGGCTCGAAGATCCGCTTGGCGTAAGGTGCCGTCGCTTCGATATCCTCGACATAGGTCGCATTCGGCCAGCGGCATGTCATATCATCGAGACAAGCGGCCTCGTCACCGAGATTGCTGAAAGCAAGCCCCGCGAGGCCACGGTCCGTCGCCATCACAAGCGCAACCCCAAACGGTGAAGGATGGAAGCCATAGCGGATCGTCAGTCCACCGCCTTTGGCCTTCCATTCTCCGGGCGACATCGCTTCATGCGTGACGAAGAGATCGTGCAGGCGGCTTGGGCCGGACAGCCCGACCTCGATCGAGGCCTCCAGCAGAGGCATCGCCTCCTCGCGCAGGAGCCGCTTCGCGTGGTCGAGCGTGACTGCCTGCAGGAAGGCTTTCGGAGACAGGCCGGCCCACCGCGTAAACGTCTTCTGCAACTGCGTCGGCGACTGATTGAGCCGCGCTGCGATCGTCTCCAACGACGGCTGATCGCGATAGTCCTCGGTGATGAGTTCGATCACCTGGCGCACGGTCTCGTAATCAGAGCCATCAGGCGTGATGTCTTTGTTCAGCTTGGCTACCATATTCATGATCTTTCTCCTTGTACCAAGGAGATAGTCAAGTGACCCCTCGCAAGCCACCCGATTCTTGCGCGCCGGTCAAATTCGCCGCTTGACGGTGGCAAGCGCCTTCTTGAAGGCCTTGGCGAAGCTCTCGCGATCATCGGGATTGAGGAAGGAACCGATATCCGTGCCCCTTCCTTCGCCGGAAACATACATGGAAAGAATGCCTATTTCCTGATGTCTGCGAACGAAGAAGCGCGTCCAAAAGGGATTGAAGTGATGCTCGATCATCCGACCGGAGGGCGCGAACTTGCGGACGGAAATGTCCGTACGCGACACGGTCACTTCCTCCCGCGCGCGGCCAGACCGATAGTTCAGCCAGAAGGCGCCGTAGAGGAGCAGGAAATCAAGCCCGAAGAAGAAGCCGATCGGCCAGGCGCCCGTCACGACGAAGAACATGCCATACATGCCGCACACTGCGCCGGTCAAAAGCAGCAACACCTTGAAACCCTTGCGGCCAAGCGACCGGTAAGGAAAAAGCTCGGCGGCAAAAACAGGTTGTTCGTCGGCTCTATCGGCGTTGCTTTCCATCATGGCTGGCAAGTATAGGTTTTCCATGCCAACTCCGAAACTCAAATCATCAGTCACTTCGTCGCAGAACTCAAAAGTGATCGTTCGCCAGAAGAAGCCGGCAACAGTCCGTTCTGCCTATTCCGAAGCCGAGCGCGAGGAGATATTCCGTCGCTTCTCCATCCAGCGGCCGGAGCCGAAAGGCGAACTGGAACACACGAACCCGTTCACGCTCGTCGTCGCCGTGGCCCTTTCCGCCCAGGCGACGGATGCCGGCGTCAACAAGGCGACACGCGCGCTCTTCAAAGTCGCCGATACACCCGAAAAGATGCTGGCGCTCGGCGAGGAGCGGGTGCGCGACTATATCAAGACGATCGGCCTCTACCGCAACAAGGCGAAGAACGTCATCGCTCTCTCACAGATGCTGGTCGACAAATTCGGCGGCGTCGTGCCGCAAACGCGCGATGAGCTGGTCATGCTCCCCGGTGTCGGCCGCAAGACCGCCAATGTCGTGCTGTCCATGGCTTTCGGTCAGGCGACGATGGCCGTGGACACACACATTTTCCGCATCGCCAACCGCATCAAGCTGGCGCCGGGAAAGACGCCCGACGAGGTCGAGGAGCGGCTGATGAAGGTGGTCCCGAAGCACTATCTCTATCATGCGCACCACTGGCTGATCCTGCATGGCCGCTATACCTGCAAGGCACGCAAGCCGGAATGCGAGCGCTGCGTCATCGCCGATATCTGCAAGTCGCCGGAAAAGACCTGCGACGTGCCGGCGCCGCTGGTCGAGCTACCGCGCCAAGTGATTGGAGAGGCCGTCGAGTAAGTCTGCGGCAGAGCGCGGCGCTACCGATTTGGCCCTACCCGCGAAAGCCCGCGTCCTTGCGCGAAACCAGCTTGTGCAGGTGCACCATCAGTCCAGCCGCGAAAAGCGGCGTCAGCAGATTGACGATCGGGATGGCAAGGAAGCCCGCAATAACAAGCCCCGCAAGGAACACCGTCGCCGCATGCTTGGCCCGAAACGATCGTGCCTCCTGCGGCGAACGAAACCGCATTGCGGCGAACTCGAAGAATTCGCGGCCGAGCAGGTAGCCGTTGACGAGGAAGAACGCGATTATGTTGACGCCCGGCACGAACAGCAGAAAAAGCGCCACGATGTTGCCGAGGATGACCACGCCAAGAAGCTTGATCGAGCTTGTGAGCGCCGAACCGAGCGGCATCGCCGTTCCAGGCTGATCCGAGGGATAATCCCGTCTTTCAATCACCTCGGCCACATCGTCAAGAAACAGGCCGGCAACCAATGCCGTCACCGGTGACAGCAAAAGCGCCAGGCCAAGTGCAAGGCCGAGGCTGGCTGCGATCGCAAACACGAAGCCGAGCCACCCTGCCCAGTCCGGCATGGCGGGAAAGAAACTGGCAATCCACGGGAAGACGTACGCTATGAAGGCACTGCGCAGCGCCAGCCAAAGGCCGACGAGCAGCAGGAGGGTCAATCCCAAGATCTTCCAGAACACTGACCGCGTCTCTGGCGCGAAAAGATTGATGAGAGATAGGCGGGCCGCCTGAAAGATCATTCCGAGGTCTCCGGTTGCAACAACCATGTAGGAATCCGAACTTTGAACGGCAAGGCTGAAACAAACTCGGATGACTAGCCCAAAACTTGTCGGAAAATCTATGTTACTATATAGTAATTTATCAACTATGATTGCTTGATCCTGAAACGCAGCTTCCGGAATAGTTGCAAACGACAAGCGTTGGCCATGCGTATCCGAGAAATGCTTTCGGGAAGATGGGGACGGCCAACGTGGAAGATTTTGTTCAGAAGCTCCGCCAGTATGCCAAGTCCGGCACGCCGGCCGAACGACGAATCGCGAAATATTTCTCCGAGCATCTGAACGACCTGCCGTTCGAAACAGCCGCGTCGGTTGCCGATCGGCTGGATCTGAGCCCCATGACGGTGGGCCGCTTTCTACGCGCGCTCGGCTATCAGGGGCTCGACAGCGTCAAGGTCCATATCCGCGAAACAACCACCATCTCGCCAACCCAGATGCAGGCATCGCTCACCCAGCTGCAGGCCGACGCTTCCGCCGGCAAGCCGCTCGCCGTACTGGTCTCCGAGCAGATCCAGGCGCTGCACCATATCTACCATTTGACGGGCCAGCCCCTGTGGAACGAGGCCGTGTCGATGATATCAGCCGCTCATGAGGTTCTTGTCGCCTCGCATGCGCATCTTTCCGGCTTCGCGTCCCACTTTGCTCAGCGATTGACCCATGCGCGCGACGGCGTCCACGCGCTTGATGGAACGGGCAGCCGCTTCGCCGAGCTCTTCGCACGGCTCGATGGCAATGACGCCTTGCTGATCGTGATCGACAGCCGGCGCTTTGGTAAAGCCCGGCTGCTGGCCCGGACGGCACGGCGCTATGGATACAAGGTCATCTTGATTACCGCACAAGGCACCAACTGGATTCCGGATCAGGCCAATATCGTGCTCGCCCTTCCGCCTGCCCGATCCGACGAGGAAGACAACCTGCCGCCGCTGATGGTCCTCCTCGACTGTCTATCGGAAGACGTTGTCACTGCGGCCGGCGAAGAAGCAGGCGCCCGCACCCGTCGCATGGCTGAATTCGGCAGCATGCTTGGAGACGGCGGAAACCGGTAGAGTCTTCCAGGATTAGGCGCCTACTCCATCGCTTCCAGTTCCGCGCGGTGGCGATACATGGCAAGCAGCCGGCGATAATCCCGGTCATAAAATGCCTGCTTGGCTGTATCCGGCAATCGCTCTTCGCCACCGGAGTACATGGCCGCCCCTGCTTCCGCGAGATCTCGATAGAGACCGCACGCCACGGAAGCGGCCATCGCCGTACCGAGGAGCACCGCCTCGTTCATCTTCGGCACAACGACCTTGCAACCGGTCGCATCGGAATAGAGTTCCATCAGCACCGGATTTTTCACATGGCCGCCTGCGACATGCAGGGTGTCAGGCACATAGCCATATTCCTTCATTCGCTCGAGGATATGACGGATCCCGAGCGCGATCGCGACTGCCGTGCGCCAATAGAGCGCACAGAGTCCGTCGAACGACGTGTCGAGCGTCAGGCCGCTGATGCTGCCGACGGCATGCGGATCGGCGAGTGGCGAGCGGTTGCCGTGAAAATCCGGTAGCACAAAGATGCGGGCACCGAACTCGTCGCCCTCCTCGGCGCGAAGCTGCGCAATACGCTCGACAATCTTCTGATGCAGCGTCGCCGTTGGCTCGCCACCGGCCGCGTGCATCCGCACGATATGATCGAGCAGCGCGCCCGTTGCCGATTGCCCCGCCTCGACGAGCCAGGATTCGGGAAAGACGACTTCGTAATACGGCCCCCACATGCCGTGGCTCGGTTTGCGCTCGCGCGAGAACGAGACGATGCAGCTCGAGGTGCCGGCGATCAGCGCCAATTGGCGTTCCAGCCTGCGGGCATCCTCCGCCTCGCCACCAAGCGCACCCAGCGCCCCGGCATAGGCGTCGATCATGCCCGAGGAAACATGGCACGCTGTCGTCAGTCCGAGCGCCGAGGCGGCCTCCTGCGTCAGCGTCCCGACGCTCTTGCCGACTGGCACCGTTTCCTCCGGCAGCCGTCCGCGTTCCAGAAGGTCATCGAGCCCGATCCGCTCGAGAAAATCCTCCCGCCACCCTTTGTCGAGATGTGCGAGATAGTTCCACTTGGCCGTCAGCGTGCAGCGGGAGCGGGCGAGCGCGCCGGTTGCTTTCCAGGTCATGAAATCGGCGAGGTCGAACAGATAGCCGGTATTCATCCAGGTGCCGGGCAGCTTCTTCTTCAGCCACATCAGCTTCGGCATTTCCATTTCCGGCGACATGAAGTGCCCGGAGTGCTCCAAGACCGGATGTTCCGTCGCCGTGCAGAAATCGGCTTCCTTCAGCGCCCGGTGATCGAGCCAGACGATCGTATCGAAACGGCGCTCTCCGCCGGTGGAAACACTGATCTGGTTGCCATCGACATCGCGCACGACGAGCGAGCAGGTGGCATCGAAGCCGATCGCGCCCACCGATGCCGGCGCAGCACTTGATTGCTCCATCGCCTTGCGAACGGCAATGCAGACCGCCGACCAGATGTCTTCGGAGTCATGCTCGGCGTGGTTTTCACGCGGCCTGTTCATGATGATCGGGTGTTCGGCCTTGCCCAGCAACGCGCCGCGAGCGTCGAAGACGCCGGCGCGCGCACTGCCCGTGCCGATATCAACCGCAACCACATGCTGAGGCATTAAAGGTGCATCCCGTCCTGCTTATGTTTGCGGACAAGGTGTATTAAATCAGGCATGACGTCAAACACGGCTTCGGGAGAAAGCCGGTCAAGTTCAGCGCGATAGCCGGAAAAATTGGCGTGTGATCCGCCCGTGAAGGCAAACACCCTCATGCCCGCTGCCTTCGCCGCCTCGATCCCGGCGGGGCTGTCCTCCACGACCACGCAATTGGCGGGCTCTACGTTCATCTCGTGCGCCGCATGCAGGAAGAGATCGGGCGCGGGCTTGCCATGCTTGACCATGGTTGCGCTGAAGATATCAGGCAGCCGGTCGATCAGGCCTGTGACCGTCAGCGACAGGCGGATACGCTCGACTTGGCTGGAAGAGGCGACGCAACAGGGAATGCCGAGGGTGTCGATCGTCTCGGCGATCCCGGCCATCGGCTTCAGCTCCCTGCGAAACCGGGCGTAGAGATCGGTGCGGATCTGCTCAAGAAATTCCTGACCCGGGTGGACGTTGTATTCGGTCTTCATCGTCTCGATGACAGTCGCGAGACTTCGCCCGAGGAAACGGCCATAGACCTCTTCCTCGGTAATCGGGACATCGAGATCGTTCATCGCCTTCACGAGAACGCTCACCGATATCGGTTCGCTATCGACGAGCACGCCGTCGCAATCAAAGATGACCAGCCGTGTTTCAGCCTCAGCCATGGCAGACCCAATCGCAGTTGGTGCAGGAAGATGCATCCGCCGGACAAGGCGGAGGCCGGCGGCAGGAATGCCGCCAGTGATCCTTACACAGCAAGCTTGTTATCAAGATAAAGCTGCAGGGTTTCACGCGTGCCCTTTTCCCACAGGGTTTTCAATGCGTGGGCAAAGCGCTTTCGGAACACCTCGGATTTTGACACCTCGCCAAAGATGTCGTCGAAGGCGAGGAACGCCATCGGATCGTCCTTGGCCTTCAGCGCGGCCGCGTGCAGCCGATCGGCGCTGGCGTCGTTGAAGACGATGTCCTTGCCGCTGTCCGTCTTGCCGGCGAAATAGCGGCACCACAGAGCAGAAACCAGCGCGAGCCCGACCACGTCCCGCCCCTGGTTCAGATTATCGAGCGTAGAGGGCAGGATGAATTTCGGCTGCCGGTTCGATCCGTCCTGTGCCAGGCGCGGGATGGTGTCGGCAATCTTCGGATTGAGCAGCCGATGTTCGATCAGCGCGAAATAATCCGTCAGCGAGGTATCCGGCACCGGCGGAACGATCGGGATGATCTCATCCTTCTCAAGTTTGGCGAGGAAGGCACGGATCAACGGATCCTCCATCGAGTCGTGCACGAAATGGATATCCATCAGCGCTGCCGGATAGGCGATCGCCGCATGTCCCCCGTTCAGAATGCGGATCTTCATGTGCTCGTAGGGCGTTACATCGGGCACGAAGGTGACGCCGACCTTCTCAAGCGCCGGCCGCCCCGCCGTAAACTTGTCTTCCAGCACCCACTGCTTGAACTCTTCGCAATAGACGGGCCAGTTGTCCTCGATGCCGAAGGCGTCCTTCAACAAGTCGATTTCGCGCTGACCCGTTGCCGGCGTAATGCGGTCCACCATGGCATTCGGGAAGGCGACGTTCGCCTTGATCCAGTCGGCAAAGGCAGGATCGGAGAGACGCGCCGTGCCAACGACGGCATTCGACGTGATGACGCCGTTGTGGGGAATGTTGTCGCAGGACATGACGGTGAAAGGCACGATGCCCTTCTCCTTGCGCGCCTTGAGACCGGCGACGACAAGGCCAAAGACGGTCTTCGGCTCGGCAGGATTCTGGCCGTCCGCAGCGATCGCCGGATGACCGGGATTGAATTTGCCCGAGGCGTCGATGAAGTAGCCGCCCTCGGTAATCGTCATCGAAACGATGCGGATCGCTGGATCCGCAAGCTTGGCGATAATCGCCTTGGCGTCACCGACCGGCAGGATGTCGATCATCGGCGCCGTAACGCGCGCAGCAGTCTTGTTGTTGTCCTGCTCGACGACCGTCGTCAGGAAATCTTGGGCGGCGAGCTTCTCGCGCATTGCGGCGTCGGAAGGGAGAATACCCGCGCCGATGATCGCCCAGTCATGATCCTGACCCAGATTGAACAGGTCGTCCAGATAGATCGCCTGGTGGGCGCGGTGGAAATTGCCCACGCCGAAGTGCACGATGCCCGCCTTCAACGACGCCCGCTCGTAGGTCGGTACGGCGGCCGTTTTTGCCACTTCGGAAAGCGTTGCCAGCGATAGTTTGCACGTCATGTTTCAGTCCTCTTGAAGGTCTTCGGGATCGGCTAAGATCCCGGCATCGGTACGCCGGGCGCTTTGTCCGGCGTGCGCTCTTGTTCCCACCCAACCCGGCAGCAATGCTCTCAGATGGTGAGACCACCCTCGTTGAATTTGTGGATCCGCGTCTTGTCGGGAGTCAGATAGACGACATCGCCGGCCTTTGCCGGGAAATCGCCGCCGCCACGCGCGGTGACATGACCAATACCCTCGACATCCACGTGCAGGAAGGTGTCCGCGCCGAGATGTTCGGCGACCATGACCTTGCCCTTCCAGTCGCCGCTTTCGGTCGACAACAGCACATGCTCCGGCCGTACGCCGATCGTGTGCGCTCCGAATTGCGCAGCATATTGGCCTTTGACGAAATTCATCTTCGGCGAACCGATAAAGCCGGCGACGAAAAGGTTTCGCGGCTTGTGGTAGAGCTCAAGCGGCGAGCCGACCTGTTCGATATTCCCACGGTTCAGCACGACGATCTTGTCGGCCATGGTCATGGCTTCCACCTGGTCGTGGGTGACGTAGATCATCGTGGTCTTCAGTTGCTGGTGCAGCTCGCTAATCTCCAGGCGCATGTTGACGCGAAGGGCGGCATCCAGGTTCGAAAGCGGTTCGTCGAACAGAAACGCCAATGGCTGGCGTACAATCGCGCGGCCGATGGCGACGCGCTGGCGCTGGCCGCCCGAGAGCTGGCGCGGCTTGCGCTCAAGATAGTCGGTGAGGTTGAGGACGCGTGCGGCGTCTGCGACCTTTCTGTCAATCTCCGCCTTGTCGACGTTGGCCATCTTCAGCGGAAAGGCGATGTTGTTGCGCACGCTCATATGCGGATAGAGCGCATAGGACTGGAACACCATAGCAAGGCCGCGCTCTGATGGGGCTTTCTCGGTTGCATCCTTTCCGTCGATCACGATCTTGCCGTCCGACACATCCTCGAGGCCCGCAATCAGCCTGAGCAGAGTGGACTTGCCGCAACCCGAAGGCCCGACGAAGACGACGAACTCGCCGTCCTTAATGTCGAGGTCGATCGACGGGATGACCTTGGCTTCGCCGAAGACCTTCGAGACTTTTTGAAGGGTAATGCTGCCCATGTTTCTCTCCGTAGTGTCTTATTTCACCGCGCCGAAGGTCAGGCCGCGGACGAGTTGTTTCTGCGAGAACCAGCCGAGGATCAGGATCGGGGCGATCGCCATGGTCGATGCTGCCGAAAGCTTGGCGTAAAACAGGCCCTCGGGGCTGGAATAGGAAGCGATGAACGCCGTCAGCGGCGCTGCTTTCGAGGCAGTGAGGTTCAGAGTCCAGAAGGCTTCGTTCCAGGCCAGGATGATGTTGAGAAGCAGCGTCGATGCAATGCCCGGCACCGCCATCGGCGTCAGCACGTAGATGATCTCCTTGAAGAGCGAAGCACCATCCATGCGGGCCGCCTCAAGAATCTCGCCGGGGATTTCCTTGAAGTAGGTATAGAGCATCCACACTATGATCGGCAGGTTGATCAACGTGAGAATGATCACCAGACCGCTGCGGCTGTCGAGCAAGCCAAAATTCCTGAACATCAGGTAGATCGGGATGAGCGCCCCGACCGGCGGCATCATCTTCGTCGACAGCATCCACATCAAGACGTCCTTCGTTCGCTTGGTCGGCGAAAACGCCATCGCCCAGGCGGCCGGGATCGCGATGATCAGTCCGATCAGCGTCGAACCGAAGGAAATGATCACCGAGTTCATGAAGTGACTGAGGTAGTTCGAGCGGCTCTGCACTTCCGCGTAGCTCTCGGTCGTCCAGTGGAAGAACAGGAACTGCGGCGGCGAGGCGATGGCATCCGCTTCCGTCTTGAAGCTCGTCAGGAACGTCCAGAGGATCGGGAAGAAGATCAGGATGCCGAGCGCCCAGGCGACCGCCGTCATGACCACTTTGTGTCGAGTTGAGACCTTTCTAGCCATTTCAAGCCTCCAGATTCTTGCCAACAAGGCGCACGAGGAAGATCGCAACGATATTGGCAAGGATAACCGCGACGATACCACCCGCCGAGGCGCCGCCGATATCGAATTGCAGCAATGCCTGCGAATAGACGAGGAAGGTAAGGTTGGTGCTTTGCGTGCCAGGCCCGCCGTTCGTCGTCACCAGGATTTCGGCAAAGACGGAGAGCAGGAAGATCGTCTGGATCAGAATGACAACCGTGATGGCGCGGGCCATGTGCGGCAGGATGATGTAGAAGAATTTCGAGATCGCGCCGGCGCCGTCCATTTCGGCAGCTTCCTGCTGCTCTTCGTCCAGTGACTGAAGGGCGGTGAGCATGATCAGCGTCGCGAAAGGCAGCCACTGCCACGCGACGATCAGAATGATCGAGAAGAGCGGCGCGTTGGCAAGCCAGTCAAAGGGTTGCAATCCAAGCGCCTTGGCGAGATGTGCGAAGAGCCCGTTGACCGGGTTCATGAACATGTTCTTCCACACCAGAGCCGCAACCGTCGGCATCACGAAGAAGGGTGCGATCACCAGGATGCGAACGATCCCCTGCCCGTAGATATCCTGGTTCAGGAGCAGCGCGAACGCGATACCGCCCACGACAGTGATCAGGAGCACGCCGAGCACCAGCAGCAACGTGTTGATCAAGGCGGCGATAAAAGCCGGGTCGGTCAGGAAATATTTGTAGTTCAGGAAGCCGACGAAGGTCTCCATGCCCGGGCTGAGCAGATTGTAATTCAGCAATGAGAAATAGATCGTCATCACGAGCGGGACGATCATCCACAGGAAGAGAAGCACAACGGACGGTGCGATCATCATTCGCGCTGCGGAGCGGGTGTGTAACGTTGCCATGGCGATGACCGATCCTCTTCAAAAGGGCAGACGGCTGCAGGGCAGCTAAGAAAAAAAGGGGCGCCGAAGCAGTTTGGGCATTCGGCGACCCAGATGGGCGGGGTGTCAACTCCCCCGCCTTCTCAGGAGGTTTTACCTATTTGATATAACCAGCCTTGGTCATTTCGCGGGTCGTCAGCTGCTGCGCACTCTGCAGTGCCTGGTCGACAGAAACCTGTCCTGCAAGAGCTGCGGAGAACTGCTGTCCGACGGCCGTGCCGATGCCCTGGAATTCAGGAATGGCGACAAACTGGACGCCGACATATGGGACCGGCTTGACGGTCGGCTTTGTCGGGTCAGCCGCGTTGATGCTGTCGAGCGTCATCTTCGCGAAAGGCGCCGCCTTCTGGTAATCCGCGTTCGCATAAAGCGACGAGCGGGTACCGGGAGGTGCATTCAGCCAGCCTTCCTTCTCGGCGACCAGGTTGGTGTAATCCTTGCTGGTTGCCCAGGCGACGAACTTCTCGGCCGCTTCTACCTTCTGCGAGCCTGCCGGGATGGCGAGGTTCCAGGCCCAGAGCCAGTTGCCGCGCTTGCCAAGGCCCTTGTCCGGAGCCAGAGCGAAGCCGACCTTGTCAGCCACGGTCGATTCCTTCGGGTTGCTGACGAAGGACGCAGCAACGGTCGCGTCGATCCACATGCCGCACTTGCCGGTCTGGAAGAGCGCCAGATTTTCATTGAAGCCGTTAGACGAAGCGCCCGGAGGTCCGGCTTCCTTCATCAGGTTGACGTAGAAGTTCAGCGTGTCCTTCCACTCCGGCTGATCGAACTGCGGCTTCCACTGCTCATCGAACCAGCGGGCGCCGAAGGAGTTCGACATAGCCGTCAGGAAGGCCATGTTTTCGCCCCAGCCGGCCTTGCCGCGCAGGCAGATGCCGTAGATTTCCTTGTCCTTGTTGGTGATCTTCTTCGCGGCATCCGCGATGAAATCCCAGGTCGGCGCGTCAGGCATCTTCAGGCCGGCGGCGTCGAACAGGTCCTTGCGGTACATGACCATCGAGCTTTCGCCGTAGAACGGCGCTGCGTAGAGCTTGCCGTCCGTGGTCAGGCCGCTGCGGATTGCCGGCAGCAGGTCGTCGGTATCGTAGTTGGCGCCGAGATTGTCGAGTGGCAGCAGCCAACCCTGCTTTGCCCAGATCGGAACTTCATAGGTACCGATCGTCAGAACGTCGTACTGGCCGCCCTTGGTTGCGATGTCGGTCGTAACCTTTTGGCGCAGTACGTTTTCTTCAAGCGTTACCCATTCGAGGTCAATACCGGGGTTCTTTGCTTTGAAGTCATCCGTCAGCTTCTGCATCCGGATCATGTCGCCGTTGTTGACGGTCGCGATGGTCAGCGTTTCGGCCGAAGCCATGCCGGCAAACGCCAGTGCTGAGCAGGCGCCCAGCAGGAGAGTTCTCAATGTCATATCTTCCTCCCAGAAGATGAGTGCGAGCATTCGCTTTGCTCATGAGCAATTACTCACCCGTAGGCAAAGAATGTCAATCACCATTCGTTGCTGCATCAGCGAACAATGGTGTTATCTAGCTGATTCTAAAGAAATAAATATTTGCTCATGCTTTGAGCAAATACTCGGCAGTATCCTCATCGGTGATCAGCGCGTTGATCTGATGGCCTATTACAGCAGCCTTGATCGCCTTGAACTTGCGCTTTCCCTTGCCGATTCCGATGACTGTCGACGACTCGCGTGAGGGAATCGAGGCCGAGGCCACCCGCTCGTTGATCGGGTTGTCGAGAAGCTTGCCCTCGCTGTCGAACACCCAGCCGCAGATCTCGCCGACGGCACCGTTGCGCATCAGCTCCATCATCTCGTCTTTCTCGAGAAATCCGTCGACGCAAAGCGGGCCGTCGATGCCGAGCTCGCCGATGCCCACGAACGTCACGTCCGCCTGCGCGCTGATCTCGAGTGTCGAGCGAACGAGCTGCTGGCCATGCAGGGTTTCCCGTTCCGCCGCCGACGTCACGAGAACCGGCAGCGGCATCGGGAAATGCCGCGCCTTCACCGCGTCGGCCATGCTGAAGATGACGTTGTAGTAGGCCGCCGAACCATCGGGCGCGATGTTGCCGGTCAGCGATACGATGCGATGGTTGGGACATTCGATGGCGGGCAGTTGATCGACCGCCGCCTTCAACGTTCTCCCTGTGCCGACCGCCAGCACGATCGGATCCGGCCGCTTCAGCCAGCGCTCGATCTCGGCTGCGGCGGCCTCCGCGATGCCGACCGTTGCCGAACTGGAACCGGGATCGCTCGGGACGACCTCGACATGCTTCAGGTTGAACTTCTTGCGCACCGCATTGGCGAGTTCGAGGCAGGCAGCGATCGGATGGTCAAGCCGCACCTTGATCAGCCGTTCGGCGACCGCGAGCGACACCAGCCGTTGGGCCGACTGCCGGGAAATCCCCATGGAGGAGGCAATCTCATCCTGCGTTCGCCCCGCCACGTAGTAGAGCCATCCCGCACGCGCCGCGTCATCCAGCCGTCCCGAAGTCTCGGATTTTCGTACCATCAAGTCTCTACCATGCTGAAAGGGGCGGCCACCGCCGACGGGAAGATGTACATCGCGCCAAATCAAACCAGAATTCGGGCAAATGTCGAGTGCATTGAGAAATTGCACAGCCTATTTTGGCTTGGAGCGGGAGCCGGGTGCCATCTGCTTGTCATCTTTGTCGATCAAGCCTTGCTTGACCGAAGGTTGAACTGCGAGCTAACTGGCACCGAGGAAAAAACTGTGCGAATTCTGCTGGTTGAAGATGACAGGATGATTGGTGGAGCTGTGCGGGATCACGTCGCCGCGGCCAATCATGCCGTTGACTGGGTGCAAAATCTCGCCGATGCCGACGCCGCCGCTCGACCTGTCGATTACGGGCTGATCCTTCTCGACCTTCAGCTCCCGGATGGCAGCGGCGTCGAGTTTCTGCGCCGTCTTCGCGAAAGGGGCCTGAAAACGCCCGTCATCATATTAACCGCGCGCGATCAGATCTCGGATCGTATCGACGGACTGAACGCCGGCGCCGACGACTATCTCGTGAAGCCCTTCAATCTGGACGAGCTGGAAGCGCGCATCATGGCCGTCGCGCGCCGCTACGACGCCAATCCGCATCCGGTGCTCCGCATTTCCGATATCGAGATCAACCGGCCCCTGCATCAGCTCTCCGTAGCCGGCGAAACGATTATCCTGACAAGCCGCGAGTGGGCGGTGCTCGACCTCTTGACGGCGCGCCCGGGCGCGATCGTTCCAAAGGACCGGATCGAGGAAGCGCTCTATGCATTCGGCTCCGAAATCGAAAGCAATACGGTCGAGGTCTATGTGAGCCGCCTGCGCAAGAAAATCGGCAAGGACCGTATCCGCACGGCACGCGGCATCGGCTACACACTCGGATGAAAATGAAACGTGAACGCAGCATCACCGGCCCGTTGATCCTTGCCCTGACGACCGTATTGGTTGTCTCCTGGCTTGCAGCGATCGGCCTGAGTTTCCGCGTGATGCAGCATGAATTCGATGAAATTTTCGACGCTGCCCAGCAGGAGACGACCGAGCGCCTGCTGGCGCTTATCCTAGCCGAGCTGAACCAGGGCACAGATCGCGATCCACGCAACATGGCGATGTTCGACGCTGCCGCCAGGCGCGAGTATTTGACCTATCAAGTGCGCGACGCCAGCGGCAAGGTCGTGTTGCATTCGAATGACGCTCCAGCCGAGCCGTTCGACGCGCCGCTCAGCACCGGCTTTCACGATACGCCGACGGCCCGAATCTACACCGAAATGGCCGCCGACGGCTCGCTGTTCCTGCAGGTGGCCGACCGGTTCAAGAACCGGAACGAAGCCGCGCGCGAAAGCGCCGTGACGCTGCTTATCCCCCTGGCAGCACTGATTCCCGCCAGCATCTTTGCGATCTGGTTCGTCGTCGGGCGGGCGCTGCGGCCGATTGAGGCGCTCCGGCGAGACATCGGGACGAAGGACAGCGGCAACATGGTTGAGGTCGATGGCCAGAACCTGCCGGTCGAGCTAAGGCCGATCGCTCGATCGGTCAACCTGCTCCTCGGGCGCCTGCGAGCCGCCCTCGAAGCGGAGCGCGAATTCACCGCCAACAGTGCGCATGAACTGAGAACGCCGATTGCCGGTGCGCTGGCACAGACCCAACGACTTGCGGAAGAACTGCCGCCCGGCCCAACGCAGGATCGCGTGCAGCAGGTGGAAGCTTCATTGGTCAATCTCAGCCGGCTGGCGGAAAAGCTTTTGCAACTGTCACGCGCCGAGGCGGGTATCGGCGGGAGCTCGAGCCCGATTGACCTGCGTCCTGTCCTCGACATGGTCGTCACCGACTTCCAGCGCGACAGCCGTACGAACGGCAGGCTCACATATTCCGCGCCACCCGATGCAAAGCTCGTCCGCAACGCCGACATGGATGCGTTCGGCATCGTCACGCGAAACCTGATCGAAAATGCTCTGATCCATGGCGATCCCGACCTGCCGGTCAATGTCAGTCTCGAAAGTGGCGGCATCATCCGTGTCGTCAACGGCGGGCCACCGATCCGCGAGGCCGAGATGGCGGGCCTGAAGAAGCGCTTCCGCCGCGGCAAGACGGCAGCATCCGGTTCGGGCCTCGGGCTCGCTATCGCCGACCGTATCGTCTCCCAGATGGGCGGTACGTTGGAATTGCGCTCCCCACCAGCTGGCGAGAAAGCCGGCTTCGAAGCCAAGATGACCCTGCCTGCCTGACCCGGATTTGGCTTGCAAAACCTGCTGAAGGGTGCGAGCAGACGCAGAGGCCATCCAACCAGCAGAACCCGAATGATCATCTCTTTCGACATCGGCGGCTCCGCCATCAAGGGCGGAGTGGCGCACTCCGAAGCCGACATCACGCCACTCGGCCGGCATCCCACCCCCAAGGACGACTTTGCCGCATTCGTCGACACGCTGCGCGCCATCATCGCGGAAACCGGCGAGCAACCGACACGCCTAGCCTTCTCGATCGCCGGCGTGGTCGATCCGGATACGCAGCGGCTGACCTGCGCCAATATTCCCTGTATCCACGGCCGCAACCTGGCCGCTGATCTCGAGGCCGAACTTGGCTTGCCGGTCCTGATTGCAAATGACGCGGATTGTTTCGCCATGGCGGAAGCCGATCTCGGCGCCGGGCGCAGCCACCGCATCGTTCTGGGCGCCATTCTTGGAACCGGCGTCGGCGGTGGCGTCGTCGCGGATGGCCGGCTGATCAATGCCGCGGGCGGCTTTGCCGGCGAATGGGGTCATGGCCCGGCGCTGGCATCGCATGCCGGCAATCCGCCGGTTGCCATTCCGGCCTTTCCCTGCGGCTGCGGCCAGAAGGGCTGCGTCGATACGGTCGGCGGCGCCCGCGGCCTCGAGCGGCTGCACAAGACGCTGCATGAAATCGACCTGTCCAGCCAGGAGATCATCGATGATTGGCTGAAAGGCGATGCCAAGGCGGCTCGCACCATCGATGTCTTCGTCGATCTCGTCGCCTCGCCACTCGCCCTGACGGTGAACATCACGGGTGCCACCATCGTTCCGGTCGGCGGCGGTCTTTCGAATGTCGAAGAGCTGCTTGCGGAGCTGGACAAGGCTGTCCGCCAGCGCATCCTGCGCAAATTCGATCGGCCACTCGTGGTCCGCAGCGAATGCCGCGTCGAGCCGGGCCTGATCGGCGCCGCACTGCTCGGCTTGAAAGCGGAAGCCGCCGAAGCCACGGCTTGAGACCAACGAAAATGGCGCGGTTCTCACCGCGCCATCGTCTTTCCCGTCATTCGGCCGCCAGGGCCGGCGGGTGCATTTCCTCCGCCTCTTCAGGTGCGTTGCCGTTAGCGACACCGTCCTTTGCCGCAGCCGCCTTCGGCTCCTTGCCGAAGAAGAGGGCGTAGGCGGCGGGCAGCACCAGGATTGTCAGCACCGTCGCGACAAGGATGCCGCCCATCATCGCATAGGCGAGCGGACCCCAGAAAACGCCACGCGAGATCGGGATCAGCGCCAGGACAGCCGTCAGCGCCGTCAGCATGATCGGGCGGAAACGCCGCACGGCAGCACCGACGATCGCTTCCTGCCTGTTCATCCCCGCCTTGATGTCCTGGTCGATCTGGTCGACGAGGATGATCGAGTTGCGGATGATGATGCCGAGCAGCGCTATGACGCCGAGGATGGCGACAAAGCCAAACGGAGCGCCCGATATCAGCAGGGCCGCAGCCGCACCGATGATCCCGAGCGGACCGGTCGCCAGCACCAGCATCGCCTTGCCGAAGTGCTGCAGCTGCGCCATCAGCAGGAGGACGATGACGACGAGCATAATCGGCGCCTTGGCCGCGATCGAGGCCTGGCTTTCGGCGGAATCTTCGGCGCCACCCTGGATCTCGATCTTGTAACCGGCAGGCAGGCTGTCACGCAGCGGCTGAATGTCGGCATACATCTTCATCACCACGTCGTTCGACTGGACGCCATCCGGCAATGTTGCACGAACGCTGATCGTCGGCAGACGGTCGCGGCGCCATTCAATCCCCTGCTCCAGAACCGGCACCACCTTGGCAACCTGGGAGACCGGGACGAAGCCGCCGAAGTCCGTCGGCACGTAGACGGAGTTGACGGCCGACAACAGCGAGCGATTGGTTTCCGGCTCACGGGCTACGATCGACACCGTCTCCTCGCCGTCACGGAAATCATCGAGCGGGGCGCCGGAGACAGCCGTCTGCAGCATCTGGCGAACACGCTGCGACGTAACGCCAAGCGCACGGGCACGGTCCTGATCGATCACCAGCTTCATCGCCGGCACCGGCTCCAGCCAGTCGTCGTGGATCGCACCGAGTTGCGGATTGGCTTCAAACTTCGCCTTCACCTCGTCGGCGATCCTGCGGACTTCCTGACGATCCGGTCCCATGATGCGCATCTGCACCGGCCAGCCCGTCGGCGGGCCAAGGAACAGACGATCCACCTTGCCTCTGATATCAGGGAAGTCCTCAGCAAGGATGGTCCGCAGCTTGACGATCAACCGCTCGCGCGCCGGCTCGTCGTTTGCCATGACGAGAAGCTGCGCGAAGTTCGGATTGCGGAGCTGCTGGTCGAGCGGCAGGAAGAAGCGCGGGGCGCCCTCGCCGATGTAGGTGGCGACGAACTTCTTGTCCTTGTCATCCATGATCTTGGCTTCGAGCGCCTTTGCCTGCGTCTCGACTTCCGTGATGCTGGTGCCTTCAGGCAGCCAGAGATCGACAAGGATTTCCGGGCGCGAAGACTGCGGGAAGAAGTTCTGCGGGATGAACTGGAACGCCCAAAGGCTGGTCGCAAAGGTCACCAGCGTCATGGCAATGACGATGATGCGATGGCGCACGGCCCAGCTGACCGTCGCTCTCAGGCGGTGATAGAAGCGCGTGTCGAAGGCATCGTGATGCTCGCCCGCATGATGCCGTTGCTTCAGGATCATGTAACCGAGCCATGGCGTGAAGTAGACCGCCACGAACCACGAGACGACGAGCGCGATGCCGACCACGTAGAACAGCGTACGCACATATTCACCAGCCGTCGACGCCGCAAAGCCGACGGGAATGAAGCCCGCGGTGGTGATCAAAGTGCCCGTCAGCATCGGGAAGGCGGTCGAGGAATAGGCGAAGCTGGCCGCTTCGATCTTTACAAGGCCTTCCTCGAGCTTTCGCTCCATCAGCTCGACGACGATCATGGCATCGTCCACGAGTAGGCCGAGCGCGATGATCAGCGCGCCGAGCGAGATGCGCTGCAGATCGATGCCGAGCTCGTACATGATGGCGAAGGTCGCTGCCAGCACGAGCGGGATGGCGATGGCGATGACGAGACCCGAGCGCCAGCCGATCGACAGGAAGGAGACGATCAACACGATGATCAGTGCTTCGCCAAGCGCATGCATGAACTCGCTGATCGCATCGGTGACGACGTCGGGCTGGTTGGAGATCTGGTCGACGGCAACACCGTAGGGCAGTGATCCCTCGAACCGCTCGTAGGTCGCTTCGACATCCTTGCCGACATCGGTGACCTTGAAGCCCTTGGCCATGACGACGCCGACCTGGACGCTTTCATGCCCGTTGAAGCGATACTTGCGTTGATAGGGATCCTCGAGGCCCGAATAGACGGTAGCTATATCGCCAAGACGCGTGACCTGATTGCCGGCCTTCAGCCGCAGTTCGCGGATGTCCTCGGCCTTCGTTACGTCGCCTTCGACGGAAATCCGCACCGAACGCGTGCCGGTATCGACGGAGCCGGCCGGATCGACGCTGTTCTGTCCCTTGATCGCGTTCTGCAGGTCGAGCACGGTCAGTCCGCGTTCGGCCAGAGCCTTCGAGGATACGTCGATGTAGATTTTCTCGGGCTGGTCGCCGATGATGACAGCCTTCTCGACGCCCGGCGTCGTCAAAAGCATGTCACGCGCCTGAATGGCGAATTTCTTCAGCTCCGGATAGCTGTAACCGTCGCCGCTGATCGAATGCAGCGTGATGTAGGTATCGCCGAACTCATCGTTGAAATAGGGTCCGAGCAGCCCTTCGGGCAACTCGCTGGAAATGTCGCCGACCTTCTTGCGCACCTGGTAGAAGGCGTCGGCGACCTGCTGGCTGTTGGTATCGCCCTTCACCTGCAGGGTGATGATGGCGCTGCCGGCCCGCGTGTAGGATTTCACCCAATCGATATGCGGCGTTTCCTGGAGCTTGCGCTCGATCTTGTTGACGACCTGGTCTTCCATCTCCTGGATGGAAGCGCCTGGCCAGATGGCCTGCACGACCATGACGCGGAAGGTGAAGTCCGGATCTTCCTTCTGGCCCATGCGCATCAGGCCAAGGACGCCGGTGATCAGGATCAGGCCGAACAGGAAGCGTGCAATGCTCGGATGGCCGATCGCCCAGCGTGACAGGTTGAAGGGGCGCTTTTCGGCGTTGGAGTTGTCCATGGTCATAATCCTCTCCTGACCAGGCCTTAACGGATGACGTCGCCGGTTTCGGCCTGCGCCGACTGCTGTTCGGGCAGCTTGACCTTCAGGTTCTCGGCCATGAACTGCGTGCCGGCCGCGACGACGAGGTCGCCGGTTTTCAGGCCGTCGGCGACATGGACGCCACCGCCGGTGAAGTCCGCAACCTTGATTTCGCGGGCATGGACGGTCGACGCGTTGCGATCGACGATCCAGACGATCTTCTTGCCATCCTTCTCGACGAGCGCGCTGAGCGGAATGGCGACATTGGTCTCGGCATTGCCCATGGCAGCCTCGACCGTCGCCGTCATGCCAAGCAGCACGCGATCGTCGTTCGGAAGGCTGACGCGGACCGAGAAGGTGCGCGACTGCGCATCGGCACTGCCGGAAACCTCACGCACCTTGCCATCGAGCACGAGCTTATTGTCCGACCAGAAGCTGGCCTTGACGGTCTTGCCGGGTTTGAACTGCGCGATGTCGTTCTCCGGAACGGCGATCTGCACTTCCTTCTCGCCATCAAGCGCAACGGTCGCCACAGGCGTGCCAGCCGCGACGACCGCGCCTGTGTCGGCGCTGATCGAGGTAACGATGCCACTACGGTCGGCCTTCAACTCGGTATAGGCGACCTGGTTCCTAGCCTGGTCGACCGACGACGCCGCAGCATCGCGCGTCGAGACGGCCTGATCATAGCTGAGGGCTGCCTGCTCCATCTGCGATTTCGCCGTGACACTCTTGTCGAACAGTTGCTGCGCGCGCTTGTTGGCGAGATCAGCGGTTGCCACGCCCTTTTCGGCGGCGGCGAGGTTCGCCTCGGCGGTCTTGACCGCCAGTTGATAGTCCGTCGGGTCAATTTGCGCGAGCAGATCGCCCGGCTTGACGCGATCGCCGATGTTGACGCGGCGGTCGGTGATCTTGCCGGCGACCCGGAAGCCGAGATTCATCTCGACACGCGCCTTGACCGCACCAGAATAGTCCAACGCGCGGCTATCGCCGGCCTCGGCAATCTCCACGACCTTCACCGGCCGGATGACCTCTTTCGTCTCGGCTTTCTTCTCGTCGCTGCAGCCGGATACGGCAAGTGCAACGGCGCCGAGGAGCGCGAGACTGACTACGGACGGCAACTGAACTCTCTTCAGCGAAATCATCTTTCGCACTCCTGAAATCGGCTATCGGTTGATTTGCGGCCCCTTGCCGCGAATTATTTCTTCAGCGCCCTGATCGAGAACTCGACCAGTTCGTCGACGGTGGCGCGGTTGGTCTTGGCAAGACATTGCGCCACCATCTGCGGATGACAGAGGCTGATTGTTGCAGCCCCGAAGCAGCGGGACGCGACATCCGCGTCCTGCTCGGCAAACTCGCCGGCAGCGATCCCCTCACGGATCACATCGGCGAGCAATTCATGAATACTGTCGATATGCCTTTCGATGACGTGCCAGTCGCGCTCGATGGCGACGATGACCATCTCATGCACTTTTTCCTGATCGAGCATGGTGTCGACCGTAATCTGATACTGGCCCTGCACGAAACGTCGCAGCCGGTCGGAAGCGCTGATCGGCAGGTGGCAGACGTCGTACGCCATCTGGTAGCTTTGAACCAGCATACGGCCACAGATCGCCTGGTGGATCTCCACCTTCGAGGCGAAGAAGCGATAGACGTTGGCCGGCGACATGCCGAGATCACGAGCGATGTCTGCCACCGTCGTCTTCGAATACCCGTAATGACGGAAAAGCCGCTCGGCAGCGTCGAGAATGCGGGTCACATTCTCCTGGCGGGTTATTTCGATCGTGTTTTCCGCAGCATCGTTGATCAATTTTGCGCACTCACTTACGACTGACGATTTTTGAATTTCGTCAGTCGTAAGACATCATTCGTAATTTGTCAAGGTTTGGCCACATCTGAGACTCACGGCCGATCTGGTGTAAATAGGATGGGCATCTGCCAACTCTCGCCGTTCCCGCTTATCGGCGCACGGCAACGCACAGAAAAACGCCCCGACGGCTTGGGCCGCAGGGCGAATGGATTCAGTCGATCGAAGCTTGGAAAGATGGACAGGTGACGAAGTGCCGACACCTCGGTGCGGCACTCGGCCTCACCTCAAGGCTCAGGCGAGCTTGACGTCGAGCGAGATCGGGACCGCCGAAAGGGCCTTGGAGACAGGGCATCCGGCCTTGGCCTTGTTGGCAAGCTCGATGAATGTCCTTTCATCGGCGTTCGGAACCGTGCCGGTCAGCGTAAGATGGATCGCCGTGATGGCAAAGCCGCTCTCTACGCTCTCGAGCGTCACCTTTGCCGTCGTTTCCATATCGGTCGCCTTGAGACCCGCCTCCTCCAGGATCAGCGACAAGGCCATGGTGAAGCAGCCGGCATGCGCCGCCCCGATCAGTTCCTCCGGATTTGTCCCTGGGATGCCTTCGAAACGGCTCGAAAAACCGTAGGGATAGTGTTTGAGCGCGCCACTCTGCGTGGAGATCTGCCCCTTGCCGTCCTTCAGTCCACCGGACCACTGCGCTGAACCTGTACGATTGATCTGCATGCCGTCCTCCTGTTTGGATGAGAGAAAGCGGGCTGTCGCCGCTTCGCCCGATCTACGAGGCAACCCGCCTCTTCGACCGATATAATCCTCTATCGGCAGAAGGCGACAACGCCGTGAAATTTCTTCCGACGGCGCACGGACAGAAAGCGTCAGATCTCGATTCGCGCCGTGTCGAGCGTATAAAGCTCCTGCGCGCGCTTGACGCCACGGAGCGCGTAACGGCCGATGCAGGCCAGCGCGCCGCGTTCGTTCTCCGGGATCGTTGCCGCAAACTCCGACGACATCAGCACGTTGAGATCGACCGATCGGCACATCGAGGCAATCCGGCTGACTTCGTTAACGGCGGGGCCGATGACGGTAAAGTCTAGCCGCTCGCGGCTGCCGATATTGCCATAGAAGACATCACCGATGTGCAGGCCGATATAGACCTCGGTCGTCGGCCGTTCTTCCAGCGCGCGCTCATCGTTCAACGCCTTCAGCTTCTGCCGCAGCAGTCGCTCGGCTTGCAGCGATGCCGCACAGGCATCGGCAGGCTCGTCCGCCTTGAAGATCGCCAGGACACCGTCGCCGATCAGCTTCAACACGTCGCCACCGGCCTCATGGATCGCGGAAATGACCACATCGCTATAGGCGTTCAGCATCGGCAGAATTTCTTCCGGCGGCGCGGTGTCGGATATTTTCGTGTAGTTCAGAAGATCCGAGAACCAGAGAGCCGCCGAGATCCGCTCCGACTTGCCCCGGGTGATTTTGCCTTCCAGCACCTGCCGCGCGGCGTCATCGCCAAGATAAACCTCCGCGATCGTCCTCGCGATACGCGCCAGCGCGATACACTTGATCGCAAGGGCCAACACCGGCACCAGCTTCCGCAGAATGATCAGGTCGTGATCGGAAAACCCCTCGGGATGGCGGGTCGCGAAATGAGAGAAGAAGCAATCCATCTCGCCGATCGTGCCGGCCTTGGCAAACCGGTGGACCATCGCGACGAAATCGGTATGGCCCTGCGCCTGCATCGTGTCGAGCATGGCGAAGTCGGCCGGATCGCCAAAACCGATGCGCCGTCTGACCTCGTTCTCCTCTCCCGCCCACAGATAGTAGAAGGCGGAACGTTGCCAGCTCTCCAATGCCGGTCCTTCGCTGGTGGAGCCATATTCGAATTCGGTCTCGATCTCCTCCTGGCTGTCCCAACGAAACGCCCGGCCTTCGTGCACGGGATGCAGCGTGTCCATCAGAGCCATGCCGCGATCGAGCGGCAAGCCACGTTCGCGGCAGGCGTCGCAGAAGCCGGTCAACAGTTCGGCCTCCGAGGCACCCTTGAGCCCCTGCTCGGTCAGCCAGGCTGCAACTGTCCCTATATCGCTGTATTCCATGCCGTTTCCCTCGCTCCTGCGAAAGCACTATCGCGATTTTACCGCTAAGGGAAAGGCAAACCTCAATCCGTAGCAGGCATGTTGTAAGGTGTAACAATCTCCAGCGACGACAATGCCGGAGGCGCAATTCCGCCCCTGACAGAACGGCCCATGACGGCGCGAAAGGCCGAGCGGGCATCCGTGCGCAGATCGTGGTGCAAGACGAAGCCGATCTTGTGGTCAGCAAGCAGCGCGCGATTGTCCGCATCGAGATCATGCGCGACGAACACGCGGATCGGCCGCTTCGCCGCCTCGAAGGCGGCCAGCACCGCCTGGTTTCCGCCGCCGATCGAATAGACCGCGTTGATCGCCGGATCCGCCGCAATTGCACGAGCGGCCAGCGTGCCCGTCGCCGCATCGGTGCCGTGGCCTTCGCTGATCTCGGTCACCCCAATCTGCGGATAGCGTTCGCGCAGCACGCGGCGAAAACCCATCTCGCGCTCCTCCTCACCGCGAAATCGACCGCTGGAGAGTGTGACGAGAACCCGCCCAGGCGCGTCGCCGAAATGCTCGCCGATGAGATAGGCTGCAGTCTCGCCGGCCGCTCGATTGTCAGCACCTGCGTAAGCGCTGCGGGACGAGTTCGGTAGATCCGTCACCAGTGTGACTACCGGAATGCCAGCGTCCGTTGCCCGGGAAACCGCAGCGGCAACCTCCGGGACATCCGGTGCTTTCAAGACGATGCCGTTCGTGCCGCGCAGCCGGATCCGGTCGAGCAACTGCACAAGTTCTGCCTGCTTCATCACCTCGGCGAAATGGAAGCGGCACCGGAACACCGTCGGCAGAAAGGTGGCGACCTCCGCCTCAAAGGCATCGCGAACAGCCGTGCTGAAGCGTTCCGGCGTTTCCATCACGACATCGATGGCGAGCTTCCTTCCACTCACCTCGCCGCCGATCTGCTGCTTTTCCAGCTCCGCGATCGCAGCCTGCACCCGCATCGTCGTCTGATGCCGGACGCCACTCCTGCCATTGAGAACGCGATCCACCGTCGCAGTGCTCAGCCCGGCCTGGAAAGCGATATCCTTGACGAGAAACCGGTGTGCCACGCAATCCGCCTTGATGGTTTTTTGATGGATTCCTGATCTATAACACAGCAGTCGGCGGCGTATAGTGCCCTCATCGGAAAGGGAGGAGCACCTGATGAAAACCGACAACCTTCAGAAATTGCGCGCCGATCGCGTCTGGCTGACCGAGGATGCCTGCGATCTCGGCGACTTCCGCAAGCTTGCCGAAAAGGCAACGGTTCTCGCCGATTATCCGACGGCAGAGGCCGTCGAAAAGAACATTCTGATTTATGATAGCGCCAAGGTCATTGCAGCGATCGCCAGCTCTGAAGGCCGCAGAGCAGTTCTCGCCGAGATCTGCGAAGCCTTTGGCGACGGCCCGGGCGTCGTCGTTTTCAAGCGCGCCTACAGGGATACCGGTGTCATCGATCTTGCCAGCGCAATATTCAGCGAGATCATCGAGGAGCAACACCGGACCGCGAGCGGCGGCGGCGATCACTTTGCCAAGCCGGGCGCCAATGACCGCATCTGGAACTCGCTGGAAAAGCACTGCCTCGCCGATCCCGATAACTTTGCCGAATATTACGCAAACCCCATCGTCGCGATCGCAAGCGAAGCCTGGCTCGGCCCGAGCTATCAAATGACCGCACAGGTCAACAGGGTCAATCCGGGTGGCGCGGCACAGTCCGCGCACCGCGACTACCATCTCGGCTTCCAGTCTTCCAAGGTGATCGAGCAATTCCCGGCGCATGTGCACCGGCTCTCGCCGGTGCTGACGCTGCAGGGCGCGATCGCTCATTGCGACATGCCGCTCGAAAGCGGTCCGACCCTCTTCCTGCCGCACAGTCAGACCTATGAGCCGGGCTACCTCGCGCTCAAGCGCCAGGAGTTCAAGGACTATTTCGAGACGCATCATGTCCAGCTGCCGCTCGAAAAGGGCGACGTCGTGTTCTTCAATCCCGCGCTGTTCCACGCGGCCGGTACGAACCGCTCGAGCGACATCAAGCGCGTCGCTAATCTGCTGCAGGTCTCCTCGGCATTCGGGCGGGCAATGGAGACTGTGAACCGCGAGCGCATGAGCGCCAAGCTGTTCCCGGCTTTGAAGTCGCTGCGGGGCAAGCTGTCCGAAACCGAGATCGGCAACGCGGTTGCTGCCTGCGCCGAGGGCTATTCGTTCCCGACAAACCTTGACCGCGACCCACCGCTTGGCGGCCTCGCCCCGAAGACGCAAGCACAACTGATGCACGAGGCGCTGCAGGAGGATTGGGATGACGCGCGGTTCCTCTCGGCACTGGCGCAACAGAGCGAGCGGCGACTAAGCTGACGCATCCGCATTGACGAAATCAGCTCCCGGCGCCTTGGTGCCGGGAGCTTTCGGCATATAGGCCATCATTCAAAGGAGGAGTACATGACAACAGACCACAGCCGCCTAGACGGCAAGATCGCCATCGTAACCGGCGGCACTCAGGGACTCGGGGCAACAATCGCCCGCCTCTTTGCCGAGCGCGGCGCCAAGGGCCTCGTGATCTGCGGCCGCAACGAGCAGAAGGGGAAGGCGAAGGCCGACGAGATCGCGGCCGCCACAGGGGCCAAGGTCGTTTATGTGAAGGCCGATCTCGGCCAGGTCGCGGATGCGAGAAACGTCGTTCACGTCTGCGACCAGACGTTCGGCCGCGTGGATGCCTTGGTGAATGCGGCCGCCATCACCGACCGCGGCACCATTCTGGATACCGGCCCGGAACTCTTCGACGCCATGTTCGCCGTCAATGTCCGTGCCCCGTTCTTCCTGATGCAGGAGACAGTGAAGGTGATGCGGCGCGAAAAAATCGAGGGCACCATCGTCAATATCGGCTCCATGTCGGCCAAGGCAGGGCAGCCCTTCATTGCCGCCTATTGCGCCTCGAAAGGTGCTCTCGAAACCCTGACGAAGAACACCGCCTACGCGCTTCTACGCAACCGCATCCGCGTCAACGGCCTCAACATCGGCTGGATGGCCTCCGAGGGCGAGGACCGCATTCAGCGGGAATATCACGACGCGCCGGCTGATTGGCTGGAAAAGGCGGCCGCCGCCCAGCCGTTCGGCCGCCTCGTGGATCCCGAGGAAGTGGCGCGTGCCTGCGCCTATCTTTCCTCGCCGGAATCAGGCCTCATGACCGGGTCCGTGATCTGCTTCGACCAGTCGATCTGGGGCGCCTATGACGGTTCACCGCATCCGGACACAGCCCTCTGAAAAAATGCAGCGCCCGGCGCTTTTGCCGGCGCCTGGCTCTGGAACACATGACCGTTTACGTTTACGAAGAGCGTCACATCGCTTTGGGAGGAGCTGGCCCGTGTCAGAAGATGCGCTCTATGACATTCGTGACGACCGTTTCGGTGGCTTGATCGCCGGCAGCGCCCGGCTGGAAGAGCTTTATAGCGGCTGTCGTTGGGCCGAAGGTCCTGTCTGGTTCTCGGACCTCAATTGCCTGATCTGGAGCGACATCCCCAATGAGCGGATGATGCGTTGGGTGCCCGACGGCAGCGTTTCGGTTTTCCGCTCACCGTCCAACTACGTCAACGGCAATACCCGCGACCGCCAGGGCCGGCTGATTTCCTGCGAGCACGGCGGCCGGCGCGTTACCCGTACTGAGTTCGATGGCCGTATCACGGTGCTGGCTGACAGCTACAATGGCAAGCGCCTGAACTCCCCGAACGACGTCGTCGTCAAATCGGACGGCTCGATCTGGTTCACCGATCCAAGCTACGGCATCATGTCCGACTATGAAGGTCACAAGGCCGAGCCCGAACAGGAAACCCGCAACGTCTACCGTATCGACGCATCGACGGGCGAAATCGAAGCTGTCGCGACCGATTTCACCCAGCCCAACGGCCTTGCCTTCTCGCCTGATGAGAAGCAGCTCTACATCGCCGATTCCGGCTCCCGAAACCATGAGGTCCCCCGCCACATCCGCGTTTTCGACATCGTGGACGGCAAAAGGCTCGCGAACAGCCGGTATTTCTGCTCGATAGACAGCGGCGTGCCGGATGGCTTCCGTTTCGATGTCAGCGGCAACCTCTGGACCAGTGCTGCCGATGGCGTTCACTGCTTCGCGCCCGACGGCACGCTCGTCGGCAAGATCAAGGTACCGCAGACGGTCTCGAATATCGCCTTCGGCGGCGTAAAGAAGAACCGACTGTTCATCACCGCCACCCAATCGCTCTATTCGATTTACACCACGACCAACGGCGCCCAATATCCATAGGATAGCATCGCGCGCCAGCAGGACGTCAGCGCTGACCACCCAGTCAGCCATCTCCAATCCAGAAAGAACCATCGATGCTTGAGTTTCCACGCGCCCTTCAGCAGCGCCAATCTGTTCGCAACGCCTTTTGCATGGGAGCCTGAGATGCGTTCCGTCGTCTCTTTCAACGAGAGCTGGAGTTTCCACGAGGGTTTCGGCCAGCGCCTGCTCGAGAGCTTCGATGGCTCAGCGACCGTCAGCCTGCCACACACGGCAGTTGAACTGCCGTTCAACTACTTCGACGAGACAAGCTACCAGCGGGCGTTCACCTACCAAAAGATCCTGCGCTGGATGCCGGAATTCGAGGGCCGTGAGGTCTCGCTTGTCTTCGACGCCGCCATGGCCGATGCCGTCGTCTATTTGAACGGCGAAGAGATTATCGCGCACAAGGATGGCTATACGCCGTTCGAGGCACGCCTCACCGGAAGGCTGGTGGTGGGCGACAATCTGATCACCGCGAAAATCGACGGCAGCGAAAACCCTGCGATCCCGCCTTTCGGCGGTCGTATCGACTACCTGACCTATGCGGGCATCTACCGTGACGTCTGGTTGAAGGTCACGGACCCGGTTTCCATCGCCAACCTGAAGATCGAAACCCACAATGTGTTGGCGGAGGAAAAATCGGCAAGCGTGCGTGTCGATCTTGCCAATCCGCTACAACTCACCTTCCTGGGCTCGGTATCCGCATCGCTGAAGGATGGGGATGGGCGCGTACTCGCCACGGCTTCCGCGGAAACGACCGGTGAAGATCTGACGCTCGCTTTCAATGAGCTGACCGGTATATCGCTCTGGGATATCGACAATCCGGCGCTTTACGAAGTCACCGTCGAACTGAAGACAAGTCACGGTTCCGACCGCGTCTCGTCGCACTTCGGCTTCCGTACGGCCGAGTTCACGATCGAGGGCTTTCTTCTCAATGGCCGGCCGCTGAAGCTGCGCGGTCTCAATCGCCACCAGGCTTTCCCCTATGTCGGCTATGCCGCAGGCAGATCGGCCCAGGAACGAGACGCCGATATCATGAAATCCGTGCTGAAGTGCAATATCGTCCGCACGTCGCACTATCCGCAATCGACGTGGTTCCTCGATCGGTGCGATCGCATTGGTCTTCTGGTCTTCGAGGAAATCCCAGGCTGGCAGCATATCGGCGACGTCGAATGGCAGCAGGAATCGATCCGCAACGTGCGGCGCATGATCGAGCGCGACTGGAACCATCCCTCGATCATCATCTGGGGCGTTCGCATCAACGAGTCGCAGGACAGCCACGACTTCTATGTCGAGACCAACCGACTTGCCCGTGAACTGGACCGCACGCGGCAGACCGGCGGCGTCCGCTACATAACCGACAGCGAACTGCTCGAAGACGTCTACACGATGAACGACTTCATTCTCGGCAACGAGGAACTGCCCGGCAACAACCGCCCGCGCACGGCGCTTCGTCCACAGCAGGAATCCACCGGTCTGTCGTACAAGGTGCCGTACATGATCACCGAGTTTGGTGGCCACATGTATCCCACCAAGATCTACGACCAGGAGGCTCGCCAAGCCGAGCATGTCCGCCGGCATCTCGAGGTGCTGAACGCAGCCTATGGCGATCCTGATATCGCGGGTGCGATCGGCTGGTGCATGTTCGACTACAACACCCACAAGGACTTCGGGTCCGGCGACCGCATCTGCTACCACGGCGTCATGGACATGTTCCGCGAGCCGAAGTTTGCCGCCTATGTCTATGCGAGCCAATGCGATCCTTCCGAAGAGGTCGTCATGAAGCCCGTCACCTTCTGGGCTCGCGGCGAGCGCAACATCGGCGGCGTTCTGCCGTTGATCATCCTGACCAACTGCGATGAGGTCGAACTGCGATACGGCGCGGTGACGAAGCGGATCGGCCCGGACCGCGAGAACTATCCGTACCTGCCGCACCCGCCTGTCGTTCTCGACCACCGCCATTTCACGCCGGACGAGCTTGGCACATGGGGGCTTGAATGGATCGATGGCGAATTCACCGGCTACATTGCCGGCGAGCCGGTTGCCAGGTTGACGCTCGCGGCCGACCCGCTGCCGACGACGCTGCAGCTCGTTGCCGACAGCCCGACCTTGAAGGCCCGGGAGCGCGACACGACCCGCGTCATCATCCGCGCGCTCGATCAGCAGGGACAGCGCCTGCCCTTCATGAATGACAATGTCACCCTGCACATCGACGGACCGGCGAAGATTATCGGGCCGGCATCGATTCCGCTACAGGGCGGCACGACCGGCTTCTGGTTGGAAGCGACAGGACTGACCGGCGCGATCAGCGTACAGGCGAACTGCGGCAGGCTCCCTGCCGTCAAGATCGAACTGACCGCCGTTTGAGCATAATGGCGGTACGCCCGACCTCGCGGGGCGTGCCGTCAGCCGGACTGCGCCGGCTGCACTGACCGGACTGTGCCGTTGTTGTCGACGATGCAAGAGAACTTCTTGCCGCCGGCATCGAGATCGACGCCGAAGGTGCCGTCGGGCAGTTGACGAGAGGCCGTGGGCAATACCTTGGCGTTCGCGCCGGCAATTCCGGCCGCCGAATTGGCGCAGAGTAGCTGGAGATCCGCCGGCGCGGTCTGCAACGTGGTGCGGGCCATGCTGTCAGGCGCTGGCGGCGTCGGCGGCGTGCAGGCGCCAAGCAACGCCGCGCTCGCCATTGCCGTTATCGCCCGGCCGATCGAAATTCCCCTCGCGATTCTCTGCCCCAAGATCCTGTCCCCCGACTAGCGTTGTTTTCTCCATTTCCGGCGCTTGTGCCGGACCTATTGTCAGACGCCCTTGTAGAGCGCCGCCCCCTGCATCAGCACGATGACCTTGGCGCCGATCTTGATCCGCGAGGCGAGGTCGACGATGTCGTTATTGTTCATGCGGATGCAGCCGGAGGAAACGTCGAGACCGATGGTCCAAGGCTCCGCCGTCCCATGGATGCGATAGATCGTATCCTGGTCGCCTTCGTAGAGGTAGAGCGCCCGGGCGCCCAATGGATTTTCCGGCCCACCCGGCATCCCGGCTGCCCACTTGGCCGCGTTCGGGTCACGCGCCACCATTTCGGCCGGTGGCGTCCAGGTCGGCCATTCCGCTGTCCGGCCCACACGCACGATGCCGGCCCAACCGAAGCCTTCGCGTCCGACGCCGATACCGTAGCGAATGGCCTGCCCGCCCGGCTGGGTGAGGTAGAGGAAATGCTGGTTGCCGTCGATGATGATCGTTCCCGGCGGCTCCGCGGTCCTGAAGGTCACTGTCTGCATCCGGAATGCCTCCGGCGGCTGGTTGTTGCGCGCGTAGTACTGGCGAGCCTTCTTCTTGTCGTAATCGACCCAGGTGTGCGTCTTGGAGTCATAGATCTGTGTCTGAGCCCAGGCAGCCAGAGGGCCGAGGCAGGCTGCCGCAGCAAGCAGGGCCAAGGTCAGCTTGCCCGGCCGCATGGCCTGTTTCCTCTTCACCGGAAATTTGCAGCGTGCCGTCATTGCTTAGCCCACCCATCCACACGCTTTGCGTTGTCGGCGACCCATTTTTTCGCGTAGTCGAGCGGCGGTATGCGGTCGACTTCGAGCGCATAGCTCATCGCGGTCGCCTCCTCCGGCGTCAGATCGACTTTTTCCAGAAACGCCGCGATCTCGGGGCGTTTCTTGGCGAAAGCGGCGCCGTATCCGATGCGGAAGTTGGCTGTATCCCAGGCCGTCGATGCGGAGGACTTGGTGACCCAGAGCGGATCACTGGGACCGACGAGCTTCCACTTGCTTGCATCATGCGGCGGCTCGGTAAGGCGGACGATCTTGTGCAGGTCAAAGATGAAGTGTGGCGCGTAGCAGGCAAAGACAAGCGGCTGGTTTGTTGCGATCGCGATATCCAGCCCCGCCATGGCGACTTCCTCTTCGGACTCGACCAGTGTCAGGTTCTTGGCGTAACCGTAGGTGTTTGCCCGCACCCGCTCGATCCCCGTCGACGCCCATGTTGGCGCGCCGAGCCACAGCTCGCCTTTGCCGTCACCATCAGTGTCGAGGATCTTTGTCTTCTCCGGGTCGCTGAGATCAGCGATCGACTTCAGCCCCTTTTCGGCGGCAGCCGGCGTCGCGCAGATGCCCTGCCATGCCGGCACCCCATGCTTGGCGAGAACCACGGCACCCTTTTCCGTGACAAAGGTTTTGATGACATCCTCGAGGTTCGGTTGCCAGACCTCCGGCTGGATGTCCACCGTGCCTTTTTCCATGCCATTGAACGCAAGCAGCGTCCCGAGCTCCTGCACATCGGCATTGAGCCCGAATTCCTTGGCAATGCTGACCTTGAGAATATTCGCCGTCGCCTGCCCGGAAGGCCAGTTCGGCATCGCGATCACGAGATCGGCGGCGAAGGCGGCACTACTCATCGCCAGCGCTGCGGCGAGAACGGATGAGAAGAGCCCTGAACATGCTACGCACTTCGTCATGCTTGCCCCCAAACATGCGAGAAAGGATCGTAGAAATGCACGTCACATCTTGCAGGCGAACATGCATAAAGCATCTACATGCGTCAAGTCGAATTGACGTTCGCACCCGGTCCTAGCGAAGGCAGGTTTCGTCTGCCCAAGCCTTGACGCTCGCAGCCATCGTGGCGAGATGATCGGCGACGGAGAAGCCGGATATCTTCTTGCGCGGCGCGAGATCGTGGTCGCCATCCTCGAGCCAAAGCAATGATATTGCGGGAGAAAGCGGATAGGTCTCCACCTCCTCGCGCGTACCGAATTCGTCGCGCGTCCCTTGGCAGATAAGCGTCGGCGAGCGCAGGTTTCTCAGATGCGCGGTGCGCAGCTGTTGCGGCTTGCCGGGTGGATGAAAAGGATAGCCAAGGCACAACAATCCACAGATCGCACCCTCATCATACAGGTCGTCGGCAATCATGCTGGCCACGCGTCCACCCATGGATTTGCCGCCGATGACGAGCGGTCCGCTGCTCGCGAGCGCCTTTACCGCCTCCCTGTATTCGGGGATGAGGGTCTCGGCTTTCGGCGGCGGTTTTCTTGCGTCGGACGTCCGCCGCGCCGCCATGTAGGCGAACTCGAAGCGCGCGATCCGGAAGCCTTTACCAACAAGCGCCTCGGAAGCCGCCGTCATGGACTTCGAGTCCATTGGTGCGCCGGCACCGTGGGCAAGCAGGATGGTGGCTGGGGGATTGTCCGGGCCGGTGATCAGAAACGTCTCGCTCATCGCGATGTCATAGCGCAATGAGCGAAGCCTCACCATATTGGACGTGCAAGGTGATAGCCGGTCAATGGAATTTCGGCATGTCGGGAAGCGCCGAGAATTCTTCGCTGATCATTTCGCTCATGGCGACCAGGATCTCCTTGCGGGAGAAGCCCGACCGTTCGAGTTGCAGGATCATTTGGTCGAGATCCAGTTCGAGCTGACCGCGACAGCACGCCACCCGATCGGCGGAAACGAGGAGAACTTCTTCAAGAATTAGCATCGCTTCGCTCCTAATTTCCAGAAGCAACCTGCGACTGCGCTAAATGTTCCAGGGACCGCGTTTCAACTCTGTCTGCCGAGCACATGCACTGGGAACAAGATCAGCCAGTGGCCCCTAGCGTAATATACCGTATACTACCTCATCCCCTGTGTATTTTACTGCCCTGACGCCCGTACTCATCTTATCCTTTGGAAAACTCGGAGGACATGGCGATGACTGCAAACGAGACGACCCCTCAGTCGATGACCAGTGCCGAAGATCTGCGCAAGCGTGCCCTTGAACTTCAGCTTGCGGAGATGGAACGCGACGACAAGATAAAGGCCCGCGAGGCGACGAAACATGCAGAGTTCGTCGAGGATTTTTTCCAGAAGCATATCGGCGAGACAGAGCGCGCGGTCATCAAACGGCTGGTGATGAAAGCCGCCGCGGACGGAAAATACGAAGCGATGGTCTACAGCTTCCCGTCGAGCCTCTGCTCGGATAGCGGTCGACACATCAACAACAATCTGCCCGGCTGGCAGAATACCCTGCAGGGCAAGGCAAAGGAACTCTACGAGCTCTTCGAGACGGCGGCCAAGCCCCAGGGCTATGGGCTGAAGGCGGCGATCATCAATTTTCCGGGAGGCATCCCCGGCGACGTCGGCTTCTACCTGACCTGGGAGCCGCCCGTCGAATAGTTCGGAGCGGAAAGCACGCTATACCGGCCGACAGGGTTTGCGAACGTCCTGCCCTTTGTGGGGTCAGCGGGGAGAAGCTTGGCCTCCGCGCCAACGGAGCACGCGATGCCTCGGTGCGCCAAGACGGCATGGAAGCGCACAGCACTGGCCAGGAGGTATTCTCAAGGCATCGGAGCCCGTGGCGATGAAGGCGATTGAAGCATATTGCGAACGCATCTCCTGGCCGTATCGCTCATTGCAATACACCACCACCTCCGCCTCGAGGTTCGAGCAAAGCCGTTCATATTCAAGGATGCGCCGCTCATCCGTCGAGCTGGCCGCGAAAGCGCTCCAAGGCGTCGACCGCCAGGTCGTAGGACTCGAAAAGAGCGCTCAATGTCTCGCTTGCCACGGAGACAACACAGCGACGGATCTCGGGGATCCTCATCATTGGTTTTGCGTCCGCGCTCCCTCGTTGAAGTCGTGGATCGTTCCATTTGAGGAATTCAACAGCCGCGAAGGAGCAGGCATTTCATGGCATCCGGCAGGCCACAGATTGCGGATGTAATCGACCCGGGCGATGCTCTCGGCGAAGTCCTCTTCGGACTGATCATGGCGCTGACATTTACCGTCGGCTCACGGCTCATCTTCACCGAAGGGGGCCTTGACGTCCGCGAGCTGATCGTCGCGACCATCGGCTGCAACGTGGCATGGGGCATCATCGACGCCGTGCTGTTCGTCTTGGGCGTGGTATTCTACAAGAGCCGGCGCGGACGCGTCTTTCGGCAGGTCAGGGCCGCTCAAAACGAGCGGGACGCCATTGCTGCGCTCCGGAAGGAATTTCCGATCGACGGCGAACCGCTCGTTTCCGCGGCAGCGGATGAAGAGGCACTCTACCAAGCCATGCTCGGCCTCGCGCGGCGAGGAAGCCCTGCCAACACTCGTCTGTCGAGAGATGATTTTCTCGCCGCTTTCATCGTCTTTCTCCTGGTATCGGCGACATCGCTGCCTGCGGTTATCCCCTTCTTCATGATCAGCAGTGCGGACCTTGCGCTGAGAACCAGTAATTTTCTGCTGATTGCCCTGCTCTTCCTGACAGGCTGTGCCTGGGCGCATTTTTCGGACGCAAAGCCGCTCAACGCAGGCATAACGATGACGTGCCTCGGCCTCGCGCTGGTCGGCATTGCGATTGCTCTTGGGGGGTAGGGATGGTGAACCGCGCGACGCCACCGCCCGCGACAGGGACCACGAGGGCATCGGATTGGGCATTTCCCCTGCGATTGCACCTCAGCGTCATCATTGTCGGGCTGCTGGCTTGCACGGCGCTACCGCTCGTGTGGATGGCATATACCCAAGGCAAGGTAACCGCCCTCTCCGCTGGCGAAGCACAAATGCGTCAACTCGGCTTGCGCACCATCGAGAACTACCGCGACGTGTTCAACGGCGGATACACCGCGATCGAGACGGCCGCCGCCGTCCCGCAAATGCTCACGCCGCCGCCCCAGGATCTGCTGGCGAAGCAGGCCCTGCTGCTGCGAGAACTGAAGTCGTCCTTCCACATAGACGGGGTCTATGCCGGCTATGCTGACGGGACGTACATTCAGGCCACCAACCTTGCGACAAATCCGGCGTGGCGCGACACCTTGAATGCCCCGGCCGGCGCCGCATTCGCCGTTCGTGCGATCACCAAGGTCATCGGTATTCCAGTGACGACCTGGATGTTCTTCGACAAGGATATTCGCCCTCTCGCTCGGCGCGCAGATGGCGACGATGTCTTCGACCCGCGTTCCCGGCCCTGGTACAGGGCCGCGGTCTCGGAGGGCCGGACGACATCGGTCGGCCCCTACATTTCCGCTGCGACCAACTACCTAACGCTGACGTTCGCTACGCCCGTAGCCGGGAAGGACCAGGTCGTTATCGGCGCCGATGTGATGCTTGTCACCCTGGGAGAGGTTGTCGATACCGGGGCGATCTCGGAAGAGGCGCATGGCTACGTATTCGACAGCACCGGCCGCCTGATCGTTCACTCCGACACCGCGATCATGACGAAACTGCGCGACCAGATGCGTCGCGGGAGGCTGCTGTCTGCTGCAGACGTGGCAGCGACAGACCCAGCCATCACGGCCGTCGCGAATCTGGCACAGGACCGCAGCCGGCCGGATGGCGATGTCGTCCGCTTTCTGGTGAATGGCCGCGAGTATCTGGCCCAAAGCTTTCGTGCGGAAATAGCCGGCATGCTGACAAACTACACGGTCGTCATCGCAGCACCGCTTGACGACCTGGTCGGTCCTGTCGAGCGGACCCTGAGGCGCAATCTCGCTGCGGCAGCCGCCTTCCTGACGGCGGGCGCGATCGCCGCGATCATCATCTCCCGGTTGATCAGCCGCTCGCTCTATGCGTTGGCCGACGAGGCGAGGCAACTGGGCAATCTGGAATTCAAACAGAGCCGCGTCTCGCGTTCCTGGATATCCGAGGTGAACGCGCTGGGCAAAGCGCTCGGTTCCGCCCGCGATACCATCCGGATGTTCTCGCTCTACGTGCCGCGTGAACTGGTCCGCAGGATTGTCATGACAGGCCAATCAGCGATCGGCTCCGCCTCCAGGCAGGAGATAACTGTCCTCTTCACCGACATCAGAGAGTTTACCACGATCTCCGAAGGGCGCTCGCCCGAAGAGGTCGTCGCCCTGCTTTCCACCTACTTCGAAACCCTCAATATGATTGTCGAGCGCCACGGCGGTACCATAGTGCAATATATCGGCGACTCCGTCTTGGCGATGTGGAACGCACCGGTTCATGACGAGCGGCATATCGAAAACGCCTGCCGCTGTGCCTTGTCGATGAAAGCGGCGATCGACGAGATGAATGCTTCCAATCGCGCCGCCGGTCGTCCCGAACTCGTCACCCGCTTCGGCCTGCACACCGGACCGGCCGTCGTCGGCAGCGTCGGCGCCGAAACCCGCCGGCAATACACCGCGATCGGAGACACTGTAAACATCGCCTCGCGACTGGAGGGCCTGAACCGCGACTATGGAACCTCGATCCTCGTCAGCAGCGCGGTCCGCGACGCAGTTGCGGAGAATTTCAGTTTCCTGCCTATCGGCACCGTCAGCGTCAGGGGCCGAACGGGGCAGACCGAGCTTTACGAGCTTCGGGGCTAGTATCGCTCGAACAATCCGTCCATTGCAGGAAGGCTCTTGGCCCCTGCCAGAGAGCGCTGCTATAGCGATCGGTAGGGGATATCGGATGGCCTTGAGGCTTCTACGCTCAGGTGCCTCGTGGCGATCGAAGCTGCCTGGAGTATTCGCTCTTTCTGCAGGCTGGGTCCCGCGATCACCGTGTCAAACCCGAGGTTTGTCCGTCCGTCACTATCGCTGCCCAGGTCGAGGTCGACTTCAAAATACGGCACCAGCATCGTCGCCGTCCCACGGACTTTCACGGACTGATGGTCACGCGGCACGAACTTCGAAATGATGCGCCATTCGCACTCCTCACGGAAGGACGGATCCTTGAAGGCACAGGCTAGCTGCTGGTAGCGAGTGACGATCTGGTTTGCGAACTCTTCGACCCGTTCATCGTCCAAGGGCGTGGTGGCATCGATCGTCGCCAAAGAGTGATCGATGAACTCCTTGGCGAGTGCTGTTTTCTGGCTTTGCTCATAGATACACTTGACAAGGCGGAAGCCCGCCCTTTCGGCAACCCTCTGCAGGTCGCTGACTACAAATCCCAGGCATACTCCTCCACCCGCACCATAGCCCCTCCATTGGCTCAGGAGATCGTCGTCCTCCGCAAAGGACGCCGTGTAGACATATCCCTGCTGGAAGAAATCGATGAGAGAGGCTACCCGAACCAATATGGCCTGCTGTCTTGACGATGCGGCCTTCGCACGGGCTTCTGCTTCTGCCTTCAGGTAGCCGAGCCCATATACGAACTCCTCTGAATCATTCAGATAGTGGATGTTTGTCGCCCATATCACTTTCGAACTGACAATACCGAGAAACCCTTGAAGCGTTGTGTAGTGGAAAAGCCGCGGCCGCAGTGTCGCGCTCGCCCTGCCGGCTGACGTCGGCAGAAGCGAAAGGTGATCGTTGATCATATTTGGCATCAGTCGAGCTCCGTTGAGGCGCAACCACGCTAGAGCCTTTCAGGGTTAAATTGAAGCGTTCTGCCGGAGTCACGCCTCAGTCGCGTACGACCGTCCAGTTGTCGTCGGGATTGAACTCCTTGATCGCCGCGGCGCGCTGCTCGGTCTCGGGCCCCAGATCTCGCTGGTAGACGATGTTGGCACCATTGACGATGAAGGTCTGGGCTCCGGTCACGTGATACTTGACCGGCCAGGCGATCAACGCAAAACCGCCCGTCATGTTGCCATTGACGATATAGCTCTGCTTTCCGCCAATCACGTTGGGGCCTTGGGCCGTCAGGATGCGATAGCGGTAGCCATAGTAGCCTTCGCCGCGCTTCGCCTTACTGAAGGCGGCCGTTTCGATCAGGGGCCCCGCCGGGCTTTCTTCGTCAAAGGCACCGGGCTCCCAGTAGAGGCCGTCGCGTTGTCCCGGGGCGCTGATCAGCTTCTGTGCAAATTCGTAGAGGCCGTCCTCGTCCTCGTCGATTTGCGCATACTCGTACTGGGCGTTCACATAGTCATGCATCGTCTGGATCGTCGCCAGTTCGTTCTGCCCGACGCGTCGGTTGACGATCTCCTGCAAGCCGACCTCGGTGTCGAACGCCCATTTGCCGTCCTTGGTCTTCGACAGAGGAAAGGGCAGCGGCCACAGAACGTCACCAATCAGAACCACCTTGCGATCATGGAGGTCCTGCAATTGCAGTTGGCGCGAAGCGCCCTCGCGGATCGTTTCATAGCTTAGCATCGCCTCTTTGCTGGATCGCAGCTTGGCCGCGCCCAGACCGAGAAGGCTGGCAAGGCCATCGATATCATTGGCGCTCAACACCGTCTTGAACCGCTCAAGCGCCGCCGATGGGTCATCGAATGACGGCGGCGTACCGGCCACGAATTCCTGAAGATTCGTCTGAATCTGCGACATCGACGGGGCCGCCCACGCCAGGGAGAGAGCCGTTCCGAGCAACAGCGAAATCAGCTTAAACTGTGGTCTCATGGTTTATCTCCGGAAATCTGAATAGCTGGACACCCTATCGCCGACCGCCACCGCGACCGCCGCCACCACGACCACCGCCGCCACCTCCATGTGGTATCGGGCGCGAGCGTTGAGCGGAGGGACGCGGGCCACCGCGTTGCCCGCCGCCCATGCTCTGTCCGCCTCTCTGGGAAGCCACCGCCTCACGCCGGCCGGACTGCACGTTGCCGAGGGCGCTCGGTTGGCGCGAACGGTTGTCGGGCCGCGCCGCCATCTTCGGTGCGCTTGGCTTCTTGACTGCCGGCTTTGATGGACGGTTGGCAGCATTGCCCGGTCGGCTGGCGGCATTTCCTGGACGGGCATCGACGCGATTGCCCAGATCGCCCGGGCGGGCATCCGAACGCGCCCCACCCGGCCGGTTGGCGAGAGCATCGTCCGCCCTCGGATTTGCCCTCAGGCCCTCGGCCGTGCTCTTCCGAATATCGTCAGCACGGGTGCTGACGTTTCTGGCTCCCTGTCCGCGGTTCGCCTGCCGGTCGCTGACCTTGTTCTTGAGCTGGTTGCGGTTGTCGGACTGCAGGCTGGATTTGATCGCCGAACGATCGATGTTGGCGAACTGATCCCTGTCGATATTCAGCTTGCTGCGATCGACCTTGGTCCAGTCGACGTCGTTCCATTTGACCTTGCCGTTGAAATTTCGGTCGTTAAAGCAGTTGTTGCAGTCGATATCGACATCGCCGCGCCAATTGCCGCCCCAAACGCCCCAATCGTCCCAATTGACGACGGCAGCCCAGGCGACGCCCGTCACTGCGGCTGCAAAGAACCCGGCGCCCGGATAATAGTAGTTGTCGTAAGAATTGGGATAGTAGGAGATCGGCGCGGCCGTATAGCCTGGCTCATAGAGCATTTCGGGTGGATATTGCGGGATATAGACCTTCTCGGGATTGGTCGGTCGTATGACGACGTTCTCGTTCTCAGTCACGACCGTGATCTTGTCGTCGGTCTTGATGACGTTCTTCGCCACCGCTTCGTCGCGAAGCTGCTGAATGGCGATCAGTACATCCTTTTGCTGGTTTGTAAGCGCGTCACCCAGCGATTGAGTCCAATCGAGGTCGTCGCTCATCATCTTGACGATATCTGGATAGTTGAGGAGCGAGATGACACTTCCGTCCCAATCATCCTTCGGCTTGAGATCGGCGTCTTTCTTCTTGGCTTCAAGAAAACGCTGAGCCTCGATGACCTGCACCGGAAACAGTGAAGCCGCCGAGATCGCCGCCACGAGCTCGTCCGGATAGAGGGCGATGCGTGCCACAAGCACTTCGAGCTCGCCCTCGGAAAGCAGAGCCTCCGGCACCGCAGCCTCCGTCGAGGCGGGTTTCTGTGTGGGGGTCGCGGTCTGCGAAAACGCTGGCGGGCCGGGATGCATCGAAATGATTGCCAGCGCAGAAAGCCCCGCAAGCAATCTCAAATATCTTGCTTTCACCACGCAACGACCTCCTCTGAATCAAAACAAATTTTGTGTAAGTGCCTCACTGGGACTTTGGTCTGGTGTCCGAAGGCCGCCTGAGCATCACGATTTTCGATTGTGCGAGCGCCTCACCCATTTCCTTCAAAAGGGCTTCAACCAGTGCGGCATATTCTTGCCGTCGCGCTTCGCGCACGCTCTCGGGAAGGCGCTCGATATGCGCCAAGGTCTCCATCGCGATTGCCAGGTCTTCGCACATGCTGTGAAACGCGTCGCTCCCGTAAAAGAGCCGCTGCACCAGCTGCGCCTGGCCCGGAAAGTGCGCCTCGGCCCTTTCGAGAACCGACATAGGTGTAGAATTGCTTTCTCCCGAAACCATCCCCGCCCCGCTGTCAAATGCGTTAAGCAGAGTTGCATCATATAGCGTCAGCCCGGAATGGCGGCGTAACTTACGCGATCCTACGTTCGGCGGAGTTTTCCCTTATGCGCCGGTCGCTCCTGCCATCCTCTATCGATCTGCTACGGCGACCATCCAAGATCACCTTCAGCAACTGCACCTTTCGTCAGACCAATAGAGGATACGTGATGCTACGGGCCTTTGCGCCAAAGTGGGTCTAATATCCGCAGGTCGACAGCAAGCGAACGGGCGGCCAGACCAAGCCGAAGAGGCGGCCAGACCAAACCGAAAAGGAGGAACGGTGTTTCTCGACTATTTTGCACTGGGAGTGTTGCTCTTCGTCGTAGTCACGCTGTTCTATGCGGTGATCGCGATCCACGACATCCCACACCTGATCGCCAAGGCCAGGAACCATCCGCACCAGGACGCCATCCACGTTGCCGGATGGGTAAGCCTGTTCACGCTCCACGTCATCTGGCCCTTCCTTTTCATCTGGGCCACCCTCTACCGCGAGGATCGCGGTTGGGGCATCCGGACGGATGGCAAGCTATCGCCAGAAGCCGAAGCCAACGCTGAAATTGCCCGCCTCCACGCACGGATCGCGGAACTCGAGGCTCCCGTGGCAGAGAGGGAGAAGGTCTGATGGAATTACTCCTGATGCTGACCTACGCGGCATTTTGCTTCGCGATCTTCAAGTTGTTCAGAATTCCGGTGAACCAGTGGTCACTCGCGACGGCTGTCCTGGGCGGCATATTCATCATCGCCGGGCTGGTGCTGCTCATGAGCTACAACCATCCCTATTCCAGCGATGGGCGCATTTACTTTACCTCGGCTCCGGTCATCCCGGTCGTGGGCGGCCAGGTCGTAGAGGTGCCGGTCACGCCAAACGCTCCGTTGAAGAAGGGCGATGTTCTCTTCAGGATCGATCCTCGCCCCTATCAATATGCCGTCGATCAGAAAACGGCGTCGCTTGCCGAAGCCAAGCAGACTGTCCTGCAGCTGAAGGCTGCTCTCGATGCCGCCAATTCGGCCGTAACAGGCGCGGAAGCATCTAGGGATCGCTCGCTGCAGGCCTTCGAGAAATTCCAGGCATCGAACGAAAATGCGAAATCCAGCGGCAGAGGTGCCGTCTACTCCGAACTCGAAGTCGAGAACCGGCGCGGCATCTACCTGACGGCCGAGGCCGCTGTCGATACAGCCCGTGCTCAGGCGGCGCAAGCAAGGCTCGCCTACGAGTCCGAGATCAATGGAACGAATCCCACGGTCGCGCGGCTGCAGGCCGAGTTGGCGAACGCGCAATATGAGCTCGACCAGACGACCGTGCGCGCACCGAGCGACGGATACGTGACGCAGGTTTTCCTACGTCCCGGCATGATGGCGAATCCCCTGCCCTTGCGGCCGGTGATGGTCTTCATCAACAGCGAGGACCGGTACCTCGCTGCCGCCTTCATTCAGAATTCGCTCCAGCGCGTGCGGGTTGGCGACGAGGCCGAGGTGGCGTTCAAGGCCGTCCCCGGCAAGATCTTCAAGGCGCGCGTCCGGGAAGTCATCGATGTGATGGCGCAAGGCCAGTTGCAGCCAGGCGGCGCGCTGATCGACCCGCAATCGCCTGAACGGCTGTCGCCGGGGCAGACACTGGCGGGTATCGAAATACTGGAGAACACCGACGAGTATCAACTGCCCGGCGGTGTAGTCGCCGAGGTCGCGGTCTACACACATTACTGGCACCACGTCGCTCTCCTGCGGAAGGTCCTGCTGCGCATGAGCAGCTGGATGAACTACGTCTTCCTCGAACACTGAAACGCATCAACAATTTCCGGTCGTTGCCTGGATGCGGCGGCCGGACAAGCTTGGAGATCAATCACGAGAGAGCAGAGGAAGCCCGAGTTGATAGGCAGCCTACCAATGTTGCGTGGCCTGGCCGGTTTCAAGAAAGACTGGCTTCGTAGCGATATCCCCGCCGGGTTGTCGATCGCCGCGGTGGGTTTGCCGAGCGCCATCGCCTATCCGGCGATTGCCGGCCTGCCGCCAGAGACCGGCATCTACGCCAGCATCGTTGGGCCGATTGCCTACGCACTTTTCGGCCCTTCCCGGCTCCTGGTCGTCGGCCCCGATGCCGCAACGATGACGGTGCTTGCGGCTGCGATGACCGTTATCATCGCGGCCGATCCGGCTGCTGCCAACATCGACCGGGTTGCCATCGCATCGGCGCTCGCCCTTGGCGTCGGAGTGTTCTGCATCGCCGCAAAGCTGCTGCGCCTCGGCGTCCTCGCAAGCTTCCTGTCGCGCCCGATCCTGGTCGGCTTCTTTGCCGGCGTGTCGCTTTCCATCCTCGTCGGGCAGATCAGCCGCTTCACTGGTGTAAAGATTGAGTCGGATGGTCTCCTTGCGCCGGTCGCCGAAATTCTTGGCAAGGCCGCCTTGATCCACTGGCCGTCGCTTCTCTTCGGTCTCTCCATGTTTGCGCTGCTTTGGATCGTCAAGGCGTTCCACCTCAAGGTTCCGGGTCCTGTGCTCGTGGTTGTTATTTCCGTCATTCTCTCGGCGCTTTTCGACTTCCAGGGACGTGGCATGGCTGTCGTGGGCAATATCCCAAGCGGCTTCCCGAGCTTTTCCCTGCCGGCAATCCACCAGATGCCACTCGATAAGCTTGTGCTTGGGTCGGCCGCGATCTTTCTGGTGAGCTTCGGCGCCGGCATCGTGACCGCGCGAAGCTTCGGATCGCGCACCGGTGAAGACGTCAATGCGAACCAGGAACTGATCGGTCTCGGCGCGGCCAATATCGCGCCCGGCCTGTTCGGTTCCTTTCCCATCAGCATGTCGGACTCGAGAACGGCGATAAACCTTTCGACCGGCGGCGTCTCCCAGCTGGCGGGACTGGTCTCCGCCGCGACGCTGATCGCCGCTCTTATATTCCTCCACAGCGCTCTGCGGATCCTGCCGATCCCCGCACTCGCAGCCATCCTTGCAAGTGCCGCCATCAGTCTCATCGATATTCAAGAGCTCAAGAAGATCTGGCACATCAGCCGCATGGAATTCGTCTTTGCGTTGATTGCCATGTGGGGTGCAATCAGCTTCGGCGTCCTCAACGGCGTGGTCGTTGCTGTTGCCGCAACCTTCGTCTACCTCCTGCGCAAGACGATGTTTCCGCGTGACAGCCTCCTTGGTCACATTGCCGGACGGCACGGCTTCTTCGAGCTCGCCCGCTTCCCGGAAGCGCGCCCCGTCGAAGGCGCTGTCGTCTTCGCCATCCAGGGCAACATCCTGTTCTACAACGCCGACTATGTCCGCACGCGACTGACAGAGGTTGCCAGAGAGCTTGCTCCCGGAACCAAGTGCTTCGTTCTCGACGCCGGTGCCATCACGCACGTCGACAGCACAGGTGCGCTCGCACTCGACGCTGTGGCCGATGACTTGGCCAAGCGGGACATCGTCTTTGCCATTGCCGACGTCAGCGAGGAAAGTCGCGGCATCCTGGAGCGTGCCGGGTTCATCAAGAAGATCGGCGCCCACAATCTTTTCAATGGTCGGGAAGAGGCCCTGCGCGCGCTCATGGGCAGTGCCGCAGGGCAATGAATGCGTCAGCACGGCGCGGCATTAAAACAATGGAGGGAACGATGGACGAAGCATACGATCCGAAACAAGAGGTTTCAGCGGAACGCAAGGGTAAGCAAAAGAAGGCCAAGTCCTGGGACTACGAAAAGGAAATCAAGCGACTGCAGGTCGAGCTGGCGCATCTGCAGGCATGGGTAAAGAAATCGGGCGCCCGGATTGTCATCATCTTCGAAGGCCGTGACGCCGCCGGCAAGGGTGGCATGATCAAGCGGATAACGGAAAAGGTCAGCCCGCGTGTATTCCGCGTGGTCGCCTTGCCCGCTCCCACCGATCGCGAGAAAACCCAGATCTACATGCAGCGCTATATTGCGCATTTGCCGGCAGCCGGCGAGCTCGTGATCTTCGACCGCAGCTGGTACAACCGCGCCGGCGTTGACCGCGTCATGGGCTTCGCCAGCGAGAAGAAGGCTCAGCGCTTCCTGGAACTTGCGCCCCGTTTCGAGGCGGCCATCGTCGAAAGCGGCGTTATTCTGCTGAAGTATTTCCTGACCGTCAGCGAGGAAGAACAGGAACGCCGCTTCAAGCGCCGCATCGACGATCCGGTTCGGCAATGGAAACTCAGCCCCATGGACGTCGAGTCCTATCAGCGCTGGTGGGACTACACACGGGCCTATGACGAGATGCTGCGGATGACGGATAGCAACCACGCCCCGTGGTGGCTCGTGCCTTCCGACGACAAGGAGCGCGCCCGGATAAACTGCATCTCCCATATCCTGCAGTCGATCCCCTACGAGCGCGTGAAGTTCGACGCGCCGGATCTTGGCAAACGGCAGAAGCGGCCATCGAACTATGTCGAGGATCAGAGCGTCAGGCATGTTGTGCCGGAGACGACTCGATGACGCCTGATCCGTTCAGGTGTGCACTATGGAAAACCGTGGGATAGGCTACGCGATGCAGCAACAGAAGAGCGGGACCGCGGCGGAAGCCGGTCCCGCGCAGATTTCGGTAGAGGCACGGGTCAGCGACCTGGTGCGGATCGGCATCATTGGGCTATTCGCCTATTGGAGCCTGCAGCTGATTGCGCCATTCGCGCTGATCGTCATCTGGTCGGCGATCCTCGCGGTAGCGCTCTTTCCGATGTTCACCGGTCTGTCCAGACTTCTAGGAGATCGGCCCAAGCTTTCGGCCACCATTATTGTCATAGCGTGCCTTGTGCTCATCATCGCGCCATTGGCGCTTGTCACTGTCAATTTCGCCGATGCAATCCAGGCTCTCGTGGCGCAATTGAAGTCCGACAACTTCACCTTGCCCGCGGCGCCTGAGGCTATACGTGGTTGGCCAGTGGTCGGCGAGCGCCTTTACGCCGGCTGGAACCAGGTCGCCGGCAATCTCGCGGCAGCAATCATGAAATTCCAGGCGCCTCTCCGCGAGGTCATGGGAGTCATCATCGCCAAATTTGCATCAATCGGCGGTGGGGTGCTGAGCTTCGTCGCGTCGGTCATTCTCTCCGGCATCTTCCTCACCATGTCCCCCCGCCTTGCAGCAACGATTCAGGTATTGGCGGGCCGCATCGGCGGAGAGAGGGGGGTTGGCTTTGCGCGGCTGGCGGGATCAACGGTTCGCAACGTCTCGCGCGGCGTCATCGGCGTAGCCTTGCTTCAGACGCTCCTGTGCGGCCTGTGCTTTGCGTTTTTCGATATTCCGGCGCGTGGAGCCCTGACCTTTGTTGTGTTCATGCTTTGCCTGATGCAGCTTGGCCCTGGCCTCGTTCTTATCCCGGCCATCATCTGGGCATGGTTCTCCTGGCCGGCATCGATGGCCTTTGCCTTCACTGTCGTGGCGATCCCGATCACGGTCGTGGACAACGTGCTGAAGCCGATCTTGATGTCCCGAGGGCTATCGACCCCGATGCCGGTAATCCTCATCGGCGTCATCGGCGGAACTCTCTCGCATGGCCTGCTCGGCCTGTTTCTGGGGCCAATCGTGCTCAGTGTCTTTTACGAACTGCTGCGCGCCTGGGCTTGGCCATCAGAGACATTGCCCGGGGCTACGGCTGCCCCGGCGATGGTAGAGAACACCGGCACGGATTGAATTTTATCCGACGCTCGGACTGCACTGCGCTCAACCGGCGGGTAACCATTTGAAGGTGCATCGTATGTAGCGGTTGCAGCCACCGGCAGTTCTGAGCTAATACTAGAGGCAGCTAAAATATTTGCGTGATCTCGTTAGGGCGTCATCATGAGCAGCGCAATAGCCAAGCCCTCGAAGCCGACAGCCGAGGAAATCTACGACCAACTTGAACGGATACTGGCGAGCGAAGAATTCCATTCGCCGGAGCGGGGCCGCAAGTTTCTGCAATTCATCATAAGCGAGACCTTGGCAGGCCGATCGGAATTCCTGAAGGCCTTCACAATCGCCAACGAGGTCTTTGGTCGTCAGGTCAATTTCGACGCCCAGAACGATCCTGTCGTCAGGATCGAAGCAGGCCGAGTCCGCCGAGCACTTGAACGCTACTACCTCATCGCCGGCCAAGCGGACGAGGTAACGATCACGATCCCCAAGGGTGGATACAGGCCGTGCTTCGAATATGCTCGCAACGTCCCGACACCATCGCTCGCGACGCAGCAGTTTGATCTCGTGCCACCGATCGAGCGTCACCGTGACACCGGGCCGCTTCACAGCCTCGGCCAATCTTTCCGCCGTCCTCAATTATCAACCGCGCTGACGCTTGGCACCGCCCTTCTGCTCGCGGCAGCTTCGCTTTACATCGTCCTCCCACCGGCATTGTCGGGGTGGCACAAGAATCCCTCAGGCGCATTGCCGACAGAAGCGGCCGAACCCAGAGTCATTGTCGAGTCCTTTGAGGGTGAGGGTCCCGCAAATGCTGCTTCCGACATCGCGCGTGGCCTCAGGGACGAGATCATCGGCAAGCTCGCGAAGTTCGATGACATCGTCGTTGTCGCGGATGCGTCGAAGGCCGAACAGCCGAGCCCGACTGCTTATGGTTTGCAAGGCAATGTCCAGCTCGACGGGCCCAGATTGCGGCTTGTCGCCCGGCTCGTGCGCCAATCCGACGGCGCCGTGATCTGGGCGAACAACTACGACGCGGACCTTCGCGCGCAAAGCAAGCTCGATATCCTGACCGGCGCCGCTGAAGAGATCGCCAGCACCGTCGCGGAACCATATGGCGCGGTTTTTCAAGCCGACACCAACGCACTTGCCCGGCAGCCACAGAGCGGAAATGCGGACGCCTATGCCTGCAGATTGGCTTACTATAGCTACCGTAGGTCGATGAATGTCCAGACGCACAACACGGCGCGCGACTGTCTGCAACGAGCGACAGAGCTGTTTCCGAAAAGCGCTGCCTCCTGGGCGCTTCTGTCCCTCACCTACCTGGACGAGATGAGGTTTCGCTATAAACTCGGCACATCGTCCGCGGACGAGACGCTGGAATTGGCCGCCAGCGCTGCGGAGCGGGCAGCCTCGCTTGCTCCAAACGATGCGCGTGTCCTTGAGGCTCTCATGCAGGTGAGCTTCTTCAGAAATGATATCGACAAAGCCCTGCAGGCGGGTGCGGCAGCCTATGCGATGAACCCCAATGATACCGAGGTTGCGGGAGAATACGGGTTGCGGCTGGCCATGTCTGGGAAATGGCAATCAGGCTGCGAGCTGATTTCGAGCGCCGTCAACAAGAATGCGGGCCCGAGGGGATACTACGAAGTGGGCATGGCATTGTGTGCCCTGATGAGGAATGACGTCCGGGCCGCGGAACTGTGGTCCCGCATGTCCGACCTGGAATACAATCCCATGCATCACCTCGTGCTCCTTTCTATTCTTGGCACGGGCGGGAAAACGGCTGACGCCAGGCAGGAACGGGAATGGCTGAATGCCCATGCATCCGGATTGATGAAGAACATCCGCAAGGAGGTTTCCTTGCGTCTGCAGCGCCCGGAAGATCAGGAAGCATTTTTCAAAGGTCTACGAGCCGCGGGTGTCGCAATCGAATCCGGCGGGGACAACGGCAAATAAATTCAACGCTGCAGCGTCTGTGGTATCTGCACTCTCTGTGGAAGGAGGTTGACTTCACTGCCGTCGAGATATCGCATCCGCGATCAGCCGGGCGATTTCATCCTGCACGTCAAGAATGCTTCCTTCGTCAAGGTTTCTGTCATAGGCGCCTGTCCAGACAACGGCTCCGTCGGCTCGATCAACCAGCCGGATTTGGACATGCAACCGCTTGTCCTCGGTCCCAACGCTGCCCTGGATGGAGAGTGACGGTTGGTTTGGCGCCGCGATAAGCGCCTTCGGCCCTGGCGTCCTGACGGCAATTGATTTGACCTTCGTCAGTTCCACGATGACGCCATCCGTCAAGCTCTTGGCGATACCGGCGTCGCCATTGTCCCGACCTATGCCAACCAAAGGCTCCACGACGATCTGCGGCCGCATCTCATCTCCCGCAGGCAAAGGTGTGCCCGACGAAGGGTTCAGTGAAGCAACCAGTTCTTGGAGCGGCCGCATCAGCACCAACATGCCCATGGCGGCGATGACAAGCAGGACACCAACCGGCAGGATAAAATCCCGGTAGGCAAGCGGACGTTTCTGTTGCGCCACCGGCGTCTCCTGCACGCCGACATCTTTTCCCGGCGAATGACGTCCTGACGCAATCTCTGAGTGGCTTGCGGTGAAACTCGGTACGTATCCACCCTTGGGTATGGTGATGTGTATGGGATCGCTTCGCCCGACCACGAGGTAGTATCGCTCCAGGGCGCGGCGAATACGCCCCGTTTCGATACGAACGACCGGATCGTTTTGGGCATCAAAGGAAGCATCGCGGCCAAAGACCGCCTGCGCAATGGTGTAAGCTTTCAGCTTCTCTGATCGTCCCGCCAGTGCTTCATCGACGACATATGCGAGAAATCTCCGACTACGCTCCGGAACCTGGAACTCAGCGCTCGACAAGATGCGATCAAGCTGATCACGAACCCTTTCGGGTTCCAGTGACAGATCATCGCCTTGTCCGCCCCGCGAACTCATGGCTCCCTCCCGTAAACATATCGCTCTCACAAGCGCTCAAGGCGACGTATAGGGCTTGCGACCCGACCGGTCGCTCTGTCTCGCAGACTGTGCCGCGACGAACTTAAGACTCTCAGTGCCTGTCGACGGGGTAAACGTCGTGTAGATCCCCAATGCTCTGGGGCTTCATTTTGGAATGATATGGAATCCATAGATGCGATAGCAAGTCGGGAACAACCACACACTCCCGAGTACTTGAAATCGCGGCGACCAGCGACAAGGCCGATCACTTTCACAAGCAGACCCTGCGCTCCGCACTCGAGCCCAGGCTGGTCAGAAGTCTTGTCATCAAGGAGATTCGCGTCCGGTTATCGTCTGGGCTTTTTGGGTTCCCGCAGACCCCGGCTCGTCAACCCCCAACTGGCGGGCTGAGCTCGGCACGTCTGACACTTCGCCACCAAGGATGCGGTCAGCAAACGACAGGTTGGAAACCCCGTAGCGCTTCAATAGAAGCGACTAACGGCAAAGCGACGCCGACCTAATACCTGATATAGGAACGATTATCGCGTGCCTCGACCATCGGGCGATCGAACGAGCGGACGACTCGGTCAGATGTACCTTGCGGGCATTCACCCGACAGCGCGACTGATCGGCGCCCTTCGGTGTTACCGGACCACCACCGGCGTGCCGACGTTTACCTTGGCGAACAGCTCGATGACATCCTCGTTGAGCATGCGTATGCATCCCGAAGATGCTTCGGTTCCTATCGTCCACGGCTCGGAGGTTCCGTGGATGCGGATGAGCGTGTCCTTCCCGCCGCTGTACAAATAAAGCGCACGTGCTCCTAGCGGATTGTCGGGTCCCGGAGGTATGCGAGCGGGGATACCGGGCGAGGCGACCTTCATATCATCGGTCGGGTACCACGCCGGCCAGGCCGTCTTTCGTCCGACGGAAGCCAGCCCTTTCCAGGAGTATCCCGCCTTTCCGACCGCGATCCCGTAGCGCATGGCGGTTGTGGCGCTTTCGACCAGATAGAGGTGCCGATTGCTTGTGTCGACGACGACCGCGCCGGGTGGCATGCCCGTTTCGTTTCGAACACGCGTCGGCCGAAGAGAACTGTCGAACCTCGCGCGGTTCACCAGTCGCACGGAGTATGGCTCGTCCGCAAACGCCGACGGCCCCTGCACCTGCGGTGGTGCGGGCTGATCCTGGCAGCCGGTTAGGGGCGAAATCGCCAACAGGATCGGAGCCAGCCGGAGAAACCGCTTTTTTCGGGTTCGTCGGGAGCCTACCACTTCACCTTGAGGCCGACCCGTCCTCCCCAACTGTCGAAGTCCCCACTGCCAATGCCGAAGTTGTAATCACCGGAGGCGAAGACCGTGACATTCTGCGCGACCTCGCCCGATAATCCGATACCGACATGCCCCCAGTTGCCACCGAGGTCGGTGTGGAATGTCACCGGATTGGCACCCGACAGGCTGGCTACCGTCGTATCGCCAGACGCGCCGAAGGAACTCCAGATGTCGGCCGAGGCAAACGCCGTGAACCTGCGGCCGTTTTCAGTGGCCCAATCCCTGGCGAGACGCGCACCCAGTCGGCCATAAAGGGTATCGGTCTCACTGTAGTTGAACTGCCCGAAATGGTCGGCGTCGTCATCAAGCGAGACGTGTTGGTACACCAGCTGCGCCTGGGGTTCGATCGACCATCCGTTTGTCAGGCTGAATGGACGTCCCGTTTCGACCGACGCCGCAAAGCCCCAGCCATCGGTCCCGAAGGACTCGCCAGGCAGCCGTCCCCGCCCCTCGGAATTGGTATTGGCGTCGTACCATGTCGCCTGAAGCACGCCGTCGACGTACCACCCGCTTTCATCCAGCCTGGTCCAGTAGCCTCCAAGCGAATAGCCGTCGATGTCTGCGGAACCCGCCCGCCGGCCAAAAGGCGTGTCGACGTCCGACGTTATGCGACCAACGCCCACGAAGAAACCCGCGATATCCCGCGTTCCGTTTTCGTTGTCCCTGCGAAGCAGATCGGCACCGATCTCAAGACCATACATGTCGAAATCGTAAGAGGGGCCGTTATCGACGAAGCTACGGACGGCCGACCTTTGATTGGACTCTGAGAAGTCGATGTCGCCAGTTTCTCCGAAGACGCGCCCCCATACTGCATGTCGATATGGCTGGACGGAGTCGGCATAGGTCGAACTTTGCAAAGCCGTCGGGGTGCAGCGGAAATTCTGCGCAGGGTCCTTGCACCAGATCGTTTCGGCAGGCTTAACCGGATCGGGATAGTCGATGCCAATGCGGTCGCGATAGGTTCCGATCATCCCCAGTCCGAGACGGCTCGCAAGCGCGGGAAGGACGATATCCTCAGGCACTTCGTTGCGGTAATCGGGCAGCGGATCAGGAGGTGGCGTAGGACCCGGACCGGGCGGGCCTGGGGGTTCGGGCACCAACCCCGAGCGTAGATACCAGTTTCCGTCGGCAGCGTCGGCCCCCACGCCGTTGTGATAAAGGGTATACTCATAGGCACCGCTGGCGGCACGCGAGCCGAGCACGAACGTGTCGTCCGCCGAACCGGCCTTGTTGCGCACCTCGACGACCTCGATGCCATTCCCCGGTGTCACGGCCCCGGCGGAGGCCGGATCGACGGTGATACCTATCGATGTAGCGCCGCCTGCCCCTAGCTGGGTCTGGTCGACGATCAGCATGTCGGAATAGGAATTGGTCTGGCCGCCAAGAGGAATGCCGTCATTTAGCCTGGTGTTGAGAAGGAGCTGGCCGCCATCCGATATGTAGGTACCGGAGCCGGGCGGTCCCGAGGCGGTAGGATTGGCCGTGATGACGAAGGTATTGCCGAGCGCCGTCCCGCGCAGATCGATCGTCCCGGCATTGTCGAAGGTTTCGAGGTTGACCAACTGTCCCTGGAGAAGCCCTTCCCGCGTGAAATCGTAGAAGGAGGCTTCAAGCGGTCGGCTGTCAACACCGGTCGTCGGGACATAATAGCCGGTCGGGTCCGTCGTCGCCGCTCCAGCGACAGGAGCAAGACGGACGACGCCGTCGGCTTCGTTGGAGAAGACGTCGGTGCCAGCTCCAAAATCGGATACCGCGACGCTCTTCGTATCGGGCGTTCCGTCCCCATTCGTGTCGGCGAAATTCCGGAGATCGAAGGAATTCGGCGTCAGGTTACGAAACGTCGCGTTGCCCGCGCCTAGCTGGATGTAACCGGTGATGGTGCCGTTGTTGATGATTGTCAACGGTTCTGCGGCTCCGATGCCATATCTGTCCAGTTCGACGATCGCTCGATCCGACAGGGCTCCGATGGTTCCGTTGTTCGTCAGCGAACCGGAACCGCGCGAGCCGATGGCCACGCCCGCCGATGGCAATCCGCCGGTACCCGTGTCGGCCATGCCCGCCTGCCAGCCGCCGGAAATGGACCCTCCCGCTTCGTTGGTCACGTTCGAAGTGCTGCCCGACGCATAGACTCCGATGCCGAACTGGCCGTTTGCTCGCACCGTGGACCCCGTGTCGATCGTGGCGGTACCGGCATTGCCCGCCACGGCCTGGATGCCGCTGGACTCGCGGCCATTGGTCGTGATCTGGCCCGTATTCGTAATCGACAGGTTTCCATCCGTCGACGTCGCCAGAATGCCCGCGCTATTGAGGCCTTGCGTCTGGATGGAACCCGAGTTGGTCGCGGTGATGGGGCCACCGGGACCGGCCGTGCCAGCCGTCGTGGTCATTTCGATGCCGCGACTGTTGTCGCCAGTCGTCTGGATCGGGCCGGAATTGTTGACGTTTACGGTTCCCCTGACGGCTACCGCCCGTATGCCGTCGGCCCGCGCACCTTGTGTGTTGATCGCCGCCCCCGTCGTCAGGTCCACGTTCCCCGTCGTCTGGGTGACGGCGTAGATGCCAGAGTTGGGGTTTCGCGCGTTGTTCGCGCCCGCGACGGTATTGTTGAGATTGACGGTCATTCCAGACGCGATGTCGCCGCGAATATTCCCGCCGCCCGAGAGGGAGTCGATGAAGATGCCGTTGCCACCACTGACGTTAATGGTGCCCGTCGCCGTCATAAGGAGGGTTGCGTTGCCGCCTTGGTGGGTGGTCGTTTCGACGCCGTCGTTGTCGTCAGTTCCTGTTGCAAGGCTGTTCACGGTAAGCACGCCGCCGATGGTCGACGTGCCGCTGCCGGTTCCCTGTATATTGAGTAGAACCCCCGTTCCGAAATTGGTGGTAACGCTGTTCGTTCCCGACAGCGTCAAAGTCCCGTTTCCGCCGGTTGAAGGATCGGCCAGCGCGTAAATGCCGACCGAGTTGCTTCCAGTCCGCTGGTTGAACAAGGTGACGTCGCTGGCGTTCAGGGATACCGTCGCACCCGCCCCGCCCTGCGCCCAGGACTGGATACCGAAAGCCGTCGCTGTGCCTGGGTTAATCGTAACGTTCGAAGGTCCGGTGATTGTGAGGTTCGCGGGACCTGTCGCCCCCTGGCAGAGAACGGTCGATGTGTAGTTGCCAGGGGGGTTGTTGCCGCAGGCCGCATAGACTGACGGCGTGGCGAGCAGCCAGATTACGGAGGCCAAAGAGATTGGGACCAGTACAGTACTGAGGGAAAGCGACTTGCGCAATTTTCCCAGCGATGAATGCGAACCGACATGAGGCATGCCATTGCTCCGAGGAACCCTTGCCACAATCTGCGCACGCAGACCGTGTAGTTTACATCATTCTAAAGCAAGAGATGCCTAACATATCGCGAAGAGCTACAGAACAATTTACGGTCACATGTGCTCTCATGGACACACATTGGTTGCCTGCATTTTTATCAACCACAATTTAATCGGGCAGGGGGGATCAGCTCCACCGTCGTTTGACCGGGTAGTGGCCGAAGCGACATATCGTGACCCATATCGTTGGGAGATGAGTTGGAGCAATCGCTGATCCGCCGACGCTTGCCGGAAGCAGCCAATACAGACGCGTAGAGAACCACGTATCACGCGCGGCTGGCATGCTGGACGACGTTCCTTCGCGCCAATTCTGATTATGCGGCGCAGTCTCCCACCAACTGACGAGGACACTGGATGATCAATGGAGAAATTGCTTATGTGCAGGACGGGGTTGAGATCGGCAGGCACCTCGTACTACGACGCGACGATGGCTTTTTCCACTACCGTGGAGAGTGGATCGAACCAGACGAAAGAGACGGTAACGGGCCATATCGAAACCATCGCGATTACACATCGCTATTAGGAACCGTCGATGACGCGGTTAGAGAAGCAAGCACTCATATTACTTGGCTAAAGCGAACCCACTGACCAGGTGGAAATCCGTCGCTTCGCCTAAGTTGGATGCTGGATGTTGGTCGCAGGTTACCTCATCCAAAAATCCGCTTAGGGCCGATAGCGGTCAACGTGGTTCAGTCCGCTTTGCGCCAAAAGCCGCCATTCCGCCCCATGCGGGCGATTAGATCACGAATTCCTCCGCGTACGTCTGTGGCTCGGGAACGACCGTAACATCCACCGGAATAATCCAATTGGCCGCGTAGCTCTCGCAGTCGGAACGCGGGAGGTCGGGCTGCACGCACCCCGCCCCATCGATCGCGCGACATCGCAGTATATATCGCCCCACTTTTTCAGGGGTCCACATGTACTCCCACAAGCGCCATGCGAAGGGACATTCTGTTTCGAGAAGCCTTCCCTCGCGCCAGCCCCTGCCATCTCCGGTGCAGACCTGCACCTGCCGGATGACAGCCTCTCCGCTCCACGCTGCTCCGAAAATCCGGTACGGTTGGCCGACGATGAGATGCGCCCCCTGTACGGGACGCGCGATCTGCGCTTTGACCTCCATCTCCGCAAGGGGGACCAGCCTGGGTTCGCCGAGGCTGCGCTCCCAACGGAAATAGTCGCGCGCCTGCCAGTAGCCAAGGAACGGTTGCTCCACAACCGTGATATGCGTGATCCACTTGACCCAAGCCATGCCGAACCAGCCACCCACCACCGCGCGTAGCGGGTAGCCGTGATCGCGCGTCAACGGTTCGTCGTTCATCGAATAGGCAAGGATCGTGCTGTCAGCGACGGCCTTCTTCAGCGGTAAACTGCGGGCAAAAGCGATGGGGCCTGGAGAAGCCGTTTTCTTGTTCGCGTCGACGACGCCGCTGTCGGCGCCTGCGAGCAGAACCTCACGTGCGGTTCGCCTAACGCCCGCCATTTCCAAGATCTCGCGCAGAAGAACACCCGTCCACGCGGCGTTGCCGACGGCCCCGTTCTGCCACTGCAACCCCTCCTTCGCCGGCACATAGTAGACGCGCCCATTCCCTGCGCACTCGACGACGGCGGTGAAAGTCGTGCTCCGCATCGCCTTGATGCTGTCGAGGTCAAGTTCGATCGGCCGCTCCACCGCCCCGTCGACGCGCAATCTCCAGTCTCGCGCATCGAGGTCCGGCGACGGAAAATGGTTTCGCACGAAGAACAGCTCCGTTGGGATCCGCCAATCGGAGAGCGACGCAAACGGAAACTCGATGTTCTGTGGAGATTTCTGTCGAACTATTAGACTGGGTTGCTGTGGTGTCGGCATCGTCCTCGTCTCTCCTTCCAAGAGCACAACGTCGGCTCGGTCGCGCGAATTCCGGTTCGATCACACCGCCCCTCGCCGTGCGTCTGTCGCATTCCGCCTTCGGGCCCCATTCTAGCACATACCGCACGTTCCTCGGATCGATCTCGAACGGCAGCAAAGGGCCGCAAGCGGCCATCGGCGGGTGACGCCAATACGCCAAAAGCGTACATTGGCAGCCACCATCGCAGTGGCCGCCAGGATCGAGGAAGCGCCTTTCAGTGACGCCCCTCTCGGCGTCAGGCGGCAGGGCGAATATTGTGGTTCATCCGGAACAGGTTGTTCCCGTCGTACTTCTTTTTCAGGTGGACAAGACCCTCGTAATTGTCGCCATACGTGGCCTTCAGGCGCACATCGCCTTCGTCGTCCATCATGAAGTTCGGGTAAGCGCCGTCGAGGTTGAACGGGTGGACCGCCTGCCAGTAGTCGGTCGCCCATTTTTTCAGCGTCGCCGCCTGGCGCGGATCGGCGTCAACGCCGGCAATAACCATCGACCATGTGGCATCCCGGCAATTCCACGCCGTTTCATCTCTTGCCTTGCGATGGACGGCGGCATCGATCGGGTAGAGGTGCATGCACGAGGGCTCGCTGGGTGCCTTGCCCACCTGCTCGATGTGCGCTTCGATCGCCGCGTCGGGAAGCGTCTTCACAAAATCACCCTTCCAGTACCATTGAAGGCCCTTCGGAAAGAGTCCGTCGAACATGCCTTGAAGTGTCGGGTACGGGATTGGACCGGCAAAATCGACAATCGGCTGCGGAAGCGCCCTGCGGACGGCGTTAACTGCCTTCTCCCCGTCGGCGACCGCTCCATTGTAGGAAACGAGAAGCACGCAGATCTTCTTGCCACGATGCTCCACCGGGAACGGATCGGCGGAGGGAACCGTCTGCAGCCCAAGGAAGACGTAGAACTCGTCCGGCGCAGTCGCCAAAAACTCGCGGTACCAGCGCATCACCGTCGCAGCATCCTTCAACTCCCAGAAGATCGGACCGGCATAAACGGTGTCCGCAGGGTGCGCCTCGAACAGAAAACTGGTGACCACACCAAAGTTGCCACCGCCGCCGCGCAGCCCCCAGAACAGATCCGGGCGCTCGGCCTTGCTGGCGGTGACGAGCGTGCCGTCCGCGAGCACGACGTCGGCCTCGATCAGATTGTCGATGGCAAGCCCATATTGGCGAGTGAGGTATCCGTGGCCGCCGTTCAGCGTCAGGCCCGCCACACCTGTGGTCGAGACGACACCGAAGGGGATTGCAAGCCCAAAGGCGTGGGTGGCATGATCAACCTCGCCAGTCGTACACCCGGCACCCACACGAACTGTCCGCTTTACCGGGTCGACGCGCACACCCCGCAACAGCGACAGATCGATGACGATGCCGTCGTCAACGCTGGCAAACCCAGCCCCGTTGTGGCCGCCGCCCCGGACGGCGATCGGAAGTTCGTTGTCGCGGCCGAAGTTCACGGAGGCAATCACGTCCGCAGCATCCGTACACTTTGCGATCAAAAGCGGCCGCTTGTCGATCATGGCGTTGTAGAGCCTGCGGGCGTCCTCGTAGTCGGCATGGTCGCACCCGATAAGAGCACCGCGAAGAATCTGTCTGAGCTTCCCGATATTTTCGCTGATCATAACACCCTCCTGAAGCCGAGCCTCCGAGCTCATGACGTCGAATCGAATACTGACGAGAGGCGTTTGAAGGATGATGCGCTGACGACTGAATTCGCTCCCCACAGCGGTCGATTGCGAGTTCGAAGAATGCGCTGAAAGATGCGGATAGTCTATAATCGTCCTTGGTTGGCGCTGAAATGCCGCATGATCTGCGAGGGCTGCGTTCGCAAATTCGCCATCGATTGCTCGGCCTGTTCAACGCGAGCGGCTCCCGGCAACTGCGTGGCAGGATGCCGACGTTCGTGGTATTTTTCGGGAACGGTTGAGCGGATTGAAGTCGATGCAGACGATTGAGGATTGGCTAGCCCAACTCGGTCTCGGCAAGTACGCCGCGGCCTTCATCGAGAATGACGTCGATCTGCGAGCGCTCCCTCATGTCGCGGAATCCGACCTCCGTGAACTCGGCGTCTCGCTTGGTCACCGGAAGATTATTCTAGCCGCGATAAACGGACTTGCGCAGCAACCTCCGGACGAACAGCAGCCCGCTCCCGTCGCGACGGACGCTGCGGCCGACCGACGACTGCTCAGCGTACTCTTCTGCGACCTCGTAGGGTCGACTGCGTTGTCGGAGCAGCTCGACCCGGAAGACATGCACGAGCTGATCCGCCGTTATCAGGATAGCGTCGCGGGCGCAGTCACGCGGTTCGGAGGCTATGTCGCCAAGTATCTCGGAGATGGCGTGCTTGCCTATTTTGGGTGGCCCATGGCTTATGAGGACCACGCCGAGCGCGCGATCCGGGCCGGTCTCGAGGCGATCACCGCCGTCGATGCGCTGCAGTCGCCCAACCAGCGGGGACTGAAGGCTCGGATCGGCATCGCATCCGGGCACGTGGTCGTTGGCGACACCGACGGCAGCGCGAAGGAGCGTGGATCGATCGCGGGAGACACGCCCAATCTGGCAGCACGTCTGCAGGGAGCGGCCGCCCCCGGCCAAATCCTGATCTCCGACAGCACCCGCCGCCTCGCCGGGCAGGCCTTCGAAATCGCCAGCCACGGCGAGCAGGAGCTCAGGGGGTTCGCCTCACCTGTTGCGCTGTTCGAGGTCAGCGGTGAGCGAGAGGTGGAAAGCCGCTTCGAAGCCGCGCACGCCAGCGGGCTCTCAAAATTTGTCGGCCGCGTCAGTGAGATCGGCCTGCTGCTCGAACGGTGGGAGCTGGCGAAGTCCGGCCAGGGCCAGATGGTCTTTTTGTCGGGGGAGGCGGGCATCGGAAAATCCCGTCTTGTCGAAGCCTTCGAAGAACATCTGCGCGAGACAGAGCATGAACTCATCCGATTGCAGTGTTCCCCCTATCACGCCACATCGGCCTTCTACCCGATCGTCGAGCGACTGAGCCGGGTCGCTCTATTTGCGGCGGCAGACGACCGGAACACGCGCGTCGAGAAGTTTCGCAAGCTTATAAGCCGCTATGGTGAAAATCCCTCCGAGGTTGGCGCGATCTATGCAGAGCTGCTTTCGCTCGACTTCGGCGACGAGTTCAAGCCGCTGGATCTCTCCGCCCATCAGCGCAAGGACCTTCTCGTCCGTACTCTCGCGAACCGACTGCTGCTTGCGACCAGAATCGCTCCGGTGCTCATGGTCGTCGAAGACGCGCACTGGATGGACCCGTCTACCAGCGAGGTGCTGAGAGAAGTCATCAGTCGGCTTCACGGCACGGCCGCCCTTGTCCTCGTCACCCATCGACCGGAATGGAGCGCGGACTGGGCAAGCGGTCTGGCGCAAGCGACGACGCTCTCTGTTGGGCGCCTGACGCGGCAGCAGATGCTCGAGCTGATCGAGTCAATGGCAACCGACATTCCCGAACAGCTTTGCGAAAGGATCGCGGAGCGAACGGACGGCGTGCCACTGTTTGTGGAGGAGTTGACCCGTTCGATCATGGAAAGCGGAAACTTGACGTCGCTCAACGTCGAGATTCCGGACAGCCTGCAGGGATCGTTGATGACACGTCTGGATCGCTTGCCGACGACAGCCAAAGAGGTCGTGCAAATTGCCTCCGTGATCGGCAGGGAATTCGATCGAGACCTTCTTTCAAAGATCGCAGGCCTCGATGAGGGAACGCTCGAGAGCGCGCTAAACCATCTTGAAACCAGCCAAATCGTCGTCGGAGGCGGCGTCTTGCGTGATGCCGCCCTCGTTTTTCGCCATGCGCTCATTCAGGATGCGGCCTATCAATCGCTGCTCAACCGACGGCGGCGGCATTTCCACGAGGAGATCGCCAAGGTTCTCGTCGACCAGTATGCCGATGTCGCCGCCACGCAGCCCGAACTCATCGCCCAACACTACGAGAAAGCGCAACGGGTCGAACTCGCGCTTCCATACTGGATGAAAGCCGGAGAACGAGCCCTTGCACGATCCGCCAATTACGAGGCGGTCGACCATTTCCAGAACGCACTGTCGATCGCGGAACAGTTGCCCAACGAGCCCGGCCACCAAACAGACCTTCTTGCAGCAGTCCTGAAACTAGGCGACGCCCTGTACGCTGCCGGCCGCATGACGGATTCGCTGGCAAAATACAGGCTGGCCGCCCCATTGGCACGCAAAGCGGCAGACACTCAGGGCTTCGTTCGCGCAGTGATCGGCCTTGACGGCTCCCAATTTCTCTCCTCGAACTCGCTTGCCGAAACCCTGCCGCTTCTCGAGGAGGCCATGGCGATGGTTGAACCAGCGGACAAGAGGTCGCGGTGCCAGATTCTCAGCCACCTCGCGCGTGCATATGCCTACCTGACTGACAGCGAGAAGGCCGCACAATGCCATAGCGCTGGAATAGAACTTGCCCGGGAGGTTGGCGACAAGAATTCTCTTGTGGAGCTCTCCGTTCTGCCCTTCCTGACGCCGGCACCGATCAAGTCCGTCACAGAGCGAAACGACCGTATCGCTCGCGTAGACGAAATAAGACGTCTCGCCGGTGAGATCGATAACGACGATATACAAAGCCGAGCGCTTTCCATTGACGCCTACGTCTCCACGGAGCTCGGTGACCGCGCACGGGCCGATCGGGCGGTCGACGCCCTGGAAGAACTCGGTACCAAGCGCCAGCATCTCAACGTCCAGTTCTACGCCCGGATCGCACGAGCGATGATGGCCATCCTCGATGGAAGGTTCACCGCTGCCGAGAGGCTTGCCGAAGAAGCGCTGAAGCTGGGCAAGCACACCCTTGGCGTGGCATCCGAAGGTGTCTACGGCATGCAAATGTTCGCGATCCGCCGGGAGCAGAGCCGTCTCTCGGAGGTCGCACCGGTCATGAAATTGTTGATCGAGGAAAACCCGGACGAAATCACCTGGCTACCGGGCTTCGCGTTGGTCGCCTTTGACCTGGGTTATCGGGAAGCCGCCCAGCGGAGATTGGAAGAGCTTTCCAGCACACGCTTCACCCTGCCGCTTGACGGAAAACGAAGCGCATCCCTCTCGTTCCTGACGGAAGTCGCCACCGGCCTGGGGGACATGGAAGCGGCCAGGACACTCTATAAGCTTATGCTCGACTACAAGGAGATGACCGTCACGATAGGCATGGCGACTGTCTGCTTCGGTGCCGCAAGCCGCTATCTGGGCATGTTGTCCGCCGCGCTGGGTGAATTCGATCGGGCATCCAAACACTATGAGCATGCGCTCGAGATGAACTCGGCGATCGGCTCGCGACCGTGGCTCGCGCACACGCAGGCGGAATATTCCGATTTGCTAATGAAAATAGGTAGCAGAGCCGCGATAAAGAGAGCAATGTCCTTATCCGAGCATGCCCGGTCAACTGCGGCCGAACTGGGAATGGTCAGGCTGCAACAGCGACTGAAGCAGACCATTCACTAGGACCAGAGGTTCGCCGCTTTAGGTGAGAAGAGGGTCTCATCATGCCACGCTATATCATCGAAAGAAACTTTGCCGAACAACTCCAACTGTCGAAAGAGGGAGTCGAGGAAATCAACCTGATCAACGACGAGGAAGGGGTGAAGTGGATTTTTTCGTTCCTCAGCGCCGACAGGAAAAAAACATACTGCCTTTACGAAGCGCCAAATCCCGAAGCCATTCGCGCCGCGGCAAGGAGGAACAATGTCCCCGCGGATGTGATCATTGAAGTTGGCGGGGAGATCGGCCCCAATATGTTTGCATAGCCCTGCCCGACCGCCCCTCCCGGCTGCACCTGCTTGAGCTACTAAATTTACACCTGAGGGCCGTCCGCTTCGGCCAAAAGTGACATTGACAGGTGTCCGCAAAGCGCCAATTGCGGTCATCCTTCTAAGCGTTGATGAAGACCGACTCTCGCCCCCCAGTCAGTCCTGTAGTGACCGGTTTGGGCCGACAGGCGACAAGATCTGGTATCGTCGGCTTGCCAGAGAGGGGAGACGTGGCAGGGGCGGCGGAGACTTCACCCGGGCTCACTTTGATGTTAGCTCAGGAACGGTAAGCAAGCGAGCTTTTGAAAGCGCCTGGCGGGCCATCTCGGTGACCTCGCCGTCACGCTCGTCCGCAGCTTGTTTTTGGTCCTTGTGCTCACTGTACGCTTGATCAATAGGCGGTGCGCTTATCTCTAGCATCGTCTCGGTCCCCGCCTCCTGCGCAAAGGTCTGCGAAGTTATCAAAAACGATGCGATCAATAGAACGACTCTTGCAAAATTCGACATGCGCCCTCTCCGCTGCCGTTTTGCCACCTGTATCATAACCTCGACGAGTAGTCGCTCCTAAATTAGCCTCTCGGAATATTGCCGCCCTAGGCGAGTTGTATCCTGGACAGCTCGGAGGCTAGGTAGCTTTGTTAGCTCGCGCGAATAGGTGTTCAATCTGGCCCCGCTCCCCAGCGCCAGTTTTTCCGCCGCCCAAGTTTTTCCGCCGCCCACATACCGACCAGCTTATTGCGCCTTACCATTCTCAATAGTCTGGAACAAACGCAACTACCGCAAGAACCCGGAAACGGAGAAGCGGACCGCCCGCACCAACGATGCCAGCGAATGGGTGCTGACGGACGTGCCGGAGATGCGTATCGTCCCTGACGAACTGTGGCAGCGGGTGAAGGACCGGCAGAAGGAGATCGGCGAACTTTTCGATTTCGGGCAGAGCAACAAGCTCAACGCCACACACAGACCGGAGTATCTTCTGAGCGGCCTTCTCGAATGCGAGGAATGCGGCGGTCCCTACGCCATTTCCGGCAAGGATCGCTACAGCTGCACCAATCGCAAAAAAGGACTTCCAATCGACGAGCTTGGCGGCGCATGCTGCGACAACAGCAAGACAATCACTCGTCAGGAGTTGGAGAGCCGAGTGCTCAACTGCATGCCCGTCGCCTTCTTTGCGACCGGCATCTTCGACACGCTCTCTGCCCACACCATCGCTTTCGAGACGGCAAAGCTCAAACGATCGCCGGCGGAGCGCGACCAGATGAAGCGAAAGCTCATGGAACTCGAAGGCAAACAGCAGAACATCATCCAGCAGATCAGCGACCGGGCGGCTGAAAGCCGTCCTCGCCTGCCTGCCCTCGACGACATGCTTGACCGGCTGGAGGCGGAGCGCAACACGCTGGAGCAGGAGATCGCAAACTTCACCGAAACCGGCCCGGACATGGTTGCCAAGATCGAGGAATTACGCCGGCGCCATAACCCGCAAGCGACAGAGATCGGTATGCGCCAATTCATGCTGATGGCGCGCAGGGGGAAGAACGAGGATGCCAAACGCTGCCTGATGCCAATCGTGCGCCAACTCGTCCAGAAAGTCGTCATCGGCAAGACGCCAGGGCATCAGCCGACAAGCCTGCAGGTTCATGGATTGATTGCCTCGATCCTCGCTCAGATGGACGTGCTCGATCACATGAGCAGCCGCTTCGTGTCGGAGATTCACGAGGATTTCGTGGAGAGGCTAGACGCCGGCGAACTCGACAGCGAGGAGACGAAACAAATCCTGCTCGACATCTACCTCGAGGAACTTCTCGAGCGGTATCCAGAATGGGAGAATTTACAAGTCCTGTTTTGTTGGTTACGGGGGCCTGAGCCACAGAGACTTGTTTTTTCTCACCTCCATGTCAATCGAACCGGGGGCTCCACGGATTCATGAGCTAGGAGCAAACTTTCGGGATGCCAACGTCGAAGGTGCGAATGGGTATTTTGAACGAGCACATAGACCTTGGCCTTTCGGGCCGCGATCGGGTTGGTGTGACTATAAATTTTTTGGTGGCTATAGCTAAAATGCCGTCGGATTTATTCACCTGCTATTTTCGGCGAATCTGTCAAATATAGCGACCACTGTAATGGCTCCGTTTTACCGATGACCCTGCAATTTCGATTTCGCCCAGCCGCCATAGTCGCGCATATCAAGAGCGCGACGCTCGGCGCCCTTACCTCGGCGGCTGGGATGACCGCGGCCGTTTGCTTGTTAAGCCTGCTGGTTCCCGAACGTCCGTTTTGGGTAGAATTAACGGCTGTGGCGTTGATATCGGTGGCTGTTACATTTCCGCTGCAATTTGCGCTTCACCGACGCAAAAAAGCGCTTCGTGATCTCCAAAAGGAACTTCAACACGCCCTCCACCATGATCCCATCATTGTTACACTGTGCGCCGACGCATTTGCGACCCCCGTCGAGCATGCGATAGACCGCAGGCGCGTGAGCACCGCGGAAAACCCGGATGGCGTCATTCTCGTTGTCAGGGTCGGCAACTTCGATGAGATCGGTCGTCGCTATGGACCGCAATGGGCAGATACACTGCTTCAATCGATCTCTTGGATCGTCCATTCTTCCGTGCGCCATAGTGATCTCGTAGCCCGCGTTGCCTCTGACGAAGTCGGGATCTATTTGCCAAGCGCAACAATGGAAAATGTCGACAAAATCTGCGAGCGCATCCGCGCTCGGGTATACGAAACCACCTTCATAGCTGGAAAAGAGCGGCAGATATCCGTGACGGTGCGGTTTGGCGGCACCAGGGTCGGGGACCAATCCGCCTTCCAGGCACTCAGCGAGGCTGCCAACAGCGCGGCCCTCGCGGAGGAAGAGGCTGGCCCCCTCCTTTTCCGAGAGTTGTTTTCGTGAGAGGGCTTTCGGGTCATCGGGCATATTCGGGTTTACAGTCTGTCAGCAGAGCGCCGCGGAGTTTTTGGCGAGACGGTTCGCCGCCTCGGCGACTGCCCGGCCGCCAACCGCGTTGATCCCATAGACGCCGGCAGGCTGGTCTCGGACCGGGCCAGATCAAGCTCTGGGCGTCCCAAGGTAACGCGCGTGCTCGCTCCATCAAAACGACGGCGACTTGGCCCGTTCCCGGCTACGGCGATCCTCTTGCCGCCCCACCGCCGGTATTCGTTTCGGTGGCCGCGACCCCGGCTGGGCCTAAGACGCCGCAGCGCCAAACGCTGTAGACCGGTTGCGTGTCCCAGTCGTAGTAGAAGGCTGCTTCCAGCCTCCCTTCCTCCATCATCTCAGAAAAGGCGCGGCGCACGGCACGGACCGCCCCTTCCCGCTCACGGTCGTCGAGCGGGCATGAACGCGCGGTGTTGGCAATGCCCCATTCGGTCACCCAGCAGGGCCTGCCTTGCCCTTCGGGCTGGCAAAAATCGAGGACCGTCGTCACGTAGTGCGCAAGCGCCGCGCCACGTTTGCGCCCTGGATAGACGTGGATGCCGTAGCCATCAACCAGTGCATCGATCCCCCGCCCCCGCAGGAGTGAAATAACCGCCGAGGGATCGAGTCGCTCCATGCCACGGCGATCTGCTTCGGCAGTGCCGACATCGGAAAGCCCGGCTGCAATCAGAAGCGCGTCGCTGCTGTGGGCCGTCGCCTGCAATTCTTCCCGGGTCACGCGGACGGTGCCGATATAGGCGTCGAGGCCGCGCTCGAACGCCGAGCGATTTGCGACTTCCGAAATCCTGCGCGGCGTGCGCCGCCCAGGGTTTTCGTAGACCACGAGGTCGCCATTGTAGGCGCTGTAATTTATCTCGTTTCCGGGCTCGACGGCGTCGATGCGAATGCCCATGCCGTCGATACGGCGAAGCGCCGCGCGCAGGTGCGCACGGTAAAGATCAAGGTCGAGATCCGAAAGCCGTTGAACGTCCCAGACGCGGCCGAAACCGGTCCGAGGGCGCGTCTCCGGCAGATAGTAGTCCTTGTTCCCGAGCGGGATCTCGAGGAGGATCTTCAGCCCGAGCCGATCCGCAATTTCGAGCGCATCGATGCTTTTGCCCACCGGTCTCGACAGTGAAAGTCGGACATGGGTGATGCCGCTTACCGCTATCTCCTTCAGCACCCGCTCCTGATCGGCGCGGGAAAGCCAGGCAAGGTTTACCCGATTGATGCCGATGCGACCGACGAGCACATCGTCCGCGTCCGCCGGCCGCGCCGAGGCTAGGGCCCAGAGCGCCGCCAGCGCGCAAGCGAGTAGCGCGCGCAATCGCAGCCTCGCCGTCATCTGCTCAAAGTCCGATCTGCCCCAGAGCATTTCGGAAATTCGCCTCGCAGGCGGAATAGCGATCAATCACGGCCTGCGTGTCGATCTTGCCGAGAAAATTGGCGAGATAAGTGCGCTTGTCCACCTCCCTGTTCCAAGTGGCCGCCTCGATATAGGGGAAGCCGATGAACTCCAGCATTTCCCGCATTCGGTCATCGACCGCGATCATGAGCGCGGGCGTGCCGGCCTGCATGCCGATAATGCAGCCGTGGAAACGACGACCGAAGCAGAAATCGCGCGCGGACATCGCGGTTCGCCACTGGTTCGTGTCGAAATAGACCAGCAGCTCGTGTTTCCGCTGCCATTTCTCCGAATGCTTGTATTCGGTCCCCCCGGTGATACGCCCACTCGCCCGGTCATAGACGATGTCGTTGTCGTCACCGGTCAGGGAGAGATTGTAGGCCACCACTTCGTCCTGGACGACATAGCTTGCGACGCTGTCGGGTTTGAGCAGCGCGTGGGCATCCACGATCGTGTCGGCAACGCTGCCGAGATAGCCGCCGAAGGCGATTTTCTGGGCTTCAGACAGTCCGGGATTGGCAAGCGCCGAGAGCGAGCGTTTCATGTCGTTCGGCGAGAAGTAGAGCGACGGGCAGCCGGTTGGCTTGACGAACTTCATTCCCTGCTCTCTCAGGAACTCGGCGGTGAAATAGCCCCGCGTGAGGAAGAAGCTTTCCTTGTTTCTCAAGACCTCCAGGAACATTAGCGTGCCAGCCGGCAGCTGCTCCTTGAGGCCCTCCTTGCGCTGAATGCCGATGCCCATCACCACGACCGGCATCTTCAGCTTGGCGAAGATCTCCGCTTCGAGATCGGCGGAATAACCGGGCCGCAGGAGATTGGCGGAGGCGAAGACGCACAAGTCGAATTCGCGGTTCACGCGTTCGTAGAGCTCGTTCGAATCCCGATTGTTGACGAGATGCCAGAACGGCAGATAGGTAACGTCATGGCCGCGCAGGCTTTCGGCCGCCCCTTCGCCGATCAAATAGTTGCCGGTGTTGGCGATCTTCCTGACCTGCGCGATCAGGCCTTTCCTCGTCCTGGCCTCGTCGAAATAGGGCCGATGGATGACGGTCGTGCCGGAGACGTCCGCAATCGTCCGCTGCAGGTAGGATGGGATTCCCGTAAGCAAGATACGCATAGCTGTCCTCTGAACCGAAAAGAGATGGCCCTGGGGCCGCTAGTGTCCGATGCCAATTTCACGTAGCGTGGTGCGGAAGGCGCGTTCACGGTCGGAGTACCGGTCGACAAGTTCGCTCGTGTTGAGCTTTGCCAGGTGATCGGCCACGAACTCGGAGCGGTTCTCCGCCTTGTCGATCTCGTTGATGTCGACGGCAGGAAGGCCGGTGAAGCCGAGCATCTCACGCATGCGGTCGTCCACCGCCACCATCAGGCTCGGCACCGCCGCCTGCATGGCGATGATCGATCCGTGGAAACGACGGCCGAGATTGAAGTCCATCGACGAGGCCCAGGCGCGCCACTGGTTGGTGTCGTAGAAAGTACGAACCTCGAACCGTTGCTTCTCCCGCTCCGTGCCGGGGTACGCCAGATCGCCGATCATCAGGCCCGATGCGGAATCATAGACGCGCCCCTCTTCGTTGGGCTCCACCTTCATGTCGAAGTGGAGAAACTCGTCCTGAACGACGTATTGCGGAACTGTGTCCTGTGGGGCCAGCGCATTGGCGTCGAGGATCGCATCCTGATTGCCGCCGAGGTAACCTGAAAAGATCGTCCGCGCCTTGCCGATCTTTACGCTCGACAGCTTCGTCATGGACCGGCGCATGTTGTCCGGCATGAAATAGACGGAAGGGCAGCCGGTCGGGCGCACGAAGGAGAAGCCCTGGTCCTTCAGGAAGCCGGCCGACTCGAAGCCGCGCGTCAAAAAGTAGTGCTCCCGCTCCTTCAGGATGGCCAGGAGCCGCTTGGTTCCTTCAGGAAGATTGTTCTCCAGGTCCTTGCGGTTTTGCAGGCCGATGCCCAACATGACGATCGGCATGTTGAGCCGGCTGAGGACCTCCGCCTCGGCGTCCGCGGAGAGCCCCTTGCGCAAAAGGTTTGCGCAGGTAAAGACGCAGATGTCGAAGTTGGCATTGAACTCGTCGAACCCGCCGCCGCTCTTGCTCAAATTGTAGAGATGCCAGAAGGGAACCTGCTTCGCATGCGGCGCAAGTGCGCGCAGGGCGCCCTCGCCGATGAGGTAGTTGCCGGTGTTGCTGATGTTGCGCAGCTCCTGCAGGAAATCCTCTTTCGATTCCGGCTGCTTCTGCCGCTCTGCATAGGAGACGGACAAGCCATGGGCGCCATTGGCAAGGCGCGTGTAGTGACCAGGAATACCCGTCACGAGAATTCGTGGACGCATTCGACTAGACCTTTCTGTTTCAAGGAGACGGCCCGGCAATCAGCCGATCGCCGCAACCACGGGATTTGTCACTGGCGGCTCGCGAAAGACTGCGGCGCGGGACAGGGATGAGTTATTCACAGAGCGATCGCTCCACGCGATGAAGTCCGAGAAGGAGGAAGCCCATGACCGGCGCGCTGCAGTCCGGAGGCAGCCCTCCATGAGCGGCGCGAGCCTCTCGCGATTGTGCGCGACCTCTTCGATGATCCGCGCCATCTCCCTCACCACCTGAGGATCGGAAGCCGCGTTGACGAGTATGCCGTCCTCGCCGTCGGAAATGAGTTCGTCCACGGCGCCGACCGCAGTCGCGATTGGCACGCAGCCGAGCTGTTGCGCCTCGGCGATCATCAGCGGCGCGCCCTCCCAGCGTGACGGCATGACGAGAATGTCGGCCCAGCCCAGCGCCTTGATCAAATCCTTGCTGGCGAAGACGGGCGGACGCACGTCGACGCCGAGGTCCTTCAATCGTTCGCTCCAAGACAAGCTGGAATCGGCAAGGATTTCCCCTCCAATGGCCCGGGCGTCGAAGGAGACGTCGGAGGCCCGCAGTTCCGCGAGCGTCGACGCCAGTCGATCGATGCCCTTCTGCTGATCGAGCCGCCCCATATAGAGAAGCCGCAACCGGTCGTCCTTGCGCTCGATCCGCCTGACCGCCAGAACCTCTGCCAGGGCTTTCGGCGGCACCGTGAAACTCGCCCCATTGGCAACGGCGAAAACTTTCTCATGCGGGACGCCGTAGCTGTGCAGATAGATCTTGAGCTGTTCGGAGCAGGTCAGGAAGGCATCGTAGCAATGTTCGTGGGCAATCGCTGCGAAGGGCTGGCCGGCGGGCCTCTTGAAGGCCGTGTTGTCGACGACGTGAAGATAGCAGGCCGTGCGCGTGCCTTCGGAGCGCAGTCGCGCGATGAGGGGATGGACGGCCATCACGTGGTTGTTGATGACTAGGTCGAAGCCGGAAAGCTGTCCCTTTAGCGCCTCCCAGTCCACCGAATGCCCCTCGGCGATGAAATCCTGCCCCAGGAAGGAACCTGATCCCCCCCAGGCCGGAATTCCCGCGTCCCAGAAGTGAATGTAGTCGAAGCTGGAATCGAATTCATCGATCACGTCCATCCGGGATGTGCCGAGTACGAAGAGATGGGTTTCGTAACCCGCGGCTTTCAATTCCCGGGCGGCCGCGTAGACGACTTTCTCGGCCCCGCCGAACGAGGCGTTCGGCACGAGGAGTGCTACGGTCCGCTTGCCGTCGCTGTGTCCGAGCGGCAGCACCGGTGATCCGCCAATTTCCTTGCGCAGCGCCTTGTGCAGATCGGCGTAGGGCACGAGCCGCGGCGGACGCCAGGTCCACCGCCTGCCGGCCGTCTCGCGCAGAGGGCTCGCGGCAATCGCGTTGACGCAATTGATCATCACCTGCTGAGGCGTGATCAGAGACCGGCGCGGGAGACTTCTTGGAAACGGGAAGCGCACTTTCAAAACAGCCGATGTCGGCCATACCTGCTGGCTGCCGATCGAGGCAAACCAGTCGACTGCGTTGTTCTGGACCACGTCCTGGATAAGCCGGGTGGAAAGGAAGATGAGATCGGCGGGGCCGATCCGTTCGCCGCCCGGTCCATGAACGATCGGCTCGATCTTGCGCTGGGCGGCATCGTTGGCGAGCTGGACGAAGACGACATTGCTGCTCTCGCTCATGCGCTCAAGGTGGGCAAGCACGTTTGGCAGCATGCGCGAACGTCGGAGCAGGTCGAGCGCCGCGCCGCTTCCGGCGACCATGAACGGCGGGAAGTGTTCATTGTCGGGTTCGCCGATGTTGGCCCAGAACGCCGGGATGATGTCGTCGAGGCGAAGCATCGCCGGTGGCTTGGTGGGATCGGTGAAGAAGGAGATCGCAGTATCTTCCGTTCGCGCAAACAGGTAGCGCGGGCACTCCTCATGCTCGAAATCCACCAGCATCGGTCGCTGGAATAGTGATTTGTGGCGCTTGCGCAGGAAGCTCACCGACGTGGCGCGGTCTCGGTTCGCCTCCTTGAAGCGGCTCTCCGCGCGCAGCCTGTATTCGAAGACCGTGTCATGGCAGGGCGTGCCGACGAAGCCATGCTCGATGCAGGACAGCCAGAACTCCCAATCCTCGAAGCCGTTCTGCCTGTCGTCGTTGAAGCGGACGCCCGACTGGAAGACGTCGATCGAGATCATCGATCCCGTGTCGCAGATATTGTCGGTTATGCAGTGGACCAACCGCGAATAGCGGTTGCCGTAGTGGGCGCGCCAGCTCACGGAAAACGTATCGATATTGGTGTAGACCCACCCGCAACCACTGGCTTGGAGCTGCCGGTAAAGCGTCTGGATGGTGCCGGGAAGGACGCGATTGTCGGCATCCAGGAAATAGACGGCCTTCGCCTCGGGAAAACACTCGAGAACGTATTCGATGGCGCGATTGCGTGCGCCGCCCGGACCGGCGTTCTGGCCGATCACGACATGGACGCAAGGATGGGCAGCGGCATAGAGCAACAGTTGGTCGAACGTCTCATGCCGCGGATCGCCGTCGACCGAGATGACAATGACGACACGGCAGCTGCTCAGATTCGAGGCAAGGACGGACTCGATCGCCTCCAGGGCGAGCGCCGCGTGACCATAGAGGGGCATTGCCACGGCGATCAGGTCGGGGAGTTCCCTGTTACCGGACATCGGCGGCTTCCATCGATTGCTTGACCAGCCTGAAGCCGGACACCTTGAGCCAGGAGAAATCGACCGAATCCGTCACTGCGCGGCTGAGGATCATGAGATCCATCGGGCCGCGGACCGGCTGCTCCAGCTGGATGTTGATGTTGACGACCTGATTTGACGTGACTTCGCGCCATCCGCTGAAGAATGCTGATGGCCTGGCCGCGCCCTTTCGCGCGAGCTCGGCCACTTCGGAACGCGCATTCGAATTCGCCGGGGCGAGCAGGAAGCTGACCGCCGCGGGCTGACCTTGAGGATGATCAATGACCGCGCTTGCCGAGAAGGATATCGTTCCGGGCTCGATGGCGCGGCTGACCGCGCCCGCGGATATGCCGCTCGGCAACGGGTGGCAGACGATCGCATGCTCATGCTCAAGGAAGCGCACTGTCTGGAATTCCGGGACGATGGGCGTGACCGAAACGTCCGCGATCTGGCTCAATGTGTCGACCGGCAAACGATAATCGATGATGAACTGACCTTCCAGCAGATTGCTCGGCGCAATCATGTTGAGTGCGTTGGCGGGCTTGACGCCGGGCAGTCCCGTAAACACCTTGAACGCCAGCGGGCGCAGGTCGAGATCCGGATGCGGAAGTTCCGATCGCGCCGAATAGCGCTCGCCGGCGATCGGATAGCCGAGCGAAACGCCGACGGTCTCGGGTCCGGTCGCGGAGATTCGCAGCCGAAGCGTGCGCGCTGCCCCTCCGCAGGCACGGGGCAACGAGAAGAAATTCCAGTTCGGCACGAGTTGAGCATAGGGCACGGTCCACTCGGCCACCCCTTCGCCGCTTTCGAGGAAGCTCAGCGCGACGACGAGCTCTCCACTGACCCTGGGCACCGAATGCAGGTGAAGAGCAAAACCGGCCACGCCAAGGCTGGATACCGGCAGCAGCTGCTCGACAAAGGCGGTGGCAAGCAGCTGCCCGATCCCGTCGTCCTTTGGATCGGCATAGGGATCGTGGGAGAAAATCTCGGAAACCGGCTCCCAGTTTCGCGCCTGAAACGCATCTTCAAGGGCCCGGTAGTTTTCCAGCAGCGTTTCGCGCTCCCGGCGCAGGATCGCGAGCTCCGAGGTGATCGAGGCGCTGTACTGGGCGAGCCGGCCGACGCCACCCTCGGCCAGCGCCCGCAGAAGCGCCAAACTGTCCGACTTGTTGCCGGGATCAAGCCGCTGGAGGGGAACCGCGGGGACCGTCCCCAGCGATCCAAGCAGCGCCAGACGCTCCTGCAGATCCGCCTCGCCATCGTCGGAAAAGGCGACGGCGATCAATGGAAATGCATTCTGCAATGTCGCTGAAGAGTGGCCATTCTCGAGGTGAACGATCAGATGCTCGATATCGCTGCCTTCGAAGCATGACCGATCCCGATCCGATGCTGCTATCAGCTTTCTCGTCGCCAGTCGTTTTCCAATGCCGGAGGACATCAACTCTCGCACTTACGACCTCTGAAGAATTGTTTCGGAACAAAAACCAAAGACACCAGACAATCAGCTTCTTTCTCAAATCACCGCGGCGTCATGAGCAAGAATCTAACAACTACGATTGCGGTGCACAATAAGAAAAAGCGACCAAGAATAAGAAAAGAACTTCATATATACTTTAAAAATCAAAGTAATAATTGATTACTTTCTATTCATGAGCGACGGATAAACGATTTTCCAATCATCTCTTCGAGAATTCCCCATTGCCGATCGAGGCAGTCCGTCAGTCGGAAGCGATTTTCGACCGTCCGGCGCGCCGCTGCGCGTATCCCGAAATAGCGTTCCGGCTTCTTCAGGGCGTCGAGAATGGCCTTGGCAAGCGCGTCTGTGTCAAAAAATGGCACCAACAGGCCGTTCCGGCCGTCGCGTATGACTTCCTGGACAGGAGCGGTATCCGACCCGATGACTAGGGCTCCGCACGCCATTGCCTCAAGCACCGACCAAGACAAAACGAATGGATAGGTCAGGTAGAGGTGCGCGGACGAAATCTGGTAAAGCCGCCGCAAAACGGAATGCGGCACCACGCCGGGAAAGAGAATATTCTCCCGTGGCATATCCAGCGTCTCCAGGAGATGGTCCTTCCAAGCCCCACCGCCTGGCGGGGGCACACCATAGCTGACGCCATCTCCGCCGACGAAAACGAAGAGCGCATCGCGACACTGCCGCGCAACCTTGGCGGCAGCCTCCAAAGCCTGTGGAAATCCGCGGTACGGCTCGAGGTCGCGCGCGACGAAGGTGACAATGGGAGGCCCGCCTGTAGTGAGCACGCGTCCATCCGGAAGCGTCACCGATGCTGTCGGATCCGGTCGAAACCGCACCGTATCGATACCCTCGTGGCACACTGAAATGCGGCCTTGGGCATCGACGGGGTACAGGCTTTTCTGCCAGTGGGTGGGGCTGATACCCGCCTCAATGGCCTCGAGGGACAAGAGCTGCGCGATGTTGCGCAGGCGCAGCCTCTTGCGCGTCTCCAGATCAGGCCGATCGTCGGGCGAAAACCCGATGTCGGCGCCTTCCGGCCGGTAGAAGAACTCGCAATATCCCAATGCGGGCACCTGTGGCAGCACGTCTTTCAAGAACATCATGCTGCCCCAGCCGATATGGCCGACGACAACGTCCGGCGCCAGCCCTTGCCGCACCATGGCATCGAGCGTTTCGGCAACGCGATGGCCGATTCGCGCGTGATGATCGGGAATACCCATGTGCCGGGCCATGTGCGGGTTAGCGCGCGGGCCTGGTTCCGTTCGATGTCGAACGACCCGAACGGATGGGATCCTCCGGTCTATGGTCTCGGTGATAAGGCTGACCTCATTGCCCGCCTGCGCGAGTTGAGCGGCCAGGGCAGCGAACTGGCCGAAGCCCCTGCGATGGACAAACGCCACATGCATCGCGTCTAGTCCGCTTTGGCCAGTCCCGCGGTACCACCCACCGCTTAGACGCCGAACCGTGAAGCGTTGGCCCAGGCCAGTTCAAGCTCGTGCAGCGTCTGGAAGGCCGTCTCAAGCATCCGTTGATCCTGATCACCACGTTTTACCGCACGCTCGTAGGCCATCGCCGCGTCGCGGAGATTTGCCCTAAGCTGCCTTCCCTTCTCCGTCAGCTTGATGCGTGCGGACCGCTTGTCGCGCTGGGAGGCAACGCGATCAATGTAGTCGCCGTCGGCAAGCTGCTTCAAATAGTAGGAAACATTGGAACCAACATAATGCCCACGTTCCAGAAGCTCGGCGACCGAAAGCTCCGAATCGCCGATTGCGAGCAGTATCATCGCCTGTGCCGGCCCAACATCATCTACACGAAGCTTGGTGAGCTCCGCTCGGATCAAGCCTGAAAACCGTCGACTTGCCCGCTCCATCAGGCGAGCGAGCTCGAAATACGTAATCTGCCGGAGGTCACCGAACTCGAGATCTTGAGCATGCCCGGGATCTGCTTGCGCAGCCCGCCCCCTATTTCCAATTCTCAGATCGTCATTCAGATCGGAAAGATTAAGCACACTATCGTCGTTCACTATATTCTCCGCGTTGGAAAAATACTTCAAAATTAGAAGTAATCTTCAAATATGCCCATCGACCCCAATTAGCGTGACCTTGCACACCCCCGCCCTTCTATGCCAGATTGGCCGAAGCAATACTACACTCCCGCCCGGTTATAACCAATTCCGTCCTCCAGCAGATAGCCATAACGTTAATTCGAGGCAAATCGCCATGCGTGATACTGTTCAAAATGAGACAAGAAGCAAGGGTCAAATATTGGGAGGCAACGACAAAAACAACCCAGGCTTGCTGATCGCTCAAGCAAAGCGGGTATTCCTGTCCGGGCTAATTTATGCGGCGGCGCTGAGCGTGTGCCTGAATTTGCTACAACTTACGATGCCTCTGTTCATGCTGCAGGTTCATGACAGGGTACTCAACAGTCAGAGCATGGAGACGCTGGTCATGCTCATGATTTTGGCGATCGGCGCGCTTGTGGTGCTCGGCGTCCTGGAATTCATCCGCGCCCTCTCTTTCCAAGCCATCGGTGGCGCACTCGTGCGCCGTTTGAACATGCCAGTCCTTGCCGCCGCCGTTCAGGCCTCGGTAGACCAGGGACTGTCGCGCGCGACCCAATCGCTTCGGGACATCACGGAACTGCGAAGCTTCCTGACCTCGTCAGCGGTGACAGCGCCTCTCGACGCAGCCTGGTCGCCGATCTTTCTCGGCGCTCTTTTCGTTCTGCATCCGCTATTCGGCCTCATCGGGGCCGTCTCGGCGGCGCTGCTCCTTTGCGGAGGTCTGATCACCGACATGCTGACGCGCCAACTCACGAAGGAAGCGAACCAGACAAATGTCGAAGCCATCTCGAAGATTGGCGCATCACTCCGGCATGCCGAGGCTATCGAGGCAATGGGCATGCTGCCGGCGCTGGCAAATCGTTGGCGCGCCCTGCAAATGCAGGCTCTCGACGGCTTTGAAGCGAGCGGGAGCAGGAGCAAGGCGATGTCGTCCATCACCCGCAGCCTCCGCTATTGCATCCAGATCATCACCCTGGCGGCGGGAGCGTTCCTGGTGCTGGAGCAGGCAATCACGCCCGGCGCAATGATGGCATCGAGCATCCTTGTCGGACGCCTCCTGATCCCTTTCGATTCGGTCATCGACAATTGGCGGCAATGGGTGCTGGCGATCGCAGGCTGGCGTCGCCTTCAAGCCACCCTCAAGGCTGATCTTGCCATCCGCCAAACGATGCCGACGCCCCACTCGTCGGGCGACATCGTCGTCGACAAACTGGTATACGCAGCCCCTGGCCTGGATGTACCGATCATCAAGGGCATTTCGTTCTCCCTCTCTCCGGGCGAGGTCCTGGGTGTGGTTGGTCCCTCCGCGGCGGGCAAATCTACCCTCGCCCGACTGCTCGTCGGAATCTTGCGCCCCACGTCCGGCGGCGTCTTCCTCGACGGCAACAACACCTATCTCTGGGAGCGCAACTCGTTCGGCCAAGTGGTCGGATATCTTCCGCAATCCGTCTCCCTTCTGGAGGGCACGATTCGAGAAAACATCGGGCGGATGGCGGACAGCGATCCATACAAGGTGCTGGAGGCGGCGCGATCGGCCGACATCCACGATATGATCGGACGCCTGCCACTCGGCTACGATACGCCTGTCGGCGACGGCCACCTGACGCTTTCCGGAGGACAGCGGCAGCGCATCGCGTTGGCGCGTTGCCTATACAACCGGCCTCGCCTCATCGTCCTCGACGAGCCCAACGCAAACCTGGACGCGATTGGTGAGCGGGCTCTCATCCGCGCGATCCAGCACGCGCGCGACGACGGCGCCATCGTCATCATAATCGCTCACAGACCAGCCATCATGCAGGTCGCCGACAAACTGCTCGTGCTTGAAAACGGCCGCGTCGCTCAGTTCGGACCGCGAACGGACGTGATCCCAGTCCCAACGCCGGGCGAAATACGCGAGGTGGCCGCGAAATGACGGAGAAAAAGCCCTTTGCAGCCCGCCCCGACCTTTCCGAACGTCGTCTACAGACGCATCAGCCCGTGCCGCTAAGTGTCAGCCCTCCGCACCTGGAATTCGAGCCATTTGATAGCCGCTCGCCGCTCCGCCGCCTTGTCATCGCAGGGATAGCCACGATCCTTTTGTCCTTCGGTGGATTTTTTGCCTGGGCACTTTCGACAGAACTCAGCAGCGCGACCGTCGCCAGCGGCACGGTCATCGTCGATTCGAAACGAAAGACCGTCAGCCATTTTGAAGGCGGCGTCATGAGCCGGTTGCTGGTTCAGGAGGGCGACAAGGTGTCCGCCGGCCAGCCCCTGATCGAGCTGGAGGATACCCGCGCCCGTTCCAGCCTGCGGTCACTCCAGATCCGGCGCATCGGCCTGATTGCCAAACTCGCGCGATTGAAGGACGAACAGACCAACATGCCGCGGGTCACCTTTCCCCAGGAACTTGGCGATGCAAAGGACGTCGCCGTCGACGACGCCATCAGGGCGGAAACGGTGTTTTTCGAAAAACGGCGCGAGATGCAGGCGGGGCGGATAGAGGTCCAGAGAAAGACCATCGAGGAGCACCTCGAACAGGCGAAGTCACTCGGCGTTCAAATCCAGGCGACCGACCAGCAGCTCGGCCTGCTTGACGAGCAGCGGGCGGCGATGGTGACATTGGAGAAAAAAGGCGCCGTTTCCCGCACGCAACTCATCGAGATCGAGGCCCGGCTCAGCGGGGTGACACGCGAGCGGGGCGAACTCGCAGGCGACAGGGCCCGAGCGGAAAAGGCCGGAGCCGGCGCACAGCTTGCGCTGACCGGAATAGAAAGCGAGTTTCAGTCGACGATTGCCGGCGAAATTACGACGGCGCGTGTCGAGCTCGCGGATGTCGAAGAGCAGATCACGGCTTCAAACGACGTGCTGCGGCGTCTTGAGATCCGCTCTCCGCAAGACGGGATCATCAGCAATATATTCCTGCGCACCCCTGGCAGCGCGGTCACGCCCGGTCAGGCTCTGCTCGAGATCGTTCCGGAAAATGAGCCCCTCCTGATCGAAATGCGCGTCAATCCTCGTGACATCGACAGCATCGCCGTGGGCTCCAAAACGCAGATCCGGTTGACAGCCTACAATCAGCGTTCCCGCCTGCCCATGGAAGGCGCAATCACATATGTGGCCGCGGACCAGTCGGTCGATGAGAAGTCAAATTCGGCGTTTTTCGTCGCGCGCGCCAAAATCGACACGGCATCGTTCAAGGCCAACCCCGATGTCCGCCTCTATCCAGGCATGCCCGCGGAGGTGCTGATAATCCACAAGTCACGCCTTGCAATCGAGTACCTTACCTCTCCTGTCGTCGAGAGTTTCAATCGCGCCTTCAGAGAAGATTAGGAATCTGGAAATAAATTCAGGCCTAACCGCATGTATTTTGTTTCAATTTTTGAAGTTGTTTCCAATTAAATTGCTGAATTTTTACTTCATAAACTCCGGTATTCACGAAACAATGTACCAATATGACGTAAAATCGGAAATTTATTTCTCAAAAGTAGACGTTTTCTCTTGGTGGGACGCTTGCGTTGTTCTTTGTTGCAATGCACATTCCTGGCGCGCAATTGTCGCACCCGTGCGAGCAACGCGTGCATAGAAACCCGAAGAGGAGAGGCAGATGGCAACATTAGAAGGCGGTGCATACAACGACGCCCTGTTCGGCTCCCGTTTCAACGACTTCATTCGCGCCCATGGGGGCGATGATTTCGTGAGCGGCGGCAACGGACACGACATCGTGTTCGGTGATGATGGTGACGACCTGCTGTTCGGCGGAAAGGGACACGATACCCTGTTCGGCGGCGATGGCAGCGACTTGCTGAACGGTGAAGACGGCAACGACACTCTCGTCGGCGGCTGGGGTGATGACCTTCTGTACGGCGACAAGGGCAACGATACCCTGTTCGGCGGACACGGAAGCGACCTTCTGTCCGGCGGCAAGGGCAACGACATCCTCTACGGCGGTGACGGTGCCGACATCCTCGACGGCGGCGCCGGCAACGATGTGTTGGCAGGCGGTGCTGGCCATGACGTCTTCGTCTTCGACGGCGGCGGCGGCAATGACGTCATTCTCGACTTTACCGCGGGCGAGGATCTGTTGCAGATCTCGAAGGGCATCAATGGCCTCGACGTGTCTTCACCCGACGACCTGGCCTCGCGCATCACCCAGGTCGGCGGCAATGTCGTCGTGGATCTCGGACATGGCGATACGCTCACCCTGGTCAATGTCGATGCCGACGACATCCAGGCAAATCCCGAGCACTACTTCACAGTTCACTGAGCGTGAACCGCGCGCCCTGCTTCCTCCCGTGGGGCGCGCCATTCCAATTCAGAGGATAGCGTGTGACGTTCGACGTATCGATAGACGCCACGGGCGATTTCAGGAATGCGGAGATTTTTCGGCTCGGCGCCGATCTCGCCGTCCTTATCTCGGATCTCCCCCCAGCCCTTCCTGCCGCCACAAGGTGCCTGTTGTCCATGGACCAGTCACCTGTACCGCTGGTCAGCATGACGCTCCCGCTTCGCAACGGGAGGCAACGCATGTTCTGGGCGATGAGGCCGGGAAACCAGCCAGCGAACGTGGATATCTGCACTGAAGACGGCTGCACCATTGATACCATCGTGATGCCACCCGCGCGCACACTTGCGCCACTCGATATTGAGGCATTGTTCGCTGATCTCGCGCCAGATGCTCGCATCAAGTTCGTCAACAACCTCCTGACTGTGTGGCGAAGCGCCTTCCGCATTGCCAGCGACGATCTGTTCAGCATGGTGGTTGAAGACGCCCTTCACCTGCTCGTACCCGAACCGCAACCCGCCAGCATCGTGTGCCAAGTTGTGCAAGGGCGCCATCTAATCGAGACGACCATCAATCCGGATCTGGGCGACATCACAGCAATCTATGCCGTCGGCGCAGCGTCGATCACACGCTTGGCCGTACGGATCGTCCTGGGGCGGAATGGGAAACACGGCTCTCGGTCGTGCCATTTCATCACCGAGGCGCCGTCCCCCTCCCCTCCGTTTCTCATCGTCCTTCTGAGCAAGAATGGCGTTGCCATCCGCCAGCTCGCCGACAGCAAATCTCGCTATTCCGGCCTTCAGAGTTGGTGGGATAAAAACCTGCAAGCGGTCGAGTTGCGCGAAATGATTGTCCGTCGGCTCGCCGCGTTGCCGGAAGGCGGCGCCGCCACGGCGATCGACCTGCAAGTTCGCGCACCGCTGACGCCAAGCCGGATCGCCAAGTCATCGATGCATCCGTCCGGAGAGGTCGATCTTGCTCTGGCGCTCGACAGCGGCCTGCTGGCCGGCGGCTGGTTCCATGCGCCGTCAACCGCGTTCGCCGGCATCGATTACGTCAAAGAGGACGGTACGGCCGTGCCCCTCGACGGGAACAGCTACGAATTTCCGGCTTGGGCGCAAGGGACCGATGAAAAGAGCAAGACCGATGTGACCGGTTTCGTTGCCTGGGTCCCTCTGACGGAATCGCCGGGGCCGCTCCTGCAGCCGCGATTTCAGATGCGCCTCGCTTCTGGAGCAGCAAGGCCTCTCGTGCCGAATCCACAGGCCTTCGAGGCCGCAATGCAACGAAACCACGTCCTGCGCGCCGTGCCCCCACAGCATGCGGTCGACCGCGCCTTCCGTACAATCCTCGCCCCCGCCTTGCAGACCGTCGAGGCCCGATTGGGCAAGTCCATCGAGGTCGACCGCACCAAAGACTACGGCACTCCAAAACGTGCGCCGCTCGTTTCCATCGTAGTCCCTCTATACCGGGTCCTCGACTTCCTGCGTTTCCAGCTATCCGGGATGGCGACGGATCCATGGCTCGCCGAGAACGCAGAGATCATCTACGTCCTTGATTCCCCAGAAATTCAGGACGAGACGGAGCACCTGCTGGGTGGCCTGCACCTGTTGCACGGGCTAGCGATGAAGTTCGTGGTGATGAACCGCAACGGCGGCTACGCGCGCGCTTGCAATGCCGGCGCACGTTTTGCACGTGGCGCCATTCTGGTGATGCTCAATTCGGATGTTGTGCCGTCCGCGCCAGGCTGGCTGCAGGTGTTGTCTCGTCCGTTGCTGGAACGCCCAAAACTGGGCGCGATCGGCCCGAAGCTGATCTTCGAAGACGGATCACTGCAGCATGCCGGGCTCTACTTCGGCCGCGACCAGCGCGGGATCTGGCTGAACCACCATTTCCACAAGGGCATGCCGCGACACTACGCGCCGGCGCAACATGCTCGCGAGGTTCCCGGCGTCACCGGTGCCTGCCTCGTGAGCCGCAGGGACACTTACGAGAGCGTTGGCGGTTACACCGAGGACTACGTGATCGGCGACTATGAAGACAGCGATCTGTGCCTCAAGATCCGTCGCCTCGGGCTCCAGATCGTCTATGAGCCCGCAGCGTGCCTGTATCATTTCGAGCGTCGCTCGATCAGCCGCAGCCAGGACTACATGCGCGGCGTTGCAAGCCAATACAATTCGTGGCTGCATACCCAGCGGTGGGATGATGACATCACCGAGCTGATGGCGAACCAATTTGGCAAAGACCCGGATCAACCCGCAACCGCGGGTGGGAGAATCCGGGAGAGGAACGCGGCATGACGCAAGTGGCACTCATGCATCCCGCGCCGGCGCGGCTGATCGATGAAGACCGTGTTCGCTGGCTCCTCGAATCCATTCGGTGCAATCGTTTTCTGCCGCAACCGGATTCGACCGACGTCGTCGTCGGAGACGGTGATTTTCGCGCGATAGGGTCGGAGTTCCTCGGTTACTTCATTCGCATCGGCGGCCTGCGCGAAGACAGCCGCGTGCTCGACATCGGTTGCGGTATCGGCCGGATGGCCGTGCCGCTCACCCAGTATCTCGATCCGCAAGGGAGCCGCTACGATGGCATCGATCCGGTCGAGGGCGGCATCGGCTGGTGTCAGCGGACGATCACGCCCGTCTACCCCAATTTCGCCTTTCAGCGACTGGATATCGCGCACGAACTCTACAACCCGAACGGCAAGATCAACGGAAGAGCGTTGGCGTTGCCCTTTCCCGATCGTCATTTCGACTTCGTCATCATGACGTCCGTGGTCACTCATTTGCCGCCCGCTGAGGTGCTTGTCTATCTCGCCGAGGTCCGCAGAGTGCTTTCACCCGGGGGGCGCTTGTTCATGACCGCGTTCGTGGTCGACGGCATCGCCGCGGCAAACGAAAACGGACGGCGCGATCCACGTCTCGCTTTCCGTCGCTATCGCGAAAGCCCATGCTGGTTCGTACCCAACCAGCCACCGCTTGCCGCGATCGGCTTCGAAGATGGCTTTCTGGACAAGGCGCTGGAACGGGCCGGTCTCTCCGTCGCGCTGAAATCGCTTGGCCGTTGGCGCGGCACAAATGCTGGCCACCATCAGGACTTCATCGTGGCGAAGCGCCGGGGAAATGGTCGATGAGCAAGCGCATTCTGGTGGCCGCCCACAACCATCCGTCTCTCCATCCGGGTGGAACGGAGATATTCGCCCACGACTTGTTTCGCGCCTATCAGCGCGCGGGTAATGAGGCTCTGTTTCTCGGTGCCACGAACCAGATCCATCGCGAGGCGAGGCCGGGCACGAGCTTCCAGGGCATCGGCCCGGCAGGAGACGAGGTCCTGCTATGGTCGGGACACTTCGACCATTTTTTCATGAGCCAGATCGACCTCTATGGCGTAGTGCCCGACATTACGGAGTTGCTGCGCGAGTTCCGGCCGGATGTGGTCCACATCCACCACCTGCTGCTGCTTGGCGCTGAATTTCCTCACATTATCCGCCGCACCCTGCCCCACTGCCAGATCGTCATGACGCTCCATGACTACTACCCCATTTGCCATCATGACGGGCTGATGGTGCGCACCGGGAGCAAGGAGCTTTGCCATCAAGCCAGCCCGGACCGCTGCCATGGCTGCTTCAAGGAAATTCCCCTCGATCGTTTTGTCCTGCGCGAACGGCACCTGAAGGCCCTTATGAGCACGATTGACCACTTCGTATCACCAAGCGCCTTTCTGAGGGATCGCTTCGTGCAGTGGGGATTGGACAAAGATGCGGTCAGCGTCATTCCGAATGGCATCCCGATCCGAAAGGCCGGCGCGCAACGAGAGCTGCTCGAAGGCGGGCGGCCTATCTTCGGCTATTTCGGGAATCTCAATCCCTGGAAAGGGGTGACCGTTTTACTCGACGCCGCGCGCCAGCTTCTGGCCGATGGCCACGAATTCGAGCTGCGCGTCCATGGCGGCGCGCCCTTCCAGAGCAAGACCTTCGTCGACGAGGTCGATCGCCGCTTCGCCGAAACATCGGAATGCGTGCAGCCCCGGGGGCCCTATCGACGAGAGGATATCGGCGATCTGGTGGCTGCGGTCGATTGTACCATCGTTCCTTCCGTCTGGTGGGAGAACGCGCCCCTTGTCATTCAGGAAGCTCAGGCCCAGGGGCGTCCGGTCATCGCCAGCAATATCGGGGGCATGGCTGAAATGATCGAGCACGGCGTCAACGGCCTGACTGTGCCACCCAACGATGCGCGAGCACTCGCCGCGGCGATGCGGAGCATATTGGAAAAGCCGAATCTCTTGCGCCAGTTCGCCGAAAACGCTCGCAGGCCCGACGACATCGATACGACCGCCCGCCGCTACCTCAAGCGGATCGAGCCGGCACCGCTTCAGGCATAGGAGAGCTCATGGCCAGTCCCGCTGAACGACCGGATGTCGCATCCGATCAGGACAACGCCAAGCCGGTGAACGGCCGGGTGGACGCCATCGACATGGGGCGGATCTTCGGCTGGGCATTCGACCCAGTGGCGCCGGACCAACGATTGACCATCCGTGTCCTGCTCGATGGCAAGGTAATTGCCGAGACAGTCGCCGATCGCAATCGTCCCGACCTGCGGCGCAACGGTATTGGCGACGGCAATCACGCATTTGAAATAGCACTACCGGATCCCGTCCAGTCGCGCGCGAACGATCTCGTGGTGGTGGCGCGAACCGGAAGCGGTTCCGAGCAGCCCTTGCGCGTTCCCCAACCGGACGAGCAGGCGGCCGAGGCCCTAATCGCCGCGCCGCTAGCGAAAGTGCTCGACAAGCTCGATCTATTGATGGCGTCCCAGCGGCAACTGCAAGTCTCGCAGCGCGCTCTACAGCGCGCACCTGATGTGGACAAGGCTGAGACCGGCCTGACCGACGTCAGAAATGCCGTCGAAAGTCTCTGGGTGAATATCGGCCAACGGCTGAATGATCTCGATGTCCACCTGATGCGGCTGGATGGTGTGGTGGCGGGATTGGAAAAGAACCTGAGCGCGTTGCAGAAGCGCAAGAACGGCGAGTTGAAACCCTTGCTGCTGTTGCTGTTCGCTCTTGTGGGATTTGCCGCGGGCGCCGGCCTCGCGCTGATTGCCAGGATCTAACACGGGGAGTTTAAGGCGTGCTGGTTACGGAACAGTCCCCCGCAGTTGCGAACCCCATGGCGGTCAAGCATGGCGCCAGCAGGGCGTTGCGGCATGGTAGGGTTATCGGTTGCCGCGTAGACGAGACCGCCTTGCTGATTATCGGTCTCGGTCGTGTCCTGGCGGGTGAAGCGGTGGCCCGCGAAGTGATAGTCGGCGTCGAAGGGGATCAAGCGGGCACGCGAAGCGCGTTTGTTTCGGAATGGCGACTGGCCGCTCCTTCGCCAAGGGCCAAGCACGGCTTCGCAGCGCTCCTGCCGACCGGGGCCACGGATCGCGCCATCACCACGATCCGGTTCGGCGATGAGGAAACGAGCGCGCGCTACATCTTTACGCCCCGGCTTGTCTCCGCGGAGGAAGCAGCCGCGATCGTGGCCGAAACAGCGGGACCTCAGTCAGACGCCGTCATTGACCGGCTTGTTGACGTTCTGATGGCCGGTAACCTTGACCGCCGTGGGCTTCTGACCATCACCGCGCTTCTGCAGGCAGCCCACCCAAACGATGGTTTCATCGAGTTGATTGGTGAAAGCCATGAGGGCACTACGTTCCTGCAGGGCTGGAGCCGCGGCATAGCGCCCGGTCCTTGCCGGGTGTCGGTGGTCGGCAACGCGACACCCGTCGCCTGGGAGTGCAACATCGCCGTCTTTCCCCGCCCGGATGCGCCCGATGGTGCCGCGGGATTTGTTGGTCTTCTCCCGGCCACCAAGGATGCCCGCGCGCGCGACATCGAAGGTCTTGTCTTTCGGGCGCGCGCTGGCTGGCGGTATGCCGCGGTCCACCCGCGCAAGCGCTTCGTCGGCCCGCTGGAAACGCCCGAACACGTCAGGTCGATCCTGCCGCGCACGCATGGCGCGCCGGACGCGCTCCTATCCCTGCGATCGGCCGCAAACAGCTTCGATGGCAAAGAAACCGTCTCCAGCCTGCCGTTTCCCGTCCGGATGGGCATAGACAATATATTTGAGGCCGATGGAGGAAAACTCCTCGCCTCCGGTTGGCTGTATGATCCCGACGCTCATGTTGCGGAGGTTAGGCTTCGTAGATTTGACGGCTCGGTACGCCTCGACGAACGCTGGACCCGCCTCGATCGCCCTGATGTCACGGACAGCTTCAATGACCAGCAGCACTTCGCGCCGAACATTCGAGGTGAACTGCGTGCCCATGGGTTCATCGCCCATGCCAAATTGCCGAGTGAAGACCACGGTTCGCCCCTCTACTTCGAACTGACGCTACGCGATTCGCGTCGCGCGTTCTTGCCGGTCAAACCAACGCGGATTTCGGCGCGCCTTGCGGCATTGCGCCAGATCGGTTCCATCGATCCAACGAACAGTGCGTTGCTGGCGATCGTCGACGCACAAATTGTACCGTTCCTCGCTAAATCCGAACGGTCGACACCTGTCACCGACGCAGTCCTGGACGTCGGCGCCTTCAATCAGGAAAGTACCCCGCCCATCGTCATCGGCGCTGGGGAGGGCGAGGAGAACATTTCCCCGCTGCTCGCCTTGCTGGCGCTCGATCCGGAGACCCGACGCGCCCCGATCGTGATCGCCATGCCTGCCGATCGCTTTCGCAGACAAGCCGCCCGTCTCAAGGAACTCGCACGGTTCTATGGCCTTTCGGCCAGGTTCGTTTCCGCCAAGGAAGCAGGCGACTTCTACGACATGCTCGAAGCAGGCACTCTGGCACTTTCCTGTGAAACAGTCGTATCGCTCTCCGCCTCACTGGTCCCACGCGGAAGAGGCTGGTACGGCAAGCTCTTGGCCACGGCCGCGACGCTGAAAGGAAGCATGATCTCCCCCGTACTGGCTTACGAGGACCATTCCATTCGCTGGGCGGGAAATTGGATCGATGGTGACGGCGACGACGTGCCAGTTGTGGGTCGCTATGCCGGATATCCGCTCAAAGCCGTTACAGCAATGAAGCTGACCCGTATCGCGGCGGCCTCGCTCGAATGCTGCGTCATGCCCCGCGACGCCCTATCGCGCGCGGGCGGCTTTGCCGGCGGCTATCTGGGCGCGCAGGAAAAAGGTCTGGATCTTGGTCTCCGTCTCAACCGATCCGGCATCAGCTCCTATTTGCTGCCATCGGTGCAGATGTGGGGTTGCGACGATGCACGCGACTGGGACAATCCGGCCACGGCAGCTCTGGTGGAAGAGATCGATCGAAAGATCTTCAAGATAGAATGGTCGCCTGTGATTGCAGGTGAAAAACACGCGGAAAAGAGGCCCGCATGAACGAGCAGCTTCGTGTCCTAGTCGTCTCCCATGCGCATCCCACAGTGTCGCTCGGCGGGGCAGAAATCGCATCGCACAACCTGCATCGTGGCCTAAACGCATTGCCGGACGTCCGATCGGTCTACCTGGCTCGGGTCGGCCACCCGGTACCGCGACATGCTGCGTCCGCGCTGATGAGCTTTCGCCTTGCTGAAGATGAGTTGCTATTTCACACGGACGACTACGACCACTTCTTGTTGTCCAATGGCGATACACAGGCGATCACCCGGGACCTTTTGCGCTTCGCGCGCGATCTCAGGCCCCATGTCGTGCATTTCCATCATGTTCTCGGTATTGGTCTAGAAGCGCTCTACGCCCTTAGAGAGGCATTTCCCCATGCGGCCATACTGGTCACGTTCCACGAATACCTTTCGATCTGCCACAATCACGGGCAAATGGTGAAACGACCTGCCGGCCAGCTCTGCGAAACGGCCTCCCCCATTGCCTGCCACGGTTGTTTTCCCGACATCCCCGTCTCAGATTTCCTGAAGCGGGAGTTGTTTGCACGCGGGATGCTTGGCCTTGCCGACGCCTTCGTTTCGCCAAGCCGGTTTCTGGCAGAGCGTTACATCAAATGGGGCGTCGAAGAGGACAAGGTCTGCGTGATCGAAAACGGGATCGCCGTGGAAGCGGCTGCGCCCGCGCGCGAGTTGCAAGGTCCCAAGCAGCGCCGCAACCGCTTTGCCTATTTCGGCCAGATGACTCCATTCAAGGGTGTCGACGTCCTGATTGACGCTATTTTGCGCATCCCGAAGGACATATGGGGCGACGACTCCTGCCTGATGATCTTCGGCGGCAACCTCGAGCGACAGCCGGTCGAATTCCAGGAACGGATGAAGAAGCTTCTTGCAGACGCCGGCCAGCGCGTCCGATTCTATGGCGCTTACCAGAACACGGACGTGCCGCGCCTGATGCGTTCGGTCGACTGGGTGGTTCTGCCGTCCGTCTGGTGGGAAAATTCGCCCGTTGTGATCCAGGAGGCCCTGCTACATCGCAGGCCGATGATCTGCTCAGACATCGGCGGGATGGCCGAGAAGGTGCGGAATGGACAGGACGGCCTGCACTTCCGCGCAGGAAGCAGCCAGGATCTCGCGGACCGCATCGTTGAGGTATTGGGCGATAACCAAACCTGGGATCGGCTACGCGCGTCCATGCGACAACCCGCCGACCACCTCGGTTGCGCACGCGACCACTTCAAGCTATACCGCACGCTGCTGCGGCAGAAACGCGATGCCGCCATGGCGGAAAATCCTGCGCTTCTCTCGCACCCGCTTTGACCACGCTTGTCGGGTGGCTTGGCATTCCGGTCATGAAAAGGCAGTGCCATCCGCCCTGCGGCTACGTGCAATACGGCCGTCCAGCTCCGCAAGCCGGCCTGCGAAGCCAGCATTTTCCGGCTGACACGCCACGGCGTCCACAAGCATGGTCCGCGCTGTCGCGAGCTCACCGTCGCGAATATGGCGGTTGGCCCGATGATAGAGGAAGTTTGCTCGCTCGACCGGAGAAAACGACGAACCGAAGCGCGCATGAAATCGGTCGGCCCACGCAGGATGGCGGGCTATCGCCGTCACAGCGATCTGATAGGGTCGCATCGGCGCCACCACGCGGGCAGCTCGGGCCAGAGCGCGTAGACCAAAACGATCGTCTCCACGGCAGGCCTCGATCAGCGACAGTGCGCGCTCCGTTCCGGTGAACGCGCGGATGGTGCCATGGCCGGTCATGTGCACCGGTACGAGGTGTGTCCTCTCCTGCAGCGTGGCGATCCGAGTCGCGTGCCGGTGGTCAGCGGCGTGGAACGGATCGAAGAAGAGATAGGCGCGACCAGCCGCGTGATCCGGCGCGATCCCCATGTTGGCGTGCAGGTCGGGAGAGAAATGTCGTGCGAACCGCCCGTCGAAAGGAGTGACCTTCGGATCTATCGAAACTTGCGGGCAAAAGGCGATGGCAACGGATGCGTTGAAACGCCCGCGATAGCGCAACGCTGCGTAACCGCCCTGCGAGTGCCCGAAGAGGATCCGCTCAGGTGCCGCGCGAAGAATGGGGGCGGCCGCTTCGACCGCCTTGACGACGCTCGTCGCCGGAAACCAGTTCGGCCGTCGACTGATGAAGCCCAGCGCCGATATGTCGGCTTTCTCGCAGAAGCGCTGCGCCCAGAAGCGGCTGCCGTTCGCCCTCATTTCCATCTCATTAAAGGTGACGAGAAGATATGGAGATGATCCTGGACGATGTATCACCTCCAAGTTCTCGTCCGAAAATATGCGCATGCAATCCACCGCAAATAAAATACGATTAATATACTTCAATATTTGAACTATATTTACTATGCTTGTAAATAGACGGAAACTCTATTACGAAATCAACCCGTGACACACAAGTTCTTACCAATATCGCTTAAGCGCTTTGCGCCTCAGTTAACGCTACGCTACTCTCGGGGGCCAGTAGCGCTACCTTGCTTAGGCTGCTTTCAGAGCCCGCTCTTTGAACGCATTGGCCAACGCCATCGAATCTGTCGCCGGATACTCTAAAGTCAGTCCAAGCACGACCTCGATCATGTCGAAAGGCGGTCTCATTCAGGTGATCATTGTCGAACGCAAGTAATGCGCTAGGAGCGCATGTCCGCTTTGCGCCAAAAGTGGACATCCAAACCTGCGTTGCCTGTAGCCCGACCAGGTTCGCGGTCAGCTGTGGACAGGTGTGGGCGCGGGAGATGAAGGTAAGGTCGCCCTCGCCCGCGAAGCTCTTTCGTCTGTCCGCATTCCCTTATCCTCTCCCACTGCTATCCCTTCAACTCCTTCTTCAGTTCGTTCAAGAAGCGCCAGTCGGTGCCCTGGGCAAGGAGCTCTTGGGGTGTGCTCTTTAGCATCCCGACTTCGCGGAGGCGCAGGGCGTAAAAGCGCAGGGTGTCCTCGGCGCTATACTCACGCCACTGATAGGGGAGCGCCTTCATGACCTGGAGGGCATGGTCATAGCGCTGAGTATAGCCTCGGTCCACGATGAACTCTGCGGATTGCTCGGGCTCGCTGGCGCAGAAATCCGCCGCTTTCAAGATGGCGCGGAGGGCTCGTTTGGTGGCCACCGGATTCGCGCGGACGAACTCCCGGTTCCCAGCCAGCATGCAACAGAAGTATTGCGACCAAGGCCGGTCCACGGTGCTGCTTATCACCACATGGCCGATCTGTTGTTCCCGCATCTCCTGCGGTTCCGGGGGGAAGCCCATGTAGGCGTCGATCTTCCCCTCCTTTAGGAGCCGGATAGACTCGGGTCCTGGATACGTGACGAAATGTATGTCCCTACGGAGATCCAGGCCCACATAAGCCGTCATTGTGGCGAGAAAGACGAATCGGCTGGAATCCAGCGTCGGCACGGCCACGGTCTTGCCCTTCAGGTCGCGGATCGTTTGGACGCGATCGGTCCCGAACAGCTCAAAACAGCCGATGTGGAGTCCTGCCAGTATAACTATGGGGTCCCCCGCCTCCAGGCTGAGAAGGAGCGGGGCGGCGAAATGCCCATTGAGGTCGGCTTCGCCGGACGCGAGGGCCGGCGCGATGTCCGCGGTCCCCTCCCTTTGGAGGTACTGTACATCGGTAAACCCTTCGCTGCGTAGCAGTTCTTCGGCTACATACTGGGGAGCCTGACAGATGCTGGGAATCCTCACGAGCCGGATCCGTGTTGTCTCAGGCGGTGGCTCAGCAGCGGCTTCCCTAGGGTGCCAGCCCAGAACCCCCGCGGTACCCGCCAGGGCTATCCCATTCAAGAACTTCCGTCGGGTGAACTGTCCAGGGTAAAGGGTGTGCATGAATCCCTCCCTTCTAGTCCAATGTGACGCCGAGAACGTGCCTTTGGACATTCCGATCTCGCATGAACGAGCGTTTGAACCGGATGGCGAATAATAACACATGGTGCAACGGAATGCTCCAAGCTATCTCCGCCTTCGGACAGCTCCTCAGCGGTGGATTCGATCGCTCGAACCGCAGCGGCTTCGCGATCACCGACCTACACAACCATGTCGCGACGCCGCTCGCAGGTGGCATTTCCCGCAGGACCGGAAGCAAGGGTGGTGCCACGCCCTGTTAATGCGAGTTTACCGCTAAGTCTTCGCCGCGGTGGCAAAGTTTTCCCTCGCTAGCGTTGCAGACAAAGCGTATATTTTTTGATCGCTGCGGGACTACAGAATCAAGCGTTAGAGGCCTTTTTGCTTGAGGCAAGGCCTGCTTTGCCTTTCCATCGGGCGTTCATAGGCGCGTGTTTCTTGTTGAAATAGTCTTCCCCGCGATTCTGACGGGTGTTTCGCGTCTTATTAGAGAGGGAGCGCTCCGATGCATATCATCCAGAACCGCCGCTCTTTCCTGGCCAGTGCAGCGGCAGTTGGCGTTGCTGGCGTTCTAGGAACCACGACACGCGCTTGGGCTGAGCCACTGCCGGAAACGACCACCATCCGCCTCGCGAAGATCAGCGGCATCTGCATTGCGCCACAGTACGTCGCCGAGGAGCTGTTGCGTTTGGAGGGGTTCACAGACGTCCGCTATGTCACTTCAGAACCAGGCTACGGCACGTCTGAGATGATCGCGCGCGGCGAGGTGGATTTCAGTTTGAATTTTGCTGCGCCCCTTGCCGTTGCGATCGATGCAGGTGACCCGATCATGGTGCTGGCGGGCGTGCATCCTGGGTGCTTCGAACTGTTCGGAAACGAAAGCATTCGCAGTATGACAGATCTGAAAGGCAAAACGGTGGGCGTACAGGGCCTGGGATCAACGCCGCATGTGTTTTTGACCAGCATGGCTGCATATGTCGGCCTGGACCCACAAAACGACATCCGCTGGGTGACCGATCCAGCCGTCAGGCCGATGGAGCTTTTCATCAAAGGAAAAGTTGATGCATTCCTCGGCTTTCCACCCGAGCCCCAGGAACTGCACGCTCGCAACATCGGCCACGTAGTCGTAAATAGTACCATCGATCGTCCCTGGTCGCAGTACTTCTGCTGCATGCTGGCAAGCAATGCGGACTTCGTTCGGAACAACCCTGTCGCCACCAAGCGCGTGTTGCGCGCCATTCTCAAGGCGGCAGACCTATGCGTCGCCGAGCCAGAGCGCATCGCGCAGCAGATCGTCGATGGCGGGTTCGCCGCCAACTATGATTATGCCCTGCAGACGATGAGCGAAGTGCCTTATGGAAAATGGCGCGAATACGATCCTGAGGACACCATCCGGTTTTACGCCCTGCGGCTGCATGAGTCTGGTATGATCAAGTCGAGCCCGCACGATATCATCGCCAACGGTACCGATTGGCGCTTCCTCAGCGAGGTGAAACGCGAGCTGAAGACATGAGCAGGTGGCCAGCGCAGATTGTGATGTTGTTTTTGCTAGCCGGGCCAGGGCAGGCGCATGATGCATCGCACGATCAACGCTTGCCGACCATCGGAGCGGCGGCAGACTTTACGCTAACATCGCAGAATGGGATATCTGTCTCACTCCGCGAATTTCGAGGCAAAGTGGTCGCCATTGCGTTCATCTTCGCCTCCTGTACCGATATTTGCCCGATGCTGACCGACAACATGGCGCGGGTGAAGGACGCACTTGGTCCGACGTTCGGGTCACAGATCAATTTCATTTCGATCACCGTAGACCCGGAAAGGGATACGCCCGAGGTGCTAAAACAATACGCGCAAAATTTCGATGCCGATGTGAAGGGCTGGGTGTTTCTTACCGGCGATCCGGCAAGGGTCCATGAGATCGGCCGGAAATACGGCATCATTGCGATGAAGACAGCGAACGGCGACGTCGACCATACTCTGCTGACGTCTCTCGTGGACCGCAACGGCAGCTTGCGCGTGCAGTATATGGGCGCCAGCTTTGATCCGGAGGAGTTCCGAAGTGACCTTCTCAGCCTCGTGGATGAATCCCGGTAACGTCGCGAGTTGGTTCGTCGGCTGCGTGGCGCGGCTGCCGGCGCGCGTCCAAACAAAGCTTTTGGTCGCATTCCTGTCGATCGTCGGAATGCTGATCGTGCTCGGGGGAGTCGAATTGCGCGTGTTGAGCGGGGTCAACGATCAGACCACCGAGCTAATCAAGTTGCAGCGCAGGATTGCGGCCTATCGCCAGGTCCAGCACGACACAACGAATCAACTTTACAGCATCGCGACCGCACTTTTGTTGCAAGACAAAAGAATGCTGGATGCAGCGTTGCGCCAGTTCAGCCAGTTCGGATACGACCTCGACCGCATGGAGTTCGTCACCGAAAGCGAAGTGGAACTGCTCGGCGAGGTCCGGCTGGAGTATGACCGGTTTACGACTGGCGTAACGCGTGTCGCGGAACTCATCCGCACCGGCCGCACAGACGAAGCGCGCAAAGTTCAAGTCGATCAGATCATGCCGTCGGCAGATCGGCTCGAACGGCTGACGAACCAGCTCGTCAATATTGCCGAGGCTGACATGGTGACATCCATCGAGGCGACGGAAGGAGCCTACAAAACCTCGCGGCTGGTCGTGGTCTCCTTTATTCTGGGCAGTATTCTGTTGGCACTGGGTCTCGGCTACGTCATCTCGTGGTCGTTGATAGAGCCGGTCAAGAAGATCGAAAAGCGTCTGGGTCAGATAGCCGCCGGCGACTTTGCACAGCAGGTCACGATCGGCAATCGGGACGAGCTTGGAGTGCTCGCCGACAACGTCAACCAGACCTCCGCCCAGCTCGGGCGCCTCTACCAGGAAATCGAGACCCGCAACCGAGAGCTGACTGAATCGCTTGAGCAGCAGATGGCAACTAGCGCAATCCTGCGTACCATCGCTGCCTCTCCGACCGACATTCAGCCCGTCCTGAATGCCGTTGCCGAGAGCGCGGCAAAGCTCTGCGACGCCTACGACGCGGCCATACTTCTTAAAGACGGTGAGTCACTGGCATGGAGAGCGCATTATGGTTCAATCCCGATTGACTTCGCCAAATGGCCGATCGGTCGCGACTGGGTTTCCGGTCGCGCGTTTGTCGACGGGCAGACCGTGCATGTAAGCGACCTCACCGCCATGGGTGATGATTTCCCTGCGGGCCGAGAAATGGCAAGGCGGCTTGGCCATCGGACCACCCTCGCCGCTCCGCTCCTGCGGGAAGAAGAAGCCATCGGAACGCTGACGATCCGCCGGGTCGAGGTTCGGCCCTTCAACCGAAAGCAGATTGAACTGCTCACCACCTTCGCCGACCAGGCGGTGATCGCGATTGAGAACGTGCGTCTGTTCCAGGAGGTCCAAGCGCGCACAGCCGAGCTCGCACGCTCTGTCGCCGAGTTGGAGGCGCTCGGAGAGGTTACCAAGGCGGTCAATTCGACGCTCGATCTCGACACGGTGCTGCGGACAATCGTATCAAAAGCCGTGCACCTATCCGACACGGATGCGGGCACTATCTATGTGTTCAGTAGCAGCAGGCAACAATTCCGCCCTCGCGCAACTTATGGGATGAGCGACGAGCTGGTTGCCGCCATCTCGAGACAGTCTATTGGATTAAGTGATCCAGGGATCGGTGACGCCGCACGGCGCCGCGAACCTGTACAGGTGCCCGAACTCGGCGAAGAAACCCCCACTCATAAAATCATCCGCGAAGCCGGATATCGCGGCGTGCTGATTGTGCCATTGCTCAGGCCGAACAAGATTGTTGGCGCTCTCGTCGTCAGGCGCCGTGAACCCGGAGAATTCGACGAACAGGTTGTCCACCTGATGGAAACCTTTGCCGCACAGTCGGTGCTGGCCATTCAGAACGCCAAACTGTTCCGCGAGATAGAGGATAAAGGCCGGGAGCTAGAGGCGGCAAGCCGCCATAAGTCTCAGTTCCTCGCGAATATGAGCCACGAACTGAGGACACCGCTTAATTCGGTTCTGGGCTTCACGGAGCTGCTGGTTGACGGCATTTATGGTGAGCTTCCGGACAGGGCAAGGGCGACAGTGGCGCGGGTGCAGTCCAACGGCCGGCACCTGTTAGGCCTTATCAACGACGTGCTCGATCTTTCGAAGATCGAGGCCGGGCAGTTAACACTGGGGCTGGACGACTATTCCCTTGGGCAGATCGTACAAACCGTGGCTGCCGCTGTTGAACCGCTGGCGCGGGAAAAAGGCCTCGCGTTCACCACGTCAGTCGCCGAGAATCTTCCCATGGGCCGTGGCGACGAGCGCCGTCTGACCCAGGTCCTGCTGAATATTGCCGGTAATGCGATCAAGTTCACCGAAGCGGGCTCCGTCGACATTCTGGCAGGGGCAACCGATGGCCACTTCGAGATCGCCGTGCGGGACACTGGCCCAGGTATCGCGCCCGAAGACCAAACTCTCATCTTTGAGGAATTCCAGCAGGTCGACAGCAGCAGCACCAGGCAGAAGGGCGGGACGGGTCTGGGTCTGGCAATCTCGAAACGCTTTGTCGAAATGCACGGCGGAACAATAACCGTGGAGTCAGTGTCCGGTGCCGGTGCGACGTTCCGCATGATGATACCAATCGATGCAGAGGAGCGCTTTGAAGCGGCATGAGCAAAAGAATTCTGATGGTGGAAGACACCGAAGACAACAGACAGATCGTGCGAGACCTCATCGCCACCACTGAATACGAATTGATCGAGGCCGCGGATGGCGCCGCTGGCGTGACGGCGGCGGCGGCGCAGAAGCCGGACCTGATCCTTATGGACATCCAGCTGCCCATGATGGACGGGTACGAAGCGACTCGCCGCATCAAGTCCAACCCGGCACTCCGGCACATACCGATCATTGCCGTCACCTCCTACGCATTGTCGGGTGATGAGGCGAAAGCCCTGGCCGCGGGATGCAATGGTTACGTCGCCAAGCCGTTCAGCCCGCGCCAACTTCTGGCGACGATCCGGGAATTCCTATCCTGAGGGAGGCCGCACATGCACGATCCACCCCTCATTCTCGCCGTCGACGACACGCCGGAAAATCTCGAAATCCTGCAGGTGCGCCTTGAGGCGTGTGGCTACGAAGTGGCGACCGCCGCAGACGGTGAAGAGGGCCTCGCCAAAGTATACGACCTTAAGCCTGATCTCATCCTTCTTGACGTCATGATGCCGAAGCTCGACGGTATCAGCCTCGTGCGCATGCTCAAGCAGGACGTTTCGCTGCGATCGATTCCGGTCATTCTCGTAACGGCAAAAGCGGACACGCGCGATGTCGTCGAGGGATTGGACGCTGGAGGCGACGACTATCTGACCAAGCCGTTCGAGCATCAGGCGCTGCTGGCGCGCGTCCGATCGATGCTGCGGCAGAAGACGCTTCACGACACCGTCGAAGAGCAAACGCGGAGCCTTCAGGACCAGGCTGCATGCCTGGCAGAATGGAATCAATCCCTCGAACAGAAAGTGGCGGAGCAGGTCACAGCGATCGAGCGGATGGCTCGGCTCCGACGGTTTTTGCCCGCTCAGGTCGCCGATCTCATTGTTGCGGCCGAGAATGGCGACGCGCTTCTCCAAAGCCACCGCCGCGAAGTGACGGTCGTTTTCTGCGACCTGCGCGGCTTCACGGCCTTCTCCGAGACCGCAGAGCCGGAAGAGGTCATGACGGTGCTTCGGGAGTATCATGCATGTCTTGGCAACCAAATCGTCCGGCACGAGGGAACGTTGGAACGCTTTGTCGGCGACGGCGTCGTTGTTTTCTTCAACGATCCGCTACCCTGTGCTGACCACACTGAGCGGGCAGTCTCAATGGCCACAGCGATGCGTGATGCCATTGATGAGCATTCAGAGCGGTGGCGCAAACGGGACTATATGCTTGGCTTCGGCATCGGCATTGCACGGGGCCACGCGACCATCGGTCGGATCGGCTTCGACCAGCGGTCGGACTACGCTGTCATCGGCACCGTCACGAATCACGCGGCTCGATTGTGCGAGGAAGCCAAGTCCCGTCAGATACTCGTCAGTCAACGCGTCTTTGCAGCCGTCGAATCGCTGATCGAGGCTGTTCCCGTCGGCGATTTACCCCTGAAGGGACTTCACCGGCCAATGCCTGCCTACGCAATTGTTCGGTGGCTTGGACCGTCATGGTGATGCGCTGGGATGTCGTGATCGGGCGCATGGCGAGAGCTACGTGCTCGATGAACTCTATCTGGACGCTGCCGCCGTCTAGGCGCATCGCGTGACGGCTCACTGTCAGGCCAATTTGGCCAAGGTTCCCGAATTGGCAGAGAGAACAGCTTGGATACTAGAGGCAGTAGCACTCGGATAACGGACGCCACACGACCTTGGGCCAACCGGACCGGTTTGCAGGCCGATCGCACAATCAAAACACATGCGAATTTGGGGGAACGGCTGCGCGCCGGCGAGCTCGACACGGAGTCCAAACAG